>JAQTMZ010000006.1 GCA_028714075.1 Gallionella sp.
AGGGCTTGATCTACGCAACAAGGTCGAGCCTTAAGGATGGGCTCAAGCTTCCTCTGCTTCGTGTGGTGATAGCTAACCACCACAGAGAGAAAGATACAAGGATGGGTTGAGCGTAGCGATACCCATCAATCAAACACGCCTGCTCTCTCCCCATAATCCAATTTCACACCCGCATCCCCCGCCCAATCCTTCGACAAAATACCGGCTTGCACATAACGATGAAATGACGAATGCGGCCATTCTGCCACGCGCAACACCAAGCCGTGCTTGACCGGATTGATATGGATGTAATCGACATGCCGCGAAAAATCCATCTCGTCGCGGATGAGGTGCTCCCAATAGCGCCGCTGCCAAATGCCACGCTCGCCTTTGCGTTGTCGACTGTCGGAGCGATGTTCGCCATGCGGCAAGCCGCGCAAGAAGACCGTTTTGATTAGCCTCCAGCGTAGTGCGAAATCGTTGTCCCCGTCAGGCAATGTCCAGATGGTGTGCAGGTGCTCCGGCAACACCGCAATGGCATCCACGGTAAAAGGGTGGCGCACACGGGTATATTCAAAAGCGCCGCATAACAAGTCGATGTGACCGGTCAGCAGGGTTTGCGAACGGTCGGCGAGATTGACCGTGAAGAAATAGCTGGCTCCGGCAATATTGCTGCGGCGATAATTTGTCATGTGTGCGTAATAGTGATGGGTATCGCTGCGCTCAACCCATCCTACGAGTTAAGGGTTAACCGCGGCATCCAGTTTCGCGATAAAACTCTCCAACTCCTTCGGTAGCGGCGCAACCAGATGCATCGCCTCCCCCGTCAATGGGTGCGCAAACGCGATGCTGTGCGCATGCAGAAACATGCGCTTCAGCCCCTGTTTCATCAACGCTTTATTCTTCGCGAAGTCGCCGTATTTGTCGTCTCCGGCGATCGGGAAGCCGAGATGCGACAGATGCACGCGGATCTGGTGGGTGCGCCCGGTCTTGAGGTGCGCATCCAATAAACTGAATCCAGGCTGGTCATTTTGTGGCGCCCAGCTTTTTTGCAGCGTGAAGATGGTGTGCGAGGCCTGCCCGTCTTCCCTGACCATTACGCGCTTCTCGCCCTGCGGGGTGTCGAACTTGTGCAGCGGCAGTTTGACGTGCTGGCGGGCGTTTTTCCATTGCCCCAGCACCAGCGCGAAGTAGTGCTTTTCGCTGTTGCCCTCGCGCATGATCTCGTGCATCGCGGTCAGAGCGGAACGCTTTTTCGCCAGCAGCAGCACGCCGGAGGTCTCGCGGTCGAGTCTATGCACCAGTTCCAGGAATTTGGCCTGCGGGCGCGCATGGCGCATTTGTTCGATGACGCCGAAACTGACCCCGCTGCCGCCATGCACCGCCACGCCGGAGGGCTTGTTCACCACCACCAGCGCGTCGTCCTCGTAGATGATCGGAAATTCCACCGCCGGGATATGCGCCTGTTCCGGCTCATGTTTTTCCGCCACGCGGATCGGCGGAATGCGCAGCAGGTCGCCCAGCTTCAGGCGGTAGGTTTGATCGACGCGTTTCTTGTTTACCCGCACTTCGCCACCGCGCAATATCCGGTAAATATGGCTTTTCGGCACCCCTTTCAAAAGCCGGAGCAGAAAATTGTCGATACGCTGTGCTTCCCCGCTTTCGTCGATTTCGACAAAATTCACAGAATCTTTGCTTAAACCATTCATTTTGCTTATACTTAGTCACTCGCGCGTTTTGGAATTGGGTAAGTTTGGGATGTAATTCTAGTCCCCTCGCCAGGAAAACTGGCCGCCAGGAAAAATTCTGGCGCAAGCGACGGCGCAATACGCCGCCACCCTTCCAGCCGCAGCCCGGTTAATATCGCTCACCGGAACCAGCAGCGATAGTAATTGATTTATGCGCTCAAAGCACCTGTGGATTTTTAGTGAGGCAGCCATTGCTGCCCCACACCCCAAGGAGCTTCTGCAACAGCCGGCAAAACGGATACAGTGTGATACAGCAACAACAGCAACCACTGATGCAGATGTTCCAAAGAATGATTTTTAGACAAGCTACTGATAGAGAATAGAGAACTGATTTGACCAACCGTTTGCACAAACTACATCTGTTTGCACGATTGCTCCCCAGTATATTCATCTGGCACGCCTAACCGCGTGTAGCTTGGTCTCGCCCGTGTCAGAGCGCGGGAAGGCAACATAAATGAAACGCATGCTATTTAATGCGACGCAGCCGGAAGAACTTCGCGTCGCCATTGTTGACGGTCAAAAACTCATCGACCTCGACATTGAAACCGCCGGTAAGGAACAACGCAAGAGCAACATCTACAAGGCAGTTATCACCCGTCTCGAGCCCAGCCTCGAAGCCTGTTTCGTCGAATACGGCGGCAACCGGCACGGTTTCCTGCCGTTCAAGGAAGTAGCTCCCCAATATTATCTTTCCGGCAGCGGCAGTCGCCCCTCGATCAAGGAAGCCTTGCGCGAAGGCCAGGAATTGCTGGTGCAGGTGGAAAAAGACGAGCGCGGCAACAAGGGCGCGGCGCTGACCACCTACATCAGCCTGGCCGGACGTTACATCGTGCTGATGCCGAACAACCCGAGCGGCGGCGGCGTATCGCGCCGTATCGAGGGCGAAGAGCGCGACGAATTGCGCGAAGTGCTGTCGCATGTGGAAGTGCCGCACGGCATGAGCATCATCGCGCGCACCGCCGGTATCGGGCGTAACGAGGAAGAGCTGCAATGGGATCTCGACTACCTCAAGCAATTGTGGGATGCGATTGAAGGCGCGGCGAAATCCGAAAAAGCCCCGTCGCTGATCTATCTGGAAAGCAGCCTGGTGGTGCGCGCCATCCGCGACTACTTCAATCCGGAGATCGGCGAAATCCTGATCGACACCGAAGATGTCTACCAGCAAGCCCTGGCGTTCATGAGCACGGTGATGCCGAACAACGTGGATCGCATCAAGCGCTACGTGGACGATGTGCCGCTGTTTTCGCGTTTCCAGATCGAACACCAGATCGAATCCGCCCATGCGCGCGAAGTGCGCCTGCCATCCGGCGGCGCGATCGTGATCGACCATACCGAAGCGCTGACCTCCATCGACATCAACTCGGCGCGCTCCACCAAAGGCTCGGACATCGAAGCCACCGCTTTCAATACCAACCTCGAAGCGGCGGAAGAAATTGCCCGCCAGTTGCGCCTGCGCGACTTGGGCGGACTGATCGTGATCGACTTCATCGACATGGAAAGCAGCCGCAACCAGCGCGACGTGGAGAACCGTTTACGCGACTCGTTGCACTACGACCGTGCCCGTGTGCAGACCGCCAAGATTTCGCGCTTCGGCCTGCTGGAACTGTCGCGCCAGCGTTTGGCGCCCAGTCTGGGCGAGAGCAACTACATCGCCTGCCCGCGTTGCAGCGGCATCGGCCACATCCGCGGCACGGAGTCTTCCGCCCTGCACATCCTGCGCATCATCCAGGAAGAGGCGATGAAGGAAAGCAGCATGGCAATCCACGTGCAAGTACCGGTGGATGTCGCCACTTTCCTGCTCAACGAAAAACGTTCCGACATCCATCGCATCGAATCGCGCCTGAGAGTAGGCATCACGCTGATACCCAACCCGTATCTGGAAACACCCAACTACAGCATCAGCCGCCTGCGCCAGGATGACATGACCGGCGACGTGTTGCAGGCCAGCTACAAACTGGTAGAAAAACCGGTAGAAGAAAAACCGCTGACCGCAGCGCAGGAGCAGCAAAAAGCCACCCGCGCGCAAGCCGTGGTGCAGGGCGTCACTCCGGCACAACCCGCACCGATGAAGGCTGAGGAATCCAAGCCTTCGATTCTCGGCAAGCTCTTCGGCTGGTTCAAGACTCTGGGTGCTGAAGAGCAACCGAAAGCCAAACCGGCGACCGGCAAACCCCGCAGCAGCCCGCAGCGTGAACGCGGTGAGCGCAGCGAACGGGGTGAAGGCGGCAAGCGTCGTGAGCGCGGTGCGCGTGGCGAACGGCCCGAACGTAGCGAAGGCGGCAGTGGCCGAGACCGCAACGAACCGCGCAATAAACCGGCGCAAACCGAAGCGGCAGCAAAATCTCAAGAGCCGCGCCAGCAGGGCGAACGCGAACCGCGCCCACAGGGTGAGCCACGCCAGCCGCGCCCACCGCGCCCGCCGCGTGTCGCCGAAGAAAAACCGGTGCTGGAAACTCATGTCGCCGCACCTGCTGCGGAGCAAACCGAAGAAGGCGGCGCACGCGAAGGTGCACGCCGTCGCGGCCGCCGTGGTGGCCAACGCGAACGCCAACGTCGCGACAATGTCACACCGGGCACCGAAGCATTGGCTACGCATGACGAAGCAGATATTGTGAAGCAGCCCGTCGAACAGGCTGGCACTGCGCCGGCCAGCGTAAAACCGACCGAATATATTGCCCTGCCGGAAGGATTTGTTTATCCGACCGAATACATCGCGAAGCCAGCAACCGCAGTACAGCAGGTGATACCGGAAGCCGCCATGCAGCAAGCAATACCGGAGGCTGCGATGCAGCAAGTGACACCGGCAGCCCCGCAGCAAAGCGTGGCAGCGGCAGTAGTAAATAAGGCTCCACCAGCATCAAGCAGCGGCGAAGGCCTGGTTCAAATCGAAACCGATCCGGGCAAGTTCAACACCTTGGCAAATATACCTGCCGACAACGCGGCACAACCGGCAACACGCCGCCGTGCGCGCCAGCGTGAGGTGTATGTGGAGAATGAACCGCTGGTGCAAATAGAAACGCAGCGCCCGCAAGCGTAGTTTCAACCGGGTAAAAACAAAAGCCGCGCGATGAAAATCGCGCGGCTTTTTGCTGTCTGAGCTTCTAACTAAAAACCATTTCCCCCAAGATCATTTATCGTTGCGGAAGGCGCTTAACAGGAACCCCAGCGTGGCCGCCCAGAACAGCAAGGCGACCACTAATTTAGCCTTCATCGAACCGGTCCATGCCAGGCTCTTGTTGGTCAGTTCTGCCGCAACCGGCGCAATTTGAATATCGCTGCCGTCCGGCAGTATCAGCCTGCCGCCCGGCATAAGCCCGAGCGGTCTGAACGGGGCGGCAATGGTGCAATCGGCAGACGGCGTCAACCCGTATGTCTTCACGCGGTTGCAGGTTTCCGTGTCCAGACGCAACTCATAAATATCGGTAATATCCGCCGCGATGCTCCAGATAAAAAAGAAGCCGATGAACAGGCAAGTCAATGCGGTAAATATTTTCATATCATCACTTCTATTGCGATGTTCCATTTGAGCCTCCTGATGAAACTAAAAAGTGCCTGCGGTTTGTATTCTGCCCTGCCCCCAATAGTGTTTCAACCGTTTAACCGGCGTTGAAATGCCTTTGGCGGATATGCTGCAACAATCCTTCCGCCGCGTCTTCCACCATATCCAGCACACGCTCGAAGCCATCCACGCCGCCGTAATAGGGGTCGGGGACTTCGCGCTCGGCATGATGCCGCGCGTATTCGAGAAACAGCCGCACCTGCGCATCGCTGGCCGACGGGGCAAGACGCTGCAAAATCGCGAGGTTGGATCGGTCCATCGCCAGCACATAATCGAAACGGCGGAAGTCACCCTCCTCCACCTGGCGCCCGCGCAAACCGTTCATGTCATAGCCGCGCTGCTGCGCCGCCCGCTGCGCGCGCAAATCCGGCGTGTCACCGATATGGTAATCATGCGTCCCCGCCGAGTCGATCAGTATCTGCCCGGCCAAGCCGGCATTCTCGACATAGTGGCGGAACACCGCCTCCGCCGTGGGTGAGCGGCAGATGTTGCCCATGCAAATAAAGAGTACCGAGACATTGTTTTTCATCGCGCTTATCTTACTGTGTTGTGTCAGTTGTGTCTAAAAAGCTGCGTTAAAAATTGCCGCAACGTTAACCGGCAAGAAATGGGAAAATAGCGCGCGCCTCCTTCAGCCACAACAAAACGATGACTCTCTCAGATTCAACCAGCCCTGCCGTCACGCGGCGCCTGTCTCCCCTGCGCGGCCTTTGGCCTTTCCTGCGCCCCTACCGTAGCCGGGTTGCGCTGGCGTTCGTGCTGCTGTTTCTTGGCTCCGCCACCATGCTGCTGGTGCCGCTGGCGTTCCGCGACCTGATCGATTTTGGTTTCGGGCAACGTGAAAACACCGGTGTCGGACTGCTTGGCACATCCACGCTGAACAGCCATTTCCTGTTGCTGTTCGGGCTGGCAACGCTGTGGGCGGTGACCGTGGCGGCGCGCTATTACACCGTGTCGTGGGTGGGCGAGCGGGTCACGGCGGATTTGCGCAGCGCGGTATACGCGCGCATGCTGGTGCAGTCGCCGCAGTTCTTCGAGACCCTGCAAACCGGCGAAGTGCTGTCGCGCCTGACCGGCGACACCACGCTGATCCAGACCGTGATCGGCAGCTCGATCTCGATGGGTCTGCGCAGCCTGTTCCAGTTTATCGGCGGCATGGTGATGCTGGCGGTAACCAGTTTTTATCTGTTCTCGCTGAACCTCGGCCTGATGGCGTTGCTGATACTGCCGATCATCGTCATCGGCCGTCAGGTAAAAAAACTTTCGCGCGAATCGCAGGACAAGATCGCCGATGCATCGGCGCTGGCCGGCGAGATACTCAACGCCGTGCCGACGGTGCAAGCCTATACGCAGGAACAGCGCGAGACCATGCGTTTTGCCGACCGCGCGGAAACGAGCTTCGTCACCGCGATCCGGCGCACCCGCGTGCGCTCGGCGCTGACGGCGCTGATCATCACCGCGGTGATGGGCACCATCATTTTCGTGCTATGGATCGGCGCGAACCAGGTGCATGCGGGCAACATGACCGGCGGACAACTGGCTTCGTTCGTCCTTTATGCGGCGCTGGTGGCAGGCGGCGTGGGCACCATGGCGGAAGTGTGGGGCGACGTGATGCGCGCGGCGGGAGCGACCGAGCGCCTGCTGGAACTGCTGCATGCAAGAACCGCCATCGCCGAAACTGCCGCACCGCAAACGCTGCCGCAGCCGGAACAAGCGGCGCTCCGCTTCGAACATGTCACCTTCCGCTATCCGGCACGCCCGCAAACGGCCGCGCTGGATGACATCACGCTCGACATCGCCCCCGGCGAAAATGTCGCACTGGTCGGCCCTTCCGGCGCGGGCAAGACCACCCTGTTCCAATTACTGCTGCGCTTTTACGATGTGGAAGATGGCTGCATCCGCCTCAACGGGCAGGATATCCGCCAGCTTTCATTGCATGACCTGCGCGACAAGATCGCCATCGTGCCGCAAGACCCGGTGATCTTCTCGGCCAATGCGCTGGAGAATATCCGTTACGGTCGCCCCGCCGCGAGCGACGCGGAGGTCATGGCCGCCGCCAGAGCGGCGCAGGTGGAAGAGTTCATCAACCGCCTCCCGCAAGGCTACCAGACCTTCCTCGGCGAACGCGGCACCCGCTTGTCCGGCGGGCAGCGCCAGCGCATTGCCATCGCGCGGGCGATTCTGAAAAATGCGCCGCTGCTGCTGCTGGATGAAGCCACCAGCGCGCTGGATGCGGAATCCGAAATTCTGGTGCAGCAGGGTCTAAACGCCGCGATGCAGGGGCGCACCACGCTCATCATCGCGCACCGGCTGGCCACCGTGCAGAAAGTGCACCGCATCGTGGTGCTGGAACACGGGCACATCGTCGAAACCGGCACGCCTGCCGACCTGCGCAAACAGAGCGGGCTTTACGCGCGACTGGCCAGTCTGCAATTTGATGTATAAACACCCGACAACCTGTAGGAGCGGGCGTGCCAGTCCCGAGCCTGTCGAAGCGGCCCGCGAACAAAAAACCATCGCGGGCATGGCCCGCTCCTACAAAAACAAAAAACGATTTATTTGTAAAAAATAAACTGATCATGTCCCAACACACCATCGCCATTCCCGCTGACGGCAGCATGAGCCCCAAGGCCTGGTATCAGGCGCACAGCGAACTGCCGGATTTTGTTTATGACGCGGCACAGGCCGCCGCGATCAACGAGCTGGATGCGCTGTGGCATCAGCTGATGGAATTCAAGGCGAAGCGCAACCGCTTTCTGGGGCGCAGCCTGCGCAGCCCGGATGTGCCGCACGGCCTGTACCTGTGGGGCGGCGTCGGACGCGGCAAGACCTTCCTGATGGATGCGTTTTACGAATGTCTGCCGTACCGCCGCAAACGCCGCATCCACTTCCACAACTTCATGGCCGAGGTTCATCACGAGATGAAACTGCTGGCCGATAAAAAAGACCCGCTGATCGCGCTGGCCGACATCATCGCCAACCATTACCGCGTGCTGTGCCTCGACGAATTCCATGTCGACGATATCGCCGACGCGATGATCCTGGGGCGGCTGGTGGGGGCGATGCTGGAACGCGGCGTGGTGCTGCTGACCACCTCCAACTATCCGCCCGACGGCCTGTATCCGCATGGTTTGCAGCGGCAAAACTTTCTGCCCGCCATCGCCCTGCTCAAGCGCAACCTGAAGATACTGAACGTGGACGGCGGCAACGATTACCGCCTGCGTGCGGTGGCCCGCGAACCGATGTTCATCGTGGGTGCCGAAGGCGAAGCGCGCCTGAACACCTTGTTCGAAAAGATAGCCGCGGGGATGCAACGCAACGTGCATCATGTCGAAATTCTCGGACGTCAAATCCCGGTGAAAAAAGCCGCGCGCACCGTGGTGTGGTTTGATTTCAAGGAGCTGTGCTGCGGCGCGCATGCACAGGAAGATTACCTGGAGATCGCGCACCGCTACCCTACGGTATTTTTATCGCACATCCCGCAAATGACCGCCGAACATGCCGCCGAGGCGCGGCGTCTGACCTGGCTGGTGGATGTGCTTTACGACAACAACGTCAGGCTGGTGGCAACATCGGCAGCCGCACCGGAAGATATTTACACCGAAGGCATGACATCCGGCGACTTCTCCCGCACCGCCAGCCGCCTGATCGAGATGCAATCGGAACATTACCTGCAACAGCCGCATCACTCGCAGAATGTGACGCTGTAGGAGCGGGCCATGCCCGCGAACAGGAAACAATCGCGGGCATGGCCCGCTCCTACAACAGCACATCAAAGCCATGCAGCATTCCAAAATGGGTAATCACCGAGACTATTTACCAGTCCGGCACGAAGTGGATTAGCCACCACATAACGTGCGGTGTCCGGCAAATCATCCTCAGCCCGCAAGGCATGGTCGTGAAACCCCTTTGACCACAAAGCCCCATTTCTCATCAGCGCCACGTTCATATGCCGCGCACTAGCGGATTTGATTCGATTAACCACCGAACTCAGCGCATCATGCTCCCCCAACTCGATCAACCAATGCGCATGGTCAGTCATTAACACCCAGGCGAGCATGGTCGCATCTCCCAGTACAGCCCTGTTCTCAAAACACCGAGATGCTGCGCAAGCTGCATGAAAGTTCTCAAATATTCTGGCGCGTTCAATCGTTGTGGCTGTAATCAGATAAACTCCATTCGCCACAGATGCACGGCCTTTGCGCAAAGCGGCATGGCCGGGCTTGTGTTGCCAAAGATTGTTTTTATCCACCACCATAATAGTCAGAGGCATCCTCATGTTTTTGTAGGAGCGGGCCATGCCCGCGATTGTCTTTTTGTTCGCGAGCCGCTTCGACAGGCTCAGGACTGGCACGCCCCGCTCCTACATAAAATCTCACAACGGCGAAATAAACACGCTCTCGCGCAACCTCTTCAACTGGTCGCGCAATTGCGCGGCCTTCTCGAACTCCAGATTCTTCGCGGCTTGCAGCATGTCCTTTTCCAGCCGTTTGATCTCTTTCGACACATCCTTTTCGCTCATCGCCAGATACTTGGCCTGGGTCTGCGCCGCCTTGAGCTGGCTGCGTGCTTCCTCCGGCTCGTACATGCCTTCGATGATGTCCTTGATGCGCTTCTGCACCCCTATTGGCGTGATGTTGTGCGCAAAGTTGTACGCGACCTGTTTGGTGCGGCGACGCTCGGTTTCGTCGATCGCGCGCTTCATCGAGTCGGTGATCCGGTCGGCATACAGGATCGCTTTGCCGTTGAGGTGGCGCGCGGCGCGGCCGATGGTCTGGATCAGCGAACGCTCGGAGCGCAGGAAGCCTTCCTTGTCGGCATCGAGGATCGCGACCAGCGACACCTCGGGAATATCCAGCCCCTCGCGCAGCAGGTTGATGCCGACCAGCACGTCGAACATGCCGAGGCGCAGGTCGCGGATGATCTCGACGCGCTCGACGGTCTCGATGTCCGAGTGCAGGTAGCGCACTTTGATGCCGTGCTCGGAAAAATAATCGGTCAGATCTTCCGCCATGCGCTTGGTCAGCGTGGTCACCAGCACGCGCTCGCCCTGCTCCACGCGCAGCCTGACCTCGGACATCAGGTCATCCACCTGGTGCGTGGCGGGGCGCACCTCGATCTGCGGATCGATCAGCCCGGTCGGGCGCACCACCTGCTCCACCACCTGCCCGGCGTGCTCGGCCTCGTATGTGGATGGCGTCGCAGAAATGAACACCGACTGGCGCATCACCTTCTCGAATTCGTCGAAACGCAGCGGGCGGTTGTCCATCGCGGACGGCAGGCGGAAACCGTAGTTGACCAGGTTCTCCTTGCGCGCGCGGTCGCCCTTGTACATGCCGCCGATCTGCGGGATGGTGACGTGGCTCTCGTCGATGAACATCAGCGCGTTCGGTGGCAGGTAATCCAGCAGCGTCGGCGGCGGGGCGCCGGCCGGGCGTCCAGACAGATGGCGCGAATAATTCTCGATGCCCTTGCAGAAGCCAATCTCGTTGAGCATCTCCAGGTCGTGGCGGGTGCGCTGCTCGATGCGCTGCGCCTCGACCAGCTTGTTCTCGCGCTGGTAGAACACGATGCGCTCGGCCAGCTCGACCTTGATGGTCTCCAGCGCGGCCAGCACCGTGGCGCGCGGTGTAACGTAATGGCTGGACGGATAAACGGTGTAGCGCGGCACCTTCTGCAGGATATGCCCGGTGAGCGGGTCGAACAGCGCCAGCGTTTCCACCTCGTCGTCGAACAGCGTCAGGCGCAACGCATGTTCGCTGCTTTCCGCCGGGAAGATGTCGATCACGTCGCCGCGCACGCGGAACTTGCCGCGCGAAAAATCGATGTCGTTGCGCTCGTACTGCATCTCGACCAGGCGCTTGATTACGTCGCGCTGCGCCATCTTCTCGTTGTGGCGCAAGTGCAGGATCATGCCGTGGTAATCGACCGGGTCGCCGATGCCGTAGATCGCCGACACCGTCGCGACGATGATCGAGTCCTCGCGCTCCAGCAGCGCCTTGGTCGCCGACAGGCGCATCTGCTCGATCTGCTCGTTGATGCTGGAATCCTTCTCGATATACACGTCGCGCGACGGCACATAGGCCTCGGGCTGGTAGTAGTCGTAGTAGGAGACGAAATATTCGACCGCGTTTTCCGGAAAGAAATCACGCAACTCGGAATACAACTGCGCCGCCAGCGTCTTGTTCGGCGCCATCACGATGGCCGGTCGCCCGGTGCGCGCGATCACGTTCGCCATCGTGAACGTCTTGCCGGAGCCGGTCACGCCGAGCAGCGTCTGGAACGACAAACCGTCCCCGATGCCCTCCACCAGTTGCGCGATGGCCGTCGGCTGGTCGCCCGCCGGTTCGAACGGCTGGTGCAGGCGGTAGGGGCTGTTGGGGAAGGTGATGATGTTCATGGTGAAGGGCGTATTGTACGGGGAATGGGGCGTTTGCTAAACGGGGAGGCTTGGCGGAGAATACGTGCACTGTAACAAAGCTAACCGAGTTATGTCTTTCAAAATAAATGGCGAAATATCTGGTGTTGAGACCATCGCACAAGGTTCGAGCATTCGTTGCCTTAGCCGGTTACAAAGAGCTTATGGTATTGGCAACTGGAAGAAGAAAAAAGGATTCGCTACGGTAGTTTTTGAGGACGGAGCCAGCGCACGCGCCGAGGTTCACTGGTATGAGGCGCACGGCATCGGTAAAATGGAAATGAAAATTAAAGAATTTATTTGAGGTGCAACATGGAAAAATATGTCATCTGCCTGAGCAACGATGGATATGCAGCATCGCTGGAAGTACGCAAACTTTACGAACGGTTGCCAGACCCAAAAGCCGAAGCCATGCACTGCATCCGCATTGTGGATGAAGATGGCGAGGATTATGTATATCCAGAAAAGCTTTTCATGCCGATGGAAGTGTCCGAGTCGGTATCCCTTGCACTGCATAAACGGGCAGCTTGAGATTGTTGCGATGCTGACCCCATTAGTACCATAAATCAGCGCGGTGAACTAACGGGGTCAGCATCGCATTATTTTTTCCCGCAAACCCGCCAACCTTCAAGCAACAGCCAGCATCAAATGCCCGACAGGTTCAGCGAACTAACGGGGTCAGCTTCGCAATACCTTCCAGCTACTCGCCCTGTATCGTCACGACGACCCGCCGATTACCGCCATGGTTGCGGTGTTCGCACAGGTAGATTCCCTGCCAGGTGCCCAGCCTTGGCTGGCCATCGGCAATCGGGATGTTCAGGCTGCCGCCGAGCAGGCTGGATTTCAGGTGTGCGGGCAGGTCGTCAGTGCCTTCATCCTGATGTTCGTACCAAGGTTCGTCTTCTGGCACGGTGCGGTTGAAGTAGCTCTCAAAATCCTGGCGCACCGTGGGATCAGCATTTTCGTTGATGGTTAATGCTGCGGAGGTGTGCAGGATAAATACATTCATCATGCCGATCCTGAAACCACGCAGTTCGGGCAGGTCGCTCAGCAGCTCTTCTGTGATCAGGTGAAAGCCCCGAGGTCTGGGCCTTAGGCGTATTTCTTTTTGTATCCACATATGGCTAAAGCCTAGTGAGAGCCGCTGAGGGCGGAGACGATTTCCACCGGATTGCGGTACACCTCGGGGCGTTTGTCGCGCAGCGGAATGGTGCTGCCGTTGCGCCGGTTCCGAGCCAGCACATCGAGATCGACATCGGCGACCACTATTTGTTCGGTATTGATCACGCCTTCCGCCGCGATGCCGTCGCGCGGAAAAGAAAAGTCGGAGGGCGTCATGATGCTCGCCTGGCCGTACTGCATGCCCAGCCCTTCCACCGGCAGGCTGCCCACGGTGCCGGTCATCGCGACGTAGACCTGGTTCTCGACGGTGCGCGCCTGGGCGCAGTAGCGCACGCGCAAGTTGCCCTGGCGGTCGCCGGTGAACGACGGGACGAAGATGATGTCCGCGCCCGCCTCGCATACCTGCCGCGCCAGCTCGGGAAATTCTATGTCGTAGCAGATCAGGATGGCAATGGCACCATAATCGGTCTGGAACAGATGCAGTTTGTCGCCCCCCGCCGTATCCCACCTTTCACGCTCCATCCGGGTACGGTGAATCTTGTCCTGCATGAACATCTCGCCCTGCGGCGAGAACAGGAAAGCGCTGTTGTAGAGCAGGCCGTCGCGCAGGTTGAGATGGCTGCCAGCGATCAGATAAAAGCGGTATTCCCTGGCCATCTCGGCCATGAGGTCGATATAGCGCGGCGTGAAGTCGTGCAGGCGCCGCACAGCGGCCCTGATGTCGCTGTCCGCGCCCATGAAGGACAGCAGCTGGTTGGTGAAGTTTTCCGGCAGCAGGACGAAATGCGGCTGCTCTTTCGCGGCCGCCTTGATGGTGAGCCGCACCTGGTTTTCGAAGCCATCCCAGTCGTTGATGGTGCGGAGCATGTACTGCACGGCGGCGATGCGGGCTTTCACGGAATATTCCTTTTGCGATACGGGTGAATTTTTATTATTGTAGCGCGGCTTGGGCGGAACACCATGAGTGTTTGTCACGTATCGTTTGTCCCGTATGATGGAAACATCAATAGCCGGGTCAACTTAACGGATATGCATCTGCTCCTTGCCGATCTCATTCTCGTCACGCATGCCTTGTTTGTGGCCTTCGTCGTCGCGGGTCTGGTTGCGATCCTGGCCGGCGGGTATTGGCGTTGGGGTTGGGTCAGAAACTGGTGGTTCAGGCTGAGCCACCTTCTGGCAATCGGGTTCGTCATCGCGGAGTCATGGCTTGGCATGGTATGCCCGCTTACCGAGTGGGAGAGCCGGTCGAGAGAGGCGGCGGGCGGCAGTGCCCATGCAGGCTCTTTCATCCAATACTGGCTGCATGAAATCCTGTTCTACGATTTTGCCCCATGGGTCTTTACGGTTGCCTATACCGTATTCGGCATGCTTGTGCTGCTTGCCTGGCTGCTGGTGCCGCCGGAGTGGAACAAAAAAACTAGCCCGCCATAAAAAGGCGGTGTTCGGGCTGATTGATGCCCAGCATCGGGTAGCCCAACCCCCTCTCCCCAAAACAAAAGGCACGTCGCCGTGCCTCTTGTTTGTTGCAGATCAGGTCAACCTGAAAAACGGCTGATGGACTCCCGAGTTAATCAGTCCTCATCATGTTTGTGTTTCTTGTGTTTATTCTTGCGCTCGCCAAGATGGCGCCCGTTGTCGTGACGATTATCTCCCTCTTCCGCGTCGCGCGCTTCGGCCGTGCGTACGACCGTGGTCTTGGCAGGAGCTTGCGCTGTTTGCGTGGTGTCGCTGCTGCCAACCGCCGCGCCGGTTGCGCCGCCGATTGCCGCGCCCAGGATCGCGCCATTTTTTCCGCCCATGTTATGGCCGATTGCCGCACCGGCCGCACCGCCGACCGCGCCGCCGACTACCGCCCCGCCATCCACGGCATAGGCATTCACGCTGACAGAAAGAAACAAGGCGATTGCTAATAGTTTTTTCATGTTATCTCCAAGATTGAAGTTATTCGAATTTGCTGCATTGCCAAAAGCTTGTTGCGCAAGTTAGTCAACTGCAACATGATTTTAGTTCCTATTCACGACTGGCGGCAATCTTAATCGCATTAGATACGTCACATCTCTGCACCCCGATTCACTCTTTCCTTGCCAAGAGTATAATTCGCCCTCACGTTTAACCAGCAAGGAAATATTGTGGAACTCTCGACCCGCGTACAGGCCATCAAGCCCTCCCCCACCCTCGCCGTCACCGCCCGCGCGGCTAAGCTGAAAGCCGAAGGAAAAGACATCATCGGGCTGGGTGCCGGCGAACCGGATTTCGACACGCCGCAGCACATCAAGGACGCGGCCATCGGCGCGATCAACAAGGGCTTCACCAAATACACCGCAGTCGGCGGCACACCCTCGCTCAAGGCGGCGGTCATCGCCAAGTTCAAGCGCGACAACGGGCTGGACTACACGGCAAAACAAATTCTGGTCTCCTGCGGCGGCAAGCAGAGTTTCTTCAACCTGGCGCTCGCATACATCAACCCCGGCGACGAGGTCATCATCCCCGCGCCGTACTGGGTATCCTATCCCGACATCGTGATCATCGCAGAAGGCAAGCCGGTGATCGTGCAGGCGGGCATCGAGCAGGGTTTCAGGATGACCGCCGCGCAACTCGCCGCCGCGATCACGCCGAAAACCCGGATGGTGGTGATCAACAGCCCGAGCAACCCGTCCGGCGCGGTGTACACATTTGAGGAATTGAAAGCACTGGGCGAGGTGCTGCGCAAGCATCCGGACATCCTGATCGCCACCGACGACATGTACGAGCATATCGCGCTGACCGATGCAAAGTTTGTCAACATCCTGAATGCGTGTCCCGACCTGTATCCGCGCACCATGACGCTGAACGGCGTGTCGAAAGCTTACGCGATGACCGGCTGGCGCATCGGCTACGCGGCAGGGCCGGAGAACATCATCACCGCAATGGAAAACGTGCAGTCGCAAAGCACCTCGAACCCGACTTCGATCTCGCAGGTAGCGGCGGAAGCCGCGCTGAACGGCGACCAAGGCTGCATCACGCCGATGCTGAAGGCGTTCCGCGAGCGGCATCTGTTCGTGGTGAATGAGCTAAACAAGATTGCCGGCGTGCGGTGCGTCATGGCGGGCGGTGCGTTCTATGCCTTCCCGGATGCGCGCGGCGCCATCGCAACGCTGCATGGCAAGGGAATCATCAAGACGGCAACCGATATCGCGCTGTCCGAATATCTGCTGGAGTATGCCGGGGTGGCCGTAGTGCCCGGCTCGGCCTTCGGCAGCGAGGGCTACATGCGCTTGTCTTTTGCCACGTCGATGGATAACCTCAAGCAGGCGCTGGAGCGTATCGCCAAAGCGCTGGGCTGAGAACTAACGGAACCACAAACAGGAAGCTATTTTCGTAGGAGCGGGCCATGCCCGCGAATCACTTTATCGCGGGCATGGCCCGCTCCTACAAGTTCCAGAAGAATATTAACGCGCGGCGCGCAGCACCGGATTATCGGTCGTGCCGTTGACCTGCAACGCAACTACCCCCATCCCAGCAAACTTCGCCAAATCAGCCGCAACCCTTCCTGACAGTTGCTGCCTGTTGATTTCCAGCGTGCCCGTTGCATTCAATACACCGGCATTCATTTTCAATTGCCGGAAGTTATAAACATCATTCGCGAAGGACAGGTCACCGCTCAATTCATCGAAATGAGTGCGCCCGCCCGGCAAGTTTTCCCTGCTGCGCTGACGGGCAGTTTCAACAATGTCGAAGCCGTTGATGACTCCCTTTTTGACGATGAAATTCCCGTCCAGCGTCGCCGCTTCGGTGAGCCTGGATAAACTTGCCGACTGCATCTGGAAGCGTGCCTTGCCTTCCATATCACCGCTCAACGCCCGGCTCATATTCTGCGTGGCAATGGTTTTAGCCACCAGGGATCCCTGGGCGCGCCAGCCGGAACGCCAACTGATACGCGCATCGCCGAGCAGCATCCCGCCCATGAGGCGGCCATCCAGATCGGTGATCACCAGCTCGTCTCCGGTCAGTTCACCCTTTGCGGTCAACTCGTCGAAAACCCAATTCGGCAGCAGCGGCAATGCGCTGCCGCGCACCGTAACCGACACCGCCATTTTATTTTCCGGCGTGGCGTTAATGTCCAGTGCAAGCTTGCTGCCATCGGCATGTAATTTCGCCTGGGCAAATTTACCGGACTGGTTGAAACTCAGTTCGCCGCCTATGTCGGATAATTGCACGCCATCCGCTTCCAGCTTGCCTTGGCTCAATTCGATGCGCTCAACCGGATACTGGGTATCGGCGGCAATTTTCTGCATCCAGGCGGATACTTGCTGCAACGCCGCGCCGTTGGCCTGCACACCTTCCAATTCGATGCCGGTAATTGTTTTGCTCGAAGAGAATAATGCGGATAGCGCAAAATTCACCCGCGCCTGCTTCGCCTGAATTTGCTTTGTCTCGCCAACCGACACATCGCTCATTTCCAGGCGTGGCGTAGGCAACAAACGCCCCGTCATACGCCCGATATGCACCGGTTGTTGCAACTTGGCGGTGAGCATTTGTTCGATGCCGGTTGCACGTTCCTGCATAGGCAACAAGGGCGGAACGGCAAACAACGCGGCCAGCAGCACCACAACCAATCCCGCCCCCAGCTTGCCCCACGGCATCGGCTTGCGCCTTTCCCGTTCAACCGGAATACTCTTCGCAGCGGATGGTGCATGGCGTTGCTGCTGAGCGGAATCAGCCTTGGCCTTGGCGGTTTCTGCGCCGCGTTGCTCGGCTTCTGCCCAAGCCTTGGCCTGGGTTTCCGCAAGTTTTGCGACCTCATCCGCAGAAGGCATCCGTGCCTGTGCGACAGGCTTGCCCGCTTCTTTCGGCGTTGTTGCTTCCGGGGGCGCTGTTGTTTCCGGCGCGCTTGCTGAAGGCGGTTTCTGTTGCGGAGCGGCTTCCGGCGCGCTCGGTGGCGGTGGCGCGGACGGCATCTGCTGCTGCGTAACTTGTTCTGCGACAGCCGGCTTGCTCGCTTCCTCCGCCCAATTCATCTGCACAATATCTTTAAACAGCGCCGCTTCCTCCTGCTGCTCTGTTTCCGGTTTTTCATGCGCCGTCTCGGGTGCAAGTGGAGCCGCTGCGGCCTCCGGCATCACAAAACTGAACGGTTCCAAACTGATCGCGGGAGCAGGTTCACTGGCTTGTGGCGGCGCAATTTCCACAACAGGGGTTGCCGCATCCACCAATTCATAGACCGGATGCTCGCGGCCATGTTTGTCATTTTGCACACCGCGATACTGGAACAGGTTGGCGTATTCGTCGCTGAGGCGCGAAACAAAATCGTAATAGGAGCGGGAAATATAAATCTGGTCGATACCTGCGAAGCTCATCACGCGCTGCGCGTCGTTGATCCCGTCACCGACCATGTTGCTCCGGCCATTCATGTCCTTGGCGACATTGATGGGGCCGAGATGAATGCCGATGCGCACGTTCAAATCGGGATAATCCTGGTGTCCGTTGGCCATGACAGCCTTGCGGAACTGCATCGCCACTTCCAGCGCATCTTCGGGGTGTTGCATAAAACCGATAGCCGCACCGTCGCCGGTATCCAGGATGATGCGCTCGCCATCCCCCTGCACCGCCAGACAATCCGATACCAGATGGTTGAATTGTTTCTTGATTTCAATCTGTTTATTGACCGGCTGCTTGGTATAGCCAACCACATCAAAAAACAGCACGGTCGCACTGGTAGAGCGCGCAGCCTGAGACATCTCGGCCCTCGACTTGGTGGCGGGTTCCTGCTGCGCCTTCAATCCGGCTACCGCTTCGGCTTGTTCTTTGGCAAGCTGTTCCGCTTCTTCGCGCGCCCTGATTTCTGTTTCTGTTTTTTGTTTGGCGAGTTCCGCTTCTTTGCGCGCTGTGGAAGCTTCCTGTTCGGCTTTGATGCGCGCCTCCTCAACCTCTTGCTGCGCCTTTAATTTAGCCGCTTCTGCTGCTTCCTGTGCACGGCGCTCTATCTCTTCTCTGGCTTTTGCCTCCGCTTCAGCTTTTGCTTTGGCCGCTTCCAGCTCGGCTCGCGCCTGTGCAGCCTCTTGCTCCGCGTTTGCCCGCGCGGCTTCCGCTGCTTCCCGTGAGCGACGCTCCGCCTCCTCCCTGGTTTTCGCCTCCGCCTCGGCCTTTGCTTTGGCTGCTTCCAGTTCGGCTCGCGCCTGCGCAGCCTCTTGTTCCGCTTTTATCCGCGCGGCCTCTGCTGCTTCCCGTGAGCGACGCTCCGCCTCCTCCCTGGTTTTCGCCTCCGCCTCTGCCTTCGCTTTGGCCGCTTCCAGTTCGGCTCGCACTCGCGCGGCCTCTTGTTCCGCTTTTACCCGCGCGGCTTCCGCTTGCTCCCTGGCATGGCGTTCGGCTTCTTCACGTATTTTGGCTTCGGCCAGCGCTTTCTGTTTGACCAGCTCGGCTTCTTCGCGTGCTTTGGCGGCTTCTTGTTCAGCCTTGAGGCGCGCGACCTCCGCTTCCTGCTGCGCCTTTAATTTTGCCGCCTCGATTTCCCGCCTGGCTTTGGCTTCCGCTTCGGCACGCGCTCTTGCTTCAGCCTCGGCACGGGCTTTTGCTTCGGCTTCGGCCTTGATGCGCGCAGCCTCAATTTGTTGCTTCGCCTTTGCTTCGGCCAGAGCGCGCGCCTTGGCTTCGGTTTCTGCTTTGGCTTTAGCTGCCTCAAGCTCGGCACGAACGCGCGCCGCTTCTTGTTCGGCCTTCTGCCGCACAGCTTCCGCTTCCTGTTGCGCCTTTAATTTCGCCGCTTCGGCTTCCCGCTGGGCTTTAGCTTCTGCCTCGGCATGCGCCTTGGCTTCAGCCGCCATTTTCAGCTTTGCGGTTTCGGCTTTCTTTGCCTCCGCCGCCAGCATATCCGCGGAGGGGGCGCGGAACGCGGTGGTGAAATCCAGTTCATCGACACCGTTATCCGCCGGCTTTTTAAGCGGAACAACCATCTTTGGTGGAACGGACATCTTGGGAATATTGCCGGCTTTTGCTTTATCCTGAATGAAGCCGCTCCTTTCCAGGTTCTGGAGCATTTCCTCAAGAGCATTGCGCAGGCTGGGGGCGGCACGCTTGCTGATTTCGCCGAAAGCCGAGGTTCCGTCCACCATCAGCAAGGCGCGTTTGATGTCTCCCGACAGATGTGAAGTCTTGCTGCGCGCTTCATCCTCACCCTTGCTGGTTCGGGAAAAAATTGTTTTGCTGTCCATGCGGTATTCTAACTGATAGCTTGCTTAATTTTTATTGTTAATCACTTCGTTGCGGGTGCCGTAGCGGGTACCTTGGGTGCAACCCCTTTATTGCTGTTTTTATCATCATTCTTGCCATCGCCATTCCCGCCGAACAACTTGTTCAGGAATCCGCCGACTTTAACCCCTATCGCCGTTCCGAGTCCCGGCCCCAGAATGGCCGTGCCAATCGCAGCACCCGCCATTGCAGATCCGCTTGGCCTGACAATCGGGTTATTTATTGTGCCCGAAACCACCATCGGCATGCTGACCAAGCCAGCCGTTCCCTTGACGTTGGCATCCAGTGTCCCGCTGATCTGCAATGCGGGGCTGATATCCACCTTGCCTTCTGCATTCAGCGAACCGGATTTGATTTTTAATTTTTTGAAATGATAACCATTCTCATCCACGTTTAGCAAACCGGTCAAATCATCAAAGCGGGTTTCGCCCCCCTTGGTGTCAGTCTTGCCTAAATTGCTTGCCGCTTGCAGCAAATCCACTTTGGTCAATACACCATCGCGCAAGTGGAAGTTTCCGGCCAATTGCAGATTCTTTGGGAATTGTTCGAACATATCCAGGCGCATGGAAAGTTTTGCCTCACCGTCCATGCTGCCGGTGAACAATACCTCGTTGGTAAGCGCCTCCACCAGGGATTTCATGGCAATCCCGGTCGCGGCAACTTCAGCAACCAGCAAAATATTCTTGCGGCTTATGCTCGCCGTCCCGGACAGCTTGCCATCATACAATTTCATCTCCAGCGAACTCAGCTCCAGGCTTTCCGGCTGTGCCACGACACGCGCACTGACTTGCTCGAATACCAGCGGGTGCTGAAAACCGGCAGCGATATGCGCCGTAGCATTACGAACCAGAATATTACCGGAAAAACGGAAATTATCTTTCAGTGCGGGCAACGTGCTCGCCTTGCCGCTTAACTCCCCTTTCACCGACAGCGCACCGGTTAACTCGAGCGGCTTCCCCAGCAGCGCCATCACCTGCTCCAGCGGTGCAACGGCTTGCGTCAGCGTCGCCTGCACGCGCCAGCCGTCCGAAAATTCCACCTTGCCGGTACCAGCCATACGCATATCGCGCGTTGTGACAAGAATGTTACCGGCAAAACGAAAGTTGTCTTTCAGTGCAGACAACGTGTTTGCCTTGGCGCTTAACTCCCCCTTCACCGACAGCGCACCGGTTAATCCGAGCGGCTCTCCCAGCAACGCCATCACCTGCTCCAACGGCGCAGCGGCTTGCGTCAGCGTCGCCTGCACGCGCCACCCGTCCGAGAATTCCACCTTGCCGGCACCGGCCATACGCATGCCGCGCGTTGTAACGTAAAATTTCTGTGCCACGAAATCCTGTTTGCCCAACACCCCTTCTATCTGCAACTCGTCCAGCGGCATTTGCGGGAATTGTTGAAATTTCGGGGGAGTCCAGCCGCGCGCCTGCACCTGCACCGCAAAGTGCGTGGCCTGCTGTGGCACGTTAGCCGGCAAGCCCGATTGCGGGGGCAGCGGCAACAGGGTTGCCGTTACCTTTTGCTCGTCCATCGCAAACCACGCACGCTCCAGTTGCCCCGCCCGCGTGAATTCCAGCTTGCCCTCGGCCGGCCCCAACGTCATTTCCGGAGTCCGCAAACTCATCCCGGACAACTGCAACTCACGCACCGCCATGCGTTGTGCTGCAGCGGGAGGGTTGGCAAGCAGATCAACCAGTTTGCGCACCAGCGCAAGATGCGCGGTTCCATCCTTCACCACGATGCGGCTCAATACTACCTTGCCCGCCAGCAAAGCGGGCCAATCCAATGCCACATCGACCGACTGAACGGCAATCCCCTCCTGCCCGCCCAGACGCACATCCTGCAACTCCAGATGGGGCAATGGCATCACGGCAATACGGATATGGCGGATACCGACCGGCTCATGCAACCGGCTGCTCAAAACTTGCTCCACCTCCGGCACATAAGTATCCAGCGGGGTCAAATAAGCCGCCACCATCGCCACCATCAGCAAGGCGAGCAAACCGGCCAGAAGACGCTTTAACCACTTCATGGAAAGCCAAATTTAAGATTGACCGTGCAAGGCAAAATCACTATCATGCGCACCTCTTCATTCCCTGATAGCTCAGTCGGTAGAGCGACGGACTGTTAATCCGCAGGTCCCTGGTTCGAGTCCAGGTCGGGGAGCCAAGTTTAGAATCAAGCATTTAGGTCACTCATTGAGGTGGCCTTTTTGCTTTTTTGGGACAAGTTTGGAATCGTTATACTAAAAATCCGCAGGCCTACATAAGCAGTCCGTGGATTGGAATTGGAAAATCCGTGAACCGGTATTGTAAACGTATCGGTCAGCGCAGATCAATTTCAGTATCTAAGGATATGATCGTAGTATCGAATTCGCCCATGATCTTTTGCCAGTCGTTCCCGTGATGGGTTCCGAGATAATCGAGGAACGAGGAATCCGGATCATTCAGGAGAATGGCGAAAGCGTACCCATCGACGTTATCCCTAAGTTTCATCATCACGTCGTATTTAGTACCGCTCGCCAAGGCGTCATCAATCACGACAGGAGCCGGGTCGAAGAACACTCTGGGAACCTCAATGCGAAGACCTACGGTAAAGTCCGATTGGATGGCTGACCGCGCTTCGGTGAAGCTACGAAAATCCGAGAAATGCCCAAAGGGATGGATTTCGAAATACTGGTGTACTGGGGGCATTTCCTCTTGATCCGCCGCCGCTTCAAATGCTGCATCAACTTCCGTTCGATCGCCATCTCTTAGACGTATCCGAATAATGAGAGCCTCCGATATGCCGGCAAATCCTTTAGCCTGGAAATGTCGAACGATGCGTTCGGCAGCACCATCCGCCAGAAGAGTGAAAGTATTTTTCATTGGAACCCGCTTTCTGAAAAGCATGTAGTTTACATAAACTGGCGTGGAAACGCATCAAGTCTGGAGATGAAGAGCAAACGGGGCAAGGCCGGTGGCGGATATCCGCGCTACATCTAAATAATAAGTTCGGTAATCTTCACCTTCCCCGATTCCATTATGGGTGCCCGCAAAGCCACCCTTGACGTTTTTCAGGCAATTGACCGGAGTGTAATAGGTAAGGATAATTCCGGCTAGGAAGTTGAGTTGCCATCCCTCCTGTTTATCCAACGGTGAAAAGCGTAATCGATAATATCCAAACTTATATTGCCCATCCATTAATACAGCTTGCCATATTTATAGCGGCTACTTTTGTAATGATTTGGCGTCTCCATGCAATGGAGAGCAAGGGCTTTGAAGGGACAGTTCTCGGTACGCTCATCATGCCTTACTGTTCGGGATTCGCAAATCTTGTTTTCGCCTATGTCATGAGCAACTCGGCCAGCAATGGCGGATTGGTAATTGAGAACTGCCTCGTTAACAATGCCACCAACCTGACGTTAATTCTCGGGCTTTCTGTGATTTTTGGCTCAGCGACAGTCGCCCAAAAGGGTAATTCCAGGCAAAAAGTAAAAAAGCATGCAGAATTCTTCCGAATCAACCGGCTTAATTTGCTATTTACTTTGATCGCATTGTTCTTGTTTACCGGAACGCTCTGGGCTTTGGCCAAGGACCGGGTACTGGATTTTTATGACGGCCTGGTTTTAGTTGGCCTGTTCCTCTTTTGGCAGATATTGCATGTATTTGAAATATTAAAAGACAATATCAGAAAAAATAAAGCATTTCACTGGTCGATAGTGATCGATTTGGTGATTATCGCTGCAAGCGCCTATTGCATTTATTTTGCCGTGGATCATCTCGTGGGGTGGGTATCGAAAACGGAAAACCAGTTTTTCAGTTTCGCAAAAATTGGCTGGCTCAGCGGCGCGCTTATGGTTTTGCCTAATGCATTTCTTGCCCTGTATTACTCTCATATTGGCAGACAGGATATTGTTCTGAGCTCCCAAATCGGCGATGGTCATATTTGCATTCCAATGTGTATTGGCCTGTTTTCGGTTTTTAATACGATCCAGGTTCCCGATTTCTTTCAGATGGGCATCTATGTCATTCTGGGCGCCGGAGTGATTCATTTCCTGTCTATTGCCGCACTTGGACGAGTTCCCCGTTTTGCGGGCTTTGGACTTCTCGGCGGATATGCATTTTTCTTGTATACCGGACTCATTCAGTAAGCTGGCACAAGGAAGCAATGACTGCCGGCACACCAGCATGCACAATCAGTGGCAAGCCGTTCGGAAGATCAGCTTAATCCGCAGGTATCTAATCGAATCCAGGTCGGGAGCCAGATATTTTCAAGCCATATTTCATATGGTTAAAATGCATTTGGGCCACTCTTCCGGGTAACTTTTTGCTTTTCCGGAAATCCGTATAGAAATAGTCCATGGGTCGGTATAAACTGGCATCGTAATGCTTGTGCCACTGCCTTTGGGAAAGTGCGATGGGTGTATACCGAAAAACGAACTCGCCCGCCTTAATCAGCAGCTTGCGGGAACAGAACACGCAGCACGTTAGCAAATCAGAAAAGAGGAGCTTATGAAGTGCCATCAGTGCGGGTTCGAACTACCCGAAATAGCGAGATTCTGTCTTTCTTGTGGCGCGAAACAAGATCAGACATTAGCCGAGCCAGGTGATATCCAGCCTCCAACTGCTACATCGGCGACCTTATCACCACAACCTCCTCTTGCCGAACCCCAAGTTTCATTTGCAGAGTTTCCAACTCCTGCACCTATCGAAGCACCTCCAATTCCCGAAGTTGCTCATCAAGCAACATCTTCCGCGGAAATACCTCCTGCAGAATCTCAATCCCCGCCTTCCGCACCCGCGCCTCAGCCTGTGCCTTCCATGTTTCAATCAAGAGCCGCCATGTACGCGATAGTTGGAGTTTTTGTAATAATAATTATTGGTGGGCTTGGTTATTGGAGATGGACTCATAAGAAAGCCGTAGACGAACAGTCTGCACGCATAGTAAAACAAGCAGAAGAGCAGAAACGAAAGGCGGATGAAGAACAGCAGCAGAAACTCAAGGAAGCTGAAGAAAAACGCCGCAAAGAAGCCGATGAAAAGGCCAAGGAAGAAACAAATGGAAAAATCAGGAAAGAAGGAGAAACACCCGAAAATTGCGTTGAGCGAGAAATGACTAAATGGGAGACGCAGCGAACCAAGGAAATAAGTGAGTGGTGTGATGACCTCGCCAGGAAAGGCGAAGAGTGCAGAATATCCGTAAGTGCAGAAAAGGCCGTGACGAAAGATGCCTTGAACAAAATCACAGCTCAGTGCCATTGAGCCTGTAGCGCAGGTTGCTCCGGGCGTAACCGCGTATAACCAGATTTACGGCAAGTTAGAGTACCACTGATCCTAAAATGAAATAACCCAGCAATAAGATTGCCGAGATCAAGGAAACAATAGTCACCCACTCCAATTCATTCCCGGCAGGGGTGCCTTCCCACTTTCTCATATAGCGCGTATCGTCATTAAGATTCTTTTTCATGTTAGTGATGCTCCGTAATGTTGGTGATGTTTCGCAACGAATAACCTACAGCACAAGTGATGCAATAACCGTCAGCACACCCACGAGAGCAACCAGCGGCAAGCCGAAGTGTTGGTATTGCGTAAACTTGTCTATTTCAATAGCTGTGGCTGTGATGATGATGCCGATAATTGTGGTGGTCATTTTCAATCCCTCCTGCATGTTGTGCTATTAATAAGGGAGCTGCCCCCTGTCACTTTCTTCACCCCTCAGCCCCGGAACGCTTTGTTTTAAGTGACCGTATAATGGAACTTGACCCGGCAAAGGTCAAAGCCTATGGGACGAATGGTTGAGCTTTTAGATGGCTTGCAAACCGGCAGGATGAGCGGTCGAATTTCGGGATGAACGGCAACTCTTTCCGTCGAATTTATAGTAATTGACAGCAGAGTTTCCGCCGCATTAACTGCGGGTTACACCACGCCCGCACTTGTAATAATTTGAAGGCATTTATGGCACGCCGCAACCACTACCACGTCTATGTTATCGAGCTATCCAAGGACGTGCTTTACGAAGGCAAGTTCAAAAGATGCAACCCGGGTTACGTCACGGGCAGGCCGTGCGTGTATGTCGGCATGACGGGATTGGATCCGGACGTACGCTTCGACAAACACAAGGCCGGCATCCAATCCAACAGGTACGTCAAGCAATACGGATTGCGGTTGTTACCCGACCTCTATGAAGCATTTAACCCGATGCCTTATGAAGAGGCTTGCGACAAAGAAATAGAGGTGGGAATTGACTTGCGGAGTGCCGGGTTTGGAGTTTGGCAGGCATAGGTAATGCCCTCATTGCCAAAGTCACCGGCTTGGCTGATATACACGGAGCCAAGCCAGGTTAACCGTATAGGCGTAAACTAGCCGCGGACTTGGGCAATTTTAAGCACTTGAGGAAGGAATTCACATGAAACTATATTACGCTCCCGGCGCGTGCTCACTGGCTTCGCATATTGCGCTGCGCGAAACAGGGTTGCCGTTTGAAATTGACCAATTGAATGTCCCCACCAAAACAACTGCCAGTGGCGAAGATTTCATGCGGATCAACCCCAAAGGCTATGTGCCTGCCATTAAGCTTGATGATGGCAGCATCCTGACCGAAGGCGCCGCAATCCTGCAATATATTGCCGACCAAAAACCCGACTCGGGCCTGGCGCCAAAGGCGGGCACGATGGAGCGTTATCGTTTGCAGGAATGGCTGCATTTTATCGGGACAGAAGTTCATAAATCTTTTAGCCCGCTGTTCAGCAAAACAGCATCCGATGGTGTAAAAAAACATATGCGCGATTTGCTCACCAAACGTCTGGGCTACGTAGAAGCGCAGTTGGCAAACAAACCATATTTGATGGATGTCAGCTTCACTGTGGCAGATGCATATATGTTTGTAGTATTGAGCTGGTGCAGCCATGTTGGTTTCGACCTCGGCCCATTCCCGGCGATCAAAGAATATATGGCGCGAATTGCCGCTCGCCCGACTGTGCAGGCAGCGATGAAGGCAGAAGGCTTGGTTAAGTAGTGGCCAATGAACCTATAAAAGAAATCCTGCAGTATCTGAAAAAGCATGGCGAGCGGCTGGACACGGACATCGCTGAAGCTACAGGCATCTCGCTTGCCACCGTGCGCCTGCATTTAGCAGAACTTACTGCCAAATGCGAGGTTGTGGCGTGCCACACGACCAGGTTTGTGAAGGGTGAAAAAATCGTGGGGGTGACTTGTCGTTTGGCCGGGTATATTCCTCCGGCATCGCCGGGCAGAAAATCAAAGGCACAGTTGAACTTATCGTAGTTCAGGATGCTCAAGGGCCGCGCGATGTTTTTTGCCCCAAGGTGCTATCCATGGCTACATTTGGCGAAATCTCTATTTCTTCCGGCAAGCGAATTTCCACATGGCTTCATCGATACTGTCAGGTATAACTGATTGCCATTTGCCGGTATCAGATTGAGCAAAAATCACTTCACCTACCCCCATATTTATGGAATATGTCGTGTTTGCAAGGATTCTGCTTTGCCCTTCCTTGCAGTCGTATTCATTTTGGAATTCTGATGATAGAAATTTATAACCACTCACCTCCTGGGATGACTTGTAGTCGTACATCTTCCACATTTTCACCTTATCGCCGTTCTTGATGGTAGCTTCAGTGTTGGCGTCAGCATAGGCGGTAAAAGCCAGAATTTTATTCCCCGTAATCGTTACCCACTCCGCCATCGCACTACTACTCACAGCAACCAACAGTGCCATCAAAATAACCTTACGCATTACGCCCCCTTATGCCCTGTTTTTAGATTCTGTTCCACCGGTTTCTCTGGAAACTCGCTCCCCGTGATGCCCTGCCCGATAGCTGCAGCAAGTCATGCCGCACATTGTCATGCATCTATATCAAAATGATGGGATGGCGTATCACCGTTAGATTCATGAGCATACTCAAACAGATGGAGTTGCTGGTCGTGTGATATCTTCGCGGTAATTGCGGGGTTGGGCACTTCTTGATTTTGTGGCAGCAGACATTTGCGGATAGTGGTCCATTTCACTTCTCCATTCGGCAATGTATTGAACAAGCTGATGGCCAGCTCCTGCGTCAACACATCAGAATTTATGCCTTCTACCACATACACCTCGCATTCGTATTGACCACCATGTGCCTTGAGAATTTCCACACGATCATGATGAGCAAGCATTGCATTATGCAAACCCAGCCTGGTAGGCGGGTGGATTGAATAATCGGCCAAGCGCGGCGAACCATCCGCTTTGCGGAATTCCGCTGGCAGAAAGGATGACCAGTAGCGGACTACGAATTGCATTGGCTCACGGCTACGGCATCAAAAGTCACCTTGACCGCAAGCTCTATATCTTTCAATTGCAGTTGGGTGTAGAGGATAGTAAGACATTCGGTGAGGTCGGAGCAGGTCATTGCCGTGATTGGTGTCCTAGTTAGTGGCCGGTTATTATTCTAGCCCACCGCGCTACCCACCGAAAGAAAACCGCCGGGCTATCTCTAGCACCGGCGGGATTGTGAATTAATTGCAGCAAGGTAGCCCCTGCCTGATATGGGTTATTGCTTTAACCAGACATGCGACGAATTGTTTTTACAACCACTTCGTGCAGGTACATTTTTTGTTTTCACCACCAGCCCGCAATTTTTACACGAATAACTTATATCCCCAATTTCTCCCAGAAGAAACCAGGTGTGCGCCGAAGAAGCGGAACAACCGTTTTGACCCGGGCTGCCCTCTCTTTTAGTAGTATTACCGCAGTTTTTACAACAGTACCATTTTAGTGCCATATTAATAATCTCTTTTAAAATTTCTGTTCCGTTAGTCTGGAGTACTGTCAGTGCCTTCTCGCCCCCTGGGTCAGGGTTTCGCAATCGACTGCACTCATAAGCTCTCCACCAGTTGCCCGGTTAATTTCCGGATAGCGGCTCACCTACTTCTTGCCACAGGCGATTTTCCACAAAGCCGCACCAGCACTGCCAAGCGATACTGGGTACCACTTTGGATGATTCAGGGTTTCATTATAAACCATTTCACCCGCGCCCATAAGTTCGGAGTGGAAAGAAAAATAAAGTTGTCTACTTTGCTCTCCCTTGCAGTCGAATTCGTCTTGCCCCTTCATCGACATATACGCTTTACCGTTAGCCGCCGTGTCGGCCTTCTTGAAGTCATCCAGCCACCACATTTTTACTATGTTACCCGTCTTGCTGATAGTGGCGGAGTCGGCGTAGGTGGTACTGCTATCGCCGCTGCCAACCGTTACCCACTCCGCCATCGCACTACTGCTCGCAACAACCAACAGCGCCATCAAAATAACCTTACGCATTACGCCCCCTTACACCCTGTTTAAAATTCCATTCCGCCACATATTGCCAAAGCATTAACTAATGCGCCTTGAACCTGATCTTGTATTTCAAATCGGATTGGGCTGCCAACCATTCAAGGGACTTTCCATTGACCTCTGCATAGGGATACATGAAGTAGTTCAGAGGGCCGTCATTCTGGCGCGGGTTCAGGTAATACCCTCTTCCCCCCCTTGCCAGTGCAATTCTGTACGGGTCAACTCCGCCAAAATAATAGTCTATTTTATCTTGAGCGCCATTAATATCCAGTTTATCTGCCAACATGATTTTTCTGACGTCAGCGGCATCTGCCGGAACCCAGCCGTAGCCAGGCACATAGAACTCAGCCCAGCAGTGGTATCCGCCGGTCATATCCTCTTCGTCTTTCTTGCCCAGCCTGAGACCGAACACTTCACGCGCCGGCACTCCGGCTGCCCTGGCAACTGAAACAAAGACCGAGCTTATATCGGCACACTTCCCGCCCTTCTTCGCGATCACTTTTTCAACTTCGCCGGTGCCGCATCCCTTGACGTCCGGATCTCTTACCGTATTTTCGACCACCCACTGGTAAACAGCCCGGGCCTTTTCGCTAATCTTTTGCCTGTCGTTAGTTATGCCGAGGGCAATTTCCCTGACCTTGCCATCCGTCGGAATGAACGCGGTGCTTTTAAGATATTCATTTATCTCAACAGGCATAGCGGACTCCACTGCGGGAAAATCCTTCTTCATCAACTCCTTGACCGTGGCATCGAAGGTCAGAGTAATAGCCCGGTCTTTGGTCGGCGTTGTCCACTCGGCGTAAAGGGCAAGGTTGCCGGTTTCTTTCTCACGATAAATGCCGCTTTGCGAGAAATTGCCGCTTATCCTGACATGCGATATATCCTGCACATTGTCCGAGACAGGGTATGGAATCCAGACCCTCACATCCCGGCTGTCATCCGGGGCGGCGATGGTAACGGCCAGTGCGACCTCTCCGCTCCTGCCCCCGGCCATTGAGGAACAAGGAAAAATAAGCAGCGCACAGAGAAGCGCCCATGACATTCGTGTAAACATTCAGATTCCTTAATTTTTACAATAAAAAACGACCAGAGACAGCGAGGGGGGTATTGGATAACAGGACAAGACCAACGAATAACCGGACAGCCTCTCAGATCGCCTTGGGATGCACCATCTCCGCCGCCTGCACCCATCGGTCGAAGTCGGCTTCCGTGACATAGCCCAATGCCAGTGCCGCCTGCTTCAGCGTGCTGCCGTCGCGGTGGGCACACTTGGCGATTTCGGCGGCGCGATCATAGCCGATATGCGGGGTCAGCGCGGTCACCAGCATCAGGGAGCGCTCCATCTGCTCCCTGATACGTTCACGATTGGCCTCGATGCCGCGCACGCAATGCTCCTCGAAGCTCGCCATGCCGTCGGCCAGCAGGCGCACGCTCTGCGCAAAATTGTGCGCGATGAGCGGCTTGAACACATTCAGCTCGAAATTGCCCGAAGCCCCGCCGATAGTGATCGCGACGTCGTTGCCGAACACCTGGCAGCACAGCATGGTCAGCGCTTCGCACTGGGTCGGGTTCACCTTGCCCGGCATGATCGAGCTGCCCGGCTCGTTTTCCGGGATGCTGATTTCGCCCAGCCCGGAGCGCGGCCCGGAGGCCAGCCAGCGCACGTCGTTGGCGATTTTCATCAGCGCGACCGCCAGCGTTTTGAGCGCGCCATGTGCCGCCACCAGCGCGTCGTGCGCGGCCAGCGCGGCGAACTTGTTGGCGGCACTCTTGAACGGCAGGCCGGTGCTGCGCGCCAGCTCGGCGGCGACGCGTTCGCCGAATTCGGCATGGGTGTTCAGCCCGGTGCCCACCGCCGTGCCGCCTGCCGCCAACTGGCACAGCGGCGCCAGCGTGGCGCGAATGGCCGATTCGGCGAGATGCAGTTGCGCCGCGTAACCGGAAAATTCCTGCCCCAGGGTCAGCGGCGTGGCATCCTGCAAATGGGTGCGCCCGATCTTGACGATGCCGACGAATGCGGCGGATTTCTTCTCCAGCGTCGCGCGCAATGCGTTCAGTGCCGGAAGCAGTTTTTGCGTGATGCCGATTGTGGCGGCCACATGCATCGCGGTGGGCAATATATCGTTGGACGACTGGCCGAGATTGACCGCATCGTTGGGATGAACCAGGCGGCTTTCGCCGCGCATGCCGCCGAGCAATTCCGAAGCGCGGTTAGCGAGCACCTCGTTCATGTTCATGTTGCTCTGCGTGCCCGAGCCGGTCTGCCACACGGACAGCGGAAACTCCAAGTCATGCTGGCCGGCCAGCACCTCGTCCGCCGCCTGCACGATGGCGTCCGCCTTCTCCCCGTTCAGCAATCCCAGGTCGCGGTTGACCAGCGCAGCGGCGCGTTTGACTGTGGCGAGCGCCATGATGATCTCATCCGGCATGCGCTCGGTCGAGATATGGAAATATTGCAGCGAACGCTGCGTCTGCGCGCCCCACAGATGCTCGGCAGGGACTTCGATAAGGCCGAATGAATCACGTTCTGTTCTGGTGGGCATGATATTTTCTCCTGAAAAATTCCGGGCATCCAATGTATCGAAGACACCACATTTAGAGCTGCCAGTGCACTATGCCATTTTTTATGGCTATATTTCTACCCGGGTCCCCATCTCGATAACGCGATTGGTGGGAATCTTGAAGAAGTCTGACGCACTCATGGCATTTTTTGACAACACGATGAATAATCGTTCGCGCCACTTCATCATGCCGGGCTTGGTAGCCGAAACGATCAAGGCGCGCGAGGTAAAGAACGAGGTGCTCATCATGTCGAATTTCAAACCCAGCGAGGCACATAACTCCAGCGCTGCCGGGATGTCGGGTGTTTCCATAAAGCCGTAGAAAACTCTTACCCGGTAGAAATTCTTGCCCATATCGTCGATCAATAGCCGGTTACCTTTGGTGACGTAAGGCTTATCCTCGACAATGACGGTAAGCAGAATATTGCGTTCGTGCAGCACCTGATTGTGTTTGAGATTGTGCATTAGCGCGGAAGGCGCGCCTTCGCCAATGGCGGCCAAAAATACGGCGGTGCCATGCACCCGGTCAATGCTGTCCGCGCTATCCAGCACTACCTGAATGGGCACGGATTGGCGGCCGACCTCGTCGAATAATAATTTCCGGCCGCGCTTCCAGGTGGTGAGTACCACAAATGAAATGGCTGCGATGCCCAAAGGGAACCAGCCTCCTTGCGGAATCTTTATGGCATTGGCCGAGAAGTAGGCCAAATCGACGCTCAGGAATATGCCGATCAGCGGGATGACCAGCAGCGGCGACCAGCGCCAGGCCACCAGCACAAAGGTGATCAATATGGTGTCGATCGTCATCGTGCCGGTGACGGCGATGCCATACGCCGCGGCCAGATTGCTGGAGCTTTGAAAGGTGAGTACCAGATAAATGACCGCCAGATAAAGTGTCCAGTTGGTCAAAGGCACGTAGATTTGGCCATGCGCCTTATCGGAAGTCTGGCGAATCTCCATGCGCGGCAGGAAGCCCATCTGCACCGATTGGCTTGCCACCGAAAATGCGCCGGAGATCACCGCTTGCGAAGCGATCACCGTGGCGGCGGTGGCAAGCAACACCATCGGTATCAGCGCCCATGCCGGAGCGAGCAGGTAGAAAGGGTTTTCGATGGCCTGCGGGTTGTTCAGCAACAGCGCGCCTTGCCCGAAGTAGTTCAGCACCAAGGCAGGCAGCACGAAAGTAAACCAGGTAAGGCGGATCGGGAATTTCCCGAAATGTCCCATGTCGGTGTAGAGGGCTTCGCCTCCGGTCACGGCCAGTACCACGGAGCCGAGCGTGAGAAAAGACAGCCACGGGTCGAGAATGAGAAAATGGTAGGCATAGAGCGGATTGAGCGCAAGCAGCACATGCGGGCTTTGTGCGATGGACAGTGCGCCCAGGAGTCCCAAGGTGGCGAACCAAAAGATCATGATCGGGCCGAACGCCATACCCATCGCACCTGTGCCATGCTTTTGCACCATGAACAATGCGGTAAGTATCATGACTGTGACAGGGAGCACGTAGCTGCCGAGTTGCGGGGCGACAACATTCAGGCCTTCGACGGCGGAGAGTACCGAAATGGCGGGGGTGATCATGCTGTCGCCATAAAACAATGCGGCGGCAAATACCCCCAGTATTGCAATGAGCCATTTGGTTTGGGGACGTCCTGCATTCAGCTCACTGGCCAATGCCAGCAGGGCCAACGAACCGCCTTCACCGCGATTATCCGCGCGCATGATGATGGTCACATATTTGAGCGACACCAGCAGCATGATGGTCCAGAACATCACGGAGAGCACGCCCAGCACGTTGGCTTCTATTACCGGCAAGGGGTGATGGCCTGCGAAAGTCTCTTTTATGGCATACAGCGGGCTGGTGCCGATGTCGCCGTACACCACGCCGATTGCGCCCAGCGTGAGGGTGGATAACTTCTGTTTTGCCTGCGTATTGCTCACTTCGCCTCCAGCTTTATTCTCCCCCATCTTTTTTGGAGGGAAGAACGAGGCGGCACTCTACTCTTGGTAATTGCTAATAACAATCCTGATTTTCCGGGTGACTGCTTCAACACATATTCGTGCTCTTTAACACCATGTTTTATCTCTGGTCAATCATGAAATCCGGGCACCCGAATTTTTATTGCGCCACCAGCTCGCGCAGCACATACGGCAGTATCCCGCCGTGCCGGTAGTAATCCACTTCGATCGGCGTGTCGATGCGCAGCAGCAGCGGCACTTGCTGCGTGCTGCCATCTTTGCGCTTGATCGTCAGCGTCACATCCTGTTGCGGTTTCAGGTTCTCGCCGATACCGCCGATGTCGAAGCTTTCCTCGCCGGTCAGGTGCAGTGCGGCGACATGGGTGTCGCCCTTGAACTGCAACGGCAGCACGCCCATGCCGACCAGGTTGCTGCGGTGGATGCGCTCGTAGGATTTCGCAATGACTGCCTTCACGCCGAGCAGTTGCGTGCCTTTCGCCGCCCAGTCGCGGCTCGAGCCGGTGCCGTATTCTTCCCCGGCGAAGATCAGCGTCGGCGTGCCGTCGGCGATGTATCTCATCGCCGCATCGTAGATCGCCATCTGTTCGCCGTGATACAGCGTATAGCCGCCCTCGACGCGGCTACCATCTTCCTTCGCGGGCAGCATCAGGTTCCTGATGCGCACGTTGGCGAAGGTGCCGCGCATCATCACCTCGTGGTTGCCGCGCCGCGCGCCGTAGCTGTTGAAATCCTTCACCGCCACGCCGTGGCTTTGCAGATATTTGCCTGCGGGTGTGCTGGGCTTGAAGCTGCCCGCCGGGCTGATGTGGTCGGTGGTCACCGAATCACCGAATATCGCCAATGCCTTCGCTCCCGCAATTTTGCTGATGCTGCCTGCCTCCATGCCGAAGCCGTCAAAAAACGGCGGACGCGCGATGTAAGTCGAATCGTCCCACTGGTACCGGTTGCCGGTGCTGGACGAAATCGCGTTCCACAGCGGCAGGTCGCGGGTCAGGTCGGAATACAGCCTGCGGTACATCTCGGGATTGGCGGCGAATCTCATCACGGCCTGAATCTCTGCGCTGCCCGGCCAGATGTCTTTCAGGTACACCGGCTGGCCGTCCGTGCCGGTGCCGAGCGGTTCGCTGTCGAGGTTGATGTTCATCCTGCCCGCGATGGCGTAGGCCACCACCAGCGGCGGCGAAGCCAGATAATTGGCCTTGATGCTGGCGTGGACGCGCGCCTCGAAGTTGCGGTTGCCGGACAGCACCGCCGCCGCGATCAGGTCGTTGGCAGCGATGGCTTCCTCGATACTGGCATCCAGCGGGCCGGAATTGCCGATGCAGGTGGTGCAGCCGTAGGCCGCGAGACTGAAACCGAGTTGCGCCAGCGGCTCCAGCAGTCCGGCCTTGGTCAGGTATTCGGTCACCACGCGCGAGCCGGGCGCGAGCGAGGTTTTGATATGCGGCCTGACGCGCAGCCCTTTCTCGACCGCCGCCTTCGCCAGCAAGCCCGCCGCCAGCAGCACGCCGGGATTGGAGGTGTTGGTGCAGGAGGTGATCGCGGCGATCAGCACATCGCCGTGGCCGATCTGCACCACAGCCGACATTTCCTCCGCCGTCTCGCAGCGCATGGCGGGGTTGGGATGGTCGTCGAGCATCTCCAGTTCGCTGCCGCTGCGCGTCTTGCCCGCCTCCTGCAGACCGCCACCGACAATCGGGACGCACACTTTGCCGCTGTGCTCATGCAAGGTTGTGGCGTAGCATTTACCCAATTCCGTAGCAGGCTTGTTGAAGCCGTTTTCCGCGACCGGTTTGCTGAACAGGGTGTTGAAAGTTTCCTTCATCTTCGCCAGCGCGACGCGATCCTGCGGGCGCTTCGGCCCGGCCAGCGACGGCTCGATGCTGTGCAAATCCAGCTCCACCACGCTGCTGTAATCGATGCTGCCCGCCTGCGGAATGCCGTACAGATTCTGCGCCTTGAAATAGGCCGACAGCGCATCGACTTCCTCATCCGTGCGCCCGGTGTTGCGCATATAGTCCACCGTCACGTCGTCCACCGGGAAGAAGCCCATGGTTGCGCCGTATTCCGGCGCCATGTTGGCGATGGTGGCACGATCCGGCAGAGTCAGCGCCGCCGCGCCCGCACCGAAAAACTCGACGAACTTGCCGACCACTTTTTGCTTGCGCAACAGTTCGGTGACAGTCAGCACCAGATCGGTCGCGGTCACACCCTCGCGCAGCTTGCCTTTCAGATGCACGCCGACCACATCCGGCGTGAGGAAATACACCGGCTGTCCCAGCATCCCCGCCTCCGCCTCGATGCCGCCGACGCCCCAGCCGACCACGCCGATGCCGTTGATCATCGTGGTGTGGCTGTCGGTGCCGACCAGCGTGTCGGGGTAATACACACCGTCTTTGTGCAGCACGCCGCGCGCCAGATATTCCAGATTGACCTGGTGCACGATGCCGACGCCGGGCGGCACGACCTTGAACGTGTCGAACGCCTGCATGCCCCACTTCATGAACTTGTAGCGCTCCTCGTTGCGCTCGAATTCCATTTCCATGTTGAGCTTCAGCGCGTCCGGGCGGTTGTAGTAATCCACCTGCACCGAGTGGTCCACCACCAGATTCACCGGCACCAGCGGCTCGATGATCTTCGGGTCTTTGCCCATTTTTGCGGCGGCATCGCGCATCGCGGCGAGGTCGGCGAGCAGCGGCACGCCGGTAAAATCCTGCAACACGATGCGCGCCACCACGAACGGAATTTCCTCGGTGCGCGGCGCATTCGGCTGCCAGCTGGCGAGCTGGCGCACATGCGCCTCAGAGATTTTCTTGCCGTCGTAATTGCGCAGCACCGCTTCCAGCACGATGCGGATCGACACCGGCAGGCGCGAGATTTTGCCGATAGCGGCAGCTTCCAGCGCGGGCAGCGAATACAGCGTGCCCTGCTTGCCGTTGGCGAGGGTAAAAGATTGGCGGGTATTGAACAGGTTATACGGCGCAGTGCTGGATGACATGGCGAAGCCTCCGTGAACGGGATGCGAAGAGAGTCGCCGGATTATAGCGCGGCTGGAAAGGATAAGGCAGATGAAACCGCCATCTTATAAAACGCGACGATCAGCCAATTATTGAGGTTTATATGGAGGTTTATATGGAGGTTTATATGAATCATTACACCCGTTCGCCCTGAGGTATCGAAGGGCAAAACAGCTCACTGCCTGGGGCTTCAATACGCTTTGAGTACCCCGTGCTGCGTGAAGTAGAAGCATCAACCCGAACGAAGTCTGAAACAGAGCGATCTGCTAGCGTGATGGACGTTTGGCCCAGTCAAACTCGACACCAGCCCCTTTGGCCGGAGATTCATCCACGCGGATCACCTCGCCCTCGATCACTTCGCCCTTGAACACTTCATCGGCAAAGGTATCGCTCCGCATGGTCGCGCCTTGCGGGGGAAAATCCCGCATCTGCTCCTTCATCAGCTTGCGCAGCGCGCGCGTCTTCCACCACAGATAAGCGCCGCCGAACACGACGACGATCAGGATGACCGCCAGCAGGAGCGCCGAAAACATCAGCGCCACACCGGCCAGCACGAGCGCCACGATGACCGTTGCCGTTTTGCGTAACAGGCCGGGAGAATTGCCCGGTGCGGGAGAAATAAATTTGATCTGCATGGCGCAATTTTATCGCATCCTTGCTGCGGGTGCGGCAGCGGTCGAGTAAGATAGCCGCATCTCTGCTGGAAAAATACCGTGAACCAGAACGCCAACCCGCCCGCCGCGAGCCTCTTCAACGTCGAAACCATCCGCCGCGACTTCCCCATCCTGCAGCGCGAGGTACACGGCAAGCCGCTGATCTGGCTCGACAGCGCCGCGACGGCGCAAAAGCCGCAGGCCGTGATCGACCGCGTGGCGCGCTACTACGAGCACGAAAATTCCAACATCCATCGCGGCACCCATACGCTGGCGACCGGAGCCGATGCCGCCTATGAGGGCGCGCGCGCCAAAGTCGCCGCCTTTCTGGGCGCGGCCTCGCCGCAGGAGATCGTGTTCGTGCGCGGCACCACCGAAGGCCTCAACCTGCTCGCCGCCATCTTCGGCGAAACCCTGTTGCGGCCCGGCGACGAGATCCTGCTGACCGAGGCCGAGCACCACGCCAACATCGTGCCCTGGCAATTCGCCGCGAAGAAAACCGGCGCCGTGATCCGCGTCGCCCCGGTGGACGACAACGGCGACATCCTCCTCGAAGAATACGCCCGCCTGCTCGGGCCGCGCACCCGCGTCGTCTCGATCACCCACATCTCCAACGTGCTCGGCACCGTGATGCCGATCCGCGAGATGACCGCGCTGGCCAAGCGCCATGGCGCCACCGTGGTGATCGACGGCGCGCAGGGCGTCCCGCATCGCCGCGTAAATGTGCGCGAGATCGGCTGCGACTTCTACGTGTTCTCCGGGCACAAGCTGTTCGCCCCTACCGGCATCGGCGCGGTCTACGGCCGCATGGAAAAATGGGAACAACTCCCTCCCTGGCAGGGCGGCGGCAACATGGTCGACAAGGTCATGTTCGAGAACACCTCCTTCGCACAACCCCCGAAGAGATTCGAAGCAGGCACCCCCGCAGTCGCTTCCGCCGTCGGCTTGGGCGCGGCCATCGACTACCTGAACGGCATCGGGCTCGACGCAATAGAACGCTACGAAACCGAGCTGGTGGCTTATGCGCTGGAAGGGCTAGGCAGCGTTGGCGGCCTGCGCCTGATCGGCATGCCGAAAGATCGGGGCGGCGTCATCTCCTTCGTGATCGAGGGCATCCCGGACCTGGAAGTCGCCAGTGCGCTCGATGCGGAAGGCATCGCGGTGCGCGCCGGAACCCATTGCGCGCAACCGATCCTGCGGCGCTTCGGGCTGGAGTCCAGCGTCCGGCCCTCGTTCGCGTTCTACAACACCAAGGCCGAGGCGGGCGCGCTGATTGAAACGCTGCACAGTATCGGTGCGCGCCGGTAGCGCTTGTTTCAGATACCGTGCGGGCTCCGGTCGCGTGGCCGGGGTTAACGTAACAGGCTGCCAAGCAGCATAGTTTGGTATAATTATCGGCCACGATGCTTGCCGCGCTGGCGAGTCGCTTATGGGAGAAAACGATGCAAGTCAGCCCTAGCCTGAACCGGAAAATCGCCCAAGTTGTCCAGACCTCGATGCGGATTGAAGGCTGCAAACCGGTGCAATCTGACACAGTCAAACAGCAGGCCAAAGTCCTGATGGAGCAGCATCGTGTCCAAGTATCAGTTCACCGAAAGTAACATCTATCTTCCCGGCTCGGATATCCCAAAAAACAACCTGGGAATAGAAACGCCGGATTTGTTGCACGAAGTGGAAGCAACGCTGCTGCAACAAGCCTACACCCGCTTCATCACCGAACTCGATTCCTCTGTCCGCTTCGACGAAAATTACTTCAGATCGCTGCACCGCGACACCTACGAATCCCTGTACGAATGGGCGGGTCTGTACCGTACCGTTGACATGAGCAAGGGCAGCTCGTTGTTCTGCCGTGCAGCCCACCTTGAACAGCAAGTCCGCCGCTTCTTCCGCGAACTGGAACAAGAGCAATACCTGAAACAGGCAGCAGACTGGCCAATAGAAAAGTTCGCCGAACGACTCGCCCATTACCAATCCGAACTGATTGCGCTGCATCCGTTTTACGAACTCAACGGACGCATCACCCGCCTGTTCTTCGATCTCATAGCCGTGTACAACGGCTATGAACCCATCGACTACAGCCAGGCACTGGCAGAAGGCCCCTCAGGTCTGAACACCTACATCGAAGCCTCCATCCTGTGCGTCCAGCACGCCGACAGCAGCAGATTGCGGCAGATCGTCCTGCAAGGGCTGCAACGAACAGGTATGGATTAAAACGATTCAAAGCTGAACCACCCTTTATGATTGCATGAACCTGCCCTACGATATGCCGCTGTACCGCCCTCCCTCAGAGGGCGACAACCTCATCATCCAGGCCACGCTCGGGTGCAGCTTCAACCAGTGCAGCTTCTGCGCGATGTATCGCAGCAAGCACTATGTCGAACGCCCGCTGGCTGCGGTATGCGCCGACATCCGCGAGGCCGCCGCTGCTTGGCCGGATGCGCAGCGCGTGTTCCTGGCCGATGGCGATGCGCTGGCTCTCCCAACTCCACACCTGCTCGCCATCCTGCGCGAACTGGCGGCGACGCTGCCGCGTCTGGCGCGTGTTTCCTGCTATGCCACGCCCGGCAACATCGGGCGCAAGAGCGCCGAAGAATTGGCTCTGCTGCGCGAGCACAAACTGAACCTGCTCTACTTCGGCATCGAATCCGGCTCAGACCTCATCCTGAAAAAAATCACCAAGGGCACCACGCAACGGAGCATGAACGAAGTGCTGCACAAGGCACATGCGAGCGGTATGAAAGTCTCCGCCACCGTCATCCTCGGGCTGGGCGGCACGCAACATTGGGAAGAGCATATCGACGGCACCATCGCCCTGCTGAACAGCGCGCCCGTCACCTACCTCTCCACGCTGCAACTGTATCTGGACGAAAGCATAGAGGAAGAATTCCGGCGCAAATACGGCGAGCCGTTCGAGATGCCGGACGACCTCGCGATCTTGCAGGAACAGGAAAAACTGATCGGCGGCCTCAACCCGCCGCAGCCGGTCATCTTCCGCTCCAACCACGCCTCCAACGCACTGGCGCTCGCCGGAAATTTGCCGAGAGATAAAGAGAAATTACTGCTGCAACTGCGCGAAGCGATGGCCGGGCATAGGCCGCTCAGGCCGCATTACCTGCGCGGACTTTAAGACTTCGGATGCGAGGTTATAAGTAGGCTGGCGGTGAGCCCTTCGACTTCGCTCAGGACAGGCTTGCAACCCCAGCGATTGCACGCTTGCCTTTCTATATAAATACTTATATATTGCCCGCATGAAACCGCTCAAGTTCATCGGCTCCAGCGAAGACGATCTGGCCGAATTCCCCAGAGAAGCCAAAGGGCTGGCGGGGAACGAGCTTTGGCAAGTCCAGCTTGGCCTGATGCCTTCGGACTGGAAGCCGATGCTGAATGTAGGTCTAGGCGCTTATGAGATTCGCGTCCATGTGCTGGGCGAATGGCGCGTGATCTACGTGGCAAAATTCGCCGATGCGGTTTATGTGCTGCACGCCTTCCAGAAGAAGACTCAGCAGACACGCAAGGAAGACATCGCGCTGGCCGCCGCCCGCTACAAACAACTCAAGGAGAGTGCAAAATGAAAAAAGAAAAATTCAAAGTCACCGATTCATGCGGTAACGTATTTATCGACCTTGGCTTCTCGCCTGAAGAAGCCACCATCCTCGCCATGCGCTCCCGACTGATGGGCGAACTACGCATCAAAATCCGCGACATGGAATGGACACAAGCTGAAGCCGCCCAAGTGCTCGGCATCTCGCAATCGCGCGTGTCCGACCTGATCCGCGGCAAGTTCGAGAAATTCAGCCTGGACATGCTGATCACGTTGGCGACGCGGGCGGGGAAGAAAGTAGAACTCAAGCTGGCGGCGTGATTCTGAAAAATATTCCGAACTCGCCCCCTTTAATTCCTTAATTAATATCGACTTAAAAATGACCGGAACACACCAATTTGTTCGTGTGGATTTTTGTCGCTTCAAAGCCTTCGACACATTTACACTCCATCTTCGCCAATTCAATATCTTGGTCGGGCCAAATAACGCTGGTAAATCTACAATTCTGACAGCGTTTCGAATTCTTGCCGCAGCAATAAGAAAGGCAAGTACCCGTAACCCAGAGTTGATCGTTGGCCCTAGAGGTAGCACCTTTGGCTACGTGATTGATTTAAGCGCAATCTCAGTTGCAGAGGAAAATATTTTCTACAACTATGTTGAGTCTGAGGCAGCCACTGTCACGTTTAAGCTGTCGAATGGGAACGAGTTACTTCTATATTTCCCACAACAGGGTGAGTGCTATCTAATCCCAGAAATTCAAGGCAAATCGATACGAACAACATCAAGTTTTCGTTCAAACTTCAACTGCCCAATTGGATTTGTACCAATTCTTGGCCCGGTTGAACACCACGAGCCTCTCTTTGAGAAGGAAGCGGCACGCCTCGCTCTTTTTAACTACCGAGCTGCACGAAATTTTCGTAATATCTGGTTCCACTACCCCGAAAAATTTGATGAATTTCGTGCGTCCTTGATACAAACTTGGCCCGGAATGGACATAGAGCGACCCAAAGTTGAGTATTCTCACCAAAAACCAAGACTCCACATGTTTTGCCCTGAGGACCGAATTCCTAGAGAAATATTTTGGGCGGGATTTGGATTTCAAGTGTGGTGCCAAATGTTGACTCACTTGATTCAATCAAGCGACAAGGCTCTCTTCCTGATTGACGAGCCAGACATTTACCTACACTCAGACCTTCAACGACAATTGATCGGCCTTCTTAGAAATATGGGTCCAGACATTCTAATCGCAACTCACTCAACCGAGATCATTACAGAAGCAGAAACGGACGATATTGTCCTCATTGATAAGCAGCGAAAGACCGCTCGGCGAATTAAACATCCTTCGCAGTTGGAAGAAGTCTTTACGGTTCTTGGTTCAAACCTTAATCCGACATTGACGCAACTTGCGAAAACCCGACGCGCAGTATTCGTTGAGGGGAAAGACTTTCAGATAATAGGAAAATTTGCCCAAAAACTTGGCTTGACTAAAGTAAGCAATAGAAGTGAATTCGCAGTAATACCGGTTGAGGGTTTTAATCCAGAGCGTATACGTAGTTTAATAAAAGGCATGGAGACCACACTTGGCGCAACAATTAGCGCAGCAGCAGTTCTCGATAAGGATTACCGATCCGACAAAGAGTGCACATCGATCAACGATGAGTGCCAATTATTTTGCAAATATGTCGCTATTCATAAACACAAAGAGATTGAAAACTTTCTTCTTATTCCATGTGCTATTGACCGCGCAGCGGCACGCAAGGTGGCCGATCAAGCTAAACGGACGGGCAAAGAGATAACGTATTTTAGCGATGCAGCCGAGGTGCTTGATAACTTTGCGATTCAAAAAAAGAGTTACGTAATGTCTCAGTATTTGACCAGCTGCCGACTTTTTGAGCGAAAGAATTCGTCAAGTCAACACGAAGCAACAATCGGCCAAGCCACTCTTGAGGAATTTGAAGATCGCTGGAAAGACGCCGATTCGCGATTGAAAATTATCCCCGGTAAAGAGGCTATGAGCGCACTTAACCAACACCTCCAGGATAAATACGGAGTTAGTGTTACGCCCACTGCGATAATCGACGCAATAAAAGTTGACGAAATCTCAGCTGAGCTTAAACAGCTTATCCACGATATCGCGATATTTGCTTCGACCTGAATAAATTAAATGAATCAGCTTCGCATTACTTTAGCTGTAGCAGCCGTTAATCCGGCACCACGAATAAGTAAATTGGCCAAGGTCGAGTTGTTTTCAGCAATCTAATCCGTCAGTCTTTTCTGGGGGCACAGACCACGGCTTCTTTGCGACCCCTCTCTCCTCAATTCAAACATCCTACCCTCCCCTCGAATGCGCGCCGTACACGGGTCGAAGCTTGGGTTAAAATCCACACGACGCCCCCGCAATTATTTTCAAACACACTTTGATCCCTGTTTCTCACACTCCGCTGCGCATCACTCAACTCCGCCAACGCCTGCGCGATCTCGGCGCCAAGCCGTGCCACGAAGACCGTCTGCTGCGCGGCTGGAGCCAGGTGTGTTCGTACGATAGAGTGCACAGCCCCGCAGAAGATTTCTTTCCGCTCGCGCTGCGCAACGAGTTACCCGCCATCGAGGCGGAGCTATATGGGCTGGCGCGGCTGAAGAGTGAGCACGGCGTTGCCCTCTCCCCGAGGAAGCCCTCTCCCCAACCCTCTCCCGCAAGCGGGAGAGGGGGAAAATGCGAGAAGCCTTGTTCAATTCCTGCGGGAGAGGGGGCAGACGTGGCACGGCTACTGGTGGAGTTGCATGACGGCCAGATGGTGGAGAGCGTGCTGTTGCCGCGTGGCGGGCTGTGCGTTTCGACGCAGGTGGGTTGTGCGGTGGGGTGCGTGTTCTGCATGAGCGGCCGCGCCGGTCTGCTGCGCCAGCTCGGCAGCGCCGAGATCGTCGCACAGGTGGTGCTGGCGCGCCGTCGCCGCGCGGTGAGCAAGGTGGTGTTCATGGGCATGGGCGAACCGGCGCACAATCTCGACAACGTGATGGAGGCGATTGAGCTGCTTGGCACTCAGGGCAATATCGGGCACAAGAATCTGGTGCTTTCCACGGTGGGGGATTTAAGGGTGTTTGAGCGGTTAATGGAGGGGCTGGCTCACAAGCCCTCTCCCCAACCCTCTCCCGCCTGCGGGAGAGGGAGCAAACGTGAAAAACAATCTTCAATCCCTTCGGTGAAACCGGCACTTGCCATTTCGCTGCACAGCACCGATGCGGCGCTGCGCGCCAAGCTGCTGCCGCATGCGCCGCAGATCGCTATCGAAGAGTTGGTGGAGCGCGCCGAGGTGTATGCGCGCGCCACCGGCTATCCGGTGCAATACCAGTGGACGCTGCTCGCGGGCGTCAACGACAGCGACGCCGAGCTGGAGCGCATCGCGCAGCTGCTCGCCGGAAAATATGCCGTGATGAACTTCATTCCGTTCAACACAGTGGACGGGCTCGACTATCGCCGCCCCTCAGCCGAACGAACCGCGTATATGATGGGGACGCTTAATCAGCAAGGCATCCTCGCCAGATTGCGCGATTCGGCAGGACAGGAGATCGAAGGGGCGTGCGGGCAGTTAAGGGCGCGGGCGGTGAGCGAAATAATCCATTAGCGCAAAACTGCGTCATTCCGGCGCAGGCCGGAATCCAGTTGATTTAAAATCAACTGCGAAAGCAGGACATCATTGAGGTTTTGTCCGCTACGCGGGTTGTTTGTTCTTGCTGGATTCCGGCCTGCGCCGGAATGGTGAGCTAAGAAATTTTCCGGATTCAAATATCAGGTACTCTCTCATATGAAAAAAATCGCCCCAACCAAACCTGAGATCGCGCTGATGGAGCCGTTTGTCGGCCTCACGCTGGAGCGCATCCATGTGCCGACCAGCACCGCTGAATTTGCGTCCGCCGCTGCCGAGATCAAGGCGGCGGGTATTGTGGGTTTCGATACCGAATCCAAGCCGACGTTTGTGGTGGGCGATGTCAGCGAGGGGCCGCATGTGGTGCAGTTTGCGCTGCACGACAAGGCCTACCTGTTTCAATTGCATCGGGCGGAAGGCATGCCGTACCTGCTGGAGCTGCTGCAATCGGATGAGCTCATCAAGGTGGGCTTCGGCCTCAAATCGGATCGCGGCAATATCCTCGCGAAACTGGGCGTGCATTTCAACGCAGTAGTCGATCTCAATACGGTGTTCCGCATGGACGGCTACCACAAAGAGATGGGTGTGCGGACGGCGGTGGGCTTGATGTTCAAACAGCGCTTTGCCAAGGCGAGGCATGTGACCACCTCCAACTGGTCGCAGCCGCAACTCACCCCGCAGCAAATGCTCTACGCGGCCAACGATGCCTATGCGGCGTTGAAAGTGCTGGAGGCACTGAACCTGCGCCGTGAAGATTTGCCGATCATGGGACAGGCTACGGTTAACGAGGCTGCGTCAGATAATTTATTATAGAGTCGGCCATTAAATAGTTTTGTAGGCTGGTGGCGAGCAATGCGAACCCCAGCATGTTCGAGCAAAACGCTGGGGTTCGTGCCTCACCCCCAGCCTACGCTTTTTAATCTGTTTAATGGCCGACTCCATAGAAAAACTGCGTCATACCGGCGAGCGATTACAATGCCGCTCCTTTCCATCAGGTATTTGTCATGACCGCACCCGTTCGCCTCGCAAAACGCCTGGCCGAAATACTCCCCTGCTCGCGGCGTGAGGCCGAGCTTTACATCGCGGGGGGCTGGGTGATGGTGGATGGCCTGGTGGTGGAGGAGCCGCAGTTCATGGTGGCGGAGCAGAAGATCGAGCTGCACCCCGAGGCCAACCTTACGGCGGCAGAGCCCGTCACGATCCTGCTGCACCAACCGGCTGATACAGGCGCGAATCCCAGCGCCGCGCTGCAACTGATCCGCCCCGAAACGCGCGTGGAAAACGATCCCTCCGGCATCCGCATACTCAAGCAGCACTTCCTCCGGCTCACCCAGCACATCCCGCTGGAGCGCAATGCCAGCGGCATGGCGATATTCACCCAGGACTGGCGTGCGGCGCGCAAACTCAGCGACGATGCCGCCACACTCGAGCAGGAATATATCGTCGAGGTCGCGGGCGACCTGCCTGCGGAAGGCCTCAAGCTGCTCCGGCACGGGCTCGCGTATAACGGGCGCGCGCTGCCCCCGGCCAAAGTGAGCTGGCAAAACGAAACCCGGCTGCGCTTCGCGCTCAAGGGCGCGCAACCCGGCCAGCTCGCGCATATGTGCAACAGCGTCGGACTGGAAGTGCGCGCGATGAAACGCATCCGCATCGGTCGCGTGTCCATGGGCAAGCTGCCGCTCGGCCAATGGGGCTATCTGCTGCCGCAGGAACGGTTTTAACGGTAGGGAAACGCGGATTAAACCTATAAGCCGCAGTTGGCTGTTTGTATTTCTATGAAAAGCCGCGTAATGATTGACCCTTGTGCTTTTCATACGGCTCATCCATTGGGAGAGCCATTTTGTAGGAGCGGGCCATGCCCGCGACCAATATATTCGCGGGCATGGCCCGCTCCTACAAATTTCAACTGCGTTTAATAGGATTAGTTGGGTTTAACACCAGCAACAGCCGCTATCAGTCGTAGCCGACATCCAGCTCGCTGCCGGCATACGAATTCTGCAACTCGGTGATGACGGCCTTGATTGCGGCTTTCGACTGAATTTTTTTGACGATGGTGTTTCGGTATTCGTCCATGCATTCGCGCAGGATGGGGTGATATTCGGGCGGGACTTTTTTCAGCAGCGCGTTCCAGCCGGCATCGATATCCGGCGATATTTTCCGCACACCCTGGATCAGGGTTTCGAGATCTCTTTGCCCGGCTCGCGCGACGATGGGCCCGTCACCGGCAATCGCGAAAATAACCGCAAGAGCGATCACCGCATGGGCATCCATATCGGGGTCTTTGACCGGGCCGGCAAAGTTATTTTTGCGCAGCCATTTCGCGCACGCAACGATTCTCTGGTTGGCCTGGCGATCCAGCAATTCCTTTTTATAGATGTCATCGCCTGTCCATGCCGAGTTTGGATCGGCGCGGCAGACCTCCGCGAACAGCATCTTGATATCGCGCTGCTGTATGAACGGGTCGTTATCGAAATCCGAAACATATGCCGTATAGGGCAGAGCGGATAATTTCTTGATATGCCGAAACCCCATCTGGAACACATATTCCGCACCGTGGTGCAGCAGGAAGGACAACTGCGCATCGCCGTCTTCGGGAACGTTCGCCTGGCTGATACCCAGCGAAATACATCCCAGCGTCAGGTGAAACGCGTCGAGCAGGCCGTCCGCCGTCCGGTCATTGGTGAATCTCTTGGCGACGAGCACGGTGATACCGCTTAGCTCATGGATAAGGGTCTGCGCCGCCTCCCGAGGATCCGCGCGTTGCGCCAGCGCGTTGAGCGCTTGCAGCAAATGGGGCGGGCGTGTGGTGATGTGGGCAAGTTGCATGGCTGAGTATCTGTCTTTATTGAGCCTGCCAATGAATGGTAAGCCGTTCGTGGTGAGCATGTCGAACCACACCACCCTTCGACAAGCTCAGGGCGAACGGCATCCACGACTTTTTAATCATTTCGCCTGAAAAACCATCACGCAAAAATATCCTCGCCCAGGCTCGGGCGGCCGCCTGTTTTCGGCGCGCGCGCCGATTTGCTCGGCACCTGCTTGCGCAGGCGCAACAGTAAATCGTGGGTGGTTCGGGCCAAGGCATATTCATGGTCATGTTCGTCGTCATCGCCCTCTTCAGACCTGGCGCGCAACTGGTTTTCGCCGGGCTGCCAGTCGGGGAAAATTTCAAACAGCACCCGCTCCCACGCATCCGTATCGCTGCGCGCGATCTCCAGCGCCAGCGGAATAACATCGTGATCCGAAGTCGTCTGGCCGCTGCTGTGCGCACCGCGCGAGTGGATGTCGTTGGCGAGTTCGATGATCTCCTCGGTAGCGGTCGAGAACAGCGCGGCAAAAGCCGTCGTCCCCCAATCGGTCGATAACGCCTCATGGATCAGATTGATGCGCCGCGCCGCATCGTCACTGGAGAAAATCACTCCGTGGATATGCGCGAACAGGGATTCGGCCAGCTTCTCCGGCTCATCTGCAATCATATCCTCGCCCCAGGTGGCGGCGAAAAAAGCCAGGCTCTCCGCCCAAGCCTTGGGCGAGATCAGCAGCGTGGCCAGCGACAACTTGCCGCCATCGAAAGAGGACAAGTGCATCGCGGCCACCTGCGGCTCCAGCGTATCCAGCACCGCCACCACGGCCAGATCGCCGAATTGCTCCGCGGTGTCGTTGATCGCCTCCTCCGCATGGGCGGAAGAACCGGCCAGAACCAGCTCGGTCACCTGTCGGCTGATCGCGGGGAAATTGGTGCTGTCAGCCATTACCATCCTCGCGTTTATCGAACAGATCAATCACATCCTGGCTCGGCACGCCCCGCTCATCGTCGTCGCCATCATCATAGTTTTTATCGCCGTCCTCTTCTTCTTGCCGGGCTTCTTCGGGCACATTGTCGGCGTCGGCCCAGCGTTTGGCGTTCTTGAACAAAAACGCCGTAATGACTGCCTTGCGCGCCAATTCCGGGTTGTTGCCAAACACGGTAGCCAGGGCTTTGCCCGCCTCGGCATCCGCGCACGACACCATCGCCATCACCTGCGCGGCATCGCCCTTGTCATATTGTTTGCATTGCGCCAGCAGCCCGGCGGGATCGTCAAAGCGCAGGTGGTCGGCCAGCGCAAAGCTCAACAGATTCACATCGTCGATCTCCGTGCCTTTAGCGTATTCACCGATCAGCGACTTGATGACACTCGCATAATTCTTCCGGTCGGGCGGCTCGCCCAGCGTGTCCTCGATCTGGACGCCCAGTTCGCGCGATTGATAGGCAAATTCGTGATGGATATTATTTTTCATGTGTTTTCGTATTTAGGGTGATGAACTGCGCTGAAGAATAATCCCGCAGCGCTCGAACAGTGACTGCCACAAGGCATGCGCTTCATTATCCGGATCGATGATGATGCGATTGTTCAGGCTCTGGTTGTATTCGGCCCGTTTTTTCGGGTCCGAAAGCAACTCGTACGCCGTCTTGATCGCGTTGAATCTGACCTCCGCATTCGAATGCGTGCTTCTGTCAGGGTGATGGCGCATCGCCAGCGAGCGATACGCCTTCCTGATCTCCTCGGCCGTCGCGTTCGGCGCAACACCAAGAATGTTGTATAAATTTTCCAACGGGTGTCTCCTGTGAGGCGCGGATTTTACACGCTAGCCGCAACAAGGGTATGAATAATTGCGGTAATTGCTTGATTAGATTGGCGAGAGGTGCTGGATTCGAACACATTTGCCCATCGGTTTCGAACAGGTAGTGAGCAAGTCCAAAATTTTGAGCAGATGCGTTTTTTTGCGGCGGCGGCTTCATTGCAAACGGCAGGCGATAACGATGGCGGGGAAAATATTAACGCCGCATAAATGCGGCGTTATGTGTCGGCTATCGAGAAGCCAACTGGGTCAGTCATCGAGTCCTGACTGGGTTGCAGCTATAGAAGATTCATTGCCGAGGGGTCGATAGGCGCCTCCGTTGGTGGTTAGTTTTTCCTAACCTGTATTCGACAGCCATGGTTATTTTATACGCCCAATTTCCGAAAAATTCAACCCGAAAAATATGCATAGCTTGAAGGTCAATGAAACCTACAGCACGCGCACCTTCACCGTCTTGCCCTTCAGCTTGCCTGCCGATAATTTGCGCACCGCTTCCTGGGCGATGTTGCGCGCGACGGCGACGTAGGTGGTCTGGTCGGTCACGTTGATCTTGCCGACCTGTTCGCGCGTGTATCCCGCTTCGCCGGTGAGCGCGCCCAGCACGTCGCCGGGGCGGATCTTCTCCTTGCGTCCGCCGAGTATCAGCAGCGTGGCCATCGGCGGCACCAGCGGCGCTGCATCGGCGCTGGGCAACTCACCCAGCTCATGCCACTCCGGTTCGATGCGCATCATCTTGGCGATGCCGATAATGCGGTTGCGCTCGCCCGGGCTGCACAGGCTCAGCGCCCAGCCGTTCTCGTCGGCGCGGCCGGTGCGGCCGATACGGTGGATGTGCACCTCGGGGTCGGGCGTAACATCGACATTGATCACCGCCTCGAGCTGCGCGATGTCCAGTCCGCGCGCGGCGACATCGGTCGCGACCAGCACCGAGCAGCTGCGGTTGGCAAACTGGATCAGCACCTGGTCGCGCTCGCGCTGCTCCATGTCGCCGTGCAGCGCCAGCGCCTTGATGCCCTGCGCATGCAGCACTTCCAGCAGCGCGCGGCATTGCTGCTTGGTGTTGCAGAACGCCAGCGTGCTGACCGGACGGTAATGTTTGAGCAACGTCGCGACGGCCTGCAACCGGTTTTCGTCCTCCACCTTGTAGAAGCGCTGGCGTATCTTGCTCTCCTCATGCTGTTCCAGCAGCTTCACCTCCTGCGGCGCGCGCATGAACTGGCGCGCCAGCCGCGCGATGCCTTCGGGATAGGTGGCCGAGAACAGCAGCGTCTGGCGCTCGGCCGGGCAACGCTTCGCGACATACGCGATGTCGTCGACAAAGCCCATGTCCAGCATGCGGTCGGCCTCGTCGAGCACCAGCGTGTTGAGCGCCTCCAGGTTCAGCGTGCCGCGCTCCATGTGATCCATGATGCGCCCCGGCGTGCCGACCACGATATGCGCGCCATGCTCCAGGCTGCTGGTCTGCGTGCGCATGATGCTGCCGCCGCACAGCGTGATAATTTTGATGTTGTCGGCAGAGCGCGCCAGCCGGCGGATCTCCTGCGTTACCTGGTCCGCCAGCTCGCGCGTCGGGCACAGCACCATCGCCTGCACCGCAAAACGGCGCGGGTTCAGGCGGGTCAATAACGCCAGCGCGAATGCCGCCGTCTTGCCGCTGCCGGTCTTCGCCTGCGCGATCAGGTCGTGGCCCGCCAACGCAATCGGCAGGCTGGCCGCCTGAATCGGCGTCATCGTCAGGTAGCCGAGCTGCTGCAAGGTGGCCTGCATGCTGGGCGACAGCGGCAGCTCGTTGAACGAGCGGCCAGCTGTAGTTGCGGCGGGGGTGGGTAGGGTGGTATGGGTCATGCGTTACCCTTCCTTGCGTCTGCGTGCCGCAAAAGACTTGAAAGGCTTGCGCGTCCCCGGGCGTTTGCTTTCGATCTCCGCCGGTTTTGGTTTGGGTGCCAGCAGGTTTTTGCCTGTGCTTTTCTTGGTGGCCTGATGCTCCGAAATGGCGGCAGCGAATTGTTCCACCGCCAACAGAATGATTGCGTGTTCGCCGTTAAGGTGGTAATCGGCAAGGCTTTCCTTGATGTCGTAGATGCGTTCCTGGATGTCGGCTTTTTTGCGCTGACCCGCCATCATTTGCTGCGCATCCGGCGCCAGCGTATAGCCGCCATCCTGCGCGCAGATCAAACCGTATTCGGAGAGCCGGTAAAACGAATCGGACAATTTGGTTTCGGCCGGAATAGCGCCTTGCATCAGATCGGCCGCAGCGATGATCTCGACCAGCTCCGCCGGGCGGCGCTTGGCTGCAAGCGACAAGGCCAGCAAAAGGATTGCATCAACATCGTGGACTGGATACATCGGATAGCCTTTAAATTAGAGGAAAAAAAACCAACAGGCCGGAGACGTCAAACACGCCATGGCGGCATAAAGCGCCTGTTGAATTTGTTGGGCACGCTACGCCCTTGTACTCGGGACAGGCTTTGCCCAACCTGCAAAAACCACGAGAAGCGTTTATGCGAGCAGTGCCAGAGCCTGTTTCAGGGCTTCGCCGTCATTGATGGCCGAGGCTTGCTGGTTGGCGTCGATGCGTTTGTTCAGCCCGAGCAGCACCTTGCCCGGCGCGCACTCGACGTTGTGGGTGATGCCCTGCTTGCCGAATTCCAGCACGGTCTCGACCCAGCGCACCGGCGAATACAGTTGGCGCACCAGCGCATCCTTGATCGCCGCGCCGTCGCTGTAGGCGGCGACATCGGCGTTGTGCAGCACCGGAATGACCGGGGTTTGTACCGCGACATTGGCGAGATAATCGCGCAGTTGTTCCGCCGCGCCTTTCAGCAATTTGCAATGCGACGGCACGCTCATCGGCAGCATGATGGCGCGCTTCGCGCCCTTGGCCTTGGCCAGCTCCATGCCGCGCTCGACCGCCGCGCGATTGCCGGCAATCACCACTTGGGCCGGAGAGTTGTAGTTCACCGCCTCGAGCACTTCTCCCTGCGCGGCTTCGCTGCATACGGCACGCACCGTATCATCATCCAGCCCGAGTATCGCGGCGATGCCGCCCACCCCTTCCGGCACGGCCTGCTGCATGCATTGTGCGCGGAAGCGCACCAGCGGCAAAGCATCGGCAAAGCGCAACGCACCGGCGGCGACCAGCGCGGTGTATTCGCCGAGGCTGTGCCCCGCCATCATTGCCGGAACCGCCCCGCCCTGCCCCTGCCACGCGCGGTACACCGCGACGCCTGCGGCAAGCATGACCGGCTGGGTATTCACGGTGGCGTTCAGGTCAGCATCGCTGCCTTCGGCGACCAGTTGCCACAGGTCTTGTTGCAAGATGTCGGAGGCTTCGGTGAAGGTGTCGCGCACCACGGAAAAATCGGCGTAGCCGTTCATCATGCCGCGCGCTTGCGAGCCTTGGCCGGGAAATACGAAAGCGAATTTAGTCATGTTAAAACCTACCACTTAATTAGAACCGCGCCCCAGGTAAACCCGCCACCCACGGCTTCCAGCAGGATATTCTGCCCGGCCTTGATGCGCCCGTCGCGCACCGCCACATCCAGCGCCAGAGGGATGGAGGCCGCCGAGGTATTGCCGTGATGAGCAACCGTGACGATCACGTTGTCCATGCTCAGGCCGAGCTTTTTGGCGGTGGCTTCCATGATACGGATGTTGGCCTGATGCGGCACCAGCCAGTTGATGTCCGAACCTTGCAGATGATTTTCTTCCAGCACTTCCTCGACGACTTCGCTCAGCACCTTGACGGCGAATTTGAACACCGCCTGCCCGTCCATTTTGACGAACGGGTCGCCCTGCACTTCGCCGTTGCGGATGCTGCCTTCGGCTTTCAGCATGCCGCGATGGCGCCCGTCAGCATGCAGCTTGCTGGCGACGATGCCCGGTGTCTCGCTGGCCTGCAATACCACCGCGCCCGCGCCGTCGCCGAACAGCACGCAAGTGGTGCGGTCATTCCAGTCGAGGATGCGCGACAGCACTTCCGCACCGACCACCAGCGCGGTCTTCGCTTGCCCGCCGCGTATGTACAAGTCCGCGGTATTCATCGCGTAGACAAAGCCGCCGCATACCGCCTGCATGTCGAATGCCGCGCAGCGATTCTTGATGCCCAGCTTGTCCTGCAGGATGCAGGCGGTGCTGGGGAAAATCTGGTCCGGCGAGGTGGTTGCGACAATGATCAAATCGATATCGCTCGCGCCGATGCCCGCCGCTTCAATGGCCCGCAGGCTGGCCTGCAAGGCGAGATCGCTGGTTAGCTCATCATCCGCCGCGATGTGCCGCTCGTGGATACCGCTGCGCGATACGATCCAGTCGTGCGAAGTTTCGACGATTTTTTCCAGGTCGAAATTGGTCAACACCTTGGCGGGCAGATAGCTGCCGGTGCCGATAACCCTTGAATATTTCGGGGAATGCATCATGCCGTTCCTTGTGCTGTGCTTTGGCGCTGGTGGTGCCACTTCTCGATATGTTCGCTGATGTGCTGCAACATGCCGCCGCGCGCTTCTTCGGCGGCGCGTTCGATGGCGGTGCGGAAAGCCAGCACATCCGCCGAGCCGTGGCTTTTTACCACGATGCCCTTCAGGCCGAGGAAGCTCGCGCCATTGTAGCGGCGGTGATCCACCCTGCGTTTGAATGCATTGATGACCGGCATCGCAACCAGCGCGGCGAGTTTGGTGAAAATATTGCGGCCAAATTCTTCGCGCAGGAATCCGCCCAGCATCTGCGCCAATCCCTCGGTGGTTTTCAATGCGACATTGCCGACGAAACCGTCGCACACCACCACGTCCGTGGTGCCTTTGAAAATGTCGGTGCCCTCGATGTTGCCGTAAAAATTCAGGTCGCTGGCGCGCAGCAATTCGGCGGCCTGCTTGACCACTTCGTTGCCCTTGATGTCTTCGCTGCCGATATTCAGCAGGCCGACGCTGGGGCTGGGCTTGTGCTCCAGCGCGGTGACCAGCGTGGAACCCATCAGGGCGAATTGCAGCAGATGCTCGGCGTTGCAATCGGTGTTGGCGCCTAGGTCGAGCATGCATATCTTGCCTTTTCTGGTCGGCAGATATGAAGCGATCGCGGGGCGGTCGATGCCCGGAATGGTTTTCAACACATAGCGCGCCGTCGCCATCAGTGCGCCGGTATTGCCCGCGCTGACGCAAGCCAGCGCTTCGCCGCTCTTGACCAGGTTGATGCTGACGCGCATCGAGGAGTCTTTCTTGCCGCGTAGCGCGGATTGCGGCTGCTCATCCATGCCCACCACTTCGCTGGCGGGATGAATGCGCAAATGGGGATTTACCTGCACGCCCAGAGTACGCAGCTCGGTTTCGATGGCATCGGGAATACCCACCAGAATGATGGTGTCGCTGGAATACTGTTTGAGATACTCGACTGCGGCAGGAATGGTGACCGCTATACCGTGGTCGCCTCCCATCGCATCTATGGCTAATGTGACATCCACTAGGCGATCCCAGGTAGAAAAGAAAGCAATAAAAGAAAACGCAGCCGATCCTGATGATCGGCTGCGTATTGCAAAGATTTATTCGCCTTTGGTCTTGACTACTTTTTTGCCACGGTAAAAACCGGTCGGGCTGATGTGGTGACGCAAATGCATTTCGCCGGTAGTCGGCTCAACGGCTGTCGCCGGGTTAGTCAAAAAATCATGGGCGCGATGCATACCGCGCTTGGATGGGGACTTTTTATTCTGCTGAACTGCCATGTTTGCTGCTCCTCGAAAAACTATCTAATTATTCTGTTTCAACTTCGCCAAAACCGCAAAAGGGTTTTTTTCTTCCTTCTGCATATTCCCGCCATCTGCCGCCTGACAAGCGCCGAGCTCATGCTTGGGCGCGATTGGCAGGCTTAACAAAATCTCTTCTTCCAGCATATCCAGCACATCCAGATGAGGATTCGCCAGAATGCTATCAAACTCCTCTTCATCCTCTCCGCCTGCAATGTCCAGCGCGTCAAGGCTTGCCTGATCGCGCAACAACAGCCGCGTATCTATCCGCACTGCATGTTCCATCGCACCCAGACAGCGCTGGCAACGCAACCGGCAGTTTCCGGTTATGCTGACATCCAGCAGGGGATTGCCTTGCTTGTCTGTGCCGCCGCGCACGGTGTATTGCAGAATACCCTGAGGATTTTCCAGCACATCGAGCAAACGCGGCAACCCGGCAACCGGTATTTCACCGCTTATTTGCCTGCCATTTTCGGCAAAATCCAGGCTATCGATGAAAGGCCGTGCATCCATGAGGCGCGCATGATATATTTTTCGCCGCTCCGTGTCAAAAGCCATGGCAAAAGTCATGGCAAAAATCCTAAGGAATAGTATTGAATTCTCAGTTGCTTGTTTTGGCCTCCACCTCCATCTACCGCAGCGAACTCCTCAAACGGTTGCAACTTCCGTTTGAGACCGCCGCGCCCGATGTGGATGAAACCGCCCTGCCGGACGAATCCGCGCGCGCCACCTCGTTGCGCCTCGCGCAGCAGAAAGCCCGTGCCGTGGCATCCAGGTACCCTGATGCGCTGATTATCGGCTCCGATCAGGTCGCGCTGCTGGAAGGCAACCAGCTCGGCAAGCCGCTCACCCACGACAATGCGGTCATACAACTGCGCACTATGCGCGGCAAGACTACCTGCTTCTATACTGCGCTGGCGCTGTTGAACAGCAAGACCGGCAATATGCAAGCCGAAGTGGCGGAAAACCATGTCACGCTGCGCGATCTCAGTGATGCGGAAATCGAAGGCTATTTACTCAAGGAGCAGCCCTACCACTGCGCCGGCAGCGCAAAATCAGAGGGGCTGGGCATCGCACTGATGAGCAAGATGACCGGCGACGACCCGAATGCGCTGGTCGGCCTGCCGCTGATTCTGCTGATCGAAATGCTGCGCCGCGAAAACGTCCGGCTGTTTTAAATTCCATGACCCACGGCACGCTCTACCTGATCCCCTGCACGCTGGGGGGCGATACGCCAGCCAAAGAGGTGTTGCCGCAACATGTCATCGACATCGCGCGCAAGCTGCGGCATTTCGTGGTGGAGCAACCCAAGACTGCGCGGCAATTCCTCTCCGCGCTCAAACCCGAACAACCGATCCAGTCGCTGCATTTCGCCGCGCTCAACGAGCACACCGCGCCTGAAGGTTTGGCGGAACTGCTCGCCCCGCTGTTGGCCGGACATGATGTCGGCATCATCTCCGAAGCAGGCTGCCCCGGTGTTGCCGACCCTGGCGCGGATCTGGTCAATCTGGCGCACCGCAACGGCATCCGCGTCGTGCCGCTGGTCGGCCCCTCCTCCATCTTGCTGGCTTTGATGGCGTCCGGGCTGAACGGCCAATGTTTCGCCTTCCACGGCTATCTGCCCATCGAAGACGCGGAAAGAAACAAGACGATTGCGGCGCTGGAAGCCGAATCGGCCAAGCGCAAGCAAACCCAGCTATTTATCGAAACGCCGTACCGCAACGAAAAGATATTCAAAGCCTTGCTCGCCCAATGTCGCCCGCAAACGCTGCTGTGCGTCGCCACCGACATCACCTTGCCCGGCGAATCGATCCAGACGCGCTCTATCGCCCAGTGGAAAGCCCAGCCCATGCCGCAACTGAACAAGCGCCCGAGCCTTTTTTTGCTGCTCGCCGCCGGTTAGCCATCCTGTAAAAGTCACTTATTTATTTGCATGTACAGGCGCTTTCTGGTATTAAAGCGGACTTTATTTTTTCCCGTTGGAGAAGCGCAATGCCGGTACAGCCACAAAAACCCGTCGTCCCCTATAAAGCCAAGAAGGGCGAGGCCTACATGAACCCCAAGCAACTCGACCATTTCCGTGAGATATTGAACAATATCAAGGCCGGTCTGGGCGAGGATATAGACCGCACCGTGCATACCATGCAGGACGAAGCGACCATATTTGCCGACCCGAATGACCGCGCCACGCAGGAGTCGGACGTGAGCCTGGAACTGCGCAACCGCGACCGCGAAGGCAAGCTCATCAAAAGAATCGATGAAATGCTCGCCAAAATCAACGCCGGGGATTACGGCTACTGCGATAAATGCGGTATCGAAATCGGCTTGAACCGTCTGGAAGCAAGGCCAACCGCCACCTTGTGTATAGACTGCAAAACCCTGGACGAAATCCGTGAAAAACAAATAGCCAAGTAATCTTGGCTGTTTGCTTTAAATTGTAGGGGCGTGATTTATCACGCCTTTTTTCCGATACAAATAGATCAGGGCGCGATGGCGATGCATAGCCATTCCACTAACCCATCAAGAAACAATGGGTAAGTGGCTGGTTAAATCGCGCCCCTGCCGAATTCACCCCTACCGACGCACCAAATAAAAAGCCCCGCCAAAACTGGCGGGGCTTTTTTGTTCTACGGCTGAAAACGATTACTCGGTAACCGCCTCATGCTTGGCTTCAGGAGCCGGCAGCAGCACTTTCATGCTCAGCTTCATGCGTCCCTTGTCGTCCACTTCCAGCACCTTCACGCGCACGATCTGGCCTTCCTTGAGGTGATCGGACACGCTGTTGACACGCTCATGGGCAATTTGGGAGATATGCAGCAAGCCGTCCTTGCCCGGCAACACATTTATCAATGCGCCAAAATCGAGCAGCTTGACCACAGGGCCTTCGTAAATCTTGCCGACTTCCACGTCCGCCACGATGTCTTCGATGCGTTTTCTGGCTATTTCACCCGCCTCGCCGCTCACGCAGGCGATAGTGATATTGCCGGTGTCGTCGATGTCGATGGTCGTACCGGTTTCTTCGGTCAAGGCACGGATCACCGCCCCGCCCTTGCCGATAACATCGCGGATCTTTTCCGGGTTGATCTTCATCTTGATCATGCGCGGCGCAAATTCGGAAACTTCGGTGCGCGCCTGCGGGATGGCCTGCTTCATCAATTCGAGAATATGCATGCGGCCTTCGCGCGCCTGAACCAGCGCGGCCTGCATGATGTCGCGGGTGATGCCGTTGATCTTGATGTCCATTTGCAGGGCGGTGATGCCGGTCTCAGAGCCCGCCACCTTGAAGTCCATATCGCCCAAATGATCCTCGTCGCCGAGAATATCGGTCAGCACCGCGAAACGGTTGCCTTCCTTGATCAGACCCATCGCGATACCCGCCACATGCGCCTTGAGCGGCACGCCGGCATCCAGCAGCGACAGGCAACCGCCGCATACCGAAGCCATCGAACTGGAACCGTTCGACTCGGTAATTTCAGAAACTACACGCATTGAGTAGCCGAATTCTTCTTCGCTGGGCAACACCGCAGCCAGCGCGCGTTTGGCCAAACGGCCATGGCCGATTTCGCGGCGCTTGGGCGTACCCACCCGGCCGGTCTCGCCGGTCGAATACGGGGGGAAATTGTAATGCAGCATGAAACGGTCGTGATATTCGCCTTGCAGCGCATCCACTTTTTGCGCATCGCGCATGCTGCCCAGGGTCGCCACCACAATGGCTTGCGTTTCACCGCGGGTGAACAGCGAGGAACCGTGGGTGCGCGGCAATACACCGTTGCGGATGGTGATCTGGCGCACGGTGCGGGTGTCGCGGCCATCGATGCGCGGTTCACCGCTCAGAATTTGCCCGCGCACAATCTTGGCTTCCAGCGCGCTGAACAAATCATTGACATGATTCTTTTGCCCGGGGGCAGATTCCGGCGTGATGACAGTCGCCATCACCTTGTCGCGAATCGCGTTCACCGCATCGGTGCGCGCCTGCTTGGAACGGATCGCATAAGCCTTTCCGAGCTCGGCTTCAGCCAGGCTGGAAATCTGCGCGATCAAGGCTTCATCCTTGGCGGGTGCGGCCCAATCCCAGGCGGGTGCGCCGACCGCATCGGCCATCTCGTTGATCGCCTGGATCACCGCTTGCATCTGTTCGTGGCCAAACATCACCGCGCCCAGCATGATTTCTTCAGACAACTGCTGCGCTTCGGATTCCACCATCAGCACGGCACGCTCGGTTCCGGCAACCACCAGGTTCATTTGCGAAGTCAGCAATTCCGTGGCAGTCGGGTTGAGCTGGTACTGTCCGTTGGCATAACCCACGCGCGCCGCGCCTATCGGGCCGTCGAACGGGATGCCGGACAACGCCAGCGCGGCGGACGCGCCGATCATTGCGGGAATATCGGAGTCGATCTCGCTATCCGAAGACATCACCGTCGCGACGATTTGCACTTCGTTGTAAAAACTTTCCGGGAACAGCGGGCGCAACGGGCGGTCGATCAGGCGCGAAGTCAGAATTTCCTTTTCACTGGGGCGGCCTTCACGCTTGAAAAAACTGCCGGGGATCTTGCCTGCGGCGTAGGTTTTTTCCATATAGTCCACGGTGAGCGGAAAAAAATCCTGGTCAGGCTTGGCATCTTTCCTGCCGACCACAGCGACCAGCACCACGGTGTCATCCAGGCTGACCAGCACCGCACCACTGGCTTGGCGGGCAATTTCACCGGTCTCCAGAGTGAGCTGATGATTGCCGAACGCTAATGTTTTTTTATAGTGACTCAAGATAGACCTCTCTGTACGTGACATGGCGCACAACGCGCCACACGAAAATTGACAAGACAAAACAACACGGGCCGCTTATGCGACCCGCCGTACACAATCTGATTACTTGCGGATTTCCAAGCGTTGAATCAGCGCGCGGTAGCCCGCGTCATTCTTGCTCTTGAGGTAATCCAGCAGCTTGCGGCGGCGGCTTACCAGACGCAGCAGGCCGCGACGGGAATGGTGATCCTTGACATTGGTCTTGAAATGATCGGTCAGGTAAGCGATGCGTGCGGTGATCAGCGCCACTTGCACTTCGGGGGAACCTGTGTCACTTTTGGCACGTTGAAAGTCGGTAACGATTTGCGCTTTTTGCGCGGCGGTAATTGCCATTGGTTTTACTCTCCTAGAAAAAGTGCGGCATTCTACTCCTGAATGGGGTTATTGCTCAACCCCAAAATTTTCCGTCAAGGTTGGCGTGGCGGCCTGTTTTGCCACGCCGGACAACAGCCGGTCAGGAGACAGGCGGCGGCCTTGCAGCAGCCCCACGCCGATAAATCCCTGCTGGCCATACAAACTGACCTTGCCATCCGGCAAGCCGGTGTCCAGCCCCAACCGCTGTCCCTGCGCGAGGCGCTTGATTTGCACGGCATCCAGTTGCAGCCTGGGCATGTCCGGCATCAGGGTTTCCGGCGGCAACACGCAGGCATCGCGCTCGGCTGCGGTCATCGCTTCCAGTTGCTGCCAGCTATAGGCGTTATTTAAATCGAAATGGGCTATCGCGGTGCGGCGCAGGCCGATCAGGTGCGCGCCGCAGCCGAGCGCCGCGCCGATGTCTTCGGCCAGCGTGCGTATGTAAGTTCCTTTGCTGCAGCGCACGGTAATATCCATTTCTTTGCCGCTGAATGAGTTCAGCACCAGCTCGTGGATCACCACGCTGCGCAACTCGCGCTCTATGGTTTCGCCCTTGCGGATATATTCGTAGAGCGGCTTGCCCTTGTGCTTGAGCGCGCTGTGCATCGGCGGGAGCTGTTGAATTTCGCCGCGAAACTTTGCCAGTACCGCATCGACGTCCGCCTGTCCGATCTCGACCGGGTGTTCGGCGATGATTTCGCCTTCGGCATCGCCGGTAGTGGTGGTTTGCCCGAGGCGCAGCAAGGCGCGATAGGTTTTATCGGCATCCAGCAACGCATTGGAAAATTTGGTGGCCTCGCCGAAACAGACCGGCAACAAGCCGGTGGCGAGCGGGTCGAGCGTGCCGGTGTGCCCGGCTTTTTCGGCCTGAAACAGGCGGCGGACTTTTTGCAACGCGGTATTGGAGCTAAGCTCCAACGGCTTGTCAAACAGCAACACCCCGTCGAACTGGCGATAAGTTCGTGCCATTTATCAAAATTATTTCTTATCGTCGTCGTGTTGCCGGTCGCTGGCCACCGCCTGGTCGATCAGTTGCGAGAGATGGCTGCCGCGCTCGACGGAGGCATCGTAAACAAAATGCAGTTGCGGCATGACGCGCAGCTTGATGCTGTGCGCCAATTGCTTGCGCAGAAAACCGCTGGCGCTTTCCAGGCCTTGCTGCGCCTCTTCGTGTTTGCCATCCAGCCTGGTGAAAAAAACCTTGGCATGGGAATAGTCGCCCGCGACCTCAACGCCGGTGATGGTCACCAGACGCACGCGCGGATCGTTGATTTCGAGGCGTACCAGCTCGGCAATTTCGCGCTGGATTTGCTGGGCGATCCGGTCAGTCCTGGCGAAGTTTGCCATTACAGTGCGCGCGCAACCTCAACGATTTCATAGGCTTCGAGCTTGTCACCGACCACCAGGTCGTTGAACCCCTTCACCGACAGACCGCATTCGAAATTGGCCTTCACTTCTTTCACGTCGTCCTTGAAGCGTTTCAGCGAATCCAATTCACCGTCGTGGATCACCACGTTGTCGCGCAACACACGCACCTTCGCACCGCGCTTGACCACGCCTTCCAGCACCATACAACCGGCGATCGTGCCCACCTTGGAAACGGTGAACACCTGGCGCACTTCGACCATGCCCATGATGCTTTCGCGTTTTTCGGGAGCCAACATGCCGGACAGCGCCGCCTTGATCTCGTCCACCATCGCGTAGATGATGTTGTAGTAGCGGATGTCCACGCCGGAAGCTTCGGCGAGCTTGCGCGCGGCCGCATCGGCGCGGGTGTTAAAGCCGATCACGATCGCCTTGGAAGCCAATGCCAGATTGATGTCCGACTCGGAAATCGCACCCACCCCGCCGTGGATCAGGTTGACCTTGACTTCGGCGGTAGAGAGTTTTTGCAGGGATTGCGCGATCGCCTCGGCAGAACCCTGCACGTCGGATTTCACGATCAGCGACAGGGTGCGCACTTCGCCCTCGGCCATTTGCTCGAACATATTTTCCAGCTTGGCGGCCTGCTGCTTGGCCAGTTTCACGCCGCGGTATTTGCCCTGGCGGAACAGCGCGATTTCGCGCGCGCGTTTTTCGTCCGCCATCACCATCAATTCCTCACCGGCGGCGGGCACTTCGGATAGCCCTTGAATCTCCACCGGAATGGAGGGTCCCGCTTCGTTAACGATCTTGCCGGTCTCGTCCAGCATGGCGCGCACGCGCCCGAACACCGAACCGACCAGCACCGCATCGCCGCGCCGCAGGGTGCCGGACTGGATCAGCACGGTAGCGACCGGCCCCTTGCCCTTGTCCAGGCGCGCTTCGATCACCAGCCCCTTGGCATGCGTGGTGCGCGGTGCCTTCAGCTCCAGCACTTCCGCCTGGAGCAGCACGCCTTCCAGCAATTGGTCGATACCTTGGCCGGACTTGGATGAGACCTCGACGAACATCGTATCGCCGCCCCAATCTTCCGGCACCACGCCTTCGGCAACCAGCTCCTGTTTGACGCGCTCGGCATTGGCATCCGGCTTGTCGATCTTGGTCACTGCCACCACCAGCGGCACATTGCCGGCCTTGGCATGATGGATGGCCTCTTTGGTCTGCGGCATCACGCCGTCGTCTGCGGCCACCACCAGAATCACGATGTCGGTCGCCTTGGCGCCGCGCGCGCGCATCGCGGTAAACGCTTCATGCCCCGGCGTATCGAGAAAAGTAATCATGCCGCGCGGCGTATCGACGTGATATGCGCCGATGTGCTGGGTAATGCCACCCGCTTCGCCGGACGCGACACGGGTGCGGCGGATGTAGTCCAGCAGCGAAGTCTTGCCGTGGTCGACGTGCCCCATCACTGTGACAACCGGTGCGCGCGGCTCCAGCAACGCATCGTGATGCGCTTCGGTATCGGCCAGATAAGCATCGGGGTCGTCCAGTTTGGCGGCCTTGGCGATGTGCCCCATTTCCTCCACCACGATCATTGCGGTTTCCTGATCGAGCACCTGATTGATGGTCACCATCGAGCCCATTTTCATCAATACCTTGATGATTTCGGCAGCCTTGATCGACATCTTCTGCGCCAATTCAGCGACGGTGATGGTTTCCGGAACGGCCACCTCATGCACCATCGGTTCGGTCGGCAAAGAAAATGCATGCTCAGGTTCGGCAGCATGCTTGCTGTGCTTGTCATGGCGCGGCGCACGGATCGGAGTCGTCCAGACGCCGGTTTTTTCGCCGGTTTTAACCGGTGTGCGCTTCTTGTGTCCCTTTTCGTCCCACGGGCTGGCCTTGGCTTCGGGCTTGGGTTTCTTGCTCGGCTTGGCTATCTTGTCGCCGGGCTTGGGTGCCGGTTTGTGCAACGTGCCTTCGGCCAGATTAACTACCGGTGCTGCTGCAACAACAGGTGCGGCAGCCTCTTCTTTCACCGCCGGCGCGGCAGGCTGCGGCTCCGGTTCAACCGCTTTTTTGGTTGTCTTGCGTTTACTGCGTTCCTGCTTGGCTTGCGCTTCGGCTGCCTGACGCGTCGCCAATTCCGCCTGCAAACGCGCTTCCTGCTCGCGTGCAGCCAACTCCTGCTCGTTCACAACCGTGATGCTCTCGCCCTTGGCCGGAACAGCGGCAGGTTCGGCAGGTGCAACAACTTCCGTGGTGACCGTCGGTGCAACCACGCGGCGCTTGCGCACTTCCACCTGAATGGTGCGCGCCCGCCCGGAGCTATCGGCCTTCTTGATTTCCGTGGTCTCGCGCCGGTTCAACGTGATTTTTTTGGTGGGTTTCTCGGCACCATGCGCCTGGCGCAAATGCTCCAGCAATTGCGCCTTGTCCTTTTCGGAGACCGTGTCGGATTCCTGCTCTTTGCTGACCCCGGCCGCCTTCAACTGCTCAAGCAGCAAGGTAACCGGCAATCCCAGTTCGGTCGCAAACTGCGCTATGTTCATTTTTCCCATTACCGTCCTTTAGACAATCCTTGCAAACTCAAGCAAACCAGGGTGCGCGTGCCGTCATGATCAACGCGTTGGCGCGTTCGCTATCCATGCCGGAAAGCTCCACCAACTCATCCATATCCAAATCCGCCAATTGGTCCTGCGTCGTCACCCCCTTGGCCGCCAGCGTGCGCGCGGTTTGCTCGTCCATGCCTTCCAGCTTGAGCAAATCCTCGATGCCATGCTCCACCTGCTCTTCGCTGGCAATCGCCGCCGTCAGCAACGCATTGCGCGCGCGGCTGCGCAACTCGTTCACCGTCGCTTCATCGAATGACTCGATTTCCAGCATTTCCTCCAGCGGCACATACGCCACCTCTTCCAGCGTATTGAATCCTTCCTGAACCAGAATATCGGCGACCTCTTCATCCACATCCAGTTTTTCCATGAACACCGCACGCGCCTTGGAGAACTCTTCATTATGTTTCTCGCTGGATTGCTCGACCGTCATGATGTTGAGTTCCCATCCGGTCAGCTCGCTGGCGAGGCGCACGTTCTGGCCGCCGCGGCCAATGGCCTGCGCCAGATTTTCCTCTTCGACCACCACGTCCATGCTGTGTTTTTCTTCGTCCACCACGATGCTGTTCACTTCGGCGGGAGCTAATGCGTTGATGACATAAGTGGCCGGGTCTTCCGCCCAAAGGATGATGTCCACACGCTCGCCGGCGAGTTCGTTGGTCACGCTCTGCACGCGGGAACCGCGCATTCCGACGCAAGTGCCGATCGGGTCGATGCGCTGGTCGTGCGATTGCACCGCAATCTTCGCGCGCGAACCGGGGTCGCGTGCGGCACTGACGATATCGAGAAGGTGCTCTTCAATTTCCGGCACTTCCAGTTCAAACAACTTGACCAGCAATTCGTTCGAGGTGCGCGACAGGATCACTTGCGGGCCGCGTGCGCTGCGATCCACGCGCAACAGATGCGCCTTGACGCGGTCGCCGATGCGCATGTTTTCCTTCGGGATCATTTGTTCGCGCGGCAACAAGGCTTCGATTTTGCCGAATTCGATAATCGCGCTACCGCGTTCGAGCCGCTTCACCGTGCCGGAAACCAGATGCTCCTTGCGATCCATAAAATCGCTCAGCACCTGCTCGCGCTCGGCATCGCGGATCTTCTGGAAAATCACCTGCTTCGCGGCTTGCGCCCCGATACGCCCGAAATCAATGGACTCCAGCGGCTCTTCGATAAACTCGCCGAGTTGAATATTGGCATTGCGCTTTTGTGCTTCTTCCAGCTTGATATGCATGTCCGGCGTCTCGAAAGTCTCGTCGTCCATCACCTCCCAGCGGCGGAAGGATTCGTATTCGCCGGTGTTGCGGTCTATCGCAACGCGCACATCGGCCTCGTCCGCAAAACGCTTCTTGGTCGCAGAGGCCAAGGCAGACTCCAACGCTTCGAATACGACCTCCTTGTCCACGCTTTTTTCACGCGACAACGCATCCACCAGCAACAAAATTTCACGGCTCATACTTAATTCTCCGGCTAGCGCAGGGTGGGTTTGAAACCCGCCCCTACAAATTCGGCACCAAACGTGCCTTATCCAAATTCGACAGTTCAATTGCTACCTGACTGCCGTCCACATCCAACTGCAATATCCCGCCGCTCACTGCGCCTATCACACCGACAAAATTCTTGCGCCCCGCCAACGGCATGCGCAGCTTGATCTGCGCCTTCTCGCCAGCGAAACGCACAAAGTCCGCTTCCTTCTTCAGCGGCCGATCCAGGCCCGGCGACGAAACTTCGAGGCGCTCATAAACAATGTTCTCGACCGGAAACAGCCGCGTCAACTGATTGCTCACCGTCTGGCAATCGTCCAGCGAAATGCCGCCCGGCTTATCGATGAACACGCGCAGCATGCCGCGCCCCGAGCGTTCAAAATCCACCAGCTCATAACCCAAGCCATTTACCGTCGTTTCGACCAGCTTCACCACATCCATAAATTACTGCCCACAAATAAAAAACGGGCTCGAAGCCCATCTCAAAACGCGGCGCATTGTAGCAAAATTCACCGCCGAATGGAATTAGATTAGAACTTATCCCGATATATTTCGATAAAGTGTCGCAGCCTCGGAGAATCATCCACACTTTTACTGCTGCGCGGCAATCTGAGTTTCATCCGTTTTCACAACCCCTTCCGAGCCGGAAAAATAACAGGTGCGGCAAAGTGTCGCGCGACACTTTGCCGCGCGACATCATGTCACATTCCCAGGCCAATTCTTCGTCCATACAATCCGCCCGCTTTAATTTTCGACAATAACTATAGTTTCGGAGGATGGAAGATGAAAAGGCAAAAAGTTTTTGTATTGGGCGTAATCACGCTGGCAATTAGCCAGGCGGCATATGCCGAGATGGGCATGTTGCCGGAGGTGTCCGTCACCTCCACGACGATTGATGACCGCTTCGATTCCAAGCGCGGCGAACCGAGCAATACCAACATCATCAGCGGCAAGAAAGTGGATGACGAGCATGGCAAGAATCTTCTGGACGTACTGGAGTCCATTCCCGGGGTAACAGCGGAATTGCAGAGCGGCGACTCCATCAAGATCATGCTGCGTGGCGTGGAAAACCAGCGCTACATGGGTGAGAAGCCTGGGGTGGCGATTGTGATCGACGGCGTGCCGGTCAATGAGCGCACCGGGCGCGTGAATGTCGATCTGGATAATATCGAATCGATCAAGGTCATCAAAGGCGGGGCATCTTACTTATATGGCGAAGACGCCCTGTCCGGCGCGGTCGTCATCACCACCAAGCGCGGCGCGAAAATGGCCGGCTTCACTGCAAGCGCGGAAACCGGCAATTTCCAGTATCACAAGGGTTTGATGCGCGCAGGATTTTCGAAGAATGATTGGATCGGGCATATCCAAACTTCGACCGCCAAGGCGCTGGACTACTACTACCAAGGAAACTATTACCGGCATTACACCGACGGCAAGCTGCAATACCTGGTCGATGGCACCAGCGACGTCACATTCGGCTTTGAAAGTTCCAAGCGCAATAAAGACAGCCATGGCACGGTACGCGGTGCGGCCAATGCGCTGCTCGACCCAAAGAGCTTCAACAGCCTGGGAGCGAAAGATTATGCACGCAAATACGATGTCGGGCTGAACAAGCTGTATCTGACCTATGCCAAGGATTTCGAGTCCATGGGCAACCTGATGCTCAATACTTATTCGTATGCCGATCACACTAATTTCTGGCAAGGCGGTGCGGGGGTTTTCCTCAGGAATGCGGCCAAGACAAATTTGGGCAGCATCGGCAATTTTAACGATGCCTTTTCTACTGGGGTCGACCAGAACCAGGTGCAGCGCGGTGCCAAGGCCGAGTGGCGCAAAGATGGCGAGCGCAATGCATTTATGGCCGGGCTGGACACGCGGCGCGACAATGATCGCCAGAAACAAACAGCGCTGACCTACTATTCGGCCAAGGCCACGCCCACAAACACCACGACGAACCTCCTGATTGCACCTGGTCAGATAACAGGAGATTTTGTGAACCGCATCAATACGAATGCGCTGTACGGCGAAGGAAAGTTCAAAGTTGCGGATCCGCTGACGCTGACGCTGAATGTGCGCCACGATGATTTGAAGATCGGCTACGAGGATTACCTCAACAGGCTGAATCTTGGCACCAAGTTCAAGGTGTGGTCGGAACGTCTGGGTGCGAACTATTCGCTATCTCCTACCCATGAGTTGTACGGCAACCTGTCCACCGGTTTCCGCACGCCTACGGCGCAGCAATTGTATGCGGGCAGCATTACCCCGACCGGGGCGGTGGCCAGCAACCCCAACCTGAAGCCGGAGCATTCGCTGAACCAGGAAATCGGCCTGCGCAGCAAAACGGAATGGTTGGAGGTGCCGCTGGATATTGATGTGGCGCTGTTCCAACTGGATCGCAAAGATTTCATCCTGAATCAGGGCGGTCAGTATTCCAAGATAAATGGTACGGCGTTGACTGACATGTGGCAGAACGTAGGCGGCGTGCGCAACCGCGGTCTCGAGCTGGCACTCAAGACCAACGCCAGCCAAACCTGGTCGGGCGATGTGGCCTATACCTACCTGGATGCCAGGTTCACCCGCAACGATTCTTTCTACTTGCAAACCGGCCCTATGGCCGGACCAACCTACACCAAGTACAACGCCACCGGCAATGTCGTGCCGCGCACGCCGCGCCACAAGCTGAACTTCGCCGGACGTTACCGCCCAATGGAAAAAATGACGGTCACCGCCGAGGTAAATACGCAATCCGGCCTGTACGCGGATGAGCTGAACTGGATCTGGGTTGGCGGCCGCACGGTAACCAACCTGATGGCCAGCTATGAGTTCAAATCTGACACCAACACAAAGTGGTCGCTGTTTGCGCGGGCGGATAACCTGTTCAACCGGTTTTATTATTCCACTATCCGCGCATCTTCTGATTCAAGCGGCAACCAAGACGGGAAATTCAACATCGAAGATGCCTCCATCGTCGTCAATCCGGGCCGCGTGTTGACAGCCGGTTTGACGGTGAATTTCTAAGGGAGAAAGTCATGCAGAAAAAAACTTTATTGAATGCGCTATGCCTGGCCGCGCCGCTGCTGTTTCCAACATTGGCATTTGCCGCAGCAAGCGCGCCGGTGGCGACACAACCCCGACAAAGCATGGCAGCGGGCGAACACGCCGAACATGGCGAGCCTGTCGGTGCAGGCGGCGCGGAGGTTAAAGACAAAACATCGGGAGGCCGGGGCAAGTTCATGGCATGGACCGCATTCCCCATATTAAAAATCAAGATGGGCAGCGAAGGCCGTGAGCGCAGGGTCGTTACCGTTATTCCGCAGGGCATTGCGGCAAACAGCATCGATGCCTACTCCAACGACATCAAGGATGCCAAGGGGCACCGCCAGCTTCCGCTCGACATGGCGGGAGCCAAGCTGGACAAACCGGAGGCTGGCGGTTTTCACTGGCTGGTGGCGCGCGAAGAGCTGGACGGCGAGGTACGGGTAGCATCTACCGTGCATTTCTTCAGCAACCCCGGCAAGAATCCGACCGCCATGTTCATGCAGCAGAAGCATGAACTGGAAATCATTCCCCAGCCGTATCCACGCGAGCATTCGCGCTATCGCGCCGACGAGGACTGGAAATTTCTGGTGCGCTTTAATGGCAAACCATTCGCCAGCCAATGGGTCAGGCTGGAAACCCAAAATGGCACCAGGACAAACTTTGTCAGCGATGCACAGGGGGTAATCACCGTGCATTTGCCGGGCGATTTCAAGGCGGAGGCCGAGCAAAAAAATGCAGACAGCCATAGCCACGGGCGGCGCGGTGCAGATTTTGTTTTGGCAACAAAATATATAGATGGCGGTAAAACCTATCTGACCGCATTCAACGGCAGCTATGGCCCGGATGCATTTGACCAGCGCAGCCTCGCGATGGGGCTGGGGTTTACGCTGTTGGGCATGATAGGTGCCGCGCCGTTGCTGCGGCAGCGCAAGGCAACGAAAAAGCCAACCGATGCCGGGCAAACCGCCGATGCATCTGCGGTACCTGAAACCAGCAAAAACAAGGAGGCCTGACATGCTAAGCAAAATTTTCCCGACGCTGACGCGTTTCCGCTTCACGATCCAGCTCATCATGCTGTTCGTTACCGTGTACGGCGGCGCGCTGCTGGGCACTTATACGGTGGATCGCATTTCGCAGGCGCTGCCTTCGCTGGCCTGCGCATACGACAAGCAGACCGGCGATCACTGCATTTTGATTGTCGCGCAACACCAGCTTCATCATCGCATCGGCGAAGCACTGGTCAAGGCGCAGGAGATTACCTTAAATGTGTTTATTCCGACGCTCATCTCGGTGGGTGTGTTTTTCTCCCTGTTCTTTTTTCTCAACAAGGCGTTCTGCGGCTGGGTATGCCCGATGGGCACGGTGCAGGAAGTAGTCTTTCGCATCGGCAGAAGACTGGGGAGGCCGCTGAACCGCTTCGCTCCGGGCAATGTCGGCAAGGTGCGCCCGGTCAAGTGGCTGATGCTGCTGGTGCTGGTGCTCGGCCTGCCGTTGATGGCAGGCATGGGCACTGCATCCAATGAATTGGGCGACCCTTATTGCCAGGTGTGCCCGTCGCGTCTGGCGACGACCCTGCTGACCGCCGATACCGAACAGATTGCGCTGCGCACTTCAACGGGCATCAACTTCTTCCTCGGTGCAGCAGGCAACGCGCTATTCGGTTTTGTCATCATCGCCGCATTGGCGGTGCGTCTGCCGTTCTGCCGCATCTGCCCGCTGTTGTCGTGGAACGCACTGTTCCAGCGGCTCTCGCCGATGCAACTGGTAAAAAAGCAACATGACAAATGCGCAAAGTGCGGCGTGTGCGAGAAAGCCTGCCCGATGGATATTCACGAGATCGGCCAGGAGTACGGCAAAAAAGCATTCCACGAGGACTGCACCCTGTGCGGCCGCTGCGTGGAGTATTGCCCGGACGATGATGTGATCCAGATCAAGTTCTTCGGCATCAAATTGTTTGGTTCCTCCCGCGAGTATTACAAGCAGCGCGTGAAACTGGAAACGCCGGAAGGTTTGCCGAAAAACAAGGTGATCTGGCTGGCTCAGGCGAAGGAAAACCAGCATGGATGAGTTTTTTAATCCGGCGTTGATCCCGCAGGAAACCACGCTGTTCGCCATCTGGCTGCTCGGCTTATCAATGGGTCTTACCGCCTGCACCGTCACCTGTCTGCCGTTCATGGGCACTTGGGTATTGGGGCGCGGCGGCTCCCAGACACAGGCATTGCGCGATACCGCCTTGTTCGTCTCCGGCCGCATCATCGCCTACACCCTGCTCGGCGCAATCGCCGGCGGAGCTGGAGTATGGCTGGCGCAGGCGATGCGCGGCGGAACCGGCAATGCGGTTATCGGCCTGGCATCCATTGCGGCAGGCGTGTGGCTGCTGCGCGGCAGCAAACCGCATGCACCTTGTGGCGTAGCGCGCGGCGCGGGCGCCACACCGCCGCTGCTGATGGGCTTCTCGCTGAGCCTGACCCCGTGCGCGCCGCTGGCTTCATTGCTGGCGGTGTGTGCCACGGCAGGCAGCGTCAAACTGGGCATGGCGAACGGCATGGTTTTCGGGCTGGGTGCGGCATTGACCCCGTTGCTGATCCTGCTGCCGCTGATCAGCCTGTTCGGCAAAAACCTGCGCGACAACCGCGAGTGGATCACGCGCTGGATACGCTGGGGCGCGGCGGCAGTGCTGATCCTGCTGGGCTTGCGGCGGTTGATACTGGTGTTGTGAGGCATGGCTGATTTTACGGTTATGCCAAGGTGGCACAGGCAATGTCCGGCGCAGCAAAAACGCTTGGTGCGTGTCGGGTTCGTGACCGATCCGACACCGGCGCAATAAACAGCCGTGTGATCTGCTCCTGCCTCAAAATCGATAATCGAGCTTGAGGAATGCGACAAAATGCCGCGCGACATCATGTCACATTCCAATTCCCGTTTATCGGAATTAGACTTCGCATCGCCAAGTCAGCAACGCCAGTTGCCTCCTCCCCGAGAGCTGCCGTTGAATTCAGCGCTGGCTTGGCATCTTTCAGTCAGTACATTTTTCACAATACACACCGGAGGCCGTCATGCAAAACACTTTCACCGTGCACTGCATCCCGTGGCAAGCGGGCGCCCCGCTATTGCAAGCCATCCGTGTGGCCGCGAGCAAGACCGGGCTGATGGATCAAGCCAAAGCGCAGGCTGACAAACTGGATGAGCAATGCCGCCATGCCCTTGCGCTGAGCAAAAACGGCGATGCCATCGGCTGCGCGCGTATCACGCAGGATGGGCGAATCGAACGCATGGTAGTGTTGCCGCATGAACAGCGGGCGCTGGTCGAAACGGCGTTAACCGAAGTGTTGAACGATTATTCCAACTTGCGTTGTAAACAATAATAATTCTGTAGGCTCGAAGGGTGCATTTCCCGTCAGATAAAGCCTGCACACCATTACAGGCTCGATAGCAGGCCTGCCGCAAACCGCCCCGCCACTGTTGTTGATCGCCCCACATGCTCGCCATGCGGGGCGATTTGTTTTGAAGTGCGACGTATTGTGGCTACGTCATAACTGAAGGTGAACTTGCGCCGCAATTATGCCGCACCAAAGCGCGGCGCGACATATTGTCGCGCGGCAATATGCCACATTCCAAGTCAAACAAATTGCATCGATAATCGCGCCGCATTTTTTACTTAAAGGGAGAAGCGTAATGCAATTGAAGCGTATAACTATCTGTGTCGCGTTGGCGTTTTCGTCCGGCGCGTTTGCGGCTGAAACAACCGGGACCACCCTGTCAGAGGTTAAGGTGATCGGAGAAAGAATCAAGCCACTGCCGGCTTTGAGCGACTCGGCGCTTGGTGGGGGAAATATTACCCATCTGCGCGCATCCACCAGCGATACGGCAAAACTGCTTGAGGATCAGCCCGGCGTCAGCCTTTATGGCGCCGGCGGTGTTTCCAGCCTGCCGGTGATTCACGGCCTGGCGGATGACCGTGTGCGCGTCAAAGTCGATGGCATAGACTTCATTGCCTCCTGCCCGAACCACATGAATTCGCCGCTTTCCTCTATCGACCCGACCAACGTTGGCAGCGTCAAGGTATATGCCGGTATCACGCCGGTGAGCGTCGGCGGCGACAGCATCGGCGGCTCCATCGTCGTCGATTCGCCTGCACCGGTGTTCGCCGCCCCCGGTCAGGGCAGTCTCACCAAGGGCGAGGTCGGTGCCTTCTACCGCAGCAACGGCAATGCGAAAGGCGGCAACCTTTCCGCCACCTATGCCACCGAGTCCATCAACCTGACTTACTCCGGCGCGACCGCAGAATCCAATAATTACAAAGCGGGCGGCAATTTCAAGACGAGAACGGACACCGGTGTTACCGGGCATACCCTGCCGCTCGACGAAGTCGGTTCGACGGCTTACAAGACCCGGAATCACACCCTCGGTTTCGCGATGAAAGGCGGCAATCACATCGTCGAAGCCAAGCTGGGCTTACAGGACATCCCTTATGAGCTTTACCCGAACCAGCGCATGGACATGATGGGCAATACCCAGCATAGCTTCAATCTGCGCTATCTCGGCCAGCTCGGTTGGGGTGCGCTGGAGGCACGGGCCTATCATGATAAGGTCGATCACTTCATGGAATTCGGCCCCGACAAAAAGTTCTTATATACCGCCGGCAATTCGACCCAGGGCATGCCGATGAACACCCAGGGCAAGACGACGGGCGCCACCGTCAAGGCGAGCATCGCCCTGACCGAGCAGGATCTCCTGCGCGTCGGCGGCGAATTCCAGAATTATCGCCTCGATGACTGGTGGCCGCCCGTGGCAGGCGCTGCGGGAATGGGACCAAACGCTTTTTGGAACATCAACAACGGCAAGCGCGACCGCACAGCACTGTTTGGCGAATGGGAAAAGAATTTGAACCCGCAATGGCTGACCATGCTTGGCCTGCGCTATGAGCGGGTAAACACGAATGCCGGCCAGGTTCACGGCTACAACCTGGCCACTTTCCCGACGGCGGGAGCGGGTGGAATGATGAACCAGACCAGAGATGCCGTCAGCTTCAACAACGCCAAGCGCGACAAGACCGACAACAACTGGGATATGAGCGCCTTGGCGCGTTACACGGCAAACGCCAATAACGACATCGAATTCGGTTTTGCCCGCAAAGTGCGCTCGCCCAACCTGTATGAACGCTACACCTGGTCCACGGCGAACATGATGACGATCATGAATAACTTTGTCGGCGACGGCAACGGCTATATCGGCGACGTCAACCTGAAACCGGAAAAGGCGCACACGCTTTCTGTCACCATCGACCGGCATGATGCAGACAACAGTTGGGAGTTCAAGGCCACGCCCTATTACACAAGGGTCACCGACTACATCGATGCCGTGCAATGGAATGGCGCGACCAACGCCGTGCGCGCTCCGTTGCTGACAAACCAGTTCGTCGTGCTCAAATACACAAACCAGTCGGCACGGCTTTATGGTCTCGATCTCTCCGGCCATATGCCTCTGGCCAAGACCGGCATGGGCGAACTCGGCCTCAAGGGCTTGCTCACCTACACCAACGGCAAGAACCGCAACACGGGTGATGACCTCTACAACATCATGCCGCTCAACACCAAGCTCACGTTGACGCAGAAGTTTGGGGGCTGGGATAACGGTATCGAGGTTGTGGCCGCAAAGGCCAAGAACCAGCTTTCCAATGCGCGCAACGAAATCAGAACACCGGGCTATGGCCTTGTTAATTTGCGGGCGACCTATTCATGGAAGCAGGCACGCGCCGACTTCGGTGTCGAGAACCTGTTCAACAAGCTCTATGCCCTGCCGCTCGGCGGCGCCTATGCTGGGCAGGGAACGACCATGTCGATCAACTCCGCCGACATGCCTTGGGGCATCCCCGTTCCCGGCATCGGACGTTCGCTTTATGCTGGCGTAACCTTCAAGTTCTAAAGTTGCAGCGAAAACAAAAAGCCGCCGATTTTATCCGGCGGCTTTTTTGTCGGCAGCCTATAACAAGGTGCGGGGCGACACCGTCGATAACCTGCCGCAAACCCTGTCTCAAACAGGGCGCGACAATATGCCGCTTATCCGCCGCACGGTGTGAGGTTATACTTGCGCCGTGCAACATGCGCACAATGATTTTTGTGGCCGCGTGCTCATGCCTGTTTTGCCGGCTTACATTTATCAACTTTGGGGAGATTAACCATGGACAGAAGAGAAATGCTTAAAGTGACCACAGGAGGCCTGATACTTGCAGCAGCCGGGAGTACGGTGTTTGCCGCAGAAAAAACCAAGCAACCTGCCGCCCATCAGCACCAGCATGAGGCGAACAAGAACCAGGGGTTGATCGATGCCGCCGCCGACAGCGTGAAAAAAGGCCAGGCATGCCTTGGCCATGGCCTTTGGATGTTGAGCCAGCGCGAATACAAGGATATGGCCGTGTGCGCCATGCGCGTCAGCGACATGGTTGCCGCCTGTACCGCGATTGAGCAGCTTGCCAGCTACAACTCGCCGAACCTCGTCAAAATGGCCAGGGTAGTTATGGATATTTGCAAGGACTGCGAAAAGGAGTGCCGCAAGTTCGAAAAAGATGAGGAAATCTGCAAGCAGACGGCAGATTCCTGCGTCACCTGCTTCAATGAGTGCAAAAAAATAGCGGCTTGATGCCAAGCCTGCCGGGGTAACCGCCCCGCCTGCTGATCGCCCCGCCTGTTCGCCATGCGGGGCGATTTTCTTGGGGTGCGACAATATGTCACATTTTCAGACTGCTTCTCCCTCTGTAACATGCGCCGGCTTTTCAGAATTCATAAAAATTGGCCATTAAAAACACAAGGGGGAGCAATAATGAAGAAGCAGTTGTTTAATAGCGGGAAATTTTTCGCATTGAGTTGTATTTATGCAAGCGTGACTACGGCATTCGCGGCGCAAGAAGCAGTAACCGAGCTTCCTGCCGTTACCGTCACCGTTGGCCGGGGTGCGAACCTTCAGGAGATGGACATGAGCACGACGGTGATGTCCAGAGAGCAAGTGCAACAGTCTCCGGCGACTTCCGTGCAGCAGATCATCAACAAAATACCCGGTGTTTTTGCCCCTGAACAAGCCGCAGGCCAAATGCACCCTACTTCGCAGGTATTCAGCATACGGGGATTCGGTACGACCACGAACATAAATACTCTGGTGATGGTCGACGGCATTCCCATCAATGATCCGTATTTCCGCACCATAGACTGGGAGCAGATACCAAAGGACACCATCGAACGGATCGAAGTGATCCGCGGCGGCGGCGCCACCAGCATGTGGGGCAACCTCGCGATGGGTGGTATCGTCAACATCGTGACACGCGAACCGGCAGCCGATGAAAAACGCATCAATGCCAGTTACGGCAGCTTTAATACGAAAACCGGCGATGTGGCGGCAACCCTGGCTTCCTCCGAGAAACTTAAAGTGGGTGTAAATCTTGGCGGGACAAAAACTGACGGTTACAACAAGGTGCCTGCCCAGTACCTGAGTTCGCAAATGGTCCCGACCGCTTCGCATGCGGGTAACCTGACATTGTCTGCCTTCTACACACCATCGCAAGACTCAAAATATTATTTAAGGGTACTCGGGCATAAGATACAGGAACATGGTGCGCTCTGGAGCAATACGAGCAACTCCTGGGACAAATACCAGATCAACGGAGGCGGCTCGACGAAACTATCAGGCGGCGGTAGCGTCAACGTAAATGGCTGGTTCAACAAGGGTGAAATGGATACACAGAATGCTGCCACCAACCCCTCTTATAATATCTTGACGCGCGCCGCGACCACCCCTTATGTGTCTCAGATTGAACAGGCGAAATACCACAGCCTGGGCGGTTCGCTGTTCTATAAAAACAACTTCGAAAATACCCAAAACTTTATGGCCGGCGTTGATCTGCGCGGGATAACAGCCAACGATAACGAAAATTTTTACGATAGTACTGGAGCCATGACTGCGCATATCGTTGCACGTGCCGAGCATCGCTTTCAGGGCATCTTTGCGCAAGGAACTTACCGGCCAAGCAGTATCCCCCTGGATGTTACGTTTGGCCTGCGCGAAGATTTTTTCCAGACATCTAACGGTAGCCTGACCAACCAGGTCGGCGCTGGCGCTGCGGTAGTTAGCAATCTGGCTAATAAGACATATCGCCAATTCGATCCGCGCATCGGCGCCAAGTACTATTTTTCGAATGGCTTCGATGTGCGTGCTGCGCTATACAAGAATTTTGCAGCGCCGGGGATGAACCAGATGTATCGCAGCACACGGAGCGGCACCAGCTACCTTGCCTTTAATGCAAACCTGACCCCGCAGAGCAACACCGGACAGGAAATCGGCATCGATTACAACCAGCCCGGAATGGATGTGGCTCTTACTCTCTTTAACAACAAGCTTAACGGTTATATAGATTATGCCCCCGTGTGTTCCAGTGTGGCGGCAGGCGGATGCGATGGTAATGCTGCCATAGCCGGAACCGGGTTTAATAATGGCACCGTTAAAACAATCAACCAATACGTGAATGCCGGGGATGCCACACTGAAAGGTGCGGAACTATTGGCGAATTGGCAGGCCAGCGAGACCGTGCAACTGAGCGGCGGGGTCACGCGGACTATCGCCTACCTCACCCGCTCCGCTTATCCAACGGCAGCGCCGATCAATCTCCAGCTTGGGCAAGTTCCAAGCTGGATGGCAACGCTTGCGCCAACCTGGCAGGCTACGCCCAGTTTGAAGCTGACGCTTCAGGTCAAAAGCTTTCCAAAGTATTGGTATAACACCGCGCACAAGCAACAATGCGATGCGGCAACGCTCGCCGATGTTGGATTTGCTTATAAGTTTAGCAAGGCCGTTGATATTTATGGCAGCGTGCAAAACATAGGTAGCCAAAACTATAATGATAACGGGTTGAATTACACCGCGACGCAAGGCACGACTATCGAACCGACCACCGTCCCCACTTTGGGAATACCGTTCAATATGAACGTGGGGGTCAGAGTAGCGTTCTAGCTGATGCGCACTGCGGCAAAGGCAGTGTTGTATGATGCTCATTTGGATAAAGCGGTAGCGGTGGAGCAAATTCCAGCTACCGCAGCCAAATTGCGGGTTTTTCAAATAAAGTGAATATGAGAAATTTAGTTTTCATACTGTTTTTTGCCGCTACGGTAGCCGCGTGCCCGGCGTTGGCGGCCGATCATGCCGGGCACGGTAAAGCCGGTGCAGCCGATTCAACCGCCGCACCGGTGGATCGGGAAAAGGCCTGGAAGGAAATGCTCGCCAAGCCGTCGCTGGCGGTTAGCGCGGATTTCGATGAAAAAGGGCGTTTATGGCTCGCGGCCATCCGCGGTAAACATGTTTACGTCAGTTACTCCGATGACCGCGGCATAACCCAGAGCGTGCCGGTCAAGGTCAATGCTGAGCCGGAAGATATTCTCGGCGACGGCGAGAACCGCGCCAAGATCATCGTGCGCAAGGGAGTGATTTACATATCCTATACGCAATGGCTGGGGAAACCCATGACCGGCGATATCCGTTTCAGCCGCTCGACCGACGGCGGGAAAAGCTTTTCTGCACCGGTTACCGCCAACGACAACCGCGAAATCATCAGCCATCGTTTCGACTCCATGGCGGTAAACGGCAAGGGGCATATCTATATCGCGTGGCTCGATAAGCGCGACCAGAGTGCGGCGGAAAAGAAAGGCGGGAAATATAACGGTTCGGCAGTTTATTCTGCGATGTCGGATGACGGCGGAACAAGTTTCCGGCGCAACGTCAAAATTGCCGACCATGTCTGTGAATGCTGCCGTACCGCCATGGCCGTAGATACCGACGATTATCCTGTCGTCACATGGCGCAACATCTACGACAGCAATATCCGCGACCATGCGCTGGTCAAGCTGGATGGCAAAATGGCGCCGGTACGGCTCAGCCACGAAAACTGGAATGTCGCCGCGTGCCCGCATCATGGGCCGTCCCTTTCCATCGCTTCGGACGGCATTTATCACGCCACTTGGTTCAGCAATGCGCCGCAACAGCATGGCCTGTTCTATGCGCATTCGACCAATCAGGGCAAGACCTTCTCCAGCCCGGTGAATTTCGGCAATTTCGAAGCACAACCAGCGCATCCATATGTGCTCAGCTCAGGCAGCCGCGTCTATCTTGTGTGGAAGGAATTCGACGGGGAAAGCACCGGCATTTTCGGAATGCACTCCGGCGACAGCGGGAAATCCTGGTCTGCACCGGAAAAATTGGCGGCTACGTCTGACGCATCCGACTGGCCGCTGCTGGTCGGCGAGAGCAACCGGGTTTACCTGTCCTGGAATACCAAGAATGAAGGCTATCGCCTGATTGAAATAGGCAGCGAGAATAAATGAAACGGCTTGGTGTTTTGATGGCACTGTGTTTTGCCATATTATTTTTTGCGCCCACACCGGCAGTGGCCGTTCAGCAGGAAATAAAGCCTTTTGTCCAAGGCACTTATCAGCAGATCGTTTCAGCACGGCAAGGAAAACCTTTCATTTTGGGCTTCTGGTCGTTGAGTTGCGGTTATTGCAAGGTCGAACTGGCGATGCTCAAAAAACTGGCCAGAAAATATCCCAAACTCGATCTGGTGCTGGTATCCACGGACACGCCGGAAGAAGAAAAAATGGTTTCCGCTACCCTGGCAAAGCTTTCCCTGAACAAGGCCGAGACCTGGTTGTTTGCGGACGGTTATGCCGACCGTTTGCGTTTCGAGATCGACAAGAAGTGGTACGGCGAACTGCCGCGCACTTATTTTTTCAACACCAACGGCGAAGTGAAAGCCATCAGCGGCAAGCTTGAGCAGGGCGAGGTGGAACAGTGGATCAAAGAGCAATATGGGCTCCGCTAGCCCCGCAAGGACGTAGGCTTACATGATGGCTATTCCGGGTTTGGTAATCTTGCCGCTGCGCGACCGTTCGCTGATTGTAATGGTGGTCGTGCTCATGCATGTTTTGCTGCTGTGGTCGTGGATATCGCTGCCCAACTTGCCCAAACCGGTGCCCCACGAAATGTCGGTCAGCGTGCTGCTGCCCACCCCGCCTCAACCCGCTCCTGTGGAACAAAAGCCGGAACCGAAGCCGGTGGTAAAACCCAAACCCGTGGAACCGCAGCAAGCGCAACCCGCCCCACGGATTGCGCAGGATGTGCCGATAGCAACATCCCCTCCCCAGCCGGTGGTTGCCCCGCCGGTGGTTGCCCCGCCAGTGGCTGCACCGCCACCGGTAACTGCCCCGCCCAGCGAGGCGGATCGCGAGCCGGATTATCACGCGGCCTACCTGAACAACCCGGTGCCGTCTTACCCAATGATGGCGCGGCGTATGGGCTGGCAGGGCAAGGTGGTGGTGAATGTCGAAGTGCTGGCGAGCGGCTTGCCCGGCCAGGTCAAGCTGCATCAAAGCAGCGGACATGACGTGCTGGATAACGCCGCGCTGCAGGCGGTGCGCAGCTGGCGGTTTGTCGCGGCACGCCAGAACGGGCAAGTAGTCACCAAGTGGTTTTTGGTTCCGATTCCATTTATTTTGAAAGAAGCTGAATGAATAATTTTTTATCCTCATCGCCGATCATCAACACCACGCTTGGTTTGCTGATCCTGTTTTCCATCATCACCTGGTCGATCATCGCGATCAAGCTGTGGCAGTATTGGCGCGACAGCAAAGATAACCGCGCCTTCAACGAATCGTTCTGGGCCGCCGGGGAGTGGCAGCAGGCGGCGCGCATCAGCGGGGAAATGCCCGGCAACCAGGCATATCTGGCACAGGCCGGTTTTGCCGAATTGCGCGAAGTGCAAAAACAGGGCGGCGACATGAAGCATCTCGGCTCGCCGCAGGATGGCCTGGAGCGCAGCTTGCGCCAGGCGGTACAAAACCTGCAACGCAAATTGGAGGGCGGCTTGGCAATGCTGGCCAGCATCGGCTCGACGGCGCCGTTTGTCGGGCTGTTCGGCACGGTATGGGGCATCATGCACGCGCTGCAGGACATCAGCAAAACCGGCTCGGCCAGCCTGGATGTGGTGGCCGGACCGATCGGCGAGGCATTGATCGCCACCGCCATCGGCATCGCTACCGCATTGCCCGCGGTGCTGGCGTACAACTTCTTCCTGCGGCGGATGCGCTTGTCCATAGCCGATCTGGAAAATTTCGCGCATGACTTTTTGCGCCTGGCCGCAAAGCACGACTACAAGGCATAACCCAAAGGAGAAACCAGATGGCTTTCCAGAATAATTCCAGTCAGGAAATGATGAGCGAGATCAACGTCACACCGCTGGTGGACGTGATGCTGGTATTGCTGGTGGTATTCATTGTCACCGCGCCGCTGCTGTCGCAGTCGCTGGAGGTGAAGTTGCCCAAGACGGCTGCGGTGGAGACCCGCATGGATACCAAACAGCAGGTCGTCGTCATCAACGCGCAAGGGAAAATTACCCTGGAGAGCATCGCGCTGAGCGATGAAAAACTGGCGCAACGGCTCGCCGATTCTGCGGCAGGAAAGGATAATTTCGAACTGCATGTCCATGCCGACGAGTCTGTTCCTTATGGGCGCGTGGCGCAAATCATGGCCATCGCGCAACATGCCGGGGTAAGCAAGCTGTCGTTTATGACGATGGCGGGACAATAGGTGGTGGGGGCGTAATTTATCGCACCCTGAACTCGGAAAAAGGGGCGCGGTAAATCGCGCCCCTACAAATGCAAAAAGGCACGCCGAGGCGTGCCTTTTTGTTGCCGCGAATTACTGATTAACGCCCGCTGCCGTTGTTGCCGCGCCCGAGTGCATAGCTTGGGCGATCCCCGCCGTGGCGCGGTGTGCTGTTGCCGCCGCGATTCTGGTTACCGAAGCTGCGCTCCTGGCTGCGCGGTTGGGCTTGGCCGCCAAAACCTTGGCTGCGACCTGGTCCGCTAACACCCAGAGTATGGCCTTGTGCGGTATTGCCGCTGGCTTGACCGTAGGCTTCCTTGCGTCCGGCATGGCTATGGCGGCTATCCGGTGCACTGTGATGAAAACCAGCACCGCCGTTATTGCCGTTGCCGGCAAAGGCACTGCTGCGGTTGCCACCGAAACCTCCACTACGATTGCCGCCGAAGCCGCCAGCATTGCCACCGCCAAATCCACCCCCGCTACGGCGCGGACCACTGTTGCCGCGCGGACGATCCGATGAAGGACCGCCGGTGCGCAGCTTGTATTTCGGCTCCAGGCCTTCGATGGTGTGCATCTTGATGTTTTGCTCGGTGTAGCGTTCGATGCGTTTCAGCAACTGCGCGTCGCGGTTCGACGCAAACGAGATCGCGATGCCGGACGAGCCGCCGCGACCGGTGCGGCCGATGCGGTGCACGTAGTCTTCGGCGAACTTGGGCAGATCGAAGTTGATCACATGCGAAATACCGCGCACGTCGAGTCCGCGTGCCGCCACGTCGGTGGCGACCAGGATGCGCACGTTGCCGTTGCGCATGTTGAGCAGGGTGCGATTGCGTTCGCGCTGGCTCATGTCGCCGTGCAATGCCGCGACTGAATGGCCTTGTGCGGACAGTTGGTCGGCCAGGCCGTCGGCATCACGCTTGGTGGCGGTGAATACCAGAGCCTGATTCATATCCACATCCGTCAGCAGATGGCTGAGCATCTTGTTCTTGTGCGCCACGTCATCGGCGAACATCATGCGTTGCTCGATGTTCTCGTGTTTGTCCTTGGCCGCCGAAACGGAAATTTTCTTTGGTGTCTTGAGCAGGCGCGAGGCCAGATTGCCGACCACGCCTTCGAGTGTCGCGGAGAACAGCAGGGTCTGGCGTGTGGCCGGTGTCGCCTTGGCGATGCGTTCCACATCGTCGACAAAACCCATGTCCAGCATGCGGTCCGCTTCGTCCAGGATCAGCACTTCCAGGCGCGAAAAGTCGATGCGGCCGCGCTCCAGATGGTCGATCAACCGGCCCGGTGTGGCGACCAGAATATCCACGTGGCTGGACAGCAAACGGTTCTGCACCGGGTAAGGCATGCCGCCCAGAATGCTGATGATCTTGAAGCGCATGTTCTTGCCGTACTTGGTCGCGGCATCGCAGACTTGCTGCGCCAGCTCGCGGGTCGGGGTCAACACCAGCACGCGCGGGCCTTTGCCGGGCATTGCGGAAGGCGTGGCCAGACGGTTCAACACGGGCAGGATGAACGCGGCGGTCTTGCCGCTGCCGGTCTGCGATGAGGCCATCAGGTCGTGGCCGGCCATGATTTCGGGAATGGCCTGTGCCTGAATGGCAGTAGGCTCGGTGTAGCCGGTCTCAGCAATCGCCTTGAGAATGGCGGGGTTTAAATTTAAATTTTCAAATGACATGGTGCTTCCTTTTTAAAATCAAAGGGAATCCGTTTCGTCATGCCGAACTTAATTCGGAATGGCGAATTTTTCAGTCCCCTGAAGTAAGCGCAGGCAGTTATAACTACACGTTGAACGGGCAGACGATTAACCGGCGCATAAAACATCGTCGCTAACCGGAAAACCCAGAATTACTGATGAGTTTTTTAGACAGGCGCGATTTGCATGCGCGCGAGAGATAGGTCAGAAAACGATGAACCAATGCCGCAAGGTGCGGCAAGGCGCGCATTATACTGGTGGGAAAAATAAAAGCCAGCGATATTTTTTGGCGCTCTGGCCGGGTTGGGCTAATATGGGCGTCACTTCAAGAATGCCTCTATTGCCGCATGACTAAACAAGGCCGCAATTAGAGATAAAACGGGATATACAAATGAGCCAGATTGAAGATCACAAGACCGAAACGTCGCTCATAGAGAAGGAGCTGATGAGAAAAATGCTGGCTCTTGGCCTGGATTGGCATGACGACGCCACGATGAAAAAACTGGCATCGGAGTGCAAGGTTTTCGGCCCGGAACAAGCTCAGGCTGCGTTTGCGTCGAACGAGGCGGCGGCCAAGACAAAAGCGGAATTATTCGTATTGGCATCCTTGATGATGAAGACGATGGCAAATGCCGCAAATGAAAGTCGGGAAGTGCATGGCGGAGAAGTTTGGAAGGCTTTCGGCAAGCACCTGTATGAATAAATTTGCATTGCTCGACCCGCGCCAATAGCGCGCGAAATAAAATTAAACCGCCGAAGTGTATTGCATCATGAGAAGAGCACACCCATCGCTGGCACATGAACACCGGTTGAAAGCTACCGCTCAGCACGAGCGGAAGTGCGGCAAGAATTGCAGACAAATTCAGCGAGCCGGAAAAACTCACTTTACGGGTTCTTGATCTCGGAGCCGCTACGCAAGTAAAACCACCAGTTCAAAACAAGGCACGCCGTATAAAACACCGCGAATCCATACATGGAATACTCTGGTGTGCCGGCCTTGATCTGCGCACCGATCACCGACGGGGCGATAAATGCGCCATAAGCGGCTATGGCGGAAGTCCAACCGAGCACCGGACCAACCCGCGCATGATCAAAAATCATGCATACAGTGCGTGAGGTGGAACCGCAGCCCAACCCGGTGGCAGCGAACAACATCACGAACAAGATCATGAACACCATGAAATATACTTCCGGTGTCGCCGACTTGTAAGCCAACAGCATCACGTAGCCCACCGTGGCGGAAGTCACCACCATTATCGCCGAGATGATCTGGGTGACGATGGAGCCGCCGATCTTGTCGGCAATCCAGCCTCCCAGCGGGCAAATCAGCGCGCCGATAAATGGGCCGATCCAGACATAAGTCAACGCGGAAGGCGCGTTGGGGTTTTTCGGGGTGTGCTGCATGATTCCAGCCGCATCGGGTATGTGCTGCACGCCGAAAATCACCGTGATGGCCAGCGGCAAAGCCATCGAAAAGCCGATGAACGAACCGAAGGTCGCGAGGTGGAGCGCGGCCAATGACCATGTGTGCTTGTTGCTGAAAATTGCGAATTGTTTGTTGATGGCGACTTTCATTTCGCCGAATGCCGCAAGCTTCATCACGAACAGCGTGGCGACTATGATCAGCGGCAAAGCTATCCACATATTGAGCAGGCCGAGGCCGGTCGGGGCCGGAAGATACAGGTAAAGCCCAACTGCGCCGACGATGCAGGTCAACCCCCACAGATACAATATCTTGGCAAAGCCGGCCAGCATACCACCATATTTGGGTGGCGGCGGCAGCAGGTTACTCATGCCGAAAAAACCGAAAAAGGCCAGCGGGACCAATACCAGCAACCAGACAAAGCCGGCGTTCTGTATGTAAGTGGGAGTGCTGGCCAGTATCTTGCCGAGAATCCAGCCGGAGTCATTGACCAGGGTCATCGGGGCGCCGGCCAATGCACCGAAAATGCCGGCAGTCATCACCAGCGGGATCAAAATCTGCATGGTAGCTACGCCGAAATTGCCCAGGCCGGCACTAAGCTCCAAGGCTGCACTTTGCAACCGCTCCGGGAAGAAACCGCTGATGTTAGACATCGCGCAGGCGAAATTACCGCCTCCAATGCCGGACAGGAACGCCAATATCTGGAACACAAACAGCGGGGTAGTCTTGTCCTGCAGCACGATGCCTGTGCCGATGGCCGGAATCATCAGCAACACGGTAGCCAGAAAAATGGTGTTGCGTCCGCCGCTAAACTGGCTGAAGAGCGGTGCAGGAATACGAAAGGTCGCGCCCATCAGGCCGGCGATTGCGGCCAGGGTGAACAACTCAGTCGTTTTGAAGGGAAAGCCGAGGTTGCCCATTTGTACCGCGATGATGCCCCACATCATCCATACCGCCAAGCCAAGCAGGAGACTGGGTATCGATATCCAAAGATTGCGGTAGGCGATCTTCTTGCCGGTCGATTCCCAGAAGGCGTTATCCTCGGCATCCCACTCCACGATTTCGGCGCGGTTGTAGTCGGCCGCATCTTCAGCACCCGCCGAACCGCGTTGTTCTTTCTTGTCTATCATGAATCAAATCTCCTTGCTATTGAAATTTGGTACTCATTTACTCAAGTGAACCTGCCACTTTTTTCTGCCTGCCTCCTTGTCGGGCGCACGCGCATCGATCCGGTATATCCGCGTCAGGGAAACCCGCCCATGCCGCCGGCCAACCCCGCCATACTGGAAATCACACCGGTGTTACGCGGATAATCACCGGAGATGATTCAAACACCGATGCCGTGCCTATCGCAAAAGCAACGCTAAAGACAAACATGACGATGAAGAACATTGTCGTGCCAAACCACACATGGAAAGCGGCAGAATCGCTACCATTCACGGTGTTGATGATGAGGTTGGCAGGCGGGAATAACAGGATAAGCAGGCAGGCCATCGAGTCAGCATCACGAATCAGGTGCCAGCATACCGAGCCGGGCCTCGTTGAAGCCAAGCGTCTTCTGGTCGGGAGACCAGTCGCCGCACACATCATCCGCCCCATGAAGCACGCCGTAAATGCCAACGTGCTCGCTTCCTATAGGCCAAGCCTTGTATTTATGCGATGTAATGGCGATCCCCTTTTTTTGGGTTTCCCCTTTTGGGGGTTCAACACAACATTGCAAGGATAGGCTTGTATAGTTGGTGCGCCCATTCTTCTAAAGCACAATACAAATGGGTGAGAAGAACTAGTTCTTTCGGGCAGAATAGCGTTTTACAGAATCAAATAAGGCCGTGCTCCACCGCATATACGGCGGCCTGCACGCGTTTGGCGATGTTGAGCTTGCGCAGGATGCCTTGCACATGAATCTTGATGGTAGATTCCGACAGGCCGAGTACATGGGCGATTTCCTTGTTGCTGGCGCCACGGGCGAGCATAACGATGATTTCCCGTTCGCGCGGAGAAAGCTTGCCCGGATCAACATCCACTACGGCAACATTGTCCTTGGACGGAACGCGCAGAGAATCGGCCAGTTTGTGCGCTATTTGCGGCGACATCACGGATTCACCGCGTGCCGCCCGCTGTATGGATTCCAGCAAAAACTCGGTATCGATATTTTTCAGCAGATAGCCGCGTGCCCCAGTGCGTAGCGTTTCCAGCAGATCTTCGGCATCCTCCGAAACGGTAAGCATGACAACCTGCGTATCCGGCACATCTTCCACCAGCACACGCAAGGCTTCCAGCCCGCTGGTGCCTGGCATATGCAGATCGAGCAGCACCACATCTGGCTTGAGTTGTTTTGCGCGCTTGATGCCCTCCAGCCCGTCGCCGGCTTCACCCACCACCTCAAACCCTTCATGCCGCTGCAATACCAGCTTGATGCCGCTACGAAACAGCGTGTGGTCGTCAACGATCAGAATGCGTGTCAGTTTCATGCTTCAGAGTCTCTCCTGTGCGGCAGGGCAAGGCGCACCCAAGTGCCCTTGCCGGGTTTCGATTCCAGCGCCAAATCGGCGCCAATACGGTGCGCCCGCTCGCGCATGATGCTCAGCCCAACATGGGTATCGCCGGCATCGTGCGCGGTATCGAAGCCGCTGCCATTGTCCTTGATATTGAGAGTGCATTCTCCATCACAGGCGAGTTCCACGTCAACGCGGCTTGCCTTGGCGTGCTTGCGTACGTTGGAAAGCGATTCCTGCACAATGTGCATGGCCTGCAGCACATGTTCCGGCGGCATATCCGGTACCGTCCCGCGATGCGAGAAGACGGCGCGGATACCGGTTTGTCCCTCGAATTTCTCCAGCGCGCTACGCACGGCGGTTTCCAGATCGGCATTCCCAACCCGCGTACGGAAATGCACCAGCAGCTCGCGCACATCGTCATAGCTCTCCTGCACCCCTTCGCGAATTTGTTCCAAGCCCTGCAAGGCAGTCGCCACCTCCCCCTGTTGCAGATCGTTGCGCAACAGCTGCACCTGAATATTCAGGAACGCAAGCGACTGGGCAATACTGTCGTGCAGTTCCTGCGCCAGCAGGTTGCGCTCCTCGGACACCGCCATTTCCTTTTCGCGCGCAATGAGCCGCCGGTTTTCAATGGCGACACCGAGATGTTGCCCCACCGACTCCAATAAACGAATTTCCGATTGCGGCAAAATACGCGGGGTATCGAAAAACAGGTTAAGCATGCCCATCACCCGCTGTTTGGAGCGGATCGGAACCGCCACCACCGCCTGGAATCCGTCCCGTTTGCACCCATGCAACTGCGGGCGCGTCAATGGATTGGAAAAATCGGAGCTGACCGCAATGCCATCGCGTGCCACCTCCCCGCACAGGCAGTTGCCGACAGCGATGCAAGATTCTTCGTCAAGGAATGATTTGGAAACTCCGCGCGATGCGACAATCTGCATCTGCTCCCCCTTGGCGTCGACCAGGCGCACCACACCGTCGCGCGCACCGATCAGGGCAGCCAGTTTATCCAGCACAATGCCACACAGGGGTTCCGTTGCAGTCGATGAATTAAGGAACGCCGCCACATCGTAGAGCGCCGTGAGCTCGCGGTTCTTCACCTCGATGCTATGGGACTTTTCTTCCACCCGCTGTTCCAGCGTGACATAAAGATCCTGCAACTGGTCCGCCATCTGGTTGAACCCCTCGGCCAGTTCGCCGAATTCGTCCCGCTGGGTGAACTGCAGGCGCACACCAAAATCTGCCTTGCCCATGCGCTGAATACCCTCCCGCAGACGGTTGACAGGGCGCACCACCATCAGCGAAAACAGATTCATCAGCAAGATCGTGCCGATAAACGCCAGGCTCACCAACCCGATCTGGAAGGAACGCAGCAGCAAAGTGGCATGGGCATTGCTCTGCTCTATCATCACCACCAAATCGTTCACAATATCGACAAAATTTTCTATGGCATACCGGTAGCTTGCCAGCATTTTTTCCTGTTCCGCGCGTTGCGTGGCATCGAGTATGCGTATGACACGAGGCTTGATGTCGGTCTGCCAGGCTTGATGCAATTTGCCCATCTGGGCACGCACGTTATCATCCTTGGGCAGCGAAAGCGGACGCCGTGGGTCGCCATGTTCAAGGTCGGACATGACTTTCTCGAATTGTGTGATCGTCGCTTCGATATCGTGCCGCAACTCGACGGAAGGTTGCCGCACCTGCTGGGCAAGCAAAAACGCGATGTGATACGGGCGCATACGTTCGCTGCCGGCATCGTTAATCGCCGCAGCTCCCCCCTCCAGCCGCCAGGATACATAGAGCGTCGAGCTGATGGCAATCAGGGCAATGAGAAAATAAAACAACAGTAAACCGGTAATCTTTTCCTGGAGTTTCAATGTAACCATGTGAGTCTCTTGCCAATATTCATAAAGTGGATCACTGCTGCCCGGCCAGAAAGCCTAAATTGCAGCGCGGGTTGGCGCGGCAATTGATCCGGCTTTTCCTGTCGCGGGTAGGTATGAAAAAACGTTTGCCATTTCCAGGCAATTTTCTCAACTCCATAGAAAATGGTGAACAAATACCATGATGCTGCTTACGCAAATAACAGGGCACTATGCCCACATGTACAGCATACCTCAATTCGACTAATGGGTTATTTGGATTCATGGCAGTCACTACTATCATAGCCGCCATTCGTTGTGCATATTCGGGAAATGTTGTCTTCGATTATTTTATGCCAGATAAGCGGAATACATGTGTTATGCGGTGCATGCGGGAACATCACCTCTCTCTGTGCTAGAATGCGCGCCCTTTTCACATAGCAAGGCTGTTTCCATGTCCCGCGAACTCCGTAATATCGCCATCATCGCCCACGTCGACCACGGCAAAACCACCCTGGTGGACAAACTGCTCAGCCAGGCCGGTATGTTTTCCTCCCACCAGCATGTCGCCGAGCGCGTGATGGATAGCAACGACATCGAAAAAGAGCGCGGCATCACCATCCTGGCGAAAAACTGCGCGGTGGATTATGAAGGCGTGCATATCAATATCGTCGATACGCCCGGTCACGCCGACTTTGGCGGCGAGGTGGAGCGCGTGCTGGGCATGGTGGACAGCGTGCTGTTGCTGGTAGACGCGGTGGAAGGCCCGATGCCGCAGACCCGTTTTGTCACCAAGAAAGCGCTGGCATTGGGCTTGCGCCCGATCGTGGTGATCAACAAGGTGGACCGCGACGGAGCACGCCCCGATTGGGTGATCAACAAGACTTTCGATTTGTTCGACAAGCTCGGCGCGACAGAAGAGCAGCTGGATTTCCCGGTGGTGTATGCCTCGGCATTGAACGGCTACGCCACACTCGATTTGGCCAAACCCAGCAAGGATATGCGTCCGCTGTTCGATGCGGTGCTCAAACATGTACCGGCACCGGATACCGATGTGGATGCGCCGCTGCAATTGCAGATTTCCGCGCTGGATTATTCCAGTTTCGTCGGCCGTATCGGCGTAGGCCGTGTGCGCCGCGGCCGTGTCAGACCGGGCCAGGACGTGATGGTGTTAAACGGCAACAACCCGCCGAAGCGCGCGCGCATCAATCAGGTGCTCGGTTTCCGCGGTATCGAACGCGTGCCGCTGGATGAGGCTCTTGCGGGCGATATCGTGCTGATCAACGGCATCGATGAAATCGGCATCGGCGTGACGCTGGCCGATATGAGCCAGCCGGAAGCCCTGCCGATGCCCAAGGTGGACGAACCAACCCTGACCATGAACCTGATGGTGAACACATCGCCATTGTGCGGCCAGGAAGGAAAGTTCATCACCAGCCGTCAGATTCGTGATCGTTTGAACAAGGAGCTGCTGGTGAACGTGGCACTGCGTGTCGAGGACACTACCGAGACCGATGTGTTCCTGCTGGCCGGGCGCGGCGAATTGCACCTGACCATTCTTCTGGAAAACATGCGCCGCGAAGGTTTTGAAATGGGCGTGGGCAAACCGCGCGTGGTATACCGCGAAATCAACGGCGAGAAATGCGAGCCTTTCGAGGTGCTTACCGTGGACGTGGAAGACACCAACCAGGGCGCGGTGATGGAAGAGCTGGGCCGGCGTCGCGGTGACTTGCAGGACATGCAGCCGGACGGGCATGGCCGTGTGCGTCTGGAATACCGTATTCCGGCGCGCGGACTGATCGGCTTCCAATCCGAATTCATGACCATGACGCGCGGCACCGGCATCATGGCGCACGTGTTCGACGACTACGCACCGGTCAAGGCCGATATGCCAGGCCGCCGCAACGGCGTGCTGATTTCGGCAGAGCACGGCGAGGCGGTGGCTTACGCATTGTGGAAGCTGGAAGACCGCGGCCGCATGTTCGTGTCGCCCGGCGACAAGCTGTACGAAGGCATGGTCATCGGCATCCACAGCCGCGACAATGATCTGGTTGTTAACCCGATCAAGGGCAAACAACTGACCAACGTGCGCGCCTCAGGTACCGATGAAGCGGTGCGCCTGACGCCGCCGATTCGCCTGACGCTGGAATCCGCGGTCGAGTTTATCGACGATGATGAGCTGGTGGAAATCACCCCGTTATCCGTCCGCATACGTAAACGCTTCTTGTCGGAAATCGAGCGCAAACGCGCGAGCCGCAGTTAATAATTCAGTTGAACGAGTCTCTTGATTTTGATGAAATGGCCAGACAAGCACTGTCAAAACAAACTGTATCCAAGTTGTAAGGGCTGCGAACTGCAAGTATATTTAGGGTAAAATCGCATCCGGCAAGTTGTTGGTGCAAGTGAACGCGTAGCGTGGATTCTCATTCTGTTTATCATTAACCTCTGGAGAAAAAGATGAAAAAATACACAACGGTTATTGCTCTGGCTACAACGCTGCTGAATATGGCACCGGCGCAATCCAGCGAATTTGATGGCGGCTATGTTGGCGGCAAAATTGGCGTAAACCGCACCGATGTGACGGCCGCATCAAAACAGTCGCCCATCGCTACCGGCCTTGAAGGCGGTTATAACTGGAACATGAATTCCGTACTGCTGGGCGTGGACGGTTTTCTGGATTTTAACGGCAAAAAAACACATACAGGCGTTGCGCCAGCACCGGCTACCGTGTATTACGGCAGCCATGTTTATGGCCTGGATTTGAAGCTCGGACTGCCGAACGGCAACTGGATGCCTTACGCAAAATTGGGTTATGCGCACACCGGCGGACGCGGCGACGCCTACGCCTCGGCTGTTGGCGATAGCGGAGCGCACCTCGGTCTGGGTGTTGAATATAAGTTCGCGCCCAGTTGGAGTGTGGCCGGTGAATGGACAAACAACTCCGGCAAAAACGGCGCCACCAAGCTGAACAACAATAATTTTATGCTGGGCGTAAATTATTATTTCGGCAAACCGGCTGCTGCTGCGCCGGTTGCCGTCGCCGCACCGGCCGTTGTAGTAGAAGAGCCCAAAGTAGCGCCTAAAGCAGCTCCGGAGCCTATCCCTGAGCCCGCACCGGTGTCTGCCCCGGAACCCGCCCCAAAGGAAGCATGGAAGGTGATCATGGATGAGAAGCCCGTGCGCATCGAGGGTGCCAGCTTCGATACTGCGTCTGCAAAGCTGAAGCCGACTGCCAACGCCAAGTTACAGCAAGTGGTCGATTTTGCCGCAAAATATCCCGAAGCTAATCTGGAAGTGACCGGGCATACCGATGACCGCGGTAACGATGTGTACAATCAAAAATTATCCGAAAAGCGTGCTACCGCAGTGAAGGCTTATCTGGTGAAAAAAGGGGTTGCTGCTGACCGTATTGCCGCCAAGGGTTATGGCGAGACAATGCCGACAGCGGATAACAAGACCAAGGAAGGCCGCGCGGCCAACCGTCGCGTCGAAGTGCGCTACACCATCCGCGAGGAGAAGAGAGTACGCGTCCAGTAATTGACCCCGAAAACCTGAAAAGCGGGCTGGCGACAGCCCGCTTTTTTGTTGCCTATAATTATCTGCATGCCACTCATGCAACTGATATTTACTGCCTGCCGATAACGAATCGCTACGGATTTCACATTAGGCAGGTATAATGCGCGCCGCCCTGCACCAAACCAATCAGTGCAGCGGTCTGTTAATTCACCCCCGATCATTTCTGATCCCTTATTCGTCTGCCTCGATTGGTGCCGCTCAAATTGCGCGGCAGGCCGTCGCAGGAGCCAAACTTTGTCAAATACTGCTATCCCGTTATCCAATGAAATTTCTTTCGCCGATTTAAAACTGGCGCAACCCCTGATGCGCGCGATTGCCGATGCGGGCTACGAGCATCCTACCCCGGTGCAGGCACAGGCGATCCCGCTGGTGCTGGCCGGCGGCGATCTGCTGGCCGGGGCGCAGACCGGCACCGGCAAAACCGCCGGTTTCACGCTGCCAATATTGCATCTGCTCACCGCAAAACCGGTTGCGAACCAGCGCGCCGGTCGCCCGCGCTGTCTGATTCTCGTGCCGACGCGCGAACTCGCCGCGCAGGTCGAAGAATCGGTGCAGACCTACGGCAAATACCTGGCGCTGAAATCGATGGTGATGTTCGGCGGCGTGAACATCAATCCGCAGATCAAGGCGTTGCGCGGGCAAATGGACATCCTCGTCGCGACACCGGGGCGGCTGCTCGACCATGTCGGGCAGAAGACGCTCGACCTGTCCGGCGTCGAAATCCTGGTGCTGGACGAAGCCGACCGCATGCTGGATATGGGCTTCATCCGCGACATCAAGAAGATCCTCGCGCTGCTGCCCAAACAGCGCCAGAACCTGCTGTTCTCGGCGACCTTCTCCGACGAGATCAAGACCCTTGCCGATGGCCTGCTGCACAACCCCGGCTATGTCGAAGTGGCGCGGCGCAATTCCACGGTGGAACTGATCGAACAGAGCGTCCACATGGTGCCGCAGAAGCTGAAGAACTACCTGCTCGCGCACCTGATCAAGCACCACGACTGGAAGCAGGTATTGGTGTTCACCCGCACCAAACACGGTGCGAACCGTCTCGCGGAAAAACTGAACGCGGACGGCATTCCCGCCGCCGCGATCCACGGCAACAAAAGCCAACCGGCGCGTACCAAGGCGCTGGCGCAGTTCAAGGACGGCACGCTGCCGGTGCTGGTCGCCACCGATATCGCCGCACGCGGACTGGACATCGACCAGTTGCCGCATGTGGTAAATTTCGAGTTGCCCAACATACCGGAAGATTACGTGCACCGCATCGGCCGCACCGGACGCGCCGGCAGCAGCGGCGCGGCGATCTCGCTGGTGGATAGCGAAGAGTTGTCCTACCTCAAGAGCATCGAACGGCTGATCAAGCGCGAGATTCCGAAGGTGGTGGTGGGCAGTTTCGTGCCGCCGACCAATCTTCCCGCCGAAGCCCCGCGCCCGCCGCGCCAGCAACACGGGCAGCGCCGTCATAGCAACACAACCGCAAGCGCGCCGCGCCCGGCAGGGGCGGGAAACCGCAATCAGCCGTCGCGCGACGGCCAAGGTCAAAAACCGCGTCAACCACGTGACCAGCAGCAACCACGCCATCCACAGCAGCGTGGCCCTCAAGCGCGTTCTGGCCAGCAACCCGTCAAGCCACGTCCACCGCAAAACCCGCCTGCAGATCAGAAACATCTGTCCGAAGCGGCACGCCACCAATCCATGCCGCAGCCCGCCTTGTTCTCGCCCAGACCGGCGCGACGGAGCAAGTGACTCCGCGCTGAGTCTCGTCAAACGGAAAAAGTTGTGCTACGGTTGCCGCCTGTTTCACCCGAATGAACGTTTAATGATAGATGCCGATTACATGAAGCTTGCTCTGGAACTTGCCAGCCAGTCGCAGGCTGCCGGAGAAGTGCCGGTCGGCGCAGTAGTGGTGAAAGACGGTGAAATCGTCGGGCGCGGTTTCAACGCACCGATCTCGCGCCGCGATCCTTCCGCCCATGCCGAGATGATGGCGTTGCGCGACGCGGCGCAGCGTCTCGGCAATTACCGGCTGGTGGGCTGCGAGCTGTTTGTCACGCTGGAGCCTTGCCTGATGTGCGCGGGTGCGATCATGCATGCGCGCATCGCGCGGGCGGTGTACGGGGCAAGCGACCCCAAGACCGGCGCGTGCGGCAGCGTGCTGGACGTGTTTGCCGAACGGCGTTTGAATCACCATACCGAAGTGACCGGCGGGGTGCTGGCGCAGGAGTGCGGCGCGCTGCTCAGCAATTTTTTCGCGCTGCGCCGCGCGCAACAGAAGGCACAATGAAGATCAACATCCACATCGCCACGCAGCAGCTCGAATTGCTCGATGACGCGGGTAAATTACTGCGCCGCTACAGCATTTCCACCGCCGCAAACGGCGCGGGCGAGGTATGCGGCAGCTATTGCACGCCGCGCGGCAAACACGTCATCCGCGCCAAGATCGGTGCGGGGCAGCCGGAAAATACCGTGTTCGTGCGCCGCCGCCCGACCGGCGAAATCTACACGCCGGAACTGGGCGCGCAATTCCCCGAGCGCGACTGGATACTGACGCGCATCCTGTGGCTGTCCGGTTGCGAACCCGGCTTCAACCGCATGGGCGAGAACGACACCATGCGCCGCTATATCTACATTCACGGCACGCCGGATTCGGTGCAGCTCGGCGCGCCCGGCTCGCATGGCTGCATCCGGATGCGCAACGCCGATTTGATTGAGCTGTTTGACTTGGTACCCGCAGGAACGGTGGTCGAAATCATCGCTTGATAAGAGAGCCTGCCCAGCAGGCTCCATGATTCGCGCTGGTCAGTCTTGTGGCAGCGGATAGGGCGGCGGCAGAAACTGCAATGCTTCGCCCTGCAAAGATTTCCAGTGTACTGTTTGCGATTCGCGGCTGGAAATATGCATCACCGCCAGCAAGTCGTAGCCGCCGCCCGGTGCGGGCGCGACGTTGGCAACCATGCCGCAGGCCTGGCCTTCCATGTCCGCGCTGAATACTTCATCGCCCGGCTGGGGCGCTTCGCTGCTGCCAAGATGGGCTCCATCGATATGAGCCAGGTACATGCGCCGTTTTGATTTGCCGAGATACTGCATGCGCGCCACGATTTCCTGGCCGGGATAGCAACCCTTCTTGAAACTCACGCCGCCGAGAAGTTCGAAATTCGCCATCTGCGGCACGAATTGTTCCTGGGTCTGCGGCAGGACGACGGGGATGCCGGCGCGGATGTTGAGCCAATCCCAGCATACGCTGCCGACCTGCTGCGCGTGTTGGCCGAGCGATTGCCAGAGCGCTGGCGCATGTTGTGCGGCAGTGCTGACCTGAAAGCGCGTGTCGCTGAATTTCAGCACGCCAGCCTGCCCGGTATCGGTGCAGCCGAACGGCAGTTGCGGCAGCTCGCCGAATTGTTTCCCCAGGATTTCCCGCGCGTTCCCACCCGCCAGCCCGAGCGAAACGATCTCGTTGCTTGCATCGGAGATTTTTACCTTGGCGCGCAGCACGTACATGCTGAGCTTTTTGCGCAGCGGTTCGCACAGGGCGCGCGGCAGTTGCAGCAGGTAGTCATCGCCATTGCGCCAGATCAGCATGGTCGCCAGCATGCGCCCTTTCGGGCTGTTCAGGCTGCTGAATTGCGCGCGGCTGGCGCTGATTTCGTTGACGTCGCTGCTCAGCATATTCTGCAGGAAGGATTGCGCATCCTCGCCTGAAGCGCGTAGCGTGCCGAATTGGCTCAGGTCGCACAGTACCGTCCCCTGTGCCGTTGTATTCAGTTCAGCGGCAGCATCGCCAAAATGCTGCACCAAATCCGCATTAAAAATTGCGCCTTGTTGCGCGAGAAATTGCTGCCAGTCTGGGTTCATAGCGTGGAGGTACAAGAAGCGCCGTTCCGGCAATTTACCGGAACGGCGCGGTTGATCGAATTATGTTGAACTTCAGGCGAAGGTGTTGACGCGCCCGCCTTTGCTTTCACCTTCCATGAACTGGATACCGGACGGCTCTGCCTTTTCCTGCGGCCTGGTTTCAGTGCGTTCGGCGTTGCTATTCTGGTCTTGGGCGCGGCTCATTTGCTGCGCCTGATTGGACAGTTTCACCACGGTGGAATCCTGTTGTTTCTCCGGCTGCTTGTCATTCTTCGGCGCGGCCGGTTGCGGCTGCGGGCTGTTGACAAGCGCACTGACGGAGGTAGCGGTAGCATTGCTGACGTCCATGATTTACTCCTTAAAAAAGTTGTTGCGATAACCTTACTCGTTTTTATTATGTACGGCAAGCAAAATATGCGCAAATGCATACGGCATCTCATTGCATTTCAGATCATTCATCAGAGAGAATTCATGATGCTTGCGTCGCTTTAAATTGCTTCGTTTGCCAGACGGATGAACTCCAATATCGCGGCTCCGCATAACGCCAAACCGGACAGCACGCAACAAATAGCGGTATCACGTTCGGCAAACTGTCGTGTAAAATGATCGCTCTTGAAGCATTGGTTTCGGCCACTGCGCATTAACATAAGGATATCGCCATGCGAACTAAAATTTTCCTCACCGGCCTGTTGTTGTGCGCGGCAATCGGGCTTCCACAACAGGTATTTGCCGCCACATATTGCCCGGTAACGGTAGATGGGAAAATTCGTATAGACGAGTGCAAATACGGCTCCAACGAAGAGTGCAAGCAAGCCAGCGAAAGCAAAAAAGATTGCGTAGCCGACCAACTTACCCCATCAGCTAAAGCACCCTATTGTGTGATCGTGGGACAACTCGAAGTTTGCGACAAATACTATGACTATGAGTCATGCCAACAAGCCGCCAAGAAACAGAGTGGCATTTGTATCGAAAGCCCTTATTTCAAGGAATCTGGCAAATAGTAACCTCTAAAAACCGAATGCTATAAAGACGCCTGATAAACAATATGAACAATCAGCCTTTCATTCTTCCCAAGCCGGTCAGCAACATCCTGTCCGTTCTGCCGGGATACCCGAAAACTCTGCTGTTTGTCCAGGCGATTAACCTGGCGCTGGGTGACACTCTCCGCTCGGAAGCAATGCAACCCCTGCAGGGCAAGCTCATCAGTATCCGGGTGACCGATGCCGGAGTAGCGTTCTATTTTTTCCTCAGCCCCAAAGGTTTAGTTGCCTGCCGGCGCAACAGGGAACCGGCATTGACCATCAGCGCCAGCGCCCATGATTTTCTGATGCTTGCGCTGCGCAAGGAAGACCCGGACACGCTCTTTTTCAGCCGCCGCCTGTGTATGGAAGGCGATACCGAACTCGGCCTGCTGCTGAAAAATACCCTGGATGCCATGGAATTGCCGCCTTTTAATCTGAGGTCATTATCTCCTCCCAGAGTTCTCGCTGAAATCAGGGCACGGTTGATAAGCTGACATAAAATATGGCGTGGCCTGAAAAAGAACGATGCTCTGGTTTACTTAATGCGTTCGCCTCCAAATATATGAAGCGATGGCTCATCATATTTGCAATCGCCATCCTGATAGTTATCGGTTTTCTCTACGGCCGCCATTCGGCAAGCCAGCTTGGCGGCAATGTTTCCGTCGCCCCTGCCGCACATTCAAATCTTGATCGAATAACCGCCGGCACTTCGGCAAAGAAACTCTGGGTGTGTCCGATGCATCCCCAGGTTACCAGCGATCAGCCGGGCGTATGCCCGATCTGCGGCATGGATCTGGTGGAAATGGAACCGCCAAATACGTCTCAACCCGGCGCGCCCCATAGCCACGGCGTGCATCTCGACACAGCTTCGCAGCAACGGCTCGGCGTGCGTTTGGCCGCAGCCGAATGGCAAATGCTGAGCCAGGACATCCATGCCTATGGCAACGTGGTTGCCGATGAAAGCCTGATTTTCAACCTTAGCGCAAAGATCGAAGGAGTCATCAAAAAACTCCATATAAATTCGGTTGGCCAACGGGTCGAGACAGGGGATGTCATTTATGAAATATATTCCCCGGAGTTGCTGAAATCCCAGCGCGAGTTCATCGAATTATTGAAAGAAAGCGACCTGGTTATGTATCCCCCGGACACCCCGCCGGACGCTCCGGATCCGCATACATCCGGCAAGGGAATGTCCGAGTACCAGATGATGGAAATGAGGGATATTGCCAACAGGCGTATTCCCATTGCGGAGAAATTCTACTACGTCGATGCCGGCATCGAACTTATTGACGAGCTTTATAGAACCTATGTGCCCAGGGAAGTGGTTGAGATACACGCGCCGAAATCCGGTTTCGTCACCAAAATCGATGTTCATGAAGGCAGTGCGGTCAAACCGATGGACAACCTGTTTTCCTTCGCCGATTCGTCACGGGTATGGCTTGATGTGCCGCTTTACCCCGATCAACTGGCCTGGGTAAAAAACGGCGACGAGGTAACGGTGAAGCTGCCCAATGCGCCGAAAATCAAGGCGCGCCTGAAATTCATCACTCCGCTGGTCGATAGCGCGACACGCACCGTGCAGGCGCGCTTGAGCGTCGGCAATCCCCATAACCGGTTTCTCATCGGCTCCTTCCTCGATGTCATCATTCACGCCAAGCCGCATAAGGCGCTTGTCGTACCACGCTCGGCGGTAATGCGCACCGGCAAGGGTGATTGGGTGATGCTGTCCGGGGGCGCAGGACACTTCACGCCGGTTAAAGTGGAAACCGGGATTGAAGCCGCCGAGTCCATTGAGATCACTGCCGGCTTGCAGGCCGGCAATCAGGTTGCAGTAAACGGGCAGTTCCTGCTGGATGCGGCGGCATCGATGAGCGATACCGCACAGCGCCTGCACCACGATACAGGCAAACATTAAATTACCAGAATATTTGCTGTGACATAACGCCGATCCATCGCACCTCTGGCGCGAGAATTTTCCGGGCTCAAGCATGATTGCACGCATCATCGAATGGTCGCTGAGAAACCGCATCCTGGTGCTGTTGGGCGCCGCGCTGCTGACCGGCTGGGGAATATATTCCTCGCGCCACATGGCGCTGGATGCCATTCCCGATCTTTCCGACGTTCAGGTCATCGTCAAAACCGCTTATCCCGGCCAACCGCCGCAGGTAGTGGAAGACCAGGTCACTTTCCCGCTCACTTCCGAGCTGTTATCGGTGCCGGGCTCGACCGCAGTGCGCGGTTTTTCGATGTTCGGCGAATCGTACGTGTATGTCATTTTCAAGGACGGCACTGACCCGTACTGGGCGCGCTCGCGCGTGCTGGAATACATAAGCCAGATCGAGAATCGCCTGCCGCAGGGAGTCGGGCCCACGCTGGGGCCGGACGCTTCCGGCGTAGGCTGGGTATTCGAATACGCGCTGGTGGACCGGCATCACCGCTACGACGCCGATCAATTGCGCGCCGTGCAGGATTTTTTTCTCAAATACGAATTGCAAAGCCTGCCGGGTGTGGCCGAAGTCGCCAGCATCGGCGGCATGGTGCAGCAGTTCCAGATCGAAGTGAACCCCAGCCGGCTGGCGGCATACAACCTGAGCCTGGAGCGCGTCGGGCAGGCGATCCGCGACAGCAATATGACCGGCGGCGGCTCGGTGATGGAAATGGGGCGTGCCGAATATGTCGTGCGCGCACAGAATTACCTGAAGAACCTGGATGACTTCCGGCACATCCCGTTGACGACCAATGCGCAGGGAGTGCCCGTCCGCCTCGAGGATGTGGCGCAAATTCAGGTCGGGCACGAATTGCGCCGCGGCGTGACCGATCTGGACGGGCAAGGCGAAGTGACCGGCGGCATAATCATCATGCGCCACGGCGAAAACGCGCTCGAGACCATCACGCGCGTCAAGGCGCGCTTAAAGGAATTGCAAGGCGGCCTGCCGCCCGGCATCGAGCTGGTGGTCACTTATGACCGCTCCGGCGTAATCAACCGTGCCATCAAGACGCTGGGCGAAAAACTGGTCGAGGAATCGCTCATCGTCGCGCTGGTATGTCTCGCGTTTTTGTTCCACCTGCGCTCATCTTTGGTGGCGGTAGTTACGCTGCCAATCGGCATTCTGGCCGCTTTCGTCGTGATGGAAAATCAGGGCATCACCGCCAATATCATGTCGCTAGGCGGCATCGCCATCGCCATCGGCGCGATGGTGGATGCCGCCGTGGTGATGATAGAAAACATGCATAAGCATCTGGAGCGCGCCGGCGACCAGCCCGACTACTGGAAAATCACCACCCGGAGCGCGCTTGAAGTCGGCCCGGCGTTATTCTTCTCGCTGCTGATCATCACCGTATCCTTCCTGCCGGTGCTGACGCTCACCGGGCAGGCAGGCAAACTGTTCGCCCCGCTCGCTTACACCAAGACTTATGCGATGGCCGCCAGCGCGCTGCTCGCAATTACTTTGGCTCCGGTGCTGATGGGTTATTTTATCCGCGGGCGCATCGCCACCGAACAGAGCAACCCGTTGAACCGGTTGCTGCATGCGCTTTACCGCCCGCTGTTGATAGCCGCATTACAAAAACGCAAAGTTGCCCTGTCGCTCTGCCTGGTGTTTTTGCTGAGTGCCGCCTGGCCGATTGCAAAACTGGGCAGCGAGTTCATGCCGCCGCTCGACGAGGGTGATCTGCTGTATATGCCCACCACGCTGCCCGGCGTATCGATCGACGAAGCCGCCAATATCCTGCAAATCACCGACCGCCTGATCGCGCAAATGCCCGAAGTCGAACGCGTATTCGGCAAGGCCGGGCGCGCCGATTCCGCCACCGACCCAGCACCGCTGTCGATGCTGGAAACCACAATCCTGCTCAAGCCGCGCGAGCAGTGGCCAGCCGGCGAAACCATGGAAGAACTAATCCGCAAGCTGGACAATCAGGTGCGCCTGCCGGGGCTGACCAATTCCTGGGGATATCCGATCCGCACGCGCATAGACATGCTGTCCACCGGAATCCGCACGCCGCTGGGCATCAAGATTACCGGCCCGGAGCTCGCCGGCATCAGCGCGCTGGCGATGCAAGTCGAAGAGGCGATCAAAAATACCGTACCGGGCACGCGCAACGCTTTCGCCGACCGCGCTTCCGGCGGACGCTATGTGGATGTTGTACTGGATCGCGTGCAGGCGGCACGCTACGGTGTTACCGCAGCCGATGTACAGCGTCTGGTGCAGGGTGCCATCGGCGGGGAAAATATCGGCATGATGATCGAGGGGCGCAACCGCTTTCCGATCAACCTGCGCTACCAGCGCGCTTTCCGCGATTCGCTCGGCGCGCTTGCGGCGAGCCGCATCATGACGCCTTCCGGCGCGCAGGTACCGCTGGGAACGATAGCGAAGATAAGCGTGAATGATGGCCCGATCGAGATCAAGAGCGAGAATGGCCGCTTGGTGGCCTACGTCTATCTCGACTTTGCCGGGCGCGACTTGGGCAGCTACATCACCGATGCACAAGCCGCCGTGGCCGAAACTGTCAAGCTGCAACCGGGTTACGCCATCGCGTGGTCGGGGCAATACGCCAGCCTGCAGCATGCCAAGGAGCGTTTCATGTGGGTGATACCGCTCACGCTGCTGCTGGTGGTGCTGCTGCTTTACTTGAATTTCCGCCATGGCGGCAAGGTGCTGCTGGTGCTGCTGTGCCTGCCCTTCTCACTGGCGGGCGGCTTCTGGCTGGTGTACTGGCTGGGTTATCACCTGTCGGTGGCGGTCGCAGTCGGGTTCATCGCGCTGGCAGGGGTGGCGGCCGAGTTCGGCGTGGTCATGCTGCTCTATCTGGATCAGGCCATTATCGAGCTGCGCCAGTCCAGCCGCCCGGTGAATTACCAGAATCTGCAACTGGCCATCGTTCAAGGAGCACTGCTGCGCATCCGCCCGAAAATCATGACGGTATCGGTGATCGTGGCCGGCTTGATCCCGGTGATGGTCAGTTCCGGCACCGGAGCGGATGTGATGAAGCGCATTGCCGCCCCGCTGGTGGGCGGCATGGTTAGCGCACCGCTGCTCTCCCTCATCGTCATTCCGGTCATCTACGCCTGGTGGCAGGAAAGAAGCTCGCTCAACCAGCCTTCGTAGCGCTCGTCTTATAGTCAAACGCCCAAATTATCCCTGGCGTTCCGGTTACTTCGGTTACGCAAACAAATATGTATTCCCAACTGGAAAATTGACTCGAATTTGTAATGCTGCCACGCGCAAGCCAACTTGCGAACTGGCAATTATGCACAAAGAGAAACCCTTGCTGGCAGAAACCTGCAAGGGTTTAATTGAACCAAAAAAAAGAGCAAGACCGTCAAGCCTTGCTCTTCTGGGTATTACTTAATTATTATTTCTTTGGTGCTTCTTTCTTTGCATCCAGCTTGCCTTCATGGAATATTTCAGGCACTGCTGCACCTTCGGCTGTCAGGATAGCGACGTTACCCTTGCCCAAGCGGCCAAGCGCATGGTCAACCAGGATGAAATTAGCCGGAACTCGTGCTTTGAATTCCACCATTGTCGCGCCACCAGGGGGAACTACGGTAGTTTGTATATTTTTGTGCACGTCGCCAAGAGCAGCCTCAGGATAGACTCTATCCCAAATAGTTCCAATCCCGTGGAAAGCCGAAGTCAGGTTAGGACCGCCAACGCCAAAGAAAATACGGACATTGTCACCCACTTTAACTTTCATCGCGTTAGCGCCCGTCAAGGCGGAGCCAGTTCCGTTCATCACCACGTTGGTAGGATGCTCGGCTGCCATCAAATCATCGTTATAGTCTTTATGGGCACCCTTGCCATCGGCATAAAGTTCACCTTGCATGATATAGAATTCTTTCTCAACCTTTGCCAAGCCGCCTTCTGGTTCGATCAGGATCATGCCGTACATGCCGCTCGAAATATGCATCGGGATAGGGCCGGTGGCGCAGTGGTAAACATACAAACCTGGGGTCGTTGCCTTGAAGACAAAAGATTTTTCTTCACCAGGATTAACCTTTGTCGCTTCAGCGCCGCCACCTTGACCCCATACCGCATGCAGGTCAATGTTGTGCTGTACTGTGCTGGTTTTGCTATTTTTCAGCGTAAGTTCGATCGTGTCTCCCACGCGGGCACGCAGCATAGGACCGGGTACTTTTCCGTTGAATGTCCAATATTTGTATGTGGTCTTGGCTCCAGCGTCAAGAATTCCCTCCAGCTCTATAGCTTCCAGAGCCATTTTAACTGTTGTTGCGGCACGTTTACCTACCGGCTCTCCTACCTTGGTTGGGTCTTGATGAATGTCTACAGCCGCAGGACCTGCGCCTGCAGCCCATGCTGCCGACGATCCAAACGCCAACATGCCCAGTGACAACGCTCCGATGATTGCTCTTACTTTCATGATGATTCCTCTCCCTTAGTTTCATTAGATTATGAAAAACAAAACATACCACACCACACGCCGACAGTTGTGCCACCGATCGAATGGACAAACACTACAAAAACAAACTTTAAACTACCGATTTAAATAAACAAACATCAATCGCCAAAACACGTTGCGACATTTTGTCGCATCATGCCTAAAGCTAATTCAGCCGTCAAGGACAGCTAATAAAAATAACCCTAACAACAATTGTAAAGTCAGCCCACGAGAATCACGGATATCAATCACACTGCGGCATTTTGTCGCATCATGCCTAAAGCTGGCTCTACCGTCAAGAGAGCGCATTGCTCTCAAATTAAACGCCCTCCGGCAAAGCCGGAAGCCTATGGTCGTGACTACTACAAATAAGGCTAGCCTTCTTGGCATTCCAGCGTAAATGCTGCCTGCTCATCCCGCCCCAAGTGCTTGACCAAATAAGGCATCACCTCCTGCAACATGCCATGCAAAATCCATGGCGGGTTAATTACGAACATGCCACTGCCATGCATGCCGAACCCCTCTTCGCTGGGGGCACACACGCTGAGCGCAACATGCAGCCAGCTCTTCACCGGCAGTTGCTTGAGTTGCTCGGCTAACTGCCGCGCTTCGGCGCGCTGCAACTGCGGATACCATACCGCATACACGCCGCTGGCAAAGCGTTTCAACCCTTCACGCAATGCCGCAACCACGCGCCGATAATCCTGTTTATCCTCATACGGCGGGTCGATCAGCACCAGTGCTCGCCGTGGCGGAGGCGGCAGCAAGGCTTTCAGCGCGCCAAAACCATCGACGGCCTGTATCAGCACGCGCGCATCTTGCGCGGCAAAATTTTGCTGCAAAATTTCACTATCGCTGGGATGCAACTCAAACAGACGCATCCGATCCTGCTCGCGCAACAGCCCCAGCGCGACCAGCGGCGAACCTGGATAGAGTCTCAACTGCCCATCCGGGTTGAGCTGCTTCACCAGTTCGACATACTCCGCCAGCGGAGCGGGCATATCACCCCGCTCCCACAACCGCGCAATGCCGCTCTCATATTCCGCGTTCTGCGCCGCATAGCCACTATCCAGCGCATAGCAACCCGCCCCGGCATGGGTGTCGATGTACCAGAACGGCTTGTCTTTCTGCTCCATGTAGCGCAGCAGTTGCACCTCGACAAAGTGCTTCAGCACATCGGCATGATTGCCGGTATGAAAGGCGTGACGGTAACTCAGCATGAATTTTAAACCGGATATTGTGCAGGGCGCGATTGTGCCATGCCACCCGAATAATGCGCCACAGGGCAAAACAACCAAACCGCCCGGCGCGTACAACCGCACTTTCATCAATGAAGTAATTATGTTATTTTCGCAACTGTCCTTTGCGCTACAGAAATCAGGAAAAAATTATGCGAGTTGCGTTATTTGTTGTTTTTATATTCATATCCGGATATTCCCTTGCAGGGACCCAAGACAAGACTTCCCAATGTCTGGAAGAATTAAAAAAAGACAGCAGATTTTCTTCGATTGCAGAGCATCTGGCGCTTGATGGGCAAGATGTGACAAAACCCCAGATGCTTACCGATAAAGCAAAGCCCAACGAACAGCAAAAACAGGCTATAGCCGATTGGATTGATGCAAGATCGCTATGCGTCAATCTCAGCCTGATTAAAGTTTCGGTCGATCTTCATATGCTTTTCTTGAGTACCGTACCGGAGTTATACAACGGCCAGGCAACCTTTGGCGAATTTAACAATAAATGGCGGATGCTGTTCAAGGAAACTATGGAATTACCCGCTTCGTACGAAAAACCAGCCGCCCATCATCATCATTAATAAGTTACCGGGATTGGACTCTGGTAAATAGCACTTATCAATCTGTTAGAATTTACGGGGTTATTTTTCACGCAGCATAATCGGCAATTTGTCACCATTCGCACTCGTGCGAGGAGCAACCAAACTGGCTAACCCTACCGAATTATCCCAATTTCTCAGTACGGTAGAACGCCGCGCTTACAAGCAAGCGATGTATGCCATGCGTAACGAACACACCGCACTGGACATCGTGCAGGACGCGATGATCAAGCTCGCCGAAAAATACGGGGACAAACCGGCCGCAGAATTTCCGATGTTGTTCCAGCGTATTCTGCAAAACACCATCCGCGATTACCACCGCAGGCAAAAAGTCAGAAATGCCTGGTCGACCTTGTTTTCCTCATTAGCACCCAAAAATGAAAGTGAAGAATACGACCCGCTCGATAGCCTGAAAGATGATGAAAACCAGAGCGTACCGGCCACACCCGAAGATTCCCTACAGCAACGCCAAACTATTGCATTAATTGAACAAGCGCTCGGTAAACTCTCATCGCGTCAACGAGAAGCCTTCCTGCTGCGTTACTGGGAGGGTATGGACACGGCAGAAACTGCCGCAGCAATGGGATGCACCGAAGGGAGCGTAAAGGTTCATTGTTCGCGCGCGGCGCATGCGCTTGCCGAGTCCCTTAAAGCAAAAGGAGTAAATATCTCATGAACACCAGACCACAAAATAACGAGCGGCAACCCCTCACCATGGAGTCTATTGCCAAGCTGCTTACATGTGCCACGCAGCAGCTTGATACCAACACCGTCGATGCGTTGCGCCGGGCGCGCAATGTTGCGCTGGAAAGACAATTGCAGAAAAAACCGGCTTTTGCGCTCAGCGCGGGGCACGGTGCGCACTGGCTGATACCGCATTCAACCCACCAATGGGTGGCAGCGATCATTCTGTTTGTGGCAGTCCTTTTCGGCGGGGTAAATTACTGGCAGCACACTCAAGAGCATGACATGGCCCATCTGGATATCGCCATCCTGACCGACGATATGCCCTTGGAGGTTTTTGTTGATTAGTTTCCATATTTATCCTGATCAATGAGAAATTCGGTAATCGCCGTATTTTTATTGCTGTGTTTAGCCAGTACAGGCGCCGTCGCTGCGGCAAAACCCTGGGGTTCGCTCACGCCTGTACAACAAGAAGCCCTCGCCCCATTGTCGCAGCAGTGGGACAAGCTGCCGGAACTACAGCAAAAGCGCCTGCTCAATACAACCAAGCGCTATCCACATCTCGCCCCCGAACAAAAACAGCGTTTCCATAACCGTTTGGAAGCATGGAGCAAGCTCACCCCGGAACAACGCCAAGCCGCCCGTGAAAAATACCGCGCCTTCAACAAACTACCGGCGGAAGAACGTGAACGGATCAAACAGATGGTCAAGCAGGAGCAGGTGAAAGAGCAGGAGAAACAGCGCTCGATCAGCGATGTTCCGGCCGTATCTGATAGTCCTGCCGTACCTGATAACGACCAGCCTACCGCATCTGATAGCGACCAGTAAGAGCCTATTTCAGCAGGTTTCATCCCCCACGTTGAGCCCACATGAATCTGGGCGCCAATGGATACGGCCTAGCGTCTTTCGGTCCACCACAGCATCAGCATCCCCAATAACAGGAACAATCCCGTCATCGCCGAAGCGCTGATAAATGGCTGCCAGTCGTTTAGTGCGCCCAGGCTGGCGAACAAGCGCCCGACAAAATGGAACACCAAACCCAGCACGATACCCATGAATATCATCGCGCCGATCCCGCCCGCGCGCCGGTGGTAAGACGCAAACGGCAGCGCCAGCAGCATCATCACCATTAACGCCAATGGATAAACCAGCTTGTTCCACATGGCGATTTCGTAGCGCAGACTCTGTTGGCGGTTATCCTGCAAGTGGCGGGTGTACAGGTACAGGTCGTAGACGGACATTTGCTCCGGCACCACCAACAGCACGCTCAGGATGCCCGGGTTCAACGCCGAGCGCCATTCCTGGCTGCGAGCGGTATTGACACTGGTTCCCTGTTTGCCGAAGCGCGTCTCCAATACATCCTCAAGCTGCCAAAGCCCCTGTTCGATAAAGTTTGCCCGTTTGGCATTGGTGATCGCCTGCAAGTGATAGGTTTCGTCGAATTGATAAATGTCGATATTCGACAAACTGGTATCCGGCATCACATTTTTTACGTTCACAAAACTGTGTTCATCCTTGACCCACACACCGGAACGGAACTCCTTGAGCGAGACTTGCGCATTCTGGGCTTTCAGGCGCAACTGTTGCGCCATCCGTTCGCTGGGCGGGGCGATAAACTCGCTGAATACAAAGCTCAGCATCACCAATGGCAGCGCAATCTTGAACAGCGCGCCCATCATTTGCCATAACGACGCGCCGGAAGACCGGTAAATGGTCAATTCAGAACTGGCCGCCATCTGCACCAGCGCGAAAATAGTACCCACCAGCACCGCGACCGGAAACAACTCATAGACATGGCCGGGAATGGTCAGCGCCACGAATAACAGCACGTAGCCCATGTGATACTTATCCTGCCCCATCACATTCAGCTCATGGATCAAATCCAGAAAAGCAAACAACATGATGAGCGCGGCAAACACCAGCGCGATGCTGAGGTAGATTTCGCGTCCGAGATAGCGCGTCAATAAATTCATGGCCGAGGTGCTTCAGAATGATGACGTCGTTTGGCCAACACCCGGCGTAACGAGAATAATGCCATGCGGCGATAAAACATCAGCAGCATAATGATCAGCATCACCGCATGGATGCCCCACAGCCCGACGCCGGGCGACAGCTTGCCCTGCCCGACCCACGCATTGGTCACACTGATCATGTTGCTGTAAAGCATATACAGCACAATTGCCAAAACCATATTGAGCGAACGCCCGGCGCGCGGGTTGACGTAACTCAACGGAATCGCCAACAAGGCGAGCATCGCCGCGCTGATCGGCAACCCCAGCCGCCATTCCAGTTCGGCGAGATGCCATGCCGTGCGTTTGCGCCACAGCTCCGGCGTCGACATGGTGCGCGCCCAAGGCAGGGTTTGTTTGGTCGGCACGCTATCGATGCGAATCGCATAGCGTTCGAATTCCACGATGCGATAATCAAGCTGCCCGGGCGTGCCTTCATAGCGTGTGCCATTGAGCAACACCAGGAAGCGATCCCCGTTCGACAATGTTTCCTGCAAGCCCTGCTGTGCCACCATCGTGCCGAGCTTGCCGTTCTGTTCAGACTGCACAAAGACGTTACCGACACGGTTGGAGCCGACGTTGACGTTCTCGATGAAATACACCCGGTCAGCCTGCTTCGACTCGCGGAATGTGCCGGGTGTAGCAGAAACGACATCATCGCGGCTTTCCAATTTATTCTTGAATTCATCGGCTTTTTGCAACGCCCACGGTGAAAGCACCAGGCTGAGCAGCGCGATCAATGACACCACCGGCACGGCATACCACAAGACCGGGCGTATCCAGCGTGTCAGCCCAATACCCGCGCAAAACCACACCACCATTTCACTGTCGCGATAACAGCGCGACAAGGTCAACAGAATGGATATGAATAAACTGATGGAAAGCAACACCGGCAGATAATTTACGGCGCTGAAGCCGAGCAGCGCCAGCACCCCATCCACCGCAATCTTGCCGCCGACCGCATCGCTTAACAGGCGTATCAATTGGCTGATCACCACAATGCCGATCAACACCGTGAATACCAGCAAACCGTTGCTGACAAATTCGCCCACCAGGGCGCGGTGAAAAATGCCCATGCGCAACGGCTTTGACTTTATACGGTGAGTTTGCGGATAATCGAACATTGAGCGGTAGGTTTTTCTATAAGGAGCAACACGTGGAATTTAGCATAAAACAAAGCAGTCCGGAAAAACAGCGTAGTGGCTGCGTGGTGGTTGGCGTGTATGAAGAGGGCAAACTTTCGCCGGCGGCGCAACTGATCGACAAGGCGGCAGCACACCAGTTGAGCGGCCTCATCACGCGCGGCGACATGAACTGCAAGTCTGCATCTACCCTGCTCCTGCACGAATTACCCGGCGTCACTGCCGAACGCGTCTTGCTGGTCGGACTGGGCAAAGCGAGCGAACTGGACAGCAAGACCATTGTGGAGATATTGCGCGCAATCTTCGCTGCGTTGAACGCCACCGCAGCCAAAGATGCTGCGCTATATATTATCGATGAAGGCGTCGGCAAGGATGCCGAGTGGGTCATCAAACAGGCCGTGTTCGCTGCTGCCGAGCAGGCTTTCCGCGCCGACGGCATGAAGAGCAAGCCGGCCAAGGCCGCCACGCTGAAGCACATCACTTTCGCCACGCTGGATAAACCGGCTGCCGCACTGAAGAATGCAGTCGATCAGGCCGCCGCGACCGCGCACGGCATGGAACTCGCCAAGACGCTGGGCAACCTGCCTGGCAACATCTGCACTCCCACCTACCTTGCCGCCAAAGCGCTGGCGCTGGGCAAGGCGCACAAAAGCATCAAGACCACCGTACTGGAAGAGAAAGACATGCAGAAGCTGGGCATGGGTTCATTCCTTTCCGTCACGCGCGGCAGCGACCAGCCCGCCAAGCTGATCACGCTGGAATACCACGGCACGGACAAGAAGCACAAACCTGTCGTGCTGGTCGGCAAGGGCATCACCTTCGATTCCGGCGGCATCTCGCTCAAACCGGGTGCCGAAATGGACGAGATGAAATACGATATGTGCGGCGCGGCCAGCGTACTCGGCACGCTGCAGGCCATCGCCGAGATGGGGCTGAAGCTCAACGTGGTCGGCGTGATCCCTGCCTGTGAAAACCTGCCCAGCGGCACGGCCACCAAGCCCGGCGACATCGTCACCTCCATGTCCGGCCAGACCATCGAGATACTCAACACCGATGCCGAAGGCCGCCTGATCCTGTGCGACGCACTGACCTATTCGGCGAAGTTCAAGCCGGACACCGTGATCGACATCGCCACCCTCACCGGCGCGTGCGTCATTGCGCTGGGGCATGTCGCCAGCGGCCTGTTCAGCAACGAAGACCAGCTTGCCCAGGAGTTGCTTAAGGCGGGCGAACAAACGCACGACCGCGCCTGGCAATTGCCGCTATGGGAAGATTACCAGCCGCTGCTGGACAGCAACTTCGCCGACATGCAGAACATCGGCGGACGTGCCGGCGGCACCATCACCGCCGCGTGTTTCCTGTCGCGCTTCACCAAGGACTACCGCTGGGCGCATCTGGATATCGCCGGAACCGCGTGGAAATCCGGCAAGGAAAAAGGCTCAACCGGGCGTCCGGTGCCGCTGCTCACCCAATATTTAGTTAACCGGGCCAACAGCAAATGATTTTTGCCACAGAGATCACAGAGAGTGACGCAGATGGTCTTGCGAGTTGGGCAAAAAACCGCCCATCCCTGCTTAACCCCCTGCTCTGTGCACTCTGCGGCTAATTTGTTTTCATATCATGACTAAAGTAGATTTCTATACCGGCTCGCAAGACAAGCTGCGCACCGCCTGCCAGTTGAGCCACAAGGCGATACAGAACGGCGTGCGCACGGTCATCAGCACGCACGATGCTGCGACCATCGATGCACTGGATAAGCTGCTGTGGCATTATCCTGCCACCGCCTTTATTCCGCACTGCCGCAGCGATACCGCCGAAGCCGTACAGATGAGCGTCGTGCTCAGCCATGGCAGCGACAAATTCCCGCATCACGATTTACTGATCAGCCTGCACAACGAGTGCATGCCGTTTTTCAGCCGCTTCGAGCGCGTCATCGAAATTATCGGCCACGATGCGGAAGACAGCCGCTTGGGGCGCGAACGCTTCAAGTTCTACCGCGATCGCGGCTACGAGCTGCGCCATATCGATCTAGCCAATACCGATTCGCCCCAAAATTAAGCTATTCGGGATACAAAACACATGATCTCGACCGAGTTATCCAACACTGGCTTGCCGGACAATCTGCCTTTGCTGACCCAGGTGGTGGAGACGGATGCGCCGGACGACTTGCCCACCCTTACCGAAGTCGTCGCCGATGCCGCCGATATTGCTGCGGATACCGCCAATACTGTCGCTGGTACCCCAGATGTCGCTGATACACCAGATACTGTAGCTGACACCGAAGACAGGCAGCCCGCTATTCTTGCCGCGCAAGAAAATGGAATTGACACCGCAACAGCAGAGCCCGACGGCGAATCCCAGCCAATCACCAGCCGGGAAGCTATCGCCCACGAAACCGCCTCCAGCGAAACCGTTGCTCCCGAAGCTGCGGCTCCGCCGCCGCGCGCGCTCAGCGAGGCGGAATTGCAGCAAATATTGCAGCATCTCGAAGCGCACCTCGATACCATGCTGGCAAGCAAACTCAGCCTCCATTTTGAAAAACTGCGCGACGCGCTGAACGCGCATCTCGACTCCAAAATTCCGTAGGCTGGAACAGCACTGGCTTTTGGTCAGATGCCGGCATCGGCCCGCGCCGCAAATCGCGCAAGCCCGTCAATATCGCTCTATCAATCCGTTATAATCACATCCTTATTCCGCCGCACCCCAATCAAACAATAAAAGTACGCATATGGAACTCGCAAAAAGTTTTGAACCGAAGGAAATCGAAGCGCGCTGGTACCCCCAATGGGAAGCATCCGGCCACTTCAAGGCCGGGCTCGACGCCTCAAAAACAGAAAATTTCTGCATCCTGCTGCCGCCGCCCAACGTCACCGGCACGCTGCACATGGGGCACGGTTTCAACCAGACGCTGATGGATGCGCTGACGCGCTACCACCGCATGCGCGGCGACAACACGCTGTGGCAACCGGGCACCGACCACGCGGGCATCGCCACGCAGATCGTCGTCGAACGCCAACTCGACGCGCAGGGCATCTCGCGCCACGACCTCGGCCGTGAGAAATTCATCGAAAAGGTGTGGGAGTGGAAGAAATACTCCGGTGACACCATCACCCAGCAGATGCGCCGCCTCGGCACCTCACCGGACTGGTCGCGCGAGCGCTTCACGATGGATCCCGATTTGAACAAGACCGTCACCGAGACCTTCGTGCGCCTGTTCAACGAAGGGCTGATCTATCGCGGCAAACGCCTGGTGAACTGGGATCCGAAATTGCATACCGCCGTGTCCGACCTGGAAGTCGTGCAGGAGGAAGAAGACGGCTTCATGTGGCATATCCGCTATCCGCTCGCCGAGCCGGACAGAGAAAAAGGCCTGACCCACCTGACCGTCGCCACTACCCGCCCCGAGACCATGCTCGGTGACGTCGCGGTAATGGTGCATCCCGAAGACGAGCGCTACAAACACCTGATCGGCAAGCAAGTGAAATTGCCATTATGTGAGCGCAACATTCCGATCATCGCCGACGACTATGTGGACAAGGAATTCGGCACCGGTTGCGTGAAGGTCACGCCTGCGCATGACTTCAACGACTATGCGGTCGGGCAGCGCCACAAGCTAGAAATGATTTCCATCCTCACGCTCGATGCCAAAATTAGCGAGCATGCGCCCGTGCAATACCAAGGTTTGGATCGTTTTGTCGCGCGCAAACAGATCGTGGCCGATCTCGAAGCAGCAGGTGTGTTTGAAAAAGCCGACAAACACAAATTGAAGGTGCCGCGCGGCGACCGCACCGGCGTAATCATAGAGCCGATGCTTACCGACCAGTGGTTCGTCGCGATGAGCCAGCCCGGCAACGAAGGAAAATCCATCACCGCACAGGCGCTGGAGTGCGTCGCTTCCGGCGAAATCAAGTTCCACCCGGAGAACTGGGTCAACACCTACAACCAGTGGCTGAACAACATCCAGGACTGGTGCATCTCGCGCCAGCTGTGGTGGGGACATCAGATTCCGGCATGGTACGGCGTGAACGGCGAAGTGTTCGTCGCGCACGACGAAGCCGAGGCACGCCACCTGGCAGATAAAGCAGGCTACGCCGGACAGCTGGACCGCGACGCCGACGTGCTCGACACCTGGTTCTCGTCCGCACTGTGGCCGTTCTCGACGCTGGACTGGACGCCGGAATATCCGGCGAAGTCCAACCCCGCGCTCGACCTGTACCTGCCGTCTACGGTGCTGGTTACCGGCTTCGACATCATCTTCTTCTGGGTGGCGCGCATGGTGATGCTGACCAAACACATCACCGGCAAGATTCCGTTCAAGGACGTGTATGTGCATGGCCTGATCCGCGATGCGGAAGGCCACAAGATGTCCAAATCCAAGGGCAACGTGCTCGATCCGATTGATCTGATCGACGGCATCGGCATCGAGGAACTGGTGAAGAAGCGCACCAGCGGACTGATGAACCCGAAACAGGCGGAGCAGATCGAGAAGCGCACGCGCAAGGAATTCCCGCAGGGCATCTCCGGCTTCGGCACCGATGCGCTGCGCTTCACCTTCGCCTCGCTCGCCTCGCCGGGACGTGACATCAAGTTCGACATGCAGCGCTGCGAAGGCTACCGCAACTTCTGCAACAAGCTGTGGAACGCGACGCGCTTCGTGCTGATGAATTGTGAAGGCAAGGACTGCGGACTGGCTGAGCACGGCAAGGAATCCTGCCACAGCGGCTATCTCGATTTCTCGCACGCCGACCGCTGGATCACCAGCCAACTGCAGCGCGTCGAGGACGAGGTGGCGAAGCATTACGCCGACTACCGCTTCGACCTGCTGGCCAAAGCGATCTACGAATTCGTCTGGGACGAATACTGCGACTGGTATGTGGAGCTTGCGAAGGTGCAGATGCAGAACGGCAGCGACGCACAGCAGCGCGCCACGCGGCGCACACTGGTGCGCGTGCTGGAAACCGTGTTACGCCTCGCCCACCCGCTGATCCCGTTTATCACCGAGGAGCTCTGGCAGAAGGTCGCGCCGGTCGCCGGTCGCGGCAAAGGGGACGGCTCCGAATCGCTGATGCTGCAAGCTTACCCGCGCGCCGACCTGACGCGCTGCGACGCGAAATCCGAAGCCTGGGTGGCGACGCTGAAATCCATGGTCAATGCCTGCCGCAGCCTGCGCGGCGAGATGAACCTATCGCCCGCCCAACGCGTGCCGCTGATAATTGCAACGGGGACGGCTGCCGAGGATACCGCCACGCTCACCGCACTGGCACCGTACATCAGCAGCCTCGCCAGGCTCAGCGAAGTACAGATCGTTGCAGACCTGCCGCAGGCCGATGCGGCAGTCGCTATCGCCGGGCCATTCAGGCTGATGTTAAAGGTCGAAATTGATGTCGCCGCAGAACGCGAACGGCTGGACAAGGAAATCGCGCGCCTGCAAGGCGAAATCGCCAAGACGCAAGGCAAACTGTCCAACAGCAGCTTTGTAGACCGCGCTCCGGCGGCGGTGGTAGGGCAGGAACGCAAGCGCATGGAGGATTTCAGCGTAACGCTGGGGCAACTGCAAACCCAGCGCGGCAAGCTGGGTTAACGGCGGCGAATCAGGAACACAAATTCGCCGTCCTGTTCAACCGAGGACAACAGTTCGTTGCCGGTCTGGCGGCAGAACACCACGAAGTCTGCGGGCGACTCCGGATCGGTTGCCAATACCCGGAGCACCTGCCCGCTGCTCAGTTGCGCCAGGGACTTCTTGGTGCGCAGAATAGGCAACGGGCAACTCAATTTGCGCGCATCCAGTTCCAGATCAAACTCCATCATGCGCCCCCTGCAACACCGCTTTCGACCCCGGTGTTGTGCTGTTTTTGAAACCTGCCATCCCTTTATTCCTTCTTTGACATAACCGACCAGTTTCGATTCTAACGCAAAATAACCTGCATTCATTATTCCGGTGCCACCTGACAAAGTGGCGGTTTATTCCGGAATTGCTCGAAACATTTGATGCAACAGGTTAATTCGTGGATAATGCGCCCCGCTTGGCCGGGGTGATGGAACTGGTAGACGTGCCGGACTCAAAATCCGGTGCCGCAAGGCGTGGGGGTTCGAGTCCCCCCCCCGGCACCACAAAAGCTGTTAACGGTGTCAACCGAATGCAGTTGCAGTGCGTTAAAGCCACTGACACAAGTAGTAGTGTCATAAACGTTTACTAACCTACTTAAAATTGGAGTTCATAATGAGCAAACTGTTATCCGTACTGATCGCTGGTGTATTCGCCGCTGTTTCTTTCGCTGCTGTTGCTAACGAAGCACCAGCCAAGGCTGCCGCTCCTGCTGCTGCCGCTGCCGCTCCTGCTGCTAAGGCAGAAGCTGCTGCTCCTGCTGCCAAGGCTGACGAAGCCAAGCCAGCTAAGGCTGCAAAGAAGCACAAGAAAGCAAAGAAGGCTGAAAAGGCTGAAGCTGCTGCCAAGTAATACACGTATGTTCAAAGAAGGCAGGGGCGACCCTGCCTTTTTTGTTTTTACAGAGTAAAAAATGATCTGGAAGCCTAACGTCACCGTCGCCGCTGTCATTGAGCGCGAAGGAAAATTTTTGCTGGTCGAGGAAGAAACCTCGCAAGGGGTGCGCTTCAACCAGCCTGCAGGGCATCTTGAAGCCGATGAATCGCTGCTGGCCGCGGTAACGCGCGAAGTGCTGGAAGAATCGGCCTATTCATTCATCCCGCAGCAGCTGCTCGGCATTTATCGCTGGCACTCGCCGGAATCGGACACCACCTACCTGCGCTTCGCCTTCACCGGCGTGATCACCGGGCATGATGCCGCCCGCCAACTGGACGCAGGCATCCTGCAAGCCGCGTGGCTGCCGCCCGACGAAATCCGTGCCGCGCAAGAACGGCATCGCAGCCCGCTGGTGCTGCGCTGTATCGAGGATTACCTCGCCGGCAAACGCTACCCGCTGGAACTCCTCACCCATTATGAGTAAACGTGTTGTCGTCGGCATGTCCGGCGGCGTGGATTCCGCTGTCGCCGCGCTGTTGCTCAAGCAGCAGGGCCATGACGTGACCGGCCTGTTCATGAAGAACTGGGAAGACGACGACAACGATGAATACTGCTCGTCGCGCCAGGATCTGCTGGATGCGGTGTCGGTCGCCGACACCATCGGCATCCCCATCGAGGCGGTAAATTTTTCCGGGGAATACAAGGAACGTGTATTCGGCTATTTCCTGCGCGAATACCAGGCCGGGCGCACGCCCAACCCGGACATCCTGTGCAATTCGGAGATCAAGTTCAAGGCGTTTCTCGACCATGCCATTCAACTGGGTGCGGAAGTCATCGCCACCGGGCATTACGCGCAGGTGCGCGAAGTGGACGGCTTGTTCCAGTTGCTCAAGGCCGCCGACGACAGCAAGGATCAAAGCTACTTCCTGCACCGCCTGAACCAGGCGCAATTGGGCCATGCGCTATTTCCGCTCGGCAAATTATTGAAAACCGAAGTGCGCGCGATTGCCGAGCAGCACGGCCTGTCCAACTACGCCAAGAAAGACAGCACCGGCATCTGCTTCATCGGCGAACGCCCGTTCCGCGAATTCCTCAACCGCTACCTGCCGACCCAGCCGGGCGAGATGCGCACGCCGGACGGCAAGACCGTCGGGGAACATATCGGGCTGTCGTTCTACACCATCGGCCAGCGGCAGGGGCTGGGCATCGGCGGCGCAAAAGATGCTTCGGGCGAACCGTGGTTCGTGGCCGGCAAGGACATGGCGAACAACCGCCTGATCGTAGTGCAGGGACACGACCACCCGGCGCTGCTCAGCAACCGGCTGACCGCGCTGGACAGCCACTGGATCAGCGGCACTGCGCCGCTGCCCAATCACCCCTATGCCGCCAAGACACGCTACCGGCAGGCCGATGCGCCGTGCCGTATCACGGCGCTGGATGGTGAACGCTGCTCGTTCGAGTTTGACCAGCCGCAATGGGCGGTCACCCCCGGGCAATCGGTGGTGCTCTACGATGGCGAGGTATGCCTCGGCGGCGCAATCATCGAAGAAAGTCTCTAATAATCTACTGCGCGACTCGATAGCGGCGTTGCGCGGTACTCGCTCCTCGCCTACCTATTCGGTATGTCTAGTTCGCTGCGTTCCGTGCGCCTTGCTCTCGAATCGCTCGCTACGATTCTTAGAGACTTCCTGAACAATAACAACACCGATTCGCGTAAAATACGCGCTTTCGCATTGGGGCTTCGCCATGACCACCCTCACCCGACTCACCGCCCTCTCCCCGCTTGACGGGCGCTACCACGGCAAAGTGGATGCGTTGCGCGATTATTTCAGCGAATTCGGCCTGATCCGTTTCCGTGTACTGATCGAGATCGAATGGCTCAAGGCGCTCAGCGCGCAGGCCGACATTCCTGAAATCGCGCCGTTTTCCGCCGCGACCATCGCGCAACTGGATACGCTCAACACGAAGTTCAGCGAAGATGATGCCGCCGCGATCAAGGCCATTGAAGCGACCACCAACCACGACGTCAAGGCGGTGGAATACTGGTTGCGCGACAAGCTGTCCGGCAACCCGGAAACCGTCAAGACACTGGAATTCATCCACTTCGCCTGCACTTCGGAAGACATCAACAACCTCAGCCACGCGCTGATGCTCAAGGGCGCGCGTGAAGCGGTGCTGCGCCCCGCCCTGCAAGCCATCATTGAGCGGTTAAGAAATCTCGCGCACCAGCATGCCGATCTGCCGATGCTGTGCCGCACCCACGGACAGACCGCCACACCCAGCACGCTGGGCAAGGAAATGGCGAATGTGGTGTACCGCCTGCAACGCGCCGAACAGCGCCTCGCCGGCACGGAAATCCTCGGCAAAATTAACGGCGCGGTGGGCAACTACAACGCCCATCTGGCCGCCTATCCTGATGTGGACTGGGAAGCGTTTACAAAGAAATTCATCGCCGCGCGCGGCATCACCTTCAACCCTTACACCATCCAGATCGAGCCGCACGATTACATGGCGGAACTGTTCGACGCCTATGCGCGCATCAACACCATCCTGATCGACCTGAACCGCGATATCTGGGGCTATATCTCGCTCGGCTATTTCAAGCAGAAAGTGGTCAAGGGCGAAGTCGGCTCTTCCACGATGCCGCACAAGGTCAATCCGATTGACTTCGAAAATTCGGAAGGCAATCTCGGGCTGGCAAACGCGCTGCTGCGCCACTTCAGCGAAAAGCTGCCAATCTCGCGCTGGCAGCGCGACCTCACCGATTCCACGGTGTTGCGCAACATGGGCGTGGCACTCGGCTACACCCTGCTCGCCTACGAATCCTGCCTGAAAGGTTTGAATAAGCTGGAGGCCAACCCGCAGCGCGTGGCAGATGATCTGGACGCAAACTGGGAAGTCATGGCCGAGCCGATCCAGACCGTAATGCGCCGTTATGGCATCGCAAATGCCTACGACAAACTCAAGGAATTGACCCGCGGCCAGAGCGGCATCAACCGCGCCGCGCTGCAAGCCTTCATCGCAACACTGGAAATCCCTGAAGCGGAAAAACAGCGCCTGCTGCAACTCAGCCCGGACACCTACACCGGCAAGGCGGCGGAACTGGCGAAGCGCATCTGAGCCGGATTTATCCGCGAATCGCCAGCTCATCCTCCTGCTCCGGGAACATTCGCCCCCGGAAATAGTGTTCTGAAAAATCCATGCTATTATCGTATGGTCTGAGGCGTTCCGGCATCATCCGGATTGGGGATCAGGCGCTACAAAACGGCACGTATTTAAATATCGAAACAGTCTGTTGATTTACTTTTTAGGGAGGATAGTCATGTCAGGTGGTTTATGGTTTGCGTTGTTATGTGCAATCGCGGCGCTGTTGTACGGCGCCATTTCAATCAAATGGATTCTGGGTAAATCGACCGGCAGTGCAAGGATGCAGGAAATTGCCGCCGCGGTGCAGGAAGGCGCTTCCGCCTACCTGAACCGGCAATACACCACCATCGCCATAGTTGGCGCCGTGCTGTTCGTCATTATCTTTTTCACCCTACACTGGCAAACGGCTATCGGTTTCGCCATCGGCGCGATCCTGTCGGGATTGACCGGCTATATCGGCATGAACGTATCGGTACGCGCCAATGTGCGCACCGCCGAAGCGGCCAAAGAAAGCCTGAACGCAGCGCTGAACGTTTCCTTCAAAGGCGGCGCAATCACCGGCTTGCTGGTCGTGGGCTTGGGGCTGCTCGGGGTGGCGGGCTATTACGCTTTCCTCACGCTGATGATGGGCACCTCTACCCAGGAAGCAACGCATGCTCTGGTGGGCCTGGCTTTCGGCGGTTCGCTGATCTCCATCTTCGCCCGTCTTGGCGGCGGCATTTTCACCAAGGGCGCTGATGTGGGTGCCGATCTGGTGGGCAAGGTCGAAGCTGGCATCCCCGAGGACGACCCGCGCAACCCGGCGGTCATCGCCGATAACGTCGGTGACAACGTCGGCGACTGTGCCGGTATGGCGGCCGACTTGTTCGAAACTTATGCGGTCACCATCATCGCCACCATGGTGTTGGGCGGCCTGTTGATTACCGGTTCCCCCGAAGCAGTGATCTATCCGCTGGTGCTGGGCGGCTTCTCGATCATCGCCTCCATCGTCGGCACCTTCTTCGTCACGGCACGTGATGGCGGCAAAATCATGAACGCGTTGTATCGCGGCTTGGCCGTCTCCGCAGTTCTGGCGGCGATCGCCTTCTACCCCATCACCACCAAGGTGTTGGGCGAAGGCGTGATGATAGACGGCAACATGGTTACGTCGCTGCATCTGTACTTTGCCTCCCTGATTGGCCTGGCGCTGACTGCCGCCATGGTGTGGATCACCGAGTACTACACCGCCACCGAATACGCGCCGGTGCGCCATATCGCCGAGGCTTCCACTACCGGCCACGGCACCAATGTGATCGCAGGTCTGGGTGTTTCGATGAAGGCCACTGCCGCTCCGGTGCTGGTCGTGTGCCTGGCGATCTGGGCATCCTTCGCTCTGGGCGGGCTGTATGGCATCGCGATCGCCGCGACCTCGATGCTGTCGATGGCCGGCATCATCGTGGCACTGGATGCTTATGGTCCGATCACCGATAACGCCGGCGGCATCGCCGAAATGGCTAAATTGCCACCTGACGTGCGCAAGATTACCGACGCGCTGGATGCGGTGGGCAATACCACCAAGGCCGTCACCAAAGGCTACGCCATCGGCTCCGCAGGCTTGGCCGCGCTGGTGCTGTTCGCCGACTACACCCATGCTCTGCAGGTCAAGATGGGGGACGTGGTTACCACCTTCGATCTGTCCAACCACATGGTCATCATCGGCCTGTTCATCGGCGGCATGGTGCCCTACCTGTTTGCCGCGATGGGTATGGAAGCGGTCGGACGCGCCGCCGGTTCAGTGGTGGTGGAAGTGCGCCGCCAGTTCAAGGAAATCCCCGGCATCATGGAAGGCACCGGCAAACCGGAATACGGCACTTGCGTGGACATGCTGACCAAGGCGGCGATCAAGGAAATGATCGTCCCGTCGCTGCTGCCTATCGCCGTACCGCTGATCGTCGGCCTGACGCTTGGCGCACAGGCGCTCGGCGGTGTGCTGGTCGGCACCATCATCACCGGCATCTTCGTCGCAATCTCCATGACCGCCGGCGGCGGTGCGTGGGATAACGCCAAGAAATACATCGAAGAAGGCAACTTTGGCGGCAAGGGCTCCGAAGCGCACAAAGCTGCCGTAACCGGCGACACCGTGGGCGATCCCTACAAGGACACCGCAGGCCCTGCGGTGAACCCGCTGATCAAGATCATCAACATTGTTGCACTGATGATTGTGCCGCTGCTTTAAGCCGCAGCAAGCCGTAATGCAAAAACAGGGCGGAAATTTCCGCCCTGTTTTTTTGCGCTTGCAATACCGCGCGCTCTTCAAAATAGTCGAACCCTAAAAAAACTTCGCCGCTATTCATATTCCAGTAGATAAAAAAAGCCCACCGAAGTGGGCTTTTTTTACGGGGTAATCGTGTTCATGCCCTAGCGTTTATCAATTGTCCTTTTTTTGCCTGCGACTGGCTGATCACTTCAGCAAATGCAATGATTGCTTTTGACGGGAATTGGCTGATTACTTCCCTGGTATTTCTATCTGAAACTTTTACCACGTTGATACCGGTAGCCTGGTCTTTTTCAACAGAAGCATAAAGATTCTGCCCATTTTGGGCAAAGGTATCATTCACTTGCTTGACTGCTTGAGCGACATGCTCGGGAGACGGTGTTGGCGCGCTGACATCCACTCCACCTGCTGCCGTTTTTGGAGCAACTGAATCTGCGGATTGCACAAGACGCCGCGTGCCTTCGCTCGGCGCGACAGCATCTGATCTTGGGGTAACTGAAGAAATGGCCATATTCAACCTTTCTTGCTAACTGTTGGCATCATACCGAACATAAATATCAGGCTTTCGTGTTAATGATACGGCCGACTACCTGACCACTGGTATTGATAGAGTGGCGGGGTGCTACAGCCTTGGAAGTGCCGTTGTCTTTATCCTTGTCATTTCCCACTTCTCTGGTGCGAGCCGGCTGATTTTTCGGCTGAACAGCAGTAGCGTTTTTCACATTTAAAGCATTCACATTTGAAGTAACTGAGCTGACTTCCATGATGTAGCCTTTCCTTGAATTATGGATAAAATCCAACTTGCGATAGCTGGATGTTTGTTATCGGCAAGTTTTAGCCTTACTTTAGGATTGCCGGAAAATAAAAAGGCTTCCGAAGAAGCCCTTTGGGTGTTGCCGAGTATTCGTATTACTATCAATGGCAATCGCGACCATCTTTCCATCCGATGCTGCCGTCTGGAAGATAGACCAGCTCAGCCTTGCACTTCGCCGCCTGCTTGCCTTGGACAGGCTGCAGCAACTGCACGTTCACCACGTACTGACCATCCACCTTTTTAACTGCCCCAGCGTAGAACAATACACAAGCAACTTCCTTGGTATCGTCCCCGGCGTATTTGAGACAGGTATCTTGGGCAACCGCAAGCCCTTGAGCGGGCTGAACGACATCCTTCGTAGGGCCCGACGCGTTCACGGAACCAACAAAACCAAAGGTGGCAGCCAAAACGAGCCAGACGGCCAGAACTATTTTTTTCTTCATACTATTTTTCCTCTTGAAAAAATTTAAAAAACAAACCAACACTAACGTCCTCTAACCAAGTTACTTTGACTCCAGCAAAGGCATTTAAATAAACCTTCAATAAGGTAATGAACCCGGCTAAAAGTTCCCGGATAAATCCGCTATGAGTTTTTTATAAGCATCTGTCAGAAAGCCTTAACCCCTGTTTATTTTTATACCTACAAACTGGACGAGTCGAACCAAAGATGTGAAACAGGGACAGCTCACAGGAGCAAATACCCATACTCCCGAAAACTTATAAGGAAGAAAAAATTTGCTTCATTCGCCCTGCGCCTCCCCCGCAGCAAAACGGCGGAGGTAGACACAGAAAAGCAAAACCGGTGAGCTATGCCTCAAACCGTATTCCACACGCGCCAAGAGCGCGGGGAATACAAGTTCAGGCAGTCGTATTGATGTTTGATCCAATCCTCATTTGATTCAAACCAGAGAGGCTGGCATCGATTGTTTGTTTTGGTGCGGGCGCGGATGTCTGTGCAGCAGACTCATAGTTATGCAGCCGTTGCTGCCGGATTTGCGACATCATCTGGGTCATACCGTTTTTGAAATCCTGCTTTGAAACCGAACCCGTACCATTCGGGTCAAGCTTTGCAAACACCGCACTCGCACCCATGGACTTGAATTCGGAAGGAGGTTTAAGTGTGCTGAATGCCTGCTCGAACTGCGCTTTCGAGATTGATCCGGTACCACTGCTATCAATTTTATCAAAGAGATTGGCCATCTTTTGCGCGGGAGGCATACGCATACTCGCCCCGGTCATTGCCTGAGATGCTCCAGCCATACCCATTCCAGAAATTGCTGTACTCATATCGACCTCTCTAAATAAATTACACCGAAACAAAGACATACAATCATGCAACGCACCGCAACATTAAAGCTTGGCTGCACCAAGTTATTGGTTATCGGCGTTTCCACAAAATACCTGAATAAACTTTGTATCAAATTGTAAACAGCAAGAATGCCCGTTAATCTCCTGTTGAAAATATGCAAAAACCGCCCTGCCATCAAAAGCGCTTAAAGCTGTCTTAAGCGAACTTTGTTTGCCGGGATGTGCATGATCTGCAACGCTTTGTATTTGACAGAGTTACCGATTTTTGCCAAGCTGCACATATGTCGCGTCCAATCAGAAAACTTATTGCATTACTTTTGGCCGTTTGGTTGCCGCTGTTCGGCGGCAACGCGCTGGCCGGATCGGTTGCGATGCAATCGAAGAGCGGGGATTGCCATGCTGCGGTGGCGCAACAAAACGGACATCATTCACAGCACCAGTATGCGCCCCAAGCGCAACTTGCCGCGCATCACGACACGCCTTCCGGCCAGCACGACCAGCAAAACTCATCCTGCCAAGACCACTCCCCCTGCCATCTGGTGTGCTGCGGGTATGTTGCCGGCTCCGCATTGGTGATTGCTGTGGAGCAACAGCCGGATCACGCCTTTACCCCTTACCTCGTTACACCCCGCACGCTCACCCTGCCACTGTTCGACCCCCCTCCTCTCGCCCGCGCCTGACACGGGGCGAGCCGCTTCCATCGTTTTAGTCACGCCGGCTTCACCGGTAAAAAGCTCTCGTCCCAAATCGATAAGCAGCCGTTTGCGGCTGCCTGTTTGTCACTCTTTCGAGGATTCGGATCATGAATACGAACAATGCAAGCTTCGCTAACACACACTCACCGGCCCATGCCATCTTGCGCAGCCTGATGCTGTGCGCCGCACTGGCTGCGGCTTGGCCAGGTATGGCACAACCCCTTCAACCAGGTCCAGGGCAGACCCTGCCTGCCGTGGATGTTTATAAAAGCCCGGATTGCGGCTGTTGCAAAACCTGGGCAGAGCACCTTCAGAAAAACGGTTTTACGGTGATTTTGCACGATGTGGCCGATGTGCCCGCAACACGCAAAAAACTGGGGATGCCCAACCGGTTCGGAGCATGCCACACCGCCAAGGCCGGGGAGTATCTGGTCGAAGGGCATGTGCCTGCGGCGGACATAAAAAAGTTGCTCAAAAAGCATCCCAAAGCCATTGGCCTAGCCGTACCTTCGATGCCACCCGGATCACCCGGCATGGAAGGCGAGCGCAGCGTTCCCTATGACACCTTGCTGGTTAAGGAAAATGGCCATGTCAAAATTTTTGCGCATCATTAAATTGGTGCAACAGTCTGGATAAGTGAATTTCAGATAGTTGTTTGCAACTGGTTCCGAGGAGTGGATCATGAAAATACGACTTCTTGTTAGATTGACAGCTTGCGGGTTAATGGGAGCATGGCTGCTGCCTGCCTATGCAATTGATGATCTGGGCTCCAATCTCGCCGGGCTGCTGGAATATGCGCGCGAGCACAATCCGGAACTGGCAGCAATGCGTTACGAAGCGGACGCAGCGGCACAACGCGTTCAGCCTGCCGCAGCCTTGCCCGATCCGGTGTTGCGCACCGAGTTGATGGACATCACCAATCAGGGCATGAATAAATCCGCGAGTTTGCTGCCGTCACAAGTGGGCAGCACGCGCTACACGTTGATGCAAAGCGTGCCGTGGTTCGGCAAGCGTGATTTGAAACGGGAGTCGGCCGAGGCCAGCGCAGGCCAGGCACAGGGGCGAACCACCGCAACCTGGGCGGAATTATCGGCACAAATCAAGTCCGCTTACGCGCAGTATTACTACGTTGCGGGTAGCCAGAAAATCACCCGTGACCTGCTCGATCTGGTGGTGCAGATGGAAAAAGTTGCGCAGGTTCGTTATGCCAACGGCCTTGCCGCGCAGCAGGATGCGGTGCGCGCGCAGGTTGAACAAACGGCCATGAAAACCGGGCTGGTCATGCTGGACAATACCAGGCGGCAAATTGAGGCACGGCTGAATGCCTTGTTGTCGCGCCCGGCAACCATGCCGCTGACCGCTCCGCAACACTTGCGCAGCATTCCCGCAGCAGTCAGCCTGGAAAAATACACGGCACTGGAAAACCGCATTCGCGAACACAACCCGGATTTGTTTGTGGACGAAGCGGGTATCAACGCGGCTGAAAAAAACCGCAATCTTGCTTACAAGAACCGTTATCCGGATTTTGTGCTGGGCATTTCTCCGACCCAGTCCGGCGCTGCGGTGCGCGAGTGGGGTGTGATGTTCGAACTCAATATCCCGTTGCAGCAGGAGACACGCCGTTCGCAGGAGCATGAATCCGAGGCGATGCTCGCGGCAGCAAAAGCGCGCAAGGAAGCAACCGCCAACCGCATCCTGTCCGTGCTGGCCGAAAACCTGTCCGGGCTTGACGCGGCGCAGCGCACCGAGTCGCTGAGTTCCAGCGGCCTGTTGCCGCAAGCAAAAATCACTTTTGAATCTGCGCTGGCCGGCTATCAGACCGGCAAGGTGGATTTTGCGACGCTGCTGGATGCGGCACGACAAATCCTGAACGCCAAGCTGGAAGTGCTGAAAGCCCAGACGGATGCACAGATGCGTTTGGCTGAGGTCGAAAAACTGTTGGGAGAAGATTTATGAAACCGATCAGCATAATAATCATTGGAGCTCTGGCGTTGCTGGGCGTGGGCGCAAGCGGATATTGGCTCGGCACGCGCACGGCTACCCAAACACCGGCTGCACCAGTTCCCATTGCGAGCACCAAGACTGAGCGAAAGATTCTGCATTACCGCAACCCGATGGGCTTGCAAGACACCTCGCCGACACCAAAGAAAGACGCGATGGGCATGGACTACGTTGCGGTGTATGAAGGAGAAGAGAAACCTGGCAGCGGTAAAACTGATTCACCCTTCGCTACCTCAGGAGGCTCAGGACAGGTAAGCATCAGCGTCGAAAAGATACAAAAGCTGGGAGTGAAAACTGAGCATGCCGGGAAGCGCGCGCTGGATAAAACGATACGCGTCGTGGGCAAGGTGGAAGTCAACGAGCGAAACATCCACAACATCGCTCCCAAGTTCGAGGGCTGGATAGAAAAGCTGCATGTGAAGACCACCGGAGAGCCGGTCAAAAAGGGACAGGCCCTGTTCGATGCGTACAGCCCGGAACTGGTGTCGGCACAGCGCGAGTACGCGATCGCCATGCAAGGCGTTGCGGCATTGAAGGATGCGGACGGCGATACCCGCCAGAGCATGCAAAAGCTCGCCGAAGCCAGTTTGCAGCGCCTCAAGAACTGGGATATTTCCGAGCAACAGGTGAAAGAGCTGACCGAATCCGGGACAGCCAAACGCAGCCTGACCTTCAATGCCTTTCATACGCCGGTGAACGGCATCGTGCTGGAGAAGAAAGCCTTCGAGGGGATGCGTTTCATGCCCGGTGAAATGCTGTATCAGATCGCCGATCTTTCCACGGTGTGGGTGATGGCTGACGTCTTTGAACAGGATATCGCCCTGGTAAGGACTGGCGCCAAGGCAAAGGTAAAGATCAATGCTTACCCCGACAAGGAATTTGAAGGCACGATCACTTACATCTACCCGACCTTGAAGCCCGAAACGCGCACAGTCACGGTGAGGCTGGAGATCGTCAACCCGCATGGCTTGCTCAAGCCCGCCATGTTTGCACAGGTGGAAATTTCGGTGACAAGCAAAGGCAAGGTACTGACCGTACCGACTTCCGCGGTGATAGACAGCGGCACGCGCCAGATTGTGCTGGTGCAACTGGCTGAAGGACGTTTTGAGCCGCGCGAAATCAGCCTAGGCAGCCGCAGCGATAGTTATGTGGAAGTGCTGGACGGAGTTGCCGAAGGAGAGCGTGTAGTAGTGGCGGCCAACTTCCTGATCGACGCGGAGAGCAACCTCAAAGCGGCGCTCGGCGGGCTCGGGCATGCGCACGGCGGTGGAGTGCCGGATGCAAAAGGCGCAAATGAACAACCGAAGCCAGCCGCAGTGGGTTACCAGACAGAAGGCACGCTGAATGCGCTCAACTCGGATGGCACGGTCAACGTCACACACAGCCAGATCAAGATGCTGGGCTGGCCGGGGATGACCATGGATCTCGCGCTGGCTAATTCATCGCTGGTGACAGGCATTCAACCCGGCGCTGCCATCACCTTTGAAATCGTCGAGCGCAAGCCCGGCGAATGGGTGATTACCAAGCTGCAAGCCAAGGCAGCTGCGCCTTCCGGCCACGCGGGACACTGACATGCTCTTTATAACCCATCCCCACCGAACCCACCCCCATCCTAACCTTCCCCCTGAAGGGGAAGGAACGGTCGCTCCTCACCTTTCAAGGGGGTATGGTCGGACTATTCTTTCTTCGCTCGTTCCCTCCCCTTCAAGGGGAGGGTTAGGGTGGGGATGGGGTAACGCAGCAAAATAAAAATGGGAGGCAAACAGTGAAAGGCCAAACAAACTTTTTTGTACTGAAAAATAAATTGCAAAGATTGCTTCGCCGTAACATGACAGATGCGGAACAGGCATTGCGGGGGCGGCTACGCAGCTGTCAGATCAATGGCTGCAAATTCAGACGCCAACACCCATTTGCCGATTTCATTCTGGATTTTGTTTGTCTTGAGTACAAGCTTGTTATTGAGATTGATGGCGGACAACACAACGGATCAGAGCAGGATCGGATTCGCGATCAAGTGCTGGAAGGCGCAGGCTTCAGAGTTATGCGGTTTTGGAATAATCAGGTGTTGAATGAGCTGGATGCAGTTACTGAAGCAATCTGGCTGGAAATTGAAAGGCTCAACCCATCCCCATCAAACCCACCCCCATCCTAACCTTCCCCCTGAAGGGGAAGGGACGGTCGCTCCTCGCCTTTCAAGGGAAGGAATTATGGTTCCCTCCCCTTCAAGGGGAGGGCTAGGGTGGGGATGGGGGTGAGGGTGAGATAAAAGTAATGAACGGAGATTTGACATGCTAAACACCATCATCGGCTGGTCGGCGCGCAACCGTTTTCTGGTGCTTCTCGCCACGCTGTTCATCACGCTGGCGGGCATTTACGCGGTGGTCAAAACGCCGCTGGACGCGCTGCCGGATTTATCGGATGTGCAGGTGATCGTGTTCACCGAATATCCCGGCCAGGCGCCGCAGGTGGTGGAAGATCAGGTCACCTACCCGTTGACTACCTCGATGATATCGGTGCCGAAATCCAGGGTGGTGCGCGGCTTTTCGGTGTTCGGCGCATCGTTCGTGTATGTCATTTTCGAGGATGGCACCGACCTCTATTGGGCGCGCTCGCGGGTGCTGGAGTACCTCAACTTCGCTTCCGGCAAATTGCCCAGAGGCGTGACACCGCAGATCGGCCCGGATGCGACCGGGGTCGGCTGGGTGTACCAGTACGCGGTGATCGGCGTGAACAAGACACTGGCGGAATTACGCGCCGTCCAGGATTGGTATCTGCGCTACCAGCTCACCAAGGCGCACGGAGTAGCGGAAGTCGCTTCCGTCGGCGGCTTCGTGCAGCAGTACCAAGTCACGGTAGATCCGGTGAAGCTGCGCGCTTACGGCATCCCCCTGATGAAGGTGTCGCAGGTGATCCGCGAGTCCAATCGCGATGTCGGCGGGCGCGTGGTGGAAATGGCCGAGACCGAGTACATGGTGCGCGGCAAGGGCTACCTGCGCGGCGCGGGCGATATCGAGAATCTGGTGGTGAAATCGGAACGCGGTACGCCGGTGCTGATACGCGACATCGCGCGTGTCGAGCTCGGCCCGGATGAGCGGCGCGGCCTCACCGAACTGAACGGTGAAGGCGAAGTGGTGTCCGGTATCGTCATGGCGCGCTATGGCCAAAACGCGCTGGAGGTGATCGAGAATATCAAAAACAAAATTGCCGAGGTGTCCTCCGGCCTGCCGGAAGGCGTGACCATTCAATCAGTGTATGACCGTTCCGACCTGATCAATCGCGCCATCGCAACCCTGAAGCGCACGCTGCTCGAAGAAGGCCTGATCGTCGCGCTGGTGTGCATCGTGTTCCTGATGCACGCGCGCAGCGCGCTGGTGGCCATCGTGATGCTGCCCATCGGCGTGCTGATCGCCTTCATCGCCATGCGCGCGCTGGGCATGAACTCCAACATCATGAGCCTGGGCGGCATCGCAATCGCCATCGGCGCGATGGTGGATGCCGCGATCGTGATGATCGAGAATGCGCACAAACATCTGGAGCGGCTTGAAAGCAACCCCTCCCCAGCCCTCCCCTTGTCAGGTGAGGGAGCCAGCACTCCTCCCCTGACAAGGGGAGGCCGGGAGGGGTTAGATTTTGATGAGCGCGCCGCCGCCATCCTCGCCGCCTGCAAGGAAGTCGGCCCTGCCCTATTCTTCTCGCTATTGATTATCACCGTATCGTTCCTGCCGGTGTTCACGCTGGAGGCGCAGGAAGGCCGCCTGTTCTCGCCGCTGGCCTTTACCAAAACCTTCTCGATGGCGGGAGCAGCATTGCTGTCCATCACGCTGGTGCCGGTGCTGATGATGCTGTTCATTCGCGGCAAGATCATGCCGGAGACGAAGAACCCGCTGAACCGTTTTCTGATCTGGGTTTATCGCCCGGTCATTGCGGCGGTAATGCGCTGGAAGAAAACGGCCATCGTCGCCGCGCTGGTGGTGCTGGGTGTTTCCATCTATCCGGCAACACGACTGGGCAGCGAATTCATGCCGACACTCAACGAGGGCACGCTGCTCTATATGCCCGCCTCGCTGCCTGCCATGTCCATCACCAAGGCGGCGGAACTGTTGCAGACGCAGGACAAGATCATCAAGAGTTTCCCCGAAGTTGCCTCGGTATATGGCAAGGCAGGGCGCGCACAGACGGCCACCGATCCGGCCCCTCCGGAGATGTTCGAGACGGTGATCAATCTCAAGCCGGAGAAAGAATGGCGACCCGGTATGAACATCGACAAGCTGATCGCGGAAATGGACAAGGCATTGCAATTTCCGGGCATGGCCAACTCGTGGACCATGCCGATCAAGGCGCGTCTGGACATGCTCGCTACCGGCATCCGTACCCCGATCGGCATCAAGGTGTATGGCAAGGATTTGCATGGAATAGAGCGCGTGGCCAAAGACATCGAAGCCGTGGTCAAGAATGTTCCAGGCACCACCAGCGCCTTTGCCGAGCGTATTACCGGCGGATATTACCTGGATATCGAGCCGGATCGCGCAGCGCTGGCGCGCTACGGAATGGCAATAGGCGATTTGCAGGATGTCGTCTCCACTGCACTCGGCGGCGAGATGGTGACCACCACGGTGGAGGGGCGTGAACGCTTCGGCGTCATCGTGCGCTACCCGCGCGAGTTGCGCGGCAACCCCGAGCAGATTGCGCGCGAAGTGCTGGTGCCGATCCCGATGTCGGGCAATGGGGACGGGGCGATGATCCCGCTCGGGCAGCTCGCCAAGATTGGCATCAGCAAGGGCGCGCCCGCGATACGCACCGAGAACGCGCTGCTGTCGGCCTACATCTTCGTGGACATCCGCGACCGCGACATCGGCTCGTATGTGGCGGATGCCCGCCATGCGGTGACGGAAAAAGTGAAATTCCCGCCCGGCTATTACGCGACCTGGAGTGGGCAGTTCGAATACATGGAGCGCGCCATTGCCAAGATGAAGATCGTGATACCGATCACTTTGCTGATCATCTTCCTGTTGCTCTACCTCAACTTCAGGCGCGTCACGGAATCACTGATCGTGATGCTCTCCGTGCCGTTCGCGCTGGTCGGCGGCGTATGGCTGCTGTGGCTGCTCGGCTACAACCTTTCCATCGCCGTTGCGGTGGGTTTCATCGCGCTGGCCGGAGTCGCGGCGGAAACCGGCGTGGTGATGCTGATCTATCTGGAACATGCCTGGGAACGGATCAAAACGAAACGCAAAACTGATGGGCAAGAGCCTACGCCTGGCGACCTCTACGCGGCGGTCATGGAGGGTGCCGTCGAGCGGGTACGCCCGAAGATGATGACGGTAGTCGCGATCATGGCCGGGCTGCTGCCGATCATGTGGGGAAGCGGCACCGGCTCCGAAGTCATGCGCCGCATCGCCGCACCGATGGTGGGCGGCATGATTTCCTCGACGATATTGACGCTGGTGGTGATCCCCGCGCTGTATGCCTTGTTCAAGGCGCGCGAGATTAAGCTTTTTAATAGAGAGAAAAAGCAATGATCGAAATTATTCCAAACTTGCATCCGGCATTCGTGCATTTTCCCATTGCATTTGCCACGGCTGCCGTCGCCTTCATCGCTGTCGGCACGCTATTCAAAAGCTGGTCTTATGCGACGCAGTGCCTGGTGACAGGGCGCTGGATGTTATGGGGTACGGCGTTGTTTGCGCTCATCGCCGCCGTGTTCGGCTGGTTTGCCTTCAACAGCGTTACACATGATGAAGCGAGCCATACCGCCATGATCCTGCACCGCAACTGGGCGCTAGGCACATTGACCGCATTGCTTGCGCTCGCGGCTTGGGATGTGTGGCGCTGGCATTTCGGCAGGATGCCATCGCCAGGTTTTCTCGGGTTGCTGGTTGCGGCATGGCTGCTGGTGATGAGTACGGCATGGCACGGTGCGGAGCTGGTATATCGTCACGGGCTTGGCGTAATGGCTTTGCCCGATGTTCACGATGAGCAGAACACGCTACCACACGATAATGGCGAACACGGGCATGTTCACGCTCACTGATGAAACTACTAGCCATTCCACTAATTGGCCAAGTTAACAAGAGCTATTTGCAGGCGGTGCTAAAAACGACAACCAGCAAGCACTTTTGGACGCTACGGCATTTGCAAGGAACGCTATGGAAAGCCCACACGGAGACAAATGCAGCTGCCAGATATTGAGCATGGCCGTGACGGGAACACCAAATGCCTGCCGCTATGCCTATTGCAGGAATGTCGTGCAACGTCGCTGGGATATGCACTGCAACCACGGGCAGTTATCTTCGTTGGAAGAACCGCCTATTTACGATCAAGTAGTGATGCATGAAGACAACACGTTGGCCTTGCTAAAGAAGGTGTTGAAGTAGTGTCCATGCTATGCGCCGCATCACCGCACCAATGGTAGGCGGCATGATCTACTGGCACTGCTGGTGATCCCCGCGCTGTATACCCTGTTCAAGGCGCGCGCGATCGAATAGCCGGATTACATGGAAGGGGTAAAATGCGACAGCACTTTGCCATCCTGAAAAAAGGAGACGATCATGCTCGATGAATTTATTCACGAACCGCGTATCGCGTATTTCTCGATGGAGATCGCGCTGCGCAATGAAGTCCCGACCTACGCCGGAGGATTGGGTGTACTCGCCGGCGATACCATGCGCTCGGCCACCGACCTTGATCTGCCGATGGTGGCGGTCAGCCTGGCAAGTCACGCCGGCTATTTCCGCCAGGAAATCGACGCGCAGGGCCGGCAGTTGGAACATGCGGCGACGTGGGACATCAGGCATTGGGCGCAGTCCCTCGACGCCAAGATTGCCGTGCAGATCGATGGGCGCACGGTGTGGATCGGCGCCTGGCTGTATGTGCTCGAAGGCCACATGGGAGGCCGCCAGCCGGTGTTGCTGCTCGACACCGACCTGAACGAAAACAGCAGTGACGACCGCGAAATCACCCACTATCTCTATGGCGGCGACAACGTCTACCGGCTCAAGCAGGAAATCGTGCTCGGGCTGGGCGGCGTGCGCCTGCTGCATGCAATCGGCTTCACCATCAAGCATTACCACATGAACGAGGGACATTCCGCCCTGCTCGGGCTGGAACTGATGCGGCGCTATACTTATTCCGCCGAACACCTGCGGCCCGGCGAATCGCGCTATGACATTCCGCGCGTGCGCGACCTGTGCAGCTTTACCACCCACACTCCGGTCGAGGCCGGACATGACCGTTTTTCCTATGATCTGGTGCAGCGTGTTCTCGACAACGGTTTCAATGCCGAGACTCTCAAAAGCCTTGCCGGGGAGGATAGCCTCAACATGACACGGCTGGCGCTGAACCTGAGCGAATACGTGAACGGCGTCGCCAGGAAACACGCCGAAATTTCCAACGCAATGTTCCCCGGCTACAAGGTGCACGCGATCACCAACGGCGTGCATCCGTATACCTGGGCTGGCGAAAGCTTCCGCCAGCTTTACGACCATTACACCCCCGGCTGGTGCCACGAGCCGCAGTTGCTGATGCGCGCCGACTGCTGCATTCCGGAAGCTGCGATCTGGCAAGCGCATGTCCAGGCAAAACAGCATCTCATCGATAAAGTGCAGGCGCTCACCGGCGTAGTGCTCAAACCCGATGTCCCGATATTCGGCTTCGCGCGGCGCATGACGGCGTACAAGCGCCCCGACCTTTTGTTTTCCGACCTGGAACGGTTACGTGCAATCGCGCGCAAATACCCGCTCCAGATTGTGCTTGCAGGCAAGGCGCATCCGCAAGATGAAAACGGCAAGCATCTAATCGAACAGTTGTATGCGCATGCGCGTACCCTTGCCGACACGATACCGGTGGTCTATCTGCCCGATTATGATCTGGCGCTTGCACAGGCGCTGACTGCAGGGGCGGATGTGTGGCTCAACACGCCGCTGCCGCCGCTCGAGGCGTCGGGCACCAGCGGCATGAAAGCAGCATTCAACGGAGTACCCAACCTCTCGGTACTCGACGGCTGGTGGATCGAAGGCTGCATCGAAGGCGTAACCGGCTGGGCAATCGGCGATGCGGCGGGAATGGCTGACAGCAATGCAAATGCGCTTTACGACAAACTCGAACAAGTAGTGCTGCCGCTGTATTACAGCCACAGCAGCAATCCCGGCGGGTGGCTCAGGGTGATGAAGGGCGCGATCAGCAAGAACGCCTCGTACTTCAACAGCCACCGCATGATGCGCCGCTATGCGACGGAAGCATATGCGCGGTAATTCTCGATCTTCTTATAGCAATGCATCAAGGATGCCTCTAAAAAACTTAGGGGTCGCCCAAGTGCAACCCTTCTCTACTACCCTCTTTCCGGCAGGCAATTCGGCAACACGAAACCCGGCTGAGTGCCACAAGGAGACGTTTAAGCTCGGCAACGCGACTGTCTCATCCTCGGCCAAAGCAGAAATTCAGAATAGAGGTGAGCTACTTCCGCTCTGCGCTAATTGCCGCCAGTCGAACATGCGCCGCAAAGCCGACGTTCATTCTATTAGTCGGATGGTCACTGACCACGCTACTGGAGCCTGCTGCTGCCCTTCCTATGCAGCGAAATGAGCAGAGGAATAAAATTTATGCGATAGTTTCAGCCTCTATATCCTTGTCTGATCAGTCTTAGAAATGGCTCAATTACCCCCAGATACCCTGTTGCGCCAATGGCAAATGTTGCGCATGATTCCGCGCTACCCGCTGAAAATCACAGCCAGAGAACTTCATGCGCGCCTGCAATCGGAGCAGTTCGAGGTTACCAAGCGCACTGTGGAGCGCGATCTCCTGTCCTTGTCAGAATTGTTTCCGCTGGTATCAGATGAACGAGATAAGCCCTACGGCTGGAGTTGGGCAAAAGACGCGCCGACATTCAGCTTGCCCGGCTTGAGCCATAACGAGGCATTGACTCTGGCAATGGTGGAGCAACACCTGAATACCTTGCTGCCAGCTTCAACGCTAGACCAACTCATTCCATACTTCAAAGCAGCACGACAACATTTGAGCAGCATTCCTCAAGCAGAGCGCACACGCTCCTGGTTGAACAAAGTGCGCACCGTACCGCCAACACAGCCATTGCTGACGCCCACAATTAAACCTGCCGTCCAGCAGGTCGTCCATGAAGCATTGCTTGCCGACCGTCAATTGGTGATTAAATATCTCAAACGGGGCGAGAGTGAATCTGTTGAATATCGGATTCACCCGCTGGCCATCATTCAGCGTGGTCAGATCGTTTATTTGTATTGCCGCTTTTTCGACTATGAAGATGGTCGGCTGCTTGCGCTGCATCGCATACAGACCGCGATGATGCAGGAAGAAAAAAGCAAGGCCCCGGTCAATTTCTCAATCGATGAGGTCATTGCCAGCGGTGTGCTGGGTTTTGGCGAGGGCAACGTTATCAAACTGGAAGCATTGTTCAGTCGCGAGGTGGGCGAGCACCTGCAAGAGACACCGCTGAGTGTCGATCAAACCGAAAAACTGCAAGATGACGGCAGGATGCGCATTGTCGCCACAGTGACAGATACCCCGCAGCTTCTATGGTGGCTGCTTAGTCTGGGTGATGGGGTGGAGGTATTGAAGCCCAATACGCTCCGTCAGTCCGTATCGGAAATCATCAACCGGATGCAAGCCAACTACCAAGGCTGAACCACCCAAGTCGCCACGATGTATTTGTGCGACTCAAAGTGTCGCAGCAGCATGGCATGATATATCCATACAATTATTGGATAGCAACATGAATGCATTTCTGCTCTTTGCCAGTTCGTTCACCATCGTTTTCGCCTTCTCATTCCAGCAGCACAACATCCACTACCGCCGTTATCGGCTTGCGGTGGTCAATGCGTTGTTGATCGACTTGATGCATCTCGTGCTTCTCAAGTTGGGTTCTGGCGCAACTTCATCTGAGATGGTGGCTTTTCTGATAGGTGGGCCGCTGGGAACAATGACGGCAATGTGGCTGAACGATAGGTTGTTCGCCACTGCTGAAGCCGAGGCGTGATCAAATATGTTCAAAAAAGTCGAGACAACGAGCAGGCGTAAATTCCTTAAATCCACGATTTATGCAGCGTTGCTCGCTTCATTTCGAGCCTATGGAGTCCCGCAGGTATTGATGCCGGATGTATCCGGCGCAAAAGGCACCCCAGCAGCAACTGATGTCCAGTATATCGAGGCATTAATGGCGCAATATTTTGCGGCGAAGTTGGCATGCAAATATGAAATCGGTGAAATTGCCGCATCAGATATTGAGAGCCGGTTCACGTCGGATTTTATTTTGGCATTTCGGAAGCGAGATCAGAAGTATTGGTCTTATCAACAGGCGCATCCTCCAGTTGTTTTGGAAATTCACCAAGAAGGAGATGCAGCTAAGGTAGTTACAGCAGAGCCTTCGGAGGTATATGTCTATACCTTGCAGAAAACACACGTGGGCTGGCTGATCAATCAGATAGCCTGGAAATGCAGCACTTGTGATGGAACTGGGAGCGAGGAAGGCTACAAATGCATTGACTGCCACGGAGAGGGGTGGAATTACGGAGATTTTGCTTGTCAGGCAGGCCAAGAAAACTTGGATGCTCAGGTGAAGGTAGTTCCTGAAAATCTGGTTGCATCAGGTTTATTGTTAAAAGATGTAAAAAATGAGGCGGCGCCAAAAATCGATATTAGGGAGCTGGTCGATATGCACAGTGCTCAGTTCTACCATTCCAGGTTGAGTGCGGGGCAGAGAATAGACATTCTGTTGGCCGCTGATGAGGGGGGGTTGGCCAAGGCGCTTGACAGTTTTCAAGACGAAATCTCTCCGGATGCATTTAATCAACTAGCTCAAACAGCCGCCCATCTGTTCCGGTTAAGGGATGAACCAGAGGTAAGGCAACAGGCTTTGTTAGATAGCGCGGCACAGGTCGATATCGAGGTCAAGGCTATCGAAGTCTTAATGCATAGGCACTTCGCAAAGTTTGATCAAATAACGCTTGGAGAGTCATTAGGCAGGAGTACTTTTCTTTCTAGGTACTTTACGCCGATATACTGGAAAAGAGCAGAAACTGATTTTCTCGATCAACGCCGAGATTACATGTCTTTCCCTCCCGATGTTGTATTGTCGGTTGATCGTAATGGAGACAATGCGACTGTGGTCACATCTAAAGCTTTAAGTGATAAATCCGGTATTCACAGGGGGATTTATCATCTGAAGAGATTAGGCGCTGAATGGAGGATAGATAAATTAGGTTGGGAGTGCGTCCTTTGTATGGGAACCGGGCTCACTTATGAAGAAGTTTGCATACGTTGCAAGGGCGAGAAATGGACTTATAGCGGGGCATCAGCCCGGTGATACCGAATAGAAGTTTTTCCACAACGCAAAAAACTGTCTCTAATGCACTCCAATAAGCAGGGGCGACATTCAGATGAACGACAAGGTTTTCAATCGCTCCCAGGCTGAAGTAGTTTAGACTGCACGGTTAATTCAAAATATTATTTACAGGAGATGTAAATGAAAGGTTTGTCCAAGTCGCGCATCATCGCGTGGAAGCAGTGCCCAAAGCAGTTGTGGTTGCAAGTTCACAAACCATCGCTGATCGTGCAGTCTGAAGCGACCAAGCGGAATTTTCAGGTCGGCAATGCGGTGGGTGAAGCGGCGCGTAAAGTTTACCCAGCCGGAGAATTGATTGAGCATGTCTATGATCTCAAGGCGGCTCTAGCAGCTACGCAGGCCGCACTATCCAAGAAATCCAACGTTCCCTTGTTTGAAGCGGCCTTCCAACATGAGGGCGTACTGATTCGTGCGGACGTGCTGTTGCCGGAGAAAAACGGCTACCGCATGGTTGAAGTTAAATCCAGCACCGGCCTCAAGGATTATCACTTAAATGATTGCGCGGCTCAAACCTGGGTGGTCAAGCAAAATGGCGTCTTGTTGACCTCTGTGGAGTTGGCGCACATTGACACATCATTTATTTACCAAGGTGATGATGACTATCGTGGCTTGTTCCGGCATGTCGTCCTGGATGAACAAATTGAGCCGCTTCTGGAGCAGGTGCCAAAATGGGTAGAGGGTGCGCGCACAACTTTGTGCGGCGATGAGCCAGCCATCGAACCGGGTGAGCAATGTACCGCGCCATTTGAATGCCAGTTCTATGCTTATTGCACGCGAAACATGGCACAGGCAACCGCACCGGAGTTTCCTCTGGAAGTTTTCTATCGGATGCAAACTGGCAAGAAGGAAGAGTTGCGCGCTCAAGGCTATGAAGATGCATTGACTGTGCCCGAAACACAGCTCAACGAAACCCAACGCTGGATACAGCGCGTCAGCCGTGCGGGCAAGGCGGAATTGAAGCCTGCGGCACAACAGGAGTTGGCGGCCTTGCCGTACCCGCGCTACTACCTCGACTTTGAAACCATTGCGCTGGCTGTGCCACGCTGGGAGGGAACGCGCCCCTATAGTACGCAGGTGCCATTTCAGTGGTCATGCCACATTGAGGACGAACCGGGGAAATTGCGCCATGCCATGTTTCTGGATACCTCCGGTGGCGACCCGCGCCGTGCCTTTGCAGAGAGCATGGTCAAAATACTTGGTCAAGATGGGCCGGTCATTGTCTATAACCAGTCGTTCGAGAAATCACGCATTAAAGAACTGGCCGAGTACTGCGTTGATCTCGCTGATGACCTGCTCGCCATCAATGAGCGCGTCGTCGATTTGTTGCCGATTGCACAGGCCAACTATTACCACCCTGATATGAAGGGTTCATGGTCTATCAAGGCTGTACTCCCCACTATTGCGCCTGATTTAACCTACGACAATCTTGAGGTCGGCAATGGAGAAGATGCGCAGGTCGCTTATGCCGAGTTGCTGGACTCGAATACCTCCAACGAGCAGCGGAAGAAATTAATTGAAGGTTTGCTGGCCTATTGTGAGCGTGACACCTTGGCAATGGTGAGAATTGCTTGGTTTTTCCAGCGTGGTGGCAATATGGATGGGGTGCAGTTTCCCGAGCCTGAGGAAAAATACCTGATGACGCGCAGCCGGGCCACAATTGAGGTGGTGGGTGATGTGGTGACGCAGGAGGATATGGGCCGAGCGGATCAGGCTGCATTGGACGCATCCGCTAATAATGACGGAATTGTCATAGAAAAAAAGCGGCTATGTTTTTATCTGGATAAAGAAAGGCAATCGCATGCCCCGCTTGGAAAACACTCAAAAGAACTGACGAGTGTTTGGGAGATAGAAAGATTGACTCCATCAAGAAGGCCGACAGCATTTTCATCAGAGGTTATTAATAGTCTGGTAAATAAAATAAAGGATAAAGGGTGGGATAAAGACCTGCCCACTCTGTATAAATGGTCGCTTCGAGATCAATTAATAAACTTAAAAAAGGTGTGCGAAGAGATGCCGAAGCTACACACAAAATGGCTAGATGATCTATGCGACACTCCTGCAGATTCAGAGAACAATGAGCCGACGTTTGCTATGACCTTAGAATTGCGAGAGCAAATACCGGCCATGCTAAAAGCCAGCAATGCAGATGAGATGGGTGAGATAGATGCAGTGAAAAATATAAAGATATGGATTGTTAAAGACTGGGGCGGCATTCAGTTAAGACATGAGCAGAGTGAAGATAGACTTTCAGACTGTATCAAACAGGCTGTTATTCAAGATGCTTCTGTGGTTAAGCAGCATGCGAGAAATAAAAGTGGTAAGAAGGAATTCTCTCTTGAACGAATTGCAAGTTGGTCTAAATATTTGGCTTTTAAGTTTCCACAGCGCTGTGCTATTTACGATGCGAGGGTAATATTTTCGCTTAACTGGTTGCTATTAGAAATAAAGAATGCTGCTTCAGAACAAAAAAAATCTAAAATTGGAGATGAGGGAGAATTCAAGTTTTTCCCGTTTCTCGAAGGCCAAAACTCAGTAATGGGATTGCTTAATTACGACATTCATTTGTTGTTATCTCATTATCACGAGGACGTTTTGCTTAAAGCATTGGATGATGACATTAAGAATCGAAATAAGAAGGGTGGTAAATCCAGGCTACGAAGCAGCCTTGAAAAAGGTTTGTTTATACGCGATCAAGAAGCCTATTCAGAATATTGCGATCTGCTTAATGTGCTTGCAGAGACTATTTACCCCGATAAAGACGGTGTTGCCGATACTCATCGCCTCACGAAAATCGAAATGATTCTTTTTTCAATTGCGGATAAGGCAATTGCAACAGAAGTCATGAATTCCTTTACTGGAAAGATATCAGCATCTCACAGTTAAAAATCTAGGTTTTTGCTTATGTGCGACACAACATGTCGCACCACCCTGTTACTCTTTGTTTGCACCAAAATTGATTCGCTGATTTAAAGATTGGCAATTGGATTGTCGGATGCGATGCCCTTTCATCTTTGCGCGAGGGGCATTCCTTAACAGAGCAAGCAAAAACAACCAGGAGATTTGAAATGGCAATCGCTAGTGCAGTGGAGAAAAACGGGAATGTCTATATCTATAACGAAAAAGGTGGCGTTATAGCTGCGGTGCATGCTGGCACTGGACCGAACGATGGGTTAAAGGGGTATACCTCTTCAACGGTCAGCATCCGGCGAGGCTTTTATGTGTACATCTATAACGATAAGGGTGGAATTGTAAACACAATTGCTACCAGCTAACCTCGATACGGGAGCGCAGCTTGTTAGGCAGATGTCGAGTGAAAAAGTCTTCGGAGAAGATGTTGTGAAAAATAATTTGCCTCCTTTGAATGAAGTACTTCTTAACCAGATTTTTGATGGTGTCTATGGTGGCGCTGGGCAGCAGCCAAATGAGCTGATAGGTCATGAACCATTGCAGGCATTGATTGATACGCTCTATGCCATGCAACGGTTCAATCACCGCTTTAGGCCGGACGACACAGGCCGCTTGTTTGACTTGTTCGATGCGCAGTTTAATTTCGAACGCAACTCAGAAGGCACTACGCTTTGGCTGGCGCTAATCCTTGCCGTTCAGGAGCTTTATGGTTTGAGCGATAGCAGGCTGATGGAGGCACTTGGAGAAATGATCGTTAGCCAGTCGTTAACCCACATCAATGGTTAGTCATGGCGGATATTTATAACTTTGAGCGTCATAAGGTTTTGTCGCATGTATCGTCGGCTATTCTTGAAGTTGTGGAAGAGTTGGAGGCCGCCTACAACGCTGAGCCCTGTGCTCGTCCAGAAGATCGAGATATGTACGATTACTTTGGGGATGTATTTGCTCCAGGTGATCTGGTCGTGCTTTCTGGAAATAACGCAGTGCGGAATGTTTTCTTCCTTAGTGCAATGATCAACCAGTCAAAAATTTATGATTCATGCTGCGTTCTTAGCCATGATTCAAAGCTGTTTGCCAGAATTTTGCTTATGCAGGAGTGCGGAGTCAGTTATAACAAAATGTGTGGTTTGGAGTGGTTTGATGAAAAGGATTGGGATCGCTTTACCGATGCAATAGAGCTGCTGAATTCTTCCAAGTTGTTTTTGGGCGATATTCCATTAAATGTGAATGAGTTGGATGCCCTTATTAAGTGGGAGATCATTAGAGGCAGGATAAGTAGCGATGAAGTGCGCTACCAACTGTTTGTCGACAACTTGGCCCCGTTGCTTGATGCCGCCCATCTTGAAGGCAGAAGTCCATCATTAGCGCTTTCATCCGTACTGTCGGAGCTGAAGCAAGTGGCCGTGGCAAGGCGGTTGCAGGTGTGCGTTGCTCATCATGCGCATGAAGCCAATTGGGTCGAAGAACAATCAGTTATTGCACGCCATGCGGATGCAGTTCTCACGCTGGAATCACGCCCAGATCGATGGGAATTCGGACAGGAGGCAAACTGCACGTTTTCCATGAGCGTCAATGGGCAGGTTACTGTCGAGCCAACTTCGCTAAGAATCGACGTACCTATGTAATTTCTCTTGTGCGCCGCAAAGTGTCGCACAAGGGTGCCATGATCCATCCATTCAAGTTGAGATGGATGAAAGTATGAATGCGTTCCTGTTGTTTCTGAGTTCCTTTATGATCGTTTTTGCCTTCGCATTCCAGCAGCACAATGTCCACTATCGACGTTACCGCCTCGCGGTGGCAAATGCCTTGCTGATCGATGCGCTGCATTTGGTGCTGCTCAAGCTGGGAACTGCCGCGACGATTCCTGAAATGGCCGCATTCCTGATCGGTGGGCCATTGGGAACACTGGCGGCAATGTGGCTGAACGATAGAATATTTGCAGATACCGGAGCGATGCTTTTGGACAAGTCTGCCTCCAGTATTTCCCGACTATAAGCTTTCATATATATGAAAACTATTGAAGAATTCATGCAGAGCTATTTTGCCGAATGGACAGAATTGAACTATATTCAAGAAGCCAATAGCGAGGCTTTTCTCGAGAGATTCGTTAGCATCACATATTTACATAAAACGCGTGAGGAACGTAATAAAGACACTCTGTATCGGCAAATGCACCCTGCGGTTATTTTGAGTGTTGAGAACAAGGGGGAAACGACAGAAGCTATTGTGTCACAGCCGTTAGGGTGCGAGCATGAACTCCGCCTCTATCACTTACGGCTGACAAAATACGGTTGGAAAATTGAGCGCAAAGGATGGCAGTGCTATTTTTGCAAAGGGTCTGGGCGGCGAGACGAAGATCGTTGCTCGTCTTGCGATGGTGTGGGTTGGCGCTATTATGGAGCATCAGATAGAAAATGAGCAGTACACAAAGCATCCAAGAAAAACTAGTCGTCGCCATCTCTTCCCGTGCCCTGTTCAACTTGGACGAGAGCCATGCCGTTTTTGAAACCGAGGGCGTAGAGGCGTATTGCCGCTATCAGGTGGAGCGTGAAGAAATTCCGCTGGAGCCGGGTGTGGCGTTCAGTCTGGTGAAGAAGCTGCTGGCGCTGAATGGGCGGGAACCCGCCAACCCGCGTGTCGAGGTGATCCTGCTATCGCGCAACAATGCAGATACCGGGTTGCGTATCTTCAACTCGATCAAACATCACGGCTTGAATATCAGCCAGGCGGCATTTACACGCGGCGCAAGTACGCATCCCTACATTTCAGCATTTGGTGCGCAACTGTTTCTATCCGCAGAGCCAGATGATGTGCGCAAGGCGTTGGAAGCTGGTTTCGCTGCCGCGACCATCCTATCATCTGCGGCTGTGCCGGTGGCTGATGCCAACCCAGCACAGTTGCGCATCGCGTTCGATGGTGATGCGGTGTTGTTTTCGGATGAGTCGGAACGTATCTACAAACGAGATGGGCTGGATGCGTTTCAGAGCAATGAAACGCTGACGGCCAAGCAGCCACTACCCGGTGGGCCGTTCAAGAACTTCCTCGCCATGCTGCACCGGATTCAACTGGACTATCCGGCAGATACTTCTCCCATCCGCACCGCACTCATCACCGCACGCGGCGCACCCGCTCACGAGCGCGTCATCCGCACCCTGCGCGCATGGAACATCCGCATTGATGAAGCGCTATTCCTCGGTGGTAAAGATAAAGGAGAATTCCTGAAAGCATTCGGCGCAGATATTTTCTTTGACGACCAACAGAAACATTGCGAATCGGCACGCCAGCACGTTGCCACCGGCCATGTGCCGCATGGGGTGGCGAACGAAGGCTAATTCGCCTGTTATATGCCAGCAGGCAACAATCTGCGGCATAATCCAACGGGCTGGGCACAGGCTTCGCTCGGTGGGTCTGTTGAATATACTCGTATCCAGTTCAAGGTAAGCAATACTCATGGAACAGCTAATCTATATTTTCGTTTCTCTTCTTGCCGGTCTGCTGCTAGGCGTAGCTGTCGCATGGTTGATTTTGCGTGAACGTATTGCATCTGCCGGGTTGCAGGCAAAAGGTGAAAGTCAGATCGAGGTAGCACGTTTCAATGAGCGTTTAAGCGCAGCGCAGGAAGATGCCAGACGCTTAACGGCTGAGCACGCTGATGCGGAAACTGCCATCCAAAAACTCAAGCAAGAATTGGGAGATTTACGCGAGAAATTGGGTGCGGCAGAATCGACTGTCGTTAATCAGGCCGAGCATCTGTCCAGACTTCAGCGCGAAAAAGAAAATCTCGCCGCGCTGCGCGATCAGCTCACCGCCGAGCAGCAACGCTTGAGCAATCAAGTAACTGAACTGACTACCAGCTTGAATGCGGAGCGCAAGCTTGCCGAAGAAAATCTCGCGGTACTGAATAGCGCCAAGGAAGAACTGAGCAACCAGTTCAAGGTGCTGGCAAACGAGATTCTGGAAGATAAATCCAAACGTTTTACCGAACAGAACCAGACCAACATCAACCAGTTGCTCGAGCCGCTCAAAGTCAAGATCACCGAGTTTCAGGGCAAGGTGCAGGAGGTATATTTTCAGGAAGGCAAAGACCGTTCGGCGCTGGTCGAGCAGGTCAAGCAACTGATGGCGCTCAACAACCAGCTATCGAAGGACGCGCACAATCTCACCAGCGCCCTGAAAGGCCAGGCTAAGGCGCAGGGCAATTGGGGCGAGCTGATTTTGGAACGGGTGCTGGAGGCTTCCGGCTTGCGCAAGGGGCATGAATATGACGTGCAGGAAAGCCATACCCGCGCAGACGGTACGCGTGCCCAGCCGGATGTAGTCGTGCATCTGCCAGAAGGTCGGCACCTGATCATCGATGCCAAAGTATCGCTGACGGCATATGAGGAACACGTCAACGCGGAAACCGATCATCAGCGCGATGCCGCCTTGAGGCGACACCTGGATTCGGTGCGCGCCCACATCAAGGAGTTGTCCGAAAAGAACTACCAGCAGCTTTACGGTTTGCAATCGCTCGATTTCGTGTTGATGTTCATCCCGGTTGAACCAGCCTTCATGTTGGCTATCTCGCATGACAGCGAGTTGTGGCAAGACGCATGGAAGAAGAACGTGCTGCTGGTAAGCCCCAGCACCTTGCTGTTTGTGGTTCGCACCGTGGCGCATCTGTGGCGACAGGAGCAGCAGAACCGTAATGCACAGGACATTGCCAATAGAGGTGCCGAACTCTATGACAAACTGGTCGGCTTCGTGGAAGATCTGGACGTTTTAGGCACCAAGCTGAAACAGGCGCAAGCGGCCTATGAGGGAGCATACAGCAAGTTTGCCGGTGGCCGAGGTAATGTCATCCGCCAAGCAGAAATGCTGAAGGAGCTGGGGGTGAAGCCAACCAAGCAACTGCCGCAAAAGCTGATTGATGCTATGTTGGATGAACCATCCGCCTTGCCATCTCGTGGCACCTTGTAACCAGTAGCACAGTGGGGCTGCTGGAGATGCCGCATGGGGTGGCGAACAACTAGTAGCGTAGCAATGAATGTCTGCTTCGGAGAAACTTTAAGTTCTGCTTTGTGTCGGTAACAGCCACACTAGGACGGTGCTTCAACTGTCCGCTTCGGCCGAGAAGCGGAAGTTCCAGCGATTGGCAGCGATTGGGGTCAGCATCACAATTATTTTCAAGCTGGTAAAGGGCGCCCCCTAACCAGCACCACATAGATGGTCAATATGCCGAAAGCAATTGACTATCTGTATCCTATACAATACACTTAATCGCATGAACTCTATCCAAACAACGGAGGCATTTGACGACTGGCTTGCCGGGCTGAAGGATAGGCAGGCAGTGCGGCGCGTACAGGTAAGAATCGACCGCGCTGAGGATGGCAACTTTGGCGATTGCGAACCAGTTGGCGAAGGTGTTTCTGAAATGCGAATTCATTACGGGCCAGGTTATCGTGTGTATTTCGTGCAACGTGGAATCGAGATAGTGATATTGCTGGCTGGAGGCAATAAATCTACTCAGTCAAAGGATATTAAAACAGCGCTTGAACTAGCGCGAAAAATTTAGGAGATTGAAATGGGAAAGATCAAACTACGCAAATGGGATAGTGCCGAGCACCTCAAAACCGATGAGGATATGGTGCTCTATCTGGAAGCCTGTCTCGAAGAAGCTGGAGATGATGCTGCCTTTATTGCTAAAGCACTCGGTACCATTGCCCGCGCCAAGGGCATGACGCAACTAGCGAAGGAAACCGGCTTGGGTCGCGAAAGTTTATACAAAGCTTTATCCGGCGAAGGCAATCCAAGTTTTGCAACTATTCTCAAAGTCACCACGGCGCTAGGTATCAAGTTACACGCACAGCCAGCGTAGTGCTGGAATAAATGTAGCTGGTGTACTCAGATCAAGCCTGAGCCACTACACCCTAATACACGCCCTTGTCATTGAGAAACGCACCGTATTTGCGATCCTCGTCAAGAACATGGCGCACCAGCCAGTGCTCCATGAAACTCTGGAAGCCGGCTATATCAGGCACATCGCCACCAAGCACCCGATCCTTGTATTCGAGAACCTGGCTAATCAGCTCGTCATGCTTTTCCCTGTGTTCATCGATGCCCGGATAACTGTAAAGCACCATCAGCTTCTCCTCGGCGGCGAAGTGATAGCGCGTGTAATCCACCAGCGCATCAAAAGCGCTGGAAACCGCTTCACGCCCGGCGTTGTTGTGCAAATGCTCCATAATCGTATTGGCGATCCCGAATAGCCGCTTGTGATGGCCGTCCATTTGGGACACATGGAGTGAGAAGGTATCATTCCAGACAAATGCTTCCGTCTCTCCATCGCCATGCACGACGCGTACCGCCCGCTGCTGGTGGTTTTCAAAAATTTTCCAGCGCAGGATCGGCACATCTTCCAAAAGCTCGCCGGGTATCTGCACAACTACCGTCTCTTCCAGCACACGCAGGTGAAACAGGCTGGGAACCTTGAGGACTGCGCCCTCCTCGCCGAAGAAATCGCGCTGCTTCAACACTTCCAGCACTTTGCTGCCTATCGCGCGCTCGACAAGGCCGGAGCGGATAATGTTGACGACCTGGATATCCTTGCCGCCGATAATTTCGCCAGGCTGAAAACGCCGTTCGGTCGCACCGTCGATGATGCGCCCGAAAACCGCAACCGGGAGGCCTTCGCTGAACAGGCTTGTCGCATTCAGGAAAGTGCGCATACCGGCAACGCGGCGCACGCGATCCAGCAACCCGTTGCGCCGGATGACCTCGGTATAAAGGCCGACCGGCAGGCGCAACACCCGCACGAAAGAGGATGCACGATAAGTATGCCGGGACGGGCGATTGTCCAGCGTGGCTTCGTCGCCGATCAGCGACCCGGCCGACAGGCTGCCGAACAGGTTGTCGCGGGTGCGTATTTTTTCCACCCGCCCGCTTAACAGCAGCAACATCTCCTGGGGTGTCTCGCCTTCCTTGAGAAAGATAGCGCCGGGATTAATCTCGGTAATGGGGTGATTGACCAGCATCCGCAGGTCATGCAGCGATACTCCGGGAAGATTGGCTTGCAGATAGGTAAAGGCGTGGCGGCGCAGGCTCTCCGACTGCCCTTCTATCAATACGTCAACGGTGCCGAAGGCGGCGCTGGAGCCGATCTCCTTCTCCTCCGGCGTCAAGTCGGTGGCGCGGTGGGCCAGCAGGATGCGGGTGGAAGCGTCCTCCCGGAAATCGTTTGCGTCGCCGTGGATCAAGCCGCCCCCGATGTCGATTTTTTTCAGGTCGAACGGAACCAGATAGGCCGCACGGACGCGCTCGAAGGCTTGTTGATCGAGGCCGGGTGCATCATGCCGGGCGGTAACCATGCCCTTGAGAACATTCAGCGACACGATATCCGCAAAATGGGCGTAGGTGCGATAGCCGTCGCCCCACAGGGTGCGAAACGCGAAAATGTTGGTTTCCACGGGATGCGGCGATAAAACCGGCATCACCTCGAGGCCATCGACATCGTTCCATATATCGAAAACGAGGTCATGGACATCAAAGAAATCGGTGAAGCGCTCCTCTTCCGCTCCCAGCAATGCGGCCAGTTTTTTCTCCACCGAGGCACGCACCAGCGGCGTCGCAAAGTAACGGATGCGCCTTCCGGCGCGCATCAGCGCGGTAAGCCCGGCAAAATGGTCGTCGTGCGCGTGGGTGTGGAAAATACCGTCCACCTGGTCGATGCCGATACCCAATGCCGCCATGGTGTTGACAAGATGCGGGCCGGCATCGATCAGGTAGAGGTTCCCCTGATAGGTAATGATGCTCGACATGCAGGGGCGATTGACATCCCACCCATCGCCCTCGCCCGAGTGGATGACGGCGAAATATTCCGGCTCAAACCTGCGGAAACCCAGCGGATAAGCGCATTCGTAGGTGGTGCCGGCAGGCAGGTTGAGATCGACCGTCGCCGTCTCGCCCCTGTAGGAAAATTCAAAAACATTAGGCCGCAGCCGCCGCAGGCTTACGCCGTCCGCGATCTCCACCGTGCCGTCGCCGACGACGCGGGCGTCGATAAAATCGCTGGTCGGGTGAATACGCCCGAAAGCAAACTTCAGCTTCAGGCGCATCATGTCGGCGGCCTGCTCGTCGGTAATACCCGTCTGAATGATTTCCTCGCGCGACACCAACCCGTAATTTCCCCGGTAGATATAGCGCATCTGCGACTCGACCTGGTCGGCCGAACCGATCAGGACGGGTTTATGCCCGGTGTTGTTCGGGTGCCCGGGCAGGATCAGCCCCTGCCGGTAAAGCATCTGTAACACCGGAAACTCGGCAAGATTGGCGAACTCCCCGTTCTGTATCAGAACATCGGAAAGCAGGATGGCGTTTGGCCCGGTCTCGCAGGTAACGCCCTTGACCTCATGGGGCAGTATCAGCCCGCGCTTGATCAGATGCTTGACCGCATCCGCCGGGCATCCGCACAGCACGCGCAGGTTGGCTTCGGGAACCTCTACCCACTGAATCCCGCGCGTAACATCAATCTTGTGAATTCCCATGTATCGTCTCTTGCACTGAAGCTTAATTATTTAGCCGGGGCATGAAAGCCGCATCAAGGGCCGCTGCCTTCGTTATCCCGATCCTTGAATGAGCAGGTGTTGTCCTGTATGTGCCCTTTGTAATGTTCCTCGAACGAGCGGCATAAATCCGGCTTGAAAAGCCACTGGCGATCCGGCGTCGCAAACAACATCGCGTCTATCGGAAATTCCTGCTTCTGGTAAACCTCGATAATCTGCACTTCATCGGGTGTTATGCCATGCCGGTGCAGGTATTCCACCAGGCCGCAAATCGTGTCCGCAAAGTAGGAGTTGTATTCCCCGCTCCCCTCAAACAGACGGACTCTGGCTTCATAGGTATAAGGCAGGCTCTTGTCGTATTTTGACTTCGGACCGAGTATTTTTTCAAACAAACTCATAGCCGTTCTCCTTGGTAATGCCGATTAGTCCGCCGCCCGGTCACGCGGGTGCTTGTAGCGCCCCTTATATGCCGGTCAGCATACCAATGGCGACTCCTTTAATCAATGCTGGTTGCGCAACAATAATCCCGCAGAGTACCTTTATGCGCCCCGCGTCTTTCACTTTATGATCGCGGAATGAAATAACGCTGCGCCATGGAGCTATAATCCGCCTGTCAAATCGGGGCGGAAGCAGCCAGAACTTGAACTATCGCGAGGAAGAAAATTATGGCAAATGGATTATTCAGCAGATTGATTGCCTCGGTGTCGCCGCGTAGCGACAATTATTTTGCCCTGTTTAATGAATTGACGGCCTGCACGGTGCGCGGCGCCAAAATTCTCGCCAAGATGAGCTCGGTGCATGAACCGGCAGCCTTCGATCAGCTTTTTATCGAAATGACCAAGACAGAAGGCGAGGCCGACGAAGTCACGAAAATCATCCTTTTGTCGTTGCACAAAACCTTCATTGCTCCCTTTGACCGGTCAGAGATCAAGGATCTGGCCATGGCGCTGGACGACATGATCGACTACATGGAGGACATTCCCCAGCGCGCCAAGCTCTACGGCCCCGGCGAATTCACTACGGAAATGGCGGCACTCGGCCAGATTGCACTGCGCGCCACGGAAAAGGTTCAGGAAGCCGTCGCGCTATTGTCGGACATGAGAAACGCCGAACGCATCATAAAAATATGCCAGGAAGTCGGCGAAATTGAAAGCGAAGCCGACCACGTCATGCGGGCCGGAATGACGCGGCTTTTCACCGAGGTCTCCGATGCCCGCGCGCTGATTCGCGCCAAAGAACTCTATGAACTTTTTGAGGAAGCGGTCGACCGCTGCGAGGATGCGGCCGATGTGATTCACGGTGTAGTGCTGGAACGTATATGATCGAACAAACGTTTCTGATCATGGCGATACTGGTCGCTGTGGCACTGGTGTTCGATTTCTTGAATGGTTTCCACGACTCCGCGAACTCGATCGCGCTGATGGTTTCGACCCGGCTGCTGACGCCGCAAGCAGCAGTTGTCTGGGCCGCATTTTTCAACTTCGTCGCCTTCCTGTTTTTCGGGCTGCATGTGGCGACAACCGTCGGCTCCGGCATCGTATCCCCCGCGATCATCGACAATGCGGTGATCTTCGGCGCGCTGTGCGGCGCCATCGCATGGAATGTCATTACCTGGTGGTTCGGCATTCCCTCGTCCTCGTCGCACGGACTGGTCGGCGGGCTGGTCGGGGCGGCACTGGCCAAAGCCGGCTGGAGTGCCATCATCGCGCAAGGGCTGATCAAGACTTCGGCGGCGATCATTCTCTCGCCACTCCTCGGGCTTTTACTGGCGCTCTCCATGTCCATCGCACTGCTGTGGATTCTGGAGAAGGCTTCACCGCATCCGACCGAACGAAAATTCAACAAGCTGCAGTTCATCTCCTCTTCGCTCTACAGCCTCGGCCACGGCGGAAACGATGCGCAGAAAACCATGGGCATCATCGCGGTCCTGCTGTATGCCAACGGCTACTTGCAGGGCGAGTTCCATATCCCGTTCTGGGTCGTGCTGGCCTGCCAGATCGCCATGGCGCTTGGAACCCTGTTCGGCGGCTGGCGCATCGTAAAAACAATGGGCATGGGCATCACCCGGATCAGGCCCACGGGTGCATTCTGTGCACAGACCTCGGGGGCCGTGACGCTGTTTATCGCGACCGGGATGGGCATCCCCGTCTCGACGACGCACACCATCACCGGCGCCATCGTCGGTGTCGGCATATCTCGTCGTGTTTCTGCGGTACGCTGGAGAGTCGCTTCGCGCATCGTGTGGGCGTGGGTGCTGACCATTCCCGCGTCCGGCCTGGTTGCGGCTCTCTTCTGGTATCTGGGGCGCGACTTTATGGGGTAGCTCCGGTTCTATTAAAAGGTGAAATAAATCAGTAGGGGCGAGATTCATCGCGCCCTTCTTCTGGTGCATGATGCGCATATATGTTTCGCCATCCGTAGTACGATACGCCGATTGATAAAGCTGCCGAGCAGACAAAAATATTTTAACTAGACACCCGAATGACTCCTCAACAGTTCATCCAGAAGTGGCAAGACAACCCGCTCAAAGAGCGCGCCAGTTACCAGCTTCACTTCATAGACTTGTGCGCGTTAGTCGGCGTCCCTCACCCTTCCCCATCCAGCCACGAGACCTATTGCTTCGAGCGCGGCGCGACCCGCACCGGCGCCGGACAAGGTTGGGCGGACGTGTGGAAGCAAGGCTTTTTCGGGTTTGAATATAAAGCGGCGCGGCGCAACCTCGGCGAAGCCCTGAAACAATTGATGACCTACGCGCTGGCGTTGGACAACCCGCCGCTGCTGGTGGTGTGCGATACCAACATCATCGAAATTCACACCCACTTCACCAACGCGCCCTCCGAAATTCATACCATCGCGCTGGAAGACATCGGGCAACAAGCCAACCTCGATAAACTGCGCTGGCTGTTCACCGACCCGGACAAATTTCATCCCAAGCGCACCATCGCGCAAATCACCGAAGAAGCGGCGGGCAAGTTCGCCGCCCTTGCACAGTCGTTGAATGCCAGAGGACACGCCCCGCAGACCGTGGCGCACTTCCTCAATCAATGCCTGTTTTGTTTGTTCGCCGAAGATGCCGAACTGCTGCCGGGCAAGCTGTTCGAGCGTTTGCTGGACAAGAGCCAGACCGACCCCGCCAAACTTTCCATGCGCCTGGAAGAATTGTTCGGCGCGATGCGCAAGGGCGGAGACTTCGCGTTGGAGGATATTCACTGGTTCAACGGCGGATTATTCGAGAAAATTGAAGCCCTGCCGCTCGACACCGTCGAAATCAAAATCCTGCACGAAGCCGCCAAGCTCGATTGGAGCGGCATTGAACCGTCGATATTCGGCACGCTGTTCGAACGCGGCCTCGACCCGAAGAAACGCTCCCAACTCGGCGCAAACTACACCGATGCGGCAACCATCATGCGCATCATCAACCCCGTGATCGTCGAACCGCTGGCAAAGGAATGGGGAACGGCGCGCGCCGAGATTGCCGCGAAAATCGCCAAACGCAAAAAGAGCGGCGACAAGGCCGAGCGTGACGCGCAAGCCGTGTTCACCACCTACCTCGAAAAACTCAAAGTATTTCGCGTGCTCGACCCCGCCTGCGGCAGCGGAAATTTTTTGTTTCTGGCTCTGCGCGCGTTGAAAGACCTCGAACATCGCGCCAACATTGAAGCCGAAGCCTTGGGGCTGCATCGGCAAATCACCATCGAATGCTCGCCCGCCAACGTGCTGGGCATCGAACTCAACCTCTACGCCGCCGAACTGGCGCGCGTCACCGTGTGGATCGGCGAAATCCAGTGGATGCTCAAGAACGGCTACCCGATCCGCAAGAACCCCATCCTGCAACCGCTCGACCATATCGAGAACCGCGATGCACTGCTTTCACTCCCGCCCCTTCAAGGGGAGGGTTGGGGTGGGGATGGGGCAAGTAATACCCACCCCCATCCTAACCTTCCCCCTGAAAGGGAAGGGACAAACGTGAAAAGCAATTTGTTTGACGAAGCCCAATGGCCGACTGTCGATGCCATCATCGGCAACCCGCCGTTCTTGGGCGGCAGCAAGATGCGCGGCGAATTGGGCGACGACTACGCCGAAGCCTTGCGCAAATGCTACGCAGACCGCGTACCGGGCGGCGCGGACTTGGTCACCTACTGGTTCGAGAAAGCGCGTGCGCAAATCGAAGCGGGCAAGTGCCAGCGCGCCGGATTGGTCGCAACCAACTCGATACGCGGCGGAGCCAATCAGCAAGTGCTGGCGCGTATCTGCGACACCAGCAGAATCTTTAATGCGTGGAGCGATGAGGAATGGATCAACGAAGGCGCGGCGGTACGCGTGTCGCTGGTGTGCTTTGGTAAGAATGAAGGTGCAGTATTGGATGAGCAATCTGTTGAGGTTATCCATGCCGACTTGACCTCGGGCGAAGGGCTGAATCTGACGCAGGCCAAGCGATTGAAAGAGAATGCCGGGGTATCATTTCAAGGCCCAGTGTTGGTTGGCCCCTTCGAGGTGGACGGCGATATTGCGCGTGATTGGCTGAGGCAGCCTAATCCAAATGGCAGGCCGAACAGCGATGTACTACGACCGCTCACCAATGGCAAGGATATTACGAACCGCTCACGTGGTCTTTGGGTTGTCGATTTTGGTGCAATGAGCGAACAGGTCGCGAGTCTTTACGAACGTCCATTTGAGTATGTATATGAGCATGTCAAACCATTGCGTGAAAAAAACCGCGACGTTTCGCGGCGTCAGCGTTGGTGGCTACACGGGCGCTTGGGAACTGACTGGCGCGCCGCGATTTCAGGATTAACGCGATATATGGCAACAACGCGTGTTGCGAAGCATCGTATGTTTGTCTGGGCTCCAACGGTATGCTGGCCTTCAGATGCAGTCGTTGGAATTGCTTGTTCCGATGATGCCACCTTTGGCATTCTCCACTCTCGTTTTCATGAGCTATGGTCATTGCGTATGTGCACGAGTTTGGAAGACCGACCGCGTTACACACCAACCACCACCTTCGAGACCTTCCCTTTTCCCGAAGGGCTTGCGCCGACGAATACAGGAACGCGGGCGTCCCGCCCGCATGCGGACGAGACGTCCGCGCTCCCAGTAATGATTGCCAGCGCAGCGCAACAACTTAACCAACTGCGCGAAAGCTGGCTCAACCCACCCGAATGGACGGATTGGGTGCGCACCCCCGAGGAAGAGAAAGCAGGCTATCCCGCTCACCCGGTGGCCAAGCCCGGTTTCGAAAACGACCTGAAGAAGCGCACCCTGACCAACCTATACAACCTTCGTCCCGCTTGGCTGGACAACGCGCACAAGGCGCTGGATGCCGCCGTCGCCAAGGCTTACGGCTGGAACGACTACACGCCGGAGATGCCGGACGAGGAAATCCTGCGCCGCTTGCTGGTAATGAATCTGTCACGAGCGCAATGAAGCAAGATGTGGAAATGCTGCTTTCCACAGCACCAGCCATGCCATAACCGGCTTGCCTTCTTCAAGGCGCACTTGCGTATAAACCTGATTGAGAGATTCAAAGCCGTTGCCGGAGGCAAGTTTTTCCAGGTAGGTTGAAGAATGGGTATAGCGCCCCGATTGGCTCAGTTTGTACCCGGCATGGTTTTCAGCGCCGTTTATTTTTACAGACAGGGCTTCAAGCGCCTCGACCGAGAACATGAGGTAACCATCCGCACGGAGCAGGCGCCTGGCTTCAGAAATGATCCCGTCAAGCATGCCCAGATACACGAATACGTCTGCGGCAACAATCACGTCGTAGCTCGACGCCTCTTCACCGCGCATCATGGGTAGCAGGTCTGAATGTACCAGCCGGTGATAAACATTTCTTGCCTGCGCTTTCGCCAGCATTTTGGTGGAAAGATCGACACCCACCAGTTGCCGGGCGTGGGGCAGAATTTCCAAACCAGCCAGCCCGGTGCCGCACCCCAGATCCAGCACATCCCACTCTCCGCCTGGCGGCTCTATGGCTTGCTTGATGAGTCCGAGCAATTCTGCGGGCGTCTTGTATTCGAGGTTGTTGACCAGATGCGTATCGAACTTGTCCGCATAACCATCAAATAATTTTTCGACATACTGGCTCGGTGCGCGCTCGGTGGTTCCGGACGTCAAGGATGCAATCAAATGCTGCGCGCTTTCATTACCGGGGTCCAGCTCAAGTGCCCTGCGATAGCAGGCTGTCGCCTCGTCCAGCTTGCCTTGCAGTTGGAGCGCATTTCCAAGGTTGCAGTGCGCATCGGCCCAGTCCGGCTCATACAGGATCGCCTTCCGGTAGCCGGCTACCGCCGCATCGATTTTGCCCTGTTCCTTGAGCATGATTCCCAGGTTGTAATATGCCTCGGCATAATCCGGCTGGTATGCGGTTGCGCTGCGATAACTGGCGACGGCATCGTCCGGCTTGCCCAGCTCCTGTAGCACGTTCCCCAGGTTGCAGTGCGCTTTCGCATACTCCGGCTTGCAGGTAATGGCCTTGCGATAACAGGCCGCCGCCATATCCAGCCGGCCTTGCTCCTGAAGCACATTCCCCAGATTGTAGTGCGCCTCGGCATAATCCGGCCTGATCGAAAGCGCCTTGCGATAGTTCTCGGCTGCCGCATCGAGATTGCCTTGCGCCTTGAGCGCAAGACCCAGGTTGTAGTGCATCAGACTGGACGGATTGGCACGGATTGCCTTGCCGATCAACTCGACGGCAATCTCGTTGCTTCCCTCCTGATTGGCAATCACGCCGAGAAAATGCAACGCGTCCGGATGGTTCGGCTCCATCTGGAGTATTTGCTGGTAGATGGCTTTTGCCTGCGGCAAATGCCCGGCCTGATGGTGTTCCTGCGCGGCCTGAAAATTCATGGCAACCGAAGCCGCTTCAGGATTCCTGCCTGGCACAGATGTTGCGCCGCTTTGCAGGCAACACTGCTTATATTTTTTGCCGCTGCCACACATGCATGGGTCGTTGCGGCCAGTCTTTTTCATCATGAAGCAAGCAATATCATCAAGTTAGCAATAACGGTTTCAGTGTATATCTTAACAAGAGGCTAGTCAGCACCAATCTCTAGCAGCAGGCTGCCAGCTCCCGAATCTGGACTTGTTCCAGAGTTTTATCCGCTGGCAAAATATGGTTTTTGCTGATAAATTAATGCCCCATGTACCCGCAACTCCCATACTTGCCAGTACAAGGATGGCCTCAATCTGGAAATCAGAAAACGCAACGCCCTGTATGGCTAATCAAACGTATTACAATATCTATTCAAGCGAGTGCAGATGAACGACAACAGCCAAGATGAGCATTATCGGCAAGCCAGAGAGGTGTTTGACCAATTGGATACCATACCAATCTGGAATGACGGCAATCAAACCATTTCTTCTATTTTCAGTGTCTTCCAGCAATTGTCTGACGACTATTACGGCAAAGCGTTTTACCCATTGTCCAAACTCTACTGCAACAGGCAGGATGTGGTGGAAAGCGGAGACCAACCCAACTGTCTTGCACAACTGGCTTTCGAATGGTGTTTCTTTAACCAATCGATTCAAGATGTGGAAATATGGCGTGACTTGGGCAGAATGTACAACGAGGGTTATGGTGCAGAGCAAAATGATGAGCAAGCCGTGTACTGGTTTAGCAAAGCTGCCGAACAAGGCGATTCTGCGGGGCAATGTGAGCTTGGAGCGATGCACGCCGAAGGAAGAGGCATTCCTCAGATAATGAAGACGCAGTGAAGGTTGAGGTCGGCATTTGAATAGGGTTACGCTAAAGCACAACGTGACCTTGAATTGCAAAAAAATTTCTACCAACTTGAAGTGACGAGCAACCGTTATGCGGATTGCCTGTTTAATTTAATTCGCTCATGCAGATTTTAGTGTGTTGCATCGACCGGTTGAATCCACAGTTGTCAGCGGGTATTTGCCATTAGCCATCATGGAAGGCACTCATGGATTTACAGCCGGTACAGTCTCTGCCCTCACCAGCGATTTATATTAAATCTGGGGGGCGGCGTCTGTTGAGAATTGCAGGTGCCATGCTCTTGGGCACAATTGTCGCCCTTGCGAGCGCACCGGTTTCGGCAGACTACCCAAAGGGTGCGCAGTTCTACTTAAAAAAAGAATACAAAGATGCCTATGGCGAACTGCTGCCCGCAGCAGAAGCCGGCCATGCACTTGCTCAATTCATGATCGCCGTGATGTATGACGCGGGCCATTATGTGAAAAAAGATGGCAAGGTTGCAGCGGAATGGTATCGGAAAGCCTCCGAGCAGGGACATCCCGATGCCCAGCTTCGTTTGGCCGGTATGCTCTACGAAGGGGTTGATATCCCGCTTGATCGCGAAGCCGCCTATCGATGGGCCTCCTTGGCGGCTGACCGACTGCATGGATCAAAACAGGAAAAAGTCGCCGCCTTTGCCAAGTCAGTTGCTGCTCTTCTCAGTAAAACTCAACTTGAGCGGGCGAAAGCGGCCGTAGCAACATGGCATCCGCGCATTGCGAGGATGAATGGCAGGCTTGCTGGCCCACAGCACCTCCTGCAGACCGGAACAGGTTTCTTTCTGAACGCCTCGGGGACATTGCTGACCAACCAACACGTCGTTTACGCGTGCCAGCGAATTATCGTTTCCTACGGTGATAGGGCGGTTAATGGCGCCCTGCTCGATGTCGATTTTGGTGCCGATCTCGCGACCGTACAAACGGATCTCAAGCCGTCAAGTTTCGCGCGCTTTGCCAGTGAAACAAGACCAAAGCCCGGCATCCCCGTAACCGTGATCGGTTATGCGGTCAAACGAACCCAATCTCGCGACGCTTTAGCCTCATCCGGCACTGTTCTAAACGCCAGCGTTGCGCTCGACAATGCCGCCTGGCTCCAAACCACGGCGCCGATCTACCGTGGTCAAAGCGGAAGCCCTGCGTTTGCTCCAACAGGGCTGGTGATCGGGGCTGCACGCGGGGTGTTCCAGGATCAGCCGGATGGCACGCTGCAAGAAACCGCCGATGGACAGGCAATAGTTGTCGGGGTGGATAGTATTTCCCGTTTTTTGGACAGGGCGAAGACACCGTTTGAAAAGGCTTCCCCGGATCACGCTGCACCGAACAGCGGAGCGGCACCTTCAGCAGACTTTATTGTGTTACTGGAGTGCTGGGGCAACTAAAGCCATCATCCTGCGATGGCTGAGATAGTGGCGTGGCGAAAAACCAATCGAGAAGCATCCGGTTATGGAGATGCAAGAATTCTTGTGTGAACCGTTTTATTGGACAACGGTTCGACCGGCTGAAACGCGCCAATAGCCGGCATCATATCTCCTAAAATCCGGAACAAACAGAGCGACTAATTATCCGGAAAAACGTGGCAAAATGCGCTCATCAGCAAAACAAGGGGGGTATATGGAGGCACATTGGATTTGGTGGTTTATGGCGGTGGCGCTGGTGATAGCCGAAATGTCCAGCGGTACGTTCTATCTGATCGCTGTCGCATTCGGGCTGGCAGTTGCCGGGTTGGTTGCGTATCTGGGCATGGCATGGAGCGTACAGGCCATCGTTGCGGCAGTGCTGTGTTCGGCGAGCGTGGCGGCTATCTACCGCTGGAATAAACAGCATGCCCGCCCCCATAAAAACATCAATTTCGCCAACGATATCGGCCAGACTGTACGCGCCGTGAGTTGGTCGGACGAACGCCATGCCCGTGTCAGTTATCGCGGCGCAGAATGGGATGCCGAACTGGCGCGCGAAGCAGCGGCGGATGCAACCCGACAAGCTTGGCGCATCAAGGAAATCGTTGGATCACGTTTAATCATCGAGTAGCACCCGTCAGTGCAAATTTCTGCACAATCGTCTTAGCGCAAGGGAGAACAGCATGGATATGTTCGTCATCGGATTAGGAATATTCGCGGTAATTCTGGCTTTTCAGTCGATCAAGATCGTGCCTCACCAATCGGCATGGGTAATCGAACGGTTCGGCAAATACAACCGGACGCTGGAACCCGGCCTGAACATCGTCATCCCGTTCATGGATCGCGTCGCTTACCGCCACCGCCTCACCGAGTTCCCCATCGACATCGCCCCGCAGGTCTGCATCACGCGCGACAACACCCAGGTGCAGGTGGACGGCGTGCTGTATTACCAGGTCACCGACGCCGCGCGCGCCAGCTACGGCACCTCGAATTATCTCGCCGCGATCACCATGCTCGCGCAAACCGCGTTGCGTTCGGAATGCGGCAAGCGCGACCTGGATAAATTGCTGGAAGACCGCGATGCGATCAACCGCACGGTGGTGTTCGCGCTCGACGAGGCAAGCCCGAACTGGGGCGTGAAAGTGCTGCGCTACGAGATCAAGGACATCACCCCACCGCAACAAGTGCTCGCCGCGATGCAAAAGCAGATTACCGCCGAGCGCGAGAAGCGCGCGCTGATCGCCCAGTCGGAAGGCAAGAAGCAGGAAGAAATCAACCTCGCCGAAGGCAAGATGACCGCCTCGATCCGCGAGTCGGAAGGCACCCGGCAGGCTGCCATCAACAATGCGCAAGGCGAAGCCGAAGCCCTGCTGCTGGTCGCCAACGCCACCGCCGAATCGATCAAGGTGGTCGCCAACGCGACACAAAACGAAGGCGGCCTCGTCGCCGTCAACCTCAAGGTGGCGGAGAAATTTGTCGAGGCCTTCGGCAACATCGCCAAGCAGGGCAACACCATGATCCTGCCCGGCAACGCCGCCGACATCGCCGCAATGGTCGCCACCGCGATGCAGGTAGTGAAAAAAAGCTGATAGCTTTAATTGCGAAGCCCGGCAAAGCTCAAGCTATTTGCTGGGTAATGGATGTTCACCGATTCCGCAACCCATGCGCTCACTTCGCATCACCCAAAATATCTCACATCAGGATTCCAGTACCCGCAATTCCGCATTCGTATAACGCAGCCGGCTCGCAAGCACGCTGGCGAGGCCCTCCATGAGGCCGAGGGCAAGCTTCTTGTGCTCTTCGGCCACTGCGTCAAAAGTCTTGCGCGAAAGCACATAAAGCTCGGTATCGGAAAATGCCACCGCATCGGCGGAACGCGCATCGCCATCGAGAAAAGCCATTTCGCCAAAGAAAGACCCTTGCCCAAATGTGCCGAGATGGTGGCTCTGTTTTTCCGAGATCGGCAGCATGATGCGCACAGCTCCCTTGCGGATCAAGAAAAGCTCGTCACCGGTATCGCCACGCTTGAAGATTTTGTCGCCCGCCTTGCTGGAACGCTTTTCCATGCTTTGCTCCAGCGCGGCAAGCGTTTCCGCTTTGCGGCCCTTGAACAGCTCTATCTCGCTGAGAGCAAGCGCTTCTTGCTCGCCAAGTTCGCAGATTGAGTCCTTGAGAATGCGACCCTCAACCCACTCCAGCGCCTCGTCAAGTTCATCGAATACACGTGCCGCGCTCTTGTGGGGTGCCAGTCCGATCTGGTCAAAATACTGCTTCATATCTTGGCCCGACGGCAGGTTCGTCGGCAGATGGCTATAGATCAGGAAGCCGTTCTTGTCGGCCATCATGTCGCGAACCTGTTCGAGTAGATGTGCGGCGGTAACGTCGACGGATTGCACCCGGCGCATGTCGAGGATGACATAGTCCCGTGTCTTCAATTCCGGCTCCAGCGCAGTATAAAGCTGGTTGGTGGTGCCGAAGAACAGGCTGCCCTGAAGTTCGATGACAACGCCGCACCCGCCGCGCGCAACGAGAATTTCCATTTCCTCATGGGTGCGCACCCGTTTCGAAAAAGTCTCGTTGCAACCAACCTTGTGGCGCACGACGGCGCCGCCGATTTGTTCGCGTACGAAGAGAAATATTGCCAGCACAATGCCGACACCTGATGCCGCGATCAGGCTGACCGTCAGCGCCGTGGTGACAACGGCGGCGATGACAGCAAAGTCGAGTATCGTGGAGCGTTGCTTGAGAAACTGAAAGCTGTGGCGGTCGATCATGCGCACACCAATAACCATCAGGATTGCGGCAAGCGCCGCTACCGGCACCCAGGAGATCATTGCACCAAGCACCAGAAACGCGACCAACGCCAGTACGCCCTCAAAGACCCCCGAATAGCGGCTCACCGCGCCGCTGGAAATATTGACCAGCGTCGCGCCCATCGTTCCGGCGCCGGGGATGCCACCAATCACGGCGGAAGCTACATTCCCAATGCCTTGGCCGATCAGCTCGCGGTTTGATTTGTGGCGCGAGCGCGTCAATGCATCAAGCACCACACAAGTCTTCAGCGTGTCGATGGAAAGCAGCACGGCCAGCGTCAGCGCGGGGACTGCAACAAGCTTGATCTGCTCGAGGCCGATTCCGCCCATGGCGTACCAGCGCCCCGCCATGGCATCGGTAAAACTGCCGCCACCGCCGAGCGACCCGACAACGAACTTATTACCTTCCAGCGTGAGCAGTGCCGGGTCCGCCAACCCCAAGCCAAAATAGGCGAGCACGCCCGCCAATAACCCGAGAATCGCCGCCGGCACCAGCTTGGTGATGCGCGGCGCGCCCAGCATCACGGCGATAGTCACCGCACCGACGACCATGCCCTGCCATTGCCACGCCGCAGGTGAAGCGAGCGACTCCCAGAAGTGCATCTCCTTGGGGGCACCGAGGAATTTGGGTACCTGCCCGGCGATGATGTAAAGGCCGACGCCCGACAGGTAGCCGCTGACCACCGGATAAGGCATGTATTCGATCAGCCGCCCGAGTCGCACCGTGCCGAAAAATATCTGCAACAGCCCCGCCATCAGCCCCAGCACCGAGAGCATCAGAATCACCGTCGGCAGGTCGCCGCCATTGTGCATGGACTCGAGCGCAAACGCCGCCAGCACCGCCGCTGCAGGGGCGCACGGGGCAGTGATGAGCCGGTTAGTGCCGCCCAGCACCGGGGCAATAAGGCCGAGCGCGGTCACACCGAGGATGCCGGCCAATGCGCCCTGCGCCGCATAGGAAGCGCCCAGCGGGGAATAGATGGTGACGCCGAAGGCAATGGCCGAGGGGAGAGCCACAAGCATCGCGGCAAGACCACCCCAAAAATCTCCCGCTTCAGGTTTAGGCAGCTTCATGGTTCGCGCTCCCGATTTATAAATTTATCCTGATTCGCAATAGAAACAGGAATAACTCACATTCTCTTTCGAAGAATACCTCAAACGTGATTCCATATCCCAATATTATTTGGCGTTGGGAACCCGGTTAATCTACCACCAACTGCACTCGAATGGCCAGATCGGAGAGCCCTCATTTAAAACTGCCACGGCTCGGCCGTTCAAGTGTGTTGAAGGTTATCTCTTTGAACCAGCGTTACCGACTATCTGAAAAATCAACCGTTCGTCCTGCCGGCTTGCCAGTCATCCAGAAGCCTGTCCACCTGTCTCATAGTAATTGCCCCCATCGGGGTCACTCAATAAACTGCACTCACTTGGCAAGCTTATCGAAAGATAAGAACGCAAAGTCACCGGCCCAAGGAAACTCGGGCAGTGTTTGAAATACGGAAGGAGCGCAATCATGTCTAACTTCATTTCTGGTTCTGGTTTTATTCAAGCGGCCATGCTTCGCATATGCGTCGGGTTGATATTCGTTGGGCTGGCTGTTGCGGCGCATACGGCACAGTCCGAGGAAAGCCCTTTTGCGCCGGGTTTGGATATATTAACGATTCAGCCGGTGCGCGCTAGCGCTGACCGGTTGCTCCCGTACCACCTCAATGCGAGTATCACGCTTACCCGCTCCGCAGAAGCCGCACCAGCAGGTTCAGGATTCGGTAACACGCCACAGTTCCACATCGTCGCCGAGCCGAAAAAAGAAGCCGTCTGGTCAACAAACGCACGTTGGCAAATCGCTCCCGACAGCGACCGCATTTCATTGTCGCCTGTCCTGCGTTTCGAATCGAAAGAAGGGCGGTTCGAGATCAAACCGCGGCGTCATTCGGTTTGGTTCGGGTGGCGCAAAACGTTCCCTTGATTGTCGCGCGCCAAAGTTTGGCCAAGATTTATCGGGAGCCTCTAAAAATTCGAGGCTCCCTTAATTTCGTCCGCATTTCATGGTGACCGCTGCTACGCGGTGGAAGCGGCCGATTCCAGACGCGATTTCACCTGGCGGCGCAATGTCCCAACGCCATTGCGCCAAAGCCTGATGTTCAAAATCGAGTATCGCCGCAAAATCGGCATGCTCAATAACCTCGCCGTTCTGTTCATAAGTCGTTTGCTCCATGTCAGCCAGCAGACAGGCGGGCGCAGCGAAGGCAGCAAGATAGTCCAGGTGTTGCCGCATCAGTTGCGTGCTCCATTCTTCCAGCAGCACCTCGTCAATTCCGGGAAAACGCTTTCGCAGCCAGTCCAGCGGCAACAGGGGCAACTGGGAAAGCAGATTGACCGAGGCCACCCAATCGACGGCTGGATTGTCGAGAAAGCTTGCCGGCGGCGGCAAATTCAGGTTGTTTGGCGACAAGGCTTCCATCTGTTCCAGAAACCCGGTGATATCGCAAGAAAGGCAGCGCACGTTGGCATAACGGCGAGCCGCGCGCCGCACTTCGGGCAAATGGATGAGATCGACCAGCCACACGTTTTCAAAGCGAGTTGCCAGTTCTGACAGCGGTATATCCAGCAGCAAGCCGGAGCCGAATACCAGTGCAGTACGGAAGTCGCTGCATGCGTGCAACGATTCGAGCAATGCCGCCTGACTGCTTTCCAGATGCGGTTGCCACGCTGTCTTGCAGCGCCGATAACGCGAGCGGATAGCGATGCTTTCGCGGAGATAGCCGAGCTTGCGGACAAGCGGCGGGCAAGCGGTAGTCAGGTGGGTGAACCACTCGGTCAACATGGCGTGTTCGTCATCATGGGCGGCATATTTGTCATGCCTGTTAGTTCAGGAACGCCTTTTCCCGGCAAAGCTAGCCAAACAGCATCCGCTGTATCGGTTCTTTCCCGTTTCTCAGCAACCTGTCGAGGGCAGCTTGCGCCTTGTCTGTGATGCCTTTTCGTTTGCCCATTTCGATTAGTTTGTCCAACGCGCGCTCATACTGATAATCGGCTTCCCGCCAGTCTGCTGCGATATCCCTGGTCGCATGCTTGGTCAACTTCAGCATTCCTGACTTCACTTGTACCAAATACGCGCATGTCCTACCTTTTTTTGCCACGATAGCAATGTGACGGTGGCGATCCATCAATACCTGACCGCAGGTTATATTTATGAATGCGGATGAAAGAAAATCCATGGTATGAAAATCAACTGGGTCTTTGGCCATCGCAATTATTGTGTGAATGCGCAATGGTGTTTGTTATCGGCATATTTTTCACAAAATTGATACTGACTTGGCTGTTACGGATAAAGAATTACCGGCGGTTGGCACTATTTTCCCTCATGCCAACCGCTGGATTGCAACTCGCCTTTTGAATGAACTAATATTTCAATAAATCGTCTAATTTTTTACAAAATTACGTGCGCTACTCAATGTATAGACTAATCAAAGCAGTTGGAGTATCTTGATAAGCGGATAACCGACCAACTCTTTGAAAGCAATATGTAAATTCAAAAGGAGAGGCCGAAATGCCCATCCAGAATTTGAGTGTTGTGGCACAAACCAGTGAGATCGCCGGTAACAGTGCGCTCGGGATCGTCACTAGCGCAAAGTCCGTGTCTACTGGCTCTGTGTCGGCCAAATTGCCGCCAGCTGCCGCAAAACAGCCGCCATCTATTGTCCAGTTGCAAAGGTTGATCGAGAGCATGAACAAGACCATGCAGCAAAACAACAGCAGCTTGGAATTCAGCGTGGACGGCAACTCTGAAAGAGTTCTGGTCCAGCTGATCGATACGTCAACGGGCGAGGTGATCCGCCAGATACCTTCGAAAGAAATACTGGCGATCGCACAATCGATAGAGCAAATGCAGCAGGGGTTGCTGTTGAATAAACAAGCTTAGAACTATCCTGATTTAATGGTATCTAATGTAAATGTTATTAGAACCGCAAAAATTTTCATTTAAATATTACTGGAGGATGTTTCCATGGTTAACCAACTCTCTCTCAACAATCTGAACAACGCGCAAAACGCGCAGTTCACGACATTGCAGCGTTTGGGTTCGGGGTCGCGTATCAATTCGGCGAAAGATGACGCTGCCGGGTTGGCTATCGCCGTTACCATGGCATCGCAGTTAAGCGGCAATAACCAAGCCATGAGAAACGTTAACGATGGGCTGTCTCTTACCGATACGGCAGGCGGCGCTTTGAGCCAGATATCCGATTCCCTGCAACGTATGCGTGAACTCACCGTTCAGGCAGCCAATGGGACAAACAGCGCCAGCGATGTGCAGGCAATCCAGGGTGAAATAAGCCAACTTGCGCAGGGTATTGACCAGATCGCCGGCAGCACACAATTCAACGGGCAAAATCTTCTCAACGGCACTTTCAGCGGACAAGTTCAGACAGGCGCAAATCCGGGAGATACCCAGACACTGAGCTTGGGTAATGCTTCCAGCCAGGGTTTGGGCATTTCCAATATCGACGTCACCAACCAGGCGAGTGCGACCAATGCGCTCAACCTGCTGGATAACGCCATAAACAGCATAGGCACGCAGCAGTCCACTATCGGAGCATCCCAGGCAGCACTAAATTCCACATTAGCCAACTTGAGCAACACCTATGAAAATATTGCTGCCGCCAAGAGCCGCATCAGCGATACCAACTACGCTCAAGAATCGTCCAACCTGGCACAAAACAACGTGCAGACGCAAGCATCGCTAAAAGCCCTGTCAATCTACAATTCAATGCAGAAAAACATATTAGATTTGATAAAACTGTAGGCGCATCCGTTTCATAGCCAATTTCTCGGCAGGCAAGATGCCGCTCTGCCTACCACACTGCTCTGCCGCATATCAAAGCCACTTTGCAAACTCGATGTATTATCGTCTCGACTGAGAGTGCACTATAATATTTTCTCCACGGTTAAAAGGTTCCGTTATGTGCAAGATGGGCGTATACATTAAACGGATATGTGCCGCACTGATACTTGCCCTGTGGCCGATGCTGGGCCATGCGGAAGAGGATGATTTTTCTGATCTGGCTGCCGATCCGCCCCAGGTGCGTGCACTGCTAGCAAAAGCCGTGACACTGGAGCTTGCTGTGCGCAACTCACAGGAAATGTGGAATGCGGCCGTGCTGTACTGCGAGGCTTCGCGGCACGGCAGCATTGAAGCCCAGTACCGGCTGGGAATGCTCTATGCCTTTGGCAGGGGCGTGCCGGAAAACCGCGCATTTGCAGCCGCCCTGTTTTCGCAGGCGGCTCATCAGGGACATGCCCAGGCACGGGATATGCTGGAAACCGTTCAGCTTCACACTTCGGAATTACCGGCCTGCATGAATGACCCATCGGCGTTGCCCGAGCGTCCCAAAGCCGAAATAATTCCGGAATACGCCAATGCCGATATAGATCAGTGCATCGCGTCGCTGCCAAAAAGCAAAAGGTGGCTGGTGGATCTCGTTGGCACGCTGGCGCGCTGGTACTCGATTGACCCCAGGCTGGTATTGTCCATTATCAGCACCGAGTCCAATTTCAATGTCGGGGCAAAGTCAAACAAAGAAGCGCAGGGCCTGATGCAGCTGATTCCCGCTACCGCCGAGCGGTTTAATGTGCGCAATGCTTATGATGCCACCCAGAACATCAAAGGCGGGCTGAAATATATACGCTGGCTGCTTTCCTACTATCGCGGTGATGTGGTGTTGGCGGTGGCGGCCTACAATGCCGGAGAAAAAAATGTAAACCGCCATAAGGGCGTGCCGCCATTTAAAGAAACGCGTAATTATGTCCGCAAGGTAATGGGGTTGTACAAGCACACCACCCACACCTATGACGAGCTCTTGACCCAGGCTTCGCCGCTGATTGTCCGGCAGAACTAAAACAGCAGCCGTCATTTTTCATTTGCTCAGTGACCGCCCTCTGACTGCCGGGTATAAATTAAACCTTGACGCCAGACAGGATTCGAAAAATCATGGATGTGAAAGAACCGATATTGCTGCACGAGCATCTGGTTGATCAGGAATGGTTCAATGCGCTGCTGGATTCTTCGCTCGACTGCATCATCGCTATCGACCATGACGGCATCGTCGTCGAATACAACCACGCCGCCGAAACTGTATTCGGCTACCCGGCAGCGGAAGCCATCGGCCAACGCCTGGATGAACTGATTATTCCCGAACGCTACCGCAACCGGCATCGCGAGGCACTGGCACACTACCTGAAAACCGGTAAAGGCAATGTCATCGGTCGGCGGGTTGAAGTGCATGGGCAAACCAAAGGTGGCCAAGAAATCCCCATCGAACTTACCGTGCTGCCGATTCATCCCGGCCGCAGCCCTTATTTTACCGCCTACCTGCGCGACATCTCGGAGCGAAAAGCGGCCGAGGGAAAAATCCGCGAATATTCCATCAAGCTGAAAGCGAGCCTGATCGAGACCATCAACTCGGTATCCGCAACCATTGAATTGCGCGACCCCTACACCGCCGGACATCAGCGGCGCGTGGCCGCCCTCGCTTATGCCATCGGCCGCGAACTGGGGCTTGATGAACAACGCCTTGAAGGTCTCTATTTCGGCGGCATGGTGCATGACATCGGAAAAATCGTGGTATCGACGGAAACACTGACGAATAGCGGTCACCTCGGCACCGATGCATGGACAACCATTCGCCTGCATCCGGCTGCGGGCTACAAGATTGTAAAGTCCGTGCATTTCCCCTGGCCGATTGCAACCATGATTCTGCAGCACCATGAGAAGCTTGATGGCTCAGGGTATCCGAACGGCCTCATGGACGACGACATCATTCTCGAAGCGCGCATCATCACCGTCGCGGATGTCGTAGAAGCCATCCGGTCGGCTCGCCCCTACCGCGACGCCAAGGGCATCACGGCAGCTATTGATGAAATCAACCAGTGGTCCGGCATCAAATATGATGCGGACGTGGTCGCCGCGTGCCGCCGCCTCATCGTCGAACAAAACTTCGACATTGACGACAACGAATACACCAGCACGGATTTCGCCGAACTGTCCTTCATGAAAGTGGAAAAAGCGCTGGGCTGAAATATAGCTAAAGAATCTGTGGTTCGAGCTCTGAATGTCGGCTTACGGGCGATGATTTCAGTTGTTTGAAGGGCGCATAGGTGCTGCCAGAAGGAGACATTCTTTTTTGCCCGTACTATCATGCATACGCGGACAGATAAATTCTGAGGGGAGTTAATGAATCAATTAGCTAATGAAAATATGTGTGCTCAATTATTGTTAATAATACTGACCGGTGTATCCGTCTAATTATAGTTGGGCGTCATAGGACATGCGTCTCTGGTCATTACATTCCAAGTACCTCGATCCCCAAGGTCTTGTCGCGCTGTGGCGGGAAGCTCTTTTGGCGCAAGCCGTTTTGCGCGGCAAAACGTGTGGTTACCGCAATCACCCACAGCTGGATCGCTTTAAAAGCCACTCAGCGCCACTTGCAGCCATCTCGCTTTATCTAAAGGCTATTCATGCAGAGGCTGAGCTGCGCGGATACTCTTTCGATAAAAGCAAAATCAAACCAACACGGAGGGCGATAACACTGACTGTTACGTCTGACCAGATGGCGTATGAATGGGCGCACCTCCTAGCCAAACTGAAGGAACGTAGCCCGGCGCTTTACCGGAAGTGGTTAGCTACTGAAGTGCCAGAAGCACATCCCGTGTTTACAGTGCGAACAGGTGAAGTTGAACCTTGGGAGCGCCAATGAACATGGTGTTCGTGCCGGTTCTCAAGCAGATCGATCCAGAAGTGACACGACCCTTAGCTCAACATTAGGCCACATGTGATGCATCAGTTTCCTATTTCACAGACTCGCCAAGTATTTGGCCTGCTAGGCTGGCTGCTACTAGCGTTTGCCGCAGCTGCTATCGGAGGGGGCGCGTCAGTAAGCGCGGGGGCATTCTATGGAGAGCTTATTCGTCCTTCATGGGCACCGCCGGGCTGGCTGTTTGGTCCGGTGTGGTCCGCTCTGTACTTGCTCATGGGCATTGCTGCATGGTTAGTTTGGCGAGTATGCGGCTTCGCAGGCGCTAAGAGTGCACTACTTGTCTTTATCTTCCAGTTGGCCGCGAACGCCTTATGGACTTGGCTATTTTTTGTCTGGCGCAAGGGTAGCCTAGCTTTCGTCGAGATACTTCTGCTTTGGGTTCTTATCGCTATAACTATTGGTCTGTTCTGGCGGGTCAGTAGGTTGTCGGCAGCGTTGCTCTTTCCGTATCTGGCGTGGGTATCTTTTGCATCAGCACTCACCTTGTCTATATGGCAACTTAACCCCGTACTTCTCGGATGATCTCCAACAAAATTCAGTAAATCGAACCGACCGCAAGCAGTAGTCCGGCTACCTCAAACGTTGAACGACTGTTTTCGGAAGGTGCGATGGTTTGCAACGTGTCGATTGCGACACTTCGCCAATGACTGCTTTGAAGCAGTCCAACGCAACAAAAAGGCCAGCCTCGCGCTGGCATTTTTATTTAGTGGCTTGATGTTAAAACTTGGTGGGCGATACTGGGTTCGAACCAGTGACCCCTGCCGTGTGAATTTGCCAAGTGGCAGATTAATTTTAATTTAATCAACCAAGTACGCTAGCGACCCCATGCGCTAATGTGCCCAAAAATGCCAGTTTTGACCAACTCTTAACTAGGAGTTGGCACAAAAATGGACTTATCACTTCAAAGCAGCGACATTCTTGCCGCTGGCTCAATATTCCTCAAAAACAAAGAAGAAGCGTTAAACAAAGACGGCCATCAAAACTGGCATCGTCTGGTTCTGCATGATTTCAACAATGGTGAACAATTCGAAGGGTTGATCCACAAGTATGAATCGTGGTCTGAACCGTCCGATGAACCGGAGTTTAATTTTCGTGGTGTGCGTGGTGAAGGCGACACCGAAAAAAATCGTGAGCGTGCGGCGCGCAGGGCTAAGAAAAAGATTCGCCATGCCTGCAAGTCGGCGCGGTTTGATCGGATGCTTACGCTAACAACTGGCGACGCAATTTTTGATCGGGATAAATTCCAAAAGATGATCGAAGTATTTATCCGCCTAGTGCGCAAAGCTACAGGCGATGCCCTGCCCTATGTGTTAGCCGTTGAAAAGCACAACAGCCAGAAAACCAGTGAAGCAAAACGCGGTTCGCTTCATGCGCATGTGGCGGTGCGGGGTCGTCAGGATTACAAGCTGCTTCAATCTGTTTGGAATTATCGCATTTGCGCTGGTCGCGGCTTCGTGCGGGTAAGCAATGGCACTAAAAAAATGAGTTCAGGCAACATCGCAAGCTATATTTCAAAATACATCAGCAAATCTATTTCGGATGTTGCGGCCAACAAAAAGAGCTACTGGATCTCCCACAACATAGCTGCACCTGTGCGCACCGTGATGCTGTTTAAAACCTTTGATGAGGCTTTATTATGGCTAACGAAATTCTATAACTCGAAGGGTGCATCGTGGGGCTTTGGTAGAGGGCGCTGCTGGCAAGACTTCTCCCTTGGCGTGTTCTGGCTCCCTGCCGGATAGCGCAGTTCGCCTACCCCTCTCAAAAGGGTTCTATGGGCGTGTTATCAACGAAGTGCAGCAGTATCACGCCGCCCGCGAGCTGAAAGTGGCAACAAGGCTGATCCCACTCACTGGCAAGCGGTTTTGAAGTAGTTGCGCAAAATCATCTCTGGTATTTTTACAATGAAAGGTTGCATTGTGTATATATACGCTTTACACTACTATTATGATTAAATCCTTCGCTCACAAGGGACTTGAAAAGTTTTTCAAGACAGGAAGCAAGTCTGGTATTCAGGCTGCACATGAGAGCCGCCTTAGTGCGCAGCTTGCCAAGCTGGATTCTGCCAAATCGCCGCAAGACATGAGCTTGCCAGCGTGGCAGTTGCATCCCCTCAAAGGCACGCTGAAAGGCTATTGGGCGGTATCTGTATCGGGCAACTGGCGCTTAACCTTCCGGTTCGTTGGGCAAGATGCTGAAGTGGTGGATTATCAGGATTATCACTAGGAGAAAAATTATGAGCCGCATGTTTAACCCCCCGCACCCAGGGGAAGTACTAAAAGATGGGGTAATGGTAGAATGTGTAACCGTGACCGGCTTGGCCAAGCAACTTGGCGTAACTCGCGTGGCTCTTTCTCGCGTACTCAATGCACATGCCGGAATTTCTGCCGATATGGCTCTCAAGCTCGCTCGTGTTTTCGGTGGATCGGCAGAGTCTTGGCTCTACATGCAGGCCAACTATGATTTATGGCAAGCTGAACGCCGTGCTGTGCAACATAGCAAACGCGCCCATGTTGCAGCGTAAAAACGCTCAACAGTAGCGGAAGCGTTGAGCAAACCCGCTATGGAAGAAAATAAAAGACCTCAATACAAGGATAAGTCCCAACTATTGAACAAATGTGAACAGCAGCTTTTCTCAAAGCTGCGCGAAGCCGCGCCTAAGCTCGTTATCCTCTCTCAAGTCAGCATGTCGCAGCTATTCGATATCACGGGAGCAAAAGGATTTTTACAAGTTGGTGAGATTGGCAGAAAAAGCGTTGATTTCCTGATTTGTCGAGAAGATACCAGCATCATGTTGGCAATAGAACTCAATGGGCCAATGCACGATAAAGCCAGTCAAAAAATTGGCGATAAAAAGAAAAAAGATGCGCTAGAAGAAGCCGGAATACCGCTAATCATCATTAAGCCTGACGCTATTCCTGATGTAGGTAGTTTGAGAAAAATTCTTGCAGAACACATCGTAGCAAGAACAAAGCATGAAGCCACAAAAAATGGAACAACTCCATTGAAGCCAAATGCCCACGCAACAAAACCATTGAAAGCTGAAGAGCCATTGCAGAAATATGGAGTTGTCATAGGCAACACATCCAATTCCTGTAAACACTGCGGTGGCAATAATCTGGAAGTCAACTTTGCCAGAAGCTACTATTTTCGCTGTCTTGAATGCAATAAAAATACCGCGATCAAAGTGCTTTGCCCAACATGCAACCGGTCTGAAAAAACAAGAAAACAGAAAAACAATTTTTTCACCGAATGCGCACACTGCAACACATCAAAACTATTTCATAGCAATGCATGAGCTGAGTTCAAGGTAGAGGGCGGGATGAGTCCGTTTACAGCGACAGCACGCGCAGCGTGCGGCGGTGGAAGCGGGCGCAGCCCGCTATACTTGTATAAGGGACACATTCCCTATTCAAGTTAATGACTAGTTGCAAAAAGGGTTTGTTACTAAAACTGGGTTCTTGCTTGGTTACTAGATGGCGCGCCAAAAGAGATAAAACTGGGCACTGGGAATTGAATGTTCCACTCATTTAAGCAATCTATATACATCATAGCCATTGGAATCCAATAATCCCTAGGCTAGTAATAGTTTATGTACACCTCGTTCAAGATAAAACTTTTGGCCTTACCTCTGCCCAAACTCCTTCCAATAAGCTGCGAAATTCGGTATCAAGAGATACGGTGTGAATATTTAGATCATCCAGTGTTGCCTTGTACAACCATTCACCTCCTTGCTGCAAAGCCTGTTTCAACAAAATGCGAGCATCACCTTCCTGACCAAGTAGATAAAAGGTGTACGCTTGATTGCCCCACACTACATACTTTTCGCTGACCTCTTTTTCTGCCTGAGTAAACAATGTGGCGGCAGCCTGCAAATCAGCCAAGCGTGCAGCCTCTTTAGGCCAGTTTTCCTTGGCACGGCATAACAGCGCATACCCTTTACTGTTGCGTGCTTTCGCCACCAGCTCACGAAATTTCGCTTCCGGTGCGCTGCCATAGCGCGACTCTACTTCGTCGCACGCGGCTATAGCCTCAACTTCGCGTTTCAACTTGCCAAGGGTAATGCCCTTGTTGACCAGTGCTTGCGCCACCTGTATACGCAACTCTACTTCTGGTGCGCTGCCATAGCGCGACTCTACTTCGTCGCATACGGCTATAGCCTCAACTTCGCGTTTCAACTGGCCAAGGGTAACGCCCTTGTTGAGCAGTGCTTTCGCCACCAGCTCACGAAATTTCGCTTCCGGTGCGCTGCCATAGCGCGACTCTACTTCGTCGTATACGGCTATAGCCTCAACTTCGCGTTTCAACTGGCCAAGGGTAACGCCCTTGTTGACCAGTGCTTGCGCCACCTGTATACGCAACTCTACTTCTGGTGCGCTGCCATAGCGCGACTCTACTTCGTCGCATACGGCTATAGCCTCAACTTCGCGTTTCAACTGGCCAAGGGTAACGCCCTTGTTGAGCAGTGCTTTCGCCACCAGCTCACGAAATTTCGCTTCCGGTGCGCTGCCATAGCGCGACTCTACTTCGTCGTATACGGCTATAGCCTCAACTTCGCGTTTCAACTGGCCAAGGGTAACGCCCTTGTTGACCAGTGCTTGCGCCACCTGTATACGCAACTCTACTTCTGGTGCGCTGCCATAGCGCGACTCTACTTCGTCGAACATGACTATAGCCTCAATTTTTCGGTTCAACTGACTAAGGACGACGCCTGCGTTGAACAGTGATTGTGCCAACATCGCGCCGTTGGCTTTGCCGCCTCGCGCTGCCTGTAACCAGTGCTCTGCAGCCAACGCCAAATTCCCCTTTTTGTACGCATCGTGCGCGCGAGCATTCCAATCGTCAAATCCGTACTCTGCCTCAGGTTTGTGTTTTAGGGCTTCGACCAATTGGCTGATGGGATCATCATTAGTTGATGATATTTGTATCTGAACTGAGTCATCTATGATCTTCTGCGGTGTAACAATCTGGTTCTGTTGTTCAGCAATTTGTGCTGCAGCTTCTATTTTCAGCCTATCGATGCTACCGTCAAACTCTTGACGCTTTGTCGTGGCCGCATTTATCTGAGCGGCAATATGAGAATCCAGTTCCTTAAGCTTCGTATCAATAGCTTTTTGCCCTTCTTTCTTTATCCATTCTTCTGCCGCAATGCGTGCTTCTTTCTGTGCGCGGCTGGCAACCGTGAAATAGCCGAGCAGGCCTGCCATTAAACCAAACACTGTCAAGACAATTGACAGGTCGCTGATTCGTGCAGAGAAGCTATCTAGTAATTTATTTTGCTGCTCGATCCGTTTATCCTGCATCTCAATACGCACCGTTTGGGCTTGTATATCTTTTTGCAAGGACTCCTTGAGTGCGTCAGTACGAGCTTGGCTGAGTTCTTTGTAAGCTAACAAGTCGGTTTCGGTTACAGGATGACCTGCTGCCAGAACACAAAGTGGTAAAAGGAGCGATAAACAAGCGAGGAATATTTTTCTGTTCATGGTTTACCTTGGTACATTTGCGTGTTGGCCAGAATAACCCTCCGCTCAAGTAACACGGGGGCTCCAAATACATAACCCGCAACATAACAGCAAATACCTTTCATTGATATATGTCGAAATATATAGGCCGCTAGCGCAGCTGTGGGTGTTTGAAGCCCTTGAAAATTAAACTTGACACACAAAGTTCGCGTAACTACACTCCGCAACATTCACTTAACTGTCACGGAGAATGTTAATGTCAAAAGCCGCCGAACTTCATAGTTTTTGGTCGCTGCCGGATAACTCACGCCTTACCAGCAAACAGTATTCCTTCCGCCTGCCCGTGCATGTGGCCGCCAAGATTGCCGCCTTGTGCGACTTGTATCCGCAAAAAACTCGCACCGAAATCGTGGGCGACCTTCTTTCTACGGCCATAGAAGATTTGATTAAAGGAATGCCGTATGTTGAAGGAAGGCTTGTCGGTCATGATCCAGAATCCGGCGAGGAGTATCACGAAGACATCGGGCCAAGCTCGCGGTTTTGGGAATTGGCAGATAAACACTACAAGTCCATAGAGCGCGAAATGGGCAACAAGAACCCGCCTAGCCTCCAAGAAGCCATGCGAAAACCCAAAACCGAGGCAGAGGGTTAAGCGTGTATTTCTTTTGTCATATCTCCCCTCCTCTACTTTTAGCTCGGATAGCTCATGCTGCTCTGGTCGCTCAATGAGACGGCTTTGCAATTGGGCAAGGTTTCAGTCCGCACGGTTCGCCGCTTGGCCGATGAAAGGAAGATTATTCCTGTCAAGGTTAGAGGCTCTCTTAAAATTCTGCCGGCGTCGGTACATTCGTTTGTGGCAAGTCAGACACAACAGGTGCATAATTTCGAGCGCGTGGGGTCGGTAGCGTGGAAAGGAGATGATCCATGCTATACAAACGCGAAGGCTCACCGTACTGGTGGGTCAGATATACCAACGCAACCGGCAAAAGAACTAGACGCACTACTGGCACAACTGACAAAAAGGAAGCAGAAGCATTAGAGGCAAAGTGGAAAGTCGAAGCTCACCAGAAAAAATACTGGGACGTAGAGCCGACACGAACCTTTGACGAGTTGATGCTGAAATATCTCAAGTCAGTTTCAGGAGAGAAGAAGGCCGAAGAGCGTGATGGCTATGTCGTTAAGCAGTTAAAGCCGCATTTCACAGGGCGCGAATTGGGAACGCTAAAACGTTGCGATACTCGCGCCTATATTGATAAGCGGAAGACTGATGGCGTAGCAGCTGCAACGATCAATCGTGAAATTGGATTGCTTTCTGCGGCAATCAACTATGCGCGCAAGGAATGGGATTGGAACATTCCAAATAACGTACAGGGGATGCTGCAAAAAACACCCGAAGGCAGAGTGCGAAGTTTGACCTTTGCTGAGGGGCGACAATTGATTGAAGTAGCAGAAAATCACACACGTTCTCCGCTCTTGGTGCATTTCGTCCGGCTGGCATTAAATACAGGATGCCGAAAGAACGAATTGATGAAGCTGGAATGGCGTCGTGTGGATTTAAAGAACAACCTCATTTTATTAGAGGGTAGCAACACGAAAAGCGGGCGGCGTCGCTCAATTCCGCTCAACGAGGAAGCTAGGTTGGCGTTGTTGGGATTAGCTCGTTATCGTGCAGAAAAATGTCCGGATTCACCTTGGGTGTTTGTTCGTCCCAATGGGGAGCGGTTGCAGGAATTGGACACAGCCTTTAAGTGGCTGCTCAAGCAGGTAGGGATCGAGGATTTTAGAATTCACGATCTGCGCCACACTTGCGCGTCATGGCTGGTAAGTCGAGGAGTGCAACTGTATGCGGTGAAGGAATTGCTTGGTCATTCAACCATCAAGATGACGGAGCGATATGCACATCTTTCACCAGATAATGTTCGGGCTGCTGTGAGTGTACTGGATAGTGGGCACAATTATGGGCACACTGACTTAAAAACCGAGATGGTCAAAACTAAAGCATTGATTTATATGGTGGGCGATACTGGGTTCGAACCAGTGACCCCTGCCGTGTGAAGGCAGTGCTCTACCGCTGAGCTAACCGCCCCGAAGAGGGCGCGAATTAGAGCATAACGCTACGATCCCAGTCAATGACCCACACCATTTCTTTGTGCGCATTTGCCAAGCTGGCGTAAAATGCGCGCCTTATTTTGCTTTGCCTGTTTAAGCCATGACCATACGCACTCGCTTCGCTCCCAGCCCCACCGGTTACCTGCATATCGGCGGCGCGCGCACTGCCTTATTCTCTTGGGCGTACGCGCGCAAGCTGGGCGGCACGTTTATCCTGCGCATCGAAGATACCGATCTGGAACGCTCCACCCAAGAGTCGGTGCAGGCGATCCTGGATGGGATGTCATGGCTGAATCTGGATTACGACGAGGGGCCGTTTTACCAGATGCAGCGCATGGAGCGCTACAAGGCGGTGATCCGGCAGATGCTCGACGAGGGCACGGCCTATTACTGCTATACCGCACCGGAAGAATTGGATGCACTACGTGAAGCGCAACGCGCGCGTGGCGAGAAACCGCGTTATGACGGGCGCTGGCGGCCTGAGCAAGGCAAGGTTCTGCCCACCCCGCCGGAGAGCATCAAACCGGTGGTGCGTTTCAAGAATCCACTGCATGGCGTGGCCGCGTGGGACGACTTGGTTAAAGGCAAGATTGTGTTCGAGAACAGCGAGCTGGATGATCTGATTATCGCCCGCGCCGACGGCACGCCGACTTACAATTTCTGCGTGGTGGTGGACGATCTGGATATGGGCATCACGCAGGTCATCCGCGGCGACGACCATGTCAACAACACACCGCGCCAGATCAACATTCTCAAGGCATTGGGCGCGACGCTGCCGCAATATGCGCATGTGCCGATGATCCTCGGCAGCGACGGAGAACGGCTGTCCAAGCGGCATGGCGCGGTGAGCGTGATGCAATATGCCGAGGACGGTTTCCTGCCGGAGGCGCTGGTCAATTATCTGGCGCGCCTGGGCTGGTCGCACGGCGACGAGGAAATATTTTCCGTGCAGCAGCTTGTCGAATGGTTCGACTTGCGCCACATCAGCAAATCGGCGGCGCAGTTCGATCCGGACAAGCTGCGCTGGCTGAACCAGCACTACATCAAGCTGGCCGACAACACACGTTTAGCCAAGCTGGTGCACAAACATCTGGCCGAGCGGTGCGTGCAGGCAAGCAACGCACCGCAACTGGAAGCGGTGATCGCATTGTATAAAGAGCGCACCGCGACGCTGCTCGAATTGGCGGACGAAGCGGAAGTCTTTTATGTTGAAATACACCCGGCGCAGGAGCTGCTCGACACGCATCTTGCGCCTGAAGTGCTACCCGCGTTACGCGAGCTCGCCGGCCGCTTTGCCAATGTCGCCTGGGAAGCCCCCGCGCTGGGGGCACTGATAAAGGAGTTGCTGGCCAAACACAACCTGAAGATGCCAAAGCTGGCGATGCCGCTACGCGTGATGCTGGTCGGCCAGACGCATACGCCGTCGGTCGATGCCGTACTGGCATTGTTTCCGCGCGAAACCGTGCTGGCACGCATGAGCAGATACCTGTAATTTATTGGAAAGTCAGCTTTACAAGCATAGGTCGCATCACTATAATGCGCGCTCTTTTCGGGGTACCGGGGGTATAGCTCAGCTGGGAGAGCGCTTGCATGGCATGCAAGAGGTCAGCGGTTCGATCCCGCTTACCTCCACCAAGTACATATCTAAAGAGATCCAAGCAAGTCCACAAAACCCGCACAGTTACTAGCTTTGCGGGTTTTTTGTTGTCTTAAACAATCCTATTCTGTCTATTGACATCCAACTATAAGTTGGGGCAACATTTGGGGCAACACACCTCAAGTCAAAGCGAGTTGCCCCAAATGCCCCTGACCGATACTGCAATAAAAAACGCAAAGCCTAGTGACAAGGCCTTCCGCTTACATGATGAAAGAGGCCTATATCTGGAAATATCCCCTGCTGGCGGCAAGTGGTGGCGATTCAAATACCGCTATGATAGTAAGGAAAAGCGCCTTTCCCTCGGGGTTTATCCTGACGTAAGCCTGAAAGATGCCCGCCAGCGCCGCGATGGTGCGCGCAAGCTACTGGCGGACGGCGTAGACCCTGGCGAAAACCGCAAGGCCGTGAAAGCCACCAAGACAGAACGGGGGGCGAACAGCTTCGAGGTGATAGCGCGTGAGTGGTTCACAAAATTCAAACCCAGATGGGCGGAGAGCCATTCCGACAAAATCATCAAGCGATTTGAAAATGACGTGTTTCCTTGGCTTGGAAGCAGACCGATTGCCGAGATTACCGCGCAGGAACTGCTGCAATGCCTGCGTCGTATTGAAAATCGCGGGGCACTTGATACAGCTCACCGGGCACACCAGAATTGCGGACAGGTATTCCGCTACGCTGTGCAGACGGGGCGAGCCACACGCGATCCTACCGGTGATCTACGCGGCGCGCTACCACCTGCCAAGCAAGAACATTATGCCTCTATCACTGACCCCAAGGCCGTGGCGGAATTGTTGAGAGCCATTGATGGCTTTCGCGGCACGTTCATTGTGCAATGTGCATTGAAACTTGCACCACTGCTCTTTGTTCGTCCAGGCGAACTGCGTAAAGCTGATTGGGCAGAAATTGATCTGGACAAGGCGGAATGGAGCATACCTGCCGAGCGGATGAAGATGCGCGTACCTCATCTTGTCCCGCTGTCCACTCAAGCAGTGACGTTCCTACGGGAGCTTCACGCACTGACCGGCACCGGAAATTTTGTTTTTCCGGGAGCTCGTACCAATGGCAGGCCTATGAGTGGTGCAGCGGTAAATGCCGCACTTCGGCGCTTGGGTTATGACACGAAAACAGAGATTACAGGACATGGTTTCAGGGCAATGGCGCGAACCATACTGCATCAGGAAATCGGCATTGTACCGGAAGTGATAGAGCATCAACTGGCGCACCGAGTTCCTGATGCATTGGGTACAGCTTACAACCGGACAAAGTTCCTACCGGAACGGCGACATATGATGCAGCAGTGGGCAGACTATCTGGATAAGCTCAAAGCTGGGGCGGAAGTAATACCGTTGCGTGCATAGCTAATACTGGGCATATAAAAAGAGGCATGATGAAAAAAACTCCAACTTTGGATGGCGCAGACTATATTTCGGCATGTTCGGAGTATTTTCGAATAAGCAAAGCTGCTGAGTTACTTAAATGCACTCCTGAAGATTTATTGCACTTGGGCGTTAATTGTAAAGTACAAATTTTGGCTCCGGTATTATCAGAAGGAATATATGAATGGGCGATTGAACCTGAGGATGCAGGGTTTCCTGAAATCATTGGATCAGTAAAACAATATTTTGATGCCGCAGAACGCGTTCTCTTGTCATGGACGGACCTTGCGAAAATTGAGGCCATTGGGTGGGCAATCCCAATATTTTTCTATGCACCTTCCAAAGCACAGGAAATTGATGAAATGTTACAGAATTGCTTGCCAGAATCATTGGATGGATATGAACCAAACAATGCAATAACCATCAGCAGAAATGAGGGGGGTAAGCTGATTTCATCAGTTACATATTCACCAATGAAGTTATTAAAACCGGATAGTGAATTATTTCCAAGAAGAAAACAGCATTACTTTAGAGCATGGTATCCCGAAATGACATCGGTAGAAGATATTGAAAAAACAACAATAAGTAATTTATTTATTTCAAAAAAAGAGCTTGAACGACTTAAAATCGCGCAACCAAATGATGCTGCCAATAAGCTAGAGAGAGGACAAATACTCAAAGTGCCGCATGGAAATACTGAACGCTTTGCTTCACAACGTGAAACCGTCTTGGTAGCTGCAATCTATTGCAAAAATGAATGGCCAGATATTTGTAATAAAGCTCCAGAATGGGCAAACAAAATAGAGTTGGAAGCAAAACGCTTTTGGCCCGACAGTCAAGTACCCCCGTTGGAGCGTGAAAGTGTTGTGAAGTTGCTAAACGCAGCAATCAAAGGAAACGTACTCAGTAATAATTAGCTGTAGCTCTTGTGAGTAAATTTTACTTTCTGTCGAATAAATTTACTCACCAGATTTCCTCCGCACTCCGTTTTATTGTCTTAGCCATGCTGGTATTTTCCAGTGAAATCCTAAGGATTCGAATCATGGCTGAACAACACGTTACTCTTACAATCTTGCGTCGTAAGCAGGTAGAGGCTCGTACAGGGCTTTCACGCTCAACAATCTACGACAAGATTAACCCTATGTCGCCCAGGCACGACCCTACCTTCCCAAAACAAGTAAAACTAGGAGCTGATGCTGTAGGATGGCTGGAGGGCGAAGTAAACGCTTGGCTGCAAAGCCGTGTTATTGCAAGTCGCTCGCAATCACAGCAATGCAATCTACATACCAAATTAGAGAGCGTAGCATGATGCCCTATTCTAGCGATTGCAAACAACAAAGCGAAAAAGAAACATCGACGGAAGCAAAACTGATCACATGGCTTTTGCAGAGTTGGCTTCCAACGAAGAAACTGTCACTACTCGTAGAGCATCCAACCGCAGGCAAGAGCACGCCTGCCTGTGCCATTGCTGCCAAGATTTCAAACGGCTGCACTCAACAGAAAGGATAAACGCCATGAGTAAGAAAAATGGAGTGCCCTTTCCCCTTGTGCCGGTTGACCCTGCGTCGCCCGAGCAGGTCGCAAGGGATAAACGAGCTACAGAAGCTTTAGAACGTATGGCACGAGATCGCGAAGAAGTAAATGCAAGGGCAGAACAATATTACAGCATCAATCCACACTCCATTGCTAACAGCCAAGGCTCAGGTTCAGGGAACATGCCGTTCCAAGGTCGCGAATATAATTCTTGTCCTATTAGGACTAATGTCATAAGTGGGGCAGATTCAACTCCAATGAAAGCCAAGACGTTTGCAATCCCAGACTGGCTACCAGAACGTAAACTGACGCTGCTGATTGGTCCTCCAGGCGCAGGCAAGACAACGCTTGCACTGGCACTTGGGGCTGCGATTTCCCAGGGTCGCACCCTTCAATTGTGGCAAGGTACCACAGCAAACGGTTACGGAAACGTGATAATTAGTTCGACGGAAGACGATTACGCAGATACCTTGAAGCCAAGGTTTATCGCGGCTGGTGGAAATATACTTCGATTGAAAGAATTGAGTGGCATTCCCGCCCCACACCCTTCAATTGCATATTACACGCGTCCCTGCAACTTTTCTGACACAGACAACGCTATTTGGCTTAACGAAGCAAAAAAGCTTGGCAACGTGGGTTTGATTATTTTCGATCCCGCAACTCAGATAATCAAAGGCGATGCCCGCAACAGCTCAAAAGCGCGCGGAGGTTACGAAAATTATGGTCAGTTTGCGGAAGTGCTCGAATGTGCAATTCTCGGTATAGGCCACACGCCCAAAAACACTAAGGGGAAGGGTATCTACGCTCGCATTGATGGATCTGGGGAGGCAGCTAAAGTTGCTCGCGCCATAATGATGGTGGCCGAAATCAAGGGGGGGCCTTTAGCTGATGGCGCTAAGTACATTTTGGTGTTGGCTAAACCGTTCGGTGCACCGGTTAATTACGGAGTTACGTATAGTATTATTGGATGCAAAGTGACCGACGAGGATGGAACGGAGCACGACAGCTCCAAGGTGGTTTGGCATGACCTGATCCCAGGCACGCCGGAAGAATTACTCTTGCTGGCTGAGAGTGGTGAAATGGCTGGGGCTGGCAAGGTTGATCCGTTGGATTTTGCGATTAGTTTTTTGAGTAAATTGGTGCGCAACGGGCCTGTTCTTGTCGGCGAAATTAAACGCTTGGCAAAGGCAGCTGGCATCACGGTTAACGACCTGAAAGAGGCCAAAAAGGCGTTGGGCGTTGTCCACTTCAAGGGCGAGGATGAAGGCCAAGACAGCCCTTGGTACTGGTGCTACCCATCGGACAAACCCAGCAAAGCTTGATGACCTATAGCCTCGCTCTCTGTTTGTGTCACCGCATTAAATCGCAACCCTTCGGCGCCAATCTCACAATTGACGCCGATTTTTATTTGTGCGCCCATCACGACCATCGATCTGCGCCCCCCAGTGGCGTTCACCAAGCCACCTTCCGCGTGCCAACATGGTAGTCATCAGGCTGTCGTTTCATGCGCCTGCGAGCAGTGACTGAGGCTGAAATGCAGTTCCTGGTGGTTGGCAAACTGGGTGGTCAGTCGTGTTTCCGAGCCAAAACACAGCCTGACAACTGCAACAACATTAACGAAGACAACTGAGTTGTCTTAAACATGGTAAACGAGTTGTCTCGGTGACAAAAGTTCTGTTATTACAATAAGTTACAAAGCAATTTACAATCAACTCAAACGACATAATTTTCCCATTTTCAGGGTTAAAGCGCCAGAAAATGGGCGATTTACGGAAAAAAATTTGAATGAGTTGCTTGTTGATATCCTCCCACTTGTCCTTAAATGCCATCATCGCCAAGTGTGAACATCCCCCCCCTCAAAATGCCACGCGTAGCGTTTTAAACCATCCATCCGTTTCAATCAATTTTGCTACATCTGCGTGGCCGGTGAATTCAATATACGGTCACGCTTTGTGCGGTGCTTGCTCACCTCCAGAATGCCCCTTTAAGCTAATACCTTCAGGCGGCATCCCTAGTAACTTCATGATCTTTCTGCATTTATCTAATGTTTCCTGTTCCTGCACAATGGCTAATGCTGTCAAGCTGAAGTTGCTCACGCAGCTGTACAATGGTTTTCATGTTATTTTCTTCCTGAGTAGTAGGTTTCGAATGAAGCGCACCGCCGGTGTTATCGATTGTTTGTTTTATGTAAATTTGAGTGCCATGAAATCAAGATCCTCAATCGCGCAGTAAAGTTTGCCATCCAGCGAATCTTTGAGTGTTCCAAACACAAGAATGTATGCACCGGCGAGATCCTCTTCGTCTCTGACACGATACCGCTTGGTAAACTCAGTTAGAAATTTTGTGTTCAGGCAGAAACTAATTGTATCCAGTCCGCCGCTGTTAAACCAAAGGGTACTTTTGTCTTCTGAAAATCCCACACCAGAAAGCAGTCCCCAAAAGCCGCGAAACTGTCCAAGGTGTTGGTCTGTTACTGACAATAGTGGAACGAAAAAATCCTTAACAGGGATTCCACTTTTTCCATGAACGTCAATTAGCGAATCTGAATTTCTAAACACTGGTGATCCAATCAGCAAACGTAGCAATGTGCTTGGCCGTCGATGTTCCTGAAAATCGTGTCGGTACCCATCATCAGAAAATCGGCTGGCACGCCCTGCGCCGTCAACAAATTCTGGTCTGGCTGGCGATCCATAACCGAAGTCCACAATAATCATGCTGCTAGGAATGCGTAGTTCGTCCTGATCTTCACCGGCACAGTCCAAAGCTGCCAGCTGGCAGCCCTGAGCATGCGGTCGTGCGCCGAAACATGCAGCACGGCCAATGGGTGAAGCGTGTCTAAAAAAGGCTGGCCCGCCACACTCGGGGCATTGAAGTAACCGACGCTTCTGTTCCAAATCGCTAGAAAGTAAACGAGAAAAATCGACAGCGGTATAAATCAAACCGTCGTCAGTACACCTTGCATTGTTCATGATAATTTTTATCCTTGTATGAATTGATGGAGCAGCAGTTGCCTTATTCGTTTAGGCGCTCTGCGGCTGCGCCTTCTGCCGCCTGTCTTTGATTTGTGCCTTTTCCTCTTCATTCAATTTCTTGATGGCGGCGGCACCGAGATGTTTCTCTACATCCTTCACGATGCCTCTGTCGCGGTAGCTGCGGTGATCCACCCTTGCCTGATGACCGTATTGCTCGAGGGTTTTATTTTGAAGATCAGCACAGTTTGCTCGACGAGTTTTAATGTCTTCCTTCATTAAGGCTGGAGCCTTGCCTCCGCTATCTTTCTTGCACCCGCCCAATTCAGGCTTCCCAGAGTTATAACGATTGAAGAATTGCTCAGGAGGACGTTCTATTCCATCGTTCATGCGATCCGACCACATCGCGTGCATGTGGACTTGCGGGACATCTCCCAATGCGGCCATCGGGCAATGAATTGCAAAGAAATATGGCTTCTCACCGATCTGTTGTTTGACAAGTTCGCATGCCAATTCATACTGCTGTTCTTCTGTTAACTCGTACGGCAATGCAATTTCTAGTTCACGGTATGCCGCGCCATTGGCACGCTCTCCTGCATCAGACATTTTAAAAAAATATAATGGATCACCATTTGCCCATGCGGGTAGATTTCCATGCGCAAATGCGATCAAGTCTGGCGGATCCTCATGCTTGCTCAATATTTCTTGACGAGCAATGTATGCAGCATGTTTTGCAGCTGTCCCTTTTTTTCCGTTCTTAATGGTGAGGTGGTATGAGGCCATGATGTTTATCCTTGTCAGAATATTTGAGATTCCTGCGTTGGTAGGCAGGTATGATTGGTAAAGCATGGAGAAGAGACAGCTTTGAGAGTGTCTATCAATGTGAAACTAATGAGTAAAAGTGAGATAGGTAAAGTGCGCGTACCTTTATATCTACTATGGATAGATCACTGGATGATGATGACTAACCTGCTACTCATACAATGTGTAAATGAGTAAGAAAATACTTTAGTGATTATTTGCTGACAGGTAATCATTGCTAACCAATTGCTAGTAATGTAACTACCAATTCACCACCATTACTCAACAGGAGATTGATAAGGCGATGAACAGATTGAACAACCGACCCAGAAAAAGGCTTGAATACAAAACACCCAGTCAGGTATTCTTCAAGTCAGGCGTTGCACTTCAAACTTGAACTCGCGTTATCTGAATGATCACTGGATTGTTATTTATGTATTGGAGATTGGAATATGCATAGTTTGAAATCATCATTAGCAATGCCATGTACTTAAGAAGGCAAGAGATACATAAAGAAAATTCCTATTGCTCTAAACTTGTTGAACAGGAAATTATTGGAGATTTTTATTAGCACATAACAGCGTGTGAATTGGCTGTGATGATGGCATTGCAGATATGGTGAATGATGCGCTGCATCGTTACTAAAATAGGTGTATTAACTGAAGCAGTTATTCAAGACGATGTGGAATGGAGATTGCATGGTGAAGAGTAGTCATCGTCATGCCATCAGGCAGATGTTTGGCAGGATGATAAACATACCAGAGCAAGCTGTTATGAAGCTCCGTATTGAGTTTTAAGAGCGAGTAGAGGGGGCTCATCATGTTCACCTGTATATGGAGTTTGCTGTATGACAAAAACAAAAGACCAAAAAGCACTTTACTGGTGCGGCTTTAACAGGGCTGCATAGCATTTGCCATTACTGCGTTCCTCGCGTTGGCTTCCCGATTAAGTGATAATGTCAAACATGGATTCCATCAAAATCAAGTATATTTTCCGGTGGCCGGATGCGGGAGAAGATTCCTATGAACTGGTGCTGGATGGCGCTACCCTGGATATCATCAGTCCCCGTCCCGGTGAAATTCCGCAATGGGCCATGCTTGATTTCAACAAGTGTCCCAGTTGTCCGCTGGATGCCAGAAGTTCCCCGTATTGCCCTCTCGCGCTCGCTCTAGTTAGCTTGAATTCCAGTTTTGCCCATTTGAACTCTTACGAAAAAGTGCATGTTGCCGTGGTAACGGTCGAACGCACCACCACGAAGGATACGACAGCTCAGCAGGCAGTCAGCTCTTTAATGGGGCTGATTAGCACATGCAGCGGATGTCCGCATACGCGTTTCTTTAAGCCGATGGCGCGTTTCCATCAGCCCTTTGCCACCGGACAGGAAACCATTTACCGCGCAGCGAGCATGTATATGCTCGCGCAATATTTTCTAAAAACTGAAGGCAAGGAAGCAGATTACGGGCTCGCTGGGCTGAACGACATTTATCGGAGTCTGCACGAAGTCAATACCCATTGTGCGATGCGGCTCAGGCATGGCGCTTCGAACGATTCGACGGTCAATGCGGTGGTGCTGCTCGATATGTTTGCCAAATCCATGCCGTATGCCATTGAAGAATCTCTGGAGGAGTTGGGGCATTTATTCCACCCGTTTTTGCACGAACCAAACCGTTCAGCCGGGGATTTATAATGATACGCCTGACGCTGTTTTTGCATCGTTCCCACGGTCTCCGTGGGAACGTATCTGTGGACGCTCTGAGTCCCGTGCCGCAGGAGCGGCACAACTGCATTCCCACGCCGGAGCGTGGGAACGATAGCCCATAATAGCCACCGTCACGCCCTTTTCTATTTCGAACGCAAATGAACAATAGCCAGACACTGCATACATTGAAATTTCGATGGATCGGCATTTTTTTGCTATGCATGTTTTTTGTCGCATCGGTCGGATATGCTTTTTTTGAATATATCGAAACCAGCGAAAAAATCAATACCAACAAGACACTGGCCAGTGTCGGCCAGCTCAAATCTGGTCAGATACAGGCGTATCTCGCGGAACGCAAAGGCGATGCGGCTGTCGTTTCAAGTTTTTTGAATGCTCCATTGGCACAACATTGGCTGACGCGGCAATACGTCAACGCACCGGATACACTGAACCAATTGGCTGAGTCTGTCATAACTGCGTTCCAATATAGAGAATTGTTGTTGCTTGATGCCAGCGCAAATACCCGCTTGGGTGTCGGCCACGGCGGAATGTTGTCCCAAGCCGGGAAAGCCATCGCATTGCGCGCGATGCGCGAGCGTACCCCGGTTTCTTTTCAAATATATTTCGGCGATCCATCCGCACCGGATGTGCCGGTACTTGATACTTTTGTGCCCGTCATGAATGCGGACGGGTCGAGAGCCGTGGGCATGGTTGTGCTGCGCAACGAACTGAATATCCTGTTTTCATTGCTCCAGACCTGGCCGGTAGAAAGCGCGACAGCCGAATCGCTGCTGGTCACAAAAGATGGCAGCGATGTGCTGTTTCTCAATGAACTTCGCCACAAGAAAGGCACTGCACTCAAACTTCGCGTACCGCTGAGTTCTGATACCAACTCGCCTGCATGGCCGGCCATATCAGCCGTAACCGGGCGCTTCGGTTTGTTTGAGGCCAATGACTACCGTGGCATGCACATTCTCGCCTATACCCTTGCCGTGCCGGATACACCGTGGGGCATGGTGGTCAAGATGGATGTGGCAGAGGCCACAGAACGCAGCCGCACCCTGCAAAAAATTACCGCAATGGTCATCATGGCCATTGTCGCCCTGGTTGGGATCATCTCCTGGATAGGGTGGCGCAAGGTCAAGGCGGAGCAGTTGGCGAAGAAGTCATTGGTGGAATCGCAGCATCGGCTTGTGCAATCGGAGAGAATGCTCAATGAGGCTCAGCAGTTGGCGCATCTGGGCAGTTGGGAGCGGGATTTGGCGACGGGTTCCCTTACCTGCTCGGAGGAGATTTTCAGCATATTTGAAATCGATCCCGCGCACACGGATATTTCTTATGAGGAATTCATGTTGGCCGTGCATCCAGAGGACCGGGAAATGGTCGATCAGGCATACCTGACATGTATCTGGACACGGGAACCATTCGACATTGTGCATCGCTTGCTGTTTGCCGATGGGCGGGTGAAATGGGTAAATGAACACGGCACTTTCTTTTACAATGCCAATGGCGTGCCGCTGCGTTCGATAGGCGCTATTCAGGACATCACCGAGCGCAAACGTGCAGACGATATGTTGCGGGTTGCCGCCACCACTTTCGAAACGCATGAAGGCATTGTGATTACCGATGCCCATGCCAATATTATCCGCATCAACCAGGCATTCCAGGATATCACCGGCTATAGCCAGGAAGAGGTGTTGGGTAAAAGCACACGCATTCTCCATTCAGGCCGTCAGGATAAAGCCTTCTACGCTGCGATGTGGCAGCAGTTGCTGAATAACGGTTCGTGGACTGGCGAGTTATGGAACAAGCGCAAGGACGGGCTGATTTATCCGGAGTGGTTGACCATCAGCTCCGTAAAAAACAAACAAGGTGAAACGACTGAATATGTCGGCATTTTCACCGACATCACCGAGCGCAAGCTGATGGAAGAAAATATGCAAAGGTCAGAAAAAAAATTCCGCACCTTATATGAGGCGTCAGGCGATGCAATTATGTTGCTAGACAAAGAAAAAGGTTTCTTTGACTGCAACGAGGCCACTCTGCGGGTATTCGGTTGCACCACGCGTGACGATTTTATCAACAAACATCCCTCCCGATTTTCCCCGCCAACACAGCCTTCTGGCCAAGATTCGATGAGCTTGGCCAATGAGCATATTGCCACAGCTTTCAAGAACGGCAGCAACCGGTTCGAATGGATGCACCGTCGGCTCGATGGCACCGAATTTCCTGCTGAGGTATGGCTGATGAGCATGGAGCTGGATGGCAGGCAGATACTGCATGCCACCGTGCGCGACATCACCGAGCGCAAGCAGCTAGAGGGTACGCGGGCACGTTTTGTCGCGATTATGGAGGAGACCTCCGACATCGTGGCAATGGCTGACCTTACGGGGCATCTTATTTATATGAACAGGGCCGGGCGAAAGTTGCTAGAGCTTGATGAAGCGGCAGATATCAGCAAAACTGAAATTGCCGATTACCACCCGAAATGGGCCGCTGAAATCGTGCTTCGCGAAGGTTTGCAGACGGCAGCCGCGTGCGGAACATGGTCGGGTGAAACGGCGTTGCTATCCAGGTCAGGCAGGGAGTTTGCGGTATTGCAGGTGATTATGGCGCACAGGAGGCAAGGCGATGGAGTTGAGTATTACTCAACCGTGATACACGATATTTCCAATCGCAAAGAAGTGGAAAATGAACTGTGTGCGTATGTCGAGGAGCTGAGGACGATTAACCAACAATTGCATGACACGCAAAACCTGTTGCTGCAATCCGACAAGATGGCTTCCGTCGGCCAGCTTGCCGCCGGAGTGGCGCATGAGATCAACAACCCCATCGGCTATGTCGCCAGCAACCTAGGCACATTGGATGGATATCTCAAAGAATTATTCGGGTTGGTCGCCACCTATGAAGAGATGGAAAGCGCCGTTGCGGTTGCGGACAATGCCGCGCTGGCGCGGATAAAGGCGGTGAAAAACAAGGTTGATCTGGACTTTTTGAAGGAAGACGTGTTGTCGCTGATGCGCGAATCGCAGGAAGGCATTATCCGGGTCAAGAAAATCGTGCAAGACTTGAAGGACTTCTCGCGGGTGGACTCGGGCGACGAATGGCATCGTGCGGATCTGCACAAAGGGCTGGATTCCACACTCAATGTCGCCAGCAATGAAATCAAATACAAGGCCAATGTCAAAAAGGAATATGGCGACATAGCGGAGGTGGAATGCGTGATCTCGCAACTGAACCAGGTATTCATGAACCTGCTGGTGAATGCGGCGCACGCGATAGAAGAGCGCGGCACCATCACGTTGCGCACCGGGCAACAAGGCGATGAAGTATGGGTGGAAGTGGCGGACACCGGCAAGGGCATCGCGCCGGAGCACATCAACAAGATATTCGACCCGTTCTTTACCACCAAGCCAGTGGGTAAGGGAACCGGGCTGGGGCTGTCGTTATCCTACGGCATCATCCAGAAGCACCACGGGCGCATTGAAGTAAACAGTGAAGAGGGCAAGGGTACATCGTTCAAGGTGTGGTTGCCGGTGAACCAGCCGCAGGATGGCGACACAGCCGTAGGTCAAGTTAGCGCAGCGTAACTCGACCTACGGTGAATTTACACCTGGCTCCGGCTCAGGTTTTTACAAGGGTTTATTATAATGGACGAATCTGTAAAAAATATACAACTGCCAAATTTCAGTCCCGATGAATTGATGCGGAGTGCTACCGTATTTATTGTCGATGATGAAACCGCTATCCTTCATACATTGACTCGGATTTTGAAACAGGCGGGACTGAACACAAAAACTTTCATTTCGGCTGAAACATTCCTGGCGCAACATGATCCCGAGCAACACGGGTGTTTGCTGCTCGATATATTCATGCCGGGAATGACCGGCCTCGAATTGCAAAAATTACTCAAGGAGCGGCACAGCCAAATTCCCGTCATCATTCTTACCGGTTACGGCAGCGTGAGCATGGCGGTGGATGCGATCAAGGGAGGGGCAATCGATTTTATCGAAAAACCGTTCGAGAACGAGCAGTTGCTGGATAGCGTCTGGCATGCGATTGAAACCGATGCCCGGAACCGCCATGCCCTCCAGCACCGCATCAGGATAACCCAGCGCTTGGAAAAGCTTACTGCCCGCGAGCGGGAAGTTATGAATCTCATGATTGAAGGCAAGTCCAGCAAGGCGATTGCCTGCCTTTTTGGCGTGAGCGTCCGCACCTGCGAGTTGCACCGTGCGCGGGTGATGGCGAAAATGGAGGCGGATTCATTGGCCGACCTGGTGCGCATGACCATTGATGTTTCCGATTTGCATACGTAAAGATACGTATTTACCGCGCGTACTGATTATCATATCTTCCCACCATTTTTAAACGGCAGGCACAGCAAGTATCCCCCGGCAAATCCGTGGGTAATTGTCTGGCAAAAGGTTTAATCATGGCTATAAATGTGCAAACTCGGGGACATTCGGCGCGTGTTGCCGTGTCCGGGCGTTTTGATTTTCAAGTGCATCGCGATTTCAAGGATGCCTATACACCGTTGCTTGATAACGCCGCAGTAAGCGAAATTGAGGTCGAAATGAGCAAGGTGGATTATATGGATAGCGCTGCGCTGGGTATGTTGTTGCTGTTAAGTGAATGTGCCCATGTGGCCAATAAACCGGTCGTGCTGGCCAATGCTTCCGGTACGGTGTCGCGGGTGTTAAAAATCGCCAATTTCAGCAAGATTTTTAATATCAAGAGCGTGGTTTGAAGTAAATACTGACTGGTGGGTAACTACAAACCCCGGCTGCAATTTCGCTTTCGATAAACAAATGGATTTTGAAACATGAAGGTCAGCTTCATCAACCCGGTTCTTTCGTCGATCCTGAATGTGTTGTCCACTATGGCGCATATTGAGCCAAAAGTCGGCATACCTAGAAGAAAAGATAAAAACGAAATTGTGCAGGGGAGAAATATTACCGGCGTAATGAACATGGTAGGAAGAAAAGGAAATGCTTCTATCGCCTTAACTTTTTCAGAAGCTGCCATATTGCATATTGCAAGTGAAATGTTTCATAGCGAAATTACCATGATTGACGGGATGGTTATTGATTTGGTAGGGGAGCTTGCCAATATGGTTCTCGGCGGCGCAAAAAGTGAATTGGAAAAAGGCGGGTATTTTTTCCAACTATCATTGCCGACGATAATATTGGGGTGCGACTATCTGATTGCCCATAAAACGAATGCACCCATAATCACGTTGCCATTTACTATGCTGGAAGGCGAGTTTGTTGTTGAAGCAGGATATGAAGAAGTCGGTAACTATATACATTAGCCGACCTGCCCGCCCCGAGGTGTCTCTTGGCATATCCTCCGTTGGCGTTGAAGATTGGGCTTATTGGGTTATGTCCGCCGGTGGTGGGTTTATCGAACCGTAAAGCCGCTCTTGTCCCCGGAGGGGGAACACAGCCTATATGACTATGGATTGTTCGACATTAGAAATAGAATTGGAATGAGACGTTGGCACAAAAACCACCTTTAAATGTCAGCCTCGATGCTATCAAGTTACAGCCCGGCGCTACGATGCAAATACAGTCTGCCGAAGACGGGCAAGCGCGCCATGAAGTCAGGTATATCGGCGTTATCAGGGGCAATAGCGTTCTCGTTAGCGTGCCTAATGTAAATGGCGAGAGGATGTGGATGAAGCCGGGGCTGAGTTTTGTCATACGCGGATTTAATGGCCGGTATGCCTACGCATTCACCTCGAAAGTGATATGTGCCCGCGAGAAACCATTCTCCTATGTTCATTTTTCTTATCCGCAATCGGTTGAATACAAGGTTGTGCGCCATGCTTTGCGCATCGGTGTCACACAACCTGCCACGGTCACCACCTCCGGCGATTTCCCTGCGGCAGTCACGATGCTGGATTTAAGTGCATCCGGCTCGATGATCGATTCGCCCGTTTCTCTGGGCAAGGTAGGCGACCGGGTTCATCTTGCATTTACGGTTCCAATCGAGGAACAAGAAGTGAATCTGAGTATCGCCGCGGCTATCAGGAATATTTACCAGACAGATGATGCCGGGCGGGGGCGAATCGGGCTCGGTTTCGAGGATGTCAGCCAAAACGACAATTTGATTCTGCATTACTTTCTTGAGACTCGCCAAGAGGAAATAGCATGACTAATAATGAAATCGTTTGCCCACCAATATCTGTGGCATGAGTTGATATAACAAACAACAGCGACAGAAAAAATAATGCGAATAATCTTTTCCCCTGCCATCGCCCTACTCAACCGCATGGGTTACACCATAAAATTTACGCTGCTGTGGCTGCTCTCCCTGGTCGCAGTTGCGGTGGTGACGTATGGGCTGTTTGTCAGCCTTGAGCGGGTTGTCCAACCTTTGCAGCGGGAACTGCAAGGCATTGCGCTGATCAAGCCGATTTCCCCAACTGTGCAGCTTATCCAGCAACACCGGGTGTTTTCGGCCGAGCTTCTCGGTGGCAACCAGGCAATGCAAAATCGGCGAGCCACCAAGGAAAATGAGATCGTCGAGGCATATAAGGCGCTGGAGGGGGGGCTACCAGCCAGCCTAGCCTCAAGCGAAGACTTTCAGCGCATCAGGGCAAGCTGGGAGCGGCTACGCAAGGAGGGGCTCAATTGGCCGATGGCTGAGAACTTCACCGCGCATAACAGCCTGATCGAGCAGATGCTGTTATTCGAAACATTTGTCGCCGATGAATACGCGTTGACTTTGGATACGAAGCTCGACACGTCCTATCTGATCGATACCGTCATTAATCAACTACCACATACACTCGAGCACCTTGGGCAGCTCCGTGCGTACGGCACCGGCATTCTGACCAGGAAGCAGATCAACGAATCCCAGAAGGTTAAATTGAACGCCCTGATGGTCGAACTCAACAGTGCGCTCAAGGAACTCAAGATCAATCTGGAAAAAACCGGGCGCTACAATCCGGCGATACAGGGCGCAGTCTCGGCAACGTCCAGAGACATCGCTGATTTGGCTCAGCAACTTTCCAACGTCGTGGCGTCAGACATCCTCACCGGTCATTTTGCCACGCCTCACGAGGCCTTTTTGGATATGGCCACCGCAGTGATCGACAAGAGTTACACACAGATGTATGACTCCCTGCTGCCGACGACCGAGTCTCTGATCAAGGCGCGCATCGCCCGGGCAAAAAAAACGCTGTACACAACTACCGGTATCGCCTTGCTGGTGGTTTTGCTGGTGATCTATTTGTCGGTCAGCATCTATTACGCGATTGTCGGCAATATCCATTCGCTCGTGCGTTCCGCGCGCACCTTTGCCGGCGGCAACCTGCAAGAGCGGGTCAAACTCGGCACGCGCGATGAGCTCAGTTGGGTGGGCGACAGCTTCAATGAGATGGCCGATGGCTTCAATGCCATGCTCGAAGCGCGCAAGCAAGCGGAAAATGCATTGCATGATTCCCACGAGAGCTTGCATCGCCTGCTCAATTCGATGGTTGAAGGCGTATATGGGGCGGATACCAATGGCAACTGCACCTTCGTCAACCGGGCATTCCTACAAATACTGGGCTACCAGAATGATGATGAAGTGCTGGGTAAAAACATGCACGAGCTTATCCATCACTCCCATCGCGATGGCAGCCCGTATCCGGTCAATGAATGCAGGATATATCGCGCCTTTCAAACCAATCAAATAACCAGCGCCTCCGATGAGGTATTTTGGCGCAAGGACGGTGGCGCGATCCCGGTCGAATACTGGTCGCACCCCATCATAACCGGCGATGTAGTGACAGGCGCAATAGTCACCTTTGTCGATATCACCGCACGCAAGAAAGTGGAAGAAGAATTGGCAGGTGCGGCAAAAGACTTGCGCATTGCCGCGATTGCCTTTGAAACACAGATGGCGATTGTGATTACCGATACCACCCCGAAAATCTTGCGGGTCAATAAGGCATTTGAGGAAATCACCGGCTATACGGCCGAGGAGGTCATCGGCCAAAACCCCGGCATACTCAAGGGGGAGGAAAAACCCGTCGCATTCTATGAGGGAATGTGGGCGACCCTCTTCCGTGACGGGAAGTGGAGCGGGGAAATACTGGATCGGCGCAAGAACGGCGAGACTTATCCGAAGTGGCTGACGATCACTGCCGTCAGCGCGCCGGATGGCACTATCACCCATTACGTCGGTTCATTTTTCGACATCACCGACCGCAAAAAAGCGGAGCAGGATATTCATCGGCTGGCTTTTTATGATCCGCTGACCAAGCTGCCCAACCGCCGCCTGCTGCTCGACCGTTTGCAGCAAGCCATGGCGGGCAGCGCGCGCAGCGGCGAATACGGCGCGATCATGTTCCTCGATCTTGATAACTTCAAGGCCATCAATGACACCAAGGGGCACGATTGCGGCGATCTGTTGCTGGTTGAAGCGGCAAAACGCCTGCAGTCCTGCGTGCGCGAAGGGGATACGGTGGCCAGGCTAGGCGGCGATGAATTTGTGGTGATGCTGGAAGATATGAAGGGTGGGATGGAGCATGTCGCAGCGATGGTCGACGAGGTGGGTAATAAAATTCTCGCCATACTTGGTCAGCCTTATCTGATCAAGAAACATGAACTACACAGCACCGCCAGCATCGGGATCAACCTGTTCTCCGGCCACGGCACCAGCGCGGACGAACTGCTCAAATATGCGGATATCGCGATGTACCAGGCGAAGGCGTCCGGACGCAACGCTCTGCGTTTCTTCGATCCGCAGATGCAGATCATTCTGGAAGCGCACGCAGCCTTGCAAGCAGGTTTGCATCATGCGTTGGAGATGTCCGAATTTGAGCTCTACTACCAACCGAAAGTAAATCTCCACACCGGTGGTGTTAGCGGCGCCGAAGCGCTGCTGCGCTGGCGGCACCCGGAACGCGGCCTGGTCTCTCCGATTGAATTCATTCCATCGCTTGAAGAGAGCGGGCTGATTGTGCCGGTTGGGGCATGGGTGCTGCGCACTGCCTGTATGCAGGCCCGAGCCTGGCAGAGCATGGGGGTTGAAGCATGCGGTGTGGCTGTCAATCTTTCGGCCGTCCAGTTTCATTGCCAGGACGTCTGCGCAGTGGTGCAACAGATACTTCGGGAAACCGGGCTGGAGGCGAAATTTCTGGAGCTGGAGATCACCGAGAGCACCATCATGAAAGACGTGGAGCGCGCCGCCCAAACGCTGCGCGAGCTGAAATCGCTGGGTATATGGCTGTCGGTGGATGATTTTGGCACGGGGCACTCCAGTCTGAGTTATCTCAAGCGTTTTGCCACGGATACGTTGAAAATAGATCAATCCTTTGTTCGCGATATAGCGACCGACCCAGATGATGCACTGATAACACGTACTATCATCGGCCTGGCGCATAACATGGGAATGAAGGTGGTTGCCGAGGGCGTAGAAACTAAAGCGCAAATGGCCTTTCTGACACGCAATGGCTGCGACGAGATGCAGGGTTATTATTATTCGAAGCCTTTGCCGGTGGATGCTTATACCGCTTTGCTTGAGGAAGGCCGATTGCTCAAGCAACCGGAAATAAGTTTGGGGCGCGTTCTATTGATAGTTGATGATGAGGAAAATATTCTTTCCGCATTGAAGCGCCTGTTGCGTCGTGACGGCTATCAGATTCTTACCGCCACCAGCGCCCGGCAGGGTTTTGAATTGTTGGCAGCACATCCGGTAGGCGTCATCGTCTCTGACCAGCGTATGCCGGAAATGTGCGGCACCGAGTTCCTGAGCAAGGTTAAGGAAATCTATCCGGGCACCATACGTATTGTGCTGAGCGGCTATACCGATTTGCAATCCATTACCGCCGCAATCAACCAGGGTTCGATTTATAAATTTCTGACCAAGCCATGGGATGACAATCTGTTGCGTGAAAGTATCCAGAAAGCCTTTGAGCACTTCGAGTCGGTCGGCGCTAAAGGCCGGACGGTATAATGGGGCGCGGGACGAGTTATGACGCATGAAAAAATTACCCAGATGTGCTGGATGCATGACCTGTACCGGTTGGGGCAAAGCGGGGCGCTTGGCGGGCAAGCCGAAGTGGTGCAGCAGCAGATTCTCGAACATATTGTGCAAGGCTTTGAGGGCAAGAGCGGCACGCTCGCATTGGTCGATGAGGACATCGTACTTTTTGATGAAGGCGGCAGCGTCACTATTGTGGCCGGTATCGATATTCCGGCACAAATGATCGGCAATCGGATTTCATTTGGACAGGGTATTCTCGGCTGGGTGGCAGAGCATGGCGAAAACCTGTTGCTCAATGGCGATTTAAGCTCCGATGCGAGGTTCTGCAATGTGGCGCGTGACAAGACACGCAAACCGGTGTCGGCGATGTGTTGGGCGCTCAAATCCGAAGGAAAACTGATCGGCGTTTTGAGTGTGAATGGCAAGGAGGGTGCGCCGCCCTATACCGGCGAGGATCTGGCAAAAGGCGCCACAGTAATCAGCCTGGTCTCTATCGTGCTCGATAATGCCCGCCTGCACTTTGAGCAGCAACGGCGCATTGCCATGATTTCACGGATGAATGAAGATTTTATGCTTGCCCAGCAACAGATAGCGCAAACCCAGAATCAACTGCTCCAGTCCGACAAGATGGCTTCGGTCGGGCAGCTTGCCGCCGGTGTGGCACACGAGATCAACAATCCAATTGGTTTTGTTTATTCCAATCTTGGCTCAATGGAGAAATACCTCAAGGATATTTTCGGGTTGCTCGATGTGTATGAGGCCGCCGAAGCGGCGCTGCCGGAAGCGGCCCGTGCCGTGGTGCGTCGCGCGAAGCAGCAGAAAGATCTGGCGTTTCTCCGGGAGGACGTGCCGATGTTGATGAAAGAGTCGCGCGATGGCATCACGCGGGTAAAAAAAATTGTCCAGGACCTAAAAGAATTTTCGCATGTGGATGCTTCGGATAAGTGGCAGTGGGCCGATCTGCATAAAGGGCTAAACAGCACGCTCAATATCGTATGGAACGAAATAAAATACCATGCGGAAGTAAAAAAAGAATACGGTGAAATTCCGGAAGTGGAGTGCTACCCCTCGCAGCTCAACCAGGTGTTTATGAACCTGCTGGTCAATGCGGCGCATGCGATTCCCGATAAGGGTATTATTACCATCCGTACCGGGCGGCAGGGTGAGGAAGTTTTCATCCAGATTGCCGATACCGGAAAAGGCATTCCGGAGGAAAACCTCAAGCGAGTATTCGATCCGTTCTTTACCACCAAGCCGGTGGGCAAGGGGACGGGGCTCGGGTTGTCACTGTCTTACGGTATTATGCAGAAACACAATGGGCGCATCGAAGTGCAAAGCGAAGTGGGTAAAGGCACCACCTTTACCTTGTGGTTGCCGATTAAACATCTGAGTTAGGCGCAACGCTGCTCACTTAAGAATAATTTTCGTTCGCCCTGAGCTTATCGAAGCCTGTCCTGAGCACAGTCGAAGGGGGCCTTGGGCGAGTGGCTGGTGGTTCGACAAGGCCTTTAGTCCTGAGCACAGTCGAAGGGGCACCACGAACGGTAGAGTGAGTGGTATGAAAATAGGCTGCATGAAGAATTTGGAATTGGAAAGGTACATGATGGAGCAAAACAATCAAACCGATGGCAGCGCAATGCCGGCGACAATACTGTTTGTGGACGATGAAGCGAATATCCTCTCTTCGCTCAAACGTTTATTTCGCCCCTCCGGCTACCGTATTTTTACCGCAGAGAGCGGTGCTGCTGGCCTAGAAATCATGGCGCAGGAATCGGTTGATATGGTGATTTCCGATATGCGTATGCCGGAAATGAATGGCGCGCAATTCCTGGAAAAGGTGCGTGAAAACTGGCCGGATACGGTGCGCATTTTGCTCACCGGTTATGCGGATATCGGCTCAACGATAGAGGCGATCAATAAGGGGCAGATTTATCGCTATATCTCCAAGCCATGGGAAGATAATGACATTACCATCACCGTGCGCCAGGCGCTGGAACGGCGTGAGCTTGAACGTGAAAAGGCGCGGCTTGAGGAACTGACACGGGTTCAGAATGAAGAGCTCAAGGAACTGAATGCCAATCTGGAAAACAAAGTACGCGAGCGCACCGAAGAGTTGCGCCAGGCCATGCTCGATTTGCAAGCGGCGCATGAGAAGTTGAAGAAAGGCTTCATGGCTTCACTTCGCGCTTTCTCCAGCCTGATCGAAATGCGCGGCGGCGGAGTGCTGTCAGGGCATGCCAAACGGGTCGGCGAGTACATGCGGAAATTGATCCCCCTGTTGCAGATATCCGCCGAGTTAAGACAGGATTTGATATTCGCCACCTTGCTTAAAGACTTGGGCAAAATGAGCCTGCCCGACCGCATGCTGGCTAAACCGTTTTGCGCGTTGGACACCGAAGAAATGGAGCAATTCGTCAAGCACCCGATACGGGGACAGGCGGCGTTGATGTCGCTGGAGCAATTGGAAAATGCGGGAAAAATCATCCGTCATCAACACGAACAATTTAACCGGAATGGTTATCCGGACCATCTGGGAGGCGCTGATATCCCGCTGGGCGCCCGTATTCTAGCGGTGGTAAGCGACTATGATGCGTTGCAGTTGGGAATGTTGCTGCCGAAACGTTATAGCCCCGCCGAGGCAATCGCTTATCTGGTCGCCAGCCGTGGCAGGCGTTACGACCCTAATGTGGTAGATGCGTTCGTCAAAGCTCTTGATGTGCCGCCTACAGCCAAGATTATTGAACGTGATTCGAAACTTGGCGCATCACTGCTTAAAGTCGGAATGACTATCACGCGCGATCTGATGACGAAAGACGGCCTCCTGCTACTGTCGCGTGGATACGTGTTGGATGAAAAAAAGATCGACCTATTGTGCGGTTATGAAAAATCGACAGAGGATAAATTGGACATATACGTTCAAGTTGATTGAGCCGTCATTGCCAATTTGTTCTCGATTTTTTGCTTTCCTAATTTACCCACAAGCGCAGTTTCCAGTGAGTTATTGATATTGACCTAAAAAATTTCGCGAATACATTTACGCAATTGTATGCGGGGGATACAAACTGAAGCAGAAATTTGAACTCATGATTTCGATTTCTTTAGAGGTTCTTCTGTTGGTTCATGTTCCCACTGTGCAAGCCATTGCGTCAGCTCCCCCGCAGTTATCTCATACTGCTCGATTATCTCGTCGTGCGGCATAGTGCGAACAATGCTCAGGGCGGCGTGCCATGATTCAAACCCATCAGGTGCCCCAACTCGTGAGCCACGGGCATGGGCGCCACAAACAAAATTGACAACCGCGAAGGCCTTGCGTGTCGAGGATATCGCCTCCACTGACTGATTCACCGCATAAGCACGACCACAGCCCGGCTTGCCCTGCATCATCAGTGCCGGTTATTGCGACGGTATAATCGGCGCCGAATTTATTTAGTTCAGATACATATTTTTACAGTGTCGTTTGAGTGGTTTGCTGTTGCCCTGCTGTGCGCCCGAGATCATCGCTGACCACGAAGCGGAGCCTATCGTCTCGGCGCATGCCCCGGTGGCAAAATATGCCGCCAGCGCCAATACAGCCGCAAGTTTAGCCAGTTCATTTCAGCGAAACAATCAATGCATACCCGTGTGAGACAGGACGAATTCCGCGATAGCCAGAGCGCGTTTTCTGCGCAGGTCATCTGCTGGATGTTCCAGCAGCGCACGGACTTCTCTGGTGAACTTGATAAGCCCGATCAATTCGATCCACTGCGGCAATTCCTTGGCTTCCTTAGCTGTAAGTGGATTGCAGGCAGCATATTGCGAAATGAATGCGTCAAAACGGGCAAAATCGGCAAGATGAATATATTGCTCGGCAAGAGAAAATTCAAAAGCGCCGTCGAGCACATCGGCCATGCGCGGGCCGAAATAAGCATTGTTAAAATCAAAAAAAACTGCCTGGCCATGTTGGTCGGTGATTATATTCTTGGGGGTAACATCGCCGTGGTTGTGCACGGAAGGGCTGGAGGCGTACAACACTTCTCGGTGCTTGGTAGAGTTACAGCGCTCATGCAATGGGGCAAATTTGGCCAATGCTTCGGCGATCTCGGCGCTATGTGTGGAATCATTCAAATAAACCTGAAACAGCGGCAACCAAATGGAGCAGATATTTTCGAACAAAAAATCTTTAACCAGATCCAGCGGGCGGTCAATTTGCACTTGGTGGATTTTTGCCAGGGCTGTGCACACTTTATCCAGAGGGTACTCGGGTTTCAACTGCGCTACGCCATGAATTCGCTCGAATAACAAGGCGGGATAGCCTTCAATGGTCGCATCCCCCGCTTGTTTAACAGGAATGATGCCGGCAGTCAAAATGCCGCGCTCCTTGAGTTGGGTAATCAATGTCCCTTCGTATGCGGTGTGTTCGGCGACACGTTCACGTTTGTAGTTGCCGGATACCTTGAAGAGTTTGAGTACGTAGTCGTGTTCGCCTACAAACACATTGTAAAGCGCATTCTCAGTGGCCACATTCATTGCAGCCATATTCATCTTTTCGACAATGACCTGCGGGAAAGCATACAGCCCGGCAATCCGCTTGGCGATTCTCCCCTCTTCCCCGCCACGGCTAATGATTCCATCGCGGGTACGGTCATAGAAAAGCTCGGCACTAAATTTCTTCAGGAATGCATCCTTCTCCTCATGATGCCCCCGCGACGGGAAGAATACATACGCGTCGATAAGGTGCTGGATGAACGGCAAATGTGGGTAGCGCTCCTTCCATTCGTCAATGCCATCCGCAATGGGAATTTCTTCAATGTGATAGATGGCGCAACGGTTGGAAGCTTCATCCTGCTTGATCAGCTTCCAGTGTTCTGGAATATCAGCCTCGCGCACCGAATTGATCTCCACCAATATGTCCACGTCAGATCCAAGTTTGACCTGTGCCCCGTTTACAAATGGCGCAAGGTAATACCCCAACTCACCGCGCAACGCCGAACCCATCAGGTAAATCCTGTCAACTGCAGCAAAGGTAGCGATTTCGCTTTTCAACGTATCCTTGATTTGTTGTTGCAGTGCAGCTTGCTTGGCTGCTGTAAATTTCACTTTAGTGGGCTTCACAAACCATAATTTGAGGCTTACCAGAAAATCACCCCAAGTCTTGAAGAGTGCTGCTGCTTCTGCCTTGCCGCCTTGTGCAGATACGCTATAGGGAAAAATTACCTGCTGGTTGGCTGGAGAATAAAGCCACGATTGTTGGTCGATCTCCACATTCAGTTTCTGCCCTGTACTCAGGCTGAAATAAAGGTCGAGCACCTGACATTTGATTCGACCTAGAACATCAGGGTCGATACTAGCGGCGTTGCGGGACAAAAAATCGACCAATCTTTCTGTCTCCTTATTCCCCCGGATGCGCCTGTAATCGAATGCAGCAAGTTGGTTGTTAACTTTAGCCACTACCAATAGCTTCGAGCCTTGATAGCGATGCTCATACTTCTGCGCATCCAGCGTAAAACCAATTTGTTTAAAAGTCTCCCGTATCTTGGGAAAGTGATATGCAGCAACCGAAATAGCCAACACTTCGCCAGGCACATTACCCGTATCTAATACAAAATCAACATCGTTGACCTCCAACAACTCCAGCACCTCGTCGTAAGTCGCGGCATAAGGGCTGTCGATATCCATATTTTTGAATAATTTCGCGATCTGCCGGAACTCAGCCTCGTTGAAGAGCAGCTTATAGTTGCGGTAGTGAAAATGAAACCCATCACTGCACTCCTCCAGAGAAAAACGCTGGGGGTGGTACTTGACCTCATGCTTGAGCAGCGACTCTGTCCAAATACGCACATCATCCTGGTTGGCATTGGGCAGCTTGCCGTCTTGGTAGTTTTTTTCATTGATGATGGTTTGTAATTCCAGCGACTGCTTGCGGAACGCATCACAAATATCCTCAAACTCGCCCCGGCTCAGCTCGATGCGCAAGTCGCGATAATGGATATGAATGTTTTCCTCCATATCGAGGAAAAAATGCTGGTGGCGCTGCTTGCCCAAAATATTGCCACGGTAAAACATTTTCTTGATAACGCCCATGATGCTTAAATCTCCAGAACTATCTCGATGACATATGCCATTAATCGGATTTCTTGTTCCAATTCTAAATCAAATTGATGCGTGGAAATTCCATTTCACCATCAATAGTGACCTATTGTAGGGGTGTGATTTATCGTGCCGACCTATTCATGAGCGTTCCCACGCGGAACGATGGAGTGATGCAAATGAAAAGCTTCCAACCTGTAGTTTTGGCAACGTATAAAAAAACGGGATTCCCTACACAGGAATCCCGCCAATTTATGCAACAAAGCCTACTGGATTACCACTCGATTTTATCAATGTTGCTAAAGTCGATTGTGCCATGCTCGGTAGTGATGCTACCAGAGTGACCATCCGTATTGATGGAACCATGCTCGTGACCATTAGTAACATCGTTGCCATCAATCTCGACAGTCCAGCCGCCGTGCGAAGCTGAATGACCAGGCCCACCACCCAGATCAATTTCGATAGTATCAGTCCAGCTGCCGCCACCACCATCCACCGTCGAATGGCCGGAGATATCGCCGAAGGTAAACGTGTCGTTACCGGCATCACCGTACAGATGGTCGCTGCCACCAGAGCCGTGGATAGTATCGTTGCCGCTACCGCCATGGATATTATCGTTGCTGCTGGAGCCGCTCAGGTTATCGGCCTTGCTGGTTCCAGTGGTCTCATGAGCTGAACTGGAACTGCTTGAATCGCTGTTTCCGTGCCCAGAATTACCGCTGTTTCCATTTCCAGAATTGCCGCTATTCTCGGCATTATTATGGTCGCCAGAATTGCCAGGCGCAGATTGATCACCATTGCCGTGGCCGTTGTTGTCACCGTTGCCGTGATCGTTGTTTCCGTGATCGTTGTTTCCGTGATCGTTGTTTCCGTGATCGTTGTTTCCGTGATCGTTGTTTCCGTGATCGTTGTTTCCGTGATCTGCTGGGGTCGTTGTTGTAGTTGGTGCCGTTGTGCTAACCGGTGCTGTGGTGCTGACCGGTGCAGTCGTGCTAACCGGAGCCGTCGTGCTGACCGGTGCAGTCGTGCTAACCGGAGCCGTCGTGCTAACCGGAGCCGTCGTGCTGACCGGAGCCGTGGTGCTGACCGGTGCCGTGGTGCTGACCGGTGCCGTGGTGCTGACCGGTGCCGTCGTGCTGACCGGTGCAGTCGTGCTGACCGGTGCAGTCGTGCTGACCGGTGCAGTCGTGCTAACCGGAGCCGTCGTGCTGACCGGAGCCGTGGTGCTGACTGGAGCAGTCGTGCTGACCGGAGCCGTCGTGCTAACCGGTGCTGTGGTGCTCACCGGAGCAGTGGTGCTCACTGGCGCTGTCGTGCTCACTGGCGCTGTCGTGCTCACCGGAGCAGTTGTGCTCACTGGCGCTGTGGTGCTCACCGGTGCCGTGGTGCTGACCGGCGCTGTCGTGCTAACCGGTGCCGTGGTGCTGACCGGAGCAGTCGTACTGACCGGCGCTGTCGTACTGACCGGCGCTGTCGTGCTAACTGGAGCAGTCGTGCTGACCGGTGCCGTGGTGCTAACCGGAGCAGTCGTGCTAACCGGAGCCGTTGTACTTACTGGAGCAGTCGTGCTCACTGGTGCTGTGGTGCTAACCGGAGCTGTGGTGCTAACCGGTGCCGTGGTGCTAACCGGAGCTGTGGTGCTAACCGGAGCCGTGGTGCTGACCGGAGCAGTCGTACTGACCGGAGCAGTCGTACTGACCGGAGCAGTCGTACTGACCGGCGCTGTCGTGCTAACTGGAGCAGTCGTGCTGACCGGAGCAGTCGTACTGACCGGAGCAGTCGTACTGACCGGCGCTGTCGTGCTAACTGGAGCAGTCGTGCTGACCGGTGCCGTCGTGCTCACCGGTGCCGTGGTGCTAACCGGAGCAGTCGTGCTAACCGGAGCCGTTGTACTTACTGGAGCAGTCGTGCTCACTGGAGCTGTGGTGCTAACCGGAGCTGTGGTGCTAACCGGTGCCGTGGTGCTAACCGGTGCCGTGGTGCTAACCGGTGCCGTGGTGCTAACCGGTGCCGTGGTGCTAACCGGAGCCGTGGTGCTAACCGGAGCCGTTGTACTTACTGGAGCAGTCGTGCTCACTGGTGCTGTGGTGCTAACCGGAGCAGTCGTACTGACCGGCGCTGTCGTGCTAACTGGAGCAGTCGTGCTAACTGGAGCAGTCGTGCTGACCGGAGCAGTCGTGCTGACCGGAGCAGTCGTGCTCACTGGTGCAGTGGTGCTAACCGGAGCCGTGGTGCTGACCGGTGCAGTCGTGCTGACCGGTGCCGTCGTGCTCACTGGTGCTGTGGTGCTAACCGGAGCAGTCGTGCTAACCGGAGCCGTTGTACTTACTGGAGCAGTCGTGCTCACTGGAGCTGTGGTGCTAACCGGAGCTGTGGTGCTAACCGGTGCCGTGGTGCTAACCGGAGCCGTTGTACTTACTGGAGCAGTCGTGCTCACTGGTGCTGTGGTGCTAACCGGAGCAGTCGTACTGACCGGCGCTGTCGTGCTAACTGGAGCAGTCGTGCTGACCGGAGCAGTCGTGCTGACCGGAGCAGTCGTGCTCACTGGTGCAGTGGTGCTAACCGGAGCCGTGGTGCTGACCGGTGCAGTTGTGCTGACCGGTGCCGTTGTGCTCACCGGAGTGGTTGTGCTCACCGGAGCAGTGGTGCTAACCGGTGCTGTCGTGCTGACCGGAGCAGTCGTGCTAACCGGTGCAGTTGTGCTGACTGGTGCTGTGGTGCTAACCGGAGCCGTGGTGCTGACCGGTGCTGTGGTGCTCACTGGTGCAGTCGTAGCAATCGGAGTCGGGGTTGGTGTTACAGCAGCCGCATCTGTTGCCGCTGCACCAGCACCAGCCGTGGGTGCAACTTCCGCAGTCGGCTCAAATTGACCTCCGCCATTCACCGTATTAGCAATTGGCGCAGCCGCTGCACTAGTAGCCGACTCCCCGCCACCAATAGGTGCTACAACACCTGGCGCGTTAGTATCTGAAGATGTACCTTTTACATTGGTTGGATTGATTACCTCCACCTCTGCTTGAGGAAGCGGCTGATCAACAAGCGGCACCGGGATTTGCTGCCCATCGCTGTTGGCATTTATAGTTGGTACGGCACTCCCGGCCGCAACATTCTGGCGCTCCACACTCAAACCTTCGTCACGAATAGCACCCTCATTCACCTTGGTCTGATCCCGTGCTTCATCTTTCTTTATGTCGGACTGGATATTTTCATTGCCGGCACCTTCGACCCGCACCTGCCCTCCGGTTACGCTGTCAGCTTGACCTATACCCTCTTTGGCTTCCTCGTGGCTAAGCACCGTCATCTCATCAAACGAAACAGCTTGCTGGTCCGACGTAGCATTTTCGGTGGCAGGCTGTTCCTGATTTTGAGTGTTGTTTTCGTTGTTGGTAGCCATGATTCAATCCTTTTAATTATAGTGCCCGCTTGACTGAACACACCGGTTCAACCAACTTTCAGTGATGCCATATTACAAAGGGTGGTTGCAAGATTATAGACAGCCAGAAGTTATAGGGAGCGCAGATTAAACCCGTTCGCATTGAGCTTGTCGAAATGCAGCGTATGTGAATCAGTATGTTGACAAAGGCTTCGACAAGCTCAGCCCGAACGGCCTGAATAAATCTGCGTTTCCTATAGCCTTACCGCTCATGAAACGACATCGATACGACGTCGATCAACGGTTTAACCAGGTACGCCAACAGGGTTTTCTCTCCCGTCAAAATCTCTGCTTCCACGCTCATGCCGGGTTGCAGGAGATTGCGTCCCGGCACATCGCCAACATACGGGTTATTCAGTTCGACCAATCCCTGGTAATAAGGGGTTTTATTCTCGCCCACCATGCTGGAGGCGCTCACCCGTTTCAGGCGCCCTTTGACAAAACCGAACCGTGAATAGTCGTAACTCGTTACCCGCAGATTAACTGGCTGACCGACCCTGACAAAGCCGATATCGCGTGGCGTGATGCGCACCTCGGCTTCAAACACGGCGTTGTCTGAAACGACCTGCATGAGCAATGCTCCCGGCTGGACAACTTGGCCAACATTTTGCACGCGCATATCCAAGACATAGCCACGGATGGGAGCGCGCACTTCGAGGCGATCCACGCGGGCCTGCAGGCGCTGGATAGTCTCCTCCACCTCGGCCATCTCGGCACGCACGGTACCCAGCTCGGCCAAGGCGTCGCGCCGCGATTGATTCTGTGCATCGGTGCGGCGGTTTACAATCTCCGCCAGCTCATTTCCGGCAACGCCAATTTCTTCTGTCAAACGCGCGATCTCGCCGGAAGCCGTCACTTTTGCCCGCCGGGTTTCCAGCAGCACGGTTCGGTTTATCAACTGGCGGGATGCCAGATTCTCGCGCATAGCGGAAAGTTCGCCGGTCAGGGCTTGCTGTTCCTTTGCCACTGCCAATGCCATTTCCAGTTGGCGGATGCGCTGCTTGCGCTGGTCGATTTGGCGATCCAATATCGAAAGAGTCGAATCCCTTGTGTCCAACTGCGTGATGTATATTTCCTGCTGATTGGAAACCATGCCCGGCTGCTCTATGCCGAGTGCGGCAAAATCGGGTTTCTTGCCTTCCGTAAATGCCTTCAGCCGCGCCTCGCGCAGGCGCAACGAATCGAGGCGTGCCTTCATTTGCCCGTAATCGGCATGCGCCTGCGTACCATCAATGCGCAGCAGCACTGCGCCTTGTTCGACAAGTTTGCGCTCTTCAGCCGCGATTTCCGCCACTATGCCACCATCCAGATGCTGCACCACCTTGACGCTACCGGAAGGGATCACTTCTCCCGGAGCACGCGCCACCTCCTTCATGCGTGTCAACGCCGCCCATACCAGAAAAATCAAAACCAATGCCCCGACCAGATACAGGATAGGCCGGACAAAAGCAGGTACCAACTCCTCTTCGATATGAATACTCTCCGCAAGGAGGCTGCGTTCCCTGCTACCCAGCGGGGCTTGTGCAGGAGATTCTGGCTCTTGAGGAACTTCTTTCTTTTTGAACAACAATCTCTTCTTGAAAAACATTTAGCTTAACTCCTGGCTTAACCCCGAATTCAACTTAACTCCGACATGACTTTATCTTTGATCTTTTCAAAAGGCCCCATGGCGACCATGGAACCGCGATGCATCAGAATTACGCTATCCGCCAGACGCATGTGCGCCGGGCGGTGAGAAACGATAATCACTGTGGAGCGCCCGCGCAACCATTCGATACAACGCACTAACGCCTCTTCCCCGTACCGATCCATGCCGGTGCCCGGCTCGTCGAGCAACACGATGTCGGCCGGCTTGAGCATGGCGCGTGCGAGAGAAAGGCGCTGGCGAAAACCATGCGGCTGCTGTGACGAACGGCTGCCAGAAATGCGCGTATTGAATCCCTGTGGAAGCGCCGCGATATCCTCGGTAAGCCCGGCCATTTCCACAGCCCAATTCATCTCCGCATCGGATGCGGTCGGATGCGCCAAGCGCAGGTTTTGCGCCACAGTGCCGTAAAATAATTCGCATTGCTGCGGCATATAGCTGATTCTGGCGCGCAGATCGGCGGCGGTAAGCTGGCGTATATCCACATTATTGATACGGATAGTTCCGGCTTGTGGGATATAAATGCGCTCCACCAGTTTGAGCAGGGTGGACTTGCCCGAGCCATTACCCCCGGCGATCACAATAACCTGTCCCGGCGCCACCTGAAATGACACACCCAGCAGAACCGGATCGGCATCATTGGCGTAACGGAAAGAAACCCGCGCAAAACTGAGCGCTCCGCCCATAGTAGTGCCGATGGTTTGAAACACCCCGACTTCCGATTCACCCCGGATGCGCATCAGGTTCTCTACCTGACGGATATTGGAACGAATATGCACCACAGAGGTTGCCGCCAAGAATATATTCTGCATCGGGCCAGTGACGCGCCACAGGATCATCATGGTCGCCATCATGGTGCCGCCGCTGATATCGCCGCGTATCGTGAGATAAGCGGACAGCGCCAACGCCATAAGGCCGGTAGCCGACCCCAGTATCTGCGCCATGCTGTTGATGCGGGCATGCAATTGATTATTTTTAAAATTGGCCATGACCGATTTACCGCTCAATTCCCGGAACCGGCTTACCCAGGACTTATCCGCGCCCACCGAGCGAATCGAATGCATATCGGTCAAAGCTTCGCTCAAAAATTCCCAGCGTGCTGTGGCCATCATTCCGGATTTCGCCACCGATATTTCGCCAGATTTCCGCGTAAAAAACCACAGCAAGAAAAAAAATAGCGACGACGCCAACATCACCAGCAATACCCAGGGGTTGATAACGGCAATGGCCAGCAACAACACCAGTGCCGATGGCACTTCTGTAACCAACAATGCAGCCGGCCCCAGAAAAAAATCGCGCAAACTCTCCAGGTTTTTAAACCGCCCCACCTGATTGCTGACCGTCACCCCGTCGGTAGAAGATGTCGGCAGGTTGATGATGCGTTGGAACAGGGTATTTCCCAGAATATATTCAAAACGACCGCCGACAAAAGCCATGATCTGGCTCTTGAGATTGCGCAACAAACCGTCGACAACAATTGCGATAACCACCCCGACCATCAGGAAAGAGCCCATAACAATATCGCCGGTCGGCAACACTAGATCGTAGATCGCCCTCACAAATAAAGGCGCTGCCAAGGCAAGCAATGCCCCCGCCACCGTAAGGACAAACGCCAGAAAAATGTGGCTGCGGAAGCGCAACAATAACGTGCCGAGCCAGCTTGATTCGGAGCGGCGCAACTTGGTCGGAGCATCCGCTTTCTGGAACAGGTAGATTTCCCCCATCTCGGCGGTAGGCTCTATTTCGGTTTCGGCGCGCAAGATGCTGTCAAACACCCATAAATTCCCGTTGGGCAACCGTTTCAGGATCACCATCGCCGCCTTGCCGGGCGGCACAAACAGGCAGGGCATCAAACGATAATCCAAATGCGCCAGATGGCCGTCAAGGTGTTTGGGGAAAAGCTCCAGACTGGCCATGATCGAGCACAGCACGGTAATATCCATGCGTTTCACCAAATGCGGCATGGCATCGGCCAGTTCTCTGGGCTGCCCCTGCCATTCAACCGCATGCAAAAGCGGCAGCAAACATATCGACAAATCAGATTCCTCATCGAATTGGCGATGGATGACAGCGGAAAGATCTTCGGCAGATTCGGGGCGTTCCGGCAAGTTAAAAATATCGGCCTGAGCCGAGGCGGCGACCGCCGCATCGGAACGGGTTTCGACAACACCTTCATGCAACCGCCCATCGACCAAAGAATAGGTTTTATCGGCCAGATTGAGCAGCGAAGGACGGTGTGTCACCAGCACCACGCTGCAGGTTCCTTTCAGCTCCGCCAAATAGTCGCGCAACAACTGGTCCAGGCGCATATCTAGGGAAATATTGGCTTCGTCAAACAGGATGACACTGGGCTTGCGCACCAGCGCCCTGATGATGGCGATAACCTGGCGCACCCCTGCCGGCAGGGTTTCCGCCACACCTTCGCCGACATTGGTTTCATACCCCAACTTCATGCCTGCCACGATTTGATCCAAGCCCAGCTTGCTTGAGATTCTCAGTGCTTCCTCGTTGAGGCTGGCATCGAACATGGTCATATTTTCGAGAATATTGCCGGACACTATCGTGCCAGTTTGCGGCAACAGGGCTATTTCCTTATGGACACTACCCGTGGCAAAACTGTCCAACGGCTGACCGTCTACCAGAATTTCGCCGGAAACAGGCTGCACCATGCCGTTCATCAACGACAACAGGCTTGTTTTACCGCTTCCACTTACCCCCAGAATAGCGATGCACTGCCCCGCCTCCAGCGTCAGGGAAAGATTGGAAAACAACTCCTCGCGCTCGTTGCCATTGCGGGAAGCACCGCCGTAAAGAGCGCTCTTGCCCAGGGATTGCGTGGAAACAGAATCGGCACCTTTAAACTTCAGCGTGACATTGCGCAACTCCAGTTGTTTTTTAACTGGCGGCATCGCCGGTTTTTTCTCGCCGTTATCGTAGGGCATACCGAACACCTGGTTAAGCCTGTCTTGCGCCGCAATAAAAGACTGGTAGCGCATCCACACCGACAGGCCTCGGCGCAACGGTTGCAGCGCGCGCACCGATAGCATCATGCATGCTGCCAGGCCACCGGGAGTCATTTTTCCGCTGATCACGAGCCACGAGCTGGCAAAAACCACAGCCACGATCATGACCTGTGAAAACAACATGCCCATGTTCGCAGCCAACGCGTTGCCGCGTATCAGCGCCTCGCCCAACCCGGAATTAGTCTCCTGCAACCGCTCGTAGCGGCGCAGCATCAACGATTCCATCGTCAGGGTCTTCACCGAATAGATGCCGGACAACACCTCGGTCAAAAACCCTAGGCGGCGGTCATCCTGAATAATGCGTTGCTTGACCTGCTCGCGCATCCAGTTACCGAAGTAGTAAATCAGGTAAGAAAACAGCAGCAGCAGAAAAATCGGCACGGCGACCAGCCAGCCGCCGATGATGTAGATCAATACCGCGAAGATCGCCACAAAAGGAAGATCGAATAACACCAGCAGCGCCTGGCCCGAATAAAATTCGGCTACCTTGGCCGTAGCCAGTATCCTCTCCTCGTGCATGCCCGGCTCATCTTGCTGGTAACGCTGCAACGGAACATGCATCAGCCGTTCGAGCGCGGCAACGCTGGTGTTATGCTCGAAACGCGCACCCAGCCAACTGGTGACCTGCCCGTTGATCGAGCGTAAAACTTCCTCCATGATTAACGCGATGACTACCCCGATGACCAGAAAAGCCAGCGTCTCCAGAGACTGGTTTGCCACCACGCGATCCAGAATCTGAAGGATCGCGAGAGGCAGCGCCAGCGCCAGGACGTTGGACAATAAAGTGGAAAACCCCAGCCCCGGCAACACCCGGCGCAAATCGGACGAGCGGAACAACTGGCGCAATGCACTATCCCCCGGCCCTCCCCCGGTATGCGTATCCCGATCAAGCTTCGAATGCGTTTTTTCCATGCTATTTCGTAATCCTGTTAATCCTGAGCCGGACGATAACCAAATCCATCGTTCCCATGCTCCGCGTGGGAACGATTATTGAAAACTCTTAAAGCCACTTTTCGTCAGGCTGATCTTGCATGATGACCAGCGTTTGACCTGTGTCCACTTCCTGTAACTCCTGTTCCAGCGCTTTGCTGTGGCGCTTCACTTCCTCGTGCAGCAACCGCACTTCCAGCATGTTGTGTACGCGTGCCAGCACCTCGCCCCGGTCGAATGGTTTGCTGATAAAGTCCTTCGCGCCGATATGCAGTGCGCGCAACTTGTAATCCGGATAGCTGGTAATCACGACCACCGGAAGATAATCATCCGGTTCAATTTCCTTGAGGCCCTCCAACACCTGAAATCCATCCATGCCGGGCATCTCGATATCGAGCAGAATCAAGTTATAGCGATTTTTACGGTACAGATCGCAGACCTCCAGCGGGTTTGTCGTTGTCGTAATGGAGGCGTAACCAGCGTTTCTCAGTATGCGATCAAGTATATGGACATTAAATTCCTGATCGTCAACGATCAGGATGCTGGCGTTAAGAATATCGTTTTCTTTTATCATAGTACCCGCCCTTCTATCTGGAATTGGCATCATTCCATAACCACATTGTCTATTGCCCGGCGCAGCAACGGATGGGTGAACGAAAGCCATCCATCCGCACTGCATGACAAAACCCCGGCCGCTACCGCACGCTCCATCTGCTGGCGCAAGGTCTCAATATTTTCGCCCAGAGCAGCGGCTACTTCTTCCAGATTTGCGCCAACGGCATTTTTGGCCACCTCGCGCAACAAATTGTGATCCAGATGCAGGCTATCGAGGCGGGCATTGATCGCCACCCGTAGCGGCAACGCCAGTTGCTCCGCTTCATGATGCCGCGCCAGTTCGACTGCAAACAACGGCACGCCGGCCGCCGCACTGGTAATCCGCTGAACCTTGCTCGCCCGCCCCTTGATTGCGCCTTTACCCAATGCGTTGCGCACCAACACCTGAATGGCTTGCGCGGACAGCCGCCGCAGGCTGATCGTTTCAGTTGTGTTCGCATCGGGCGGATGACCGGTGTTTTCGCGCCCCCCCCTGCGCCCCGAAAAAATAACCAGCTTCCCTTCTTTGATCGCATCTTCCCCGGCAGCAGACAGCAAAGCCTGCTGCTCTTTGGCTAACAAATGAAAGTCGTCGACCACAATGAGCTCCGGAAAGCGCCCTGGCTTGGCGCGCAGCGATACCGCGACCTGTTCTGCAGAACATTCTGCCCCACTGACGGTATCGTAAAGACACTTGCCCAGCACTGACGGCAAGCTGCGGCAGAACGCCACCCTTCCCTCATGCTTGAGGCAAAGCTTTGCAATTGCATCGCATAGGCGGGTTTTGCCCATGCCCATCTCGCCTTCCACAAGAATTAATTTGCCCTTCCCTTTCTCGGCCCCGGTCAAGGCCGCATAAAGTTGTGCCAATTCTGCGTCCCGCCCAACCAGGTGATAAACCCGGCGCGATCCGGTCCAATGCAGTTTTTTAAGTTCCCGCAACAGCATGGTCGGCGACAACCCCTGCGCCCCCCCTATGCCGAACAATTCGATCAGATCCAGAGCAGTTTGATCGAATACAAACTGCCCCGGAGGAACGTTATTCAGCAATTCGCGGGCAGAGGCGATAGCGGCGCTGGCAATCGCCTCTCCGGTCCAGCCGCCAAACCGTTTCATGCTCGCAAAGGCTATCCCTGCCGTCATGCAGCCGCGCAATTTTTCCGCAATCCCTGTTTCCGCCATCTGTACATCCATCGCCAGCAAGTCGTCATACACCGCACGGACGGTTTGCAGGGCAATCGCCAGATCATATTCGGTGACCCGCTGAATGCCGAAAATAATGTCTCCTGCATTGCCGTTACGCGCCAGAAAAACGGCATCGTTGGCGGATGCCATAGCCGCCAGGCTGCCATACATAAGCTTCACTGCCGTATGGCTTGTATCTTGCGGCAGTGCAATACTCAGCACCACGCAGGGGCGGCATTCCAGCAAATCAGCCATCGGCAAGCTAGTACTACGGCTTTCCTGTTCATGAAAAATTTCCATACCATGGGATACCGCCATGGCTCGGTTGCTGACATTCAATTTTTTGAAAATTGCGACAAGATGCTGCTTGACCGTGCCGAGGCCGATACCCAGCTCCCTTGCGACCTCCTTGTTTACCTTGCCCGCCTGCAACAGTTTGAGTATCTGGTGCTGGCGCTGGCTAAGCTCTGGCTGGTTTCGCATATTTATATTCATGGTTGAATCTCTCTTACTATCTTGCATGGAACCTTCTTTGCCCGTCATCGAAGGTGCATTCAGCCCGGATAATCCATTAGCCGTATTTACCCCGCCCTTGAGTTCTTTCAGTTGGGACGTCATTTTTCCAACTTGCTCTTTCAGGTGGTTACGTGAATCAAGTAATATTTTTTCACTTTCCTTGAGTTGCAATTCCAGAGCATGCCGCACCAGTGCATAACGCACCGTACGACCTAGAGCATCGTGATCGAATTGCCCCTTGACCAGATAATCCTGAGCACCGGCTTGTAAAGCGGCGGTGGCGAGAGCATTGTCGTCGCACCCCGTCAACACCACGATGGGCACACCGGGCAATGCGGCGCGCATCGTCTGCACCGTGGCGAGTCCTTCCGAATCAGGGAGAGACAGATCGAGCAACACAACAGCAGGCTTGTTGCTTCTGGCTGTGGTAATGCCTTCGGCCAGTGTTTTCGCCCATGTCACGAGTTCTTTATTGTCGGCGATGCCAAGTTTGGCGAGACGCGCATATGCCCGAATCAATCCGAAATCGCCGGGATTGTCCTCTACCACCAGGATCGATATAATTCGCTGTGAAGTTTCGCTCATATGTTTTTCTCGTTAATGCCGCGCTATGTGCGCAGTCATGATATGTCCTTCGCGCCCCTCGTGGTTTAATCCCGTTTCAAGGTTGATCAGAGCCTTCTTTGTCAGTCGCTGAAGGCGTATCCAAGTCATCTTTCCCCGCAAGTGACCGCGACGATACGACGCCACAACGCTGCTGCCCGGCACGCAACATTGCGCAGAACTCTTCGGCCATTTGTTTTTCGGGAAATTTGGCAATAAACAACTGATACCGGGAAACGCCTTCTTCGCCCGCATCGCTCATCCGGTCTTGACGGCGTGGATGAATCGTCCGGTTTTCCATCTGCTCAGGGAAACTGGCGCGCAAGTCACGCCATGCAGCGGTAACAGCATCACGGTCAAGCATGTCGGACATTTCTACCAGCCAAAACTGCTGATCGGACCAGTCCACACCATCAAATTGCTTTTTGCCTGAAGTGGTTGCCGCAAGCGCTGCTTTGGCTGCTTGTTTAACCTCTGCCGCCGCTTGTTTTTCTGCTTGCACTTTAACTTTTTGTTCTGCTTTCGCGCGCACCGCTTCGGCTACCGCTTCGCGCCTGGCTTTCAGCTTGGTAACTTTGGCTTCCGCTGCCGCTTGCGCGTCCGCCTCGGCTTTGACTTTCTTCTCCTCTTTCACGCGTGTCGCTTCTGCTCGGGATTTTTCTATGGCCTTGATTTTCGCGGCCTTGCCCTCAGCTTCCAGTCTTGCTTTTTCTTCCGCTGCTGCCTGCTTTTCCACCTTGGCATGGGCTTGTCGCTCTGCCTTCAACCGCGCTGCTTCTGCCTCCGCTTCATGCTTGGCTTTCAGCTTCGCAGCTTTGGCTTCTGCTGCCGCTTGCGCGTCCGCCTCGGCTTTGGCTTTCCTCTCCGCTTTCACGCGCACCGCTTCGACTTGGGCTTCTTCTTTGGCCTTAATTTTCGCGGCTTTAGCTTCCGCTTCTAATCTTGTTTGCTCTTCCGCTTTGATGCGTAATGATTCGGCTTTTGTCTCCTCCCTCTCTTCCCGTATCTTCCATTCACCATCCATATCCCTGCGAACCAACAACAATTGCTTCCGCGATGTTTTTTTATAGCCGCCAACTTCAATTGTTTCTACAAAACGTGCCGTCGCCGCCAACTCGCTTTGCCGTTCAACCTTCAGGTTTTCTGTGTGTACTTTGATCGAGGATGCTTCGCCAATTCGGCTGCGACGTTTGGTTTCCCATGCCTCGCGGTCTTTTCCGTCTGCCGGGCGAAAGCCGATGTCATAGTGGGACAGGTAACCCTCCATGTTCTTTTCTGACCAGTCCTTCACCCAGCGCTCAACCAGTATTTCCGGTGAGCTGGCCGGTAGTTTCGCCGCTTCGGCTTCTGCAGGTTGTTTAGTTTCTGGTTGCTTGATTTCTGGTTGTTTAACTTCTGGTGCTGCTTGTTTTTCCACTTCTTGCCCGGCTTGCGCACGCACCGCTTCGGCTTCCGTTGCCCGCCCATCTTTATCATTCTTGTCCGACGATACTGCGTCCTCCGTCTTGATTGCCACCCCAATCCCGGCGACAATATTTTCTGATTGCTCCAGAATCGATGGCGCAACAAAATCGCCCTTCCCCGCAAGCGATTGCGACGATACGACACCGCAACGTTGCTGTCCGGCACTTAACGCTGCGCAAAATTCTTCGGCCATTTGTTTGTCGGAAAATGTTGCGATAAACAGCCGATACCAGGAAGCGCGCTCTTTGCCCGCAGCATTCACTTGCCCTTGCCGATGCGGAAGCAAAATCCGGCTCTCGATCAGTTGCCGGGAAAACCGGACGTGCAAATCCCGCCATGCAGGCAACACGGCACCACGGTCATACACTCCGGAAAGCTCCACCAGCCAATGGGTTGCGCCGCCACGCAATGTATTACCGGCCCAGTCAACTCCTTCGGTCTGTGCATTGTTGTGCGATGCCGTATCAACCTTGGCGGCAATGCTTCCCGATTGGTTTTCTGGCTGGTTTTCCAGTTGATTTTGCGCCGCATCGTTTTCGGCTTTCGGCATCGCACCTGTCTCTGCCAAAACTGCACCATGATCGGCCTCGCCTGCCATCGGAGCAGGCCGCGTACCTTCTCCGGGCAGGGCATCACCGCCATGCACACCTCCGCCCAGTGCGCTGAACAAATTAATCAGGCCGCGGTAGCGCTCCATGCGGACGTTGTACCAGTCATCCAGATTGCGCTGATAAGTACGTTGCGTATCCAGCACGGTCAGATAATCGACAGCCCCTGCCATAAATGCCTCCTGGCTAAAATTCCAGGCGCGTAACGACGAATCGGCGGCCACCCCCTGCGCTTCCAGACGCTTGCCCATAAAGCTGATTGCACTCAGCGAATCATCGACTTCGCGCACCGCGTCGTAGATCACCCGCACATAAGTTTCCAGCAACTCCTCATGTATCGCTTGGGCAAACTCCACTTCCTTGGAGCGTTTTCCGCTATCGAATACGGTCACCGAAAGATTTGCAATCGTGCTCCAGAACAACGCTTGAGGCATGAATAATTTCGACAGGTACGTACTGCCGTACCCAATCTGTGCAGTCAGATCCAGAGGCGGCAACACCCGCGCGCGCGCCACGTCGATATCGGCATCTGCCGCCAACAGCCGCGCCTCCACCACGCGCACATCCGGCCTGCGCAACAGCAGTGCAGACGGCACACCGGGAAGCACCGCCGGAAATTTTGCCGAGTTCAATCCCTTATCGGAAAGCTTCAGTTCCACAGGTGCCGAGCCGAGCAGGGAAGCCAAACGGTTAAGCACTACTTCGCGCTGCTGTTCGAGTACAGGAATGGTGGCCTTGGTCGAATAAACTGCCGCCTTCTGCTGCTCCATTTCCGTAATGGTGGCATCGCCCGCCTCCAGGCGCGCATTCACTGACACAAGCATCTCTTCCAGTGATTTTTCGGTATCGCGCGCAACCCTCAAACGGTCGTTGAGCGACAGGTATTCCATGTAATTGGCGGCCACATTGGCAACCACATTTCTCTGCATGTCGTCGCGCTGGTAAGTCGCGCGCAATAACTGCAACTCGGCAGATTCATATAACGAATAGGTCTCCCCCCAAATATCGGGGCGCCAGTCGCCCTTGAGGCTGATCAGATGGGTCATGCGCGACCTGTTGTTGCCGTTCGTATTACCCCTTGAGGGGCCAAACTCCGGGTACTCGTTCTTAACCTGAACCGGCATGGTAATCACCGGTGCCTTGTCGGCTCCCGCCTGATCGAGGCGCGCTTTGCTTTGCGCAATACGTAGCGCCGCTATTCTCATATCCGGGTTGTTTGCCAGCGCACGATCCATCAAACTGTTCAGTTCCTGACTCCCCAATAGCCGCCACCATTCCGCCAGAACCGCGCCCAAAGGCGATGAAACCGCTGGCGTGGACGACGGTAGCGGCGCGTGCGAAAGTGCTGGTGCAAGCGAAGGCACTGGTGCGGTAGGAGGAGGTGGCAAATGGGGCGTAGCATTGCCGGTATCGGTGACATCGGCGACCGCCGGAGCTTTTGCATATTGCTTGGGAAGATCGAGCGCAGGCACATCGTAGTTATCGCGTTTTGCCGCACAACCTGCCAACAGCAAAAAACACACCGCCGTGAACGCAATGTTCCGCAAATATTGAAACTGATGGTATTCCGAGTGTGCCAATTTACATATTAACCGTCAATCCTGCGCATGTAATTCCATTTACCCATCATACAGTGCCATAATCGTAGGGGTACGATAAATCGCGCCCCTACGATAGGGCAAGGCCTTCACTTCGGGTTTTGCAAACGAATTACCTCCGCCAATTCAAGAGCAAGCAAACGCCACAGCTTAGGGTCGTGATCGGCAAGTTCGGTAAAATCCGGCTCGCTGATACTGGCTGTAATAGTGTCCTCAATCGCAACTATGGAAGCCGACCTGGGAGCACTTGAATCTATAAGCGCCATTTCTCCAACATGTTGGCCTGCGGCACGTTGTGCAACTTCGTGACCATGCACGACAACCGAAACACGGCCGCCAAGTATCAGCGACATATAATGCGATGCATCGCCTTCTCTGAAGATGCTGGATCTGGCTGAATATTCCGCAAGAGTACATTTTTCTGCAATCACAGCTATTGCTTTTTCGTCTTTCCTCAATATTGATTGCTTTGCAAGTTCTTCAACCAAATGTTGCCGCCCATCAGAGCCTTTGAATCTTTTCACTATATCCCTCCAGTAATTTATTGTTTAAACGCAACTGAACTACTCCTTTTAGCCGAGCGCTCAGTGGGGTTTATTTATTGTGTTTTGCGTTTAACCACGCCCATAACGGAGGATGGATAACTGCACGCGGGAGACTACCAAAATTCAGCAACCATAAACTGACAAATGCTGACAATTCACCGCGCACAAATTTACCCGGCCCGCTTACAGCTATGGTGACACAATCCATTCTTTACAATCACTTGGTAAAATTTAATGCGCAAATCGTGCGGTGAGCGCAGCAACAATCTGCCTGCTGGCGGTGCCGTCTCCATAAGGGTTGGAGCACTGTGAAAATTTCTGGTAATAAGTTGCGTCGTCCAACAGCCGTGTGCATTCG
>JAQTMZ010000007.1:0-141365 GCA_028714075.1 Gallionella sp.
CAAGATGTCTGCCCTCGGTGCGGCAATGCGCAAGCTGGTGCATTTGTGTTTCGGTGTGCTTAAAACACGGCAGCCTTACCAGCCAAATTATGCAAAAATCGCTTGACTGGAAAGACGGTATCTACACTTGATTCACCGCCACCTTGAAAATTGCCTTGCGTATGTTGCCGACGCTGACCAGCGGCGCATGCGCATCCTCCGGAAAGAAGATGCAGAACGCGCCGGGCGGCGTGGCGATCCACGTTGCCGGAGCATCGTGAAAAAACTGTATATCTTCCTTGTAATCGCTCACCGGCTGCGCGCAATCCGCCAGCGCCTTCCAGCCCATTTCGTCCACGCCTTCCAGCACCAACTGAATATCGATGTACTTGCGGTGGCATTCCAGCTTCGCCGCCTCGCGCGTACGCCCGGCAACATTCTCCACGATGACGAACAACTGCTCGCCGACGATGGGATAGCGCCCCGGCGCGAGCGCCAGCAGGTCGGTGTTGCGGATGTATTCGAACGCGCGCGGGAACAGGGGATGCAGCGCGGCGTAGCGGTCGGATTGGGATAGAGATGAGAAGATCATGTTATTGACAGATATTGTTGTAGGGTATGTTTTTCAGATGGCTAGTGTCGCCATATATTAGGAGATCGTACTGTATCGGGTTTTCTTGCCCGAGTTGAACGCTTGAATATAATTTAGAAGCTTTCGTTAAATGAAATAGCCCGATTTCTTTCGCTACCAATTGAAGAAATTCCGTTAAGCCAAAGTGGCGAACGCAGATACTGAGTTGTGCGGCAAGGGGCGTGGCTGTTACCGATGAGATTGTGACATCCGCTGGCAAGATGGATTCGATTTTTTTCAGGGTAATTGGAGATCGATTTATGTCGGCACGAAAGCTCCGGAGGATGTATCTGAGCTCAGGCTCAATTTTCTGAAAGGTCTCGCTGGTTGCCGACAGAATAATCTCGACAAATTTACCATGGTTGATGGCATGGATAACGAAAGCCTTCAGTTTGGTATCTGTATTTACCGAAAACTCTGTTAGATAGCCAAATGAGTTTTGCATTGACAACCCATCAGTTCCTAAGACCGAGAGTTGGATAATTGGCCAGCTTTGCGTGGTGTTGCTGGCTTGCTTGTTATATGTCTCTGAGGTTAGTAATCTGATAATTGGCCAGCCTCTGTTAAGTGTGAGGCTTCTTGATAGGAGTTCTATATTTGCATTTGGCGGTACGTTGAATGCTGTGATATTTAACCCTGGAGCCATGGCGCTTTGACCATTGGCAAGAATTGGCCGATAACCTTTCCATGCGCGAAATAACGGATTGGAGGCGTCTATTAATTGAGAAGAGCGATCATTAGTAGTTGTAGAGATGCTCCAACCTTCTACATGAAATAATAAATTTGATGCATCCATTGTCGGAGATGAACGATCATCTGCAGTTGTCGATATGCTCCACCCCGCTGGAAGTGAAAACAAAATGGAAGCTTCTCCAATTTGCTCAGCCCACGCGCCGTTGATTGCGGAACTGATACAAATTACTAGACTGAAAGCAATTGATTTTATGGCACTTTTCTTATATGAATTTTGCCACCATTGTTTTCGCCAGCTCACCGACGATTGGATAGCGTCCCAACGCGAGCGACGGCAGATCGGTGCGGATGAATTCAAGTTATATGGGGACAGCAGATGCAGCGCGATGTGGCGGCCAAGTTGAGAGCGGGTGGAGCAAATCATTATGGGCAACTCTTGTCATCTTGTTTGCTTACTAGATGGCTAGTGTCTCCATATATCAGAAAGTCAAATCGTATTGGTTTTATCATTTGCCCGATTTGAACACGTGGTTTTAGTCTAGTAATATTTGTTAGCTGAAATAGCCCGATACTTTCCTCAACTGATTTAAGAAGTTTCATCCCCAATACTGTATTTCGCGTGCAGATACCGACTTGTGCACCAAAAGGAACCGCTGTTACCGATGCAATGGTGACATCCGGAGGAAGTATGGATTCGATTTTTTCAAGAGTAATGGGAGGTCGATCTATATCAACATGAATGCTATGAATAATTGATCTAAAGTTGGACTCCATGAGTTGAAAAGTTTCGCTGGTTGTCGACAGAATAATCTCGACAAATTTGCCATTATTGATGGCGTGAATAACAAATACACTTAATTTAGTCCCAGCATTTTCTGAAAATTCTGTTAGATAGCCAAGAGAGTTTGGCATTGATAGCCCATCAGTCTCTGAAGTCAGGAATTTGATAAATGGCCAGCCTCTCTTGCGCATAAGGGCGCTGGAGATGAGGGCAATATTCGCATCAGGTGGCACTTTGAATGCAGTGACATTTAATCCTGGCTCAATGATTTGTCCGTTGGAATTAACAATTGTTTGATACGGCTTATACTTCCAAGCACGAGATAATGGATTGGAAGCGTCCATTGTTGGGGGCGATTGATTATTATTACTCGATTTTTCCCACCCACCTGGAAGCAAGAAGGCGATAGAGGCTTCTCCGACGGCAACGCTTTGATCGGCAAATACGTTGCTGATTGTGAAGCTAATACACATGATCAGGCTGAGAGCAATTGATTTCATCGCACCTTCCCTCCTTATAAAAACCTCGCTACCATACCCTTAGCCAGTTCACCCTGCAACGGTATCTGCACGCGATAGCCGCTGCCCGGCGCGACTTTCAGCGCTTCGCCTTTGAGGTTGCGCATCTCATTCAATACGATGATGTGGTTGCCGGAAGGGTGGATGATTTCGAGTCTGTCGCCGACCTGGAATTTATTCTTCACGTCGATCTCGGCGATGCCGTTCGCGCAACTGACGATGTCGCCGACATATTGCTGGCGCGTGCTTTCGGAGTGGCCCTGCATGTAGTTCTGATGCTCGTGGGTGTGGTGGCGTTCGAGGAAGCCGTCGGTGTAGCCTCGGCTCGCCAGCGCATCCAGCGCGCCGAGCAGCGCGTAGTTGAACGGTCTGCCCGCGACCGCATCGTCGATCGCTTGGCGGTACACCTGCGCGGTGCGCGCGACGTAGTAGATGGACTTGGTGCGGCCCTCGACCTTGAGCGAATCAACGCCGATCTTCACCAGCTGCTCGACATGCTCCACCGCGCGCAGGTCCTTGGAGTTCATGATGTAGGTGCCATGCTCGTCTTCCAGCACCGGCATCAATTCCTCGGGATGGTCGGGGCGCGAGATCAGGTAGGCGCGGTCGGCGAGAGGGTGGCGCGGCTGGCTGCCGCAGGACGACAGCGCGCTTTCGCTCAGCGCCTTGTCGAAGTCGAAATCTATCTTCTGGATATCGCCGGTGCCATCTTCTTGGGCGCTGTCCACCTTGTAATCCCAGCGGCAGGAGTTGGTGCAGGTGCCCTGGTTGGCGTCGCGGTGATTGAAGTAGCCGGACAGCAGACAGCGCCCGGAATAGGCCATGCACAGCGCGCCGTGGATGAATACTTCGATCTCGATGTCCGGGCACTGCTGGCGGATTTCCTCGATCTCGTCCAGCGACAGTTCGCGCGACAGGATGACGCGCGTCAGGCCGAGCGCTTGCCAGAATTTCACCGCCGCATAGTTGACCGTGTTGGCCTGCACCGACAGATGAACCTGCATTTCCGGCCAGCGTTCTCGCACCATTGCGATCAGGCCGGGATCGGCCATGATCAGCGCGTCCGGCCGCATCGCGATGACCGGCTCCATGTCCGCCATGTAGGTCTTTACCTTGGCGTTGTGCGGCATCAGGTTGCTGGCGACGAACAGTTTCTTGCCGAGCGCGTGCGCTTCCTGAATGCCGGTGTGCAACTCTTCCAACTGGAATTCGTTGTTGCGCGCGCGCAAGCTGTAGCGCGGCTGTCCGGCGTACACCGCATCCGCGCCGAAGGCGAAGGCGCTGCGCATTTTTTCCAGCGTGCCGGCAGGGAGCAGCAGTTCGGGGGGCTTCATCAGCATGATGCGCGGTGCGATCGGACGTATTGCCATACACCCCTACAGGCGCGCGGGTTGTAGGGGCGTATGGCAATACGCCCTGCGGCAAGGAGCAAGGAGAAATCTGTAATGCGCATCAAAGCCCAAGCCGCCGACAAATCGCCAGTGATGGCGCAGCCTGGTTCAGCGTGTAGAAATGCAGGCCGGGCGCGCCACCGGCCAACAGGCGTTCGCATAATGCAGTGACCACATCCTGCCCGAATTCCTGTATCGAATCGCTGTCGTCGCCGAAGCTTTCCAGCGTGCGGCGTATCCAGCGCGGGATTTCCGCGCCGCAGGTGTCGGAGAAGCGTGCCAGTTGCGCAAATTTCACGATCGGCATGATGCCCGGCACGATGGGAACGGTGACGCCCAGCTTGCGGCATTTGTCGACGAAATAAAAATAACTGTCGGCATTGTAGAAATACTGGGTGATCGCCGAATCCGCGCCGGCGGCAACTTTGCGCTTGAAGTTGAGCATGTCGTCGCGCGCCGAATTGGCCTGCGGGTGAAATTCCGGGTAGGCCGCCACTTCGATGTGGAAGTGCATGCCGGTTTGCGCGCGGATGAACGACACCAGCTCGTTGGCATACTGGAATTCGCCGATGCTGGCCATGCCGGAGGGCAGGTCGCCGCGCAGCGCCACGATGCGCTTGATGCCCATGTCCTTGTAGGCGAGCAGCATGGCGCGGATGTTGTCACGCGTCGAGCCGACGCACGACAGGTGCGGCGTTGCATTGTAGCCTTCGGCCTTGATTTGCCGAATGGTTTCCATGGTGCGCTCCTGGGTGGAGCCGCCCGCGCCGAAGGTGACGGAGAAGAATTCCGGGTGGAGCTCCGCCAGTTGCTTGCGCACGGCAGCAAGTTTCTCCGCCCCTTCCGGAGTTTGCGGCGGATAAAATTCAAAGCTGAAAAGCGGTTTGCTCATGCCATCCTCATTTATTGTGCGGCCTCATGACTTGTGCAGCGGCTGCGGACAGCGCCCACGAAAAAATACTGTACAGCACCGCGCCCAATACGCCGTGCCAGAAACTGTCCACGACAAAGCCGCGCAGCACCGAGCCGACGAACCAGAACAGCAGCCCGTTGATGACGAAAATGAACAATCCCAGCGTCAGCAAGGTGACCGGCAGGGTGAGCAGCAGCAGCAACGGGCGGATCAGCGTGTTGACCAGCCCGAGAAAAAATGCGGCAACCAGAGCCGAAGTGAAACCGTCAACATGAATGCCCGGCACGAAGTTCGCCACGGCCAGCAAGGCCAGCGCATTCAGTATCCAGATTAACAGCAGTCTCATGATGTCATCTCTAAAGTTGCCAAAAAAAACAACCCACCCCCATCCTAACCTTCCCCCTGAAGGGGAAGGGACTCAGTTCCTCCCCCTTCAAGGGGGAGGCTAGGAGGGGGATGGGGTAAATGTTGAATTACTGAATTACGATTAACGATATTTTAGAATTTCTGCATCCCTTAATAGCGATAATGCTCCGACTTGTACGGGCCGTTCTTCGGCACGCCGATATAGGCGGCTTGCTGGTCGGTCAGTTCGCTTAACTGCGCGTTCAGGGTGGTCAGTTGCAGGCGCGCCACTTTTTCGTCCAGATGCTTGGGCAGGGTATACACGCCAATCGGATAGTCTTTGGTGCGGGTGAACAATTCGATCTGCGCGATGGTCTGGTTGGCGAACGACGACGACATCACGTAGGACGGATGGCCGGTACCGCAACCGAGGTTTACCAGGCGCCCCTTGGCCAACAGAATAATCCTCTTGCCGTCCGGGAATATCACGTGATCCACCTGGGGTTTGATCTCTTCCCACTGGTATTTTTCGATGGAGGCGACGTCGATCTCGTTGTCGAAGTGGCCGATGTTGCACACGATGGCCTGATCCTTCATCTTCACCATGTGGTCATGGGTGATGACATGGAAATTGCCGGTGGTGGTGACGAAGATGTTCGCCTTGTCGGCGGCATACTCCATGGTCACCACGCGGTAGCCTTCCATCGCGGCCTGCAGCGCGCAGATCGGGTCGATCTCGGTCACCCAAACCTGTGCGGACAGCGCGCGCATGGCTTGCGCACAGCCCTTGCCCACATCGCCGTAACCGATGATCACGGCAACCTTGCCCGCGATCATCACGTCGGTGGCGCGTTTGATGCCGTCCACCAGCGATTCGCGGCAGCCGTACAGGTTGTCGAACTTGGATTTGGTGACCGAGTCGTTCACGTTGATCGCGGGGAACTTCAGCTCGCCGCGCTCGTGCATTTGGTACAGGCGGTGCACGCCGGTGGTGGTTTCTTCGGTCACGCCCTTGATGGCTGCGAGGCGTGTGGAATACCAGGTTTTATCTGTTGCCAGTTTGGCCTTGATCGAAGCGAACAGACAAGTTTCCTCTTCCGAGGTCGGCTTGCTGATTAACGAGGCGTCTTTTTCCGCGCGTGCGCCCAGATGCAGCAGCAGCGTGGCGTCGCCGCCGTCATCGAGGATCATGTTTGATAGCCCGCCATTCGGCCATTCGAAGATGCGGTGGGTGTAATCCCAGTAGTCGGCCAGCGTTTCGCCCTTGACGGCGAATACCGCGATGCCGTCGGCGGCGATGGCGGCGGCGGCATGGTCCTGGGTCGAGAAAATATTGCACGATGCCCAGCGCACTTCCGCGCCGAGCGCGGTCAGCGTCTCGATCAGCACGGCGGTCTGGATGGTCATGTGCAGCGAGCCGGTGATGCGCGCGCCCTTAAGTGGCTGGCTCTTGGTGAATTCTTCGCGGATCGCCATCAGGCCGGGCATCTCGGTCTCTGCAATGGCGATTTCCTTGCGCCCCCATGCGGCGAGGGACAGGTCGGCGACTTTGTAATCGGTGAAAGCGGCGTTCATAAAGCACTCCATTCATAAAAGTTAATGAATAGGTGCCGTTGAAACGAAATCGCTGCTCCGAGCCTGACGGGGGACTGGTTGTCCAGACCCGCTGCAGCACCTCTCGGAGAGCGGGGATTATAAACGAAAAGGGCTTTTTTGCTAAAGCGAAGTTAATCCGAAACCCGGTGATGCCTCATTTCTATATAGCATACGAGAAAGGCATCCGGGTTCTTTAGCGGCGCATCGAGTCGAAGAACTCGGCGTTGTTCTTGGTCGCCTTGATCTTGTCGAGCAGGAATTCCATCGCTTCCAGTTCGTCCATCGGGTAGAGCAGTTTGCGCAGCAGCCAGATCCTTTGCAGGATGTCCGCTTTGATCAGCAGCTCTTCCTTGCGCGTACCGGAGCGGTTCACGTTGATCGCCGGATAAATGCGCTTCTCGGCCATGCGGCGATCCAGGTGGATTTCCATGTTGCCGGTGCCCTTGAATTCCTCGTAGATCACGTCGTCCATGCGCGAACCGGTATCGACCAGCGCGGTGGCGATGATGGTCAGCGAGCCGCCTTCCTCGATGTTGCGCGCCGCGCCGAAGAAACGTTTGGGGCGATGCAGCGCGTTGGCGTCCACGCCGCCGGTGAGCACTTTGCCGGAAGACGGAACCACGGTGTTGTAAGCGCGCGCCAGGCGGGTGATCGAGTCGAGCAGGATCACCACGTCCTTCTTGTGTTCGACCAGGCGTTTGGCTTTTTCCATGACCATTTCCGCAACCTGCACATGGCGGCTGGCCGGTTCGTCGAAGGTCGAGGCAACCACTTCGCCGCGCACGGTGCGGGTCATCTCGGTCACTTCTTCGGGGCGTTCGTCGATCAGCAGCACGATCAGGATGGCATCGGGGCTGTTCGCCGAGATGGAATGCGCGATGTGCTGCAGCATCACGGTCTTGCCGGATTTCGGCGAAGCCACCAGCAGGCCGCGCTGTCCCTTGCCGATCGGCGCGACGATGTCGATGATGCGCCCGGTGATATTTTCTTCGGCGCGTATGTCGCGTTCCAGGATCAGCGGTTCGGTCGGAAATAAGGGGGTCAGGTTTTCAAACAGGATCTTGTTTTTCGCATTCTCGGGCGGTTCGCCGTTGACCTTGTCGACCTTTACCAGCGCGACATAGCGCTCGCCGTCCTTGGGGGTGCGTATTTCGCCGTCGATCGAATCGCCGGTATGCAGGTTGAAACGGCGGATCTGGCTCGGGCTGACGTAAATGTCGTCCGGGCCTGCCAGGTAGGAGGTGTCCGGAGAGCGCAGGAAGCCGAAGCCGTCCGGCAGGATTTCCAGCGTGCCGTCGCCAAAAATACTTTCGCCTTTTTTCGCCTGGCTTTTCAGCAGGGCAAAAATCAGATCCTGTTTGCGCATTCGGTTGGCGTTCTCGATTTGATTGGTTGCGGCCATCTCAACGAGTTCGGTGACGTGTTTTGTTTTCAGGTCAGATAGGTGCATAGCGGTGCGAGAATGATGATTGAGAAGAGTAGAATGAAAGGGGTCTGGTCGGGTGGCAGATGTCCACCCGCATGGCCTGGAGCGTATTCGTTTTTATTTTTTAGTTGCCGAGAGGAAAAAACTCAGCGGACGATACAGGAGGCGATGCGGACGGGACAGTAAACGCTTTAGATGTGGCTGTCAATAAAAGCGGTTAATTGGGATTTTGACAATGCGCCGACCTTGGTGGCTTCGATGTTGCCGTTTTTGAACAGCATCAGGGTCGGAATGCCGCGAATGCCGAATTTCTGCGGGGTTTGCTGGTTCTCGTCGACGTTCAGCTTGGCGATGTTCAGGCGGCCGGTATATTCCTTGGCAATTTCCTCCAGAATGGGCGCAATCATGCGGCATGGACCGCACCACTCAGCCCAGTAGTCCACCAGCACGGGCAGTGGAGCCTGCAATACTTCGGCTTCAAAAGTGGCATCGGTAACATATTTTATGTGTTCGCTCATGGTTCAGGTCTCGCTTTGAATTAAGGGGTGACTGGTAATGTGACACGCGGCGTGCCGGGATGAATCGACGAAGTTCAAGTTGTATCCTAACCAAAAATGACCGCGCTGTGAAGTGCGGGAAACTTAATTATTTGTGTGCCGGTGCGGTCAGTTCACCCACGTGAAAGCCGAAGTGTCCTTTGCGGCGGTCTGCAAAATAATGTTCCAGGCTTAATTTTACCGGGCGGAAAGCGATTTCATCCCACGGGATTTCCGCTTCGGCAAAGAGTTTCACTTCCAAGCTCTCTGGCCCCGGGCCGAAATTTATATCCAGCAGTTTGGCGCGGAACAGTATATTCACATGGTTGATGTGGGGCAAGCTATACATCGAATACGGTTCGCCGATCGCGATACGCGCGTTGGCTTCTTCCGCCGTTTCGCGGATGGCCGCTTCGGCCGTGGTCTCGCCGTTTTCCATAAAGCCGCCGGGCAATGTCCATAACCCGTAACGCGGCTCTATGGCACGGCGGCACAGCAGGATTTTATCTTCCCATTCCGGGATCGCGCCGATCACCATCCTGGGGTTTTGATAATGGATCGTGCCGCAGGCGGTGCAGATATGGCGCGGGCGATTGTCGTCATCGGGGCAGCGCAATTCGATCGCCGCACCGCAGGATGGGCAGAAGTTTATTTCCAGATTTGCCACCAGGACTTCCCCGGTTCCTCTCCCTTGGTGGCGGTTTTGTTGCCGTCACGGGAAAGTGCGGGCGCGCCGCTGTTTTTCGCCAGCACACGCTTGGCATCGTCGCGCAAATCGGTCATGCCCAGCGCATCATATGCCTGCACCATAATTTGCAGCGCATCGCGCGTCGAAGGGCTGTTCGGATATTGCGTCAGGACACCTTTGGCGCGATTGGCGGCGGCGATATGCGCACCGCGGCGCAGATAATAACTTGCGACATGCAACTCGTATTTGGCCAGCGCGTTGGCCAGATATTGCATGCGCACCCTGGAGTCGGCCGCGTATTTGCTTTCGGGGAAGCGCAGTACCAGGTCCTTGAAGGCGGCAAACGAATCTTCTGCCGCTTTCGGGTCGCGCTCGGTGGGATCCTGCCCGCCCACCGATTGGAACACGGTGATTTCGCCGTGGAAGCTGGCCAGACCTTTTACATAATAGGCATAGTCCACGTAAGGGTTGTTGGGATATTGCTTGATGAAACGGTCGGCGGACGACACCGCCGACTCGGTTTCACCCTGGCGATAATAGGCATAAGCAATTTCCAGCAACGCCTGCTGCGCGTAGCGCCCGTAGGGATAGCGCGATTGCAGTGCTTCGTACAGCTTGATGGCCGACTCGTAATTGCCTTCATTCAATTCCGCTTTGGCCTGGTTGTACATTTCTCCGACAGGCATATTCTTGGTCGGATCCGAGCCATCCGGCAGCGGATCAAAAATCTTGCAAGCGGTTAACGTAAGCAGCAGGAATACGGCTAAACTATGGCGCATGACTAAATCCAAAAATAATTTGCACGATTATACCAAAGGCGGGCAATCCACCACGCAACAAGTTGCGGGCAGGGTTTGCGCCAGTGCCCCTGTTCCTGACCAGCAGCTGTTCATCGTGCCGGATGATTGCGGGGGCATGCGTTTCGACCAGGTGCTGGCGAAATTGCTGCCGGAGTATTCGCGCAGCCGCTTGCAGGAGTGGATCGCGGCGGGGCAGGCCAGCCTGGACGGGGCTGCCGCCACGGCAAAACAGAAAGTATGGGGCGGCGAAACTATCGCCGTGCTGCCGCAGGCGCATCCCTCCGAACAGTTGCACCAGGCTGAAGACATCGCGCTCGACATCGTTTACGAGGACGATGCGCTGCTGGTGATCAACAAACCGGCCGGGCTGGTGATGCATCCGGGCAGCGGCAACTGGGAAGGCACATTGCTCAACGCGCTGCTGCACTATGCGCCGCAACTGGAAGGTGTGCCGCGCGCCGGCATCGTGCATCGCCTCGACAAGGACACCAGCGGTTTGCTGGTGGTCGCCAAAAACCTGACCGCGCAAACCGCATTGGTGCGCCAGTTGCAGGCACGCAGCGTGAAGCGCGAATACCTCGCGCTGGTATGGGGACAGCTGCGCCACGGCGGCAAAGTGGATGCGCCGATAGCGCGCCACCCCACGCAGCGCGTCAAGATGGCGGTGGTGGAAGACGGCAAACCAGCCGTCACGCATTACCAGATCGAAGAAAAATTCCCCGATTGCACGCTGCTGCGCTGCCGTCTCGAAACCGGACGCACCCACCAGATCCGCGTGCATCTCGCGTACCTCGGCCACCCGCTGGTGGGCGACAGCGTGTACCTGAAAGGCGTGCAGAAATGCGCGCCGCAGCTGCGCGACCTGTTGCACCGCTTCCCGCGCCAAGCCTTGCACGCTGCATGTCTGGCGCTGGAGCATCCGGATAGCGGAGAAATGATGGAATGGGAAACACCGCTGCCGCAGGACATGGCGCAGTTGCTGCAACAAATCCGCAAAGCGATTAATGAACCCGCTTGAATATTGCATCATCCCCGATTGGCCTGCACCCGCGCATGTCAAAACCTTGCAGACTACCCGCCAGGGCGGCGCAAGCGTCGCACCCTACGACAGCTTCAATCTCGGCAGCCACGTCGGCGATAACCCGCTGGTGGTGGCGCGCAACCGCATGTCGCTCAACGCGTTGCTGCCCAGCGAACCGGTGTGGCTGGAGCAGGTGCATGGCGCAGTGGTTGCCGATGCGGATCATGCAGATTGTGTGGTGCGGGCAGACGCCTGCATCGCGCGGCAGCGCGGCTCGGTGTGTGTGGTGATGGCCGCCGATTGCCTGCCGGTATTGCTATGCGACAAACAGGGTACGGTGGTCGGCGCGGTGCATGCCGGCTGGAAGGGGCTGGCGGCGGGAGTGATCGAGGCCACCGTGCGGGCGATGGATGTTGCCCCGCAAAATTTCATGGCATGGCTGGGACCGGCGATCAGCCGGGATGCGTTCGAGGTCGGCGAAGACGTGCGCGTGGTTTTTGTGGAAAACGACCCGCAAGCCGCATCGGCATTCGTTCCCGGCCAGCCGGGCAAATGGCTGGCCGACATCTATGCCTTGGCGCGGCTGCGCCTGAACGCGCTGGGCATCGCGCAAATTTACGGCGGCGGATACTGCACCTACCGCGAGCATGAGAAGTTTTTTTCCTACCGCCGCGACGGTGTGACCGGGCGCATGGGGACATTCATCTGGCTGGAATAGCTTCCAAATTGTATTGGGATGTAAAACGCATCGACAAATCTATCGCCGTGACATCCTTGGTCAGCGCGCCGACGGAAATCCGGTCCACGCCGGTTTCCGCGACCATGCGCACGGTCTCCAGCGTGATGCCGCCGGAGGCTTCCAGTTCGACGCGTCCGGCGGCATGGGCTACGGCGAGACGCATGTCGACCAGCGAGAAATTGTCCAGCAGTATCAGCTTGGCACCCGCGCTGATCGCCTCAAAAAGCTGCGCCAGGTCTTCCACCTCGATCTGGATGGACACTCCCGCCGGGGTGATGCGGAACGCCTTTTCCAGCACCAGGCCGATACTGCCCGCTGCGGTGATGTGGTTCTCCTTGATCAGCACGCCGTCGAACAGCCCGATGCGCTGGTTATGTCCGCCGCCGACGAGAACCGCGTGCTTTTGCGCCATGCGCAGCCCCGGCAGGGTCTTGCGCGTGTCCATGATCTTTGCCTTGGTTCCCGCCACGGCCTCCACATAGCGCCGCACCAGCGTGGCGGTGCCGGACAGCGTTTGCAGAAAATTCAGCGCACAACGCTCCGCACTGAGCAGGGCGTGCGCATTCCCCTCTATTTCGCACAGTTGCTGGCCGGGCAGCATGGTGCCGCCTTCCGGCAGCGCCCAATGGATTTTGCAGTTTGGATCAAGCCTGAAAAAACATTCCTCGAACCACAGCGTGCCGCACAGCACCGCTTCCTGCCGCGCGATGACGCTGGCCGACGCGGTCTGCATGGGCGGAATCAATTGCGCGGTCAGGTCGCCGTTGCGCAGATCTTCATCCAGCGCGGCGGATACATTCATCAGAATGTGCGGTGTAAGTGATTGTGTAGACATAATCGGCTTTAGCGGCGCTCCGTGAATGTTGTTTTACGAAAATATTTCTTTCGTGCTGTTTTACCAAAGGGCGGAAGTTTGGCGTATATTTTCATTTTCGCACATTTCGATTGTTAACGATTTTCGAGGAGGATGCCATGCATAAATTATTCGGGGCGTTATGTCTGACCTTGTTGCTCAGCGGCTGCGGCTACAACACCTTGCAGAGCACCGATGAGCAGATCAAGGCGAGCTGGGCGGAAGTGCTGAACCAGTACCAGCGCCGCACCGACCTGATCCCCAATCTGGTCAACACCGTCAAGGGTTATGCCGCGCAGGAGCAGGCCGTGCTGCTCGGCGTTACCGAAGCGCGCGCCAGGGTCGGCAGCATTCAGGCCACGCCCGAACTGATCAACGACGCGCAGGCATTCGCCAAATTCCAGGCCGCGCAGGGGCAACTGACTTCGGCGTTGAGCCGCCTGCTGGTGGTGTCGGAGAATTACCCGCAACTGAAATCCGATCAGAACTTTCGCGACCTGCAGGCGCAACTGGAGGGCACCGAGAACCGCATCACCGTGGCGCGCAACCGCTACATCAAGGCGGTGCAGGAATACAACGTCACGGTGCGCTCCTTCCCGAGCAACCTGACCGCGATGCTGTTCGGCTACAGCGTGAAGCCGTCCTTCACGGTGGAGAACGAGAAAGAAATTTCCCGCCCGCCGACGGTGGATTTTGTCGCACCCAAACCCGCCGCGCCTAATGCTGCCGCAGCGGCAAAATAAATGAAAATATTAGCGCGGGTTGTTCTGCTTGCGCTGCTGCTGGCCGGAGCGGCGCGAGCGGATGTGGCCGTACCGCCGCTTGCGCAGCGCGTCACCGACCTCACCGCCACGCTGGATGCGGGACAAATTCAAACGCTCGAAGCACGCCTCGCCGCATTCGAGGCGAAGAAGGGCGCGCAGCTCGCCGTGCTGATTATTCCCACTACACAACCGGAAACCATCGAGCAATTCGGCATGCGCGTCGTCGAGGCGTGGAAGCTCGGGCGCAAGGGCGTGGATGACGGCGCGCTGCTGCTCGTTGCAAAAAATGACCGCGCGCTGCGCATCGAAGTGGGCTACGGTCTGGAAGGCGTGCTGAACGACGCCACGGCGAAGCGCATCGTCGATGAAATCATCGTGCCGCATTTCAAGCGCGGCGAATTTTATCCGGGCATCGAGTCGGGTACCGCGGCGATGATGCGGGTGGTCGATGGCGAGCCGCTGCCGCCGCCGAAGCGGGCCGCCGCGAGCGGGAAATACGACATCGAATCGCTGCTGTTCATCGGTTTCGGTCTGGTGGTGGTCGTGGGCGGCATGTTGCGCGCGCTGCTCGGGCGCTTTCCCGCCGCCGTGCTGATGGGCGGTGCGCTGGGCGGGCTGGCCTGGCTGATGGTCGCGCCGCTGTTGGTTGCGCTGCTGGTCGGGCTGATGGCGTTCGTGTTCGTGCTGCTGGGCGGTTCGGGGCGCGGCTTCGGCGGCTATGGCGGCGGCTTCGGCCATGGCGGCTTTGGCGGGGGAGGGGGCTATGGCGGCGGAGGCGGCGGGTTTGGTGGTGGCGGTGCTTCGGGGAGATGGTGACGCAAACTTGAAAAATAAAATTAGCCACAGAGAGCACAGAGTTCACAGAGGAGAAGCCATTGACTGCCGTAAATATTGATCTTGCCTGTCAGATGATCTGGAAATGTTTCTCGCAGGCGACTTGAATTGAGGTTTTAGGATGAACTTAAAACGCATCATGCGACATCTATCTGCTGGCCGGGCGTCGGTACGGCGCGCTTTTCCGTCGCGCACGCTGGATGCGGTCGAGCGAACCATCCGCGAAACCGAGGCGCAGCACGACGGGCAAATCCGTTTCGTGGTCGAGGCCGCATTGGAACTGTCGCCGCTGCTGGCGGGACAGGCCGCGCGCGAACGGGCGCTTGAGGTGTTTTCCAGTTTGCGCGTGTGGGATACCGAGCACAACAACGGCGTGTTGATCTACCTGCTGCTGGCGGACCGCGATGTCGAGATCGTTGCCGATCGCGGCATCCATGTCAGGCTCGGCAAAGAAACATGGGAGACGATTTGCCGCGACATGGAAGCGGCGTTTCGCGAAGGGCAGTTTGAAGCGGGCGTGCTCGCCGGTATTCGCGCCGTGGGTGAACACATGGCGCGCCACTTCCCGGCACGCAGCGGCAAACCCAACGAAATGCCGGACAGCCCGGTGGTGTTGTAGTGAGCGGACAATAATGACATGCGGGAGTCTCTAAAAATCCAGAGTTCGCCCAAATGCAAGGCGCGAGAAAATTTTTGCGGCGCCGCATATGTACGATATGTAAGCAAAATTTTCTTGCAACGCAGCAGTTGGGATGAAATGTGGATTTTTAGAGGTTCCCATGCGCCCGATTTTCCATCCTGATCTGGTAAACGGCTCCACGGGAGACCCCGCGCTGTATGTCGATTGCCTGTTCGAACGGCGCGCCCTGCTGTTCGATCTGGGCGACATCCGGACGCTGCCGCCGCGCAAAATGATGCGCATCAGCCATGCGTTTGTCACCCATGCCCACATGGATCACTTTATCGGCTTCGACTGGCTGCTGCGCATCCTGCTGGGGCGGGACAAGGATTTGCACCTGTTCGGCCCGCCCGGTTTTCTGGCGCAAGTGGAGCACAAGCTGCGCGCCTACACATGGAATCTGGTACACAACTATGCGTCCAATTTCACCCTGCGTGTCACCGAAGTGGATGGCAAGGAAGCGGCGCGGCGCGCCAGCTTCCGCTGTCAGGAAAAATTTCGCCGTGAAGACGAAGAGAGCATCGTCTGTCCGGAAAATATTCTGCTGCACGAACCGGCCATGCAGGTGCGCTGCACCCTGCTCGATCACGGCGGCATCCCCTGTCTGGCTTATGCCTTGCAGGAGCAGGCGCATGTCAACGTGTGGAAAAACCGCCTGCAGGAACTCGGCCTGCCGGTAGGCGCATGGCTGCGCGACCTGAAGCAGGCGGTGCTGCGCAACGAGCCGGATGACTGGCAGATACGCGTGGCCTGGCATGAAGGCGATGTGCAGCAGGAGCGGATATTGCAACTATCCGAGCTGAGGCACGCGTTGCATGTAGTACCCGGCCAGAAGATCGCCTATGTCACCGATGTCGCATGGTGTGCGGATAACGTGGCGCGTATCGTTGAGCTGGCGCGCAACGCCGACCTGCTGTATATCGAAGCGGCTTTCATGGGGCGCGACGCCGAACATGCGCAACGCAAATTTCACCTGACCGCACCCCAGTCAGGCGAAATCGCCTGCGCCGCGAATGTCGGCTGCGTCATCCCGCTGCATTTCTCGCCGCGCTATACCGGCGAGGACAAGGCATTGCTGCGCGCCGAAGTCGCGGCGGCATTCGGCGGCAGAGTGGTTTGAATATTTTGGATGCGATATGACTACTGCCGCCCGCTGGGAACACTTCCCCCATCAAGCCGACATCGGCGTGCGCGGTCTGGGCGCGACGCTCGCAGAGGCTTTCGAGCAGGCGGCATTGGCGCTGACGGCGGTGATCATTGATCCGGCAGAAGTGGCGCCAAAAGAAATGCTCCGGATTTCCTGTGAAGCGCCCGATGCCGAGTTGCTGCTGGCGGATTGGCTGAATAAATTGATTTACGAGATGGCGACGCGCAATATGCTGTTCAGCCGCTTCGAGGTGCAACTGGACGGAAATAGCCTTAGCGCGCAGGCGTGGGGCGAAACGATTGACGTGGCGCGACATCGCCCCGCCGTCGAAGTGAAGGGCGCGACTTACACCGCGCTGAAAGTGGCGCAACAGCCGGATAACACTTGGCTGGCGCAGTGCGTGGTGGATGTGTAGCTATCGTAGGCTGGTGGTGAGCAGCGCGAACCCCAGCATGTTCGAGATCGTAAAATGCTGGGGTTCGTACCTCACCGCCAGCCTACCAACCATTTGATGAAGGGTTTGCACATGGACCTCGCATTATTTGAACGTGTATCCGAACACGAATGGTGCATCAAGCCGTTCGGCAAAATGCGCGTGCCCGGCGTGATCTTCGCCAGCGAGGCACTGCTGCGCGAGATGGACGCCAAGGTGTACGAGCAGGTCGCCAATGTCGCGATGCTGCCGGGCATCGTCGGCGCATCGTTTGCGATGCCGGACGCGCACTGGGGCTACGGCTTTCCCATCGGCGGCGTGGCGGCGTTCGACGCCGATGCGGGCGGCGTGGTGTCGGCGGGCGGGGTCGGCTTCGACATCTCCTGCGGCGTGCGCACGCTGCTCACCGGCCTGCGCGTCGAAGACATCGACAAGGTCAAGGCGCGGCTTGCGGAAGCGCTGTATCGCGCGATCCCCGCCGGCATGGGCAGCACCGGCGCGATCCGGCTGGATGCCACCGAGATGGACAGGATGCTGAAGGGCGGCGCGCGCTGGGCGGTGGAGCGCGGCTTCGGCAGCGAAGCCGATCTCGCGCGCATCGAAGAGGGCGGCTGCATGAAGGGCGCCGACCCGGCGCAGGTTTCCGAGCAGGCCAAGAAACGCCAGCGCGACGAGATGGGCACGCTCGGCTCCGGCAACCATTACCTCGAAATCCAGCAGGTCACCGACGTGTATGCGCCGGACATCGCCGCGACGTTCGGCGTAAAAGTTGGCGACATCGTGGTCAGCATCCATTGCGGTTCGCGCGGCCTCGGCCACCAGATCGGCACCGAATTTCTCAAGCGCATGGTGATCGCCGCGCCCGGCCACGGCATCGAGCTGCCCGACCGCGAACTGGCCTGCGCGCCAATAGATTCGCCGCTCGGCAAGGAATACCTCGGCGCGATGCGCGCGGCGATCAACTGTGCGCTGGCCAACCGCCAGATCCTCACCCACCTGACGCGCGAGGTGTTCGCCCAAATATTTGACAAGCATTTGCCGCAGGCGCGCCTGCCGCTGCTGTACGACGTGTCGCACAACACCTGCAAGGTGGAAGAACACGAGGTGGACGGGCGCATAAAAAAACTTTACGTGCACCGCAAGGGCGCGACGCGCGCGTTCGGGCCGGGGCACCCCGACCTGCCCAAAGAGCTGCGCGATGCCGGCCAACCGGTGCTGATCGGCGGCAGCATGGGCACCTCTTCGTATATTCTGGCCGGAACAGAGCAAGGCATGGGGATCGCCTTCGGCTCCGCCTGCCACGGTGCTGGGCGCGCGATGAGCCGCCACCAGGCGCTGCGCAACTGGAACGGCAGCCGCGTGGTGGACGACCTCGCCGGGCACGGCATATTGATCCGCAGCCCGTCGATGCGCGGCGTCGCCGAAGAAGCGCCGGGCGCGTACAAGGAGGTCGGTGCGGTGGTCGATGCCGCCGACCAGGCCGGTTTGGCGCGCAAGGTGGCGCGTGTGGTTCCTCTTGTGTGTATAAAAGGTTAAGGTGCACACGATGAATAAAGCGAATCAAAATGACTTGCAGCCCCAACCCGGCGACGTGCTGCTGATCGTCGATGTGCAGAACGACTTCTTGCCCGGCGGCAGCCTCGCGGTGCCGCGTGGCGACGAGGTGGTGCCGGTGTTGAACCGCTACCTGAATATCTTCGTTGCAAATAACCTGCCGGTGTATGCGACGCGCGACTGGCATCCGGAGCGGCATTGCTCTTTCAAGGCGCAGGGCGGTCCGTGGCCGCCGCATTGCGTGCAGGGAACACGCGGCGCGGAATTCGCGGCGGCGCTGCAACTGCCGCCTTCTGCGGTGATCGTTTCCAAGGCGGCTACGGTGGAACAGGATGCCTATTCCGGCTTCCACGTTACCGACCTCGATGAGCGCCTGCGCGCGGCCAACATCCGCCGCCTGTTCATCGGCGGGCTTGCCACCGACTACTGTGTGCTCAGTACTGTGCGCGACGCGCTACGGCTCGGCTATCGGGTATTGCTGCTGGGCGATGCGATTCGCGCGGTGGACATCCAGCCGGGCGACGGGCTGCGCGCCGAACAGGAAATGCTCGGCCTCGGCGCGCAACGCATCACGGTAGAGGAAGTGGCCGCATGATTCCGCCATTGAATCCCGCGAACAGTGCGCTGCTCACCGACCTCTACCAGCTCACCATGCTGCAGGGCTATTATGACTCTGGCATGGAGGAGACTGCGGTGTTCGAGTTCTTCGTGCGCAAGCTGCGTCCGGGGCGCGGCTTCCTGATGGCGGCGGGGCTGGAACAGGCGCTGGAATTTCTCGAAGGCCTGCATTTTTCATCGGAAGAGCTGGCCTGGCTGGCGTCCACCGGGCGCTTCAACAACGGATTTCTGGCGCAACTCGAAACGCTGCGCTTCAGCGGCGAAGTGCATGCGATGCCGGAAGGCATGGTGTTCTTCCCGAACGAGCCGATCCTGCGCGTGACCGCTCCGATCGCACAGGCGCAACTGGTCGAGACGCGCCTGATCAACCTGCTGCATTTCCAGACGCTGATCGCCTCCAAGGCGGCGCGCATGAAACTGATGGCGCCGGACAAGTTGCTGGTGGATTTCGGGCTGCGCCGCGCGCACGGCGCGGAAGCCGGGCTGCTCGCGGCGCGCGCCAGCTACCTCGCCGGTTTTTCCGGCAGCGCGACGGTGCAGGCGGGCATGCAGTTCGGCATCCCGCTGTTCGGCACGATGGCGCATTCCTTCGTGCAGGCGCATGACGGCGAGACGCTCGCCTTCGAGCATTTCGCCCATGCCCAGCCGGACAACGTCGTGCTGCTGATCGACACCTACGACACCGAGGCGGCGGCGCAAAAGGTGGTGGCGCTCGCGCCGCAGCTTGCAAGTCAGGGCATCCGCATCAAGGGTGTGCGCATCGATTCCGGCAACCTCGCCGAGCACGCGCGCCAGGTGCGGCAAATTCTGGATGCGGGCGGGCTGCGGCATGTCACGATATTCGCCAGCGGCGACCTCGACGAATATGCGCTGCGCGACATGCTCGCGTCAGGCGCGCCGGTGGACGGCTTCGGCATCGGCACGCGCATGGATACGTCGAGCGACATGCCCTATCTCGACTGCGCGTACAAGCTCCAGGAATATGCCGGCAAGGCGCGCCGCAAGCGCTCCGAAGGCAAGCAGACCTGGCCGGGGCGCAAACAGGTGTACCGCAGCTACGGCGCAGATGGGCGCATGGCAGCGGATGTCGTGACCGTCGAAGGAGATGTGCAGCCGGGCGAACCGCTGCTGCGGCAAGTGATGCGCGCAGGAAAACGTATCGCTGCCGCGACGCTGGCGGGCAGCCGCATTCATGCGGAAACTAATCTGGCGCAACTGCCCGAACCATTGCGCCGCCTGCAAGAGCCGTGCGATTATCCGGTGCAGATCGCCGAGGCGCTGCGCAGACTCGCGCAGCAGGTTGACCGGGAATCATCCAACTTATAACGGGAGAGCCAGTCATGAATGAAAATTCTGCTACACCAACAGACGGGCGCAGTATATGGATACGCGGATTGTTCATGCTGCTGATGGCCCTGATACTCCACGTGGCCGGCACGGTATTGTTTATCGTTACCGTCATTCAGTTCGTGATAACGTTGCTGACCGATAAGCCCAATGCCAGACTGGTTTCATTGGGCCGCAGCATGGGGCGCTATTTGCAGCAAAGCGTTAATTTCTTGACCTTCGCCGCCGAAGAGATACCATTCCCTTTTAACGATTGGCCAGCGGGTGACTGACGGGGAGACTCTAAAATTTCAGAGCTCGCCCACATACAAGGCGCGGAAGTGGGGTAAGCAGGCAAGCCGCATAGCGGATGCTCGCAAAAAATTTAGCCGCGCCGCGGATGCCCGCAAATGTGAAATTTGAGAGGTTTCCCGAAATGAAAATAGGCATTCCAAAAGAAATCAAGACCAACGAAAACCGTATCGCGCTGGTACCGGCGGGGGCGGAGGCGCTGGTGGCGGCGGGGCACACGGTCATCGTGGAAACGGGTGCGGGGCTGGGCAGCGGCTTCAGCGACGCGCAATACACTGCGGTGGGCGCGCAGATCGCGCAGGATGCCGCTGCGGTGTGGGCGGCGGCCGATATGATCGTCAAAGTGAAGGAGCCGATCGAGCCGGAATGGAAGCGCATCCGCCCCGGCCAGATTATTTTCACCTACTTCCACTTCGCCGCGAACGAGCAGTTGACCCGCGCGCACATGGCATCCGGCGCGGTGTGCATCGCCTATGAAACGGTCGAGCTGGCGTCGCGCGAACTGCCGCTGCTGACGCCGATGTCGGAAGTGGCCGGGCGCATGGCGGTGCAGGAGGGCGCGAAATATCTGGAGAAACTCTACGGCGGGCGCGGCATCCTGCTCGGCGGCGTGCCCGGCGTGCCGCCCGCCAAGGTGGTGATCCTCGGCGGCGGCGTGGTCGGCGTGAATGCGGCGAAGATGGCCGCTGGGCTGGGCGCCAGCGTCACCCTGCTCGACGTGTCGCTGGAGAAGCTGCGCTATCTCAGCGATGTGATGCCCGCCAACGTGCAACTGATCTTTTCCGACCGGCACAACCTGCTCGAGCGCATCGCCTGTGCCGATCTGGTCATCTGCGCGGTGCTGATCCACGGTGCGGTCGCGCCCAAACTGATCCGCCGCGAAGACCTCAAGACGATGCGCCAGGGCGCGGTGATCGTCGATGTGTCCATCGACCAGGGCGGCTGCGTCGAGACGATGCACCCGACCACGCATGAAAACCCGACCTTCATTGTCGACGGCATCATCCACTACGGCGTCGCCAACATGCCCGGCGGCGTGCCGATCACCTCGACGCTGGCGCTGACCAACGCGACACTGCCCTATGTGCTGCAACTGGCGAACAAGGGCTACCGGCAGGCGCTCAAGGAATCCCAGGCGCTGCTCAACGGGCTCAACATCATCGGCGGAAAAGTGACGCACCGGAAAGTCGCCGAGGCATTCGGGCTGGAGTATCACCCTGCGGAATCTTTTATCGATTGACCCGGGCTGCATAAATTGCATTCTGAAATTTAGGGATTTTTATACGTGGATTTGCCATACCGGTTGGGTAAGTACGAGCTGGACAAAAAGATCGGCATAGGCGCGACGGGTGAGGTATACCATGCGCTGGATACTTTTTCCGGTCGTGAAGTGGCGGTGAAGCTGCTCGACGAAGCGGTGCTGCGCGATCGCGAATTCAACGAAACGGCGCGCAAGCAATTTCTCCATGAGGCCGCGCTCGCCGGGCGGCTGGCGCATCCGCATGTGGTCTCGATCCTAGAAGCATCCGTAACGGAGAATTCCGGGTACATCGTGATGGAATACGTGCCGGGCGGCAGCCTGGTGCGGCATACCTACCACGACAACCTGCTGCCCGTCGTGGACGTGCTCCAGATCATCTACAAGTGCTGCAGCGCGCTCGAATACGCATTCGGCCAGGGCATCGTCCACCGCGACATCAAGCCCGGCAACATCATGGTCGTGTCGGGCACCAACGTGAAAATCACCGACTTCGGCTCCTCGGTGTTTTACAAGGAACAGATCACGCAAGCGGTGACAGAGGGAACCCCTTCATACATGTCGCTGGAGCATATCAAGGGCGATTGCGTGAGCCATCTCAGCGACATGTACTCGCTCGGCATCGTCGCATACGAGCTGCTTACCGGAAGGCTGCCGTTCGAGGCCGACACTCTGGTCGAGCTGCTCTACAACATTTCCATCAAGACGGTCGAGCCGCCGAGCGTGCGCCGCAGCGGCATACCCCCCGAGCTGGACAAGATCATCCTCAGGATGATCGCCAGAGACCCGGATGACCGCTATCCCACCTGGACCGAGCTTAAAACCGAAATCGCCAAACTGGGCCGGCTCGGCATGTCCGAGCAGGACATTTCCGACAGCGAGAAATTCGGCATACTGCGCAGCATGCACGGGCTGAACGAATTTCCCGATCCGGAAATATGGGAACTCGTCCAGGCCAGCCAATGGCGCAAACTGCCGGTGGGCGCCGTCGCGCTGCGCGAAGACGAACCGGGCCAGAGCATGTATATCCTCGCCTCCGGAACCATGCGCGTCACCAAGCAGGGGCGCCCGCTCAACACCATCAAGGACGGCGAATTCTTCGGCGAGATGGCCTACATTCTGCGCGGAAGCGGCCGCCAGGCCACGCTGGAAGCCATGTCGGACGCGACAGTAGCCGAGTTTGCGTTCGAGGCGCTGGAAAAGCTCAGCGCCGACTGCGAACTGCGCTTCGTGAAATCCCTGTTGCGCTCCATGACCAACCGGCTGATCGCCGCCGACCTCAGCATCGTGCGCATGTACGGGTAAAGGCCGCGCCAGCGCCGGATAGACGCGCGCCCTACCGTGACACCCGGCCCACCGGAATAAAATACAAAGGCAACTCGCTGTCCGGCAAATGCAGCAGGCGCGAAACCTCCGCATCGTTGAAAGCCCCCACCGGCGTCGCCCCCAGCCCCAATGCCGCCGCCTGCAACAGCATGTTCTGCGCGGCGTGACCGGCCTCCATATGCACATAGCGCTCGCCGCGCTTGCCGTAGCGCACCGTGGTGCGCTCGAACAGCGCCGCGATCACCACCACCATCGCCGCCTGGCCGATCCACTTCTGGTCGACGGCGGCAGCGGCCAGCGGCACGCGCAAATCGCCCTCGGCCACCGCCTCCAGGCGGTGCTGGCGCGGAAGGTAGCGATACACCCCGGCGGCCACACCCGCGACATCGCCCGCCACCAGATAGATTTCCAGCGGATAAGTCGCGCCCGCAGAAGGCGCGGTGCGCCGCTCCGGCGCGGTGACGCCCTGCGCCGCCCACACCAGCCGCGAAATTTCGGCCAGCGTCAGCGCACCCGGCGTAAATTCGCGCGCCGAGCGGCGCTGCGTTAGCGCTTCTTCAAGGCTCAACATCCCCGTCGCGGGCGGCGCAGGCAGGTTCACCTCCCGCCGCGCTGCACCCGCACCACCACCCGCAGCTTCTGCCAAATTCGTCATAAGCACCGCCATTATCAGTAAAAGTATTTTTGCCATCATACGAAATCATCGCACAGATTCATGCGGCGCACGCAGGGCATATGCGAGGCCATCCATATGCCGAAATTCGTTAGCATCTGCAAAACTGCGCGACAAGCAGAGGGACATAGGGGTGGGCATGGCCGGCAAAAACTTGATTGCATCCGTTGCGCAAATCGAATCAAGGATGTTTCTCATTCGCGGGCAGAAGGTCATGCTCAGCATCCACTTGGCTGAATTGTATGAAGTCGAGCCACATCCGCCGTTATTTCAGCCCGGCAGGTTTGGCGCGCGTCTTGGCGGCAACGTAATCGCCGTGGGAGATGTGGAGCAGGTCGGCCATCCTGCGCATCAAATGGTTTTCATGTGAGCTGATTTGGTTATCGGCATAGGCGACCTGCCACATGCATTCGATGATGCGAATTTTTTCCGTCAATTCCAGTTCGCGGTTGATGAGCGAGGTGAACTGGTGAAGATCATTGGCGGATGTTGCCGCGCGGTGCCCCAGTTCGGACAGTTGCGCCACTTCCGCATCCGATAGCCGAAATCTTTCCTTGAGGATTTTGAGAATCGTGGCCTGTTCTTCGTCCGTGCTGTCGGCATCCGAGCGCATGACTTCGATCAGCAGCACGGCGGTTGCCAGTTGCAGGGTGTGTTCGGGGCGGTTTTCGACACTGGCGGGGGCAATGAGCGAAGATAGGAAGTCAGTCAGTTTGTTCAGCATGGTTAATCGCTCTTTTCAGCAAGGTTTTTTGATAACAACGGCTGGGTTGGCAGCGGGGCTAAACGCTAATAATGCGGCGGCCTTTCGTGCGCGGGCATTCCCTCATTTCCCGCTTCGGCCTGCGCTTGGATCTGTCCTGCGAGCGATTTACAAATCGCTTCAAGCCGCTCCAGCTTTTGTTGCTGCTGATAGACCGTTTTGTTCAGTTCCTCGATCAGGTCTTCCTGGAAGGTGATTTTGGCTTCGATATTTACTAGACGTTCTTCAATCATGGGGGGGTTCCTGATAGTTCGGCGACTGGCCGGGGGATGGCGCTCATTTTATAACTATTGAGGTAAGCTTCGCATTTCCTGCTGCAATCGAACCGACAATAGTCACATGAAATCCGAACACCTTGAGCTGCTGGTTACCCGCGAGATGCCTTTCGGCAAATACAAAGGCCGCCTGATCGCCGACCTGCCCGGACAGTATCTCAACTGGTTCGCGCGCGAGGGCTTTCCGTCCGGCGAGATCGGCCAGTTGCTGGCGCTGATGCAGGAGCTGGATCACAACGGTCTGTCGTCGCTGCTCGATCCGCTGCGCAAGCGCTGAACCATCGGCGATAAAGCATCATGGAAGCGGCAGATGGAACGGCGGCTACTCGTAGCGCAGGAATTCCTCCGCCAGCGCATCGGCGCCGAAGCGCATGATCAGTTCTTCGATTTCGGGCATCAGCAGGTCGGCTTCATCCTCTTCCAGGGTGCCGTCGCCGATCAGGCGGGCGGCGAGGCCGCTGGCCAGCGCTTCCCTGATTGTCGCGAGGGTGGGCGGATTTTCCCGGTTCTCGTCGTTCAGGACGGTCTCTATCGCCCGCGACAGCGGTTCGCTGGCAAAGACCGACACGAAGTCGATTGCCGCCGCCGATTCGCCGAACCCCGCGATCAGCGCATCCAGTTCGTCGACAAGCGATTCGTTTATGTCGAAGCGGTGCAGGTGTTCGTCCTCGCTGATTTAGGCAGGCAGTTCATACTCGATGAATGAGCGCACTGTGGCAAGCGTCACCGGCTCGTCGGAATCCAGCTGGTTGACGATGGCTTCGATGAGGCCGGACAGTTCCGGGCTGGTGCGGCTGGCAATGTCAATCGGGTTGCGGATCATGGTTTGTTCTCCTGTGGTTGTTGGATTGCATTCACCGTGGGCTACTGTGCTTGCGCGCCTCGATGCGCTTGAGGAACACGCCCATTACTTCGCGGTACAGCGCGTCCTTGAGCACGCTGTCTTCGTTGCCCGCATCCACGTTGGGGTTGTCGTTGATCTCGATGACGTAGAGGCGCTTGCCGATCTGTTTGATGTCCACGCCGTAGAAGCCGTCGCCGATCAGGTTGGCCGCCCGGAGCGCGATTTTTATCACGCGATCCGGCGCTTCGCCGACCGACAGCGCTTCGGTTTTCCCATCGACGAAATCGTGCTTTTCGTTACCGTGCCGGATGATTTGCCAGTGGCCGGGAACCATGAAGTATTTCGCGACGAACAGCGGGCGCCGGTCGAGGATGCCGACGCGCCAGTCGAATTCGGTGGGCAGGTATTCCTGCGCGACGATCAGCTCCGATTTGTCGAGCAGGCCGTTCACTTTGGCGGGCAGCTCCTGTTCCGTCTCCACTTTCACCACGCCCAGCGAGAACGAGCTGTCCGGCTGTTTGAGCACGCAGGGCAAGCCGAGCGCGGGGATGATTTGCTTCACGTTGTCGCGGTGCACCAGCAGGGTCTTGGGCGCGGGGATGCGGTGCCTTGAAAGTATTTCGGCGAGATAGACTTTGTTGTTGCACTTCAGGATCGAGTCCGGATCGTCGATCACCACCAGCCCTTCGGCGGCGGCGCGGCGCGAGAAGCGGTGGGTGTAATGGTTGACGAAGGTGGTGTCGCGGATGAACAGCGCGTCGAATTCGGTCAGCCTGCCGTAGTCCGCCTTGGTGATGAATTCCGCGTGCAGGCCCAGCGCCTGCGCCGCCTTCTCGAATTTCTGCAATGCCTTGGCATTGGAGGCCGGTTCGGGGTTGGCGGGGTCATGCAGGATGGCGAGGTTATAGCGCGGCGCGGCGCGCTTCCGCGTGCGCCGTCTGCGGCTGGTGAAATATTCCGTGGTGGCCCGGATCGCGAATTCCTGGTGCTGGGGCGGGATGTCGCTGGCGGCAATCGGGCGCACGCTGCGGATGCGCCAGCGATGGTTGCGGCGCTCGAAGTCCGCGCGCAGCAACGGCGCATGCAGCAGGTTGAAAAGCTGGCGGCTGAGTTGTTCGTGGCGGCTCGCCGCGCTGTGGCCGAAGTAGATGTCGAGTTCGAAGGCGTCGGATTTGATCGGCGCCAGCGATTTCTGGAGCAGGTCGTCCAGCCCTTCGGCCAGCAGCCGCACCATGTTCTGCGATTGCAGGTCTTCGATGGTGTTCGCGCGCGGCAGCGGCTTGTGGCCGCGCGCCTCGGCGAGCAGCGAGACGTAGTAGCCGAGCGTCTGGTAGCGGTAGCTCTTGCACAGGTTGAACACGCGGGCCGTGCGGTCGCCGCCGTAGGCCGGGTCGGTCAGGTAGGCGCGCGCGGGCACGACAGCCACGCCGGGAATGTCGAGCGGCCAGTCGCGCGGATTGTTGACCACGATGAGGTTGCCCATGATGCCCCTTTTGTTGCGTCAATCGCTTGGTGGTTTTATCCCGGTCTACGCACTACACAAATTTCCTCTCCCGCAGGCGGGGGAGGGTTAGGGTGGGGGACGTTGGGCTGGCGTGCAGCGTTGCTATTCGTCGCTGATGTGCAGCTGCAAGTCTTCCGCCGCATCACCGGTTTCCGGGTCTACCCAGTTGGAGATGCCGATATCCGCTTCCGCATCTGCCAGCGATTCGCTTTCCTGGTAGCCGGTATCTTCCTGGTCTTGCATGTCCTGCATCGCCTCGACCAGTGTCGGGAAGGGGCCGCACAATTCGTCGGTGACTTTGTCCTGCCAGTAAAAGCCATCCGGGCGTTCAATTATCCGGGCGTGGTTATGGTGGGTATGTGGAATGGATGTAGTCATGGTCAGTTACCTCCAGATTCTGGTTTTATTCTATACCTATTTTTGATTTGAGGTGTGCGGCAGATTCCAGGATTTATTTTGTGCAGCCGGGCCCGGCATTATTTGCGCGAATGCTTGTGTTCGCTCTTGGTGCGTTCCGATGCCTGGCAGGCGCGGCGGTAGGCCAGCAGGGTTTTTTGCGCGCGGCCCAGCACGCTGCCACGCGGATAATTGCCCGCATCGTTCGCAATGCCAGCGGGCAAGCCGGTGAGCAGCTCCAGGCCTTCGCAAGCATGTTCCGCAGTGTAGATGCGGAACAGGCCCTTGGCGACGGCTTCGGCGACATCGCGCTCCAGCATCAGGTGGCGGCGGTTGCGCTGCGGGATCAGCACGCCCTGGCTGCCGTCCAGCCCGGCGGTCGCGCAGACGCGGAAATAGCCTTCGATCTTTTCGTTGATGCCGCCCACCGGCAATACTTCTCCGTGCTGGTTGATCGCGCCGGTCACCGCGATGCCTTGCTTGAGCGGCAGCCCGGACAGCGACGAGAGCAGCGTATACAGTTCCGCGCATGACGCCGAATCGCCTTCCACGCCGCTGTATTCCTGCTCGAACACGACGGAGGCGTTGAGCGCGAGCGGCGCATTGTGGGCGAACAGCGCGGACAGGTAGCTTTGCAAAATCAGCACGCCCTTGTCGTGAATCGGCCCGGACATTTCCACTTCGCGCTCGATGTTGAGCAATCCATCCTCGCCGGCATAGGTGCGCGCCGTGATGCGCACCGGAAAACCGAAACGGTAATCACCGAGGTCGACCTGGGTCAGGCCGTTGAGCTGGCCGATTTGTTCGCCATGCAGCGCAATCAGCAGGTCGCCCTTGGCGATGGCTTCGTGCAGGCGCTGGGCGGGGTAATCGTGGCGCTGGATGCGCGCAGCGAGTGCCGCTTCGACGTCTGCCGATTCAACCAGCTTGCCTTTGCGCGCATCGCATAGCGCGGCGCTTTCCATCACCAGCGCCTCGGTGCGGCCGAAGATCGCGCTTTGGCGCGACTGGTCTTCCGCTTCGCGGCAGCCATCCTCCAGCAGGCGCGCCACGGCGGCGGCGGAGAAATGCGGCAGCCCCAGTCCGCGGCAGGTATGGGCGACGAAAATGGCCGAGGTGCGGCGGGTCGCGGCGCTGGATGAAAAGCTTTCGGCAAAGTCCACCTTGACGCGGAAGCGGCGTGCGAATTCCGGGTCTTCTTCCTGCAACTCGTAATACTGTTCGCGCGAGCCGATCAGGATAATTTTGACGTCGACATCCACCGCCTCGGGTTCGAGCGAAACCGTCGCGATCGGCGTGAAGGCCGTGCCCGGCTCCTCGATCTGCAAGCGCCCGCTGCGCAGCACGCGCCGCAGCTTTTCCCACACCAGGCCGTCGGCCAGCAGGTCGCGCAGATGCAGCATCAGGAACCCGCCGTGCGCCCGGTGCAGGCTGCCGGCGCGGATGCGCGAAAAATCGGTCATCAGCACATCGTTCTCGGTGTGGTATTCGATACTGCCGAACAGCGCGCGGAACAGCGGATTGTCTTCGACGATCACCGGCGCGCCGCTCCGCCCGTCGTTGTCCACCACCAGGTTGACGCGGTAGCGCGACAGCACATTGTTGAGCGCCTCCTTGCGGATGTCGTCATCGGTATCGGAAACCTTGAACAGCTCCAGCTTGTCGAGAATGTCGTGCATGACTTGGTCGAGATAGGCGCCGAGCTTGACGGAATCCTTGATCTGTTTCTTCAGCCCGATGCGGATTTCCTGCAATTCGCGGTCCAGCAGCGGTTTCACCACCTGGCGCCGCAACGCCGCCAGCGCCTCGTTCATCACGCGTTCCATCGGGCGGGTTTTTTCGAAATAGCGGTTGATCTCGGCGCGCAATTCCTGCTCGGCCTGGGTAATTTCGGTACGGCGTTCCTTGGGCAGGGCGAGCACTTCGTCCTCAGTCAGCGGGTGGCCTTTCTTGCCGCGCAAAGTGAACAGCAAATGCCCGGATTCGCGGTGGATGGCGAAGCTGCGTGCTTCGGCATAGGCCTCGAGCTCGGCGTAGGCCTTGGCTTCTTCCTCCTTGTAGGATTTTTCGATGCGCCCGCTTTCGGCCTTGAAGTCCTGCCCACCCAGATATTGCGGGATTTCGGCTTGCAGCGTCTTCATCATCTTCGCCATGAACTGGCGCAACAAGCGCCCCTGCCCGGCGGGCAGGCGCAGCGCGCGCGGTTTTTCCGGCACGTCGAAGTTGTGCAAATAGCACAGGTCGGGCGGCACCGCCTTGCACGCAGCAACCGCCTGCATCGCCTGCCTGAGCAGCGAGGAGCGACCGCTGCCGACTTCGCCCAGCACGAACAGGTTGTAATCCGGCTGATCCATGCCGAGGCCGAAGCGGGCGGCTTGCTCCGCGCGCTCCTGTCCGATCCACGGCAGCGCGTGTTCCAGCAGCTCGGAGGTATCGGCGAACCCGAGCGTGGCGGGATCGACGGTGAGGCGCAGCTCGGCGGCAGTCAGGTTTGAGATCGGCATGGGATCGTTCGTAACTCGCTCATTGTTTAATCGAGATTAAACGCCTTATGCCGTTTCATGGCAACCACTATCGAGCAGCTTCTGATAGACAGCGAGATCGCCGGGAGAAAAACAGCAGAAGATCACTTCACGGATCGAATCGAGTTGCGGCAGCGATGAGTTAACGGCCTCAACCGCGACGCGGGCGGCCAGCTCCACCGGATAGCCGTAGACGCCCGTGCTGATGCACGGGAACGCGATGCTGTGCACGCCGTGAGCGGCGGCGACGCGCAGCGAATTGCGGTAGCAGGAAGCCAGCAGTTCCGGCTCGCCGTGCTTGCCATCACGCCACACCGGGCCGACGGTATGGACGATGAATTTTGCCGTCAGGCGATAGCCTTGGGTGAGCTTCGCCTCGCCCGTTTTGCAGCCGCCCAATTGGCGGCACTCGTGCAGCAATTCCGGCCCGGCGGCGCGGTGAATTGCCCCGTCCACACCGCCGCCGCCGAGCAGCGAGGAGTTGGCGGCATTGACGATCGCATCAACCTTGAGCCTGGTGATGTCGCCTTGCATGGCGCGCAGTATCGGTGGCATGGATGGTCTCCCAATGGAGCTTCTATAAAATTCATTGCTCCGGCCATTCGAAAAGCTCGGGATAAACCGGCTTTCGGCCAGGCCGGTATCCGGGCTATCTCTTTTCCATGGTTTTCTTTCCCGTGATCGCCTTTAGCCGGGTTAGCGCTTGCTGCAGCTGTGTATCTTTGGCCGGGTCTGCCGTATCCGCTGATGGCATGGGCACCAGGATATTCGGTTCGATCCCTTGCCCGTCGATAATCCGGCCGCTCGGTGTCCGGTAGAGCGCCGTGCTCAGTTTGATCGCGGCCCCTCCGGAGAGTGGAAGAATCGTCTGAATTGACCCTTTGCCGAAAGTCCGGTTGCCGACGATAATTGCGCGGTTCGAATCCTGGAGCGCGCCGGCGAGAATCTCCGTGCCTGCGGCGCTGCCTTCGTTTACCAGCACTACCATCGGAATATCGACGTACCTCGTTTTTCCGCTGGCGGTCAGGCGCATTTTGCTGTCGGGGGATCTGCCTTCAGCGGTGACGACCAGCCGCCCGTCATCCAGAAATTTGCCCGCGATTTCAACCGCGACATTGAGCAGGCCGCCCGGGTTGTTGCGAAGATCTAGGACCATGCCTTGCAGGGTGTTCGCCCCAAAGAAGCCACCCTGCCATTTGTCGAGTGCCGCCTGCAAGGCGTCCGACGTGTCCTGCTGGAATTGGCGAACCGCTATGTAGCCGATTCCCGGTTCGATGTCGCGGCTGCGCACCGATTGGATACGGATGATCTCGCGCGTGATCGCGAAGTCCTGCGGCGCAGTCCAGCTTTCGCGCATCACGCTCAGTGTGACCGGGGTCGCCGGGAACCCGCGCGTTTGCTTGACCACGTCGGTGAGCTTGACGCCCTTGGTGGTCGTACCATTGATTGCGACGATGCGGTCGCCCGCTCGTATTCCGGCACGTTCGGCCGGAGCGCCCTCGATGGGGGCCACCACCGTCAGTTCGTCCTCATTGATCCCGATTTCTATACCGACGCCGCCAAAGGTGCCGCTGGTAGCGGTCATCAACTCCTGGAACTGTTCCGGATTGAGGAAATCCGAATGCGGATCGAGGTTCGCGAGAGCCGCGCCGAGCATCGCTTCTTCCAGTTTGGCTTGATCGAGGCCTGGCGCAATCTCGCGCGCCAAGCTTGCACCGAAAATGATCTCTTTCTGCAAGTCGCTCGTGGTCTTTGGCGAGGCAAGCACCACTCTGGTCGGGGCGTTGTTGGCGGCCACATAAGCGAGCGCCACGCCATCGTTGGTTTGCGAGATGCTGATGGTTCCGCCCGGCACGGTCTTCTCGATTCCGCGCAGGGCGCCGAGCAGGAATCGCCCCAGATCGGGTTGGGTGACGTAATTCTTGTCGACGCTGGCGACGACTTCGGACAACAGCGTGGCGCTCAGGCTGGGTATCGAGGACTCGATGGCTACGGAAACGGTGGTTTTGCTTCCGGGCGCCACCTCGACAGTCTGCTCCCAGGTCCGGTTGGACTTGCGCGCAAGGATGCGATGGGTGCCGCTGTCGAGGCTGGAGATGAGCATCTCGCCGCTGTCGCGTGTCTCCCCGATTTTTTTGTCGTCTACCCACACCTCGGTTCCGGCAGCCCTCGATATGATGCCGATGCTGCCAGAGCCCGGCGCAGGTTCATAAGAAATGCCACCTTGCGGCCTCTGGGGGGCGGGCTCGTGCACAGGCGAGGCTTCGGGCTTGGCGGCCTGAATTGGCGCCCCTGCATTGCATCCCGCGAAACAGAAATCGCCCTCGATGCTGCCTTCCATCCACGGTTCCTGGCGGCCTTGCGAGGTGGCCTTGACCTCGGTGACGACGCGCTTGAGGGCTAATTCGATTGGCAAGGGGCTGTCCATTTGTTTGAGCAGCTTGCTGGTGTATAGCCCATTGCGCCCGTCGCCGTCCGCCGCGACGCTGCCCGGACGGGTGGCATATGAGATCAGCGTGCCGGACGGTGCGCTGATGCGCGCCAGCCCGTCTCCGGCGGCGGAGCGGAAACTGCGCGAGTAGGGATTGTTGCGGCACGCATCGAGAAATACCAGGTTGAGGCGGGTCTTGGCGGTATCCAGCACGTCCATGATTTGCCGTACGGAAATACTCTGGTTGGGCACATCTTCTTCGGCGCTGATTTCGGCATCCACGGCAGGCAGATAATTTTCTCCCTTGATCTGGAGACCGTGCCCGGCATAGAACACCAGAGCCACCGCACCCGGAATGAGTTTGGAGCGGAATTCGCTCAGCGTGCGGCCGATTTGTCTGGTTTGCAGGTTGCTCCGCTCGATAACCGTGAACCCCTGCCTGCGCAGTTTTGCCGCGACATCCTTGGCATCGTTGACCGGATTGCGCAACACGCCGCTGCGATAGGCGCTGTTGCCGATCACCAGCGCGATACGCTGTTCGCTTGCCGCAACATTCACCTGATTAACGGCCAGGTTGCGGTCGTCTTTGGCGTGTGCCTGAAGCGGGATGAATGCCAGTGCCATCAAGATGATTTTTAATACCTTCACTTTGAGGTGCCTCGCTTTTCAAATGATCAAGTTTCATGCTACCACTATTTCATTCCGCTGAGCGATGCGGCAGCCATCCGGGTTTTTGTTAATGTCCGGCCAAAGGTTTTACTGAAACAGGCGCCAAGCAGTTTTTTCCGATTGCCTGCTATAGTGGGTACTTCAACGCTTTGTTTGAGGCAGACATGGCAGTCGAAACAGAACTCAAATTGCGTATCGCCCCCGCTCAGCTTGCCCGGCTGAAGCGCCATGCGCTGCTCAAGGCGCACCAGCTTGAGCGCCCGGTCACGCGCCGCCTCTACAACATCTATTTCGACACACCGAAACTCGAATTGCACAAATCCGAAATGGCGTTGCGCCTGCGCCGCACCGGGCGGCAATGGCTGCAAACCCTGAAGGGCGGCGGCTCGATCAAGGCGGGCATGCACCAGCGCAACGAATGGGAAATGCCGGTGAACCGCGCGGCTCTGGATTTCTCCTCGCTGCGGGCCGCGGAGTGGGACGAATATTTGCCGCAATCGCTGCGCAAAAAATTGCAGCCGGTTTTCGTCACCGATTTTTCCCGCACCAGCCGCCTGCTGGACTGGCAGGGCGCGCAAATTGAGCTGTGCATGGATCACGGCGAGGTGCGCACCGAGCAGCACAGCACGCCGGTCTGCGAGCTGGAACTGGAACTGAAATCCGGCGAGCCGCGCCATTTGTTCGAACTGGCGCTGGCGCTGCTGGAGATCGTGCCGTTCGAACTGGAGGTGGTCAGCAAGGCGGAGCAGGGCTACCGGTTATTGACGGGATATGCCGACAGGCCGGTCAAGGGCGATGTGCCGGGCCTCGCGAAAACGGCCACGCTGGCGGATGCGCTGCAAACGCTGATCTGGTCATGCCTGCTGCATTTGCAGGGCAACCTGCGCGGGGCGATGGCGAGCGACGATGCGGAATACCTGCACCAGATGCGCGTGGCGCTGCGCCGCTTGCGCGTGGTGCTGCGCATGGCCGAAAAAATACGCGCCGACGACCGCTTGGCGGCATTCGGTGCAGAGGTCGCGGCGCTGTGTACCGCCTTGGGAATTACCCGCGAATGGGACGTGTTCATCGCCCAGACGGCGCAGCCGATGTGCGCGCGGATGCCCGGCCATGCCGGTTTGCAGGCGCTGCTGGCGGCCAGCGAGCGGCAACGCGACGGCTGTTATGCGGCATTGCGCGGCGCGGCACAGGCGCGCGAACTGCAGCACTTGATGTTGCGCTTTGCCGTGTGGATGAACGGCGCATATTGGCAGCAGCAAGTGGAGGATATACCGCTGGCGCGCGATTTTGCGCTACGCCGTTTGCATAAACTGGCCGGGCAATTTGCCCGGTCCGGGCAGCATCTGAACACCCTGGATGCCGCGCGGTTGCACTCCCTGCGCATTCTCGCCAAGAAGCTGAGATACAGCGCGGAATTTTTTGCCGCGTTGTACGACAAGCAAAAAACCAGGTCATTCCTCGCCTCACTAAGCGAGGTGCAGGAGGTGCTCGGGCAGATCAACGATGTGGCGGTGGCGCACCGCTTGCTCGACGAACTGGCAGCGTTGCCGGAATTGTCCACACATCAGGAAGCGGTCACGCTGGCCAAGGGCTGGATCGCGCACGACCTGTCCCACCAGTTCACCGCGTTGCGCAAGGTTATTCAGCGCTTCGACAAGCAGCCCGCGTTCTGGGAAAAATAATCCAAGAACTTTTAGCCGCGCGTGTTTGACTGTGCCCCGAACTGCGCCAAATCCACCACAGGCTGCGGTTGCCAGCCCGGCTGGCGGTGTTCCGCCACGACGTTGGTGAAGATGCCGCCGCGCACGTAGAATTTGGCGGTGAGGCGCATGAAGCGCGGCTGGGTGGCGGCGGCCAGGTCGTCGAGGATGCGGTTGGCGACATCCTCGTGGAAATGCCCCTCGTTGCGGAACGACCAGACATACAGCTTGAGGCTCTTCAGTTCGACGCATTTTTCGCCGGGGATGTAATCGAGGATCAGCGTGGCGAAATCCGGCTGGCCGGTCTTGGGGCACAGGCAGGTGAACTCGGGGATTTCCATGTGGATATGGTAGTCGCGCCGCGGGTTCGGGTTGGGGAAAGTTTCCAGCGTTTTATCGGGTTGCGTAGCCATTTGGTGACGTGTCCGGCTTGAGTTAGAATAGTGCGCATTATAACGTTGCGATACCTAAATTGCGCCTTTCACAGATCAAGTTAGCCGGTTTCAAATCCTTCGTTGATCCCACGCACATTAAACTGCCGGGTCAAATCGTGGGCGTGGTCGGGCCGAACGGTTGCGGCAAGTCGAATGTGATCGACGCGCTGCGCTGGGTGCTGGGCGAGTCGAAAGCCTCGGCGTTGCGCGGCGAGACCATGCAGGACGTGATCTTCAACGGGTCGAGCAAACGCAAGCCGGTGTCGCGCGCCAGCGTGGAACTGATCTTCGACAATTCGCTGGGCAAAGCCGCCGGACAGTGGTCGAGCTACGCGGAAATTTCCATCAAGCGCGTGTTGCAGCGCGACGGCGACTCCAGCTACCACATCAACAACCAGCATGTACGGCGCAAGGACATCACCGATATTTTTCTCGGCACCGGCCTGGGGCCGCGCGCCTACGCGATCATCGAGCAGGGCATGATCTCGCGCATTATCGAGGCGAAACCGGAGGAGCTGCGCGTGTTCCTCGAAGAAGCGGCGGGCGTTTCCAAATACCGCGACCGGCGCCGCGAGACCGAGTTGCGCATCGGCGACACGCGCGACAACCTGCTGCGCGTCAGCGACATCCTGCAGGAGCTGGACAAACAGCTGGTGCATCTGGGCGAACAGGCCGAAGTGGCGAAGCAATACCGCGCGCTGGAAACGCAGCGCGATACCACGCAGCATCTGTTCTGGCTGGTAAAGAAACAGGAAGCCGAAACGCAGCGCGCCAGATGCGCGCAAACGATGGAGAAGACCCACACCGAGCTGGAAGCGGAAACCGCGCGCCTGCGCGATATCGAAAGCCAGCTGGAAACCGCGCGTAGCGGGCATTACCAGCTCTCCGATGCGCTGCACGTCAAGCAGGGCGAACTGTATACCGCAAATGCCGAAATCGCGCGGCTGGAGCAGCAGATCAAGCATGTCGCCGAACAGCGCCAGCGCACGGCGCAGCAGATCGCCAATACCGAGAAACAGATCGAACAGCAGCAGCATCAGCGCCAGGGCATCCATTCCCTGCTGGAGCACTGGCAACGCCAGCAGGACGGCGCGGCCATCAAGGTTGCCGAAGCCGAGCAGCACGCACAACAGGAAGGGGCAAACCTGCCGCAGGTCGAAGAGGCGGCGCGTATCGCGCAGGAACGCTACAACGCGCTGCAACGCGAGGAGCTGCAACTGCAACAGCAATTGCAGCTGGCCGACACGCAACGCGAGCATTTGCAGCGCAACATCCAGCAGATGGAGTCGCGCCGCTCGCGCCTGCTGCTGGAAAAGGACAATCTGCCGCGCCCCGACAGCGGCGCGCTGCAACAGGCGCAACAACAGATAACTGAGCTGGAGGCAGAGCGTGCTGCACAGGTGCAGCAGTTGGCAAACCTGCAGGAACAGTTGCCGCTGGCCGATAACGAACGGCGCAACCAGCGCGCCTCGTTGCAGCAGCAGGAACGGCTGCTGGCACAAACCGAAGCGCGCCTGCATGCGTTGCAGCAATTGCAGCAGCATATAGACAACGACAAGAATCTCAATGCCTGGCTGCAACAGCGCCAGCTGGAAAAACTGCCGCGCCTGTGGCAAGCCATCCGCATCGAGAACGGCTGGGAAGACGCGCTGGAAGCGGTGCTGCGCGAGCGGCTGAATGCGATCGCGATGCCGTCATTGAGCGATGCCGCGGCGTGGAGTGATGTGCCGCCGGGCAAGCTGGCGCTGTTTGCGCCGGAAGCCGCCGGGCGAAATAATATTGTTGAGGCAAATCAGCTCACGCCGTTACTGAGTTACGTGCAATGCCAGGACGCGCAAGTATTTCCCGCCGTGCGCGATTGGTTGACGCATGTGTATGCGGTGGCGGATGTGGCGCAGGCTTATGCGCAACGCGCACAGTTGCCGCCGGGCGGCTGGTTTGTCACCCCGGGCGGACATCTGGTCGGTGCGCACAGCGTGCTGTTCCACGCGCCGGACAGCCAGTTGCACGGTGTATTGGCAAGGCAGCGCGAGATCGAGCGGCTGGAACAGGAGCTGGCCGAACAGAATCATAATGCGGAATATTCCAGGCAGCAGGTCGCGCAGGCCGAGCAGCGCTATCAGTCCATCGAGGCGCAGATCGCGCCGTTGCGCGCCTCCGGCAACGAGTTGCAGCAACGTCTGCACGGCTTGCAAATGCAGATGCTCAAGCTGAACCAGGCGTTGGAGCGCAGTGCGGAGCGCATCATGCAGATCGAGCGCGAGATGCAGGAAATGGCCGATCTGCTGGGCGGCGAGCAGCGCCAGCAGCAAGGCATCGACGAACAGATGGCGATATTGCGCGAGCAAATCGGCGCATTCCATGCACAAGTCGACGAGGCGCAGCGCCAGACCAATCATCAGGATATTGCATTGCGCGAGCAGCGCAGTCGCGCACAGCAAGCGCAACATGCGTTGCAGGAAGCGCATTTTTTCGCCAAGACCTGCACCGAAAAAATTTCTGACCTGCAACACAACATCCAGCAGATTGCCGATGCGCTGGCGCAATTTGAGCAGAACCTGACGCAACTGCGCGCCGAATTGTCGGGGGTCGAGGATGAGACGGCCAAGCAACAATTACAGGTTGCGCTGCAAGCGCGCCAGGCCACTGAACAGGCGCTTGCCGAGGCACGCAATACGCTGGAAAACGCCACGGTCGGACTGCAAAAGCTCGAGCAGGAACGCCTTGCCTGCGAGCACAAACTCAATCCGTTGCGCGAGAAGCTCAACGAGTTGACGCTGAAGGAGCAGGAAGCGCGCCTGCATTTCGAGCAATGGGCGGAGCAGTTGCAGGGCGTGGATGAGCAGGCGTTATTGCCGTTGCTGGCAGCCGGCAACAACAAACCGAACGCGTTGCAGAACGAATTGAACCGGCTGAATGCGGACATCGAGGCATTGGGCGCGGTTAATCTCGCCGCGCTCGAAGAGCTGCAAACCGCGACCGAGCGCAAGGCTTATCTGGATGCGCAGGCCAAGGATCTGAACGAGGCGATGGCCACGCTGGAGGAGGCGATCCGCCGCATCGACAAGGAATCGCGCGATCTGCTGATGGATACCTATAACCAGGTCAACCAACACCTGGCGGAATTATTCCCGATACTGTTCGCCGGCGGCGAAGCGCGGCTGGTGCTGACCGGCGAGGAAATACTCGACAGCGGCGTGCAGGTGATGGCGCAGCCGCCGGGCAAGAAGAACAGCACGATTCATTTGATGTCGGGCGGAGAAAAAGCGCTGACCGCGATTGCGCTGGTGTTTTCGCTGTTCCAGCTCAACCCGGCGCCGTTCTGTTTGCTCGACGAAGTGGATGCGCCGCTGGATGACACCAACACCGAACGGCTGTGCGCGCTGATCAAGAAGATGTCGCAGCACACCCAGTTCGTGTTCATCAGCCACAACAAGATCACGATGGAGCTGGCGCAACAATTGATCGGCGTGACCATGCAGGAAAAAGGCGTGTCCAATGTGGTGGCGGTGGACATCGAGGAAGCCTTGCGCATGCGCGACGAACTGGTCGTCGCGTAGGGGTGCGATTTATCGCGCCCTTCTTTTGATGCCTGAATAAATTCGGGGCGCAATAGATCGCGCCCCTGCTGATCTACCTGACCTACACCCTGAAGTGAGCCACCGATTCCCTGAGCGCCCCGGCCAGCCTGTCGAGCTGGGTTGCGGTATCGCTGCTTGACGCGGTTGCGGCGCTGTTTTGTTCCGACATCTGGGCGATTTTTTCGATGTTCGCCACCACCTGGTGAATCGCGGAATCCTGTTCGCGCACCGCATCGGCGATGCTTTGGACATTGTTCGCCACTTCGCCCGAGTCGTCGCCGATGCGGTGCAGCGCAGCCTCGGTTTTACCCACCAGTACAAGGCTTTCCGCAACCTGGGTATTGGCCTGCTGCATTCCCGTGACGGTCTCGCCGATGTGGCTCTGGATGTCGCCGATCAGCGACGCGATTTCTTCGGTCGCTTTTGACGTGCGTTCGGCAAGTTTGCGCACTTCGTCAGCCACCACCGCGAACCCTCTCCCCTGTTCGCCGGCGCGTGCCGCCTCGATTGCGGCATTCAGCGCCAGCAGGTTGGTCTGGTCGGCGACTTCCTTGATTACCTGAATAATGCCGCCGATTTTTTTTGATCTCTCGTCGAGCCGCCCCACGTTGGCGTCGGACTCCCGGATCAGCTCGGCGATGGCATTCACGTTCTTCACCGTATCGGCCATGGTGGCGAGCACCTGTGCGGTTCCGGCGCGTGACTTGCCCACGATCTCTGCCGCAACCTGCGCATTTCCGGCAGTCTCGCTGACGCTGACCGACAGCTCCTCGACGGCCGAGGCGACCGATGAGGCGGCATCCGCCTGCGCGGACGAACTCCGGTTAACCTCGCTGCTTGATGTGACCAGTATGCTGGATGCGCTCGCGACACCTTCGCTGGAGCGGGTAACATGCGAGATGATGTTGCGGAATTTATCCCGCAGGTGATTGACTGCCTGCCCGACGCGTGCCGTTTCCTCGGTGCCTTCCTCGGGAATGCTGCGGGTAAAATCGTCATTCGCAACCATATACTCGATCGCGCCGACGACGTCGTTCAATGGCCGGTTCACGCCGCGCGCCACCCATATCGACACTGCCACCGCGATTGAAATAGCCAGTGCCGCAAATATCAGCTGTGCCAGCAGGAGCGTGCGGCTGGACGACAGCAGGCTGCTGACATCGGAATCGATATTCTTGGTGAGCGTCTGCTCGATTTCATGCAGGCCGTTGATTTTGTCGGTGCTGCGCTTGAACCACAAGGCCGAATCCACATCGAACCCGCCCTGCACCGCACGCTCGGCCATGATGTTGCGCATGCGCTGCACGTCCTGCGCCGCGTCGCCGCCGAGCAACGATTTCAGCGCCGCTCTTTCCGGTTCGGTTGCGGAATTGAGGAAGGTATCCAGGTAAGCTTCCTGTTTGAAAATTTTCCCCAGGATGGCACGGTATTGTGCGGGTTCAACCTTGTTGGCGACAAATGCTCCCACGGTCAGCGCCCGTTCCAGCCCGGCGTTTTCCTTGGCGTTTGCAAAAGCATGGTAAGTCAAAAGTTTTTTCGCGATGGCCGGGTCCCTGTTGTACCCGGCAGCGGTGCTCACCGCCTCCAGAAGATCGCTGATGATGCCGGTAAAATAAGCGGACGAGTCTGCGACGGGGACGGCAAGTTTTGCCGCTTGTTCGCGCATTTTGGCAAGCCCGTCGAGTTTACGCCCGGCCTCATCAATAACCTTCTTCAACCCCGGCATCGAACCGGTATCGACCTCTCCCAGCAGCCGTTTGTAAGCCGCCAGTTTTTCATCGGTTTTGGTGCGGATGCCCGGCAGCGTATCCGCAAACTTCTGGCCGCCCGACTGGATGAAGGCGGCGGTGGAGCCGCGCTCGACCTGCATGGGGTGGATCAGGTCGCCTGCCGCCACCGCCACCTCCATGATGCCGTGCGCTTGAACCGCGTTCTGATAACGGCTAAAGCTATCCCAAACCAGCGCGCCGCAAGATAAAATAAGCGCTATCACGGGTACTGCCGTCAGCAACGTGAGGCGTTGTGCGATTGTCGAACGTGTCATGGTTTTTCCTTCTAAATGTAGTGCTTGAGCCTGGGTTCCCGGAAATGCGCCGGATTTTATGCCGCCAGCAAAATTTCACGAGGCATTATGCATTGCATCGTAATCAACCTTAATAAAAAATGAATCGGTGATTAGGCGTAAAAATACGGGCTATTTCCAACCGCAACACATCTACCCAAAATCTAAGGCCAGGGCGCATGATACCCGTTTTTTTCATTATCCCATTCCTGCGCGGCGCGCGGGAATGAGGGTTGCAGGGGGATCCGTGGATTATCCCTGCAACGTCCCACCCGTAAGATTATCCTTGCCCAAACACAGGCTCCCCAGCAACGCTTCAAACTCTCCAACAGGAACGGGCTTGCTGAACAGGTAGCCCTGATAGGCCGTGCAACCGTGAAGCTTGAGGAAGGACAGTTGCGCTTCGGTTTCCACGCCTTCGGCGATGACGTTAAAGCGGAAGTTGTGCGCCATGTCGATGATGGTTTGCACCATGATGGCGTCGCTCGGGTCGGTCGCGATGTCGTTGACGAAGCTCCGGTCAATTTTGAGCTGGTTAAGCGGGAGCTGTTTCAGGTAGGACAACGACGAATAGCCGGTACCAAAATCATCCAGTGACAGGCCGATTCCAAGTCCTTTCAGCTCATGCATTTTCGCCACGATGTCGGTCATGTCGTCCAGCACCACGCTTTCGGTCAATTCCAGTTTCAGGCGTGCCGGGTTGACGCCATACTCCTTTATGAGCGTCGTTACCTTGCCGACAAAGTCCTTCAGCTTGAACTGCTGGGCGCTGACGTTCACGGCCAGTACCAGATCGCGTTTCCGCTCATCATGGCCCCACAAGGCGAGTTGCCGGCAGGCCGTCTCAAGCACCCAATGGCCGATGCCGAGAATCAGCGGGCTTTCTTCGGCGATGGGAATAAACTGGGCAGGAGGGATCATGCCGCGCTGTGGATGCATCCAGCGCACCAGCACCTCGGCGCCGGTAATGCAGTTGGCATCGTCGACCTGCGCCTGGTAATAAAGGATGAATTGCCGCTCGGCAAGCGCGCGGTGCAAATCCGATTCTATCGCGGTGCGCGCTTCCAGGACGGACTGCATTTTTGGATCGAAAAAACGCAAGGTGTTGCGTCCCGCACCCTTTGCCTGGTACATCGCAATATCCGCATATTTGAGCAAAGTGTCGGCGGACATCCCGCGGTCGACGAACAGGTTGATCCCGATACTGGCGGTGCTGTGAAATTCGTTTCCATTGATTTGATAGGGCTGGTTGAGGGCAGCGAGAATTTTTTCGCCCACTTCGTCGGTCAGCGTTACTGCCTGCTCCATATCGCCCTTTATGTCTTCCAGCATGACCACAAATTCGTCGCCGCCGAGTCTGGCCACCGTATCGCCTTCGCGCACACAGGACTGCAAGCGCCGCGCTGCTTCAACCAGTAACAGGTCGCCGAAATCATGCCCTCTGGTGTCGTTGATTACCTTGAAGTTGTCGAGGTCGATGAACATGACCGCGCCGTGCCTGCCGCTGCGCTCGCTGGTAGTCAGCGCGTGTTGCAGGCGGTCGATCAGCAGGCGGCGATTGGGCAGGCTGGTCAGCGGGTCGTAGAAAGCCAGGTTGTATATTTCATTTTCCGATTTCTTGCGCTCGGTAATATCGAAGAACGAGCCGACGTAATGGGTGAGGGTGCCCTCCGGCGAGGTAACGGCAGTGATCGTCAGCCATGCCGGAAAAACTGCGCCGTTTTTGCGTTTGTCCAGCATTTCGCCGCTCCATGTTCCGTCGCGGAAAATAGCGCCCCACATCGCCTCATAAAAGGCTTTGGGTTTCCGATCCCCGCTGAGCATTTTGGGGTTGCGGCCGACGACTTCCTCCGCCGTATAGCCGGTGATGTCGCAAAACGCCTTATTGACGCGCAGGATTTTCGGGTGGCAATCGGTGATGATGATCGCCTCGTGCGTCTCGAAGGCAATCGCGGAAATGCGCAAATCTGCGGCTACCCTGTCCAATTCCGCTTTTGTCAGTTGCTCGACCCTTTGTTTGTTCCACCATGTCCACAGGATGATCCCCGCGCCCAGAATAAAAAATGCGCCGGTGATCCAGACAGTTATTTTCAACTGGTTGACATGCGCCATAACCTCGTCCGTATCCATCTTGACCACCATGCCCCACGGGCTGTCCGGTACGGCTATGTTATAGGCCAGGGTGGGTTTGTCGCGGTAGTCGACGGCCTCCAACGGGCCAAAATAACCGTGTTTCAACATTTCTATGGTCGGAACAACGGGCGCGTCGGCACTTCTCCTGAACGGCAGGCGGAGCTTGAGCGCGGTATCTTTTTTGTAACGCAATTCATTGAGGAACAGCACATCGTCGCCGTCCCTGGTAACCAGCAAGGTTTCGCCGGAAACGCTTTCCACCGGCCAGGATTGGAGCAGGGGGTACAGGAAATGCAGATCGTCGCGCAGCACCAGAACCCCGATAACTGCCGAGGTATCCGGATTGGTCAGGGGGGCAAAAATATCCAGCAGCGGCTTGCCCGGCGCGGAGGGGTCGCCGAAATAGATGGATGAGACATGCAGGGTGTTTTCACGGATCGCGCGCAAGGCCAGGGACTTTGCCGTTTTGGACAGCCCCGCATATGACCCGCTGACGAAGCGAATGTCCGCTTTGTCGTCCAGCAGCAACGCGCCGCCGTATTGGTGGGCTTTTATTTCGGTTTCCAGCGCATGCAGCGCTACAAGGGGTATGTTTCCGGATGGGCTCTTCAGCCAATGCTGGACTGCGGAGTTGCCCAGGAATTTTGAGCTGACGACGGCATCCCCTTTGCGCTCCTGAAGGTATTTCTGAATCTGGCTGACCTTGAGCTTGCCGATGCCGTGCAAATTTTCAAACGCGTGGGTTTTCTCGATATCCCTGAAATTATCGATCAGAAAATAGCTTGCGATACTGACAAAAACTACAAAATTGAGAAACAAGGTAACCGCCACGAGAGTGGGATGGCGGTTTACCATGTTATTGATATTCATCTGCTCTCTCTTCAGTAACAGCCCGGTATTCAGTAACAGCTCGGCATCCGGTAACAGCCTGGTGTCAGGCCGCCTGCACGGCAATTTGGTCGCGTTGCGCGACGATGCGATTGTACTCGTCCACGTAGACGAGTTGCGGATGGAATTTTTGCAGTTCCATCTCGGAATACATGGCATAGCTGGCGATGATCAGAATGTCGCCCGGATTGGCCTTGTGCGCGGCCGCACCGTTCACCGAGATCACGCCGGAACCGCGTTGTGCGCGGATCGCATAGGTGGTGAAGCGCTCGCCATTGGTGACGTTGTAGATGTCGATCTGCTGGTATTCCCTGATGTCGGCGGCGTCCAGCAGGTTGTCGTCGATCGCACAGGAACCTTCGTAATGCAGTTCGGAATGCGTGACGCGCACCCGGTGCAGCTTGGCTTTAAGCATGATTCTTTGCATGTGGTGTTTCTCTTTCTGGCAGGGCGCGGATTATATAACAATCAACTAACCAGACAAACCTCGATATTATCCAGCAAGCGGGTGTTGCCCAATCTGGCCGCCGCCAATAGCACCAGTTCGCGCTGGACCGGCTTGTCTTGTACGGGGTTGGCCGGTTGCAAATCGGACTGGTTGCGCACTGCCACATAATCCACCGACCAGCCTCTTGCCGTAAGAGATTCGACTGCTTGTTGCTGTAATCGTTCAAAATTGCGCTCGCCTTGCAGGATGTCCAGCCGCATATCTTGCAGCATTTGGTGCAGGAAGATTGCCTCGCCGCGCTCCGTAGCGCTCAAATACTGGTTGCGCGAACTCAACGCCAGCCCGTCCGCCGCGCGCACCGTTTCGCCGCCGATGATGCGCAGCGGCAGATTCAGTTGCGCAACCAGTTGGCGGATGAGATGCAGTTGCTGGTAATCCTTCTTGCCGAACAGCGCGGTCTGGGGTTGCACGATGTTGAGCAGCTTCAGCACCACGGTCGCCATGCCGCGAAAATGCCCGGGCCGTACCGCTCCGCACAGCTCGTTGGCGACCGGCGGCAATTCGACGAACACGGTCTGTTGTGCGGGATACATTTCATGCGCCGGGGGCGCGAACACGATGTCCGCCAAATCCCGCAACATGGCGCAATCCGCGTCCAGCGTGCGCGGGTAGCGGTCGAAATCCTCGCCCGGCCCGAATTGCAGCGGGTTTACGAAAATGCTCGCCACCACACAGTCACCGTGTTCGCGCGCGAGCCGCATCAGGTTGAGATGCCCCTCGTGCAGGTTGCCCATGGTCGGCACGAAGGCGACTGTGCGTTCGCCGCCCAGCCGTGCGCGCAATTCGGCGATATTCTGGATTAGTTGCATTAACCTTTAAAACCTCAGTTCAAGCCACAGAGTTCACAGAGAACACAGAGAGCAACGCAGAGAACAACGGAGAATATCCATTTTTCATGGCATCACCCCAAGAGTGAACAAACAAAACGGTTCAAGCATTTGTTTTTCTCTGTGACCTCGGTGTTCTCTGTGGCCAACTGCTTTTCCCAGGATTAAAAACTATGTTCCTGTGCCGGAAAGCTGCCGTTCTTTACCTCGGCAACGTAATTTTTCACCGCTGCTGCGATGCTGTCCGCGCCCTGCATGTAATTTTTCACGAAGCGCGCCTTCTTGCCCGGATAGATGTCCAGTATGTCGTGCAGCACCAGCACCTGGCCGGAACAGGCCGCGCCCGCGCCGATGCCGATGGTGGGGATAGTCAGTTGTGCGGTGATTTCCGCCGCCAGCAGTGCCGGTATGGTTTCCAGTACCAGCATGCCCGCGCCGGCCCGTTCGAGCGCTGTCGCATCCTCCAGCAATTGCTGCGCAGCGGCAGGCTCCCTGCCTTGTACGCGGTAGCCACCCATCTGGTGCACCGATTGCGGCGTCAGGCCGATGTGGCCGCATACCGGGATGCCGCGCCCGGTAAGAAATGCTACCGTCTCGGCCATCTTGGCACCGCCCTCCAGCTTGACCATCTGCGCACCTGCCGCCATCAGCTTTGCGGCATGGGCAAAGGTTTCCTGCGGGCTGACCTGGAACGTGCCGAACGGCATGTCGCTGACAATGAACGCCTGTTGCGAACCGCGCGCCACACAGGCGGTGTGGTAAACCATGTCGTCCAGCGTAACCGGCAGCGTGGTTTCATGTCCTTGCAGCACCATGCCGAGCGAATCGCCGACCAGCAGCACGTCCACGCCCTGCGCTTCGAGCAGCGCGGCGAAGCTCGCGTCGTAGCAGGTCAGCACGGCGATCTTCTCGTCTTTGCCGCGCATCGCCTGCAATGCGGTCAATGTAGTTCTCATGCTTCCCCCCGGCTAAAAAGTTCGCGCGGCCCGCGCATTTCCCCGATGCGCTGCAGCAGCAAAGTGAAATCCTCGTCCCTGTCTTCGAAGTTCAGGTGTTCGGTATTCACCGTCAATACCGGCGCTGCATCGTAATGATAAAAGAAATCGCTGTAGCATTGTGCCACGCGCAGCAAATAGGCGTCGGAAATGGTCTGCTCGTAAGGCCTTGCGCGGCGGCGCACGCGCTCCACCAGCGTTTCCGGCGCGGCCTGTAAATAGATCACCAGATCCGGCACGGGAACCTGCAATTGCAGGCTCTGGTAAATCTGCTGGTACAGCGCGAACTCCGCGTCACCCAGGTTCAGGCGCGCAAACAGCGGATCCTTGTCGAACAGATAATCCGACACCGTGCCCGCGCTGCATAAATCCATCTGCGCCAGATCGCGCACTTCGTTGCCGCGCTGGAACAGGAAGAACAATTGCACCGCCAATGCATAGCGTGGCGGGTCATGGTAAAACCTGGCGAGGAAGGGGTTTTCGTCGGGTTTCTCCAGCAACGTCGCGGCGGCAAGGTGTTGCGCGAGACGGCGCGCCAGGCTGGTCTTGCCGACGCCTATCGGCCCTTCCACCGCCACATAGCGATAAGAGCCTGTCTCAGGCGGCATCGGGAAGCATTTCCAGCGTTTGCGTGCGGCATTTTTCGAATGCCATCACGGCCTGGCCTATGCCGGGTATGGCGGCATCCGGCGCAATCTCCAGCAGTGGTTGCAGCACGAAGGGGCGCAAGTGCATCTGCGGGTGCGGAATGGTCAGGCCATGCTCATGCAGTTGCGCATCGCCGTACAGCAATATATCCAGATCCAGCGTGCGCGGCGCGTTGCGGAAGGTGCGCTCGCGGCCGTGCCGGTGCTCGATTTGCAGCAGGCATCGCAGCAAGGCTTGCGGGGTCAGGGCCGTTTCGATTTTAGCCACCGCATTGACGAATTCCGGCTGATCCAGATAGCCCATCGGCGCGCTGCGGTACAGCGACGAACGGGTGACGAGGCGCGTTTCCGGCAATCCGGCAAGCTCGGCGAAGGCGCGCTGCAACTGGCTGCGCGGTTCTTCCAGGTTGCTGCCCAGCCCGATGAAGGCGATGTGACGCATCAGCAAACCCATTATGCAGTCGGCTCACTCGCTACTGCCGGTTCATTCGCTGCTTCCGGTTTTTTACGCGGCTTGCGGCGGCGACGTTTTTTGTCGCCGGCTTGTTCCGGTTGCAGCATTTCCGCCTGCCGCTCGGCGCTGGCATCCTGAAACTCATCCCACCATAACCCGAGCTCGTCATCCACTTCGCCGCTGGCGCAGCGCAACAGCAGGAAATCGAACCCGGCGCGGAAGCGCGGCTGCTCCAGCAAACGGAACGGGCGTTGCCCGGCACGCTGTTCGAAGCGCTGCTGCAGCAGCCAGATTTCTTTCATCACCGCATCGTGGCGATGCGGGATGGCAAGCTGCGCCTTCTGCCGGGTCAGCACCTCATCCATCGCCGCGTGCATTGCGCCCACCGGGCGCTCGCCTTGCTGCACACGGATATTCCACGCCGCCAGCACCTCGTGCCAGAGCAGCGCGGCAAACAGGAATGCCGGAGAAACCGTCTTGTCCTGGCTTATGCGCTCGTCGGTATTGCGCAACGCCAGCATGACGAATTTCTCGCCCATCGGTTGTTCCAGGATCACATCCAGCAACGGCAACAGACCATGATGCAAGTCCATCTTGCGCAGTTGCTGGATGCATTCCACCGAGTGGCCGGACAGCAGCATCTTCAATACTTCGTCGAGCAAACGCGACTGCGGCACATTGTCGAGCAAGCCCTTCATTGCACCGATCCCTGCGGCCGTTGCAGTGTCCAGCCGGAAGCCCAGTTTGGCGGACAGGCGCACCGCGCGTACCATGCGCACCGGATCTTCGCGGTAGCGCACCAGCGGGTCGCCGATCATGCGCAGCAGATGTTTGCGGGTATCGGCATAACCGTTGTGGTAATCGTAAATTTCCTGGGTGGACGGATCGTAGAACAGCGCGTTCGCGGTGAAATCGCGCCGTGCCGCATCCTGCTCCTGATCGCCGAACTGGTTGTCGCGCAACAGGCGTCCATGCTCGTCGGTCTGTGCGTCTTCGGCCTCGATCATGCTCCGGAAAGTGGAGACTTCGACCACTTCTTCGCCGAACATCGCATGTACTATCTGGAAGCGCCGCCCGATGATGCGCGAGCGGCGAAACACGCGGCGCACCTCCTCGGGTGTGGCGTCGGTTGCCACGTCAAAATCTTTCGGTGTGCGTTCCAGCAGCAGGTCGCGTACCGCGCCGCCGACCACATAGGCCTGATAGCCCGCCGCTTGCAGGCCGTCGGTGACTTTTTTCGCCCCATAACTGATTTGTTCGCGCGCAACACCATGCAATTCGAACGGGATTACCTGGGCATTTCCTGCGGTCTTGGTTTTGGCCGGTTTGCGGAATACGCGCTTGAGGAATTTTCTGATCATGCGATTTTTACAAAGTGAAACGCGACACAGTCGCGTAAAAGAGCGCGGATTATACACCGCATAGATTTCCAGCCCGCAACGAAAAACGCGCCTTGCGGCGCGCTTTTCGTTGGCACTGCGCCCTGAATTATTTCTTGAGGCATGAGCTCATGAATGCCTTGCGTTCGTCGCCCTTCAGCGCCTTGGTCTTGGCCTCGGCATTGCAGTCTTTCATTTTGTTGTGCTGCGGGTGCGCTGCCGGGGTCGCCGGAGCCGCCGCATCAGATTTCAGCACATAATCCTTGGACAGGCATTTCTTCATGAACGCCTTGCGTTCATCGCCCTTCATGCCTGTCGCTTCCTTGTTGCAACCCTTCATTTTTTCGCCAGCCGCAAAAGCCGGAGCAGAAACGGTAAATGCAAAACCCAAACAAGCCAGCGCAATTATTTTTTTCATTGAAATCTCCTTTGAATTAATGGCAGCAGTATGCTTCCCTGTGCAGCGGAAACGTTTCATTATAACCAAGGCGATAAATTACACCAGCGGTGCCGGGTTGCGCTATGTGCGCAAGCCGGTAATCCAGCGGGTGTATAGCTGTTTCGCGACTTCCTGCATGCGGGGCAAGTTGCGCGTTGTTTGTTGCTGCATTGCGGCGGCGGATTGCACCGCCGGGCTGGCGCCGGCGGCGGCAATTTCCTCCGCGCCGACTTTGCACCAGGTTGCAATCATTGCGGCGGTCATTTCGACGTGGCATTGCAGCGCGAGATGCTTGCCGATGGCGTAGGCCTGGTTGGCGCAATATGCGCTGGACAACAGATGCACAGCACCTTGCGGCAGGCTGAAGGTTTCGCCGTGCCAGTGGAACGCGTTGAAATGCCGCGCCTCGCCGAACCAGCCGCGCGCGGTGTCGTTGTCCGCCACCGCCACTTCGCCCCAGCCGAGCTCCTTCACCGGGTTGCGTGACACTATGCCGCCCAGTGCCTTGGAGATCAGCTGCCCGCCGAGGCAATGCCCCAGTACCGGAATATCCCCGGCCACCGCCTCGCGGATCAATGCCAGCACCGGCGCTATCCACGGCAGATCGTCATTGACGCTCATCGGCCCGCCCATGAACACCAATCCGGAATACGCACCAGCGGAGTGCGGTACGGCATCGCCTGCATCGATGGCGACCAACTGCCACGGGATTTGGCGTTCGTCGAGAAATTCGGCGAGATAGCCGGGGCCTTCGGTGGGGGTGTGGCGGAAAATGGCGACAGGTTTCATGTTCTGTAGGGGCGTATGGCATACGCCCTTTGCGAATAAGATGAGGGGCGTATTGCCATACGCCCCTACAGCGTCTTGTCCCGTTCGATTAGCGCATAGGCCGAGTGGTTATGGATCGACTCAAAATTCTCCGATTCCACAATAAAAGCGTCGATGCGCTCGTCGGCATTCAGCACCGCCGCCACGTCGCGCACCATGTCCTCGACGAACTTGGGATTGTCGTAGGCGCGCTCCGTGACGAATTTCTCGTCCGGCCGCTTCAGCAGGCCGAACAATTCGCAGGAGGCTTGCTCTTCGGCGATGCGTACCACTTCTTCGATCCACACGAAACGGTTGGTGCGCAGCGTGAGCGTGACATGCGAGCGCTGGTTATGCGCGCCGCGTTCGGAAATTTTCTTGGAGCAGGGGCACAGGCTGGTGACCGGCACCACGACCTTCATCGTGATGCGTGCCTTGCCGTCGACGACCTCACCGATAAGCGTCACGTCGTAATCGAGCAGGCTTTTCACGCCGGATATCGGCGCCGTCTTGTTCACAAAATACGGGAAGCACATTTCGATGTAGCCGGATTTCGCCTCCAGGCGGATCACCATCTCATGCAAAATGCTCTCGAAGGATTCCACGGAAATTTCGCGTTCATGCTCGTTGAGGATCTCCACAAAGCGCGACATGTGCGTGCCCTTGAAGTTATGCGGCAGATGCACATACATGTTGAAAGTGGCGACGGTGTGCTGCACGCCGATGCTCTGGTCTTTCACCTTGACCGGATGGCGGATACCCTTGATGCCGACACGATTGATCGCCAGATGGCGCGTATCGGCGGAACTTTGCACATCGGCGATAGGTTTCGATTCGGGAGAATTCATGGTTGCCCTCATTTGGATAAATGGGTAGGGGCGCAAGGCATTACGCCCTTCTCGTGGCATATCAAAAAGGGCGTAATGCCTTACGCCCCTACGGAAACGGTAATCGCCTTCACCAGCCCGGCGGCATCCAGCCCGCAATCCGCCAGCATCTGCGCGTGTTCGCCCTGTTCGATGAAACTATCCGGCAAGCCGAGCTGCAGCAGCGCTATGGTAACACCGTGCTGTTGCAGGCATTCCGCCACCGCGCTGCCCGCGCCGCCCTGCACGGCGTTTTCTTCCACCGTGACCAGCAGTTCATGTTCGCGCGCCAATTGCAAAATCAGGCCGGCATCCAGCGGCTTGATGAAGCGCATGTTAACCACGGTCGCATCCAGTTGTTCACCAGCGGCCAGCGCGGGGGCCAGCATCGAGCCGAAGGCCAGGATCGCCACGCGCTTGCCTGCACGGCGCAATTCGCCTTTGCCTACCGGCAAGGCACGCATCTGCTGGCTGGCCACCGCTCCGGGGCCGCAGCCGCGCGGGTAGCGCACCGCGCTCGGCGTGCCCAATTGGTACGCGGTGTAAAGCATCTGGCGGCACTCGTCCTCGTCGGACGGCGCCATCACCGTCATGTTGGGAATGCAGCGCAGATAGGAAAGATCGAAGCTGCCCGCATGGGTCGCACCGTCCGCGCCGACCAGCCCGCCGCGGTCGATGGCCAATACTACCGGCAGATTCTGGATCGCGATATCGTGGATGAGTTGGTCGTAGGCGCGCTGCAGGAAGGTCGAATAGATCGCCACCACCGGTTTGTAACCGTCGCAGGCCAGACCGGCGGCAAACGTCAGCGCATGCTGTTCGGCGATGCCCACATCGAAATAGCGCGCCGGAAAACGTTCGGCAAATTCCACCATCCCGGAACCTTCGCACATCGCCGGCGTGATACCGACCAACCGCTCGTCCTGCGCCGCCATGTCGCACAGCCACTTGCCGAACACCTCGGCATAAGTGGGTTTGGCGGGCTGCACTTCGGGTTGGACAGGTTTGGCGGCAATGCCGTTGGCCGGATCGAACTTGCTCACACCGTGATACAGGACGCAGTCCTGCTCGGCATGCGCGTAGCCCTTGCCTTTTTGCGTGACGACATGCAGGAACTGCGGGCCGCTGAGCTGGCGTATGTTGCCCAGCGTGTCCAGCAGCACATCCAGGTCATGCCCGTCGATCGGCCCGATATAGTTGAAGCCGAATTCCTCGAACAGCGTGCCGGGAATCACCATGCCCTTGACGTGCTCCTCGGCGCGCTTGGCAAATTCCAGCACCGGCGGCATCCCCTTGAACATCTTCTCGCTGCCGCGCCGCATCGCCGCATAAAAACGTCCCGACATCAGCTTGGCCAGATAATTATTCAGCGCGCCGACCGGCCGCGAAATCGACATATCGTTGTCGTTGAGGATGACCAGCAGATTGGCGTCGCGTGCGCCGGCGTTGTTGAGCGCCTCGAAGGCCATCCCGCCGGTCAGCGCGCCGTCGCCGATGATCGCCACCGCGCGCCGTTCGGAATTTCCCAGTTGCGCCGCCACCGCCATGCCCAGCGCCGCCGAGATCGACGTGCTGGAATGCCCGGTGCCAAAGGCATCGTAGGGGCTTTCGTCGCGCTTCGGGAAACCGGCGATGCCGCCCGCCATGCGCAGCTTGCCCATCGCTGCGCGCCGTCCGGTGAGTATCTTGTGCGTGTAGGTCTGGTGCCCCACGTCCCATACCAGGCGGTCGTCCGGCGTGTTGTAGATGTAGTGCAGCGCGATGGTCAGCTCGACCGTGCCGAGGTTGGAAGACAGATGCCCGCCGGTCTTGCTTATCGACTCGATCAGGAAGCAGCGCAGCTCGGCGGCGAGTTGCGGCAACTGCGCGCGATCCAGCTTGCGCAGGTCGTCCGGAAAGTTAATGGAGGTCAGCAGTGGTTGCATCAGAATTTTCTTAAAACAATAAAATCCGCCAGTTCGCGCAGGCGTTGCGCCGCCGCGCCAAATTCCGCCAGGGTTTCCAGTGCCTCGCGATGCAGCCGCTGCGCCATGTCGCGCGCGCCCTGTATGCCGAGCAGGCTGACATAGGTCGGCTTGTCGTTGTCCGCATCCTTGCCTGCGGTCTTGCCCAGCGTCGCGGTATCCGCCTCGCAATCCAGCACATCATCCACCACCTGGAACGCCAGGCCGATCAGCTTGCCGAAATGGTCCAATTTGGCCAGTTGCGCCGCAGAAGCCGCCCCGCATTGGGCGCCGAGCAATACGGCGGCGCGGATCAGCGCGCCGGTCTTGTGGATATGCATGAATTCCAGTTCCGGGAGCGAGAGCGCTTTGCCGACGCTGGCCAGATCGATCGCCTGCCCGCCCGCCATGCCGCGCGAACCGGTGGCCAGCGCCAGCAGCTTGACCATTTCCAGCTGGTGCGCCGCATCGTCGTTCAGGCGATGCTCCGCGAGCAGCTGGAACGCCAGCGTCTGCAAGGCATCACCGACCAGCAGCGCGGTCGCCTCGTCATATTGCACATGGCAGGTCGGCTTGCCGCGGCGTAGCACATCGTCGTCCATGCACGGCATATCGTCGTGCACCAGCGAATAGGCGTGGATCAGTTCGACGGCGGCGGCGGCAATCTCCACCCGCGCCGCCTGCGCGCCGGCCAGTTCTCCGGCAGCAAACGCCAGCAGCGGGCGCACGCGCTTGCCGCCGTCCAGCACCGCATAGCGCATCGCTTCGTGCAGACGCTGCGGTGCGATTTCCGCACTCGGCAACAACCCGCGCAGCACGCCCTCAAAGCGCGTCTGGTGGGCGGCAACCCAACTCTGGAAATCAACGCTCATTAATTAGACCCCGTCTCGCCGCCGGCGGAAAAATCCTTCAGCACGCCGTTCTCCAGCACACTTACCTGCTGTTGCGCATCCTCGAGGCGGCCCCGGCAGAATGACAGCAATTCCGCACCGCGTTTATAGGCGGCCAGCGAGTCTTCCAGCGGCAGCTTGCCCGCCTCCATGTCGGCGACGATCTGCTCGAGTTCGGCCATGGCCGACTCGAAATTAATTATTTTTTGCGGCTTGCCAGCCATGATAACCTCAGCTTGGGAAAGGCCTGCATTTTACCCAACCCGCCCTGCCTGAGCCAATTTATATTGCCCCATGCAAAAAATTCGCGGAGAATCCGTGCGCCCTCTCCCTAGCCCTCTGGGTGAAACAACTAGCCATTCGACTAGACTGCAAACGACCGCAGTCAAGTCGCTGGTTATCCCGCAAGCGGGAGAGGGGACGATTGCTCTCTCCCCCTTTTGGGGGGAGAGTTGGAGAGAGGGGGTTTTTAGAGATTCACTTACCTGTGAGCAACCCCGCATGAAATCATCCTGGATGCTGGTCGCCGGATTGCTGTTCGGCGGCATGGGCGTGTTCGTCAAGCTCGGCGCACCCTATTTTTCGCATGTCGAGCTGGTGTTCTACCGCTCGCTGTTCGGCCTGCTGCTGGTGTACGGCATCATGCGCCAGCAGCGCATCGGCGTTGCCACACAACACTGGCGCGCCCACCTGTGGCGCGGTATTTCCGGCTCGGTGGCGCTCGCGCTGTTCTTCTACTGCATCACCGTGCTGCCGCTCGCCACCGCCGTCACGCTCAACTACACCGCACCGCTGTTCCTCACTATCCTCACCATGCTGGTGTTCAAGGAGAAATTCCATCTGCCGCTGACCATCGCCATCGGCCTGGGATTCTGCGGTGTGGTGTTGCTGCTGCAACCGACACTCCAGCAGGATCAGTTGTTGTCCGGCCTGCTCGGACTGATCTCCGGCTTCCTCGCCGGAGTCGCCTACCTCAACGTCAGGCATCTCGCCGTGATCGGGGAACCGGACACGCGCACTGTATTTTATTTCAGCCTGATCGCCACCCTCGGCAGCGGCGTATGGATGCTGTTCGACACCGTGCATGCGATCACGCCGCAAAGCTTCGCGATCCTGCTTGGGCTGGGCAGTTCCGCCACCCTCGCACAACTCGCCATGACGCGCGCCTACCGCACCGGCAGGACGCTGGTGGTCGGCAGCCTGGCCTACAGCACCATCGTGTTCGCCAGCCTGTTCGGCATGCTGCTGTGGGATGAAATCCTGAACCTCGGCAGTTGGCTGGGCATGGCGTTCATCATCGCCAGCGGTGTGTTAAGCTTGCGCCTGTCGCCGAAACATTAATTTTAATTACTGAAACACTAATTAAGAGACAGGCTCAACGCCTTCAATTAGACCGTTCGTGGTGAGGTATCGAACCACTTTACACGCACCCTTCGATACCTCAGGGCGAACGTCTGAAACCTAAGCAAACAACATACAGGATAGGCCAACATGATCACCATCGAACAAACCGACAACCTCGTCAACGCCGCTGTCCTCGGCGAATTCACCCTCGCCGATTTCAAGGCGTTTGAAGAACAGTCGCTGTACAAACTGAAATCGCCCGGCCCGTTAAACCTGCTGTTCGACCTGCGTGCGATGATCGATTACACCGTGGATGTCGCGTGGGAAGAAATCAAATTCTTCAGCCGCGAACACAACCACGACTTCAGCAAGATCGCCGTCGTCACCAACGACCAATGGCTCACCTGGCAGGCATGGCTGTCGCGCCTGTTCATCGATGCCGAAATTTGCGTGTTTACGGATTATGAAGAAGCGCTGGCCTGGGCGCAGAGCTAAAGACCTCTACCCATCCTGCTCGTTCATAAAATACAACCTTTCCGCTGGGGTTCGAGTAGTGAAACTTCCTTGCGGTTTGGCAATCCAATTGTGCGCTTGAAAAAACGGGGATACGCCCCATTTAGCAAGCGGCGCTGAACCGAGCGCTGTGTTTTTTATGAAGGAGGTAACACAATGAAACGAATTTTCCTGTTTATTTTGACCAACGTGGCGGTGCTGTTCGTGATCAATATCACGTTGCGCTTGCTCGGGGTGGATCGCTGGCTGAACGAGACCGGCGGTATCAACTTCAGCGCGTTGCTGGTGTTGTCGGCGGTGATCGGTTTTGCCGGTTCGCTGGTGTCGCTGGCGATGTCCAAGTGGTCGGCCAAGCGCATGGTCGGCGCGCAGGTTATCGAAAATCCGGTTGACCCGACCGAGCGCTGGCTGGTGGATACCGTGCGCAAACAGGCTGGGGTGGCGGGTATCGGCATGCCGGAGGTGGCGATCTACGACGCGCCCGACGTGAACGCGTTTGCCACCGGCTGGAACCGCAACGCTGCGCTGGTGGCGGTGAGCACCGGCTTGCTGCACAACATGAGCAAGGATGAAATCGAGGCAGTGCTGGCGCATGAATTGAGCCATGTATCCAACGGCGACATGGTGACGCTGGCGCTGATCCAGGGCGTGGTGAACACCTTCGTGATCTTTTTCTCCAAGCTGTTCGGCTATTTTGTGGATCGTGTGCTGCTCAAGAATGACGGGCGCAACGGCCCCGGTATGGGTGCATTTGCCGCCGAGATCGTGGCGCAACTGGTGCTCGGCGTGCTGGCCAGCATCATCGTGATGTGGTTCTCGCGCCAGCGCGAATTCCGTGCCGATGCGGGTGGCGCAAATCTGGCCGGGCGCAATAAAATGATCGCCGCGCTGGAACGTCTGAAGATCAACCACGAGCAGGCCGCCTTGCCGGAAAAGATCGCCGCATTCGGCATCTCCGGTGGCCACAGCTTCTCGAAATTGTTCATGACCCATCCGCCGCTGGATGAGCGGATCGAAGCGTTACGCTCGGGAAGTTAAATCGTAGGGGCGCAATTCATTGCGCCCTTTTCTCTGGTGCATGAATAAAATTGGGTGCGATAAATCTCGCCCCTACAAAAGACGGACATGAAAAAGGCCTGCATTTGCAGGCCTTTTTTTCGGATATTTTGCGCCCTGTTAACGTATGCCGGTGCGCTGTGCTACCCACACTTTATGTACGTTTTGTTGCGGATACAGCGCTTGATTTGGTTCAAATGCGGCAGAGGTAATGGATTGCTGTGCGGCATTGCTGCTGCTTACCGAGCGGCGGGCAGCAGGCGCATTGTCCTGAGGCACAGAAGACACCTTGCGAGCAGGTGCTGGCTGTTTTCCGGTGTCGGCTTCCTCGTCATCGTATTTTTCACGCGGCGGATCGCCGTCATATATCAGGCTTTTGCGGCGCAGCAAGTAGGCATCGCGGAGGAATTCATAGCGGTCTACCGCGGCTTCATCCAGCACTTTTTCCTGATCCAGGAGCTGCTCACGGCGGCTGATGCCCTTGGACACATACATCTGGTTGCGGGTGCGCATATGGTTGATGCGGCGCAGCTTATCCGGGCGGCTGTCTGCAATCAGGCCGACGCTGTCACGCACTGTGCTCGGCCCCAGGACGGGCAGCACAATATACGGGCCGCTGCCGACACCCCAGTAGCCCAGCGTCTGGCCAAAATCCTCATTGTGTTTTTCCAGATAGGTGGTGACTTCGAACAGGCCGAATACGCCGAAAGTGGTGTTGAACAGAAAGCGTGAGCCATCGGATGCGGCCTGTTTGAATTTGAATTGCAGCAGGTCGTTGATGGTGACGATAAGGTCATCCAGATTGGAGAAGAAATTGTTCACCATGATTTTGCCGGGAGTCGGCATCACGGCACCGTAGCCCTGTGCTACCGGCTTGGCGATGGCTTTGTCCAGCGCATCATTGAATTGATACACGCCGCGATTGAACGATTCCAGCGGATCGGCAGGGTTTTTTGCGTGGGTGGCGGCGCAGCCGGTCAGCGCGACGGCGGCTAATATTGCAAGGATGCGGACGACATTCATGTTGTTCAGTTTGCTATGAAATTTGGATAATTATATGCGGTCTGGCCGGTTCCGGCAAAGCCTAATCTGCGCGACTATACAAGTTGCAACTCTTGGGGGCCTTCTGTAATAGCCGCCGCCCTTGTTGGTCTGGAGCCCGGCTCTGTGGGTGTTGTGCGCGGGTTATTCACTTGATTCACTGGCTTGTACATGCCCGCAAATACTTTCGCCTGGTCAGGCGATATACCCCACTGTTTTATTGGTGTGCCTTTATCCCCGAAGTAAATCGCCCACTGCGCTGCCCCGGTTTTGTGCAAAGCCTCTGCTGTCCGCGATACATCATCCACAGCAGCGTCGCTGGAATTGATTGCAATAAACCGACGCTGCTTTCCTGTGCTGTCGCACCATAAAACTGCGTTCTTTTTCATTCTTTATATTTTTGTGATGTTGTTTTCTGCCCATGCCGACTCACCATGCGGCTGTAGTCAGGGGGTAACTCGGATATTGGAGCATACACATAATCGAATAAAAAACATATATGCCGAAAGGCCTATTTTTCAGCCCGCAGCGACTACTTTTCTGACTTATTGGCTTGACCGGTTGCATGCCTCATGCTGCGGCTGGATCAGCATTCAAAGCGTCAGGCGCAGCAACCTGCGTATTTAACCTCGCAGCAGAAGCTGTGCGCGGTTCCAGTCTGCTAGAATGGCCCAGTTTGCAATAAAAAATAATTCTGATTCTCATCGGGACAATGACTATAGTCGCTGTGTTTAACCAGAAGGGCGGGGTAGGTAAAACTACCACGGCGCTCAATCTTTCCGCCGCGCTGGCGCGGCGCGGGCTCAAGCCGGTAGGCATCGACCTTGACCCGCAGGCGCAATTCGGCTTTATCGCAGGCATTACCGCCCGTTCCGGTGATGACAGTATTTACAGCCTGTTTCAGCGCAACCGTCCATTGCGCGAAATAATCCAGGATTCGCCCACCAGCGGAATCGGTATCATCCCGTCGCACATAGAACTGTCCAAGGTGGATGCGCTGTATGGCAAGGGTTACAACGCAATCAACAAGCTGAATATAAGTTTGCAGATGGAGAAAATGGCGGAGAGAAATGGACATTGGATAATTGACTGTTGCCCGCTGGTTGGAGTTCTTTCGTTGAATGCGATATTCGCCTGCGATGGCCTCATTGTTCCGATGTCGGCGGATTATCTGTCCATCAAGGGGGCCATACAGATTCAGAAAACCCTTCAGGCGCTCGAACGGGTGCTGAAGCGCCGCGTAAACCGCCGTTATCTGCTCACGCGTTTTGACTCGCGGCGGCGCATGGCCAGGGATGTCCTGCTTATCGCCGAAAAGGAATTCGGCGCGGATGTTTGCCGGACGCTCATTTCGGAAAACGTCAGCCTGGCAGAAAGCCCGTCGCTGAATAAAACCATTTTCGAGCATGCGCCCAACAGCCGCGGGGCGCGGGATTACGATGCATTGCTCGATGAATTGATGGCCGATGGGTTTATCGGGTGATGTTTTGAGATTCAGGTCTGCCTGACAATCAGCGACAGCACATCTTCGATATCCGCCGATTGCGATAATTCTTTCTCAGAGTTAACGGCTCTGCTTTGCGTTATCTGGCAATTGAGATACATCTGGCGCAGCTTGCGTTCCGCATCCGGCAAATCCTTGCCGAAAATCTGGACACTTTCGACTTTTTGCCCATCCCGTGTGGTCACGGCGAAATCGAATTTTGGCATAGCCCTCCCAAAAATTAACAAGCTGCGAAACGAATACTGAAAACCGGATTCGCCCCCAGAGTTATAAAAGCAGCAACGTGGTAAATGCAACGTAGCGGCGCATATTGTAGCTCGTATATTGCAGCTCTGCTCTGCTAGAATGCCGTGACTTTCGATTCGTTTTTGACTTGCTGTGGGGAGCGCCGCCATGACCTATGTTGTTTCAGAAAACTGCATCAAGTGCAAGTACACGGATTGCGTGGAAGTGTGCCCGGTGGATTGCTTTCGCGAGGGCCCCAATTTTCTGGTGATCGACCCGGACGAGTGCATCGATTGCACGCTGTGCGTGGCGGAATGCCCGGCGGAGGCGATTTTTGCCGAGGAGGACCTGCCGGAAGACCAGCGTCATTTCACCGGGCTGAACGCCGAACTGGCGAAGCGCTGGAAGCCCATCGTCGCGAAAAAGGATGCGCCTGCCGATGCCGACAAATGGCGCGGGGTGAAGGATAAACTGCGCCTCCTGGTGCGGTAGGGGCGCGATTCATCGCGCCCTTCTTTTTGTGCATGGATAGCTCAGGGTGCGATGAATCGTACCCCTACGATGCATTGTGCAGAGGCTCCCTTGAATTCCGGTTTTTATAAAACAGTAGCACAGCAAATACTGTCCTGCCACGCGCAGGACTTGCCTGATTTGCGCCGTGCCGTCGTGCTGCTGCCCAACTACCATGCGGCGCAGCCGCTGGCGCAAGCGTTGGGAGGCGCTGCCAACCGGCCCGCGTTGTTGCTGCCTAAAATGGTCACGCTCAGCGACTGGGCGCAGTCTGTCCCCCTTGCCGTCCCCGTTGTCCCCGACACTTGCCGCGCCGCCACCCTGTACCAGGCGTTGCGTGCGCGCCGCTGGTTTGCCGATGCCGACCTGTGGGGTATCGCGCGCGAACTGCTGGCGCTGCTGGACGAGTTGACGCGGCACCATGTCACGCTGCCGCAGGGCGCAGAGGATTTTCTCGCGCAACTGGAGCGCGCCTATCAGGCCAAACGCAACGCCGCGATGCAGTTCGAGGCGCGCGTGGTGCATGAGCTGTGGTATGCGATGGGTGCCAGCGGCGAACTGGATAGCGCACGTGCTTACCAGCAGCGCCTGGCACAATTGGCGCAGCAGGCGGATGCGCCGTTGTACGTGTTGCTGGCCTCCAGTCTCGCCGCGCCGGAAGCGCGTTTTCTGGACGCGTATGCGGAGCGTGCGCCGGTTGTGGTTTTTGATTTGCGCGACATGGCGGAGCAGGAGGCGGGTTGTGCTGCACTGTGTCCCTTCTTCACATCACTACCCATGAATCTCATGCCGAAGGGCGTATTGCCATACGCCCCTACGGGTGCCCGGATCGCAGGGGCGTATGGCAATACGCCCGACCGCACCTTGCGCGATCAGGCTGCCCATCTGCGCGAACACTTTCCCCAAGCTTTACTAACCGAACGTCTGCGCCTGTTCGGCGCGCACAGCCTGGAGCAGGAGGCGCGCGCCGCCGAGGTGCAGGTACGGCGCTGGCTGCTGGCGGGTAAACAAAACATCGCCATCGTCGCGCAAGACCGCTTGGTGGCGCGGCGCGTGCGCGCGTTGCTGGAGCGCGCCGGGGTGCTGGTGCGCGACGAGAGCGGCTGGACGATGTCCACGCTGGCGGTGAGTACCGTGCTGATGCGCTGGCTGGATGCACTGCAAAGCGATTTTTATTATCAGGATTTGCTCGACCTGCTCAAATCGCCGTTTATCTTTGCCGACCAGCCTGCGCAGGAGCGCAAGCAGGCGGTGTACCAGCTCGAACAGCTGGTGCGCAAACACGGTGTGGCGTCTCACCTCGAGGCCTTTCTCGATCTGGCGCACGACGAAAACGAAGTGCAAACGGCGCTGGTGCGGCTGCGCCAAGCGGCGGAGGTGCTGCGCAAAAACAGCGACACGCTGGGCGGCTGGCTGCGCGCGTTGGATGACAGCCTGTCGATCCTCGGCGTGTTGCAAGGGCTGGCGGCGGACGCGGCGGGCGCGCAGTTGTTGCAGGCGCTGCAAACCTGGCAGCAGGAACTGGCGGCGGACAGCACGCGTTTCAGCCGCGCCGAATGGCGCCACTGGCTGGCGCAGCAGCTCGACGCGCACACCTTCCGCGATACCTCGATCGACAGCCCGGTGCTGCTCACCCATCTCGCCGCCACGCGCTGGCGCAGCTTCGACGCGGTGCTGCTGCTGGGTGCCGATGCGTCGCATTTACCGGGCACGGACAGCGGCAGCGTGTGGTTCAACGATGCGGTGCGCGGCACGCTCGGCCTGCCGACGCGCGAATGCCAACTGGCGCAGCAGCGCGATGACCTGCTGGCGCTGCTTGCGCTGAACGACACGGTGCTGGCTACCTGGCAGGCCAGCAAGAGCGGCGAAAAGAATCTGCTCAGCCCTTATCTGGAAATGCTGCGCGCACTGCATGAGCTGGCCTACGGCGACGACTTGGCGGAGCGCGAACTGGGCGCGCTGCTGGAACAGGCGCAGGTGCGCGGCGCGGATTTTCCGTTGCCGCAAGCGGCGGTGATGCCCGCGCCTGCCGTGCCGCCAAGCCTTATCCCAGGCCGTATTTCGGCCAGCGGCTACAACAGTCTGGTCGCCTGCCCGTACCAGTATTATGCGCGCCACATGCTGCGCCTCAACGAGCTGGACGAGGTACGCGAGGGCGTGGAGAAGCGCGATTACGGCGAGTGGGTGCATGGCATTCTGCATCGTTTCCATCAGCAATTTCCGGTGCTGACCGAACATGATCGTGCGGCGCTGGAAGAAGTGTTGCGGCACATCAGCGACGAGGTGTTTGCGCCCAGCGTGGAACGCGACTATCTGGCGCGCGCCTGGCTGCTGCGCTGGCAGCAGGCAATCCCGGCCTATCTCGACGCACAACTGAAAAGCGAGGTGGAAGGCTGGCGTTATCAAAACGGCGAAGTGCCGTTCGAGCTGCCATTGACCGACGAACTGATCCTGCACGGGCGTATCGACCGCGTGGACGCGCGGGAAGGCGAATGCCGGGTGTTGGACTACAAGATGATGGAAGCGACCCGGCTGCGCAACAAGCTCAAGGAAGCGGGCGAGGACGTGCAACTGGCCTGCTACGCCCATGTGTACGAGGCCAACGAAGCGGCCTTCGTCAGCATCGAAAAAGACAAGGTGGTTGCCGTTGCACCGCCGCAGGATTTGCCGGAACTGGCAGAGGCCAATATCGAGCGGCTACTGTATGTGTTCGCGCAGATGCGCGAGGGTGCCAAGATGCCCGCCCACGGCGTGGATGAAGCCTGCGCGTATTGCGAGATGCGTGGGTTGTGCCGCAAGTCGGAATGGAGCGCGGCATGAGTATGGATAACCGGGCCGCCCTCGATCCGCAACACAGCGTCGTAGTCGAAGCCTGCGCGGGCAGCGGCAAGACCTGGCTGCTGGTGTCGCGCATCGTGCGCTTGTTGCTGGATGGCGTGCAGCCCGGCGAGATACTCGCCATCACTTTCACGCGCAAAGCCGCGCAGGAGATGCAGGCGCGCTTGCACGAGTGGCTGCATCTGCTCGCGGTGCAGGATGACGCTGCTGTGCGTCAATTTCTGCGCGAGCGCGCCGTCGATGACATCGACGCTGCGCTGCTGTCGCGTGCGCGCGGCCTGTACCGCGACGCATTGCTGGCGCAACCGGCGATCACCATCAGCACCTTCCACGGCTGGTTCATGCAGATCATCGGGCGCGCGCCGCTGAATGCCGGGGTGCCGGTCGGCATGCAATTGCTGGAGCGCACTGCGGCGCTGCGCGACGAGGCGTGGCAGGCCTTCGCCGACAGCCTGCGCACCGCGCCTGATGGCGAAACCGCACAGTTCATGCAATGGCTGTTTGCAGAATATGGTCTGCCCAGCACGCGCACGCTGCTGGAGAATTTCGTGCACAAGCGCGCCGAATGGTGGGCTTACTCTGCCGGACAGGAAGATGCTGCGGGCTATGCGTTCGAGCAATTGCGCAACGAATTCGAAGTAGATATGGAGTTCGACCCTGCGGCTGACTGGGGCATGTGCAGCAACAACGAGGAAATGTTGTTCGCGTTCATTGCTCAACTAGCCAACAAGGGAACCGGCCCACAGAAAGCAAAAGCGAGCGAACTTGAGAAGACGTGGATAGACTCGAAACCCGAAGAACGTTTCACAAAGCTTTGGCCTTTGCTGTTCACACAGAAGAGCGAGCCGCGGGTTGGCAGCCCTTTCAAGCCGACAGCAAAGCAGAATGAGGAAGCTTTCCTGCCCCCCCTCGGTTCGCTGCAAGCCAGCTTGCAGGCCGTGCGCGATGCGTTGGCCGAACTTGAAGCCCTGCGCATGAACCAGGCCGCGCTGCATTGCGGCGCGGCACTGCTGGAGCACTATCAGGAGCTGAAACTGCGCGCGCAGCAGATGGACTTCACCGATCTGGAATGGCAGGTGGCACACCTGCTCAACCGGAGCGACTGCGCCGAATACATGCAATACAAGCTGGACAGCCGCTACAAGCATGTGCTGCTGGACGAGTTTCAGGACACCAACCCGTTGCAGTGGCAGATCCTGCAAGCGTGGTTTGGCGCCGCCGCAGCAGCGGACTCGCGCCCCACTGTGTTCGTGGTGGGCGACCCCAAACAGTCCATCTACCGCTTCCGCCGCGCCGATGCGCGCTTGTTCGGCGTGGTGAAAGAATTTATGCAGGCAGAATTCGGCGCGCATTACCTCACGCAGAACGAGACGCGGCGCAACGCACCGGCGGTGCTGGGTGCGGTGAACGGCGTGTTCGCCTCGTTGCCGGACGGCTTCGCGGATTTCGAAGAACACATCGCCCACCATCGGGATTTGCCCGGCCACGTCGAAGCGCTTCCGCTATGTGTGGTGACAACAACACCCCCTCTCCCGCTTGCGGGAGAGGGTTGGGGAGAGGGGCTGCGCAATCCGCTCACCACCCCGCGCGAAGAAAATGAAAGCGGCGCGCGCGAAAGCGAAGCCGAGCAATTCGCCGCGCACATCGCCAGCATCGTCGCGAACTGGAGCGTGCAGGAGGAGGGCGGCACGCTGCGCCGCGCCGAGTACCGCGACATCATGGTGCTGGTGCGCAAGCGCACCCATCTGCGCGTGTACGAACACGCGTTGCGCGCGCGCCACATCCCGTTCCTGACCTCGCGGCGCGGCGGGCTGCTCGATACGCTGGAAGCGGAAGACATCCAGGCGCTGCTGACTTTCCTGATTACCCCGTTCGCCGATCTGGAACTGGCGCAGGCGCTGCGCTCGCCGCTGTTCGCCTGTTCCGATGAAGACTTGATACAGCTTGCGGAAATCCAAACCCTCCCCAACCCTCCCTTGTCAGGGAGGGAGCCGGTTGGTGACGGCAACATGATGTGCGCACCCTCCCCTGACAAGGGGAGGGCTGGGGAGGGGTTTCGCTGGTGGGCGCGCCTAAAAAATATTATCGAAAACGAAGCTGCTTCGCCACAACTGCAACGCGCCCACCGCCTGCTGCGCGGCTGGCTGCAACAGGCCGACAAACTGCCGGTGCACGACCTGCTCGACCGTATTTATTTCGAGGGCGATCTGGTGCATCGCTACGCGGCGGCGCTGCCTGCCGAGCTGCGTGAAACGGTGCGCGCCAACCTGCAAGCCTTCATGGAAATCGCGCTTAACGTGGATGCCGGGCGCTATCCCAGCCTGCCGCGCTTTCTCGCCGAACTACGCGAATTGCGCATGGCGGAAAACGAAGCGCCGGACGAGGGCAAGGTGGGCGAGATCGGTAACGCGCTGCGCATCTACACCGTGCATGAGGCCAAGGGGCTGGAAGCGCCCATCGTGTGGCTGCTCGACGCCAACGACACACAGCGCAAGGCCGACAGCTACGGCGTGCTGCTCGACTGGCAACCCGACGAACCGCGCCCGGCGCATTTCTCCCTGTATAGCGACAAGCGCGGCCGCGGCGCGAAGCGCGCGCCTTATTTCGATGCCGATGAAGCCTACGCGCGGCGCGAAGAAATGAACCTGCTGTACGTCGCGATGACGCGCGCCAAACAGGCGCTGCTGGTGAGCGGCAACGGCGAAGCGGCGGCGACATCCTGGTACGGGCGCATCGCGCAAGCGGCGGGGCAGGGCGGCAACCCCTTGCTGGCTGCGGCAGGCAGAGTCGCACCGGTGCCGGAAAAATCATTTATGAAAGTGGATGCGGCATTGCTGCACCCGCGGCCGACCGGGCAACATGCGCCGCGCACCACGGCAGAACAGCGCCGCGGAATATGGCTGCATGCGCTGCTGCAACACCTAACACCACCCTCTCCCCTAACCCCTCTCCCGCAAGCGGGAGAGGGAAGCGCGGTAGCGCGGGAGAGGGAGGTGTTGCGACAACATTGCGGTATTCCCGCTTCAGATTTTTTGCCACTAATGGAGCAAGCGCAGCACCTGCTCACTTCGCCGCAACTCGCGTGCTTCTTCGATCCGCAGCAATACCGCAACGCCTGCAACGAGATGCCCTACGTCAATGCGCGCGGCGAAATGAAGCGTATCGACCGGCTGGTGGAATTTGATAACGAAGTATGGGTGCTGGATTACAAGCTGGGCGACAGCGAAAATGCCGCACGTTACCGTGCGCAGATGGGTGAATACCGCAGCGCGATGCAGGCGGTATATGCGGGCAGGACGGTGCGCTGCGCGTTACTGTTTGCGGATGGGGTGTTGAGCGAAGTGTAGGCTGGCGGTGAGGTACGATCCCCAGCACTTATAATTTTAAAATGCTGGGGTTCGCAAGCTTACCCCAGCCTACCGCGCTGCCGGGCTACCCTCGGCGGTTTTGATTTTTGATTACAGGATTTTTGAAGTGAAGCATGAAGTAGCAAAAGGCCGCGGTGCAACCTTGCAGATCGAGGGGCGTTTCGAGAGCGTGGCGCGCGAGCGGGTTGACGACGGCTGGGGCACGGACGAAGAGCTGCTGCCGTTCAAAACCACGGTGACCGTCGAGCGGGCGAAGAGCGTGATTCAGCGCCAGGATCCGTCCAACCCGTCGTTCTCGCAGTCGCTCAACGCCTATCGCGGCTGCGAACACGGCTGCATCTATTGCTTCGCGCGCTCCAGCCACGGCTATCTCAATCTTTCGCCGGGGCTGGATTTCGAGACCAAGCTGTTTGCCAAACCGGACGCAGCGAGGCTGCTGCGCGCGGAGCTGGCGAAGCCTTCCTATCGCTGCGCGCCCATCGCGCTGGGCACCAACACCGATCCCTACCAGCCCATCGAGCGCGAGTGGAAGATCACGCGGCAGATTCTCGAGGTGCTGGCGGAGTGCCGGCATCCGCTGTCCATCGTGACCAAGTCGGCGCTGGTCGAGCGCGATCTCGATCTGCTCGCGCAGCTGGCGCAGCAGAGCCTGGTGCAGGTATACATTTCGGTCACCACGCTGGATGCGGAGCTGGCGCGCAAGCTGGAGCCGCGCGCTTCCTCGCCGCGCCGCAGGCTGCAGGCCATCGCGCGGCTGAACGCGGCGGGTGTGCCATGCGGCGTGCTGGTTGCGCCGGTGATTCCGTTCCTCACCGACGCGGAGCTGGAGAACGTGCTGCGGGCCGCGCACGAGCATGGCGCGCGCAGCGCGGGCTACAGCCTGCTGCGCCTGCCTTACGAGGTGAAGGCGCTGTTCGAGGACTGGCTTGCGACGCACTATCCGCTCAAGGCGGCGCATGTGATGAACCGGCTGCGCGAGATGCGCGGCGGGAGCGATGCCGGCCTGGGCAGCTACCTGCGTTACAGCGACCAATTCTCCGAGTTGCTGGCGCAGCGCTTCCAGGTCGCGTGCGGGCGGCTGGGCATGAACCTCAACGAGGTACCGCTCGATGCCGGCAGCTTCAGACCACCGTCACGGGCGGGGCAAATGGCCCTGTTCTAGCTGCCTGCCAGGCGGCCAGCCTGGCGTGCATGCGCTTGTAGTGCGAGCCGCGCCAGTAAACCCGCCCGCATGCCGGGCAATGGCGCAGCGGCTCACCCGGCTTGAGCGCATCGGTTGGGGCGCGCGCCGATGCGGCGGAATCTGCCGCAACCAGCGGCGTGTTGTCCTCCAGGCAGCGGGTGAAGGCATGGTTGAGCCAGTCGAGCTTGAAGTGCGCACCGAGCGCGGCGGCGAGCCGGTCAAGATCGCCCTGCGGCAGCAGCAGCGCCACGCCGCGCGCCGCCTTGTGTTCCTGCACCAGTTGATCCTGCGTCAAAAAGTAGCGCACTTCCGCACGGCATTGCTGCAACAGCTCGGCGTCGCTGTGGCCACCGCTGGCCAGCAGCGCGTCATATCCGGCAGCGCGCAGATAGCGGCACAGCCGGCCAAGCATTTCGTCGCACAAAAAACGCGGTGTTGAATTCATGTCAAAATGGTACACCCCGATAGTGAAAATAGGTGACGCAGGTCATTGTTTGCTACCGGTCGTTTGGCTAGAATCGCTATGCTGCAACCCGCTGACACTCTAAGGAGAACGACGATGGAACATACCCTTCCCGCATTACCCTACGCGATGGACGCGCTACAGCCGCACATGTCCAAAGAGACCTTCGAATACCACTATGCCAAGCACCATCAGGCCTATGTCACCAACCTCAACAACCTGATCAAGGGCACCGAATACGAAAACCTTGGGCTGGAAGCCATCATCAAGAAGGCTCCCGCAGGCGGCATCTACAACAATTCCGCGCAGGTGTGGAACCACAGTTTCTTCTGGAACTGCATGAAACCGAAGGGCGGCGGCGCACCCGCCGGCGCGTTGGCGGACGCGATCAACAAGAAGTGGGGCAGCCTCGACGACTTCAAAAAGGCCTTCCAGACTTCCGCCGTGGGCAATTTCGGTTCCGGCTGGACCTGGCTGGTGAAGAAAGCCGACGGCAGTCTGGACATCGTCAACATGGGCGCAGCCGGAACACCGCTGACTACCGGTGACAAGGCATTGCTGTGCGTGGACGTGTGGGAGCACGCCTATTACATCGACTACCGCAACCAGCGCCCCAAGTATGTCGAGACCTTCCTCAACAATCTGGTGAACTGGGATTTTGCGGCGAAGAATTTCGCTTAGCTCCGGCTCATGATGATTTCGTTGTTGGCCACGCTACGCCCTTCGTAAGTTCAGGACCGGCTTTATTCAACCAGCATATTGATTCTTATCACCGTTCCCATGCTACGCGTGGGAACGGCCCCTCGCTCTGCAATTAGGCGTATAATCAACCACTTGCACGATTGCTCGCGACTTTGAGTGCCGGAACCTTGTTCCGCTATAGAGCATGGGAACAATAAAGAAATTTTATTTGTCTTGAGCTCGTTGACCTGCGGCATTCATTTGATAAACTGCAATCAGTGTTTAATCAGGTAGCACCTCCATCATGTTCGATCATCAAGATGTTTTTTCCGCCTTGAACGGCAAACTGCCGTTGCCGGAGAAAATCGATTTTATCCATGGCTTGTTGAAAGACCGCTTTGAATTCATCGACCGGGTTGCGGTGGCGATTTATGAGCCGAAAACCGATTTGCTGAAGACTTTTGTGCACAGCAGCGGTGGTGATAATCCCTTGAGTTTTTACTCCGCCAGGTTGGCTGATTCGGCATCGTTGCAGGAAATCCTGAAAACGGGCCGCCCGCGCGTGGTGAACGATATGGAGGTATTCAACCGTGCACCGGCAGAGCATTCACGCCGCATCGCCACGCAAAAATACGGCTCGAGCTATACCATGCCGATGCTCCTCAATGGAGAATTTTTCGGTTTTCTGTTTTTCAACTCCTACCGTAAATATGCTTTCAACGATGGGGTTTTGAATTATCTGGATATGGTTGGACACTTGCTGTCGCTGCTGGTAATCCATGAAATATCGACCGCGCGTAATCTGCTGGCAACGGTTAAAACGGCTACAAACATGGTGCTGCACCGTGATTTTGAGACCGGTATGCATCTTGACCGGATGGCCAACTATGCCCGCCTGATCGCCAAAGAGGTGGCAAAAAAGCATCAGTTGAATGATGACCTCATCGAGCATATTTTCCAGTTTTCACCGTTGCACGATGTTGGAAAAATCGGCATCCCCGACAGCATCCTGCTCAAGCCGGCCAAGTTGACCGAAGCTGAATTCGACATGATGAAAACCCATACCGTGAAAGGCGGCGAGATCATCGGCCTGATGCTGGAGAATCTCGGGCTGGATGATTTGCACCATGCCGGGATTTTGCGCAATATTGCGCTCTATCACCACGAGGCAATCGACGGCAGCGGATATGGCGGACTGACGGATGCGCAAATTCCCATCGAGGCAAAAATTGTTGCGGTGGCGGATGTATTCGATGCGCTGACCAGCAAGCGCATCTACAAAAAGGTCTGGAGCAACGATGAAGCAATCGAATTTTTGCAGTCTACGGTCGGCAGCAAATTCGACCGCGACTGTGTGGCCGCACTGATAAGTTGCCGTGATGAGATAGAGGCAATCCAGGCAAAATTCAAGGATGAGTGACCCTGATTTCTGTGCGGTAAAAAACAACATGGACATTGCGTATCGGTAAGGAAAATAGCTTGAACGAGAAAATAAACGAGCAAGATCCGTTGCCAATAGCCGGGTGCAATGTGGCAGATGGTACGCTTGAAGAGGGCAGGCGCTTCTTCTCCACCCTGGCGCAGATCAGCCCGGTGGGGATATTCCGGACTGACGCGCAGGGTAATTGCGTGTATGTCAACGAATGCTGGTGCAAGATTACCGGCAGATTATCGGCTGATGCGCTTGGCCGGGGCTGGGCGCAAGCCGTACACCCGGATGACCGGGAACGGGTTGCGCAAGCCTGGTACACATCGGCACAGGCCCGGCAGAATTTTGTCATGGAATACCGCATCCTGCGGCAGAATGGAGCGACACGCTGGGTACTGGGTCAGGCGGCAGCCGAACGTGGTGCGGCGGGCGAAATGGCCGGCTATGTTGGCACCATCACCGACATTACCCAGAGCAAGCAGGCCGAAGAAGAATTCCAGAAATTTTTTAATCTCATCCCCGATCTGGCATGCATCGCATCAGCCGATGGGCGTTTCCTGAGAATCAACCGCATGTGGCAGGAAACGCTCGGATTCTCGGAGCAAAAAATCCTGGCCACGCCCTTCCTCGATTTGATCCATCCCGACGACCGGGATGCGACGATGAAGGAGGTGGAGCGGCAACTGGCCGGCGAAGCGACCATACAATTCACCAACCGCTACCGCTGCAAGGACGGCAGCTACAGATGGCTGGAATGGAGGGCGACACCGGCTGTTGACAGGAAGCTGCTGTTCGCCTCTGCGCGAGACATCACCGAACGCAAGCGGTTGGAAGTGATAAAGCAGGAAGTGCTGGATCGCCTCCAGAAGATTTCTTCCCAAGTCCCCGGGATTGTCTACCAATTCCGCTTGCGCCCGGACGGCAGTACCTGCGTTCCCTACGCCAGCGAAGCGGCCCGCCAGATATACCGGCTCGACCCGGAGGAAATTCGCGAAGACGCAACCAAGGTATTTACCCCGGTTCACCCGGACGATCTGGAAAATTTCAAGGCATCCATTCAGGTATCGGCACAAGATTTGTTACCGTGGCAGCACGAATACCGGCTGAAGTTTGACGATGGCACGGTACGCTGGCTGTTCGGTAATGCCATTCCGCAGCGCGAAGCGGACGGATCCACGCTCTGGCACGGTTTTCTCACCGATATCACCGAGCACAAAAATAGCGAGGAGCGCCTCAAGCGAAGCGAGGAAAAGCTGCAAGCCTATCTGGATAACATTTCCGATACCATCTGGCTGATCGGTGCGGACTTGAATATGGCCTATGTCTCATCCAGTGTCACGCAGTTGCTGGGTGTTTTACCCGAGGAGTTGATCGGACGGCCAAGCGCTCTGGTTATCCACCCGGATGACATGGATGTCGTAACCAATGCGCAGCGTTATGTGGTGGAGCATCCCGGCGAACCCCATACGATCCAGTACCGGGTCAGCCACAAGGATGGCCGCTGGATTCATGTGGAGAGCAGCGGCGTAAACATGCTGGGCAACCCGGCGATCAACGGTGTACTCGTTACCATGCGGGATATAACCGGGCACAAAAATATTGAGGATGAGCTGAAGCAAACCAAGGAAAGATATGACTTTGCCACAGCGATTGGTAAAGTCGGAACTTGGGATTGGAACCCGGCTACGGGTGATCTGATTTGGAGCAACGAGACGTTCCGGCTTCTGGGTCTCACGCCGGGTACAGTCACGCCTTCTTATGAGTTGTTTTTGGGCAAGGTGCATCCGGACGACAGGGAGTTTCTTGATAGTGCCGTTCAAGCGGCTCTGCACGACAAGAAGTCATATGCCATCGATTGCAGGATCGTTTCCGGTAGTGGAGATGAGTTGACCTGTCATATAACCGGGGAGGTTGAATTCGATGCAAAAGATCACCCGATCCGCATGCTGGGAACGATTCATGACATCACCGAGCGCAAGCAGAGCGAGCAGGCATTGACCGAGAGCGAGAGCCGCTTCCGCGAGATATTCAATACCGTCAGTGATGCGATTTTTATCCATGATGCGGAAACGGGGCGCATCATCGATGTCAATCGCCGCATGTGCGAGATGTACGGTCTTACCCATGAACAAGCGCTCGCCTGCGGCGTCAACGACCTGAGCGCCGGCACGCCGCCCTATTCGACCGCCGAGGCCCTCGAAAAAATCCACCTGGCGCACACCGATGGCCCGCAGACTTTCGACTGGCTGGCGCGCGCCCGTGATGGGCATCTCTTCTGGGTCGAGGTGAGCCTGAAATTCGCGCTCATCGGTAACCACCAGAGGATACTGGCCGTGGTGCGCGATATTTCAGAACGCAAGCAGGCCGAAGAAGAGCTACGCATTGCCGCAACGGTATTCGAGTCTCAGGAAGGCATGATAGTCACCGATGCCCATAGCGTGATCCTGCGCGTCAACCATGCCTTCACCGGGATCACCGGCTACACGGCAGAGGAAGCCGTCGGGCAGACCCCGCGCCTGCTCAGTTCGGGCCGCCACGATGCGGTGTTTTATGCCGCGATGTGGAAATGCATCCGGTATGCCGGAGTCTGGCAGGGTGAAATCTGGAACCGGCGCAAAAACGGCGAGGTATATCCGGAACATCTCACCATTACCGCCGTAAAGGGAAGTGCCGGCGAGGTCACCCACTATGTCGCCACGCTGCATGACATCACCGAACGCAAGATGGCGGAAGAGGAAATCAACAATCTGGCTTTTTACGACACCTTGACGCAACTGCCTAACCGCCGCATGTTAAACGACCGGATCGGGCAGGCGATAGCCGCCAGCAAGCGTAGCGGCCATTATGGCGCGCTGATGTTCCTCGATCTGGATAACTTCAAGCCGCTCAATGACACATACGGGCATGGTGTGGGTGATTTGCTGTTGATTGAGGTAGCGCATCGCCTCACCAATTGCGTGCGCGAAGTGGATACCGTCGCCCGATTCGGCGGCGACGAGTTCGTGGTGATGCTCAATGAACTGGGCGAGGATAAAACCGAGTCCGCCACGCAAGCCGGCATCGTCGCGGAAAAAATCCGCATCGCTTTGGCAGAGCAGTATTTTCTGAATTACAGGCATGAAGGCGAAGCGGAAAGGACTGTCGAGCATCATTGCGCGGCAAGCATCGGTGTGGTGGTGTTCAATAGTGAAGCCGATGCGGAAGACCTCATCAAGTGGGCGGATATAGCGATGTACCAGGCGAAAGAGGGCGGGCGCAATTCGGTGCATTTCTTTGACCCGGAACCGGGCAGTTTGCCGCTTTTTTGAACCCGGGCCGAATAACCAGTTCTTTGGGGCAGGGTGAATTACCGATGACAAATGCCATGCAGCCCTGTTAAAGTAATACCAGTAAAGTACTTTTTGGATATTTAAGGTTTTGTCAGGCAGCAACTTTCTATATACAGGTGAACACGATGAGCACCCCGAAAAAAGTTACTTACAAACCCTTTCGCAGTTCCGACCAGCATTCAATAGAACAATCATTGACCAATCACCTGATGTACACGGTGGGCAAGTCTGTCAAAGCAGCCACCGGGCGCGATTGGTTCGATACCTCCGCGCATACCGTACGCGATCACCTGATCGAACGCTGGACGCATACGGTAGACAATAATTTAGAGCAAGACCCCAAACGGATTTATTATCTTTCGATGGAATTCCTGATCGGCCGCACGCTGTCGAATGCCGCGCTCAATCTGGGGATAGAGCCATCGCTGCACGCCGGGTTGCTCGCGCTGGGCCAGGAAATGGAGCATATCGAAGAAATGGAAACCGATGCCGCGCTCGGCAACGGCGGTTTGGGGCGTCTCGCCGCCTGCTTTCTCGATTCCATGGCGACCATGGATCTGCCGGGCATGGGCTACGGCATCCGTTACGAATACGGCATGTTCACCCAACGCATCGAGGACGGCCAGCAGGTGGAGCACCCCGATAACTGGCTGCGTTATGGCAACCCGTGGGAGTTTCAGCGCCCCGAGCGCCTGTACCCGGTCAAATTCTACGGCCATATAGTCAAGTTCCCGGATGCGCACGGCAATGTCGAACACCGCTGGGTGGACAGCGAAACGGTGATGGCGATGGCCTACGATATGCCGGTCCCCGGCTATAACACGGAGACGGTCAATAACCTGCGTTTATGGGCGGCCAAGTCCACGCGCGAATTCAATCTGGGCTCTTTCAACGCGGGCGACTATATCGGCGCGGTGGTGGAAAAAGATATTACCGAAAACCTGTCCAAGGTGCTCTACCCGGACGACAGCTCGCTGATGGGCCGCGAACTGCGCCTCAAGCAGGAATATTTCTTTGTTTCCGCGTCTATCCAGGACATCCTGGTGCGTTTTTCGTCCAGGCACAGCGACTGGAATCAACTGCCGGATAAGATCGCCATTCAACTCAACGATACTCACCCGGCCATCGCCGTGGCGGAGATGATGTATCAGTTGCTCGATAAGCATCATCTCAATTGGGATAATGCCTGGCGGCTGGTGACGGGCATATTTGCCTATACCAACCATACCCTGATGCAGGAGGCATTGGAGGCCTGGCCGGTGGCGATGTTTGAACGGGTATTGCCGAGGCATCTGGAAATCATCTACGAGATCAATTGCCGTTTTCTGGCGCAGGTGAATCATTGTTTTCCCGGCGATACCGAATTGCTGAAGCGCGTTTCCATTATCGACGAGGAGCATGGCCGCCGCGTGCGCATGGCGCATCTGGCGGTGATCGGCAGCCATACCGTGAACGGCGTTGCCGCAATCCACAGCGAACTGGTGAAATCTGTACTGTTTCACGATTTTCAGCGCATTTTCCCCGGCAAGTTCATCAACGTCACCAACGGCATTACGCCGCGCCGCTGGTTGAACCAGTGCAACCCGCGCTTATCCGAATTGATTGCTTCGCGCATCGGCACAGATTTTGTGCACGATCTCGCACAGCTCAAGAAACTGACCGAACATGCCGAGGATGCCGAATTCCGCAAGCAGTTCCGCGCCGTCAAACAGGCCAACAAGCTGTATCTCGCCGAACATATCGAGCAGGTGACCGGCATCCGCGTCGACACGAACTCGCTGTTCGACGTGCAGGCCAAGCGCATCCACGAATACAAACGCCAGTTGCTCAACGTGCTGCATGTCATCACCCTGTACAACCGCATCCGCTCCGGGCAGACCAAAGGCATCACGCCGCGCACCGTGATTTTCGGCGGCAAGGCCGCACCGGGTTACCGGACGGCCAAGCTGATCGTCCGCCTCATCAACGACATGGCCGATATCATCAATAACGACCCGGCCGTGGGCAACTTGCTCAAGGTGGTGTTCTACCCCAACTACGATGTTTCGACGGCGGAAAAAATCTTCCCGGCTGCCGAACTTTCCGAGCAGATTTCCACTGCGGGCACCGAGGCTTCCGGTACCGGCAATATGAAAATGGCGCTTAACGGCGCGCTTACCATGGGCACGCTGGACGGTGCCAACATCGAGATATGCGAGGAAGTCGGCGAGGAAAATATTTTCATTTTCGGTTTGACCACACCGCAAGTTGCCGAGCTGCGCGCACGCGGCTATAACCCGTGGGACTACTACAACGGCAACGCGGAACTGCGCCAGGCGCTGGATATGATCGGGAATGGCTTCTTCTCGGTGGAGGACCTGGACCGTTACCGCTCCCTGTTCGACAACCTGACGCGGAACGGCGATTACTACCTGCTGCTGGCCGACTATGCCAGCTATATCGCCGCCCAGGACCGGGTGAGCGCGCTGTATCAGGATCAGGAAGAGTGGACGCGCCGCGCTATTCTCAATGTCGCCAACATGGGCAAGTTTTCCAGCGACCGCACTATTCAGGAATATGCCGACAAGGTGTGGAAAGTGCAGCCTGTGTCGCCCAGGTGTTAATTGCAGGAGTAGCTTATGAATTCATCAGGCATACCCGGTCAGCAAGGCAGTGCAGGTGGCGAAGACAAGCGCATCCACGCGCATTTGCGCGTGGTTTTCGAAACCGCCTGCCAGATAACGGCGCCATTTTTCGATCCCGCACAGGGATGGGGCGGCAAACCCCTGACGCTTTATGCCCGCCAGGCTTTGCATGAGAAATATCCCGACCTGACGCAGCAAGATGTCGCGCTCCTGTTTTCCGCAGTACAGCGTTTTCACAGGGACAGCGCCAATAAGTAGCCTGGAGCGTTTCATAAATCATTCCCGCAAATACTGCGTACGGCTGGTGCGGCGCACCTTGCTGGTATTGCTGTTGCCTTTCACCGCGAACGCCACAGAACTTTCCCTGAGCATTGCCGACGTTGTCGCGCCGGATTTTTCCGCGCGCGGCATCACGCTGTTGTTGCCGGCGAGCGGTTCGGCGGATTTGCGCATCACCGAGTTGCATGTGCAGCGACGTAGCTTGCTCGACGTGCGCATCCATTGCGCGGCCTTCGCGCTTTCCACTGCAAGTGTGAGCTGCCATGGTGGCAGTCTTGCGCAGCTGCCGGGCATGCTTGTGCAGTTCGATTACCGCTTCGATACGGCCAGCTGGCAGGTCTCGGCGCAGTTGCGCAATGTGCCGGGCAAACAGCTCGCGTCTCTTTTGCCGCCGGATATGCCGCCGGCCAATCTGCCACTGCCCGGCCAGGGCGCGTTGACTGGCACGCTACGGGTAAGCGGCAACGCGTCCGCTGTGGATGCATTCGATGCCGACATGCAGTTGACCGATATCGGATTCAGCGATGCCAGCGGTTTGCATGCGGCGGAAAAACTGCACGGCACAGTCAAGCTCGCAGCCACGCGCAAGGCCGCATTGTGGGCTTGGCAAGGCCATATCGCGTGGCAGTCCGGCGAAATTTTCTGGCAACCGTTGTACCTGCGCGGCGGGCATAGAATCAGCGCATCCGGCAGCCTGGATGGCGCATCCCTGAAAGTTGAACAGGCCGTAGTCGATCTGCCGGAAACCGGGCGCGTGCAATTCAGCGCACTCTGGGACATGAAGCAAGGCGCGTTAGCGGAATGTGCGGCGCACGGCAGCGACCTCGCGCTGGAAAAATTATTCACCGATTACGCCAAGCCGTTTCTGGACAAGGGTGCGCTGGCCGAATCGCACGTGTACGGCCATGCCGATGCGGATTGGCAATATCGTAACGGCGCGACCCAATCGTTGCGCCTGGTGTTGCGCGATGCGGGCATCGCCGATGAGGGACAGCGCTTTGCGTTGCTGGGCGTGAACAGCGAGATTGACTGGCAGGCGGATGCGCCGCGTAGCGCCAGCATCGCTTTTGCCGGTGGCGCGCTGCTCGGTGTGCCGTTGGGCGCAGGGCAGTGGGCGGTGCAAATGCGCAGCATGGATTTCAGCGTGGCGCAGGCCGCTTTGCCGATTCTGGACGGCAAGCTCGAATTGCGCGACTTCAGGCTGCATCGCGAAGGTGCGGCATGGCAATGGCAATTCGGCGCATCGCTCAGCCGGGTTTCGATGGAGCAATTCAGCCAGGCGGCGGGCTGGCCGAAGATGCTCGGCTCGTTGGCGTGGCGCATCCCCAAGGTCAGTTACGACGGCAATGAAATCAACATCGATGGCGCATTGTTATTCAACGTGTTCGACGGCACGGTGGTGGCAACCCAGCTTAAACTGGTCAATCCGTTCGGGCGTGCGCCGCGCCTGTCCGGCAACCTGAATATGCGCGAGCTCGATCTCGATTTGCTGACACACACTTTTTCGTTCGGCAATATGCAGGGGCGCATCGACGCGGACGTGAACAACCTGGAATTGCAGGATTGGCAGCCGGCGCGTTTCGACGCGCGCATATTCAGCAGCGCCGGGAACTATCCAAGAAAGATCAGCCAGAAAGCGGTGCAGAACATTTCCGCACTGGGCGGTGCGGGCGCGGTGGCAGCGATCCAGCGCAGCTACCTGCGTTTCTTCGAGAACTTCGGCTACGAGCGCATCGGCTGGAGCTGTGTGTTGCGCAGCAGCGTGTGCACGATGGGCGGCGTGGATGGCGGCGACAGCGGCGCGTACACCATTATCAAAGGCGGCGGCATTCCGGCAATCACCGTGATGGGCTACAATCGCAACGTTTCGTGGAACGAACTGATTACGCGCCTGAAGCGCGTGACGCAGGGTAATATGCAGGCCATTGTTAAATAAAGGGGCAACTATGAAAAAAATCCGGATTGTCATGCTGCTTGCGGCATTCGCCTTGAGCGCCTGCGTCACCATCAACATCTACTTCCCTGCCGCGGCTGCCGAAAAGGCGGCGGACAAGATCATCGAGGAAGTGTGGCAAACCCAGAAAGCGGATAAGCCCTCTGCAAACCAACCCGCCGCAAAGGAGACGAAATGAGAGCCCTGATTAAATTCTTTATCGCATTGTTTGCGTTGACTGCCGCACTGAACGCATTCGCCGCCGCCGATCTTGAAGTCAATACCCCCGGCATAAATGCCATCAAGCAGAGCATGCAGGCGCGCCATGCGCAGCTTGCCGCCCACTACTCCAGCGGCGCGGTGGGGTTGACGGCGGACGGTATGATTGCACTGCGCGATGCCGGTGCCGTGCCGCTGGCGCAACGCCAGGCGGTAAATGCGCTGGTGGCTGCCGAGAACAATGACCGCAATGCGCTGTATGCCGAAATCGCCAACGCCAACGGTCACCCGGAATGGCAAGGGGAAATCCGCAGCACTTTCGCGCAACGCTGGATACAGCGCGCCCAGTCGGGCTGGTGGGTGCAGAGCGGCGGCGCATGGAAGCAGAAGTAGGCATTTTTAAGTAACCGTAGGGTGGGCTCCGCCCACCATGTCGGGCAAAGCCCGATCTACATTTAGTTCCGGCTTGCCCGGTTCAGATTGGTCGATAATTGAACCCCACCCTCGTCTTCGACATCGAAACCATCCCCGACATCGCCGGGTTGCGCGTGCTGCATGAGCTCGATGCGTGCGTCGGCGACGCCGAAGTGGCGGAGATGGCTTTCCAGTTGCGCCGCCAGAAAACCGGCAGCGATTTCCTGCCGCACCACCTGCAGCGCGTGGCGGCGATTTCCTGCGCATTGCGCGAGGGTGATAGCTTCAAGGTCTGGTCGCTGGGCGGCCTGGAGGAGGATGAAGGCTCCATCATCCAGCGTTTTTTCGACGGCATCGACAAATACACGCCGCAACTGGTGTCGTGGAACGGCGGCGGTTTCGACCTGCCGGTGCTGCACTATCGCGGTTTGATCCACGGCGTGCAATGTCCGCGCTACTGGGACATGGGTGAGGACGACAAGGAGTTCAAGTGGAACAACTACATCAGCCGCTATCACTCGCGCCACATCGACCTGATGGATTTGCTTGCGATGTACACCGGACGCGCCAACGCGCCGCTGGACGAGCTCGCCAAGCTGATCGGCTTTCCCGGCAAGCTGGGTATGGACGGCAGCAAGGTGTGGGATGCGTACCAGCAGGGCAGGCTCGAAGAGATACGTAACTATTGCGAGACCGATGTGGCGAACACCTGGCTGGTGTTTGCGCGCTTCCAGATGATGCGCGGCGTGTTGACCCGCGCCCGCTTTCAGCAGGAATGCGAACTGGTGCGCAGCGAACTGGGCAAACTGGATCAGCCGCACTGGCGCGAGTTTCTGGCCGCATGGCCTCAATCTAAATAATTTTTACCCTACCGTTCGCCCTGAGCTTGTCGAAGGGTGCAGTTAAATGACAACAGAAAACAAAGTAACAATCGAGTCGCTGGACCAGGAAGGGCGCGGTGTTGCGCACTTTGACGGCAAGGTTATTTTCATCGAGGGTGCGCTGACCGGCGAGACCGTCAGCTACAGCTCTTATCGCAAAAAACCTTCCTTCGAGCTGGCGCAAGTCACGCAAATTTACCAAGTATCATCGATGCGCGTGCAGCCCAAGTGCAAGTATTTCGGCGTGTGCGGCGGATGCTCCATGCAGCATCTGGAGGCCAGCGCGCAGGTCGCGGTGAAGCAGCGCATTCTCGAAGACAGCCTGTGGCATATCGGCAAGGTCAAGGCGCAAACCATCCTGCCGCCGATCCATGGGCAGGCTTGGGGCTACCGCCAGCGCGCGCGACTTTCGGTCAAGCATGTCATCAAGAAAGGCAAGACGCTGGTGGGTTTCCACGAGAAGCGCAGCAGCTTCGTCGCCGACATGCAGCACTGCGAAATCCTTACCCCGAAGATCGCCGGGCTGATTGCGCTGCTGGCGGAACTGATTGAGGGATTGTCCATCCGCGAGAAACTGCCGCAGATCGAGGTCGCGGCGGGCGAGCATGTCGACGCGCTGGTGCTGCGCGTGATGCAGCCGCCCTCGGCGGGCGACGAGGCCGCGTTACGCGCCTTTGCCGATAAACATGGGATTCAATTCTGGTTGCAATCCAAGGGGCCGGACACCGTTGTGCCGTTCCATCCCTTGACGGCACCACCGCTCACCTACACTCTGCCCGAGTTCGGCATCGAGATGCCGTTTGCGCCGATTGAGTTTACCCAGGTGAACAGCGCCCTGAACCGTGTGATGGTCAGCCGCGCCCTGCGCCTGCTCGACCCGCAGCCCGGTGAACGCATCGCGGATTTTTTCTGCGGCCTGGGCAACTTTACCCTGCCCATCGCGCGCAGCGGCGCACAGGTGCTGGGCATCGAAGGCAGCGCCGCGCTGGTGCAGCGCGCACAGCAGAATGCCGCGCATAACGGCTTGGCCGGCAATACCAGCTTTGCCGCGCTGAATCTGTTCGAGATGACCGAAGAGGCTTTCGCCAAACTGGGGCGCTTCGACAAGCTGCTGATCGACCCGCCGCGCGACGGCGCAATCGAGCTGGTGAGGTCGCTAGGTTGCGGGAATGGAGGCGGTGAACATGCCCCGTGCCGTATCGTGTATGTGAGCTGCAACCCCGCCACGCTGGCGCGCGATGCGCAGGTGCTGGTGCAGGATCACGGCTACACGCTGAAGGCGGCGGGTGTGATGAATATGTTTCCGCATACCTCGCATGTGGAGTCGATCGCCTTGTTCGAGAAAATGAAATAGGCTCCGGGTTGATTGAAATTCATGCGGCGGAACCACTATGCGTTCCGCCTTGCTTGCATGGTCCGGCTCACGTCGAACGGCTCAAAATTATAGCTAAAGCGCTTCAGATGCCGGTCATCTTGTGGGTTAGTCATCCGATTTTTCACGGTCGGCAGGCGGTGTGTCGTCTTGCTTGCCCATGTCGCGTTTGAATTGGTCACGTTCTTCCGGTGACATATTTTCAAAACGTTCGTGCATCTCCTTGCGGCGCTCCGCACGTTCTTCCGGCGATATATTTTCCCAGCGCTCCTTCATTTTTTCGCGCATCTGTTCGCGCTCTTCCTGCGACATATTTTCAAAACGTTCGCGCATCTCCTTGCGCCGTTCCGCGCGCTGCTCGGGAGTCATGCTGTCCCACTCCTTGCGTTTTTCCGCATGATGTTTGGCGCGTTCCTCGGGGGACATGCTCATGAAATTTTCGTGCATCTTCTCGCGCATGGCCTTGCGCTCTTCGGGAGATAACTTTTCCAGATATTCGCGCATGGCTTTGCGGCGCTCGGCGCGCTGTTCCGGCGTCAGGTTGCGTATCTCCTCGCGCATCTCATCGTATTCTCTGGCGCGCTGTTCGGGTGTCATGGTCTTCATGCGTTCCATGCGCTGTATGCGATCCTGTACTGAAGGGGGTACGGCGGTATCGGCGGCCAGCGCGTTGAGGCTGGACAATACGATGACGGCGGCGACCAGCATTTTCAAAATAGTATTCATGGTCTTTCTCTGCACGGCTTTTCGGGTTTGATGCCATTTTTGGCGTGAATGCATAGTATGTTTGAACTGTAAGCCAAGTGTTTATGCCAGTGCCTGATTTGTAAAAGTTTGTTTCAACCTTGCAGTCAAGTGAAAATTTTTACTGCTTAAATGGCTATTCGTTTTATCATGTCATTATGCCTAATATGCAACGCATTCTCATTATCGACGACGACGAGCGCCTGCGCGAGTTGCTGCTGCGCTACTTGACCGAACAGGGTCTTGCGGTCAAGGCGGTGGCGGATGGCAGCGCGATGGACAATGCCTTGTCGTTGAACCACTATCACTTGCTGGTGTTGGATCTGATGCTGCCCAATGAAGACGGGTTAGCGATTTTGCGGCGGTTGCGCGGCGCGGGTGATACCGTACCAGTAATTCTGCTCACCGCCAAGGGCGACGAGATCGACCGCATCGTCGGGCTGGAAATGGGCGCGGACGATTACCTGCCCAAACCGTTCAATCCGCGCGAACTGGTGGCGCGCATCAACGCGGTGTTGCGGCGCAAGGGATCGTTGCCTGCCGGTGCGCCCGATGCCGAGGAGAAGAGCATTTTCTTCGGCGATTGCGAACTGAATCTTGCGACGCGCGTGCTGACCAAGTCCGGCACACCGGTCTCCCTGACCACCGGGGAATTCGCGCTGCTCAAAGCATTGGTGACCCATCCGCGCCATCCGCTGTCGCGCGACAAGCTGATGGATCTGGCGCGTGGCCGCGGTCACGAGCCGTTCGATCGTGCCATTGATGTGCAGGTATCGCGTTTGCGCAAACTGGTTGAAGCCGATCATGCCAAGCCGCGCTTCATTCAGACGGTGTGGGGGCATGGCTATGTATTTGTGCCGGATGGGGCCAAGCCTTGAGGGACCTCTAAAATCAACACTTCACCCCCAATGCCGCGTTGTGTAAAAAATTCCTTTGCGGCGCGGCACAATTTTTTGCGAGCCGCCGCTATGTGGCTTGCTTGCTTACCCCGCTTCCGCGTCTTGCCCTTGGGCGAACTCTGGATTTTTAGAGGCTCCTTTGTTTAATCTGCCGAAAACCTTGCTGGCGCGTTCTTTCCTGTTGATGGTCATATTGATCGTGCTGTCGCTCGCCGCTTCCATGGCGACTTTCCGCCATGCCGAGCAGCAGCCTCGCATCAGGCAGACGGCGCAATTGGTGGTGTCCATGGTCAATCTCACGCGCGCCGCAGTGTTGTCCGCCGCGCCGGAATGGCGTTCCGCGCTGCTGTCCGAATTGGCGGAATCTGAAGGATTGCGCGTGCAGATGGCGGAGCCCGGAGATTTGCTCGAAACCTTGCCCGACCATCCGCCAGAATTGCAGATGATGGCGGAAAAAGTGCGCGACAGCCTGGGTAGCAATACCCGCTTCGCAGCGAAACACAACGGCGTGGAAGCCTTGTGGGTGAGCTTCTTCATCGGCAGTGAAGAATTCTGGATAGCATTGCCCAGGGAGCGCGTCGAACACCCGGTGTCGCAAATGTGGATGATATGGGGCGGGGTGGTGCTGGTGCTGGCTCTGCTCGGGGCATACTTCATCGCGCGCCAGGTGGTGCGCCCGTTGAAGCAACTCACGCAGGCGGCGCAACAGGTCGGGCAGGGCGCAACGCCGCAACTATTGCCGGAACGCGGTGCACGGGAAGTCGTTGTAGTATCGCGCGCCTTCAATCAGATGTCTGCCGACCTCGCTGCCAACGAACGCGAACGTGCTTTGGTTCTGGCGGGCATCTCGCACGACTTGCGCACCCCGCTGGCACGCGTGCGGCTCGCTGCCGAATTGATCGCGGATGAAGCGCTGCGCGACGGGTTGGCAGCCGACGTGGAGCAAATGGATGCGGTGATCCGGCAATTTCTGGACTATGCGCGTCTCGATGAAAATGAAACCGCTATTTTTGCCGACATACGGGATGTGGTGCGGGAAGCGGCGCAGCAGTTTACAGCACAGGCCAAGTCGCTCACCCTTGACTTGCAGCCGGTGCCGCCGCTTGCCGTGCGACCGCTGTTATTGAAACGCGCGCTTGCCAACCTGCTGGATAACGCCGTCAAATATGGCGGCGGCGAGATTGCCGTGCAGCTCAGGCAAGATGGAAATACTGTCGTACTGGCGGTGGAGGATCGCGGCGCGGGCATTCCTGCCGCGCAACGCGAAGCCGCGAAACGGCCATTCGTGCGGCTGGAGAGCGCGCGCAGTGACGCGACCGGATCAGGCCTGGGCCTGGCGATTGTCGAACGCGCCGCGCGGCTGCACGGCGGCGAGTTCTACCTGGAAGACCGCGCCGGAGGCGGCCTGGCGGCCAAGCTGGTATTGCCGGCGAACCAGGCTGAAAAATCGGAATAAGAGATTCTAAAAAGGCTCAATATGGACTTTCTGCCGATTTTTTTGAACGTCAAAGACAAGTTGTGTCTGGTGGTCGGAGGTGGCGGGGTTGCACGCCGCAAAGCGGCTATGCTGACGAGTGCGGGTGCCATGGTGAAAGTGGTTGCACCGGCGCTTTCCGGCGCTTTTGCCGGCATGCCCGGCATCGGGCATGTCGCGGAATATTTTCAGCCCGGTCATCTGGATGGGGCGGCGCTGGTCATTGCCGCGACCGGCGACAGCGCCGTCAATCTGGATGTTTCGCAACAAGCCCGCGCGCGCAATATTCCGGTGAATGTGGTGGACAACCCAAGTTTAAGCACCTTCATCATGCCGTCGGTACTGGACCGCTCGCCGTTGCTGGTGGCATTTTCCACAGGTGGAGCATCGCCGGTACTCGCAAGAATGCTGCGCAGCAAGCTGGAAACGCTAATCCCGCAGGGCTATGGCCGTTTGGCCGCATTTTCCGCGCGCTTCCGCGATACCGTCAAGGCGCGTGTCACCAGTCTGGCCAAGCGGCGAATTTTTTGGGAAGCCGTGCTGGAAGGGGCGGTCGCCGAGGAGGTGTTGGCGGGCGATGAAGCCGGTGCGGAAGCCATGTTGCTCGGCATGCTGGAAAATGCCCGCCTGCCGGAAAATGAAAGGGTGCAACAAGTCGGCGAGGTGTATCTGGTCGGTGCGGGACCCGGCGACGCGGATTTGCTGACTTTCCGCGCTTTGCGGCTGATGCAGAAAGCCGACGTGGTGGTTTACGATAATCTGGTATCCAAGCCGGTGCTGAAAATGACGCGGCGCGATGCGACAAGAATTTTTGCCGGAAAAAAACGCGACGACCACGTCATGCCGCAGGAAAAAATTAATGAATTGCTGGTGCGCTTGGCCAAACAAGGCAAGCGCGTGCTGCGCCTCAAGGGTGGCGACCCGTTCATTTTCGGGCGCGGCGGCGAGGAAATCGAAACCCTCGCCGAAAACGGCATCCCGTTCCAGGTCGTGCCCGGCATCACCGCCGCATCCGGCGTCGCCGCCTACGCGGGCATTCCGCTGACGCACCGCGACCATGCGCAGTCGTGCATTTTCGTTACCGGGCATTTGAAGGACGGCAGCATGAATCTGGACTGGGAAGCGCTGGCGCGCCCGAACCAGACCATTGTGGTTTACATGGGCCTGCACGGCCTGGCAATGCTTTGCGCGGAATTGATCGGGCACGGCCTGCCGGACAGCACGCCTGCCGCCATCGTGCAACAGGGAACCACGCAAAATCAGCGCGTCATCAGCGGCACATTGGCGACGCTGCCCGGCATCGCGCAGATCGAAAAACTGCAAGCCCCAACCCTGATCATTGTCGGCGGGGTCGTCGCGCTCAGGAAAAAACTGGCCTGGTTTAATCCGGGAAAGCCCTGAATATTAAAAACCTGCTGAAACCAGGTTCCTGAATGTAATTTTTTAGCAAATGGGTTTGCTGTCGTTAGCGGATTTGGCCGATAATCCGCCGTTTTTTAATAATTCCATATTTAATAATTAAGGATTTCAAAATATGAGCTACCCAAGTTTCTATGATGCCGTGCCCAAGATCAGTTTGTACGACCCGTTGGCCGAATTTCTCGGCGCGACCGAAGGCGGGATTTTGCAATACGGTTATTTTGACGCGGTGCGGTTGGCCGGGCACTCCTGCCCGACGGTCGCCTCGGCCTATTGGGCTACCTGCAAGGCGCTGGCTGCTCTTTATCCGAATACGATGCCGGTGCGCGGCGATATCCGGGTGGAATTCGACCAGAGCAACACGAGTGGTGTCACGGGCGTGATCGCAAATGTCGTGAGCATGCTGACCGGCGCCATGGCCGACAATGGCTTCAAGGGTATTGGCGGACGCTTCGACCGGCGCAAACGCCTGTTTTTTTCGGTGGAAATGCCGGGGGAAATGCGCTTCACCAGGCTTGACACGGATCAGGCCGTATCCGTCGCGGCTTATTTGCAGTTGGTACCTGCTTCGCCGGATCTGCCTGAGCTGATGTCAGGTTGCATGGCCGGTGTGGCAACTCCGGAGGAGGCTGCCGAGTTCCGGCGCTTGTGGCAGGAACGGGTACGCAGCATCCTGATGGATTATCGCGACAATCCGGAAGTGTTTGTCGTAATACCCGGTTGAGCGGAATATGAAGAGAAGCGCAGCCCTGCAACCCCTGTCGCGGGAACATCACACCGCTCTTAGCCTGGCGAAGGCCTGCGAGCGGGCTGCGCAATCGGGTGATGATGAGAAGGTGGATAAAGCCTGCCAGCACGCAATCCGGGCATTCTCCGCTGAGCTGGAGCCGCATTTTCAGTATGAGGAACAGTCGCTGTTGCCGCTTCTGCAAAGTTCGGAAAACCAGCTGCTTGAGCAGCGCACATGGGCGGATCACCGACAGTTGCGCGAACTGCTCGATGGTTTGCGGCAGAACGATGCAGGGGCGCTGGGCAATTTCGGCAAACTCTTGTCTGCCCATGTCCGGTTCGAGGAAAGAGAGCTGTTTCCGGCGCTCGAAAGCTTGCTGCCGGCATCTGATGCCGGTCAATGCTGAATCTGCGCGCTTCAATCACACCCGGAATATTCAACAGACTTGCATTTTTTTAATATCCGATTAAAATAGTCGGGCATTATTTTGCAACCAAATTTTTTCAATTAATATAATTTTTAAGGAAACCAACGATGCACAATTGCGCGAATTCTACATCCCCCGATATGCTTTACCCGTTTGATGCCCGTGGCGTCGCCAAACGCTTCCGTCATGCTGCCATTTTTGGCGCATTCGACTCTTTGCACCCCGGCGAAACCATGCATTTCTGCAACGACCATGACCCGTTGCCGCTGCTGGCACAACTGAAAGACCGTTACGGCGATGGCATCGATATCAGCTATGTCGCCCGTGAACCAGGCCAAATCATCATCAATTTCTTGCGTAAATAATCACCCCTTGTCCCGGCGATGGCGGCTGTCTGCCGCCGTCACTGGGACAATTCGCTTCACCGCGGTTACCTCCGTAGCCGTTCAGTTACCCAATCTGCTGCCTGTCCCGCGCCTTCCGGAATAACCGGCTTGGGGTGCGGTGCGGTGCAGATTTCTTCCAGTTCCCCGGCAAAATTCCCCTGTTCCAGCGCTTCCCGTGAAACCTCGCGGCACAGGCCGTGTTGGCGCAGCCATCCGGCTAATGCTGCCGTCTCCGGCCAGTCGGCGCGGCTGACATACAGCACAGGCGTGCCGCTGCATGCGGCCTCGACGAAGCTGCCGTAGCCCGGCTTGCAGATCAGCGCATCGCTGCTGGCGAGCAGGTCGCCGAAATTTATGGGCAGGGATTCGATGGCGCTGGCATCGGGGTGCTCGATCCGCCAATCGCCCTGCACCAGCCAGCGTACGCCTTCGATGCGCGGCCAGCGTTCGACGGGCAGGCGGCTGGCGATGCCGCCCAGGCTGACCAGCACCAGTTTTTCTTCTCCCGATAATTTCAAGTGGCGGTTGAGTTCATCGCGCCGGTTGCGGCCGACATCGGCGATGGGCGCGACCGGAACGAGATTGGGCAGGTGCTCCATCGCAAGGCCGGGCGCGATGCGCAGGAAGGCATCGGCATTGGCGTAGCAGTCGCGGATTTGCGCGGCGACGGCATCATCGCCGCAATAATGGCGATAGATATCGAACCAGTTCAGCGAACACAGCGCCGCATTCGGAATGCCCGCCCGCTGCGCGCCCGCCAGCGGCAGGTAACCGGCGTTGGACAACACCATGTCCGCACCGAGCTCGCGCAGCAGTTGAGCTTCCCCGGCGACGCGCGCATCCCAGTTTTCATGGAAGGCACGATAGGCCGCGCGGCTTTCATCGGCGAGAATATCCACCGCCGAAGACATCACCATGCCGATGTCGCCCTCGCTGGTCAGATGCTCGAATGGCGCGCGGATGCGCGAACGCAGGTGGCCGAGCGGCACGGTAGAGCGCACCGTGAGACGCAGTTGCGGCAGGCGTGCAAACAGCAGGTTAAGAACCGGCGCAGTCTGTGCGACATGGCCGAAGCCGTGGCCGGAGATCGAGACGATAAGGTGGCGCATCGGACAAGTTTAACGTTATCGCTCACGAATGGTTTGCCGAATATTATATATAATCCGGGTCTGGCCTCTTAAATAATGCCGTTCTGCCAAGTGTTGTGCCGCAAGCCCGAATTCACGAGGAGAGATATTATGGACAAGACAGTAAAAGTTCGCGCATATCCTGACGATGCAAAAAGCAATGTTCCGCGAAGCAATCTTACGGAAGATCAGGACAAGATGGTCGAGCTCGTTAAGAAAAATGCCCTGCTGGAAGAAGAGAACAAGAAGTCGCGCGAGTATTTGAATACGATCGAGCAGCTAAAAGAAAGCCTCAAACAGGAGCAGGTCAAAACAGCCGAGATGGCGGCGAAAACGGCCAAGCTGGAAGCTAAAGTGAACGACTTGGCTGCGCTGGAAGCGAATGATCTCGCCATGAAGAATGCCCAGATTGAAGAAGAAAAGAAAAAGTCGCTCGAGCATTTGAAGACAATCGAGCAGTTACGGGAAAGCCTCAAACAGGAGCAGGCAAAAACGGCCGAGATGGTCAAGAAAACGGCTGGGCTGGAAGCTAAAATAAACGAACTTTCCGGGTTGGAGGATAAAGTGAAAGCGGTGGCCGAGCTGGAAGCCAAAGTAAAAGAATTGCCCGCGTTGGAAGCTAAAGTCAAAGAATTGACCGATATACTCGGCAAGATTTCAGGCATTGCCGCGACGGGAAAAGCGGGCTAGCAACCCGCGCTTGTCAAGGCCCGTTCGCCCGTAGCCTGACGGAGGGTTGGTGTGGCAATCAGTGCTTCATCAGATCGGGCAACTCTCCATCCCGCGCAACTGTTTCAGATAATCCTCCACCCGCTCATGCAGCGTCTCCGGTGCGGTGACGATGTCGCGCACCAGCGAGAACAGCGGGTAGCCGCGCCAATCGAACAGGCGGTATTTCTCCACCATGCGCAGGGTATGCACCCCCTCGCCGGAGATGTCCGACCAGTCGCCCAGCACCAGACGGCGCCCGAGCGCATGGTGGTGCGAGTCCTCGCTGGTGGCCGTCGTCAGCAGGTCGCCCAGCCCGGCATAACTGTATGGCGTGTGCGCCTGCCCGCCGAACGCCTGCACGATGCCGGACAGCTCCGCGACCGCGGCGACCATCAGATGCCCGCGCATATTGTCGCCCAGCTTCAGCTCATCCGCCACGCCGAACATGATCGCGTAAACATTTTTCAGGATCACCGACCAGCTCCTGCCGTGCATGTCCGGCGCCTGCTGGCACACCAGCGTGCTGCCGCGGAACAGGCTGTGCATCACGTCGAAATCCGCCGCGTCGGACAACACCGCATCGGCAAACGCATGCCGTCCCATCCTGATCTCCTCCGAGATCATCGGCCCATACACCACACCGTAGTGATGTTTGCCGCCGAACACGCGCTCGAACACCTGCGCAGCCGTGCGCCCCGCTTCATCCAGCCCCTTCGCGATGGAAAGGCACAGGCTGCCCTGCGCCAGAAAAGGCGCGATGCGGCTCGCGATCTCGTGGTGCGGATTCACCGGCAGGCAGAACAGGATCGCCTGCGCGTCGGCGACCTCATCCTCCAGCGTCGCTTTGCTGCCTTTCACCACCACGCCCATGTTCCAGATGCGCACATCGTGGCGCGCCGCCAGCAGATACTCCATGGCATGCCCCATCTCGCCATAGCCCAGAATCAATACGCGGAGTTTCATATCTGCACCTCGTCACAAAGAAACGGGCAACGCCCTAGTTTAATGGCGCCGATCAGATTGGCCGGCACGGCCTCGTGAATGCGCCTCGGGGGAGCGAGATGGAAGTTGTCCATGATCTGGACGAACTCATCGAGCACCGGGTCGATGATGGCCGCAATGCCTTGCTCCTCGGCGAGCAGATAAGCGAGGGTGGAAGAGTCCGCGTCAAACAACTGACGGAAAATCATGGCTGCGCCTTCTCCTGATGTGGGTAGCGAATATGTTAGCAAATCGCCATTCTGCGGGTATGGGATATTGTGTTGCTGCATAGCGCGTTGGGTATTGCATTGCTCGAACTATCTTACGCTCGCTGTGGTTTTAGATAACTGTGTTGGGCAAGCTGGGGGAAGCATCCTGAAGTTAAGTCAACGGGCTTCATGTGGTGGTGACGGGCAATGCGTGGATTTCGCACTGACAAACCGCCGGTGCCAGAGACAGCCCGGCGGTTTTGTGTGGCGGGATGTATTGCAGGTAATCAGGTGAGTATTTTCAACCGCTTTAAGCGCAGGAACAGGGCATTGTAGAACTCCGCCTGGGTTATTTCGGTGGCATCCCTGAAAAATTGTTTGGGGGAGGCATAATATACATGCCCGTCAAGCCTGAATTTTTCGCTCATATTCGCTGCTCCTTATGAACTCCTGATATTTTATTCCGAGCATTGGGCATTGCTTTATATATCCCCAAAACTCACCGGAGATATCGGCAAGTAACGGCACAACTTTAGGCGGATTCAGGATTAAACAGCCATTTCTCGCCAACCGCCGTATGGCACAAGAATTTTTTGCCGGTTATCATGCGCGGCTTACAAGGCATTCGCACCGTGCCAGCGGCATGGAGCGAAGCCCTCCAAAGGTGCGAGGCAATCAACCATGCAAGAGAATTTGCGGAATCTTCTGAACTTTGTGCGTTTCGTCGCGGCGCGCTTCAACCAGGATCGCTGCGTGCAGATTGCGGCGAGCCTGACCTTCACCGCGCTGCTGTCGCTGGTCCCGTTGATCACCATCGCCCTGGCGATGTTCTCGGCATTTCCGGTGTTCGATGATTTTTCCACCCAGATCAAGGCTTACCTGATCAGCAACCTGATGCCGGATATGGCGGGCAAGGTCATCACGCAATATATGCACCAGTTCACCGAGAGCGCGATGCGCCTGACCGCGGCCGGTCTGGTGATTCTTGCGGTGACGGCGATGCTGATGATGCTGACCATCGACCATGCATTCAACACGATCTGGCGGGTGTCGCGCCCGCGGCCATTAGTCAAACGGCTGGTGATCTACTGGGCGGTACTGACGCTCGCGCCGTTGCTGATCGGCGCGAGCCTGTCGCTGACTTCATGGCTGGTCGGGCTGTCGCTGGGCTACGCCAAACAGATTCCGGTCTTCGGCGTGGGCACGCTGAAGATATTGCCGGTGCTGTTCACCACGCTGGCGTTCGCGATGTTGTTCCGGCTGGTGCCGAACAGCTACGTGCCGCGCAAGCACGCATTGATCGGCGCGATCGTGGCCGCCGTCGTGTTCGAGTCGATGAACCGCATTTTCGGTTATTACATCAGCCATTTTCCCACCTACAAGCTGGTGTACGGCGCGTTCGCCAGCGTGCCGATCTTCCTGATGTGGATTTATTTGTCCTGGCTGGCTACGCTGCTCGGTGCGGTGATCGCGGCATCGCTGTCGCACTGGGGCGCTCCCGCAATGCAAAATATGTCGGCTGCCGCCCAATTGCTGGATGCGCTACGCGTGCTGCAAAGCATGGCAAACGGTTTGCGGCAGGGCAGGGTGAATACCTTCAGGGAATTATCCGAATCCCTGCATCTCGGTTACGACGCGCTGGAAGAAATCCTCGACAGGCTGGAAGACGCCGGCATGGTGCGCAAGGCGGAGGGGGACGGCTGGCTGCTGGTGCGCGATGCGGGACATATCCGCGCCAGCGAATTGCTGTGCCTGTTCGTGCTGAATCACCGCCCGTTGCCCGCCGGGCAGAACGACGATCCGTTGCAGCAATGGTTTGCGGATTGTGTCCGGCAGCTCGAGCAAAGCGCCGACCTGACTTTGCAGGAACTGTTTGCGCGCAGCGTGGAACTTCCAAGCCATGCCGGACAGGTTTCCGGCGCATGAAATACGCCCTGTGCAAATAGGCGCATAACGGCGCACAGAGCGCGGTTTCATCGCCACTGAATTTTGAGGGCAGGGCGTTTTACGGTATCATCGCTTCCTACGAAAAACATTTGTCCGGGCACCCGCATGACAAAGTACATATTCATCACCGGCGGCGTCGTTTCTTCATTGGGGAAAGGTATCGCCGCTGCTTCCCTCGCAGCCATTCTTGAATCGCGCGGCCTCAAGGTCACGATGCTCAAGCTTGACCCCTACATCAACGTCGATCCGGGCACGATGAGCCCGTTCCAGCACGGCGAGGTGTTCGTCACCGAAGACGGCGCGGAAACCGATTTGGATCTGGGGCATTACGAGCGGTTCATTTCCGCGAAGATGCGCAAAGCCAACAACTTCACCACCGGGCAGATTTACGACAGCGTGATCCGCAAGGAGCGGCGCGGCGAGTATCTGGGCAAGACGGTGCAGGTGATCCCGCATATCACCAACGAGATCCAGGCGTTTATCGAACGCGGCGCGGCGGCTTCGCTCGACGGCAAGGCCGACGTGGCGATTGTCGAAATCGGCGGCACAGTCGGCGACATCGAGTCGCTGCCGTTCCTCGAAGCCGCGCGGCAAATGGGCTTGCGCATGAGCCGCAACCAGGTCGCGTATGTGCACCTGACGCTGGTTCCCTACATCGCCACCGCCGGTGAACTGAAGACCAAGCCGACGCAGCACAGCGTGCAGAAGTTGCGCGAGATCGGTATTTTCCCTACCGCGCTGGTGTGCCGCGCGGACCGGCCGATTCCCGACGACGAGCGCGCCAAGATTTCGCTGTTCGCCAATGTGCGCGAAGAGGGCGTGATCTCGATGTGGGATGTGGACAGCATCTACAAGGTTCCGCAAATGCTCAACCAGCAAGGTCTGGATCGCATCGTCTGCGAGGAGCTGGGGTTGGATTTGCCACCCGCCGATTTGTCGGTATGGGCGAAGCTGGTGCACGCGCTGGAAAACCCGCAGCACCAGATCACCATCGGCATGGTCGGCAAGTATGTCGATCTGACCGAATCCTACAAGTCGCTGATCGAGGCATTGCGCCATGCCGGGATACATACCGAGACCAAAGTGAATATCGAGTACATCGATTCGGAAGACATCGAAACATCGGGCACGCAAGGCCTGGCGCACTTCGACGCGATCCTGGTGCCGGGCGGTTTCGGCAAGCGCGGCACCGAAGGAAAGATCGCCGCGATCCGTTTTGCGCGCGAAAACAAGATACCGTACCTGGGTATCTGCCTCGGCATGCAGCTCGCGGTGATCGAGTATGCGCGCCATGTCGCGGGCATGGCCGACGCGAACAGCACCGAGTTCAATCTGGAATCCGAACATCCGGTCGTCGCGCTGATCACCGAATGGCGCGACCGCGATGGGAGGGTCGAGACACGCAGCAGCGATTCCGATCTGGGCGGCACGATGCGCCTTGGCTCACAGCGTTGCCCGGTCAAGCCTGTCACGCTGGCACACCGTATTTACGGCGACGAGGTGAACGAACGGCATCGCCATCGCTATGAGGTGAACAATTATTACGTGCCCGTGCTGGAAAAGGCCGGGCTGATTATTTCCGCGCGCACCCCTTCCGAGGATTTGCCGGAGATGATGGAGTTGCCGCAATCCATGCACCCGTGGTTCGTGGGCGTGCAGTTTCACCCCGAATTCACTTCCACGCCGCGCACCGGACACCCGCTGTTCAAAGCGTTTGTCGAAGCGGCTTTGCAGCGCCAGACAACACATAAAACGGTGGCGGTGGCAGCATGAACACGGCAAATGTAGCGTGCGCTGTGCGCACGATCCAGAGCAATGTCGTGCGCACAGCGCACGCTACTCTGGCAGCGGTGGTGATATGAAGCTGTGCGGATTCGATGTCGGCCTAAGCCAGCCGCTGTTCCTGATTGCCGGGCCTTGCGTGATCGAATCGCAACAGATGGCATTGGACACCGCCGGGCAGTTGCAGGAACTCTGCCGCGAGTTGGGCATCCCGTTTATCTACAAGTCCTCCTACGACAAGGCCAACCGCAGTTCCGGCAAATCGTTTCGCGGTTTTGGCCTGGACGCCGGGTTGAAAATTCTTGGTGAAGTGAAGGCGCAACTGGGTGTGCCGGTATTGACCGACGTGCATGGCATCGAAGAAATCGCGCCAGTCGCGGCAGTGGTGGACGTGCTGCAAACACCGGCGTTTCTTTGCCGCCAGACCGATTTCATTTACGCCGTGGCAAAATCAGGCAAGCCGGTGAACATCAAGAAGGGGCAGTTCCTGTCGCCGTGGGATATGCAGAACGTGGTGGAAAAAGCACGCGAGGCCAGCGGGCAGGACAACATCATGGTGTGCGAGCGCGGCGCGTCGTTCGGCTACAATAATCTGGTGTCGGATATGCGCTCGCTGGCGGTGATGCGCGGCACCGGTTGCCCGGTGGTGTTCGATGCGACGCATTCGGTGCAGTTGCCCGGAGGGCAGGGCACGGTCAGCGGCGGGCAGCGCGAATTTGTTCCGGTGCTGGCGCGTGCCGCTGTGGCGGCGGGAATTTCCGGTTTGTTCATGGAGACGCACCCCGACCCATCCAAGGCATTATCGGACGGGCCGAACGCCTTTCCGCTCAAGCATCTCAAGGCGTTGTTGCAAACGCTGAAAGCACTGGACGAAACGGTCAAGCGGCAGGGGTTGATCGAAGAAAAACTCGATTTGAAAAATGTGTGATTACGAAAGGAAAATATTATGAGCGCAATCGTTGACGTGATCGCCCGTGAAATTCTGGATTCGCGCGGCAACCCTACCGTGGAGGCGGACGTGTTGCTGGAGTCCGGTGTGATGGGGCGTGCCGCCGTGCCGTCCGGCGCATCGACCGGCACCAAGGAGGCGGTGGAGCTGCGCGATGACGACAAGCAGCGTTACCTCGGCAAAGGTGTGCTGAAGGCGGTGGAATATGTGAATACCGAAATCGCCGAAGCGATCATCGGGCTGGATGCTGCCGAGCAGGCCTTCATCGACCGCACCATGATCGAACTGGACGGCACGGAAAATAAAGGGCGCCTCGGCGCAAACGCGATTCTCGCGGTGTCGATGGCGGTGGCGCGTGCAGCGGCGGAAGAGAGCGGCCTGCCGCTGTACCGCTATCTGGGCGGCGCGGCGCGCATGGAAATGCCGGTGCCGATGATGAATATCATCAACGGCGGGGCGCATGCAGAGGGCGGCGCGGACATCCAGGAATTCATGGTGATTCCGGTGGGCGCGCAAAGCTTCCGCGAGGCGTTGCGTTGCGGTGCGGAAGTATTCCATAACCTGAAAAAAATCCTGCACCATCGCGGCCTCAGCACCACGGTGGGCGACGAGGGCGGCTTTGCGCCGGCGCTGGGCTCCAACGAGGCCGCGCTGAAAGTCATCGTGGAAGCCATCGAGGCGGCGGGGTATGTGCCCGGCACGGATGTGGCGATCGGTATCGATGCCGCCGCGTCGGAATTCTACAAGGATGGCCAGTACCATTTGAAAGCGGACGGACTGACGCTCAACTCGGCACAAATCATCGATCTGTACGCCACCTGGGTAGACAAATACCCCATCATCACAATCGAAGACGGCATGAGCGAGCATGACTGGGACGGCTGGAAGCAGCTTACCGCGCGTCTCGGCAAGTCCATCCAGCTGGTGGGCGACGACGTGTTCGTGACCAACACCAAAATCCTGCGCGAAGGCATCCGCCAGGGCCTGGCGAATTCCATCCTGATCAAGGTCAACCAGATCGGCACCCTGACCGAAACTTTTGCCGCCATCGAGATGGCGAAGCGCGCCGGTTATACCGCCGTGATCTCGCATCGTTCCGGCGAGACCGAGGATTCCTTCATCGCCGACCTCGCGGTGGCCACCAACGCGATGCAAATCAAGACCGGCTCGCTGTCGCGCTCCGACCGCATGGCGAAATACAACCAGTTGCTGCGCATCGAAGAAGATCTCGGCGATAGCGCGTCTTACCCCGGTCGCGACGCGTATTACCAGTTGGGCTAATGCGTCGTGCGGTCACACTGATACTGGCGGCCCTGCTGCTGCTGTTGCAGTACCCGTTGTGGCTGGGCAAGGGCGGCTGGCTGAAAGTATGGGGCTTGAACCGGCAGGTCGAAGCGCAGCAACAGGTTAACCAGCAAGCTCAGGCGCGCAACGCTTTGCTGGATGCCGAAGTGCGCGACCTCAAGCAGGGCACCGGAGCCGTCGAAGAGCGTGCGCGCAGCGAACTGGGCATGGTCAAACGCGACGAAGTGTTTTTTCAGGTTCTGGAAAAACCAGCTAGCCAAATGGATGAAAAACAGGCGGTGCCACCGTTCGTTTCTGCGGTTACAGCGGCCTCCAAAATACAACAGCGACAAGCACCTTAAACGGCCTCCGCATCAGCTTTCAACTGTGTCAAAGCCGGGGCCGGTTACCGCCATTGACATGCCAGGGTGGAAGTTGTTTAATGAAACAGCTTGTAGTAGCAATTCCATTTTGAAGGGGAATAATCATGGCTGCCGTATCTGACACTACTAAACCGATGACTGTTGCACTATTACCCGGCAAACCTGAAACCAGAACGCCTTTGCCGGCTCTCTTGAGAAAAGAAAAACAGGCAATGCAAGCGGAAGATAAAAAGCTTGATACCCCTCAAAAACAGTCGCAATCCTCCACGGTCGTTAATATTTCCGCAAAAGCCAGGGAGTTGAACAGTACAGCCCCGGTCGATCAAACGTCTTCGGCAGTAAAGACCGGCAGTTCTACCGATAAAGCTGCCAATGTTACTGCCAAGGATACGGAAGCAAACCGTACAGCCCCGGTTGCCCAACCGCCATCGGCAGTCAATACCGGCAGTCCTGCCACCCCTACAAAGAAAGCATAGATTTCAGCGGTTATCTGTATTTGCGGGCAAGCGCGAGGTTGCGCAACGTCGGCAGATGCAGGACTCGTTGCGTTGTACTCCCGGTATTTGAGCGAGAGTAGACGGGCCAATCACCACGCCGTGACACCAGCAAGGCGCTTCGGTGCTTCCAGATTGCGCAAGGGCGCATTCGTTCGGATTGCCGCACAGTGGGCAGATGCAATTCGGTTTTGTATCCATACATTGAGGCTTCACCATATTTCAGGAGAAAAACTATGCGCATACTTCACACCATGATTCGGAGCGGTGATCTGGATCGTTCCATCGATTTTTATACCAATGTGCTGGGCATGAAGCTGCTGCGCCGCAAGGATTATCCCGAGGGGAAATTCACGCTGGCCTTTGTCGGCTATGGCGACGAGAGCGAGCAGGCCGCGATCGAGTTGACTTACAACTGGGGTGTTGAGCGCTACGATATGGGTAACGGCTTCGGCCATGTCGCCATCGAAGTGGATGATGCCTATGCCGCCTGTGACGAGATCAAGCGGCGCGGCGGAACGGTGACCCGCGAGGCGGGTCCGATGAAGGGCGGGACGACGGTCATCGCGTTTGTCTGCGACCCCGATGGCTACAAGATCGAGCTCATCGGAAAAAAAGTCTGATCCGGCTGGCCGGACTATCTGAGATAGCACGGTAGCCTGCCTGCTTAGCTTGCCGTCCGCTCCGCCGCCTGCACGGTGTTGGCTACCAGCATGGTGATGGTCATCGGGCCGACGCCGCCGGGAACCGGGGTGATCCAGCCGGCGACTTGTTTGGCAGACTCGAAATCGACGTCGCCGCACAGCTTGCCGTCTGACATGCGGTTGATGCCGACGTCGATCACCGCCGCGCCGGGTTTGATCATGTCGCCGGTGATCATCTTCGGCTTGCCGGTTGCGACCACGAGGATGTCGGCATCGCGGGTGAATTTGGCGAGGTCAACGGTTCTGGAAGTGCAGATGGTGACGGTGGCGTTCTGTTGCAGCAGCATCAGCGCCATCGGTTTGCCGACGATGTTGCTGCGCCCGATCACCACGGCGTGCTTGCCTTCGATGGATACGCCGCTCTTTTCCAGCAGCTTCATCGCACCGTAAGGGGTACAGGGGGCGAAGCGCATGTTGCCGGTGGTCAGTGCGCCGACGTTGAGCGGGTGGAAGCCATCCACGTCCTTGTCCGGGCTGATCGCTTCGAGCACCTTGCTGCTGTCGATGTGTTTGGGCACCGGCAGTTGCACCAGGACACCGTGTATTTTCGGGTCGGCGTTCAGCTCGGCGATTTTTGCCAGCAGCGTGGCTTCGGGAGTATCGGCGGACATGATTATGTGCTCGGAGTGCAAGCCCAGTTCGGCGCAGGCTTTCACCTTGTTGGCGACATACACTTTCGAGGCCGGGTCTTCGCCGACGATGATGACCGCCAGCCCCGGCGTGATGCCACGCGCCTTCAGCGCATCGGCGCGCTCCTTCCATTCGGCGCGCACCTGCTGTGCGATGGTTTTGCCGTCGATGATTTGTGCTGTCATGCTTTGCTCCTGTCCATTTGCGTTATTTGCCTGATGATTGTTTCTTGTAGCGCTCCAAGCCATTCATGATTTCGGCATGCGCCGACTCAACACCTTGCCAGCCCTTAATTTTGACCCACTTGCCCGGCTCCAGCGCTTTGTAGAGTTCGAAAAAATGTATGATTTGCTCCAGCGTGATTTTTGGCAAATCCCGGTAAGACTGGATATCGTGGTATAGCGGAGTCAGCTTGTCGGTGGGGACGGCGACAATTTTGGCGTCGCCGCCGCCCTCGTCTTCCATGCTCAACATGCCGACCGGGCGGCACGGGATGATGGCGCCATGCACGATGGGGAATTGCGTGACCACCAGCACATCCACCGGGTCGCCATCGTCGGCGATAGTTTCCGGGATGAAGCCGTAATTGCACGGATAGCGCATCAACGAACCGATGAAGCGATCCACGACCAGCACGCCGGACACCTTGTCCACCTCGTATTTGACCGGGTCGGCGTGTTTGGGGATTTCGACGATGACATTGCATTCGTGGGGTAGATTGTCGCCGGGGCGGACATTTAATAGGCTCACGCGGTTTTCCTTGCTGTTGATTAAAGACCGCGATTATAAGCGATGCAAGGCGATGCCGCAGAGCCGTATTCAGTTTAGAATGCACCGATTTCAACCACGGGAGATGATGCTATGGCTATGCAAGGAAAGTTAGTCGGCAAGATGGTAATCGGCCAATCCGGAGGCCCCACCGCAGTGATCAACCAGTCGCTGGTCGGCGCGATACTGGCGGCGCGCAAACAACCCAACATCACCGGCATCCTCGGCGCGCGCCACGGCATCGCTGGGATCATGAAAGAAGATTTCATCGACCTGACCACGCAGAGCGCCGAGCAGCTCGAGCTGGTCGCCACGACCCCGGCGGCGGCACTGGGGTCGGTGCGCCTCAAGCCCGGCAAGGCCGAATGCGAAAAAGTGTTCGAGGTGTTCAGAAAAAACGACGTGCGCTATTTCTTCTACATCGGCGGCAACGATTCCGCCGAGACCGCGCACATCATCGCCGAGATGGCGAAGGAGGCGAATTACGATTTCTGCACCGTGCATATCCCCAAGACCATCGACAACGATCTGAAGGTCACCGACCACTGCCCCGGCTTCGCGTCGGCGGCGCGTTTCGTCGCGCTGGCCTTCATGGGCGATGACCGCGACAACCGCGCGTTGCAGGGCATCAAGGTCAACGTGGTGATGGGGCGCAGCGCCGGGTTTCTGACTGCCGCATCCGCGCTGGCGCGCCAGGCGGAAGGCGATGGCCCGCACCTGATCTATTTGCCGGAACGCGTGTTCGATGTCGAAAAATTCAAGCAGGATGTGCGCGATGCGATGGCGAAATACGGCCGCTGCGTGATTGCCGCGTCTGAAGGCATCACCGACAAGGACGGCAACCCGATCTCGACCAGCGGCGAGCGCGACTCGCACGGCAACATCCAGCTTTCCGGTTCGGGTGCGCTGGGCGACACGCTGGCGGCCTTGGTGAAAGAGGCTTTCCCTGGGCAAAAAGTGCGCGTGCGCGCCGACACCTTCGGCTATTTGCAGCGCTCCTTCCCTACTATCATTTCCCCGGTAGATGCCAAGGAAGCGCGTGCGGTCGGCGACTTCGCGGTGAATCATGCCGCCGGCACCGGGCAGCCCGGCTCGGTGGCGATCCGCCGCCTGAGCAGCAAGCCGTATGCCAGCGAATGTTTCATCACACCGTTGTCGAGCGTGGCGAAAGTCGCCACCGAAATGAAGGATGAATATATCAATGCGGCAGGCAACGATGTGACGCAGGCGTGGCTGGATTATGTCGCGCCGCTGGTGGGCGAGTTGCCGAAGATGGGACGGTTGTAGAGCGGCCGTTCGAACAACGAACCAACATCATTTGGTCAGGCAATATCTGCCTTTCGGCTATAAACAGATGCGGCAAATGGCCTGAAACGGCCGGTAAGTGACTTGGTTGCGGGCGGTTAAATTACAAGAGTGTATTTCCGCATAGTGCCAAAGGAGATAGTTTGAGCAAGAAGACAAACGGGCAAGATTCGCTACATGCAGCCACCGAGGCGCGCCAGGCCGAATTGGAGACGCAAAACGAGCAATTGCGCCAGTTGCAGGCGGTACTGGAGAAATCCCTCGCCCACTACGCGGATTTCTTTGAGTACGCCCATATCGGCTATCTTGTTCTCAACCACAAATGCATGATCGATGAAATTAACTTTACCGGTGCCGCAATGCTCGGAGTGGCGCGCAGCAAACTTATTCACCACAGCTTCAATTCTTGCGTTGCAGCCGAGGATCGCCAACGCTGGCAAAATCATTTCATAAAAGTAATAACGTCCGACGACAAACTGACTTGCGAGGTGGTATTGCAGCACGATGGCGCTTCGCGCTTCGACGCCCAACTGGATTGCCAATGTATAAGAAAAACTGACAAGGAGCTGGCGGTGCGCGTGGCGCTGACCAACATTACCGAGCGCAAACGGATAGAAGCTGATTTGCGAGCGAGCGAAGCGAGCATGCGCGCCATTCTGGACAATTCACCCTATCTGGCCTGGCTGAAGGATTCCGAAAGCCGTTACGTCCAGGTAAACAAGAGTTATGCCGAATATGCCCGGCTGAAAGATGCCCAGCAGGTCATTGGCAAAACCGACTTCGATCTTTGGCCCAGGGAACTGGCGGAAAAATACCGCACCGATGATGACGAGGTGATGGCCACACGCTGGCAGAAACATGTCGAGGAGCGATCACTCGACGGCGACAGGATACACTGGGTAGAAACTTTCAAGACCCCGATCATCGACGAGAACGGCAACGTGCTGGGCACTGCCGGGGTTGCCATGGATATTACCGAGCGCAAACAGGCTGAGGAGAAATTGCAAAGATTCTTCGATCTTATTCCTGAGCTGGCGTGCATCGCATCAACCGACGGACATTTGCTGAAAATCAACCCCGCGTGGCAGACGACGCTCGGGTACACCGAGCAGGAAATCCTCTCCACCCCTTTCCTCGATTTCATCCATCCCGACGACAGGGGCGCGACGATGAAAGAAGTGGAGCGGCAACTGATTGGCGAAGCGACCATGCGATTCACCAACCGTTATCGCCACAAAGACGGCAGTTACCGATGGCTGGAATGGACGGCGACGTCGGACGTTGACAAGAAGCTGCTTTACGCCTCCGCCCGCGACATCACCGCACGCAAACAAGCCGGGGAGTAGGCCCCGGCATCTGCCGAATCAACGATACCGAACTCGCTGGGCTACGCGCGATGAGGTAATCGGCAAGATAACATGGCCCGATTTAATTACTGCCGCGAGCCGGCATGCAGATTTGTCGTCCGATAATGGTGAGCGACCTCTGCTATTGGCAATGTGTGTCAGGCGAAGTTTGAGTTACTCCAGATAAAAAACAGGGCAGAATTTCTGCCCGGTTTTTGTTTCACCAACTTAATATTACTGCGCGAAGAAATCTTTTACCTTGTCCATCCATGATTTGGCGCGCGGGTTGTGGTGCCCGCTGTCGGTCTCATTGATGGTTTCAAGCTCACGTAGCAGTTCCTTTTGCCGTTCGGTCAGGTTCACCGGCGTTTCCACTATGACGTGGCAATGCAAATCGCCGTGGCTCGAACTGCGCACGCCCTTGATGCCCTTGCCGCGCAGGCGGAAGATTTTGCCGCTTTGCGTTTCGGCGGGAATCTTGATGCGCGCCACGCCGTCCAGCGTGGGGATTTCGATTTCGCCGCCGAGCGCGGCGGTGCTGAAACTGATCGGCATTTCGCAATGCAGGTCGTTATGGTCGCGCTGGAATACCGCATGCGGCGTGGTATGGATCACCACATACAAATCGCCGGGAGGCCCGCCGTTCACGCCATGCTCGCCCTCGCCGGACAGGCGGATGCGGTCGTCGTTGTCCACGCCGGCCGGAATCTTTACCGACAGTGTCTTGTGTTTTTTGATGCGCCCGTTGCCGCTGCAATCCTTGCATGGCGAGGAGACCATTTTTCCGGTGCCGTGGCAGCGCGGGCAGGTTTGCTGGATGGAAAAGAAGCCCTGCTGCATACGCACCTGGCCATGCCCGCCGCAGGTGGAGCAAGAGGTGGGGCTGGTGCCGGGCTTGGCGCCCGAGCCGTGGCAGGTCTCGCATTCGGCCATGGTCGGCACGCGAATCTGCGTTTCAGTACCGCGCGCCGCCTGTTCCAGCGAGATTTCCATGTTGTAACGCAGGTCGGCGCCGCGATGCACATTGCTGCGTCCGCCACCGCCGCGCCCGCCGCCGAAGATGTCGCCGAAAATGTCGGAGAAATCGAAGCCCGCCGCGCCTGCACCGCCGCCCATGCCGCCCGCCTCGAACGCGGCATGACCATACTGGTCGTAAGCCGCGCGCTTTTGTCCGTCGCTCAGCGTTTCATAGGCTTCTTTGGCTTCCTTGAAGTGTTCCTCCGCCTTCGGGTTGTCCGGGTTACGGTCGGGGTGATGCTTCATCGCCAGCTTGCGATAAGATTTTTTTATTTCTTCGTCCGAGGCGTCGCGGTTGACGCCCAGCACTTCGTAGTAGTCTTTTTTAGCCATTTGTAAAGGGAATGGGGAATAGGGGTTGGGGGCTAGAAAACAAGAGCCGGGGGGTAGGTTTTCTAGTCCCTAGTCCCCAGCCCCTAGACCTTTTCTACTTTTTGTCGCCTTTTACTTCAGTAAACTCGGCATCCACTACATCGCCTTGGTCTTTTTTCTGGTCGGAGCAGGGTTCGTCCGATCCGCAGCTTCCGCAGCCTTCCGCACCCTGTGTCTTGGCCTGGTCGGCATACATTTTCTCGGCCAATTTTTGCGCGGAAGCTGCCAGCGCGGCAGACTTGGCTTCGATGGCATCCTTGTCGTCGCCTTTCACCACTTCCTCGGCTTCCTTCAACGCGACTTCGACGGCGGTTTTTTCATCGGCGGTCAGCTGTTCACCGTATTCCTTCATGGATTTCTGCGTCGAGTGGATCAGCGAATCCAGCTGATTGCGTGCGGTCACCAGTTCCAGCGCCTTGCGGTCATCTTCGGCGTGGACTTCGGCATCGTTCACCATGCGCTGGATTTCCGCTTCGCTCAAGCCGGAGCTGGCCTGGATCTTGATCTTGTTTTCCTTGCCGGTCGCCTTGTCCTTCGCCGACACGTGCAGGATGCCGTTCGCGTCGATGTCGAAGGTCACTTCGATCTGTGGCATGCCGCGCTGTGCGGGCGGTATGTCGGTCAGGTTGAATTGCCCGAGGCTCTTGTTGCCGGAAGATACTTCACGCTCGCCTTGCAGCACATGGATGGTTACCGCGTTCTGGTTGTCTTCGGCGGTGGAGAATACCTGCGATGCCTTGGTCGGGATCGTGGTGTTCTTTTTGATCAGCTTGGTCATCACGCCGCCCATGGTCTCGATACCCAGCGACAGCGGGGTCACGTCGAGCAGCAGCACATCCTTCACTTCGCCTTGCAGCACGCCGCCCTGAATCGCCGCGCCCACTGCCACGGCTTCGTCCGGGTTCACGTCCTTGCGCGGCTCCTTGCCGAAGAACGCCTTGACTCGTTCCTGCACCATCGGCATCCGGGTCTGGCCGCCGACCAGGATCACGTCGGCGATGTCCGAGGCAGAAACGCCCGCGTCCTTCATCGCGATCTTGCACGGCTCGATGGTGCGTGCGACCAAATCATCCACCAGGCTTTCCAGCTTGGCGCGGGTAATTTTCACCGCGAGGTGTTTCGGGCCGCTGGCATCCGCCGTGATGTACGGCAGGTTCACTTCGGTCTGCTGTGCAGAAGACAGTTCGATCTTGGCTTTTTCCGCCGCGTCTTTCAGGCGTTGCAGCGCCAGCATGTCCTTCTTCAGGTCGATGCCGCTTTCCTTCTTGAACTCTTCCACCAGAAATTCGATCACGCGCATGTCGAAGTCTTCGCCGCCGAGGAACGTGTCGCCGTTGGTGGACATCACCTCGAACTGGTGCTCGCCGTCGATTTCCGCGATGTCGATGATGGAGATGTCGAACGTGCCGCCGCCCAGGTCATACACCGCGATCTTGCGGTCGCCTTCCTGCTTGTCCAGGCCGAAAGCCAGCGCGGCTGCGGTCGGTTCGTTGATGATGCGCTTCACTTCCAGTCCGGCGATGCGCCCGGCATCCTTGGTGGCCTGGCGTTGCGAATCGTTGAAGTAGGCGGGTACGGTGATGACCGCTTCGGTAACCGGTTCGCCCAGATAATCCTCGGCGGTTTTCTTCATCTTCATCAGCACTTCTGCGGAGATTTCCGGTGCGGAAATTTCCTTGTTGCGCACCTTGATCCAGGCATCGCCGTTCTTCGCCTTGATGATGTCGTACGGCACCATCTTGATGTCCTTCTGCACCATCGGTTCCTCGAAGCGGCGGCCGATCAGGCGCTTCACGCCGTACAGCGTGTTTTTCGGGTTGGTCACCGCCTGACGCTTGGCCGGTGCGCCGACCAGCACTTCACCGTCTTCCATGTAGGCGATGATGGACGGCGTGGTGCGCGTGCCTTCTGCGTTTTCGATCACCTTGGTCTTGCCGTTTTCCATGATGGCCACGCAGGAGTTGGTCGTGCCCAAGTCGATACCGATAATCTTTCCCATGATGCTTTTCCTTTCAGTTGAATGCTGGATAATTTGATGCCGTTGTTGCCTTGCCGCCTAACATAGGGGCGGCGCCGATTATTTCAAGCCCTTTGTTCTTCCTGTTCCCTTCGGGGAAGAGGGAGGTTATTCTTTTGCCTTTGCCACCATCACCAGCGCCGGACGCAGCACCCGGTCATTCAGCGTATAACCCTTTTGCATCACGCTGACCACGGTGTTGGCCGGCTGGTCGCTGTCCAGCATGCCGATTGCCTGGTGTTTGTGCGGATCCAGCTTCTCGCCGACCGGGTTGATCTCGCTGATGCTGAACTTCTCGAATACGCCGGATAATTGTTTGAGCGTCAGTTCCATGCCGCTCTTGAAGCTTTCGATATTCTCTGTCTTTACCACCAGACCGGCTTCCAGACTGTCTTTCACCGCCAGCATTTCGTTGGAAAAACGCTCCACGGCAAATTTCTGTGCCTTGCTGATGTCCTCGGCCGCACGGCGGCGGATATTCTCGCCCTCGGCCTTGGCATACATCCACGCGTCATAATGCTCCTGCGCCTTGCGCTCGGCTTCCTTGAGCATATCTTCGAGGCTGGGCATGACTTCTGGCGCATTTTCTGCGGCGGGTTCGGCGCTCGCCTGAGCCGCTTGCTGCTCAAGTTGCGGGTTGGTTTCGTTCTGTTCCATGGCACTCTCCGGATTTCAAGCCTCTTGTAATGGAGCCATTACGTTGAAATTTCAAGGACAACCTGAATAATTTTTTCAGGAATTTTGTGATTTTTTAAAGCGCAACAACATATCTATATGAATATATTGAATTTTGTGTAGTGTAGGAATTGTTACAATTTATCGAAAGGCCTGAATAACACATCTAGATATAATCCGTGCCAGCTCGGGGCAACTGGGCTTTTAACAAACCACACAATAAAAATAATTTAGCACCCCATAAAGTTCGGTGACACCTCGGCTGTTAAAGCTAGATGTCTGTATCTTGCTGTCCGCGATAAAACAGAGCGGCGGAGTAACCATATTCAGTTCCGCATTAATTTTATGAATCAAATTCAAATTGTAATGAGATTTTATTTTTGGCTGGTGATGATGGCGCTGTCAGGTCAGGCGGTCGCCGAGAAACACGAGTGGTTGGTAAAAAACCAGGTGGCTTCGCCCACGACCCGCGTGGTTGCGCTGAGCGATCTCGGCTTGACTGATCCTGTGGCATTGAATGATGGCGATACTAATCGTGAGCAGCATTTTTTCTTTTCTGTGCCGCAGGATGTGGTGCTTAAGGATGTCCGGATTGAGGTGCGCGGCGTTTACCTGCGCGCGTTTACCGGGGAGGCTACGCTGAGTTTTCTGGTGAACGGGGTGCCGGTTTCGAAGCTGTCGCTTTCCGGTAATGAAGATGAGTTTTCCCGCCCTGTTAAAGCCGATGACATCGCCTCATCGCCAGTTCGCGGGGCGCGTCCCGCCAAGGAAATTGTACTTTCCGTTCCGGTGAAGAATTTTGATGCAAAAAAAGGCTTCCTTGATTTTGCGGTGGTGCTGAGCAGTCGGGTCAGCAAGGATGTCCGCGACACCGGGGGGGGCAACGCATTGTCTATCGACCCCAAAGAAACCGGGCTGATTTACACTTTTGATGCCGCGTCGGTCAGGGATATTCGCTCCATGCTGGGCACCCTGTCTTTCCACCCTGTGATACTTCTGCCCGAGCGTGTATTGGGCCAATCGCAGTATGAGGCTGCGCTGCGTACGGCCTTGGCACTGTATCAAACCGGGGCACAGCCGGAATTCGTCACTATCCCGAAAGTGGGCGACACGGTTTATACCGATGGATTGCCGGTGCCGGATGAACTGAAAGCCATGCCGCTGTTCAGTGATTTTTCTGCGGCATCTGAAAAACACACCCCGCTAAAGATTACCCGTCCGGAGCAGATTGGTGCTTGGCTGGTATTGCGTGCGCTCTCTCCGCGAGGATTGGCGCAAATCGTGCTCGATTCGGCGCGGACACGAAAATATTTGCGCGAAGCCCTCGGTCATGTTGCCGATCTCGGCCTGGAAAAACGCCTGGCATCCTGGGGAAAGATCGCGCAATTCGACCAGTGGCTTGCGCAAGATACAAGCCAAAAAGCAAATGTCCGCGTCTCGTCGCTGGCCGGACAACCGGTGTTGTTGCTGGATGAGCCCAATATGGCACAGGGCGCGGCGCTGATTGACACCATGTGGCACGAAGTGGCGAACAGCCGGGACGAATTGCTCGACAAGGCGTTGCTGTTGACCAATGACGAGCAGGATAAGACGCATTTCTATTTTGCCCAAAGCCAGTCTGTCAAATATGTCGAAAAGAATATTGAATGGACGGTTCCATTCAAACTGAGTGATTTGCCGGAAGGAAAATGGCCGGAAGAATTCGAGATAAACCTGGTGGCATCCCCGATGGGTGACAGTGTGCAACCAGTGGCTTCGGTATTCCTGAATGACAATCTGTTGTCGGCGAGTTTTTTGCGCACCGACGGCAAGATCGAACGTGTTTCAGCGCGTATCCCGATGTACAGTATCGCGTCGAACAATTATCTGAAAGTTCAGGTGCGCCGCCGCTGCGATGATGGCAAATGCGCGGACAACATGCAGAGTTACCCGGTGCAGATGCTGCCATCCAGTTATTTGGGGCTGGCTTCGCGTAGCGATTACCTGCAATTTTTCATGTTGCCCCCCGCGTTTGGGCATGCTGGCGATGTGATACTTCCGGTTCGATATCTGGAACAGTCTGATCAAAGCCTGTCTTTTGTCAGTGCAATATTGAGCAGCCTGTCCGCCAAATCTTCCGGTATCAATATCCATTTCAGCGACAAGCCTGAATTTTCCCCCAAGCGCACCTTTGTTTCTTTTGAGGTTGCGCCGTCTTCGGCCAATGGCTTGATCAGGAGCGGAAATGGCCAGTTAACGGTACGCGATGCCGGTGGCCGGGCTATCTTTGACGGGGCTGGCATGGGCGCGCTGGCTACGCTGCAGCTGGTTCATGCCGGTGGCCGGGCAGGCGTAGTGGTGTCTTCAGTGAGCAACCAACTGCTGCGCTTTTCCGAGCCGCTGGATATTTCACAAGGCGATTTTGCCGTGTTGGATGCCAAAGGGGTAAAGCTGAGCCTCAATCTGAACGACCCGAAAAATGAAATGCAGCTGGACGAACAAAATCGCGACATCTGGTTTTTTATTGAACGGTATCGGGGCTGGCTGATTGCGCTGGGATTGCTGTTCTTTGTGGTTGCATGCGTGTACCTCTTGCGCATGTATTTTCAACGCGGCGCTAACCGGAAATAAGCAACGATGATTATCAGTAATGAAACCATCGCCATATACCGCGAGGTATTGGAGGTAATAGCGGCAATTGCGGCGGTGGGCGTATTGATCAGCTCATTGGATGATTTATTCATCGATGTTTATTATTGGGTGCGCAAGATTTATCGCTGGGTAACGCTTTCATCAAAGCATAAGCCGTTGCGCGTCGAGCAGTTGCTGGAGAAGGAGGAAAGTTATCTGGCGATTATGGTGCCCGCATGGCAGGAGCATGATGTGATCGCAAAAATGGTCGAGAACACTATTGCAACCATGAACTATCAGAAGTATGTGATTTTTCTCGGCACTTACCAGAATGATGCGCAGACTACGGCTGAAGCGGATCGTATGGCACGACGCTTCCCTACCATGGTGAGGCGCGCCACGGTGTTGAACGATGGGCCAACTTGTAAAGCGGACTGCTTAAACTGGATTGCGCAGTCGATTTTTCTTTACGAAGAGCAGCACAACATCAAGTTTGCCGGCCTGATTATCCATGACAGCGAGGACGTCATTCACCCGCTCGAATTCCGCATGTTCAATTTCCTGGTCGGGCGGAAAGATTTGATTCAAATGCCGGTGCTTTCCCTGGAAAGAGGTTGGTGGGACTGGATCGCGGCGAGCTACATGGATGACTTTGCCGAGTGGCATGAAAAGGAAATGGTGGTGCGTGAGAGCCTCAACGGCCTGGTGCCCGGCTCCGGTGTTTCTACCTGTTATAGCCGTCGTGCCATCCAGTTGCTTGCCGACAAGAATAAAAACCAGCCCTTTAATACCGATACGCTGACCGAAGACTACGATTTGAGTTTCCGTCTCAAGGAACTTGGCACCACCCAGGTTTTTGTGCGCTTCCCTGTGCTGCATGCGGTCAAGCGGAAATCATTTTTCACCGGCAAGGAATATCAGGTCAACGTTAACAGCGTGATTGCAACTCGCGAGTATTTTCCGAGCACCTTGCGCACCGCCTATCGCCAGCGTGCGCGCTGGATTCTGGGGGTGGCATTTCAGGGCTGGCAACAAATGGGATGGAAAGGCGGCCTCGCATCGAAATACTTGTTTTTCCGTGACCGCAAATCTTTGTGGGTGCCTTACGTCGGGTTGCTGACCTACCTGACCGCCGGCTCGTTCATGACGATTTGGTTGTTGCGTTTGATGGGTCTGGAGTACATGCGCTTTCCGGATTTTGTGGAAACGCGCAGCTGGCTTTTCTATTGCTATTTATTGAGTTTCTGGTTTTTCTTCAACCGTGTTTTTCATCGCGCTTATTTCGTATCGCTCGAACATGGCATTGTGCAGGGCTTCCTGTCCATACCGCGCATGGTCGTGGGCAGCGTAATCAATCTGGCCGCGGTTTCCCGTGCATGGAAGATTTTTGTGACGCACCTGATAACCGGCAAGCGGATCGCATGGGATAAAACCCAGCATTTCTATCCGACCGTCGAGGCCCTGAAGAAACTCCGTAAACAAACGGGTGAATTGCTGCTCAGCTGGAATCAGATCAGCCAGGAACAGCTTGATCATGCGCTGTCCCAGCAGAAGATTACCGGTAAACGGGTCGGACGATTGCTGCTCGAACAAGGCGCTATCAGCCAGGAGAAGCTTGCCGATGCGATGGCCGACCAAACCGGGTTGCCGCGCACGGTTCTTGAACCGCAGGCTATCAAGCAGTTCTTTGGGCGGCTGCCCGGCTTTCTGGTGCAACGCCATAGCGTCATACCTTTCGCCGAAGCGCAGGATGGAACGCTGAATTTGGCAGTTTATGACGCGCTTTCAGACGATGCGTTGGCAATAATTCAGGAGGCGGTTGGTCGCCCTGTCGCACTCTTCATCGCAACCGAACAGGAGATTACCGCGGCGGTTGGCTGGTACGGCGTGGGCGGCGATACCGCCAAGCTTAAGGCCGGACCTGCCGAACGCAAGCCGCTGGGCGACTTCCTTGTCGAAGTTGGCGCAGTTACGGTGGAGGCTTTAGCCAGCAGTTTGTCGGGCTACAACAGTGAGCGCGATGGGCGAATTGGCGAATATCTGTTGGCGCGCGGAGTGATTTCCCAAGCGCAACTTGATGATGCTCTGCATCGGCAAAGCGAGCTTGCAAACGAGCTGGCAAATTTTAATCCGGCACCCTGGAATGCCGCCGTTGATGCCCTGAAAAAACTCCGTAAACAAACGGGTGAATTGCTGCTCAGCTGGAATCAGATCAGCCAGGAACAGCTTGATCATGCGCTGTCCCAGCAGAAGATTACCGGTAAACGGGTGGGGCGATTGTTGCTCGAACAAGGCGCTATCAGCCAGGGTAAGCTTGCCGATGCGATCGCCGAACAGGCCGGATTGCCGCGCATCGTTCTGGAACCGCAGACTATCAAGCAGTTCTTCGGGCGATTGCCCGCCTTTTTGGTGCAACGTCATGGCGTCGTACCTTTCGCTGAAGCGCCGAATGGAACACTGAGTCTGGCAGTTTTTGATACGCCTTCAGATGAGGTATTGGCAGCGATTCAGAAGGCAATTGGTCATCCTGTGGCGCTCTTCATCGCAACCGAGCAGGAAATTTCTGCGGCGGTTGGCTGGTACAGCGCGGGTGACGACACGGTCAAGATCAAGGCAATGCCTGTTGCACGCAAACCGCTGGGCGACTTCCTTATCGAAATTGGTGCAGTGACGGTGGAGACTCTGGTCGGCAATTTGTCGGGCTACAATAGCGGGCGCGATGGGCAAATTGGTGCCTATCTGTTGGCGCGTGGAGTAATTTCCCAAGCGCAGCTTGATGAGGCCCTGCGCCGTCAGGGCGAGGCTTCAGGCGGGCTGGAAAATTCCAATTCAACACTCCGGAGTGCCGCACGATGAGATTTTCTTTCAGGCTCGGCTTGGTTTCCGCGCTGGCATTGTCGCCGTATCTTGCGCCGCTGCCTTCGGCTTATGCCGGCGAGGAGATGTTGGCGCTTCCCGAGCCCTATGTTGTCGCTAGCAACGACTTTATGGGGCAGTTTTTAGGTGTCTTTAAGGAAACCGAACAGAAGGAAGAAAAAATTCTCACCGGAAAGGCATACCGCCTGGCGGATCAGGCCTATAAAGCCCTTGCAGAGGGGAAAGTGGGCGAGGCCGAAGGATTTGTCAATGAAGCTTTGTTGCTGCGCCCGGACAGCAAACAGCTTGGCCTGATTTCCCTTGATATTCAAATGCGCAAGGGGGATTTGATCAAAGCGCGTTTGTATGCGGACAATTTGCTGGCGCGTTATCCAAATGATTCTTTGGTGCTGGCTTCAAGAGGATATATCTGTCAGAGGCAGAACCGTCATGATTTGGCGGCGCAGGACTTTGCTGCTGCGCTGCGCCAGCCCGGATTGGACGACACACAACAGCGCAATGTCAGATTATCTTTGGCCGACAGCGCCATTGCCATAAAGCGGCCGCAACAGGCATTGGATGCGCTCATTCCGCTTGTGACACCGGAGAGCTATGCCGTGCAAATCCGTATCACGCAAGCCCGGCTGATGATGGGCGAGCGCAATGCTGCGCGCGCTGCCGGGGAAAAAGCCAATGAATTGGCCGCTAATGATGCTGAACGCAAGTCCGTACAGCAATTGCTATTAAATACCGGGGTGCCGGTTGCCAAGCCATCTCCGCCGGCAGTGCCAACACCGCCTCCTGGGGCAGAGCCAAAAAATATCGCTCAGTCACCCGCTGTGAAGTCCGCCGTGGATGAGGGCTACAAATTCCTGAAGCAAAGAAAAGACCGGCAGGCGTTGAAAGCTTTCCAGCGCGCCTTTGCCGCCGGACAGGGCAGCGCGACCGCTTATGCCGATGCCGGCTATACCGCCAGACGTTTGGGCGAACACGATGTCGCGGCCGACTTGCTGAACAAAGCGCTAACACAAAGCCCCGGCCTGGATGCGGCACATGAACGCGATGCCAGGCTGAATCTGGCCGATGGTGCGCTTGCCAAACAACAGCCGCAACAGGCATTGGATGTGCTGGCAACCATGCTGACAGAAGATAGTTATGCGGTGCAGATTCGCCTCGGCCAGGCATATATGATGCTGGCGCAGCGTGATGCAGCGCGCGCTGCCGTAGAGTGGGCGGACAAGCGTGCCGCTACCGACGACCAAAAGGCATTCGCCCAGTCGCTGTTGAAGAATATCAATACATCGGCGGGTATGGTTCATGTGGATGGCGGCTATGCAGATATTCTTAATGAAGGTTACCGGCAACTGGGAGAGCAAAAAGATAAAGAAGCTCTGGCGGCTTTCCAGCGCGCCTTTGCCGCCGGGCAGGGCAGCGCGACCGCTTATGCCGATGCCGGCTATACCGCCAGGCGTTTGGGCGAACACGATGTCGCGGCCGACTTGCTGAACAAAGCGCTAACACAAAGCCCCGGTCTGGATGCGGCACATGAACGTGATGCCAGGCTGAATCTGGCCGATGGTGCGCTTGCCAAACAACAGCCGCAACAGGCATTGGATGTGCTGGCAACCATGCTGACAGAAGATAGTTATGCGGTGCAGATTCGCCTCGGCCAAGCATACATGATGCTGGCGCAGCGTGATGCAGCGCGCGCTGCCGTAGAGTGGGCGGACAAGCGTGCCGCTACCGATGACCAAAAGGCATTCGCCCGGTCGCTGTTGAAGAATCTCAACACATCGGTGAACATGGTTCACGCGGATGGAGGCTATGCGGACCTTAATGAAGGCTACCGGCAACTGGGAGAGCACAAAGACAAGGAAGCTCTGGCGGCTTTCCAGCGCGCCTTTGCGAATGGTTATGGCAGTGCGACCAATTATGCCGATGCCGGCTACGCGGCAAAGCGTCTGGGTGAAAACAGTATTGCTGCCGAGTTGATCGGCCATGCCCTGGAACTCAATGAGAAAAGTCCTGAATCGGCAAAACCATTCAATGATGACCAGGCTATCGGTTATCGCAGCGAGATGCTGGAGATGAGCCGTAAATGGGGTTTGACCGCCAGCCTGGTGCGGCAAAGAACCTTGCTTGCCGGACGTCAGCGGACCAATACTATACAGGGCGGCCTGGAAGGATACTGGCAGCCGTACAACGACAATAACCGTTTTGTGCAGCTGTATGCGCGGACTTATCAAACGTTTCATGAGGGGATAAACGTAGGTACCAATGGTTCGGGAACGGCCACCAATCAGGGCGCTGCCGGCGTGCGGGTGAAACCATTCACCGACTGGGGTTTCACGGTGGGTTTGGAAAGATTGATTCATTTCGGCATGTTTTCACGCATGGATTGGCTGGTGCGCATGGGTTATTCCACCGACAGCGGTTATGAGTTGAAACCCGGCAAGGCGAGTTTGGCAGACTGGAATTTTTACGGTGAAGCCGGCTATTATTTCGAGCCGGGTTCCGGCTTGAATGCCGGCGGCGGCGGTGCCGGCAACGCCTATTATTACCATGCTATGGAAGCAACATATGGCAAGAGCGTGCACCTTCCCAGCGTGGATGCTCATTTGACGGCCTACCCGCATCTGGTGGCGACAAACGAGACCGACAACTCCCGCTCCGCACGCGCCAGACCCTCTTCTTCGACCATCGGGCCGGGAGTCAAATTACGCTATTGGTTCTCAGAAAAAAAATATCAGGTGCCAAGCAGCGTGATTGATCTGGACATCCAGTATCGTTTCAAGGTGGATAACTCTCCACGGGGGTCGGGGCTGCTGGTGCGGGGCAATTACTGGTTTTAGTTTCAGCGGGACATATGATGCGTAAAATTATGGTGGTGATTGGAACACGCCCGGAAGCCATCAAGATGGCTCCGCTGGTGCATGAGTTGCTGGCGCAGCCGCAACTCAAGACGTTGGTTTGTCTCACCGCACAGCATCGCCAGATGCTGGACCAGGTGCTGGAGATTTTTGGCATTACGGCCGACATCGACCTTAACCTGATGAAGCAGGGCCAGCAACTGGCCGAGCTGACCGGCAGCGTGCTGACCGGCATAGACGATGTCCTGAAAATGCATCGCCCCGATTGCGTGCTGGTGCATGGCGACACCACCACGGCGATGGCTGCCGGGTTGGCGGCATTCTACCGGCATATTCCAGTAGGGCATGTCGAAGCCGGGTTGCGCACCTATGATTTGCATCACCCCTGGCCGGAAGAAATGAATCGCCGCGTGATTGATGTGGTGGCCGAATACTATTTTGCGCCGACCGATGTTTCCCGTGACAACCTGCTCAAGGAGCAGGTTCCGGCAGATCGAATTTACGTGACCGGCAACACGGTTATCGACGCGCTGCTGATGACGGATGGGCGGATCAGAGCTGACCGGGAGCTGTCCGCCCGTCTTGCGGATGCGTTTCCGTATCTTGATCCGGCCAAACGACTCATCCTGGTCACCGGCCACCGCCGCGAAAACCACGGGCATGGGCTGGAGTCGATTTGCCTTGCCTTGAAACAGCTAAGTGAAAGAACCGATGTGCAGGTGGTGTACCCGGTGCATCTCAACCCCAATGTGCGCCAGGTTGTCATGGGGACATTGGAAGGCAAGCAGAATGTGCATTTGATCGAACCGCTCGATTACCTGCATTTCGTGTATCTGATGAGCCGGTCGCATATCATTTTGACCGACTCCGGCGGGATACAGGAAGAAGCGCCATCGCTGGGCAAGCCGGTACTGGTGATGCGCGAGGTAACCGAGCGACCCGAGGCCGTGGCAGCCGGCACGGTGCAATTGGTCGGCACGGATACACAAAAAATCGTTGCCGAATGCACACGGCTGTTGGACGACGCAACTTATTACCAGAAATTTTCACAGTGCTCCAACCCTTATGGAGACGGCACCGCCAGCAGGCAGATTGTTGCTGCGCTCACCGCACGATTTGCGCATTAAGCTCTACTTGATCAGCAAAATGGTTGACGTTCAAGATAAAATGGCACCGTTATCCACATAACGCGGCTTATCCGGCAGCGGCATTCCAGCAAGTGACCCAAGCCAAAAACTACCACTGGCGCATCGCCGGTTTCTATTTTTTCTATTACGCCTTCGTGGGGATGTTCGCGCCCTACTGGAGCCTGTATCTAAAATCCATTCACTTCGACGCCATCGAAATCGCCATCCTGATGTCGGTGCAGCCGGTGATGCGCATGATCGCGCCGAACTTGTGGGGTTGGCTGGCCGACCATATCGGCGAGCGGCGGCGGGTGGTGCAGATCGCCGCGACATTGAGCGCGGTGTTCTATCTGGGCGTGTTCGCCACCACCAGTTTCTGGGGCATGCTGCTGGTGCTCGGGCTGATGAGCTTCTTCTGGAGCGCATCGATACCGCTGGTCGAGGCCACCACGCTGACTTATCTGGGCAAGCACACCGCGCATTACGGGCGCATCCGCTCGTGGGGCTCAATCGGCTTCATCGTCGCGGTGGTGGGGCTGGGCTACGCTTTCGACTATATCGCCATCGCGTGGCTGCTGTGGGCCGGAGTGGTCTGCGAACTGGGTATCCTGATCTTCTCGCGCCAGATTCCGCCCACCGAAGTGCTGGCGCACCACACCGACAGCCATTCGATCCGCAATATCGTGTTGCAGCCGCGCGTGCTGGTGTTGTTCGGCGCGTGTTTCCTGATGTCCGTCGCGCACGGGCCTTACTACACCTTCTTCTCGATTTATCTGGTCGAGCACGGTTACGCCAAGAGCGCGGTGGGCGGGTTGTGGGCGCTCGGCGTGATCTGCGAGATCGGCGTGTTTTTCCTGATGCCGTGGCTGGTGCGGCGCTACGGTTTTACGCGTATCCTGATCGGCAGCTTCGGGCTGGCCGTGCTGCGCTTCATGCTGATCGGCTGGGGCGTGGATTTTCTGTTGCTGCTGCTGATTGCGCAAGTGCTGCACGCCGCCACCTTCGGCGCGTATCACGCCGCCTCGGTCGGGCTGGTGCATGAGTTCTTTCAGGGGCGCCACCAGTCGAAAGGCCAGGCCATGTTCGGCAGCCTCACCTACGGCGCGGGCGGCATGCTGGGCGGGCTGGCCAGCGGCCCGATCTGGCAGCACTACGGCGCCAGCGTGCTGTATTCGTGCAGCGCGGTCATGGCGCTGCTGGGATTGTTGCTGATGGGATGGAAACTGGGGATGGCAAAATGAAAAAACTGAAAAATGAAAACGCATTATTCAAGGAAGCGCTGCTCGCGGGCGTGAAGTATGCGGAAGGGCGCGGCGTGGTCGAGTTCGAAGCCACCGATTCGGCGAGCGAGAAACTGCTGTACCTCTACCGGCTGCTGGTTCACGACAAAGTCATCCAGCCCCTGCCGGAAGACCAGGTCGCCGAAAAAACCATGCGGCATAAACTCGCCATCTGGTATTCCAAACAGTTGCCCAAGGATCATCCGTTGTTGAAGTAGGGGCGTATGGCAATACGCCTTTTCTGATATTCACACGGGCTTTCAAAGGGCGTATTGCCATACGTCCCTACGGCTAATAAGAAACCCATGCCCGTCCAATTCTCCGCTTTTTACCACAGCCTCGATCCCGACCCGCTCAAGCGCGGCAAGCAGTTCGAGCACTTCGTCAAATGGTTCCTCAAGACCGATCCTGAGTGGGCTACGCAAGTTGACCAGATAAGGCGTTGCCGGGCTGGCGCCAGTCGGCAGAACGGCATTCCTGTTCGTTGAGCGTCGCACAACCGGAGAGCAGGGCAAGGCATGCCAGGATGATAGACGGGCTGATTTTCATTGTCGGTGTTTCTTGTCAAATTACAGTGATTGCCGAACTCTACCCAAAATGGATTTGGCTGGAAACGGTCGCCGGTATTGGAGCAGGAGTGCCAAGCCGCCGCTGTTGTGGCATAATCGCGCGCTCTAAAAAAAGCACAACAATAAAAGCACAACAATCGATATGGGCGCACAAACTCTTTACGACAAACTCTGGAATGCTCACGTGGTGCGGCAGGAAGCCGACGGCACCGCGCTGATTTATATCGACCGCCATTTGGTGCATGAAGTGACCAGCCCGCAGGCGTTCGAGGGGCTGAAACTGGCCGGGCGCAAGCTGTGGCGCAGCGCGTCTATCCTCGCGGTGGCCGATCACAATGTGCCGACCAAAGGGCGCGCGCAGGGCATCGCCGATCCGATCGCGCGCTTGCAGGTGGAGACGCTGGACAGCAATTGCGCCGAGTATGGCGTGAACGAATTCAAGATGAACGACGTGCGCCAGGGCATCGTGCATGTGATCGGCCCGGAGCAGGGCGCGACGTTGCCGGGCATGACGGTGGTGTGCGGCGATTCGCACACCAGCACGCACGGCGCGTTTGCCGCGCTGGCGTTCGGCATCGGCACTTCCGAAGTTGAGCATGTGATGGCGACGCAATGTTTGCTGATGAAGAAATCCAAAGCCATGCTGGTGCTGGTGGATGGCGCGCTGGGCAAGGGCGTGACCGCCAAGGATATCGCGCTGGCGGTGATCGGCAAGATCGGCACGGCGGGCGGCACCGGCTATGCGATTGAATTCGCCGGTAGCGCGATACGCGGCCTGTCGATGGAAGGGCGCATGACGCTGTGCAACATGGCGATCGAAGCGGGCGCGCGCGCCGGTATGATTGCGGCAGACGACACGACGACCAATTATTTGAAGGGGCGCCCGTTCGCGCCGCAGGGCGAGTTGTGGGACAAGGCCGTGGCCTACTGGAATACGCTGCACAGCGACGACGGCGCGCGGTTCGACGCGACCGTCAAGCTGGATGCCGCGCAGATCAGGCCGCAAGTGACTTGGGGCACGTCGCCGGAGATGGTGGTGGCGGTGGACGGGCGCGTGCCCGATCCGGCTACCATGAGCGACGCGGTCAAGCGCGAGGGTGCGGAGCGCGCGTTGCACTATATGGGCTTGAAAGCGAATACGCCGATCACTGAGATCAACATCGACAAGGTCTTTATCGGCTCCTGCACCAACGCGCGCATTGAAGATATGCGCGCCGCGGCGGCGGTGGCGCAGGGCAAGCATGTCGCGGCGAACGTGAAACTGGCGATGGTGGTGCCCGGCTCCGGCCTGGTCAAACAGCAGGCCGAGCAAGAAGGGCTGGACAAGATATTTATCGCGGCGGGCTTCGAGTGGCGCGATCCGGGTTGCTCGATGTGCTTGGCGATGAACGACGACCGGCTTGCGCCGGGCGAACGTTGCGCTGCTACCTCCAACCGCAACTTCGAGGGGCGACAGGGGCAGGGCGGACGCACCCATCTGGTCAGTCCGGAGATGGCCGCGGCCGCGGCGATTGCCGGGCATTTTGTCGATGTGAGCAAAATTTAAGGAGCGATGATGAAAGTATTCTCTTTGTTGTTGGCAGTATTGTTTCTGGCGGGCTGCAATACCGTGGAAGGCATCGGCAAGGACCTGAAAAAGGGCGGCGAGAAGATCGAGAAGGCCGCGACCAAGTGATGCAAAAATTTACCGTACTCGATGGTTTGGTTATGCCGCTGGATCGCGCCAACGTGGATACCGACGCGATCATCCCCAAGCAATTCCTTAAGTCGATCAAGCGTTCCGGCTTCGGCCCGAATGCGTTCGACGAATGGCGTTATCTGGATCACGGCGAGCCGGGCATGGACAACAGCAAGCGGATACCCAACCCCGATTTCGTGCTGAACCAGCCGCGCTATCAGGGCGCGCAGGTTCTGCTGGCGCGCGAAAATTTCGGCTGCGGCAGTTCGCGCGAACACGCGCCCTGGGCGCTGGAAGACTACGGCTTCCGCGCCATCATCGCGCCGAGTTTCGCAGACATCTTTTTCAACAACTGCTTCAAGAACGGCCTGCTGCCGATCCGTCTGGCTGCGGAGCAAGTGGATGCGCTGTTCAAGGAGGTGGAAGCTACGCCGGGCTATCGTTTGAAGATCGACCTGGAGCGGCAGAGCATCACCGCACCGGACGGCACGGTATACCAGTTCGAGGTGGAGGCGTTCCGCAAGCACTGCCTGCTGAACGGGCTGGACGACATCGGCCTGACCTTGCAGCATGTGGGCGAGATTGCGGCTTACGAGGCGAAGCATCGCGCGGCGCAGCCGTGGCTGTTTGCGTAACAACAAATCACCCGCAGATTACACAGACTCACGCAGATTAAACCCAAGATTTTAATCTGTGAAATCTGCGTAATCTGCGGATAAAAAGGTTTAACTTTTTAAGAATGGAATTGTAAATGAAGATTGCAGTATTGCCCGGTGACGGGATCGGCCCGGAGATTGTCGCGCAAGCGGTGAAAGTGCTGGAGGCGTTGCGTGGCGACGGCCTGAAAATTGAGCTGGAATACGCGCACTTGGGCGGTGCGGGGTATGACGCGGCGGGCGATCCGTTTCCGCCTGCGACCGAGAAGCTGGCGCTGGCATCCGATGCGGTGCTGCTCGGCGCGGTGGGCGGTTACCAATACGATACGCTGCCGCGCCCGCTGCGCCCGGAGCAAGGCCTGCTGCGCATCCGCAAGGGTCTCGGCCTGTTCGCCAACCTGCGCCCGGCAATGGTGTATCCCGAGCTGGTGAACGCGTCCAGTCTGAAGCCGGAATTGGTGTCGGGTCTGGATATCATGATTTTGCGCGAGCTGACCGGCGACATTTATTTTGGCCAGCCGCGCGGCATCCGCACGCTGGATAACGGCGAGCGCCAGGGCTTCGATACCATGCTGTACAGCGAATCGGAAATCCGCCGCGTGGCGCATGTCGGTTTCCAGATCGCGCTGAAGCGCAATAAAAAAATGTGTTCGGTGGACAAGGCCAACGTGCTGGACACCAGCATGTTCTGGCGCGAAATCGTCATCGACGTGGCGAAAGAATATCCGGTGATCGAGTTGTCGCATATGTATGTGGACAACGCCGCGATGCAACTGGTGCGTGCGCCCAAGCAGTTCGACGTGATCTTGACCGGTAATATTTTCGGCGACATTTTGTCCGACGAGGCGTCGATGCTGACCGGCTCGATCGGCATGCTGCCGTCCGCGTCGCTGGATGCGCACAACAAGGGTCTGTATGAGCCGTGCCACGGTTCCGCTCCTGACATCGCGGGCAAGGATATCGCCAACCCGCTGGCGACGATCCTGTCGGTGGCGATGATGATGCGTTACACTTTTGCGCGCGAAGACATCGCGCAGCGTATCGAGGCGGCGGTGCGCAAGGTGTTGCAGCAGGGGCTGCGCACCGGCGATATTTACGAGGCAGGGATGCAGAAGGTCGGCTGTACTGCGATGGGCGACGCGGTGGTAAACAGCCTGTAGGGGCGTAAGGCATTACGCCCGCACCAGAAGGTAGGGCGCACCCTGCAAGTTAAGTTTTGAAGAGTGGAGAGTATTAAATGAGCAAGCAATACGACGTATGCATATTGGGCGCGACCGGCGCGGTGGGCGAGGCGATGCTGGACATCCTGGAGCAGCGCAAGTTTCCGGTGCGCAACCTTTATCCGCTGGCTTCCAGCCGTTCGGCCGGTTCGACGGTGCAATTCAAAGGCAAGGAGCTCACCGTCATCGACGTGGAGGGCTTCGATTTCTCCAAGACGCAAATCGGCCTGTTCTCGGCGGGCGGAAGCGTGTCGGAAAAATACGCACCTATCGCCGCTGCCGCCGGTTGCGTGGTGATCGACAACACCGCGCACTTCCGCTATGACAAGGATATTCCGCTGGTGGTACCGGAAGTGAACCCGCACGCCATCGCGCAATACAAGAACCGCGGCATCATCGCCAACCCGAACTGTTCGACCATCCAGATGGTGGTGGCGCTCAAGCCGATCAGGGATGCTGTGGGCATCACGCGCATCAACGTGGCGACTTATCAGGCGGTGTCCGGCACCGGCAAGGAGGCGATAGACGAGCTGGCCGCGCAAACCCGCGCGCTGTTCAATTCGCAGGATGTGGAAGTCGAGGTGTACCCGAAACGCATCGCCTTCAACGTGCTGCCGCAAATCGACGTGTTCATGGAAAACGGCTACACCAAGGAAGAAATGAAAATGGTGTGGGAAACCCAGAAAATCATGGAGGATGAAAGCATCATGGTGAATGCGACCGCGGTGCGCGTGCCGGTGTTCTACGGCCACTCCGAGGCGGTGCATATCGAGACCCGCAAAAAAATCACCGCCGCCGAGGCGCGCGCCTTGCTGGAAAAGGCTCCGGGCGTGACCGTGATGGACAAGCGCGAGCCGGGCGGATACCCGACCCCGATCGAGGCGGCGGGTAACGACGCGACCTATGTCGGGCGCATCCGCGAGGATATTTCGTGCCCGCTGGGCTTGAATTTGTGGGTGGTCAGCGATAATGTACGCAAGGGCGCGGCGTTGAATAGTGTGCAGATTGCAGAGATTTTGATTGCGAAATACCTCAATTAGGACATAATGCGAAAAATATTATGAGCTTGTGCTTATAACTCCATGATGTTATTTTACTTGTTCAACAAATAACCATAAGGTGATAGCGTGCGAAAGTCACTACTGAAACTGCTCTGGGTTGTTGCTGGTTTGACATTGTCCACATGTGTTTCCGCCGTTGGTATGGGCGGAATAAATGTGGCTTCTGCTTTGGGTCAGCCGCTGAAAGCCGATATCGAATTGGTGGCGGTCGGCAAGGCCGATAAAGCCAGCCTGGTTGCCCGTCTTGCATCACCCGATGCCTACAAGGGTGCGGGGCTGGAATACCCTTATGGCAGCAAATTCAAGTTTCAGATCGAGAGCCGCGCGAATGGAGAGCTATATCTCAAGGTGAGCAGCGCGCAACCGGTCAATGATCCCTTCGTGAGCATGCTGGTCGAGCTGACCTGGGCGTCCGGCAGGCTGTTGCGCGAATATACTTTCCTGCTGGATCCGCCGGGCTACGCCGCGGAACAACCCAAACAAGCGGAAGTGCAAACCGTCGCACCGGCAGTGCAATCCGTATCTCCGGAAATTGCAACCCGGCCCATAGAGCAGGCCCCGGCAGCCGAAACACCGGTTGAGAGCAAGCCTGCCGAGAAGCCGGTTGAAAAACCTGCCGAGAAACCGGCAATGGCAGCACCGGCCAAGCAAGCCGCCGCTATGCCGGCCAAAATGAAAGTCGCCACAGGTGTCATTTCCGTTCAAAGTGGCGACACACTGAACAAAATCGCCGCGCAGAATAAGCCGGACGAAGTGAGCCTGGAGCGCATGCTGGTCGCGCTGTACCGCGCTAACGTTGACGAATTCGACGGCAAAAACATGAACCGTATCAGGGCCGGGAAAATATTGCGTATGCCGGTTCAGTCCGAGCTGCTGAACGTTTCGCAGGTGGATGCCATGAAGGAGATCCATGCTCATGTGGCGGACTGGAATGCGTACCGGCAGAAACTGGCCGCTGCTGCACCGGTCAGCAGCAAGCCGCAGGATGCCCAGCAAATCGCCACCGGCAAGATCGCCGGTTCGGTTGCCGACAAGGCTCCGGTTGCCAAAGAATCCGCCAAGGAAGTGCTGAAATTATCCAAGGGCGAGGCTCCCGGAGACAAGGCTGCCACCGGTGTGGCGGGCAAAACTCCGACTGCGCAAGACAAGAAGAATGCCGCGCAAGAAGAGGCGATTGCCAGGGAGAAAGCCCTAAAAGAAGATCAAACGCGTGCCGCATTGCTGGAAAAGAACCTCAAGGATATGCAGCGCCTCACCCAGCTGAAAGCCGAGGCCGCGGCTTTGCTGAAATCTTCCAGCGCGGTAGTTGCCGCCGCCTCGCCGGTTGTAGCTTCTCCGGTTATCGCTGCTGCCAGCGAAGTAGCTGCCGCCAGTGCGGTCAAACCGGCGCCGGTCGCCAAGCCGAAACCCAAAGTGGTTGCACCGCCGCCACCTTCGCTGGTGGATCAAATTCTGGGCGAACCGCTTTATCTGGCTGGTGGAGCCGCAGTGTTGCTTGGTTTGGGTGGTATCGGTTTTATGTTGCAGCGCCGCAAGCAAGCTTTTGCCGCTGCACCTGCAACCGGCGGAAAAGATAAAGATGCCGGTGCGATAACCGGTCAGCTTGCCACGCCGGTTGCGCCATCTCCCGAGACTGGCGATTTTACCAGTACGGCAGTAGCGACCAGCGTTGAAGAAAGCGCCAAACCGGATGATGATGTTGACCCGATCAGCGAGGCAGATTTGTTCCTGAATTTCGGGCGCGATGTGCAGGCGGAGGAAATACTGAAGGATGCTTTGCATAACAAGCCGGATGATCATCGGATACATCTCAAGTTGCTGGGCATTTACGCCAACCGCAAAGACGCAAATTCCTTCTCGACCATCGCGCGCCAGTTGCAGGATTCCGGCGATGAAGAGGCGTGGCAACAGGCCGCCGCAATAGGGCGCAAGCTGGAGCCGAACAACCCGATGTACGGCGGTGGCGGTGGAGCCATTGAAGATACGGGTAGTGCAACCATCATGCAAGCAGCAGCACCTGCTGAAGATGTGGGCAGCACGACCATGCAAATGAACGTGTTCAATCCGGACTTTGTTCTGGACAATACAGCGGCGGCGCAGGAAGCGCCGGCTGCCGATATGGATTTTGATTTGGGTGATACGGAAAAAACCACGATTTTATCGCCTGCCGACATGGCTGCGGTTCAGGCGGAATCGATGGATTTTGATGTGACATCGACTAATCCTTCGCTGGCTGTGCCGACCGGGATGGATTTTGATATTACTTCGACCGGCTCTGCGGCACCGGAAACCGGCGGGCAGGCAGAAGCGGAATCATCGGACCTGAATGATTTGGTTTTTGATGTCACGTCAACCCAGCCTGCAGCACAAGTCGATGAGCACGCAGAAGAGGGGCCAGTTGACGAAGATGGGATGGAATTTACGCTGGATTTCCCGGTCGGGGAGATGGCCGCGAAGCCTGCCGAGGCGCAACCCGCTGAAGTCGGTTTGGCGGACATCAGCCTGAACCTGGATGATGCCGCAACGCCAAGTGAACCGGCATCGGAAATCAAGGATGAGCATTGGCATGAGGTCGCGACAAAACTCGATTTGGCCAAGGCCTATCATGAAATGGGCGATGCCGTCGGCGCGCGCGAAATTCTTGAGGAAGTCCTGCGCGAGGGTGATGCGGGACAGCGTGAATCCGCGCAATCCCTGCTCGATCAAATCGGTTAATCCTGGCTTTGTAAGAACGGCAGCCCAGCAGTGGGCTGCCGTTTTCTTTTGGAGTAAAAATTGCAATTCCATCCCGCCGCACAAATTCTGACCTGGTGTTTGCTGGTTGCCACCATGCAGGTTTTGCCCCTTGGAATTTTGCTTGCCCCGGCCGGTTTGGTTCTGCTGTGCGCTTTTGTTATTTCGCGGCACAAATTCATCCAGCTATTGCGCCGCACCCGCTGGATCATGCTGTCGCTGTTGCTGATCTACGCTTACAGCACGCCGGGACAGGCGCTGGCGGATGCACTCGGCATGTTCGGCCCGAGCCGCGAAGGGCTGGCCGATGGTGCGCTGCAACTGACCCGCTTGCTGGCCGCGCTGGCGGGGCTGGCGATACTGCTGGAACGCCTGCATCGCCAACAATTGATTGCCGGGCTGTACACCCTGTTTGCGCCGTTGCAATGGCTGGGGCTGTCGCGCGAGCGGTTTGCCGTGCGGCTGGCGTTGACCTTGCACTATGCCGAGGCGGCGATGTTGCGCGAGACGCATAGTTGGCAGGATGCGCTGCGCGGTTTGTTCGAGCCGCATGGCGAAACCACCAAGCACATGGAATTGCCGCTGTACCGTTTTGCCGTGGGAGATGCGTTGTTATTGATCGTTGCGGCGCTGATCTTGTGGCTGGCAATAAGATGAGGGGCGCACCATGAGGATAGCGCTGGGTGTCGAGTACGACGGCCGCCCGTATTGTGGCTGGCAGAGCCAGGCGGACGGGCATACCGTGCAGGACACGCTGCAACGCGCGTTGAGCCAGATTGCCGGTGAACCAATTTCAGTTATCGCGGCGGGGCGCACCGATACCGGCGTACACGCGCTGGAGCAAGTGGTGCATTTCGATACCCGGGTCGAACGCCCGCTGACCGCCTGGGTGCGCGGCGTGAACGCGTTGCTGCCGGACAGCATCGCGGTGTTGTGGGCGCATCCGGTGCCGGACGAATTCCATGCACGCTTTTCCGCGCACGGGCGCAGCTACCGCTATCTGCTGATCAATCGCGCCACGCGCAGCGCGATACATGCCGGCAAAGTCGGCTGGTTTCACGCGCCGCTGGATGTCGCGGCGATGCAGGCCGCCGCACGATGTCTGCTGGGCGAGCACGACTTCAGCGCATTCCGCGCGGCACAATGCCAGGCCAAATCGCCAATCAAAAACCTGCATCAGTTAGACATCCGCCGACACGGCGAGACGCTGATTTTCGATGTGAGCGCCGATGCGTTCCTGCACCACATGGTGCGCAACATCGTCGGCTGCCTGGTATATGCGGGCAAGGGAAAACACCCGCCGGAATGGCTCGCGGAAGTACTGGGCAGCCGCGAACGCAGCATCGCCGCTCCGACCTTTGCGCCGGATGGCTTATACTTGCGCCGCATTCAATACGAAGCGAAGTGGGGGCTGCCGCAAATGGAAAATCAGAATGGGTTGGGAGAGTTGTTGTGACACGCATCAAGATTTGCGGCATCACCCGCGTGGAAGACGTGCTGGCCGCCGCCAACAGCGGGGCGGATGCCATCGGGTTGGTGTTCTACGAGCGCAGCCCGCGCCATGTGGGTATCGCGCAGGCCGCACAACTGGCGGCCGCGTTGCCGCCGTTCGTGTCCGTGGTCGGGTTGTTCGTCGATGCCGACGCGGCCTTCGTGCGCGAGGTATTGGCGCAAGTGCCGCTGGATATGCTGCAATTCCACGGCGATGAAACCCCGGAGTACTGCGCGCAATTTACCAGGCCATATCTCAAGGCGATCCGCGTCAAGGCGGGGGTGGATTTGCTACAATGCGCGGCGCGTTTTCGCAGCGCCAGGGGGCTGCTGCTGGATGCCCATGTGGAAGGCGTACCGGGCGGTACCGGAACGGCTTTCGACTGGACCTTGATCCCCAGGCAGTTGCCGTTGCCGGTGATCTTGTCCGGCGGGCTGGATGCTGGAAATGTCGCGGCGGCGATCAAACAGGTACGGCCTTACGCGGTAGACGTGTCCAGCGGGGTGGAAGCGAGCAAGGGAATCAAGGATGCGGCGAAGGTCGCCGCGTTCATCAACGAGGTTAACAACATTGACTTACAACTATCCAGATAGCACCGGCCACTTCGGTATCTTTGGCGGCATCTACATGGCCGAGACGCTGATTCCGGCAGTGGAAGAATTGAGCCGCCAGTATCTGCGTTTTCGCGACGATCCCGAATTCAAGGCCGAATTCGCCTACGAATTGAAACATTATGTCGGGCGTCCCAGCCCGGTCTATCACGCCAAGCGCCTGTCGGAGAGTTTGGGCGGCGCACAAATCTATTTGAAGCGCGAAGACCTGAATCACACCGGCGCGCACAAGATCAACAACGCGATAGGGCAGGCCTTGCTGGCCAAGCGCATGGGCAAGAAGCGCGTGATCGCCGAGACCGGTGCGGGCATGCACGGCGTGGCAACCGCGACGGTGGCGGCGCGTTTCGGCATGGAGTGCATCGTGTATATGGGCGCGGAAGACATCCAGCGCCAGGCGGCGAACGTGTTCCGCATGAAGTTGCTGGGCGCGACCGTAGTCCCGGTCGAGAGCGGTTCCAGAACACTCAAGGATGCGTGCAACGAGGCGATACGCGACTGGGTCACCAACGTCGAAAGCACCTTCTACATCTTCGGCACGGCGGCGGGACCGCATCCGTACCCGATGATGGTGCGTGACTTCCAATGCGTGATCGGTAATGAAGCTAAAGTGCAGATGCCGGAGATGATAGGCCGCCAGCCGGATGCGGTGATCGCCTGTGTCGGCGGCGGTTCCAACGCGATTGGCCTGTTCTATCCTTATATCGAAGAAAAAAGCGTGCAGATCATCGGCGTGGAGGCGGGCGGTCACGGTATCGCCAGCGGGAAACATGCCGCACCGCTGACCGCGAATGCAAAAGTCGGCGTGTTGCACGGCAACAAGGTGTATCTGATCCAGGATGAAAACGGTCAGATCATCGAGACGCATTCCATCTCCGCCGGGCTGGATTACCCCGGTGTCGGCCCCGAGCACTGCCTGTTGAAGGATCAGGGGCGCGCGCAATACGTCGCGATCAACGACGATGAAGCGCTGGCCGCATTCGATGCGCTGTGCCGCTTCGAGGGCATCATCCCCGCGCTGGAATCCAGCCATGCGTTGGCGCATGCGATGAAGATCGCACCGGCGCTGGGCAAGGACAAAGTGCTGCTGGTAAACCTCTCGGGTCGCGGCGACAAGGATATGAACACGGTGGCGAACTTGAAGGGAATCACGCTATGAGCCGTATTCAAGCAACCTTCGCCAGACTCAAGCAACAGCAGCGCAAGGCGCTGATTCCGTTCATCACCGCAGGCGATCCGTCGCAGCAAATCACCGTGCCGCTGCTGCATGCGCTGGTGGAGGCGGGAGCGGACGTGCTCGAACTGGGCGTGCCGTTCTCCGACCCGATGGCGGACGGCCCGACCATCCAGCGCGCTTCCGAGCGCGCGCTCAAGCACGGCATGTCGCTGCGCGGCGTGTTGGCGATGGTGGCGGAGTTCCGCACACAGGATGCAACTACCCCGGTGGTGCTGATGGGCTACGGTAACCCGATCGAAGCGATGGGCTGGGAAGTGTTTGCAAAACGTTGCGCGGAGGTGGGCGTGGACGGCGTGCTGACCGTGGACTTCCCGCCGGAAGAGAGCCACGATGCGTTCGAGCATCTGCAAGCGTACGGCATCGATCCGATCTTCCTGCTGGCACCGACCACCGAAGATGCGCGCGTGGAACGCGTTGCCAAACTGGCGCGCGGCTATGTGTATTACGTCTCGCTGAAAGGCGTGACCGGCGCGGGGCATCTGGACTTGGATGCGATCGCACAAAAAATTCCGCAACTGCGCCAGCACATCAACCTGCCGATCGGCGTGGGCTTCGGCATCCGCGATGCGGCCACCGCGCTGGCGGTGGCGAAGCTGTGCGACGGCGTGGTGGTGGGCAGCCGCATCGTGCAGGAGATCGAAAACTCGACCGAACAAAATGTCGTCGCGAATGTGGGCAAACTGGTCAGAGAATTGAGGTTGGCTGTGGATCGGGCTTAAAAGCTTTTGTCCGCAGATTACACAGATTGACGCAGATTAACGGCCAAATTATTTGACGGTGTCAGGTTTTAATCTGCGGTAATCTGCGAAATCTGCGGGCAAAAATAATTTGGAATTTCAAGGGGAACACCATGAGCTGGTTTCAGAAATTATTGCCGCCCAAGATCAAACGCCGCGACGGCGATGCCAAGAAAAACGTGCCGGAAGGTTTGTGGCACAAGTGCCCATCCTGCCAGGCGGTGCTGTACCACTCCGACCTGGAAAAGAACCAGAGCGTCTGTCCGAAGTGTAATTATCATCACCGCATCGGCGCGCGCACCCGCTTGGATTTGCTGCTCGACGGCGAGGGGCGCTTTGAGATCGGCGCGGAAGTGTTGCCGATCGACACGCTCAAATTCAAGGATAGCCGCAAGTATTCGGAGCGCCTCGTTGCGGCCAAAAAGAGCACCGACGAGGAAGATGCACTGGTGGTGATGCAGGGCAGCATCCATGCGGTTCCGGTGGTGGTTGCGGCCTTCGAATTCAATTTTATGGGCGGCTCGATGGGCTCGGTGGTCGGCGAGCGTTTCGTGCGCGGCGTGCAGGTCGCGCTGGAGCAGAAATGCCCGTTCATCTGCTTTGCCGCCAGCGGCGGTGCGCGCATGCAGGAAGGCCTGCTGTCCTTGATGCAGATGGCGAAGACCTGCGCCGCACTCACGCAACTCAGCCAGGAAAAATTGCCGTTCCTCTCGGTGCTGACCGACCCGACCATGGGCGGCGTGTCCGCCAGCTTCGCCTTCATGGGCGACGTGGTGATCGCCGAGCCCGGCGCACTGATCGGCTTCGCCGGTGCACGCGTGATCCAGCAAACGGTGCGCGAAACCCTGCCGGAAGGCTTTCAGCGCGCGGAGTTTTTGCTGGAGCACGGCGCGGTGGACATGATCATCGACCGGCGCGAAATGAAGAATCAACTGACGACGCTGATTACGCTGCTGACCAAGCAGGCGGCGGTGGCGGAGATTGAGGCGGCTTAATCCACGTTAGGCATTTTGATTTACAGGAGTACGCCAAATGGAAGTAAAGGATTGGATAACCATAGCATCCGCGTTCATTATCGCTATCGGCTGGTTCGTCACTGGCTATCTCAACAGGGTTAAGGATGTTGCTCAAAAAAGGCTTGAATACCGTCTAAAGACGTTGGAAGCTTTTTTACCGGTGTGGTTTGCCATTGTGAATGATAACGCCGCGCTTTTACAGCCTGAGATTCTCGCCCAATTTGAAGATGCCAGACGCAAGTTTCATCTCTATGGGTACAAAGACGAAAATGAACTAATGGATCAGCTCGTTTTGGCAATTGGAAATAAAAAACCTGAGGAATTTACTACGGCACTTAGAAAGCTGGTTCCGTTAGTTCGCTCTCGTATCAGAGATGAGCTAAAAATCAATGCCTAACACCCTAGCCGGGTAGCAAGCGTAGGGCGCAATAACCAACGGGCATTGCGCCGGATGTGTCTATCTTGATAAACGATGAAAGGGCGTATTGCCATACGCCCCTACGATAAATGCCATCTACTCTGGCCGATTGGCTGACCTATCTCGAATCCCTGCACCCGAAGACCATCGCGCTCGGCCTGGAGCGCGTGGCGCAGGTCAAACAGCGGCTGAATCTCCAGCCGGATTTTCCCATCATCACGGTCGGCGGCACTAACGGCAAGGGTTCGGTGTGCGCGATGCTGGAATCCATGCTGCACGCCGCCGGATACCGCGTCGGCTGCTACACCTCGCCGCACCTGCTGCATTACAACGAGCGCGTACGCATCAATAAACAGCAGGTCAGCGATGCGGAGTTATGCGCTTCGTTTGAAAAGATCGAGCAGGTGCGCGGCGATACTTCCTTGACCTATTTCGAGTTCGGCACACTGGCCGCGATGCAGTGTTTCATTCAGCACAAGGTGGATGTCGCGATTCTCGAAGTCGGGCTGGGCGGCAGGCTGGATGCGGTTAACGCGTTCGACAACGACTGCGCGGTGGTGACCAGTGTGGACATCGACCACACCGATTACCTCGGTGTGACACGCGAGCAGATCGCGTTCGAGAAGGCGGGAATATTTCGCAAAGGCCGCGTGGCGATCTGCGCGGATACGGATGTGCCGCAGGCGATACGCAGCCATGCGCAACAGATCGGTGCAGAGCTGTGGTGCATCGGCAGCGAGTTCGGTTTTCAACTTCCCTCTCCCGCAGGCGGGAGAGGGAGTGAGGGAGAGGGTAGTGGCGGCGAAGTGCACACTATCTTCGTAGCACAGCCCCTCTCCCCAACCCCTCTCCCGCAGGCGGGAGAGGGGCTTTTGAAGGGGCAATGGAACTACCGCAGCACAATCGGCACACGCCATGCGTTGCCCTATCCCGCGCTGCGCGGTGCATTCCAGCTTAACAATGCCAGCGCGGCGCTGGCGGCGCTGGATGCGCTCAAAGAAAAATTGCCGGTGAGCATGGAGGCGGTGCGGCGCGGGCTGGTCGAGGTGCGGCTGGCGGGGCGTTTCCAGGTGGTGCCGGGCAAACCGGCGCTGATCCTGGATGTGGCGCACAACCCACATGCGGCGCGTTCGCTGGCGCAGAATCTCGCCAGCCTGCCGCCCTGTCCGCATACCTGGGCGGTATTCGCGATGCTTGGGGACAAGGACATGGCGGGGGTGGCGGCGGCGCTCGATGTGCATATCGACACCTGGCTGGTGGCGGGCATCGCCGCGCCGCGCGGTGCGGCTGCCGATGACTTGGCGCAAGTGCTGCGGCAGCGCGGGGTGCGCGGCACGATTCAAACTTTCCCCGATGTCGGCGAAGCGTTGCGTTATGCCTGTAACGCGGCGGGTGAAAATGATAGAATCGCGGCCTTCGGATCGTTCTATACCGTGGCGGAAGTGATGGTCGAGAAAGGGCTGCAAGCTTTGTAGGGTGGGTTGAGCCCATCGGCATTGCTCAGGTTAAACTCTGCGATACCCATCGCTTTACGTTAACAAATGATGGGTATCGCTTTGCTCCACCCATCCTGCAAAAGAATTTAGGGGTTCACTCAAGAATGGCAAAACAGCAGACAGACGACGAACTGAATCTCAGGCGCAAAGCGCGCCGCCGCCTGATCGGTGCCATCGCGCTTACGCTGGCGGTGGTGGTGATCCTGCCGATGGTGCTGGATAGAGAGCCCAAGCCAACCGGAAACGACATCGATCTGCGTATTCCCGCTCCCGACAAAGTCGGCGAGTTCGTGCCGGGCGTGGCGGCTTCGGAAGTGGCCGGGACATTGCCGTTGGCCGCTTCCTCAGCCGTGGCTGTTTCACCACTGCCCGTTGCCGTATCTGCCGTGGCGCAGACAAAACCGGTTGCCGCACCAAACAGCCAGCTGTCCGCTGCAAGCAGCCCCAGGACTGAAGTGCAGGGCAAGATACAACCGGCGGCCAATAAGCAGCCTGAAGCAAAAGCTCCAGAACCCCAAAGCCCAGAACCCAAAGGTTCGGAATCCAAAAGCCCGGAAACCAAAAGCCAAGCCAAACCGGCCGGTGTTGAAAGTTATGTCGCGCAGGTCGGCGCGTATTCCAACGCCGCTACCGCGAAGCAGGAGCTGGATAAGCTGAAGAAATGGGGCTTCAAGGCCTATACTGAAAAAGCCGGTGACAAGATTCGTGTGCGCGTCGGGCCATATACGGAGCGTGACAAAGTGGAGAAGGTGCGCCACTTGCTGGAGAAGCATGGGCTGCACCCGGTAGTCACCAATGAGAAATGAGCGGGTTTGATTTCGCCGTAGCCGGAATATTGCTGGCTTCGCTGTTGCTCGGTTTGTGGCGCGGGCTGGTTTATGAAGTGTTGTCGCTGTTGGGTTGGCCGGTTGCGTTTGTGCTGAGCAAATTGTTCGCCGGTAACATGGCTCCCATGTTGCCGATACCTGTCCTGAGCCATGCCGAAGGGACGCAAGAGCATGTCCGTATTGCAGTGGCTTACGCGGTGGTGTTTATTGCGGCATTGATCGTGTGGGGCGTGCTGGCCTGGCTGCTCTCCAGGCTGATGAAAGCGGTCGGGCTGGGCTGGTTGGACAGGTTGCTGGGCGGGTTGTTCGGGTTGTTGCGCGGCGGATTTGTGGTGCTCGCGCTGGTGTGGCTGGCCGGGTTGACGGATATTCCGAAACAACCGTTCTGGCGCGGCGCGCAGACGAGTAAAGCGGCGGAAGATGCCGCGTTGCTGACCAGATCGTGGTTGCCGGACAGCGTTGCGTCGCGTATACATTATCGTGCCCGTAGTTGATTTTCGGGTGGTTGGTTTTTTTTGCAGTTAAATTGTTGGGATAAAAATTCATGTGTGGCATTCTCGGAGTGGTCTCGCAAACACCAGCCAATCATCTGTTGTATGACGGCTTGCAAGTCTTGCAGCACCGCGGGCAGGATGCCGCCGGTATCGCCACGCTGGATGGGCATACTTTCCACCTGCACAAGGACAATGGGCTGGTGCGCGATGTGTTCCGCACGCGCAACATGCGGACGTTGCTGGGCAACGCGGGTATCGCGCATGTGCGCTATCCCACCGCCGGTTCTTCGGTGGATCACAACGAGGCGCAGCCGTTCTACGTGAATTCGCCGTTCGGCATCGTGCTCGGCCACAACGGCAATCTGACCAATGCCGAAGAGCTGAAGAAGCAGTTGTTTGTGGATGACTTGCGCCACGTCAACACCAACTCGGATTCGGAAGTGTTGCTCAATGTGCTGGCGCACGAGTTACAGGCCAGCTCCAAAGGGCTGCGCCTGACTATCCCGGCCATTTTTGCCGCAGTGTCCGGCGTGCACCGGCGTTGTCGTGGCGCATATGCCGTGGTGGCGATGATCGCCGGTTACGGTCTGCTGGCGTTCCGCGATGTGCATGGCATCCGCCCGCTGGTGGCGGGCGTGCATGAAACCGAGCATGGGCCGGAATATCTGGTCGCATCGGAAAGCGTGGCGCTGGATACGCTGGGCTTCAGATTCCTGCGCGACATTGCGCCCGGCGAAGCGGTGTTCATTGATTTTGACGGCAATTTTCACAGCCAGCAATGCAGCGACAAAGCCAGTCTCAATCCGTGCATTTTCGAATATGTTTATCTGGCGCGGCCCGATTCGATGATCGATGGCGTGTCGGTATATGAGACGCGCCTGTACATGGGCGAATCTCTCGCCGACAAACTCAAGCGCAACTGGGGTGAGCTGGACATCGATGTGGTCATTCCGATTCCAGATTCCAGCCGTCCCAGCGCGCTGCAATTGGCGAACCGTCTCAATCTGCCGTTCCGCGAAGGCTTCGTGAAGAACCGCTACATCGGCCGCACCTTCATCATGCCGGGGCAGGCGATGCGCAAGAAATCGGTGCGCCAGAAGCTGAATGCCATCGGCGTGGAATTCAAGGGCAAAAACGTGCTGCTGGTGGACGACTCGATCGTGCGCGGCACCACCAGCCGCGAGATTGTGCAGATGGCGCGCGACGCCGGCGCGCTGAAAGTGTATTTCGCCTCCGCCGCACCGCCGGTGCGCTTCCCCAATGTGTACGGCATCGATATGCCGAGCCGCCACGAATTGATTGCCACCGGGCGTAGCGATGATGAAATCTGCCGCGAGATCGGCGCGGATCGGCTGATTTACCAGGATCTGGATGACCTCAAGGCGGCGGTGCGCAAGATCAATCCCGGCATTACGAGCTTTGACGCTTCCTGCTTCGACGGCAACTACATCACCGGCGATATCACGCCGCATTATCTGGATGTGATCGAAGCGCTGCGCGGCGGCGGGAAAGCCAACAAGCTGATAGACGAAGATCAGCTGGAACTGGATCTGGCATTAAATGCGACTTCAATGTGAAACCAAAATGAGCGGCAGGAACAAATGACTGAGAAAACCCCTAAACCTGAGACCTGGCAACCGGAAACCATGGCGGTGCACGCGGGCACCGTGCGCAGCCAGTTCGGCGAAAACAGCGAGGCGCTGTTCCTGACCTCCAGCTTCGTGTTCGAAAATGCCGCGCAGGCCGCCGCACGTTTCATCGGCGAGCAGCCGGGCTACATCTATTCGCGCTTCACCAACCCGACCGTGACGATGTTTGAAGAGCGCCTGGCCGCGATGGAAGGCGCGGAGCAATGCGTCGCCACGGCATCGGGCATGTCGGCGATATTGGCGTGCGTGATGGGCTTGCTGAAGGCGGGCGACCACATCGTCGCCTCGCGCAGCATCTTCGGCGCGACGATCAACCTGTTCAACAACGTCATCAAGAAATTCGGCGTGGAGACGACCTATGTTTCCGCGACCGATGTCGCGGAGTGGCAAGCGGCGGTGCGCCCGAATACCAAGTTGTTCTTTCTGGAAACGCCGTCCAACCCGCTCACCGAAATTTCCGATATTGCCGCGATTGCCGCGGTGGCGAAGGGGTGCGGCGCGCTGCTGGCGGTGGATAACTGCTTCTGCACACCGATCCTGCAACGCCCGTTCGAACTGGGCGCGGACATCGTGATCCACTCCGCGACCAAGTATCTGGACGGGCAGGGGCGCGTGCTGGGCGGCGCGGTGCTGGGCAGCAAAAAGAATATGGAGGGCGTGTACGGCTTCCTGCGCACCGCCGGGCCGTCGATGAGCGCGTTCAACGCGTGGATATTCCTGAAGGGGCTGGAAACGCTCAAGCTGCGCATGGACGCGCACAGCGCCAATTCGCTGGAGTTGGCGCGCTGGCTGGAAGCGCAGCCCAATGTAACGCGGGTGTTCTATCCGGGCTTGCCGTCGCATCCGCAGCATGAGCTGGCGATGAAACAGCAGAAAACCGGCGGCGGCATCGTGTCGTTCGAGGTCGCTTCATCCCGGGGGAGCGGCAAGGAAGCCGCATGGCGCGTGATCGACAATACGCGGATGCTTTCGATCACCGCCAACCTGGGCGACACCAAGACCACCATCACCCATCCCGCCAGCACCACCCACGGGCGCATCACGCCCGAGGCGCGCGCCGCAGCAGGCATTACGGATGGTCTGATCCGCATCGGCGTGGGGCTGGAAGCGGTGGTCGATATCCAGAATGACCTCGCGCGCGGTTTGGGTTAAAAACCACAGTCCACGAAATGCACGAAACACACGAAAATTTTTGCTCAGGGTTTTCTTTCGTGTCTTTTGTGATTTTCGTGGACAGATTTTGTTTTGAGGTTTAAATGGACGTTCTTGCCGCTCAAGTCGGTGGCGCACTCAAGGCGCACGGGTTGAAACTGGCGACGGCAGAATCCTGCACCGGCGGCGGCGTGGCGCACGCGATTACCGATGTGGCAGGCAGCTCGGCGTGGTTCGAGCGCGGCTTCATCACTTATTCCAATCTGGCCAAGCAGCAGATGCTGGGCGTGAGCGAAGCGACGCTCGATCAGCGTGGCGCGGTATCCGAGGCGACGGTGCGCGAGATGGTGGCGGGCGCACTGGCCAACAGTGCGGCGCAAGTGGCCTTGGCGGTAAGCGGTATCGCCGGCCCGGAGGGCGGTACACCGGGCAAGCCGGTCGGTACGGTGTGGTTTGCCTGGGGACTTAAACACGGCGTGACGCTGGCCCGGGTGCATCATCTTGCCGGGAATCGTTCGGAAATCCGCGCCATGGCAGTGCATATCGCGCTGCAAGGGGTTCAGGATTTATTGGGGCAAGCATCGGAAACCGCCTGATCTGATGCAGAGAACGAACGTTCTGTACAAATCCAGATTGTTGTGCCACAATCCCTTACCAATTCTGAAAGGGGTATAAAAATGGATGACAATAAAAACAAGGCACTCGCTGCCGCACTTAGCCAAATCGAGAAGCAGTTCGGCAAAGGCTCGATCATGCGCTTGGGTGAAGGCGAAGCGATCAAGGATATCGAGGTAGTGTCCACCGGTTCGCTGGGGCTGGACATCGCGCTCGGCGTCGGCGGCTTGCCGCGCGGCCGCGTGATCGAGATCTACGGCCCGGAATCCTCCGGCAAGACTACGCTGACGCTGCAAGTCATCGCCGAGATGCAAAAGTTGGGCGGCACGGCGGCGTTCATCGACGCGGAACACGCGCTCGATCCGCAGTATGCGCAGAAGCTGGGCGTGAAGGTCGGAGACCTGCTGATTTCGCAGCCGGACAACGGCGAACAGGCGCTGGAGATCGTCGATATGCTGGTGCGCTCCGGTTCGGTGGATATCGTGGTGGTGGATTCCGTTGCCGCGCTGACACCCAAGGCCGAAATCGAAGGCGAGATGGGCGACGCGCAGATGGGCCTGCACGCGCGCCTGATGTCGCAGGCGCTGCGCAAACTGACCGCCAACATCAATCGCTCCAACACCATGGTGATTTTCATCAACCAGATCCGCATGAAAATCGGCGTGATGTTCGGCAACCCGGAAACCACCACCGGCGGCAATGCGCTCAAGTTTTATGCCTCGGTGCGGCTGGATATCCGCCGTATCGGCGCGATCAAGAAGGGCGACGAAGTGATCGGCAACGAGACGCGCGTCAAGGTGGTGAAGAACAAGGTTGCGCCGCCGTTCCGCGAGGCGCTGTTCGATATCCTGTACGGCGAAGGCATCTCGCGCGAGGGCGAGATCATCGACCTCGGCGTACAGCACAAGCTGGTGGAAAAATCCGGCGCATGGTACGCCTACAAGGGCGAGAAAATCGGCCAGGGCAAGGACAACGCGCGCGAATATTTGCGCGAGCATCCCGAAATCGCTTTTGAAATTGAAAATAAAGTGCGTGCGGCGCTGGGCGTGACGCTACTCGACGCGGGTGAAAAAACGACGACGAAAGCCGGCGAAAAAGCCGGTACCAAAGCGGGCGCAAAATCCTCCGAAAAACTCTTGGCCGGACACCCGGGTGAGGAAAAAGCCTGAACTGGGCCTGCGCACGCGCGCCTTGCAATACCTGGCGCGCCGCGAATATAGCCGCGCCGAGCTGCGCGGCAAATTGCAGCCTTATGCGCAAGCCGGTGATGAGTTCGAACCGCCGGAAAATCTGGATGCGCTGCTGGATGATTTGACGGCGCGCGGCTGGTTGTCCGATGCGCGTGCCGTCACACAATTGCTGCATGCCAAGCGCAGCCGGTTTGGCACCCAGCGCATCGCGCATGAGTTGCGCCAGAAAGGCATCGCGGAGGAGTTGATCGGCGCCGCGTTGCCCGCGTTAAAAGAAAGCGAGCTGGAAACCGCGCGTGAAGTGTGGCAAAGGAAATTCGGCGCTTTGCCGCAAGATGCCAGGGAAAAAGCCAGGCAAATGCGCTTCCTGCAATCGCGCGGCTTTGGGTTTGAGGTGATTTTTCAAGTATTGCGCCCGACGGAAGAAAACTAACAATCCCCGGAAGCCTTGCCATTACGGGTATCCCGCCGCCCGGCAATAACCCGCGCCGCTTTTCGCCCAGGGCATATGTGCATCTCTATAAGTCCCAACCCCGTCGTATTACGGTAGAATGCTCGCTTCGTTTTTGTTGGCAAGGGAAATGGGAGCCAAATGATCAAGGGTTGTATTGTTGCAATTGTTACGCCGATGCATGAGGACGGCAGCCTCGATCTGGCGGCATTTCGCGCGTTAATCGATTTCCATGTCGGGCAGGGTACGGATGGCATCGTGGTGGTCGGCACGACCGGCGAATCGCCGACGGTGAATGTGGAAGAGCATGAGATGCTGATCCAGGTTGCTGTCGAGCACGCCGCCAAACGGATTCCCGTCATCGCCGGGACCGGTGCAAACTCGACCAGAGAAGCCATCGAGCTGGCGGCGTTCTCGAAAAAAGCCGGGGCGGATGCTTCGCTGTCGGTCGTTCCCTATTACAACAAGCCGACCCAGGAAGGCTTGTACCAGCATTTCAAGGCCATCGCCGAAGCGGTGGACATGCCGCACATCCTGTACAACGTGCCGGGACGCACCGTTGCCGACATGAGCAACGATACCGTGCTGCGTCTCGCGCAGATTCGCAACATCGTCGGCATCAAGGATGCGACCGGCAATATCGAGCGCGGCAGCGACCTGTTGCAGCGCATACCGGAAGGTTTCGCGGTATACAGCGGCGATGACGCCAGCACGCTGGCGTTAATGTTGCTCGGTGCGCATGGCACGATTTCGGTGACGGCGAATGTCGCGCCCAAACTGATGCGCGAGATGTGCGCGGCGGCTTTGAACGGCGAAGTCGCCAGGGCGCGCGAAATCAATTTCCGCCTGCTCGGGTTGCATCGCAATTTATTTGTCGAAGCCAATCCGATCCCGGTGAAGTGGGCGGTGGCGCGCATGGGTAAAATGAAAAACGCGCTGCGTTTGCCGCTCACACCTTTGTCGCAAGGGGCGCAGGGTTCTGTCGAGCAAGCCATGCGCCAGGCCGGTGTACTTACACATTAAGCAATATCGTCGGAGAGAGAAACAATGAAAGTTTTACATATCGGAATGCTCTGCGTTGTGCTGGTTTTGCTGGCGGGGTGCGACACGCTTGGCTTGGGCAGCAAGCGTGTCGACTATCGCTCCGGAGCGGCGCAAGCACCGGCACTGGAGATACCGCCCGACCTGACGGCTCCCGGCAGGGATGAGCGCTACAGGATGCCGCAGGGCAGCGACGAAACCGTCGCGACTTTTTCCGATTACAGCAAGGGCGGTACGGCGGCAACTGCCCGCCCCCGCGTGAAGGCCGCGAGCCTGGAACGCAGCGGCACGCAACGCTGGTTGCTGGTAAAAGACAATCCGGAAAATGTCTGGCTGGTGGTCAAAACATTCTTGCAGGAAAACAACCTGCCCATCAGGAGTGAAGACCAGGCGGCGGGTGTGATAGAAACCGATTGGGCGGAGAACCGCCCCAATGTTCCGCGCAATTGGGCTGAAAAAATATTCGATAAAATCAATTCATCGGGTGAGCGCAACCAGTACCGTTTTCGCATGGAGCCGGGCAAGGACGGCATGAGTACCGAAATTTACGTCACCCATCGCGGCATGGAAGTGTCATCCGAAGGGAATGACATGAAGTGGCAAGCACGCCCCAACGATCCCGAGCTGGAAGCGATTATGCTGCAACGTTTGATGGTCCGTTTTGGTAGCAGCGAAGCTCAAGCATCCGGCGCCATGACCGGCGTACCCGGCACGGGCGGAGCGGTCAGGCTGCATGAGACTTTCGACGGCAGCAGCGTCATTGTGGTGCACGATGCATTCGACAGGGCCTGGCGCAGGGTAGGCCTCGCTATCGAGCGCGCGGGTTTTGTGGTGGAAGACAAGGATCGTGCGAAGGGTATCTACTTCCTGCGTTTGGCCAAAGTGGAAAGCGGCTGGGTGGATAAGCTGCAGTTCTGGAAGGACAGCGAAGACACCAACGCGCGTTATCGCGTGAATGTCAAAGATGACGGCACGGCATGTGAAGTGTCCGTTACTGATGTGGATGGCGTAAACGACAATGCAAGCAAGCAGATGGTTGAGGCGATCTACAAGAATATCGACCAGGGCGAAACCGGTGCGATTCCGGTTGCCGCATCTGCCGCCAGCGCAAAAGCACTTACTATTGGCGCGACAGGGCCGGCGGGGACAGCCAGCCTGCAAGAAGTTTTCGACGGCAGCAGTGTCATTGTGGTGAACGATGCGTTTGACAAGTCATGGCGCAGGGTCGGCCTCGCTATCGAGCGCGCGGGCTTGCCAGTGGAAACCAATGACCGCGCCAAGGGTATCTACTTCCTGCGCCCGCCCAAAGCGGAAAGCGGCTGGCTGGATAAACTGCAATTCTGGAAAGACAGTGAAGACACCAATACGCGTTACCGCGTGAATGTCAAAGACGGCGGCAAGGCGTGTGAAGTGTCCGTCACCGACCAGAACGGCGTGAGCGATGTCGCGGCCAAACAGATGATCGAGGCGCTTTACAAAAATATTAACCAGTAATTCCATTCGCCGGTGAATATGGAATTTGAATAAGGTGGCAATGCGATTTGCCTCACTGGGCAGTGGCAGCGCAGGCAACGCGCTGCTGGTTGTTGCAGGCCAAACGCATGTGTTGATGGACTGCGGCTTCGGGTTGAAAGATACACTTTTGCGGCTGGCGCGTTTGGGTGTAGCTGCGGAACAGTTGAGCGGCATTGTCGTCACGCACGAGCATGGTGATCATATTGGCGGTGTGGCGCGGCTGGCGCGCAAATTTAATCTGCCGGTCTGGTTCACTCATGGCACGTTGCGCAACCAGCCTAAAGCCTTTGCCGGCATTACCCGGCCCCACGAAATTGACCCCCATCAGACGTTCGCAATTGGTGACATTGAAATCACTCCCTATCCGGTTCCGCATGATGCCGCCGAGCCGGTGCAATTCGTCTTCAATGATGGGCTGCGGCGGCTGGGCGTATTGACCGACGCCGGATGTAGTACGGCGCATATCGAGCGGATGCTGAGCGGTTGTCACGCGCTAGTGTTGGAGTGCAACCACGACAACGACATGCTGATGAATGGCGATTACCCGTATTTCACCAAGCAACGCGTGAGTGGGCGTACCGGGCATCTGAATAATCAGGAGGCTGCCGGTATTCTGGGCCGGCTGGATGTGAGCCGTTTGCAACATCTGGTTGCCGCACATCTGAGCCGCAAGAACAATACGGCGGCACTCGCAGTGCAAGCTTTATGCGGCGTACTCGGCTGTGAGGCGGATTGGGTGCGGGTGGCGACTCAGGAGGAGGGATTTGCCTGGCTGGAAATTATTTGAAGATTGGGATAAGGCAATAAAAAAGCCGACTTGCGTCGGCTTTTTTGTGCTTGAAGCAGATGCTTACTTCTTGGCAGCAGGAGCGGCAGCAGCAGGAGCGGCAGCAGCAGGAGCGGCAGCAGCAGGAGCGGCAGCAGCAGGAGCGGCAGCAGCAGGAGCGGCAGCAGCAGGAGCGGCAGCAGCAGGAGCGGCAGCAGCAG
>JAQTMZ010000007.1:141465-196464 GCA_028714075.1 Gallionella sp.
CAGCAGCAGGAGCGGCAGCAGCAGGAGCGGCAGCAGCAGGAGCGGCAGCAGCAGGAGCGGCAGCAGCAGGAGCGGCAGCAGCAGGAGCGGCAGCAGCAGGAGCGGCAGCAGCAGGAGCGGCAGCAGCAGGAGCGGCAGCAGCTTCGGCAGCAGGAGCGGATGCCGCTTCGGCAGCAGGAGCTGGTGCAGCGGCAGGAGCCGGTGCAGGAGCTGGCGCAGCAGCAGGAGCTTCAGCAGGTTTTCCGCCACAAGCGGTCAAAGCAAGAGCCAGCAGAGCAGCAATAAGAGCAGTGTGTTTCATTTTATTTCCTCGGGAGTTTTAGTTGAAAAGCATAAAAATTCACCTGATTTTAAACGCATTAAAATTATTGCACCCAAAACCAAAGGCCGCACATTCTATCACCTGAGCATAGAAAATCCAGTGGTTTTGCAACTCTTTTGCCATGGAGAGCCTCTGCTACAGCCCAAGCTTGGTAGATGATATTCCCGGATGGGAAGCCGTCCACATTTCCATAAAACGCGATTTCAAGGCGCGCGCATTTTCAGGATCATGCTGTGCCAGGATGCCGCGCGGATCGTCAAAATGGAAGCGGCGCACATAATGCGAATCGTCGGCAACGGCAAACGGCTCAGTGATTTGGCGCAGATTTTTTGGCGTCTGATAAATGGACATGCTGCTGCCAAACTGTTGCAGCAGCAGCATCATGCGCGGGCATAGCGTGGATAAATAATGCGTGTCATGAACCAGTACGAACAGCCGATGGATGGGGCTGGCAAGCAGAAAACCGCGCAATGTTTCGTAGCGGGCTTCGGCGTTAAAACCCAGCCCGTCGAAATCTTTGTCAAACAAATACAGATTGTGCTGCGCCAGTTTGCACAACGTGTCCAGCGCGGCGGTGTAGTCCGCAATGCCATCCAGCTTGGTGTGTTGCAGCGTGTCATCATTCATGATCGGCTCCTGAAGTTCAGGTGGAAGGAATATAGCCGTTTAAATACTGGCGGTAAAGCAGGTTGCTTATGGATTGCATATAGGGCTCGGTGTACTTCTTAGTTTTGATCCCATAAAACAAGCTTCCCGATGCTCCCGTTCAGGTGAACATGGGAATTTAATTGGGCAACCGGAATTATGGGCTCCCCTTGCCCGGTTCATATAGGGCATAATAATTTTTATAACGTGGCCTAAAAGTGTTTAGAATACCAAGCAGGGGGGAACGTTCATGCAATCTGTCCAGCTTACTATCGGAATGGAAGCGCCGCACTTTGAGTTGCCGGATGCCGACATGGAAACTTTTGTGCTCACTTCGCAGCAGGGCAAAAAAAATGTCGTGTTATATTTTTACCCTAGGGACGACACGCCGGGCTGCGCTATGGAAGCCAATGAGTTCAGCGAGTTTGACGACGATTTCGCCAAACTCGACACTATCGTGGTCGGCATCAGCCGCGACGATTGTTTGAGCCATGCGTCGTTTCGCGACAAATACGGGTTGTCGGTATTGCTGCTCTCCGACCCGGATGCCCGGGTCTGCAAACGCTATGGCGTGATGCAGGAAAAAGAAGTGGACGGGCATAAAAAGCATGTTGTTCAACGCTCTACTTTTGTAATCGATAAGCATGGCAAGCTGCGCCATGTCATGTACGGCGTTCATGCGCATGGGCACGCGCGGGAAATCTTTAACCTGATAAAGGAGCTGAAATGAAAATCGCCAAAGACACCGTTGTTTCACTGCGCTATGAATTGTTCGATTCCGCAGGCGAGTTGCTGGAAAAAATCGAAGAGGCGGTCAGCTACCTGCACGGCGGCTACGACGGCATTTTTCCGCTGGTTGAAGAAGCGTTGCACGGCAAGAGTGTGGGTGACCAATGCAGCGTGACCTTGCAGCCCGACGATGCCTTCGGCGAATACGACCACGAACTGGTCGAGGTTGAAGCGCGCAACGCATTCCCGGCAGATGTGGCGGTAGGCATGCAGTTTGAAGGTGCGCCTGACAATTCCGACGAAGAAGATTTTCTGCTTTACACCGTTGTTGACGTGACCGAAGATGAAGTGACGGTGGACGGCAACCATCCGCTGGCCGGCAAAACGCTTGCTTTCAATTGTACCGTTACGGGTGTGCGCCCCGCCACCGCAGAAGAGCTTATGCATGGGCATGTGCATGGTGAGGGCGGCTCCATCCATTAAAGGGAGCCTCTAAAAATTCACATTTCATCCCAACTGCTGCGTTGCGTAAAAAACTTCTTGCTTACATATAAAACACATGCGGCGCGGCGAAATTTTTTGCGAGCCGCCGCTGTGCGGCTTGCCTGCTTACCCCACTTCCGCGCCTTGCATTTGGGCGAACTCTGAATTTTTAGAGGCTCCCTAAAGGTAACGCCTATTTGCATTTGCGCGCATCCGCTATGCAGCTAGTCTGCTAGCCTTTATTCCTGCCGCTTCCAGCGTTTCAGCAGCAGCGCGTTGCTCACCACCGACACCGAGCTCATCGCCATTGCCGCACCGGCAATCACCGGATTGAGCATGCCCAGCGCGGCAAGCGGGATACCCAGCACGTTGTAGGCGAATGCGAAAAACAGGTTCTGGCGGATTTTCTTCAGTGAGGCGCGCGACAGGGAAATCGCGTCCGCCACGCTCATCAGATCGTTGCGCATCAGCGTGATGTCGGCCGCTTCGATGGCGATGTCGCTGCCGCTGCGCATCGCGAAGCTGACATCGGCGGCGGCCAGCGCGGGCGCGTCGTTGATGCCGTCGCCGACCATGCCGATAAGCTGGCCTTCAGCCTTGAACGATTGTACTTGTGCCGCCTTGTCCTGCGGCAGCACCTCGGCGCGAAATTCCGTGATGCCTGCCTGCCGGGCAATCGCCTGCGCGGTGGCCTGGTTGTCTCCGCTCAGCATTACCACGCGAATGCCCATCGCGGCGAGTTGCGCCACGGCGGCGCGGCTGCTGGCGCGCAGTTGGTCGGCGAAGGCGATACAGCCCAGTAACTTGCCATCACGGGCAATGGCGATCACGCTTTTGCCTTGTTGCTGCAAGCCCAGTATTTGCCGTTCATCAACCGTTATTCCTTCACTTATGGCGAAGCCGGGCGAGCCGAGCAGATAATGTTTTCCGTCGACTTCGGCGCGCAGGCCGTGGCCGGATATTTCGTTGATGTTTGCGCTTTGCGCCGGTGCTGCTTGCCAAGATCCGGTGTGCAAGCTTTGGGCGTAATCGAGCAGGGCGCGCGACAGCGGGTGCGTGGAACCCTGCGCCAGCATCGCCGCTGTTTGCAGCAATTCTGCCTCAGTTACATCGGGCATCGGCAGCAAGTCGGTCACGTCCGGTTTGCCCACGGTCAGCGTGCCGGTTTTATCCACCACTAATACCGAGAGTTGGTGCGCGCGTTCCAGAGCGGCGGCATCCTTGACCAGAATGCCCGCCTGTGCGGCGCGCCCGGTGGCCACGACCAGAGCAGTCGGCGTTGCCAGCCCGAGCGCGCACGGGCAGGAAATGACCAGCACCGCCACGGCATTGATCAGCGCCGTGGCAAAGCCGCTGCCCGCTATCCACCAGCCGGCAAAGGTCAGCAGCGCGATGACTACCACCGCCGGCACGAACACGGCGGAAATCCGGTCGGCGAGTTTTTGTATCGCGGCCTTCGAGCCTTGCGCCTGCTCCACCAGCCGGATGATCGCGGCAAGCTGGGTGTGCGACCCCACCGCCAGCGCGCGGCATTTCAGCAGGCCGTGCTGGTTGAAGGTGGCGGCATACACCTTGTCGCCGGGCTGCTTGCCCTGCGGAATACTTTCCCCGGTAAGCATGGCTTCATCCAGGCTGGATGCGCCTTCCAGCACGATGCCGTCGACCGGCACGCTTTCGCCGGGGCGCACCAGGAACACATCGTCCACTTGCATCTGTTCGACGGCCAGCTCCTGCATCACGCCATCGCGTTCGACATGCGCCATTTTCGGTTGCAGGTTGATCAGCGCCTCCAGCGCACTGGAGGCTTTGCCTTTGGCGCGCGCTTCCAGCAGCTTGCCGAGCAGTACGAGTGTAATTAGGGTTGCGCTCGCTTCAAAATAAATCGGCTGATCGAGGTTGAATAGTAATACCGCGCAGCTCAGCAAATACGCCGCACTGGTGCCGAGCGCCACCAGCACATCCATGTTCGCGCCGCCGCCGCGCAGGCTGCTCCATGAGCCGGTGTAGAAACGCCGCCCGCTCCAGAATTGCACCGGCGTGGCGAGCAGCCATTGCAGCCAGCCCGGCAACATGGCATGAATGCCGGCGAACATCAGCAGCATTTCCGCCAGCAACGGCAGCGTGAGCAACACTGCGATAAGAAATTGTATTTGCTCCCGGCGGTAAGCGGCGGCGCGCGCCTGTTTTTCGGCGGCAAAGTCGCGCAGCGGGTGCGCGTCGTAACCCGCGCCCTGTATGGCTTTGATCAAGTCTGTAAGCGAGGTTTGGCGCGGGTTGTAGGCGATATGTGCTTTTTCGGTGGCGATGTTCACCGTCGCCGCTACTTCCGGCAGTTGGTTCAACACTTTTTCCACGCGCGCAGAACAGGATGCGCAATGCATGCCGGTGACTTGCAGGTCGATGTGGGTTGGTGTGGGCATATGCGAATTATATGCCCATCCCGTCGGAAGGCGGTGGGATGGAAGACGCCCGATAGGCGGAATGGGCTATCGGGCGAAACGGGGAGTGAAAATGCTTCCGGTTATTTCTTCATCGGGCAGGTGCTTACGCCGAGAATTGCATAGGCCGGGCAAACGCCTATAGCGCCGGTCAGCAGAGGTACTATGCCAATCCAGCCCCATATACCCACCGTGCCGGTAGCGGCCAGCCCGATCAATACCAGACCGGCAATTACCCGCACTGCGCGATCAATCGTTCCTTCGTTCGGTTTCATTTTAATCCCCTTATATGGGTCAGTGAAGTTTGCAGGTTAGAAGAATCGCGTCGCAATGTCTGTGATGAAAATCACACAAGGTGCGCGGGACGATGCGGCGGAACGGTTGCGGTTTCCGGCCTGCGCGTTGTTAGAGCTCGGCGAATCCTTGGAGCGCAGGCGCATTGGTGATGTCGATTTGCTCGCGCCCCAGCTTGACCCAGCCTTGTTCGGCAAAGCCTTTGAGCAGACGGCTGACAATCTCGCGCGCACTGCCGAGCTCATCGGCGAGCGCTTGATGAGTGATGTGTATCGGGTTGGTTTTTTTTATCAACAGCTTGGCCAGACGTTGGTCGAGTTTTTGGAATGCAACGGCGGAAACCAGTTGCATCAGGTCGGTGATCCGGTCGGAAAACAGATGAAACACATAGTTGCGAAATGCCTCGCAGCTGCCAAGCAGGGTGTGGAATGCGCTCGCGGGCAACAACACTATTTCCAATGCTTGCTCGGCAATGCCGCGCGCCTGATAGCGGGTGTGGCCGAGCAGGCAACTGCTGGTGAGGATGCAACTCTCGCCCGATAAGACGCGGTACAGTTGCAACTCGCGCCCACTCGGCGCGGCCTTGATGACGCGGATGCTGCCGGATAACAGCAGCGGGAAGCCCTGGCAGGGCTGGTTCTCGTCGAACACTACCGTTCCTGCCGGGAGTTGCATCACGCTCGCTGCCGCCAGCAACCCGTCCAGCTTTGCGGCAGGCAATTCATGCAGCATCGGGTATTGCTGCAACAGACGTTCTTTTGTGTCGTTATCTATCATGCCATTCAGCCGTTTGCCCTGAGCTTGTCAAAGCCTGTACTGAGCACAGTCGAAGGGGGCTCTGAGTAGTAAATGACTGGTGGTTCGACAAGCTCACCACGAACGGTTTATTAAACTTCCGGGCGCATCTGCGGGAATAAAATCACATCGCGGATGCTGGCGCTGTCGGTGAGCAGCATCACCAGCCGGTCGATGCCGATGCCCTCTCCGGCGGTCGGCGGCAGGCCGTATTCCAGCGCGCGCACATAATCGTTGTCCTTGAACATCGCCTCCTCGTCGCCCGCATCCTTTGCCGCGACTTGCGCATCGAAGCGCGCGGCCTGATCTTCCGCATCGTTCAATTCCGAGAAGCCGTTGGCGATCTCGCGCCCGACGATGAACAGTTCGAAGCGTTCGGTGATCTCCGGATTCTTGTCGCTGCTGCGCGCCAGCGGCGAGACTTCCACCGGGTAATCGACGATGAAGGTCGGCTCGAACAGGTGCGCTTCGGCAAGCTCCTCGAACAGCGACAGCTGCAGTCCGCCGATGCCGTCCTGCGGCTTGTATTTGGCCTTCAGGTCTTCCAGTTCTGCGATCACAAAGTCGCGCTCGTTAAGTTGTGCGGTGGTGAATTGCGGATGATATTTCTGAATCGCCTGCACCATCGTCAGGCGATGGAACGGCTTGCCCAGATCGAGCTCTTTGCCCTGGTAGGTGATGAGCGTTTTGCCCAACACTTTCTGTGCCACCTCGCGGAACAGGCTCTCGCTGAAATCCATCAGGTACCGGTAATCGCGGTACGCTTCATAGAATTCCAGCATGGTGAATTCCGGGTTGTGGCGTGTGGACAGCCCCTCGTTGCGGAAATTGCGGTTGATCTCGAACACCTTCTCGAAGCCGCCCACCACCAGACGTTTCAGGTACAGCTCCGGCGCAATGCGCAGGTACATCTTCATATCCAGCGCGTTGTGGTGCGTCTCGAACGGCTTGGCCGCCGCGCCGCCGGGGATGGAGTGCATCATCGGCGTCTCCACTTCCATGTAGCCATGGCGCACGAAAAAATCGCGTATCGCCTGGATGATCTGGGTGCGTTTCTTGAACACCTCGCGCGCATCCTCGTTGGTGATTAGGTCGAGATAACGCTGGCGGTATTTCTGCTCCTGATCGGTCAGGCCGTGGAATTTTTCCGGCAGCGGGCGCAATGCCTTGGTCAGCAGGCGTACCTGCGACACGCGCACCGACAGTTCGCCGGTCTTGGTCTTGAACAGCACGCCCACCGCGCCGAGGATGTCGCCCAGGTCGTAATGCTTGAACGCGTTGTGCGCTTCCTCGCCGGTGTCGTTGTTGCTGATGAACAGCTGAATCTTCCCGCTCATGTCCTGCACCGTGGCAAAGCTGGCCTTGCCCATCACGCGTTTCAGCATCATGCGTCCGGCCACCGCAACGTGTATCTGTGCGGCCTCCAGTTCGTCGTGCGTCTTTTCGCCGAACTCGGTGTGCAGGTCGCCCGCCAGATGCTTGCGCTCGAAGTCATTGGGGAAGGCAATGCCCGCCTTGCGTATCTCGGCAAGCTTATGGCGGCGTTCCGCGATGATCTGGTTGTCGTCTTGCGGGTGTCCGGCTAAGGATTTTTCGGATTGTTGAATGATAGGTTCGGTCGTCATGGTGGATGCTTAAAAAGTTAATCGAAAAAGTTTTTATAAAAAGTCAGGCCTTGGGCGTATCCACCGCAGGCGATAATCCGGCCGCTTTGGCGCGCTTCTTCAAGCGCTGGTCGAAGCTCAAAAAAGCGTTGCAGAAGTCGGCGCGCGCAAGGTGCAACGCATCGGCAAAATCCAACCCTTTTTGATAGGCATTCAATGCGGCAAGCACGATGCCACGGTCTTCAATCTGCACATTCTCCAGGCCGCACAGCGACTCGAATACACGCTGTATGTCTTTGCGCGAGAGTTCATAAAAACCGCGCATGACCCACTCGAATTCCAATATCACCGAGATAGACACAAATACGGCGCCGGACAGGGCCGAGATTGCCGCAGGGCGCTGCCGCACAGCTTCGGGATCATCCGCATCGTTGATGAAGAAGCGCGCCAGTACATTGGTATCGACCGCATTCATTCCGGTACCCGGGCAGATGTTTTCCGTCTTTTTCCGCCCAGCAACGAGGCCGGATCGAAATCAGCCAGATTGCGCGCCTTGCCTGTCGAAGGGGCGGTCACCATGCCCGCACAAGCCGCCATGGAGCGAGTCTTGCGCTTGGGCATCACCGGCAGGATGCGCGCCACCGGCTCGCCGCGGCAAACGACCAGCACCTCCTCGTTGTCGGCAAACATTTGCTCCGGATGGCTCAGGCCTTCGCGGGCTTCGCGGATGGTAAGAGTTTTCATGTGTTCGACCTCGTGTGCGGCATGTGTCACGCATTGTACACTGGTGACACAAGGGTTGTCATGCGCCTTTGCGCACTATTGAGCCGGCGCGAAGGGGTAAGGCCAGCGCGTCAAAGATGCTATCCGGCCATGGCGTTATTTGCCGTTCAGATCATCATCCTTGTAATACTTGGTGCCCTGAATCGTGGCCTGCAACGCAAGCCCGTTTTCGGTGAGCTGGTACAAGTCCACACCGGGCGCAACGGTAATCGCGCCCGCTACAGCCCCGCCTTTTGTGCCCGACTTGGCGGCAGCATCCGCCTGTGCGTCGGCCGCCCATCCGCTCTCGGTGAATTGCTTTAAAGTCTTGGCAGTCGAGAATACGAAAATGCCCCGGAAGTCCTTCACGCCCAACCCGAACCCGACACCGCCGGAAATCATCTTCATGTAAATATCCCTGCCGGTCCGGTTGTCATGCGCCACGCCGGAGCCGCCCGCCGCCGAAAGAAGAATCAGGTTTACCCCGATGTTGCTGAACACGGCATACCCCGCTGCTTTTTGAATATCGCCCCTGGCGGCAGGATGCACTTTGTACAATTTCGCCAGCGTCTCGCTGCGCATTTTCCGTATTTCCGCTCTCTTCTCTTCCGGGGATGCGGCGGCCGCCGCACCGGCAAAGCCCGAAAGAAAAATCCCGACAGCCAAGGCTGCCAGAATATGCATGCGATAAGTACCTGGTTTCACGATTTCACTCCTTGGCGCACATTGTTGATGAATGGTGATTCTACACTGCGGAACCGGCTTAACGTCGGCTTCTATTGTTCTGGGAGCTGACGCGGAAATTTAAATTGAACCTGATTCTATTAGCCGTGATTATTTCTCGCTCTCATCCGCCGGATAATTTCGCCGTTGGTGCATACAGTGGAAGATGGTGCAATCGCCGGTGCGGTTATGGCGCACAAAAATCAGCGTGAAAGGTACGCGATGGCCGACCGGTAGTTCGCGTGTGCCAGCGACAACGCCGAGGCGACCAGACGCAGCAATGGGCGATGCAATCAGGGAATGTGCCGCTTCTTCAATAATCTTGCGCATCCGCTTTGCAGCGGCAGGGTTACGCTCGGCATACCAAGCGAGAGACTCAGCCAGTTCGGCAATTGCCTCGGGATGCCAATCAAGCCGCTTGCTTTTCGTTCCTGGCATGACGTTCGATCAAGTTGTCGAGCTGTTGCATCGCATCATCGTGGGAGACGCGCTCAACGCCTTGCATACGCGCCTTGACCGCCTTGATCGCGTATTCGGTCGCATCAAAACCATCGCGCAGCACATGTTTGAGAACTTCTTTAGGTGTGCGCCCCGCCTCATGGGCGAGCTTTTCCAAACGGCGTGTATCAGCTTGAGATAGGGTCAGTGTATCCATGATGTCCTCCATAACGGGGGTAAGTATAGCGCAGCGACGCTATTTATTGCGTTGGGTTGTTGCGGCGGGAATACGCTGCACTGTGCGATGCGGGTTCAGCTATTTTGCTGCAAGCGGTTCAGCGTCTTGGCGATTTCCAGCAGGTGCGCTGATTGTCTGCCGACAGCGTGCGGGAATGCTGGCGGGGAATTAGCTCAGGGAATTTCAAATGGAAGCTGATCCTTTGTAGTTAGTGCTACCCAATAATATGCGAGCCTTGCCGTAACCGGTATTGGATAGCCGATATTTCCTTTTTCCATCGATCAATTTGATTTCATAGTACGGATGAAAAGTCTGGTTGAAATATCGGCTGATATTATTTTTGCTCTTGGGCTTGTCTTCCAGATTGAAATGTTGATTGATTAGCTGCGCAATTTCAGTGGTTGTGAAGTACTCCCTGCTTTGCCATTTATCGGAGAGCGCCAGTAAAATCAATTCCTCCAGTCTGCTTGGTGGCACTTGATTTTTGGGTTTATTTTTTTCATCGAATGGATAGGGTATCTGGGTATAGCGTGCCTCAAAACTATTGAAGTAACTATCTAGGCTCCCGTTATTTTCAATCCGGTTCGATGCAAAACATCTTTCCAGCTCCGCAAGGCCCATCGCCGCCTGCTGGGCGTCGCGTCGCACAAATGCCTCCTGGTCTTCAGCTTCGCCTTCACGCCGACGTATCGATGAACGTTCATAACGGGTTGCCTGATCGGCGGCGACGTAAACAACCTCAACCGGGTATTTTCCCGTGTAGTGATCGCAGAACCATTCAATTTCTGCCGGCGAGCGAAAACCCGTGACAATCACCGGAACCGGTTTGTTTTGCCGGATGTTTTGTAAAACTTGCTCGGCCACAATTTCAGGTTGATCGCGCAATGCCTGCTCCGCAAAATCTCCAATGTCGGTTACAGGAGAAGCCCCGTGGCGCTGGTAATAACTCAGGTACATAAAATCGCTGGCCTCGATATGATAGTAGCCATACCGCTCCGCCAGATATTCGGCCAGTGTTGTTTTACCGGCACAGGAAGGGCCACATACAATGAACAGGCGAGAGTCGAAGCCAAAGCTGGTTTGTACTTCAGGCTCGCTGCGGCGGGATATTTTTTGACGGCTTTCCAGAAACTCCAGCATTTCCTGAAAAGCGTGCGCGCGAAAATCATGTTTGTCCGCCTCTGTTATAGGCAGCATGCTGATCGGTTGCGCACAACCATCCGGGACAAACCATTTATTGAATGTCCGGTTGTCCAGCCACGGATACATCGGGTTGGTGTCAAATGCCAATTCTTGTTCTGTGACATTGCCTGATGCCATACTGGTAAAACACTTGTAGCTTTTGCCATCTGCTCCAAGCCACTCTGGCGGGAGGTGTAATACCAAATCAGAGCGAACGGTAGCACGCCGGTTATTGCCCGATGCTTTGAGTTGCGCGTCCAGCGTTGCGAAATCGGTTTCTGCCATCCAGTACTTCACATCCAGCCCCGGTGTTTCGCGCTCTGTGCTCAGCGCATCAATCGTGACCGATGTATCTTCGATGAAGAAAAATTCGCTGCCTGGAGCCGCTTTCTGCCATCGTTGCAAAGCATCCCGATAACTCGATTCGATCAACTGCTCGCGGTCATAAATACGCGGCTCGACATAAGGCGCTCCGAAGGTTTTCTCGCGAAACCCAACTACCCGCACCGCGTAATCCCGGCACAGATAGCGCGCGTGGGCAAGCTTGATCCGGCTGGAAGTAAAGAAAATAAGCTCAACCATCGTGCATGCTCCGCCCGCCATTAGTAGGGCGTGTCAGGAAACATTCGCAATCCGGGCGGGCGCTTTGCATTCTGCTGACTACATCAGCCACGTTATCCGCTAGGAAAAAGAGTGTCGGCCCTAAACTGGACATCCCGACCGCATCGGCTCCGCAGTCGTAAAGTGCCTGCTCGATTTCGGCGAGCGCTGGCCCGTATTCCAGCCGTTCCGCCTTCTTCCATGCGCATTCCTGAACCGCGCGCAAGGCACGGCAGAAGGTCGCCCGGTCAGCTTCGCGAATCGCCGCATACAGGCCGAAAAGCGCGTGGTGCAAGGTTTTATAAACGGCCTCGGCAGGCAGCGGGCAAGTACGCTCAAAAAAAGCCCGTTCCTCGGCTTCGGATTTATGCGGAATGCCAAGAGGAATGCAAATGCCGATATCCCATTCCGGCATCGGCAGGTGATCCAGTACCAGCGGCGACCGTGAGGCTGTCACCTGATGGGAGGGTTCATGCGGCTCAATCCCAACCGGCCTGCCAAGGTCGAATACGCAACCGCCGGAAAAATAAGCGTGGATGCCGACACCTGAAGCCCCGCCGCGCCCGGAGGCCGAGATCAATGCAGCAGGCGATGGCGCGGTACCGTTCATCCGGTGCAGCGCTTCGAGGCAGGCCAAGCTGATCGCCGTACCCGAACCGAACCCGGAATGCGTGCGCATCCTGCCGCCAATGGCAACCGCGAGGGCGGTTGCAAAGCCTTGCCGTTTTTGCTCCGCATGCAATATCGCGGATAGGCGTGCCAACTCGCTGGGTGAAAGCGGGTCGGCGCGCTGGTCGTCGATTGAAAAAATCGGGGTGCCGGAAAAGACCAACTCACCAGTCGGATCTGCGATGGAAAAACCGATCCCGCCGTTGATCCGGTACTCGCCTGCGTGCATGGCGAGTAGTGTCAAGTGGATACGGGAATGGACTACTATTTTTAGTCTTTGTTGACTGCGCCCCATCTCTTCCACTCATTCTCAAAATATTCCAAATAGTGCTCTACAAACTTACTTTCATTTTTTAAGTGAATGGCGGGTGAGAATTTGCTGCTCACGTGCGGAAATACTGGGCCAACAATACTTTCTCGATCAATAACCATAATGCTATGCCTTGGCTCGTGTTCATAGAAAGCATAAAAAAATAATTTAGGATATTTTATTGAAAGCTCTTCTAGTTGAGACTTTGCGGCTATAGCTCTATTTTTATTTTCTTCATCCAAATAGGAATCTGCTGCAATCAGGATTTTTACCTTCAGACCATTATCAAGTGCATTCAAAAGAACTTTATTTCTATCGGGTGCATTCTTTTCGCCATTTGCGAAATCATCAAGAAACCTTTTGCAAGTGACCCCCTGAATCTTTATTTCTTCCTTTGCTTTTTGTATAAGCGGTCGATAATAATTAGGATCATCCCTAGTTGACAAAATATCTACTATTTTTAGGGCATCATATTTATCTAATTTCTGAAGCTCACGAAGAGACAAGATTGTCTGGAAAAGTGCCACCACGAAACCCGTCAATAATCCAGAAATTATTGCGGGCCATTTTGGGTTTACCAGAAAATCGGTGCAATAAAGCCAAATCAAAATAATTATGATGAATAACAAAAAACCAAAAACTAATACGGAATTTTTGACTTTTGATTCTTCTTTCAGCCAGCTCATATATTGCTCCCAATAAATAGCAATTCAACCTTTTTCTCTTTAGCCAACGCATGACAAAAATCTTTCCTTAGTACGCTGACATGCTGAAAATTTTGCCTAAAATGATCGGCGATCTCTTCTTCAGATGGATAAGCGCCAGCCAAGTAGGAGAGTGCCACGATGGACTGGTTATGCGCACTAATCACATCAAACAGTCGCTCGCGGAAGGTGTGCTTGTCTTGCCATTCACTGATGTACTGGCGCGGCTGAAGCGACTTGATATATGAAGTATTGTGAAGCCCATCTTCCCAGTCGGCATAGCTGCTTAATCCTTCCAGAAAATGATAGCGCCTTAAATAATCATCACTGGTTTTCGATTCACTTACATAAGGCGGGTCTAAATACACAAGATCGTAGCCAGCATTCAATCTACCGATGTCGCCGTGCGGTAAGATAGTTACGGGCTGCGTAGCGAGTTTGCTAATCTTAATTACATCGGGAAGCGCAGCTTTCATTAGAACAGGGAAAGGGGTTTCCCAAGTTACCAAGTTGCCAAATGAGCGGGTGACATCACGGTTTAGGCGTAGATTCAAGTTCGCGCGGTGGAATAAATTAAATGGCCGTTTCTTTAAACATGCCTGAAATAGGCAGTACAAATACACACTGCGTTTCGCCGGACTTTTGAGTTCATGAATAGCCGTCGCTGCACCGTCCAGCCAGCGGTTTTCCTTATCCGTGTAGTACATCCCGGCAAAAGTTTTACTGATAAACCCACGACACGGTTTGATACCATCAATAAATGAATGCGCTTCGCCGATATTTTTGAAAGGCAACTTGTCTGCCAACAATGCCTGGGCAGCGATCGTGTTGAAAAGCAGCCCGTCATGAAACGTGACTTCCTTGCCCATCATCTTGAGCAAGAGTGATACGCTAGCCGTACCGCCAAAGCCGTCAAGCACACTGTTGAAAGGCAAGCCTTTCAGGGCATGGTAAATCCAATCCAACAGCCGTCGCTTGCTGCCGTAGTAGCGCGTTTTCGGAAAGCTCGATATTAACGGGGCGATGTCTAAAGGAAGTGAAGGCGTGGTTGTGCAGCCTGTCCCTGGCCTCGACAAGATATTTTCAGCATAGCCTGTGTATTCGAAGTTCATATCAAAATGAGTTCGAGTGTGGAATGGTCAGCATCACTTTTCTTTCCACGGTGCAAAACCGATGGGGCGTTTTTTGTTGGGTTCGGATGGTGCCATAAGCTGGCGGATGGCGTTGATGATCTCGGCGATGGCCTTGTCATGCGCACCGACCTTGCGCTCCAGTTGGGCGAGCTTCAGTGCTAGCTCTTTGTGACCGGAAAGCAGTTCGCGCATGTGTACGAACGCGCGCACGACGTGGACGCTGGTTTCTATGGCGCGAGGCGAATTGAGTACGCTGGCCGCCATGATGGTGCCGTGTTCGGTGAAGGCGTAGGGCAAGGATGGCGAAAACTTCAGCTTGGCGAGGTGATCACAATTTGTGACCACCTCCGCCTTTTCGGTCGCTGTAAGTTGAAACATGAAGTCTTCAGGAAAACGCTCTAAATTCCTTTTGACTGCCTGATTCAGCACCCTTGTTTCAACTCCATAGAGCTCAGCAAGGTCAGCATCCAGCATGACCTTCTGCCCACGAATAAGGAATATCCGCGATTCGATCTGCGCTACGGATGCAATCAGGTTTTTGCCAGCCATGCTCGCCCCCTTTATCTCTCTGCTTGCCGCGCAGCATTGCGGATGCTATAGGTTTTCGGTGTGGCGTGCCAGCCCAATACCTATTCGGACGTTTGTGGCAAACCCTTCGACAAGCTCAGGGCGAACGGTTAAGTGGGCAGTTAAACCCCTTGCTTCAAACTCGCCGAAATAAAATCGTCCAGATCCCCATCCAGCACACCCTGCGTATTGCCGACTTCATAGTTGGTACGCAGGTCTTTGATGCGCGATTGATCGAGCACATAGGAGCGGATCTGGTGGCCCCAGCCGATGTCGGACTTGCCGTCTTCCAGCACCTGTTTCTCGGCGTTGCGTTTGCGCAGCTCTTCTTCGTACATACGCGATTTCAGCATCGCCATCGCCTCGGCGCGGTTGCGGTGTTGCGAGCGGTCGCTCTGGCATTGCACTACGATGCCGGTCGGGATGTGGGTGAGACGCACTGCGGAATCGGTTTTGTTGATGTGCTGCCCACCAGCACCGCTGGCTCGATAGGTGTCCACGCGCAGGTCGGCGGGGTTGATCTCGACTTCGATGGAGTCGTCCACTTCGGGGTAGACGAACACGCTGGAGAACGAGGTGTGGCGGCGGTTGCCGGAGTCGAACGGCGATTTGCGCACCAGCCGGTGCACGCCGGTTTCGGTGCGCAGGTGGCCGTAGGCATAGTCGCCGATCACCTTGAGCGATGCGCCCTTGATGCCCGCGACTTCGCCGTCGGATTGCTCCAGCACTTCGACCTGGAAGCCCTTGCGTTCGCAGTAGCGCAGGTACATGCGCAGCAGCATCGATGCCCAGTCCTGCGCCTCGGTGCCGCCCGAGCCGGACTGGATATCGACGAAGCAGTTGTTCGGGTCCATCGGGTGCGAAAACATGCGGCGGAATTCCATCGCGGCGACGCGCTTCTCGATGTCATGGATGTCGGCGGCGGTGGCTTGCAGGCTCTCGTCGTCGTTCTCCGCCTTGGCCATTTCAAACAGTTCGGCGGCATCGGAAAGATTCTGCTGGATTTGCTTGAGGCCGAGCACCACGCCTTCCAGCATTTTGCGCTCGCGTCCCAGCTCCTGCGCGCGCTTGGCGTCCTGCCAGATGGCGGGATCTTCGGCGAGTTCGCTTACTTCGACCAGGCGTTCCTGTTTGGTATCGAAGTCAAAGATACCTCCGCAATTCGGCGCTGCGCAGACCCAAGTCTTGCAGCTGGTTGGAGAGGGCGTTGAGTTGTTCGGCTTCCATTATTTTGTCGTTGTCGCGTGCTGAAAAGGGGTGCGATTATAGCGCAAACAAACCCAGCAACACGCCCAACGCAATCGCCGCGAAGCCGGTGGCGACATGCCTGGCGAGAGCCCAGCCGCCGATGAACACCACCATACCGAACTTGAAGGCGAGGTTGGCAAGGAAGGCGAGCGCAATCGCCATGACGGTCTGCTGTTCGCTTAATTGGTTGAGGTTGAACAGGCGCAGGCTGGACAGGGTGATCGCATCGACATCGGTCAGCCCCGACACCAATGCCACGGCATACAAACCCTGGCTGCCGGCGATATCCTTCATCCATGCCGCACCGAGCAATACGACGACATACAGCAAGCCGAAACCGATAGCGGTATGCAGTTCGGCGGGGTTGGAGGTTTCCGGGATGTAGAGTTCGGTGGCCTTGTCCATCTTGCGCCAGCTATACAGTGCGACGATCAGGCCGAACACCAAGCCGCCCGCCAGCACCGGCAGCAGGCCGGGTAGCGCGCCGTAGGCCACCACGGCGCTGAGCACCATCAGGCGAACCACTACCACCATGCTGGCGATCACGATCACCGACGCGGCCAGATTGGACATCGCCGGATTGCTCTTGCCGTGCTTGGCATAGATCAGCGTGGTGGCGGTGCTGGAAACGAGGCCGCCGAGAAAGCCCAGCAGCGGCGCGCCGTAGCGGGTTCCCACCACATGCAGCGCGGCATAACCGGCCAGGCTGATGCCGGAAATCAGCACCACCATCAGCCAGGCCTGATGCGGGTTGAAGGCGTCATAGGGGCCGTAATTCTGATCCGGCAGAATCGGCAGCACGATAAAAGTCAGCACGGAAAATTGCAGTACGGCGACCAGATCGCGGCGTGTGAGTTTCTGCGAGATGCCGCGCAGCTCGGGTTTGAAATAGAGCAGGGCGGTGACGCCTATCGCCAGCATCACCGCCAGTTTGGCGAGGCCGTACCAGATCATCGCGCCCAGCCCGTAACACAGCACGAGCGCGATTACGGTGGTCGTACCTGGATCGCTTTCGTCGCGGGGGTTGTTGAGGTAGGCGGCGATGATCATGCCTGCCACGACCAGCAGCCCGGCGATTAGCAGCCAGGGTGAACCGAGTTTTGTGGAGAGCAGCGCGGCCAAAGTGCCAAACACCGCGACCAGCGCGAAGGTGCGCAACCCGGCCTTAGCCGACGGGTTGCGTTCGCGCTCCAAGCCGATCAGCATGCCGATGGCGAGGCTGGTGAGAAATTGCGGCAGGGCTTCGATGCCGTTGCCTTGCAAGAAAGTGGTTTCCATTGCGTTACCTCTTTTGCTGTGGTTGCGTAATGTCTTGTAGGGGCGCGATTCAGCGCGCCCCTACACTGCGCCCTGCCAATGGCGGATAACCAATTGCAAACTCTGCTTGCCATTGTATTCATTGACATCCAGGCTGTACACGGCATGTATTTGCTCGGGCAGGGGTTCGTTGTGCCCGAACAGGATGGCTTCGATGATTTTGCCTTGGCTGCTCAAGCGCAGCTTGAGGTGCTTTTCTCCAACGATACGCTGGTTCTGTACCATGAAGTTATCGCTGAATTGCGGGGCCGGGAAGCCCTGGCCCCACACTTGCGCATCCAATAAACGCGCCACCTCCAGGCTCATCTCGGCATGTTCCAGCGCACCGTCGGTTTCGATGCGCTGCGCCAGGTCGCTTTCATTGAGCAACTCGCCGGAAACCTGTTCGAAGGCGGCGACAAAATCTGCAAAATCGGCCTCGGCGATGCTCAAGCCTGCGGCTGCTGCGTGCCCGCCGAATTTTTTGATCAGCGCGGGATGGCGTTTGCTGACCATATCCAGCGCATCGCGCAGATGCAACCCCGCGATGGAGCGCCCCGAACCTTTTATTTCGCCGTCGCTGGAGCGCGCGAAGGCGATCACCGGGCGATGGAATTTGTCCTTGAGGCGCGAGGCGAGAATGCCGATCACGCCCTGATGCCAGGTTTCGTCGAACAGTGCGAGACTGAAATTATCGGATGGGTCGATGGCTTCCAGTGACGCGAGCGCGCTGTCCTGCATCTCTGTTTCGATGCTGCGCCGCTCGCGGTTAAGGCTGTCCAGCTTTACGGCGATTTGCATGGCGGTCGCGGCATCATCGGCCAATAAACAATGGATGCCCAGGCTCATATCGTCCAGTCGTCCGGCCGCATTCAGGCGCGGTCCGACGGTAAAGCCCAAATCCCGGCTGGAGGCGGTTGCCGGATTTTTTTTCGCCACTTGTAGCAGCGCGTTGATGCCGGCGCAGGCGCGTCCGGCGCGAATGCGCTGCAAACCTTGCTGCACGAGAATACGGTTGTTCTGATCCAGTTTCACCACATCGGCGACGGTGCCCAGCGCGACCAGATCGAGCAGGTTGCCGAGATTCGGCTCGGGCTGCGCGGCGAATGCGCCGCGCGTGCGCAGCTCCGCACGCAACGCCAGCAGTACATAAAACATCACGCCGACGCCAGCCAGATGCTTGTCGGGGAACCTGCAGCCGGGCTGGTTGGGATTGACGATGCAGGCCGCATCCGGCAGCGTATCGCCGGGCAGATGATGGTCGGTGATGAATACCTGCATACCCAAGCGATTGGCTTCGGCAACACCTTCGACGCTGGCGATGCCGTTGTCCACGGTCAGCAAAATATCGGGCTTGTGTTCCGCAGCCAGCAGCACGATCTCGGGTGTCAGCCCATAGCCGTATTCGAAGCGGTTCGGCACGATGAAATCAACTTGCGCGCCGAAGGCGCGCAGCCCGCGCACCGCCACCGCACAGGCAGTTGCGCCGTCGGCATCATAGTCGGCGATGACCAGAAGTTTTTTCTGCGCCGCAATCGCATCGGCCAGCAAACCGGCCATTTGGTGCACGTTTTTCAGGTTGTCGAACGGCAACAGCGCGGCAAGCGAATTGTCCAGTTGTCTGCTGTCGGTGATGCCGCGCGCCGCAAAGACTTTCGCCAGCGCCGACGGATAGCCGCTGTCGAGCAAGTGCTGCACGGCTGATGCGGGAATGCTGCGCGGGGCGATTTCTGGCATGGCGGTAGTTTGCTAAGGCATCTCGGATGGCCCGAGTTTAGCAAATTGCGGCATATTGCAGCCTCGTTTTTTTTGGTCAGTTGCGCTAGAATTGCGCCCACTTTTAAAGTTGAGTGTGGACAATCGTGGCATTGATAGTACAGAAGTACGGTGGCACCTCGGTCGGCAGTCCTGACCGCATCAAGAACGTGGCGCGGCGCGTCGCGAAATTCAAGGCTCTCGGGCATCAGGTGGTGGTGGTGGTTTCCGCGATGAGCGGCGAGACCAACCGGCTGATCGCGCTCGCCAAGGAAATCCAGCAGCATCCCGACCCGCGCGAGCTGGATGTGATCATATCCACCGGCGAACAGGTCACCATCGGCCTGTTGGCGATGGCGCTCAAGGAGCTGGGGATAAAGGCCAAGAGCTATACCGGCACGCAGGTCAAGATTCTGACCGACAATGCCTTCACCAAGGCGCGGATTGTTTCCATCGACGAGCAAAATATCCGCACCGATCTGGCGAATGGCTGCGCGGTGGTGGTGGCGGGTTTTCAAGGTGTGGACGAACAGGGCAACATCACCACGCTGGGGCGCGGCGGATCGGATACCACCGGCGTGGCGATTGCCGCAGCGCTGCATGCCGATGAGTGCCAGATATACACCGATGTGGACGGCGTCTATACCACCGACCCGCGCGTGGTGGCCGAAGCGCGCCGCCTGAAGAGCATCACCTTCGAGGAAATGCTGGAGATGGCCAGCCTCGGCTCCAAGGTGCTGCAAATCCGCTCGGTGGAGTTTGCCGGAAAATACAAGGTCAAGCTGCGTGTGCTGTCCAGCTTTGAAGAAGATGGTGAAGGCACGCTGATTACTTTTGAGGATAACGACAAAATGGAACAAGCCATTATTTCTGGGATCGCGTTCAACCGCGACGAAGCCAAAATTACCGTGCTGGGCGTGCCCGACAAGCCTGGCATTGCCTATCAAATTTTAGGTTCAATCAGCGATGCCAACATCGATGTGGATATGATTATCCAGAATGTCGGTGTGGATGGAATGACAGACTTCTCCTTTACTGTACACCGCAATGAGTTTGCCAAGGCGATGGACATCCTGAAAAACAAGGTGCAGCCACATATTGGCGCGCGCGATGTCATCGGCGATAGCAAGGCGGCCAAGGTCTCGGTGGTAGGTGTCGGGATGCGCTCGCACGTGGGTATCGCCAGCAAGATGTTCCGCACCCTGGCGGAGGAGGGCATCAACATCCAGATGATCTCCACTTCGGAAATCAAGATTTCCGTGGTCATCGACGAAAAGTATCTGGAACTCGCCGTGCGCGTGCTGCACAAGGCGTTCGATCTCGATCAGGAGAATGCCTGAAGCATATAATCGTTTGACCTTTTAGACCCAGTACATTACTATGCGCCGCCTTCGGAGAGGTGGCCGAGAGGTCGAAGGCACGCCCCTGCTAAGGGCGCATACGAGCTTAAACTTGTATCGAGGGTTCGAATCCCTCCCTCTCCGCCAGGCAGTCTGAGCCCTTCCTAGTGAAGGGCTTTTTCTTTGGCGAACGCCAGCGCCAGGCGAACTGGTGATACTGACCTGCTCAACTCGAGCATCAGTAGGCCAATGCTGCCTTTTTACCCCTTCCCGCCCAGATTTTTCCTGTTGTTTTCTGTGCAGTAATATCCCACAGCCTTACCGCGTGAATAGGCGCGAGGCGAGCGAAGCAAATTCATTCATTGCAACCATCGCGGCATTGGACAAGCAATGCTCTAGTCGCGCTACACATCAAATCATCCGTGTCAGGAAGGCTGGTTTGCCAGCCAGAAGCAGTATTGACCTGGCTTATGTCCAGCCGTGTGCGCACCGGCGGTTTTATGCATTTGCAGCTATTCAGTGGTTACGGCGAGATCCCGCCCGATTACAACCAGCGGCATCCCACGCCGTCCGGCACAACAATAATGCGCAGGTCGGGGGCGCGGTGCTTTGCCCAACTGCGAGAAGACTTGCGCGGATTGTGAGAACGGTGGGCAATTTGCCCCCTGCGGATTTAATGCTTGCCGGTGCTGCCGAACCCGCCGCTGCCGCGTTCGCTCAACGGAAATTCTTCCACGATATTGAACTTTGCCTGCATCACCGGCACGATCACCAGTTGCGCCATGCGTTCCATCGGCATCAGCGTGAACGGGATCTGGCTGCGGTTCCACAGCGAGACGAATATCTGCCCCTGATAATCCGAGTCGATCAGGCCGACCAGGTTGCCGAGTACGATGCCGTGTTTATGGCCCAGGCCGGAACGCGGCAAAATCATCGCGGCATAACCGGGGTTGCTCAAATGTATCGAGATGCCGCTGGGGATCAGCTCGCACTGCTTGGGCTGGATCACCATATTGTGGTCGATGCACGCGCGCAGATCGATGCCTGCCGACCCCGAGGTCGCATAGCCGGGCATGTTTTCATGCAAACGGTGATCGAGAATTTTGACATCCACCGAGATAGGTTTCATTTGCCTGCTCCTTTGTAAAGTTGCGCAATATGCTGCATCAATAGCCTTGCCTGCACCAGCTTGCCGGCGCGCGGCAAAACGTGGCTACCGCTGTCGTCGAACAAAACCAGCTCGTTGTCGTCGCTGCCGATGGCCTGTTGTGCGAAGTTGCCCACCACCAGCGGCAGATTCTTCACGCAACGTTTTTGTTCGGCGTGCTGCGCGAGATTCTCGCTCTCGGCGGCGAAACCCACGCAGAATGGCGGGTTCGGCAGGCTGGCGACATACGCCAGGATATCCGGGTTGGGCACCAGCTCCAGCGTGAGCGTGCCAGCACTTTTCTTTATTTTCTGTTCGCTCGGCTGCGCGACGCGGTAATCCGCCACCGCCGCCACACCGATGAAAATGTCGCAATCTCCGGCGCGTTGTTTCACCGCATCGAACATCTGCGCGGCGCTTTCCACCTCCACGCATTGCGCACCGCCTGGCTTGGCGAGCGCGGTCGGGCCGGACACCAGCACCACTTGCGCGCCCTGTTCCAGCGCGGCCTGCGCGATGGCGTAGCCCATCTTGCCCGAGCTGCGGTTGGTGATGCCGCGCACCGCATCGATCGCCTCGTAAGTCGGCCCAGCGGTGATGAGAATCTTCACATTATTTAATTCCCTCGCCCCGCTTGCGGGGAGAGGGGTAGGGGAGCGGGGCGCGTTGCGTAGCGCCGCCAACACATCCCGCGCCAAATCCTCCGCCTCCAGCATCCGCCCCATGCCTTCTTCTCCGCACGCTTGCACGCCGCAATCCGGGCCGAGCACCCGCACGCCGTCGGCCAGCAGTTGCGCGATATTGCGTTGCGTCGCGGCGTTCTGCCACATCTCGCGGTTCATCGCCGGAGCGATGATCAGCGGGCAATTGCGCGCCAGACACAAGGTGGACAGCAGATCGTTCGCCAGGCCGTGCGCCAGCTTGGCGATGAAATCGGCGCTCGCCGGCGCGATCACAATCGCATCGGCGGCGCGGCTCAGGTTGATGTGCGCCATGCCGTTCGGCACGCTCGCATCCCACTGGTCGGTAAAAACCGGTTTTCCCGAGAGTCCCTGCATCGTGGTCGGCGTGATGAAATGGCACGCCGCTTCGGTCATCGCGACCTGCACTTCCACGCCCTGCTTCATCAGCAGGCGCAGCAATTCCGCCGCCTTGTAGGCCGCGATGCCGCCGGTGATGCCCAGGATTATGCGATTCACTGGCACGATGCGCTCGGTGGGTTCTTGGCTCATAATGCCGCGCATCTTATCAAGAAACTGCATGGATAGGATGGGAGGATGCGCAGGAGGAATCAAAAGTGTCGTTCTACCGGTAGCGTGCGCTGTGCGCGCGGCTTAGAGTTGTATTATCGTGCGCACAGCGCACGCTACATGCATACAAGAAAGTGAGGCGGTTATGGCGATCACCGATTTTATCGTGGCGCAGTTCAACTATCAGATACAGGCCGTGACCGGGCAGAGGGGTACGGCGAATGATGGTGAGTGGTTTGGCGAAAGGAGGGTAGCATGAGAATTATATTGAAGTTGGCGACTTTAGCTTCTTTAGTTCTTGGGGTGTTGCTGCTGATTCGTAGCGGGATGAGCATGGCTGATCGACCAGTGGTGCTTACACGTGATACCAAAACAGCAAATGTTAATGAGGCTGAAAAATACATTGGGACAAAAATTAAAGCTCATTCCGGCTTTGTAGTAGCTCCGAAGGGCGATTTCGCATACTTGGAGCCAGATGCCACAAAAATACTTGTAGGTACCGGAAAAACTGATAAATCAGACCGATTTTATTTCTTTTTGGTCGAGAATAATCAGAATGAAGAATTGGGGTTGGTGCTTGATGCCATTGAAATTTCTAAAGGTATGGAGCTTGGTGGCAAGCCGATGACAGATGATTGTTATGTGAAAGATCACCCTCAGGAATACATTTTCGTGATTGGCAAGACGGTTGATAAACACTCAAAAGATGGGCGTTACATCGGCAGGTTTCTTGATCCAGTTGCCAAGGCATGGCGAGTAGATTTTGCGACCAAAAAGCTTGTGGAAATTCCGACGAAGGGTATCCATTGTGAAATTGATATGAACATTGGGGCAGATTGATTCGCACAGTTATGAAAGGTAGTGGCTCAACGGAATTAAAAGGGGGCAGGCTCATATTAGCAAACGGGTGTGCAGGTTTCATCTGTTGTGGACAATAAACGGTGGGTAAATTGCCTGCGCTACAGGGGCGTAACGGTTAATACGGAGGTGGTATGGCGATTACCGACTGGCCCGAGTTCGAGCGGCCGCGCGAGAAGTTGTTGCAGAAAGGCGCGGCCTCACTCTCCGATGCCGAATTGCTGGCGATCTTTCTGCGCACCGGCGTGACCGGGCAGAGCGCGGTGGACTTGGCGCGCGGCCTGCTCACGCGCTTCGGCAACCTCACCAAACTGTTCTCCGCCAGCGAGAAGGATTTCTGCGGCATGCACGGCATGGGGCAGGCGAAATTCGTGCAACTGCAAGCGGTGCTGGAAATGTCGCAGCGCGCGTTGAAAGAGGAGATGCAGCGCGGCGATGCGCTCAACTCGCCGGGCGCGGTGCGCGACTATTTGCAGCTATTGCTCGGCGGGCGGCAGCAGGAAGTTTTCCTGGTGCTGTTTCTCGACACGCAGCATCGCGTGATCGCGTCGGAAGAGCTGTTCCACGGCACGCTCGGCCAGACCAGCGTGTATCCGCGCGAAGTGGTCAAGCGCGCGCTGGCGCATAATGCCGCCGCCGTGATCCTCGCGCACAACCACCCCTCCGGCGTGGCCGAGCCGAGCCAGTCCGACCAGCATCTCACCGCCGCGCTGAAACAGGCGTTGGGGCTGGTGGACGTGCGCGTGCTGGACCATTTTGTGGTGGCGGCCGGGCAGGTGCTGTCGTTTGCGGAAAAAGGGCTTATATAGCCTGAATTCTTGGCCTATTGACCCGTGCTGTATATAGGTCGATACTACCAACTAAATTGTAAGCAAATGTAAAGCAGAGGGTAGAAAATATGAAATTTGCACGTCCTGCATGTTGGATATTTTTCGGGTCGATGTTGGCCGCAAGCGGCGTATACGCGCAGAACAGCATTACCGCGCTGAACATCGGCGACATCGCTGACGGGGCTACGGTCATCAAGGTTGAATTGGCCCAGCCGCTGGACAGTCTGCCGGCCGGGTTTACTACCGATACTCCGCCGCGCATCGTGCTCGATTTTCCCGACACTGTAAACGGAGTGGGCAAATCCGTTCAGGATTTTGCCAAAGGGGGTTTGCGTAGTGCCAACATTGTCCAGGCGGGCGGGCGCACGCGTTTGGTGATCAACCTTGACCAAATGTTTCCCTACAACACCAAAATCGAAGGCAGCAGCCTGACGATCGCTTTGCAGGGTAACGCTGTGAAGGCGGGCGGGGGGAGTGGCATATTGCACCTTGCCGAGGCTAAACCTGAGCAGGGCACGCAAAAAACTGCGCCGAGTCCGGAAGCCAAACCCAAGAAGCAAATCGGGAATGCAGCGCACGAAAAACTGTTGCGCGATGCCGACGAATTAATCAAGAACGGCAAGCCTGCCGAAGCATATAGCCTGCTGGAACCGCTGGAATTTGAATATTCCGGTGAAGTGCGTTTCGACTATCTGTTCGGGATCGCCGCGCTGGACAGCGGCAAGGCGGACAAGGCAACGCTCGCCTTCGAGCGGGTGCTGGCGGTTGACCCGAATTTCGCCGGTGCGCGTATGGATATGGCGCGCGCTTATTACCAGCTCGGCGACTTGCAGCGCGCCGAAACCGAATTCAATGCAGTGATGAAACAAAACCCGCCGGAAGCGGCGCGCGTGGTTATCCAGAAATATCTGGATGCGATTGTTGCGTACGAACAAGCCAAGCAAACGCGGATTACCGGGTATGTCGAAGGTGTGGTGGGGCACGACAGCAATATTGCAAATAGCAGCACGCAAACGTTTACATTTGCCCTGAATTCCCCGTGGAGCGGTTTGTTTCCGGGAAATCAATTGCCGCCGGCCGCCAAGCTTACCGGCGCTTATGAAGGGGTTAATGCGGGGGGCGAAATCAGCCGCAGTTTGAATGCAAATTGGGGCGTATACGTGGGAGCCGATTTGCGCCAGCACGGCAATATGGCCCAGACTGCCTATGACTCATCCAGCATGGACGGCCGCATCGGCCTGATGTACGGCTTAGAGCAAAACATTTACAAGCTGTCATTGACCGGTGGGCAATCCTATACGGCAAACTCCATGCGCCGCGATTCGTTGGGTATGAATGCGGAATGGCAGCACGCCTTTGGCGCCAGCGATCAGGCGAGTGCTTTTGCGCTGTTTGGAAAGAATCGGGCTTCCGGTGTTACTCCTACATCGCTTACGACAGATGCGCGTATCGAGGGCAATACCGATCAAACAATCATTGGCGGGGGATGGGTGCATATATTTGCGGATAGCAAAAGCGCTTTGTTTGGCAGCATTTATTTTGGAAAAGAGCTTGATGTCGCGCCTGTCATATCCGCCGGACTGCCCAATGGTGGCCGTGTCGATGGAAAAAAACGCTTTGAAGGTTTTCGTGTCGGCGGGCAAATTGGAATTACCGATCAATTGGAAGGGGTTGTCGGCGTAGGCTGGCAAAATGCGGTTTATGGCAACCTGAACAATTTGATTATGGCAAGGCGCAGTGAAACCACGACGGACCTGTCTCTTGGCGTAAATTGGCATCTCGATAAACTGTGGACGCTCAAGCCGCAAATCGCCGTATCCAAGAAGAATTCGAATCTGGCCATATACAGCTCGGACCGCACGGATGCATCGTTGACTATTCGCCGTGATTTCAGATAATTTTTTCATGTGAGGTGCCATCATGAACAACGTTAAAAAACTGTTTGCTCGTTTGGTTATCCTGATTGCCTGCCTGTCGGGTGTGCATCAATCGGCTTGTGCGGCAGTAGCGGGGCATGTTCAATTCGTCAGCGGAGATGTGCAGATTACCAACCCTGCCGGGCAGACACACCAGGCGCAAAAAGGCGAGGTGATCAGTGAAGGCGATACCCTGACATCCGCACCGTCGGCTTCCGCGCAAATCAAGATGCAGGATGGCGGGTTCGTCGCGGTGCGCGCCGACACCAAATTGAAATTTGACCAGTTCGTCTTTGCCGGCAAGCAGGACGGCAGCGAAAAGAGTTTCTTCTCCTTGTTTAAAGGCGGCTTCCGCGCCGTTACCGGCTTGATTGGGCAGATCAATAAGCAGAACTACAAAATCACGACACCGGCGGCTACGATTGGTATTCGCGGCACCGACCATGAAACGATGTTGATCGTCCCCAGTAGCTCTTTGGCGCAAATTGCGCCCACCGGCGCTTACAGCAAGGTAAACGTCGGTGAAACTACGCTGACCACAAACCGGGGAACCATCAACGTGATGCCTAACCAGATGGGTTTTGCGGGTGGCATGGATCAAGCTCCGAAATTGCAACCTCTGAATACCAACATATTTACCGTGGCGGCGGCCCCTTTGGCGGCGAAGGCTGATAAAAAAGAAGAAAAGAAGGAAGATAAGAAAGAGCAGGCCGAATCGAAGCAAGGTGAAAAATCTGCCAAGGGCGACAAAGAGGAAAAGAAGGATGGCAAGCAGGCCGACAAGGGCAATGGCGATGCTAAAGCAAAAGAAGGCACTCAGGCGGCCAAGCAGGAAGGTGCTGCGACAGAAACCAAACAGGCTAAATCCGAACAGGCTGCTCCGGCAAGCTCAGGACAAGGCACCGCAACTAATGGTAGCCAAGACGCAGCGGCAGGAGGTGCAGCACCCGCTCCAGACGTAGCTGCAGTTCCGGCTCCAGCCCCAGCTCCCATTCGTACGACAGCGGCAGTCGATACCATTGCGCCTAACACCGCACTTATACAGCCGGTTGCGCCAGTAGTAGCAGCCCCTGCAGTTATTGCCACGCCAATCGTTGCGCCGCTGCCGGTATATGTGCCGCCGCCAATCATTACCACAACAACCGGAACGGTGTTTAATCCGGTCGTCCAGACTGCCACAACGGCCGGGCAAGTGACTACTGTCGTAACAGCGCCCGTTGTGACAACGGCCATTGTAACCGCTGTTCCGGCGGATAACCGCATTGCATGGGAGTTGGGCGCCTGGTGGTGGGGGCAGGCGCTTTCTGTGCCTGCCGATGTGGCCCCCCTTGCCAACCCTCCGTCCTTTACCGATCGTTACGGTTTGAACTCCGCCTATTCGACGAATATAACAATGAACGGTGCGACGGGCGCGGTGAATGGCACGGCGGCAGGCGGGATACAGTTTGGCAGTTGGTCTAATGTGACCAATCCGACTTTTACTGACTTTTATCCCTTTGGACCCGGCGGGACTGGCATGGCCGGAAGCCCGTGGATATATGGTCCGATGGGCTATCGTGATCCATCCACGCCTATCGCCGGAGCGGCATATAGTTATGTTATGGATAGCGCAACGGCACCGACCAATTTCAGCGCCGGGCTTGCCGGGACATTGAACAGCGCCACGCTTACCGCCAACTTTGCGGCGAACACGGTGGATATTGCCTTGGGGTTGACTTACGCGGGGATAGCGTGGGGCGCCACCGCTACCGGTATGCCGATTACTGGGGGGAATGGCAGTTTTGTCGGCACGATGGCGATCACCCAAAATGCGGCTGCCTGCGCTATTTGCTGGGGCAATGTGCAAGGCGGGTTCACCGGGCAGAATTATGTGGGCGCTATTGCGCAATACAGCTTGTGGGATGGCATGAGCAGCGGCGGTATCGATGGAGCCGTTGCGTTTACGCGGGGAGCCGGGCCGGCAGTGGTTAATACGACGCCTGTAGCTGGCCTTGGCTTCGCTGTTTACGATCAACTAGGCTGGCCGGGCAGTGCTACAACAGTGGTCAACACGGGGAATGTGCTGACCGGATATACCAGTCCAAACCAGAGTTTCAGTGTGGCTTGTGCGGCAGGCGGATGCACCGGCGCACCTGCCGCACAAGCCTTGACAGGAGCCTTGACGGGAATCTATCTGGGTACATGGTCGAGTGGAACAGTTACCTGGTCCGGTTCGGGCACAACCGGGCCGCAGCACTGGATTACCGGCCCGGTAGCGGGCCCGGCCTATTTGCCGGAAGTGTTGCTGGGTAGCGCAACCTACAGTATGAGCGGAGGGAGCGCGCCAACGGGCATCGCTGGCGCAGCCGGCACGCTGAATTCCGCCAGCCTGACGGTCAATTTCACGCAACAGACCGTGGCGGTGGCTCTTTCGGCTACAGTGGCGGGCAACACTTATGTGGTCAGTACCCCGGCAGGCGGTGAAGCGCCGCTGACCGGTTCATATGGCAATAATTCGGTGAATTCGGCGTTCTGGTTTAATGTGAACTGTGTTGGCTGCATCGGCAATGGCTCGGTGAATGTGGTGGTAAACAATACTGCGACAGTCGTTACAAGCGGTTACATTTCCGGGCAGTTAACCGGGCAGGGCCTGACCGGCGCAATTTTGAGTTATCAGCTGTCGACCTTAGCCCCGGTAGTCGACACCGTTCAGGGGGTGGCGGCATTCGGCTTGTCGCCCGGTACCCCTATCAACACGGCGACTGCCTACCGGCTTGCGGGAGGAATTATCCCGACCGGTCTGTTTCAAGGGAACAGCGGTGGCGCCATCGGTGGCTATAACAATTCCACCCGGGCCATTTTTGACGCGGCTGCCAATCTGACCCAGTTTGATGCCAACACCAATGGTTGGCCCAATACCCTGTCGATCACTGGCGCTACTGCGATGGAACGCGGCACCGATCCGATCAGCGGCATCAGTTGGGGGCGCTGGGCGGGCGGAACCTTGAGCACCCAAGATCGTACTGTAGTTGGCGCGACACCCTTCACTCAGGCGACCCCGGCATCGGGTGTGCATTGGATTGCGGGCCCCAACATGACAGGCCCGGTCGATTTGCCGGTGAGCGGCACGTTCAACTATGTGTTTGCCGGGGGGACGACGCCGACCGATCAGGCCGGCACAACCGGTGTCTTGCAAGGCGCGACCTTGTCGGCGAATTTTACCGCTATGACTGTCAATACCGGCGTCACAGTGGCGATGCCGACTGCGACGATTACCGCAAATGCAACCGGCTTACCTATTACGAATGGATTTTTTGGCGGGGACTCAAAAATGATTGTGCAGGCCGGCATAACGTCCAGCGTGACTTGCGCGGGAGCCGGTTGTGGTGCTGCCGGTACCCATAGTGCAAAAGTAAATGGCGTGTTCACCGGTGCCGGAGGGATAGGTGCTGCCGTGTTGTATGGCCTGCAAACGGGGGCAACAACCGTGGGTGGGGTGGCGGCATTTCATCGTTAAACTGTTCTCACCCCGCATTAAAACACTCAAACCCGCAACCGCGGGTTTGGGTTTTTTGCAAATTGAGCCTTAACGATGGCGGCACAAAACCCTGCTTGAAACATATCTGCTGGAAGACGAATAACCGGAGGGATATCAGATTTTACAAAGTGCTTTTTTAACATCGGATGGTATACTTCCAGCCGTTGGAAATGGTGGGACGTAAAATATGCGTGTTCAGCATACAGGCGAATGCACCGAATGAAATTTTGTTTCAGGTTTTTTATTTTTTTGAAGAGGACTGGTAATGGTGAAAACTAACAAATTTGCAGTGCTGGCAATTCTGGGTGCGCTGGCGGTTAACCCCGCCGTTGCCGAAGATAAATCTGCCGCTATGGTGAACGGCATTTCAATCCCGCAAGCCCGCGTGGATATGCGTGTCAAGGCCGCCGTTGCGCAAGGCCAGGCCGACAGCCCGGAATTGCGCAAGGCGATCCGCGATGACATGATCAACCTTGAAGTGATGGTGCAAGAGGCAACCAAGCTTGGCCTGAACAAGAACGACGAGGTGGTGCAACAAACCGAACTTGCCAAGCAATCGGTGCTGGTCGGCGCATTCGTGCAGGACTACGCAAAAAATCACCCGATCAGCGAAGACCAGCTCAAGCAGGAATATGACAAACTGAAAGCCAAGCTGGGCGACAAGGAATACAACGTCCGCCACATTCTGGTCGATACCGAAGCAGAGGCCAAATCCATCATCGCACTGCTAGCCAAGAAGGGTAATAAATTCGAGAAGCTGGCCGAGAAATCCAAAGATGCCGGTTCTGCAACGCAAGGCGGCTCATTGGGCTGGGCGGTACCAAGCAACTTTGTTCCGCCGTTCGCCAACGCAGTGCTTAATCTGAAAAAAGGCGAAAGAACCAAAGATCCGGTGCAAACCCAATTCGGTTGGCATGTCATTATGGTGGATGATATACGCGACCTGAAAGTGCCGGCGCTGGATGAACTCAAGCCGCAATTACAACAACGCTTGCAACAACAATCGATTAAAAAGGCGATTGACGATTTGCGCGCCAAGGCAAAAATCGAGTAATTGGTTTTAACGGAAAAAAAGGGACGCTGCTGGCGTCCCTTTTTTATTGCCTGTTGGCGAGTTGTGCCGGAATCGGCAAATCATTCCCACTCGATCGTGGCGGGCGGCTTGCCGGAGATGTCATACACCACACGGTTGATGCCGCGCACTTCGTTGATGATGCGGTTGGAGACCTTGCCCAGTAGTTCATAAGGCAGGTGCGCCCAGTGCGCGGTCATGAAGTCCTGCGTCTGCACCGCACGCAATGCCACTACCCATTCGTAGGTGCGCCCGTCGCCCATCACGCCGACGCTTTTGACCGGCAGGAACACGGTGAATGCTTGCGAGGTTTTGGCGTACCAGGACTGGCCATTTTCATCCTTGGTGGCGTGCAACTCTTCGATGAAGATGGCATCCGCACGGCGCAGCAGGTCGGCGTATTCGCGCTTCACTTCGCCGAGGATGCGCACCCCCAGGCCGGGGCCGGGAAACGGATGGCGGTACACCATATCGTGCGGCAGGCCCAATGCGACGCCGAGTTCGCGCACCTCGTCCTTGAACAGCTCGCGCAGCGGCTCCAGCAGCTTGAGGTGCAGGCTTTCCGGCAGTCCGCCGACATTGTGATGCGATTTGATGGTGTGGGCTTTTTTGGTCTTCGCGCCGGCGGACTCGATCACATCCGGGTAGATGGTACCCTGTGCCAGCCATTTGGCTTGCGGGAGTTTCTTGGCTTCGCGCTGGAACACCTCGACGAATTCGCGCCCGATGATTTTGCGCTTCTGCTCCGGGTCGGTGACGCCGGTCAGATGCTGCAAAAATTCCTTGCTGGCATCCACATGGATAACCTTCATATGCAGGTGATTGCCAAAGGTTTTCATCACCTGCTCTGCTTCGTTCAGGCGCAGCAGGCCGTTGTCCACGAACACGCAGGTCAGTTGATCGCCGATGGCGCGATGGATCAACGCCGCCGCGACCGAAGAATCCACTCCGCCGGATAGCCCCAGAATCACCTCGTCGCTGCCGACTTGGGCGCGGATTTTCTCTACCGCTTCGCCGATGTAGTCAGGCATATTCCAGTCTTGCGCGCAGCCGCAGATGTCATGCACGAAGCGACCGAGCATCGCCTTGCCCTGATGGGTATGGGTCACCTCGGGATGGAATTGCAGCGCGTAAAAACGCCGCGTTTCGTCCGCCATGCCGGCGATCGGTGTGGTGGGATTGCTGGCGATCACCGAGAAACCCGGCGGCAGCGCGGTTACCTTGTCGCCGTGGCTCATCCACACGTCGATCAGGCCGTGGCCTTGCGTATTGGCGCGATCTTGTATGTCGCGCAGCAGCGCGGAATGCCCCTGTGCGCGGATTTCCGCATAGCCGAATTCGCGCACCAGCCCGTTTTCCACCGCACCGCCCAGTTGCGCCGCCATGGTTTGCATGCCGTAGCAGATACCCAGCACTGGTACACCGAGTTCGAATACGGCCAGCGGCGCGCGCGGCGTGTCGCCTTCGGTCACCGAATTCGGCCCGCCGGAGAGGATGATGCCGCTCGGGTTAAATTTGCGAATAAATTCATCACCCACATCGTAAGGATGCAACTCGCAATAAACGTGAGTCTCTCGCACGCGGCGCGCGATGAGTTGGGTGTACTGGGAACCGAAGTCGAGGATGAGGATTTTTTTATGCATGGGAGCAAGAGGATAGGGGCTGGAGATTAGGGGTTAGGGAGCTTTGCTTTAAGTGAATGTTGCAGGCCGCGCAACATGCGACCAATTCCTCCCGTTTTTTCCAGTAGCTTAATTAGTTCACTTTCCGCAAAGTAATTCAGTTGGTGGGCAAGAATGATTTGTGTTTCTATTTCTGCCAATGAACCCATGGCTATTGATATGAAACGTAAGAACTCCTTTGTCGAATCTCGTGCGTGTCCTTCCGCGATATTAGATGGGATTGAAACTGCGGCACGCTGCATTTGGCTGCTTAGTCCAAATGCTTCAAATTTCGGGAAATCAGGAGTCAGAGTATAAATAGCCGTCGCTAATTGCATTCCTGCCTGCCAGACTTTAAGGTCGCGAAAACTCTGAATTTCCATACTGCTCTCTAGTCTCCAGCCCCAAATCCCCAGCCTTTAATCAACATGATAATTCGGTGCTTCCTTGGTGATCTGCACATCATGCACATGCGACTCACGGATACCGGCGGAGGTGATTTCGACGAACTCGGCCTTGGTGTGCATGGTGGCGATGTCGGCGCAGCCGAGGTAGCCCATGCTGGAGCGCAAACCGCCCATCAGCTGATGTATCACCGCCAGCACGCTGCCCTTGTAGGGCACGCGCCCTTCCACGCCTTCCGGTACCAGCTTGTCCTGATTGGCTTCGCCTTCCTGGAAATAGCGGTCGCTGGAGCCTTGCTGCATCGCGCTCAAGCTGCCCATGCCGCGATAGGATTTGTAGGAGCGCCCCTGATAAAGCTCGATCTCGCCGGGCGCTTCTTCTGTCCCGGCAAATAATCCGCCCAGCATCACGGTATGCGCGCCTGCCGCAATGGCTTTGGCGATGTCACCGGAGTAGCGGATGCCGCCGTCGGCGATCAACGGTACACCGGTTCCCTGCAAGGCTTTCGCCACCCCTTGAATCGCGGCGATCTGCGGCACGCCGACCCCTGCGACGATGCGCGTGGTGCAAATCGAACCGGGGCCGATGCCGACTTTTACGCCGTCCGCACCATGATCCAGCAAAGCCTGCGCCGCCGAACCGGTCGCGATATTTCCGCCGATCACGTCAACCTGGGGGAAATTGTTTTTTACCCATTTGACGCGGCTCAGCACGCCCTGTGAATGGCCGTGCGCAGTGTCTACCACGATCACGTCTACGCCTGCCTCGGCCAGCAATGCAATGCGTTCTTCCGTGCCTTCACCCACGCCGACCGCCGCGCCGACACGCAGGCGGCCAAAACTGTCTTTGTTGGCCGACGGGTGCTCGCTGGATTTCAGTATGTCTTTTACCGTCATTAACCCGCGCAGCTCGAATGCGTCATTGACCACCAGCACGCGCTCGATGCGATGCCGGTGCATCAGGTTGCGCGCCTCTTCCAGGCTGGCATTTTCCTTGACGGTAATCAGCCGTTCGCGCGGCGTCATGATGTTCTGGATCGGCTGATCTAGGTTGTTTTCGAAGCGCAGGTCGCGGTTGGTCACAATGCCCACCAGCAGCTTGCCTTGCACCACCGGCAAACCGGAAATCTTGTGCTGGCGCGTCAAGCCGAGCACGTTGCGCACGGTCATGTCCGGCGTAATGGTGATGGGTTCCTTGACCACGCCGCTTTCAAAACGTTTGACCTTGGCGACTTTGGCGGCCTGCGCGGGCCCGGACATGTTTTTATGCACAATACCGATGCCGCCTTCTTGCGCCAAAGCAATCGCCAGGCGCGATTCCGTGACGGTGTCCATCGCGGAAGACAGCAACGGAATATTCAGGCTGATGTTGCGGGTGAGCTGGGTGCGCAGGCTGACATCGCGCGGCAACACGTTGGAATAGGCAGGAACGAGCAGGACGTCGTCAAAGGTTAGTGCTTTTTGAATGATGCGCATGGAACAACCTCCGGCAAAGAGCGCATTATACGCATGCCGGGCAGGCCGGTAAATTGCTTCCTCGGTCTATTTGATTAACGGGGCTACAGCGCGGTTTCGTTGGTTTCGCCGGTGCGAATGCGGATGACTTGCTCCACCGTCGAGACAAAAATCTTGCCGTCGCCGATCTTGCCGGTGTGCGCGGCTTTGATAATCGCTTCGACTGCCGTGTCCAATAGTTCGCCGGATACGACTACTTCCACTTTGATTTTGGGCAGGAAATCCACCACATATTCCGCACCGCGATACAGCTCGGTGTGCCCTTTTTGCCGCCCGAAACCCTTTACTTCGGTGACCGTCAGGCCGCTTACGCCCAATTCGGAGAGTGCTTCACGCACTTCATCCAGCTTGAACGGCTTGATAATCGCTTCGATCTTTTTCATGGTGTGCTCCTCGGGTTCGTTGTTGTGTTTGGCTTGATGGCGTTATTGTATCAAGAGGAGTATAGGTTGCGTCAGCCCAGTTTGCGATATGCCACGGACAGAATTTCCAGTTCCTGGATGCCGACCGGCGTGCGCAAAGTCGCTATCTCGCCTTCACGCAACTTGAGCAGCGTTCGCGCCAGCGGCGAGACCCAGCTGATCAGGCCGCACCCCACGTCAGCTTCATCCACGCCGACAATGCTGTAAGTGTTTTCACAGCCGTTTTCGTCGCAAACCGTCACGGTTGCGCCGAAGAACACTTGATCGCATCCCCCGCGCTGTGCCGGATCAACCACCTCGGCCTGCTCCAGGCGCTTGCGCAAGAAGCGCACGCGCCGGTCAATTTCGCGCAGGCGCTTCTTGCCATAGATGTAGTCGCCATTTTCGGAGCGGTCGCCGTTGGATGCCGCCCAGGTAATAGTCTTCACCAACTCGGGGCGTTCTACCTTCCAGAGTTGTTCCAGTTCGTCTTTCAGCTTGCGATACCCGCCGGGAGTGATGTAATTCTTGACGCCTGTCGGCAACTGAACCGATGGTTCCAGTTCATCATCGTCGCTGGGCGGCTCGCCTGCTGAATCCATTTCACGCATGAATACTTTGTTCATTTTTTGATTTTACAGCAGGACAAGCTTGCTGTTGCAAGCTTGGTGGGTGCGTTAATCAAGGCATCTGGCTTGAGGCACAGCAACCGTTATGCATTTTATTCCGCTTCCAGGAACGAGATGCGGGTATTTGCCGCCGTCAAACGTTTCACCAGTATATGCAGGAACGCATCGACAAACTGGTAACGGCATCCGGTCGTGGCGCTTGCCAGCGCATTGGGGCTGATTTCTATCAACAGCACATCATGCTTGGCGATCACATCGGCGCTGCGCCTGAAATCCTGGTCGGCAAGGTGTGCCATTTCGCCGAAGCAATCCCCGCGATGCAGCAGGCACAGCCATTTTCCCTGTTTGACCACGCGCACCGTGCCCTCGGCCAGCACATAGAATGAGCGCCCGCTTTCACCTTCACGCAAAATTTGTTCGGAGTCGGATGCTTTCCTCCATTTGCTGATGCGCAGCACATCCCAAAGCTCCACGTCGCTGAAGTTTTTGAAGAATGCCAGGCCGCGTAGCGTGTCAAATTTCTCGGTATCAAAAATCTCCGTCTGTTCGGGAACGGCTTGCTTGAAAAATCCGACCAGATCGCGTGAAAACTCATACCATGTCTGGTAGCGTTTGGAGGTCTTTTTTGCCATTGCGCGCAGCACAATCGCATCCATCTCCGGCGGGACATCACGGCGCAGCGAGCTGGGTGGCGGTGGCTCTACGTTGAGGATATGGTAAACGGTGCTTACATGGCTGTCGGTATCGAACGGCAGCTTGCCGGTAAGCAGTTTGTACATGACTACGCCGAGCGAGTAGATGTCGGTCTGATGGTTCAGCTCCAATTCCTCAATCTGTTCCGGCGACATGTAAGCAGGTGACCCTATCCCGACTATTTGAGTGGCGGAGCGGTCAGTCTGTATTACGGCTGCGCCGAAATCGGCAATCTTGATGTCGGTCTCGCCTTGCAGCAGGATATTGGCCGGCTTGATATCGCGGTGGATTACCCCCTGATTCTGCGCGTATTCGAGAGCCTTGCAGCACTTGTAGGTAATTTCCGCAATCGTGCTGATCGGCAACAGGTTTTCTACCTCGGCATATTTCTCGAGTGTGCTGCCCTCGACGTATTCCATCACGATGTAGTTGATGCTTTCCTCCATCACCGCATCCAGAATTTTTACAATATGCGGATGCGACAGCTTCCCTGCCAGGGATGCCTCGGTCATCAACAGCTTGCGGAATATCTTGGTTTGATGGGAGTCTTGCAAGGCTTTCAGGTTAATCAGCTTGATGGCGACCGGCTGCTTGCTGAACGGATCGTTGGCGAGATACACGGTGCTGGTCGCACCGGCGCCGAGTTCGCGCACAACTTCATATTTGCCGATTTTGTCCATCTGGTTTAATCGCTTAAGCCGAATTATTGGAAACGGTATGATTCTGCATATTTTGCGCGGCAAAGTCTAGGCTGAAATGCCTCGTGGCGGTGTCTGGCGCAAAAATGCATGCAAGAAAAAAAGCCCGTAGATATACGGGCTTTTCTTTGTTTGGCGTCCCCAACGAGATTCGAACTCGTGTTACCGCCGTGAAAGGGCGATGTCCTAGGCCTCTAGACGATGGGGACTTTGATTTTTGAAGCTCTTTTGGTGGGGTAAGCTCAATCAAACAACAACGCGTAAGCCGCATAACTACTTGATTTTGGCATTTTCAATTTTTGAGTTGCCCCAAGAATTGCCCCCAATACTTACTTGCTACTTTGCCACCCGCTTTTGATGCAATAACGTCCAGTGCGGTGCAGCGGCGCGCATTATATTCATTGTGCCCTTTTCTGTCTAATATTTACTTAGCCTCTGTTTACATTTACCTGTGCCTTAGATTTCCTGCCTGGTGATACTGAGGGAATGTAGCCAGCTATTCGGCAGACCAGCCTCTCAATTTTCTTGCCTTTCACAAACAGAATCGACTGACACGTCATAACTTCCCCCTTGGCTGCCAGTTCGGACAATTGAATGCGGACAGCGGCAAGTTTTATACCTGTAGCCTCAGCAATCTCTGTATCGAGCCGCTCACCATGCTTTTTCAGGTATTGCAGGATTTGATTCGTAGGCATAGTAGATTATGCAACCACCAAGACACCCTGATGACTGCTATTGGAACGTTACTTCTTGCCGCCGTTCACAGCCGCCTTAAGCGTAGCACCAGCCTTGAATGCCGGAGCCTTGGATGCCTTAATTTTGATAGCTGCTCCAGTAGATGGATTACGGCCATTACGTGCTGCACGCTTGCGTACTTCAAATGTGCCGAAGCCCACCAGAGCGATGTTATCGCCCTTCTTCAGCGTAGCGGTAACGATTTCAATCAGTGCGGCGATGTTGCGCCCTGCGTCGGCTTTTGTGCTGCCTGTTTTTGTGGCCAGTGCATCAATCAATTCTTGACGGTTCATATGCGTTTCTCCCTGTAATTTTGTTGCTGCCCCTTGCAGCGGCATTGAGTTTAGCACTTTGCCAGCCTGTTCTTCAAAACCTTGCATGACGCTGCCTAGTGTAGCTACTCAATCTCAATGCCTTGAGGCGACCTAAACCTTCACACAACAGACCTAATGAGCAGGTAAATTCCCTGCTTTCTATGCCGCAAAAATGTCTACTCCACTTTTTTTCACCCATATATTACATAAAGGAGAATGGGAAAGCTCTGTTCTCGATCAGCATGTTAACGCCTGCTATTTTCATTCAAACTTAACGCACAGAGGGGAGAGATACAAGCATGAGCAACACTATCAACAAATTTCTTGACCTACTCAATGTGGCCAGCGCAGTCACTGTTGATAACGGTGCAATGCTGACCGGCATAGAGGCAGAGAAACTAACCGGCGATCCGGACAACCAGATGGTTCGCTTCACCTGGACAGATGGCGAGTATGACTACACGGATATTCTGACCGAAGGCGGAATCGCTCAAGGCGTGTTCGACAGCGACGGCAAATTTGTCACCAAAAACAGCGAAGGTGAAAAATCGGTTATCCGGTTCTTTGCCGTCGAACGCCTGGATGAGGTATCCGGCAAGCATGCCGCCGCCATGTTTTTTCAGGAGCTGCTGGATTCAGTTGAAACCTTGACCGGCATTGCTGTAGAGCATGGATCACGAACGCTGGCGGATTTGATGTACCTCCAGAACGCGATCCTGATCGGCGGTTTTATCGACTATTACCCGGACGAATCCAAGGTACTGGAAATTGCCAGAGTCCTGCCTTCCGGTGAGCAGTGGTCGAAGTTTATCAAAGTGGAGTATCTGGCATCGCCCACATAATCGTCTAAACCAGTATTTAAAACCCAAGCCCACGTTCCGTCTCTGGCGGCGTGGGCTTTTTGTTGGCTGAATTTTAAAGAGGATAAAATCATGAACGCAATCGTAAGAACCAGTTTGTACTATTCCGAAGGCAGCAGCGACAAGGAATATCACGCCGAAATAGTCGAGGTCGCAGGCGGCAACGTCGTCAATTTTCGTTACGGCCGCCGCGGCGCCGCACTGACTGCCGGCACCAAGACATCCGCTCCGGTCGATTTCGCGCAGGCCAAAAAGATTTACGGCAAACTCGTAAAAGAAAAGACTTCAAAAGGCTACACGCCCGACGTGTCCGATGCCGCTTACCAGGGCACGGATAATGCCGGCCTCAAAACCGACTTCACCCCGCAATTGCTCAACCCCATCACCGAAGAGGATGCCATGCGCCTGATCGAGGATGATGCTTGGGCAGCGCAGGAGAAGATGGACGGTGAGCGGCGCGCCGCTCACGCAGATGCCGGTAGCGCGACAGGCATGAACCGCAAGGGTCTATCCGTACCGTTGCCGCAAGCCATCGCCGATGAACTTCAACCCATCGAAGCGGTCAGCGGAACAATCCGCGTAGATGGCGAAATAATCGGCGAAATCCTGCATATCTTCGACCTGCACGTTTACAGAGGTGAACACATCCATTCGTTGCCCTGGCTGTCACGCATGCTGCTTGCCGGAGAAGTGCTCGCAGGATGCAGGCAAATCAAGGCAGTGCCGGTTGCGGTCACCACAGAGGAGAAGCGCAGCCTGTGGAACAAGGTCAAGACAGCGCACGGCGAAGGTGTGGTATTCAAACTATTGGACGGAAAGGTCAAGGAAGGCCGCCCAAACACGGGCGGCGACTGGCTGAAGTTCAAGTTCACCGAGTCGGCCAGTTGTTTCGTGATGGAAGTCAATTCTGGCAAGTGCAGCGTCAGGATCGGCTTGCTTGATTCCAGTGACCGTTCCAATGCGGTCGAAGGCAGGATGATGATTCTGGTCGGCAACGTGACGATTCCACCGAACCATGCTGTCCCTGCTGCGGGAGACATTGTCGAGGTGGAATATCTGTACGCCTAAAAGGGCGGAAGCATGTATCAACCGGTGTATCACGGCAAACGCACCGACCTGGATATCAACGCCTGCACCACGAAACAACTGAAATACAAGCCGGAAGGGCGTGATGACGATGATGCATGAGCACCACCCGTCTATACCCCGCTATGGCCAGCCCTCCTTCTCTCTGAGATCGAGGGCTTTTTGTTGCACTAAACCGATTACCTACCGGAGATAAACATGAGAAACCACCTGATAACAGCAGCATTTTTTACCGAAGGGCTTCACGACGCACGGCCAGACCACAACGTCAAACCGAACTACGACGTATTGATCGAAACCTGGGGCAAAGGGTGCATCGAACTTGTGGACTCGCTCGTCATCTACGTTCCCTTGACGATCACGTTATGCGAGGCAGCCGCGATTGCGTGCGACGGAAATTATCCGGGCGTATTCGATTACGAGGTCAGCAGCAGTTTTGGGAAATGGTTCGGCGAATACATTCTGGAACATGGCGATGAACCATCACCAGAAAATGCCCAGACATGGCTGGTTTTCCATATCACGGCGTTTTTTACTCAGTACATGACGAAAGAAGAAGCCAGGGACGTGAAAACAGCCATCGACGAAGCATTTGCGTTGGCAAAATCTAATCCCACTGCACCTATGCCGTCATAAGCAACGATTCCAGATTTTTTCAGCTACATATTACCTAAGTGTGACTAGGCAAGGTCTGCGCCTAATCACCCCGTTTAGACCTTCATTTTTCAATTTACCACTATATAAAGGAGCAACCATGAAACAAGGCGACGTTATATTTACAAACCAGGATGGCGAAATCCAAATCAAATGCCCTATCTGCCAATCGGAGCGCATCGAAACCCGTAACATCGGCATGAAAGCCGGCGGCACCCTCGGCGCTGCCGCAGGGGCCACGGCGGGTATCGCCGGGGCGATGAGCGGGGCAGAAGCGGGGGCAGCTGTCGGGCTGGCTGGCGGCCCCGTTGGTGTCGCTATCGGCGGGCTGTTTGGCGCAATCATGGGCGGGCTTGTCGGGGCGGCGGCCGGCGGTTCCGCAGGTGCGGGCATCGGCAAGATCGTAGACGACACCATGCTGGAGAACTACTACTGCCTGGATTGCGATCACTCGTTCGGCAAGCAAGATATCTGACAGACCGGTATCGGCATAGCTTCATCCCTCTGCATCAGCACAGCTTCACTCCGTTTAGCTTCACACACCCCATCACCCCCAACGTACTCCGTTCCGGGGTTTTATTCATTCTAAAAAGGAAATCAATCATGGCACATGAACTGGCATCAGCAAACGACATGGCCTTCGTCGGGGAAACACCCTGGCATGGCCTGGGCAACAAATTACCCAAAAATCAGCCCATTGAGGTCTGGCAGAAGTCCGCCGGCATGGATTTTGAGATCAGGCAAACCGACGTATTGTTCAACGCGGCTAACGGCGATGGAAACCTGCTCAATCTGCGCAGCAACCCGGATGCAACCGTGCTGTATCGCAGCGACAACAACGAAGCATTATCGGTAGTCTCGAAACGGTACAAGGTCGTGCAACCCAAAGACGTGCTGGGCTTTTATCGCGACCTCGTTTCGGTCGGCGGTTTTGAGCTGGAAACGGCTGGTATTCTCAAGGGTGGCAAGAAGCTATGGGCATTGGCCAAGACTGGGCAGGAAACCCTGCTGCCTGGTCTGGACAAGGTGAAAGCCTATCTGCTATTAGCTACAAGCTGTGACGGGAGCCTTGCCACGACCGCCCAGTTCACCAGTATCCGTGTGGTGTGCAACAACACCCTCCAGATGGCAGTTGGAGAAAGCAAAGGTGCTGTCCGCGTTCCCCATTCCACGGCCTTCGATCCTGCCGCAGTCAAGCAGGAGCTGGGGCTTGGCATGTCGTCGTGGGAAGCGTTCATGGCCTCCATCAAGGCGATGTCGGATCGTCAGGTGAACAAGTTCGAGGCGATGTCGTATCTGGTCAACGTGCTGGGCGATCCTGCCTTGCCGCTGAACGAGCAACCCAACCAGAAAGCCATCCAGACGGTCTACGGCCTCTACTCCGGCGAAGGCAAGGGCAGCAAGCTGCAATCCGCCAACGGTACGGCATGGGGGCTGCTCAACGGTATTACGGAATATGTGGACATACACCGGCGCGCCCGCAACCAGGACTATCGGCTCGACAGTGCATGGTTCGGACAAGGCGCGCAGGTTAAGCTGAAAGCGTTGGAAGGGGCAATGGCGCTGGCGGCTTGATCATATCAACAGCACATCCAGTAAATTTTGTCTGTGTTGGTATAACAAGTCTCTTTGGCTGAGTGGATGGGGACAATAAACTGACAACTCGGCAGCACTGGTCTATGACCGCAACTGATAACGCCTCAGGCATTTTGCCTGGGGCGTTTCTACTTCTATCAGGAGAATTCAAATGAAACGAAGCAACGCAGTGAGGCTGGTTTCAACCAGGAACCTGAGTCGGGAGGAATGGCTGAGTGTGCGTGGTGGTGGCATAGGCAGCAGTGATGCCGCAGCTGCGGTGGGCATTTCATCCTACAAAAGCCCCCTGGAACTCTGGCTGGAAAAAACCGGCAGGCAAGAGGCACCCGACCTGGCGGCAAACGATGCCGTGTTCTGGGGTGCAACCCTGGAGCACATCATCGCCAACGTCTATGCCGAAAGAACCGGAGTGAAGGTCAGGCGGCTCAATGCTGTGCTGCAACATCCCGAATATCACTTCATGCTGGCTAACCTGGATCGTGTCGTGCAGCACCCGATGGACGGCAACGGGGTTCTTGAAGTCAAAACCGCTGGGGTGAATTCGGCGCAGTTCTGGGAGGAAGGCGTGCCAGACGGATACCAGTGCCAAGTATTGCACCAGCTCGCCGTAACGGGCAAGGAATGGTGCGACGTGGCCGTGCTGATCGGCGGGCAGGACTTCAGGGTGTATCGGGTTATACGGGACGAGGCCAGGATCGCAGACCTTATCCAGCGCGAAGCGAAGTTCTGGCAATACGTCATAGACGATATACCGCCACCGGTGGATGGCAGCGAGTCCAGCGGCAGAGCCTTGGCCAGCATGTATCCGTCTGATAAGGGGGATGTGCTCGACTGCACCGAGGACGCGGGCATGAACAAGCTGTTTTCCGACTACTGGGCATACCGGCAGCAACGGGAAGCAGCCGAAGCACAGGAAGAACTACTCAAGCAGCAGTTGCAGGAGCGGCTGGGCTTTGCCAGCGGTGCGGTATTGGGTGATGCCAGAATCAGTTGGCGCAAATCTAAGGATTCGACCACGACGGACTTCAAGCGTCTGGCCGAGGAAAACCCCGAATGGATAAAACTGTATGAAATACCCAAGCCTGGCACTCGGCGGTTTTTAGTGCAGGTCGGCAAGTAGAAAAACGGAGTTGCAGTGCTGCGCCCCCGTCAAGAAATTGGCGGGGGCTTTTTGTTGGCTGAATTTTAAGAAAAGGAGAGTGACATGATTAAAGGACTCGCAATAACGCCGCCCGTCATCGGGCGGATTTCCATCGGAAAGGTGATCGAGAAGAACGGCAAGCGTCTGCCGGAGAAGGATGACTGTTTTACCATCACGACACAGGTACAGAACAAGGATGGCTGGCTTCTTCATCCCCTGCACACCAAGCTGGCAGAAGGTGCTGCCAATGCCAAGATCAGGGCCATACCCGTGAAAGTGCTGTTCAACAGCAGCGACCTGAACCTTCGTGCCGAGTACAGCCTGTTCGACCGTAACACGGGCAGGCCGGTGTGCGTCGGTGATGGTGAAAAGGCCAAACGGGTTACTGCCGAAGGGATTGTTGAGGTAGTTTGTGCATCGCCCGATGGCTGCGAGATGGCGAAGACAGGCGGGTGCAAGCCCTATGGCAGGCTCAACGTGGCGATTGATGGGCAGGAAGAGGAATTGTCGTCGTTCGTGTTTCGTACCACAGGCTTTAATTCAATCCGAACTCTTACGGCCAGACTTCAGTATTTTGAGGCAGTCAGTGGCGGTAATACACGGCACTTGCCCTTGCAACTAAAGCTCAGGGCGAAATCTACCACCCAATCGCATCGTGCTCCTGTGTACTACGTTGACCTGTGTTTGCGTGATGGCGTCAGCCTTGAGGATGCGGTCAGTCAGGCGGTCGTCGAGGCCGCCAAAAGCGAGCAGGCAGGTGTGGGTATCAAGGCACTTGAGCAAGTGGCCAGAGCAGGCCTTGGCAACGGTGCATTTGAAGATAGCGAAGAGGAAGCGCCTGCCATTGCGGAGGAGTTTTATCCGGATGGCGAAACAGGTACAGCGTCAGGCCAGACTGTTGGGCAAACGGTCGTGCCGATCACAACCAAGCTCACGAACAAGTTGGCCGGCAAAGACCAAGTTGCAGCACATGCCTGACAAATTATTATTGGCTGCATCCCGCTTTAACTCACGTCATTAACCCAACTGAACGAATTCAAACCGTGGCTTTTGCTCCGGCTTGAATTCGTTCGTCTAACTATTTTATTCAGGAGAAAATCATGAACATCACTATCAGCTCAAGCATCTTCGCCGCTGCGGCACTCTTTCGTGGCATTGACGACATCAGGTATTACCTGAACGGCCTGTATCTCGAAACCGGAGCCAACGGCGCCCGGCTGGTCGGCTGCGACGGCCATCAACTTGCCGTAGCCAGGCTTGAAGGATGGTATCCAGAATCATCTATCATTCTGCCGGGCAGTCTTGTCGCCGTAGTTAAATCGAAAGCAAAAGCTCCACAGGATGTGGTACTGGAATTCAAGGAAGGCGGCCAGCAATTCGAGGATCAAGAAAACGCCAAGGGCGTGTTCGTTCCACGCGACATCACGCTGACGGTTGGTGACATATCCACCACCGCCAAAGAACTGGACGGAAAATTCCCGGATTACCGCCGAGTTGTTCCCAGCGAGGTGGATGGTGCGACTGCACAGTTTGACCCGAGTTTAATCAATCGCATCGACAAAGCCTGCTCCATTCTAGGGCACAAGTCCTTTGTCGGTATTGCATATAACGGGGATAGCTCGGGGCTGTCGGTCATCGACGAGGAGTTTGTGGTGGTGACAATGCCGTTCAAAACAGACCCTAGGAAAGCATCTCCGCCATGGGTGCAGGAATCTTTGAGTGAACCGGAGCCAGTACGTTTGGCTGCATAACGAAAAGAGAAAATAATGAACATCGGCACTCACAACGTGCAGTCATCGTATTCCAGCGCTTACAGTCGCGCGAAGCTTATGAAGGTATCGGCATCGGGCTGGTGCTGTGCCGTAAGATTGCCGAGCACCACAAGGGCGCATCTGGGCGGAATCGGCAGGCGAAGGCCAGGGCAGCAAGTTTTATGTTGTGTTGCCTGTGCTGCGGGAGAAGACATGATCCTAAGCCGGGCAAGCCGGAACCAAAAATGTAGGGTGGATAAAGCCTGTCCTGAGCCTGTCGAAGCGGCGCACAGCGTTCCCACACTTACACAACTTACATTTGGCTCCGGCTCATCTGTCCTTTTGACGCCTACTTTGAGCTACGTTTAACTTGAGTTAATTCGTAGTCGGCGGTGCTATAATTTTAATTTGATCACGCACCGAAAAATTTTCATTTCAGAGATTACCTTAATTTATGCCCATTGACCATACGCGCCAGGAAACCCAGAGACTCAAGCAATTGCCCTCCCTGTCGCCGAATACCCAGCGTTTGTTGAGCAGTTGCGGTGACCCGAATATCACCCAAACGGCATTGGCGGAGATACTGGGCGAATCCCCGACCATTGCGGCCCGCCTGCTCGGGCTGGCCAATTCCGCCTTTTTCGGCCAGCAGGGCCAGGTTCATTCGCTGATGAGCGCTATCTCTGTTCTCGGGCTCATTACGGTCAGGAGCGTTGCCGTCAGCCTGTCTTTGTCCGGCATGTTCAGGGTTAAACATTGTCCTCACTTCAAGGCGGAGAGGTTCTGGACCTCCTCCATCATGACCGCGCTGATGGCCAACGAGATCAATGTCCATATTCGGGAAGAATTGCGCCCCGCCGCAGACAGCGTCTACATGGCCGGTCTGTTGCACAATATCGGGCTGCTGGCGCTGGTGCAACTCTACCCGGTTAAAATGGAACTGGCCTTTATCGCATATGAAGAAAGCCCCGAGCGCAATCTGGGTGAACATATCAAAGACCGGCTTGATGCCACACACTACCAGGCAGGCGTATGGATGGGAAGCAAGTGGCATTTGCCGGAGGAAATTCTGCTGGTTATGGAATATCACTACGACCTGAGTTATCGCGGCAAGCACTGGCCGCTGGTTTTGCTGGAAGGACTTTGCGCCCGCTGGGCCAACCAGATTATTGATGAACGGGACGAACTGTCTCCCGAAACAGACTCACTGTCCGCGCTTGGCCTGCCCAAAGAACGGGTCGAAGCAATGTGGAAACAGATGAGAAACCGGCTTAAATCCATCCAGGAAATTTCATCGCTGTTCGACTAGGAATAATTTTATTTATCCGAGATTATCCATTAGCCTCGTCATTCCCACGCAGGCGGGAATCCAGCGAGACAAACACTCAGCGAAGCGGACAAAACTGCGATATTGTCCCGCGTTGCGGGGGATTTTTTAATCATCTGGATTCCCGCCTGCCCCCCGTTTTCGCGAGGGTGACAGGGAATGACGCAGCAGACGCAGGGTGGGCAAGCTTCATCTGCCCACTAATCCGCGTGGGCAGATGAAGCTTTGCCCACCCTACTCGATTTTTGATTTGGAAATGGACTAAACCAAAATGCGCGACGCACAACTTATCGAAACCACCCAAGAGCTCAACCGGCATATCGTCAATCTGCTGGATTCCTTGTCCGCTCTGTATGGGTTAACCGATATCTCCATCCGCAACCTGGATGAAACCCAACTGCTCCGGCAGGCGCTGGAAGCGCTGATGTCGAATCAGGACATGGAGCGCTGTTCCATTTTTCTGCTGGATGAGGCGAATTTGCTGACGGTTGCGGCAGGGCTGGACTGGCATGAAATGCTGTGGAACATCACTCGTTCAGATGAGGCAATCCCCCGACAGGCACGCAAGAAAACCCAGTTTCGCTTGGGAGAAGGTATTTTGGGACGTGCTGCCGAAAGCAGAAATATTGAACATTGCCGTTCCTGCGCCGATGATCCGCAGTTTAAGAAGGCCGGCGTTGACGGCGAGGGCATTAACGAAAACCCGGTACAGGGTTCGCTGCTTTGTGTGCCGATCATCTGCGAAGAACAAGTTCTCGGTGTAGTCAATGTTTATTATCCGGAACCGGATTTTTTCAATATGTGGCATGAGCGGCTACTCCTGCTGTTTTGCAAGATGCTGGGCCGCTTGTTGACAAGCCACCGGTTTGTGCATCAGCTTGACACGCTGGTCGATTTGCAGACGCAAGATCTGACCAGAATGAACGACCATTTAAGGGTCGAAAGAGAATTGCTGAAAGAAAGCGCAGCAAGCCTGCGCGCTATTCTCGACAACTCGCCCTATCTGGCCTGGTTGAAAGATGCTCAAGGCCGCTATCTCAAGGCAAACAAGGCTTTTGTTGATTATGCCCGGTTGGAAGGCATTCCGCAGGTCATCGGAAAAACCGATTTCGATCTCTGGCCAAAAGAACTGGCGGAGAAATATCGCACCGACGATGCCGAAGTAATGGCCTTGCTCCGGCAGAAACATGTTGAGGAGCTGTCATTTGACGGCAGCAAAGAACACTGGGTAGAAACCTTCAAGACTCCGGTCATCGACGAGAACGGCAATGTGCTGGGCACCACCGGTTTCGCCCGCGACATCACCGAGCGCAAAGAATTCGAAGAGGAACTCAAGCGTTCTAACGCCGAACTGGAGCAATTCAGCTACGCCATATCCCACGACATGCGCCAACCGTTGCGCATGATTTCAAGCTACCTGCAACTGCTCGAAAAGAGCCTAGCCGGGCAACTGGACAACGAGAAGTGCGGCTACTTCGGCTTCGCCATCGAAGGCGCCAAGCGCATCGACCAGATGCTGGTGGCTTTGCTCGAATACTCGCGGATGGGCAGGATAGGCGAATCGCCCACCTGGGTCGACAGCCGCGCAGCACTCGACGAGGCGCTGCAATTCCTCCAGCCCGCCATCGCTGAAGCGCAGGCCAAGCTGGAGATTAGCGGCGACTGGCCGCGCCTTCTGGTCAGCCACGACGAGATACTGAGGCTGCTGCAAAACCTGATCGGCAATGCCGCTAAGTACCGCGTCGCTGGACGCATACCGGAAATCACCATCTCCAGCAAGATAGTCAATAATGAATGGCACTTGTGCGTCGCCGACAATGGGGTCGGCATCATCCCCGGACAGATCAAACGATTATTCCAGGTGTTTCAGCGCCTGCAATCGCGCGATGCCTATGAAGGCACCGGTATCGGCCTGGCGCTGTGCCGCAAGATTGCCGAACACCACAAAGGGCGCATCTGGGCGGAATCGGCAGGCGAAGGCCAGGGCAGCAGGTTTTATGTCGTGCTGCCTGTGTCGTAGATGAAGGCAACATTGCAATAGGAGAAGCCGCATGAACACTGCCACTCAGCCTTTTGTCATTCTGCTGGTCGAAGACGAAATAACGGATGCCTATCTGGTTAAATGGGCCATGGAGGAAAACCGGATCATGGCCGATTTTCACCAGGCCTTTGATGGTTACGAGGCGCTGGCATATTTGCGCCGGCTTGGCCCGCGCTTTGTGGATGCGCCGCGCCCCGATCTAATCCTGCTCGATCTCAACATGCCACGCATGGGTGGGCTGGAATGCCTTGCCGCCATCAAACAGGATCCGTCCCTGTGCGATATTCCGGTAGTGATGCTATCCACTTCATATGCCGAGAGCGACATGATCGTTTCACGCAATCTCGGCGCTGCCGATTACTTTGCCAAGCCGATGGATATTCATCAACTCGTGGAAATTATCCGCGCTCTGGGCGAGCGCTGGATAACTCTTCGTGTACGGGCGATTCATGAATCGCCCGTACTGCCATTGACGAGAAAAGCTCATGAGTGAAATTTCACAATCTATTTCAATTCTGGTGATCGAAGACGACCCCGGCGATTTCGGATTGATCCGGACGCATGTGCGATTGTCAGGTCTGGTGCCTCGTGGCGACAAAGAGCCGGTGGTCTGGGCAAAAACGCTGGCCGAGGGTATAGCCGCAGCCCAATCCAACAAGCCCGATGTCGTGATGCTCGACTTGTCATTACCCGACTCGGCGGGGCTTGCCACGGTGCAGATGCTGCGTGCCGCCTTGCCCGGTGTGCCCATCGTGGTGCTGACGGGACACGACGGCAGTGCTCTCGCCGTCGCAGCCCTGCAAGCCGGGGCCCAGGATTATCTGGTCAAGGGGCAGTACGACCACGATGCGCTGGGCCGCGCGGTGCGTAATGCACTGGTGCGCGAGGCGCTTGAATCACGTTTGCGGCTGCTCGAGGTGGCGCTGAATTCGGTCGCTAACGGTATCGTCATCACCGACGTTGATGCGCATATCCAGTGGGTTAATCCGGCCTTTACGCAACTGACGGGGTTTTCACTGGAAGAAGCGTTGGGGCGCAATCCGGGCGAGTTGCTAAAGTCCGGCAAGCATAGCCCGGCGTTCTACCGAAATATGTGGGAAGCCATCCTGTCCGGCCAGACGTGGCACGGTGAGATCGTCAACCGGCGTAAGGATGGCTCCCTTTATGATGAGGCGCTCGCCATCGCCCCGGTAACCGACGTGGATGGAACGGTTCGGTATTTTGTCGCCATCATGCAGAACATCACCGAACGCAAGCAGGCCGAGGAGCAGATTCGCAATCTGGCTTTCTATGACACGTTGACCCAACTGCCCAACCGCCGCCTGCTCAATGACCGGCTCGGGCAAACGATGGCCGCCAGCAAGCGTAGCGGCCATTATGGCGCGCTGATGTTCCTCGATCTGGATAACTTCAAACCGCTCAATGACACATACGGGCATGGCGTGGGTGATTTGCTGTTGATAGAGGTAGCGCATCGTCTCATCAGTTGCGTGCGCGAGACGGACACCGTCGCGCGTTTTGGTGGTGATGAGTTTGTGGTGATGCTCAGTGAGCTGGACGAAGATAAAGCCGAGTCCACTGCACAAGCCGCCATCGTCGCGGAAAAAATCCGCACCACTTTGGCCGAGCCCTATTTGCTGACATTCAAGCACGAAGGCGAAGCGGAAACGACCGTCGAGCATCATTGTGCGGCGAGTATCGGCGTGGTGCTGTTCATCAGCCACGATGCCAGCCCGGAAGACATCATCAAGTGGGCAGATATGGCGATGTACCAGGCCAAGGAGGGCGGGCGTAATGCGGTAAGTTTTTATGATGCGAAGGATGAACGCCTGATTGGGTTGCAATAGAAATGTCAATATTACAAATCAAGAAGATACAAAATGAATGGTGAACATTATAGTCACTACTTGCGCCATTTTTTCGCAAAGTGGAATCAAGCTGGTTGCGGCCGGCATCCAGGTTGCCAGCAAGCTGCACGAGCAATTGGTCAAACATAAATTATTTGTCTACGCTCAGATTGCACAATGACCGAAAAGTGTCGATGAGAGACGTACAGGCTTACTAATTTCCATTCGTTTATAGGTCTGCTTTATACTTGCAGACGCTCGTAGCAAACCGAATCGAATTTTTCGCGACGCGACCGCTAAGGCCGATACTGGAGTTATCGCGCTCGACAGCCTATTACCAGTCAATGCCGTAATCAGCAGAAGAATTGGTATTGATGCGCCGGATTGATGAGTTGCATTTGAACTTTCCTTTTGCTGGAGCAAGGATGCTGAGCCGGATGCTCAAGTGCGAAGGGCAATTGGCCGGTAGCCGCCGCGTATCGATGCTGATGAAGCAGATGGGAATCAGTGCGTTGTATCGCAAACCCAATACCAGCAAGCGGCATCCGGTCTATCCGTACCTGCTGCGCAACTTGAGCATCACTCGGTCGAATCACGTATTGGCGGCAGACATCACCTACATCCCGATGCGTCGAGGCTTCGCCTATCTGTTCGCAGTGATTGACTGGGCAAGCCGCCGGGTGTTGTCGTGGAGGCTATCAAATACGCTGACCACAGACTTCTGCATGGAAGCAGTACAGGAAGCTATCAACCGTCATGGCAAGCCGACAACCTTCAATACCGATCAAGGCTGCCAATTCACCAGCCTGGACTTTACCGGGTTGCTGAAGGAAAACGGCATCCAGATCAGCATGGATGGCAAAGGTTTCTGGCGGGATAACGTGTTTGTGGAACGGCTCTGGCGCAGCGTCAAATACGAGGAAGTTTATCTATAACGCTTACGACTGCGTGAACGATGCAAAGTGGGGCTTGGGGAAATATTTCAGGCTCTACAACCAGAGCAGACCACACTCTTCGCTTGACGGCAAAACACCGGATGAGTTCTACTACGACAACTTGCCTGCACTGCAAAAAACAGCGTAGGCATTAACTGCAAGGTTTCCACTTAAGAAATGAAAAAACTGTCCAACTAAGCGGAGCCACTTCTCCCTTCCCCTGCGCGGGAATGACGGGCTAATGGATTATTTGGGTTCAAACTGGTTTCTGCAGTGGCAGGCACAAGCGGAAAGTGCTGCCGCTGCTCGGTGTTGAAGCGACTTCGGCATACCCTCCGTGAGATGTGGCGATCCAGTTAATCAGGTAAAGGCCAAGACCAGTACCCCGGATTTTGCTCCCATGCTCCCCACGGATAAACTTCTCGATAAAAATGCGCTGCTGAAGTTCCGGGGCGATACCCGGACCCTGATCGGTTACCTCGACGCATAATATGTTTGCTTTGCTCTGCACAATGCGCAGGTCGATATCGCTGTCCGGCGGGGAGTATTTGATGGCGTTGTCGATCAGGTTGCCAATGGCAATACCGATCAGATGCCAGTCCGCCAGAAGCATGGCATCGCCGCCCCATGGCGCATAGCGGATGGAACGGCCATGGTTTGCCGTAAGCGTTTCTACAAGCTCCTCGCAGAAAATATTAAGATCGCGCATCTGCAAATTCAGCTCATTGTCTTTCATGTTGATGCGGTCTTCATCGAGAAATTTATTTGTCAGCAATGCAAGTTGCAGCACCGCACCCATGATTTTTTCGATACGAGGTTGCCAATCGGGTTGTTTGGACTGCGCCAGTGCGTTCAGCATTTGCGCGGTATTGCCGATCACCGCAACCGGGCTGCGGATTTCGTGCGCCATCAGTGACAGCAGGTTAGCCTTGTTTTCCCGGCTGTTTTTTTCCTGCTGGAGCGAGACTTCCAGCATTTCCTTGGCATCGCTGAGTTCTTTGGTGCGCTTCCTGATTTCTTCTTCCATCCAGTTATGCGTCTTGTGGACGGCATGGCGCATGGCTTGGAATTGTGCGGTCAGTTGTCCGATCTCGCCGCTGCCTTTTTCTGCCGGAGCACCCGCGTAATCTCCTTGGCGGATGCGGTCGGAGGCAGCGGACAGGGCGGCAACGGGCCGCAGCACCAGCCTGCGCAGGGAAAGTAACAAGATAGCCATAAGGCCGAGCGCGACTCCACCAAGCGCCAGCCCCATTTCCAGAAAATCATGCGGCGGCAGCAGTACGGACAGGTCAAGCAGGGTGACGTCGTACCAGCCCGCTTCCGGCAACGCCACCATGCCGGCGAGATAGCGGTTACCCTTGATATGCACGAATTTTGTTGCCACGGGTGAGCCGACAAGATAGCGCTGGCCTTTGATATACACAGATTTTGCCGCCATGGACGGGCTGCCATTTTCAAACTGGCTGATGGCCTGCCGTATCCATACGCGGTCTTCCGGATTGTCCAGCATCTGATCGATCGAATGCTGGTGGTCGGGAAATTTGGCGATACTGGAAAAATTGATGCTGTCGATATCGTGGTAAATCTGGATGGCCGCGTTGCGGTCGATGAACAGGTTCGTCACACCGGATTGTGGAGCGTCAGTCACATGGAGGATAAAGTCACCCATATCCAGGCCTGTTCCCAGCACGCCTAGTACCTTGTCGCCATCGCGCAGCAGCATATTGACCCAAACCTTGGTTACGCCGAGATTGGAGTTGGAATCCACGTTGATATTGTAGTCAGCAACGCTTTTGATGGTGGCATAAAACCACGCATCCGCCGGTTTTGCGGGATCCAGTGTGTAGCGTGGCTGATTGCCATGATTCGAATTGCCCGGGTTTTTTCCGCCGGCATCGTTGAAGTAATAATGCCCCGACCCGGTGAGCGCCAGAAAGTAATTACCGTCCTGAAAGCGTTGGCGATACTTTTCCATCTCCGCCAGCGCCTGCTGATATAGTTGCGGGTTTTGCTCGTTTGCGGCCCACTGTTTGATAACGGCGTTATCTGCCATCTGGCGTGCCAGCGCCACCTCACGGATGAGGGGTTGCAGGGTATGCGCCTTGTCGTAGAGCACCTGTTTTTCGGCGAAACGCGCACCGATGCGCTCCACCATCCGCTCCGCGACGCTGTTGAAGACAACCCAGATCACCAGCGCCAGAAATAGTGACGATGCCCCAAAGATCAGCAGGAAGCGGGTTTGCAGGCTTAGCCCGCTTAAAAATAGTTGCACGTTGTGCAGACGATTGTGTAAATTGAACATAGAATTCAAAATCCCTGATCAGGTTGGTCAAGTCCAAGGTGGCCTTATGACACGCATTATCGTAGTGGAAGATGATATCGGACAACTTGAAGAGCTGGTTTCTTTTCTCAAATATTCCGACCATGAAGCGCGCGGAGCGGTGAATGGCACCGAACTCGAAAACTGTTTGGCGCAATTCAACCCGGAAATTGTGCTGCTTGACTACAGTCTGCCGGGGGATACCGGTGCTGCGCTGGCAGAGCGGTTGCGCGGAAGATTTGGCACATCAATCGGCATCGTCATGGTGACGGCACTTAACCGGGGGACTGACCGTATTGAATGCCGTCTTGCGGGGGCAGATAATTACCTTGTTAAACCGATTAACTTTGTCGAGTTGCTGGCGCTTATTGACAATATGTCCAAACGCCTCAATTCATTGCCGCCCATGGAACAATCGTGGCAACTGCTGCTGGCGCGGTCCGAGTTGATGCCGCCAGGGTCGCCTGCCATTCCGTTGACTAACTGGGAACTATCGTTGCTGCGAACAATGGCCGATATGGATAACCAGCAGGCAGACCGCGATACCTTGATTAAAGCCTTGGGCAAGGAACCGCTCCACTATGACCCGCGCGCCCTTGAAACCTGCATGAGCCGGTTGCGGCGCAAACTGCCGGGTTTGGATAGCGGCAGCAATCCCCTGCAAACAGTGCGTGGCGTGGGTTACAAATTTATCCGTCCGCTGGTTGTGGTGCGGTAGCGCTCCTTAGAACGTGTTTTAAAAGTTACTGCGCGTCCGAATTGCGGCGTTGCGCGGTGCTCGGAATCCTCATGTACTCAAGTACATTCCGGTTCCTGCGCTCCGTGCGCCTTGTACTTCGGCCTGCTCGTTACACTTTTAAAATACGTTCTTAGTAATTTCAGCACAGATAATCCATTAGAACCAAAATGTCGCGTTGTAGGAGCAGGCCATGCCCGCGACATTTCGATGGATCGCGGGCATGGCCCGCTCCTACAGGGTTCTCGTTGGGCAAAGCGTAGCCTAACGCACTGCCCGACCGCTTCGACAAGCTCAGGACAGGCATGGTGGGGGCAGACTTACCCTATGGTTGCTACTTCTTGCCGTACACATCCTGCAACATATCCAAGGAGGGGTGAGCACGCGGCGAACTGTCAGTATTTGTCAGTTTATTGTTGGTATTTGTCAGCCTTTAATCCTTAATTTTCGATAAGCTTATTCAAGTTGCGAATCTGTGAATATCGCTTGGGTCAAGCCCGTACAACACAATAGCCCGTACAGCACAACAAAGAAAATAAAATGGTTGGGTGCAGACAACAAAAGTGGCATGAATCGTGCGGGTGGGGGTAATGCAAGTCCGGGAGAATTTACTCGGCTTTTTTACGCGCAAAAAATGGATGCTCAATAAAAAAACGGGAATAAAACCATCCGACTATGCCCACAGTTTCACTTCCTAGGCGGAGCAATTTGCCTGCACTCGCCACAGTAAAAATCACAACCAATATCACAACCAATATCGATGAGTTTGCCATGCGGAAAAGACGTAACC
>JAQTMZ010000007.1:196564-210208 GCA_028714075.1 Gallionella sp.
AAAAGACGTAACCGTAGGGGGGAGCGTGTGCCCACCATGTCAGGCGCAGTCCAACATTTAGTACGCATCCTACCCGGCTTTATTTGATGTTGTTTTCCTTAATGTTAGGAATTTGTAAAGGAATCAATAAATGCAAGTCTTGGAGAATTTAACCCTTAGAGTCAAATTTATTTGGCTGGAAGCTATCTCATTTGTCATGCTCATCGCGCTGGCAGTGTTCTGCCTGATGCAGGCCAGTGACGTGATGCAGGACACCAAGGAGGATGTCGAACAAGTCATCCAGGCCATTGAGGTACAGAAAGCGCTGGGTGGTTTGGCCGTTACCTTCCTGAAAGAAGTCAAGCTCGCCAAGGATGTTTGGATACGCGGGACCGACGCGGAAAAAATCAAAAAATATCACGGCGAATTTGTCGAGCAAGTCGAATTATTCGATAAGACTCGCGCCACCATATCGGAGGGCTTGAAAAAACTCATGGAGAGAGATAAAAACTTTGATGGTTTCATCGGTAAGCTCAACACGCTGGTTGCCGAACATAAAATCGTGAGTGGTAAATATTTGGCGCAGATTGACGCGCATAAAAATACCGCCGAATCAGACGCCAGTGTGGCGGGTATAGACCGCGAAATCTCCAAGCAGTTAGCAGAGTTACGCACCGAATTCGTGAATTTCGTAGGCGAAAAAAATACAAAAATGATTGCTGATGAAGAGATGGATCATCGGCATCGCCGCAATATTGTGATTGTCTGGGTGCTGGTTTCATTGGGGCTATCCATGTTTTTGTCGATCCTCATCATCCGCTCGGTGCTGCGCCAATTGGGTGGCGACCCGAGAGAAGTCGCGCAGGTGGTGAACGTCATGGCATCGGGCAATTTCTCGCTGCAACCGAATAAATTACCTGCATCGGGCAGCCTGCTGGCGAACACCTACGAAATGCAGGCGCAGCTGCGCGGCATGATAACGGCGGTGAAAGAGCAAGCCTATCAGGTGGGCGACATGGCGTGCAATCTCGCCGCCTCGGCCAAGCAAATCGCCGCAAACGTCAACTACGAAGCGGGTGAAGTGAGCAGCATGGCCGCAGCCATCGAAGAGCTGAGCGTCTCCACCACGCACATCAGCGATCAGGGCGGCAGCGCCAAACGCATCGCCAACGATTCGCGCAGCAATGCCGAGCAAGGCGCGCAGGTGGTAAACAAGACCGTGACCGGCCTGCTGGCGACCGCACAGGAAATCGAGACTGCCTCCGGCGAAGTATCGCGCCTGGGTGAAGATGCCTCGCGTATCAGCGATATAGTGAAAGTCATCAAGGAGATTGCCGACCAGACCAATCTGCTGGCATTGAATGCCGCGATTGAAGCGGCGCGCGCCGGTGAGCAGGGGCGGGGTTTCGCGGTGGTGGCGGATGAAGTGCGCAAACTCGCCGAGCGCACCGCCAATGCCACCAATGAAATCAACCTTATGTCCGCCAAGATCGGCGAGGTGGCCAATCACGCGCTGGGCAGTATGGGCAAGGTGGTGGAAACTACCCGCGAAGGCGTGACGGATGCCGAGACCGCGCAAAGTTCGATTGCCAGCATCCAGCAAAGTTTTGGCGAAGTGGCGAGAATGATAGACGATATTTCCGCATCGCTCGCCGAGCAGAACACCGCAGCAACCGGCCTTGCGAGCAGCACCGAGCGCGTTGCGGCCATGTCCGAAGAAAATGCCTGCGCGGCGCAAAGTTTGCTGGAACTGGCGAATGTCCTTGAGAGCAAGGCCGCGCAGGTAAGGGGTGCGGTGGAAGTATTCAGGGTGTAATTCCATTTTCCGATCAATAGGGAATGCTGCAGGATGCATGGAATGCTCCCTACGGTTCCACAAGGAGACATGATGGCCATCAAATGGACAAAAGAATTGAGTGTCGGAAATGAAGTTATCGATTCAGAACACAGGAATTTGATCAGCTTGGCCAACGATGTAGTGCATGCAATCGAGGCAAGAAACCACCTTGCATTGGTACAGGCGCTTGAGACGCTTGGGAGCTGGCTGCAAATCCACTTGGTGAATGAAGAAAAAATTGCGCATGCGGCTGGATTCGATTTTTCCAGCCATAAGCCGGCGCAGTAGACCATTTCGCCAGTACTTTGGAAAAATGGATGGTTGGTGGGCATATTGGTGGACTGGACATGCAAATGAAACCGGTGCTGCAAAGCCACCCCTATGGCTTCCGGCCGAATTGAACCAGCAATGCTTCGGCAAAATGCTGATGCGCCATTACCATTGACGCATGGAATGCACCCAGTTTTATTCTCGATCGAGAAACGGAATAATCCGTAACTGGAGGTTATTGCAACTACTCTGCGGCACTTTGTTCAGAGTCAATTTTATCTCGGGGAAGCACGATGGTTTTAATATGGACGGAAAGCTTGAGTGTCGGAAATGCGGTTATCGATTCCGACCATAAAAAACTGGTGGAATTAGTAAATGACATAGCCTATGCGGCTAAAGCGAGGGATCGGTTCGCCTTGTCACGGGCGATTAAACTGTTCAAGTTTTGCATTAATTGTCATTTTATTAATGAGGAGCAGTTTGCGCAGGCGCTCGATTTTCCTTTCGCGCTGCACAAATTGGCGCATCAAAATATGCGGATAGAGCTTGATTTTGCAACGCATGAACTGAAGAAAAATAGCGCATCGACTATGTTCATAATGGGGCATTACGCCAAATTTTTGCGGGATTGGCTGATCAAGCATATCACCGAGGAAGACATGCAAATGAAGCCATTGCTGCAAATCTATCCTTATGACTTCAAGATTGATGGAGCACTACGCCCATAGTCGAGCGTTAACCGATTCATTAAGCATCGAGAACCGAAATATTATCTCAAGGGAATATGATGGCTTGCCGTACGTACAGCGCACGCTACGCGCTAACTCGACACAGATTAGCAATTGACCAACACTTCCGAATGCAACCGTCCCCGCATCATTTTAGCCATATCTTAAATCCGGACGAGGATGCGGATCGGGCACAGCCCACACTACGGTTCCGGCTCGCCCGGCTCAGGATAATGAAATCCCAACAATCAATCACAACATAGCGCATGGAATTAACCACCCAACACCACCTGACCAGCATGCTGAAACAACTTGGCGTAGCCGCGCTCTACGCGTTGTCGCTCTATATTGGCGAGCTCTATTTCGAGGGCGAGGATATTACCGGTTATTTCGAGCCGGCGAGCGGACTGGCGTTGGCCGCGTTGCTGATTGGCGGAAAGCGATATGTCTGGGGCGTGCTTCTCGGTGCAATTTTGATTAACGCCATATCCGCCAACTCCTTTGGGGTGGCGGTTACCATCGCCTCGGGCGATGCGCTGCAGGCGTTTTGCGGCGCATGGCTGCTCACTCGTGAAGGGCACGGGTTCGATTTGCATCTCCAATCGTTACGCGCCTACTTGCGGTTGATCCTGTTGGGTGGTTGCACCAGCATCGTCATCGGCGCTCTGGCGGTGAACTCGGCATTGCTGTTTTCCAGATTGCTCGCCCCCGAAAATTATTTTCACAGCCTGGCCCAATGGTGGATGAGCGATACGCTCGGAGTTATCCTGATTGCCCCATTGATACTGGTCTGGTGGAAGCCAAAAAATAATCAGCGCGAAGCGGGAAAGATGGCTGAGGCAGTCTTGCTGCTTGGCCTGACGATTTTGGTTGGCCAAGCAGTATTTCTTGGTTGGCGGCACGATGCTATTGGTGAGTTTGCCAAAGGCTACTGGATGTTCTTGCTTACTACCTGGGTGGCAATACGTTTTGGAACTCGTGAAACAGTGGTCATTTTGGTCATGATCGCAGCCTATGCTTTGCTGGGCGCAACTCGGGGAGTTGGTTATTTCGCCGATGACATTGCACAAACTCATCTGGTTAATTATTGGCTTTACATGGTGACCTTGTCCATGGTTGGCATGGCGCTGGCCACCCACTTCACCGAGCGTAAGCAGATCGAGGCGGCGCTACGCAATCGCACCGGCGAATTGGTATTGCATAACCATATTTTCAAGCAGGTCAGCCTGGGGATGCCGCTATGCGAAATACTGGAAAGCTTGGCGCGTCAGGTTGAAAAACAGAATCCGGGCATGTTGTGCTCGATTTTGCTGCCGGATGAGGACGGCAAGCCTCTGCGCTACGGGGCTGCGCCCGGCCTGTCCGATTTTTGCAACCAGCCCATCAAGGGCGGTGGCGAGCGTGTACTCGGTACGTTTGCTATTTATCATCACAAGCCCGCGCAGCCATCGGATACTGAAATTGCTTTGATCGAACACTATGCTGGCTTGGCCGCGCAGGTAATTGAGCGTGTCCGCAATCGGGATGACCTGTGCCTGAAAAACCTTGCGCTGAACGCCGCCGCCAATGCGATTGTGATTACCGACAGAAATTCAAAAATCGAGTGGGTGAACCAGGCGTTCGGCAAGCTCACCGGGTATAGCGTGGCTGAGGCGATAGGCCATTACCCGAAAGAACTGGTCAAGTCGGGTAAACACAGCCAGACCTTTTACCAGGAACTATGGCAAACCATAATTTCCGGAAAAGTATGGCACGGTGAGATCATCAATCGCCGTAAAGACGGCTCGCTGTATCACGAGGAAATGACGATTACTCCTGTGGCGAATGAACATGGCGAGATTACGCATTTTGTTGCAGTGAAGCAGGATATTACTGAGCGCGTGAATGCCGGGTTGGTGCTCAGGCAATATAAGCTGGTAATTGATACCGTAAACGACGGCTTTTGGATGGTGGATGCGATGGGTAATCTGCTGGAAGCCAACGCGGTTTATGCAAAAATATCGGGCTATCAGGTTGATGAACTGGTGAACATGCACGTCTGCCAATTGGAGGCGATAGAGCAATCTGTGGAGGAAGTCAGGGCGCACATCGAGAAAGTTATTGCACAAGGTTGTGTGCGATTTGAGACACGCCACCGGCATAAAGACGGGCATGAAATTGATGTGGAAGTATCCGCCACCTTTATGGTGGAATCGCAGCAGTTTTTTGTTTTTATCCGCGACATTACCGAGCGCAAGTGCGCGGAAATTGCCCTGCGCGAGAGTGAGGCAAACCAACACGCCATTTTGAACAACTCACCCTATATGGCTTGGTTGAAAGACCCCGATGGCCGCTATCTCAAGGTAAACAAGACTTATGCCGATTATGCCAGGCTAAAAGATGCCCGGCAGATCATCGGCAAAACCGATTTTGACCTCTGGCCCAGAAAGCTGGCGGAGAAATACCGTGCCGATGATGCCGAGGTAATGGCTTTGCGCCAGCAGAAACATATCGAGGAACCATCGCTTGATGGCGATACGATGCACTGGGTAGAAACCTTCAAGACTCCGGTCATCGACCAAGGCGGCAATGTGCTGGGCACCACCGGTTTTGCGCATGACATCACCGAGCGCAAGCAGGCCGAGGCAGAGCTTCGTATCGTCGCGGCTACCTTTGAGTCTAAAGATGGCATGATGGTCACCGATGCCGAAAATGTGATTTTGCGGGTCAATCACGCTTTCACTGAAATTACCGGCTATACGGCAGAGGAAGCCATAGGCCGGACACCGGGCATGCTCAAGTCGGATCGCCACGATGCGGCCTTTTATGCCGCGATGTGGAAAAGTATCCGGAGCACCGGGTCATGGCATGGCGAAATCTGGAACCAGCACAAAAACGATAAAGTGTATCCAGCACAGTTCACCATAACCGCAGTGAAGGAAAATAACGGGGAGGTAACACACTATGTCGCCACGTTGCGAGACATTACCGAGCGCAAGGCTGCGGAAGAGCAAATTTACAATCTCGCCTTTTATGATTCGCTCACCCGACTGCCCAATCGTCGCCTGTTAAATGACCGCTTGGGGCAAACAATGGCCGCCAGCAGGCGCAGCAGTCATTATGGCGCGCTGATGTTCCTCGATTTGGATAATTTCAAACCGCTCAATGATACACACGGGCATGGTACGGGTGATTTGCTGTTGATAGAGGTTGCGCATCGCCTCACCGGCTGCGTGCGTGAGTCGGATACCGTCGCGCGTTTCGGTGGCGATGAGTTCGTGGTGATGCTTAGTGAGCTGGTCGAAGATAAAGCCGAGTCCACCGCGCAAGCCGGTATCGTCGCGGAAAAAATCCGCACCACTTTGGCCAAGCCTTACCTGTTGAAAATTCAGCAGGAGGGCAAAGCGGAAACGGCCGTCGGCCATCGTTGCGCGGCGAGTATCGGCGTGGTGGTATTCAATAGCGAGGCCAGTGCGGAAGACATCATCAAATGGGCCGATATGGCGATGTATCAAGCGAAAGAGGGTGGGCGTAATTTGATACGGTTTTATAGATCCGAACAGCGGCGTGGCCTGGATGAAATGCAATGAAACCCGGGGCACTCTTTGGTATGTCCGCTGCCCCGGATTACGCTTCGCTGCATCCAGGCTACAGCCTGCTAATGCTGTTGCATATTGTTTACATAGCGTTGCAACAAAATATTGGACGCGCCGCTGAGATTAATGAATTGGCATCCTGCGCGTTTAATCGTATGCCCGGATTTGGTAGGCAATGAAAACAGGCTCCTTACTATTACCGTGGCGCTGATTGTGCCCAGGTCGGGTAATTTGATCTGGCAGTTTTCGTAAGTTTGTCCCTGCACGAGCTCGATATCGGTCTCTACACAGGTCAGTTTCATGCCTCCGGCACTAATATCCATCAGATTTACTTCGCACGGCTGACTCGACTTTCGTATATTTGTTGGAATGGCACAGCGCAAAGGCTTGGCAGGTTGAACATTGATCCGGAAGCTGTTCCGCCGCTGCAACCGATAAATACATTTGGGCAATGGCAGATAAAAGGCCGAATAACCCTGATACTCCATGCTGCGCGTCTGCCTGGCGGCAAACTGGACTTTAACATTCAAATGAGTGCTGACAAAAATCAAGTCTTCGCTTTCGAGAATGCGTTTATTGTCCAACTGATTCGTGCTCTGCTCCAGCCATAACCCTTTGTCATTAACACCCAGTAGCGTGGTCATGACGGAGCAACTTCCATCAGTGCAATCAAGCGCAATGCGAATTGCATTCTCGGCAATATATTTTAATATCGATATCATTTCTTTTGCTGAAACGATGCCGTGCTCATTTTCCTCACTGCGTGAGAGGGTTTCATATTTCATGGGACTAGTTCACTCATGTTTTTGAATGAAATTATATTGCGGAGAGGATGGGTTAGTTTTCAAGTTGTAACGCTCAACGATAGCTTAGTGTGCCATATCCGCAGTGTTGGGGGCAATCAAAAGTGTTGGTAAATTGCCAAGCCGCCCTGGGTAGCAAAAAATCTCCCCCGCTTCGCTCTTCCTGTAAGCTGGACGAGGGAATTGTGCGGTGAATTGTCAGTATTTGTCAGCTTGAGATTACTGAATTTTGGTAGTCTTCCGCGCGCAGTCATCTACACACCCTTAATCATGGGTGTGGTTAAACACAAAACACAATAATAAACCACACTGGGCAGCCAGCTAATAAAGGGGCCGCTCTGTAGTGTTTGAAAAATAAGTTGCTGGAGGAACACAATGAAACGATTTAGAAGGACAACAACATTGCTCTTTGAGTTACGAGAGTTACGAAGTTCACTGAATTGGCAAATAGCTGGATAAGTAAGGAAACAGGAGTATGAAAAGAGTTTGGTTTGTTCTGGTACTTGCGTGCGGATTGTTTTCAGTCAATGCGCATGCGTCAGGCAAAGTTGCAGTAATTGCGCATAATGTTTCCAATCGTATTATCACCTTGAGCGACATGGGGTTGACGGAAGCGGTAACGCTTGGTGAACGCAATAGCGAGCAGCATTTCTATTTGCCGATGCCGCAGGGAATCCCGTTAAAGAGTGCTGTTTTCAAACTGGTTGCTACATATTTGCAGCCGTTCGCAGGGAATGCCGTATTAACCGTGTCGGTCAATGGCGATCCAGTATTGATGCGCAAGCTGGAAAGCTCGATTACTCCTATCGAGATTGTTTTGCCGTTAGCAAATGCACAGCCCAAGGCGGGTATCCTGGATGTCAGCGTGGCACTGAGCACACAGGCTGATGCAAGCCGTTGTTTCGATCAACGCGGCAAAGGTATCGAACTCTCCCTTGATACGCACAATACTAGCTTGATTTATGCTTTTGAGCATGGTGCGGTCAGTGATATCAGGACAATGTTGTCTACGCTCCCGCACCGGCCTGCCATTTTGTTGCCCAGCAATGCATTGAGCCAAGCGCAGTATGAGTCAACACTACGCATGTTGCTGGCATTGTCGGGGATGGGGCTGCAGCCGGAATTGTTAGCGGTGCCTAAAGTCGGTGAAATCGTCACGGTTGATGGGCTGATGGCAAGTGCAGCGATGTCAGATACTTTGCGACTTGCCGTACAAAATAAGAAGCTTTTCAAAATTCAGGATAAACAAGATGTCGGCGCATGGCTTTTGGCGCGAATGAATTCGCCGAACGGATTAGCGCAGATCGTGCTCGACCCGGTAGAAACGCGGAGAGCATTATTGACCTCAATTGCTGAGAGTGGCATGAACGAACTGCCGGGGCGGCTTGGATCGCCTGAGCAATGGCTGCACAAAGAAGCAAAGGGAAATAGCAACATTGAACTGATGCAGCTTGCCGGGTATCCCGTATTGGGAGTTGGCGGTGGTGATGCGGCAAAAGCAGTGAAATTGATTTCCACGGAGTGGAAGCAGATTGCCATTAGCTCTTCGTTGGATGTCGCTTCGGCTGTGGATATGAACAACTCCAAGGAAGGCAAATCCAATTTGCATTTCGCCAAAGATTTTCCGCTTCGAGTGCTCACTGCCGATGGGGAATGGGTCGTGCCTTTCAATTTACATAGACTGCCGAAAGGACGCTGGCCGGATGCGTTTGAGTTAAATATGCTTGCCGCACCGAGCAGCGGCGGGCAGTCGCCGGTTGCGTCTGTCTTGCTGAACGACAATCTGCTGACGGCGGCGTTGCTGGGTACCAACGGGAAAATGACGCGTATAACAGCACGAATCCCTCTGTATGCGCTGCGCGCCAACAATATGTTGAAAGTGAGAGTGGGTCACCGCGTTGAATCCGGTTTGTGTAGCGGAGTATCGCAGTCGATCCCTGTGCAGTTGTTGCCGTCAAGCTTCTTAAGCCTGACAGGCTTGCCGAATGCGTCGCAATTTTTCATGCTCGAGCCGGCGCTGGCGAATCATGGCGATATCATTGTGCCGAAGCGTTATTTGCAAGATTCGGCATTGACTCTGCCTGCAGTAAGCGCGTTTTTAAATGGGCTGTCGGTAGGATTTGACAATTTTGTTTTGCAGACGAGTGTGGAGAAGTCCTTTGTACCCAAGGGAGTTTTCGTGTCCTTCGAGATTGAACCTGACGACGTGTCCGAATTGGTCTCTACGCGCAGCGGGCATTTGATCGTGCGTAATGCGCAGGGCAAGGCTGTGCTTGACAGTGCTGGAATGGGCGAATTGGCCGTGATGCAATTGGTGCAATCCCATCGGCAGTCAGGTGTTTATATCACCACGGTTACCGGGCGAATGCCTATATTCAATAAGCCATTGGATATTGGAATCGGAAGTCTTGCCATTGCCGATGCGCAAGGCACACGCCTTGTTGTTAACTTGGACGACCCGGACGGTGATCTTGAATTGGATGAGCAGAACCTCGGAGTTAAGCTATTCATCCATCACTATCGCACATGGATTATCGTTCTGGTCGTGCTCTTGTTGCCCGTGATTGCGATCTTGGGTTTAAGGTTCTATTACAGCCGGCGCAACTTGCCGACATAAGGCGGATGTTGGAAACATTCGTTCTGGCAGACTACTTGTATGCGCTTGATATTCTCGCGGGGATCACTGCCGTGCTGATTTTGGTGAGTTCGCTAGACGATTTCTTTATCGATGTGTATTTCTGGGGACTCGAGGCTTACCGCTGGGTATTCGTCAAAACTCGCCATCAACCGCTGCGCATTGAGCAGCTACTGGCGAAGGAACATCAGCCGTTCGCCATTATGGCGCCGGCCTGGAAGGAGTATGACGTCATCGCCAAGATGGTGGAAAATACTTTGGCGACGCTGGATTATAAAAGATTCGTCATTTTTATCGGCACCTACCAGAACGATGCTGAGACCACGGCGGAAGCCGACCGTATGGCGCGACGCTATCCGCATATGGTGCAGCGAGCAACGGTACTTAACGATGGCCCTACCTGCAAGGCAGATTGCCTGAACTGGATCGTGCAATCCATCGCACTCTATGAAGAGCGCAATGCGATGCGCTTTGCCGGTGTCATCATGCATGATTCCGAAGATGTGATCCATCCATTGGAGCTGCATCTATACAACTACCTTATTGATCGCAAAGACCTGATCCAATTGCCGGTGCTGTCATTGGAGCGTGAATGGCATGAGTTCGTCGCAGGAACCTATCTGGATGATTTTAGCGAATGGCACTGCAAGGAAATGGTGGTGCGCGAGAAACTGACGGGTCTGGTTCCCGGCTCGGGTGTAGCCACCTGTTACAGTCGGCGCATGATCGATGAGTTGGCACGGCAGAACAACAACATGCCGTTCAACACTGACACACTCACCGAGGATTACGAAATGAGTCATCGGCTCATTAAGCTTGGCGCAAAGCAGGTTTTTGTGCGCTTCCCGGTGACCTACCATGCTAAGCGCAGAAATTTTTTCACGCGCAAAGAAAAAATTGTCGAAGTTGAAAGCCTGATCGCTACCCGGGAGTATTTCCCAGGTGGATTTCGCGCCGCGTACCGGCAGAGAGCGCGTTGGATATTGGGGGTGGCATTTCAGGGTTGGCAGCAGATGGGCTGGCAGGGCGGGTTCATCACGAACTATCTTTACATGCGAGATCGCAAAGGTATCTTTACCTCGTTTGTGGGCCTGATGGCTTATTTGATTGCGGCTAATCTTGGGACGATCTGGCTGTTGCGCGAGGCGGGTTTCGGGTTTGTGCAATATCCGGAATTCGTCCAGCCAGAGAGTTTTACCTACGGAATATTTGTCACCAATTTTTGGCTGTTTCTCAATCGTATAGGGCAACGCATTTATTTTGTATTTTTACTAAACGGTGTCGAGCAGGGATTGCTGGCGGTTCCGCGAATGGCAGTGAGCAATGTCATCAATTTCTTTGCTGTATGCAGGGCATGGAAAGTGTTCATCTTGCACTTCGTTACCGGTAAGCGTATCGCATGGGATAAGACGCAACACTCTTACCCATCAATGGCAGATCTGAAAAAGCAGCGTACTCGTATCGGTGACTTGTTGTTGGATTGGCAGGCAGTGAGTCAAGATAATTTGGAGCAAGCGCTCAAGGAGCAACAGCAGAGCGGGAAGAAACTCGGTCAAGTGCTGCTGGAGTCAGGTCTGGTTAGTCCGGATATCCTGGCGGATGCGATTTCAGAACAAGTTGGATTGCCGCGCGCTATCCTGACGCAATCGGCAATCGTCGAGTTCTCAGAGCGCTTGCCGCGAAATCTGGTGATGCGGCATAAAGTGATTCCCTTCGCATTGGGTGAGAGTGGTGCATTGAATCTGGCGATTTTCGAACCGATATCAGCAGAGGCGCAAGCCGAAATTGAAACCCAAGTGACCGATAAACTGGCATATTTTATCGTGTGCGAGCATGAGGTCGTCAATGCGCTCAAATGGTATGTTACGGGAGAGGATACGATTATGCGCCCGTCTCGAAATGTGCGCAGAGTACTGGGAGATTTGTTGGTGGAGTTGGGGGTTGTGTCGCTAGAGGCGTTGGAGACTGCGCTGAGAAATTACGATGCCTCACGCGATGGTCGCGTCGGAGCCTATCTTGTGGGGCACGGTGTCATTAGTCAGGCACAACTCGATACTGCGTTGGAACGTCAGGCGGATTTGACCGGGCGCTTTATACGTGTCCAGCAGGCGGCATGGGGCAAATGAAGCGGCGGCTCCAATATTTTTTGGCGGGTTGCTGACGGAAATAGAGGATGTGGCGCAACAACGCCGGAGATGGATTAACCGGGTTGATTGCGCGCTACCCTCGAACCTGTCGGGCTATAATGTTCAGCCTGACGGGCGAATTGGTGGCTATCCGGTAGCGTGTGGAATGATTTCTCAAGCAGGGCTTTATGATGCGCTTCAGTATCAGAGCAACGTTTTAGACAAACTAGCCGATTCTAATTTAACACCCTGGAGTTATGTATGATCAAGTTTTCTTTCAGGCCCAGTTTCGTTTCTGCGCTGGCCTTGTTGTCATTTTTACCTTCAGTCTGGGCCGGCGAGGACGTATTGGCCATTCCTGGGTCTTTTGTCGTTGCCAAAAACGATTCTCTGGCGCAGTTAGATGTCTTTAAAAAAACTGAACAAAAGAATGATGCACCTCTCGACGGGAAGGCATATCGCCTGGCGGATCAGGCTTATAAAGCACTTGCAGATGGGAGAGTGGGTGATGCCGAAGGGTTTGTTAATGAGGCTTTGCAGTTGCGTCCAGACAGCAAGCAGCTTGGATTGATCGCTCTGGATATCCAAATGCGCAAAGGAGATTTTGTAAAAGCACGTTTGCAAGCGGACAAATTGCTGGCACGTTATTCCAATGATTCTTTGGTGTTGGCTTCAAGAGGATATATCTGTCAGAGGCAGAACCGTCATGATTTGGCGGCACAGGACTTTGCTGCTGCGCTGCACCAGCCCGGATTGGATGCCACGCAACAGCGCAATGCCAGATTGGCTTTGGCTGACAGTTCCATTCTCATAAAACAGCCGCAGCAAGCATTGGACGCACTTATTCCGCTTGTGACATCAGGGAGTTATGCCGTACAAATCCGTATCGCCCAAGCCCGGCTGATGATGGGTGATCGCAATGCTGCGCGTGCGGCAGGAGAGCAAGCAAATAAATTGGCCGCTAATGATGCAGAACGTAATTCTGCACAACAATTGCTGCTAAACACCCGGGTGCCGGTTGCCGTGCCACTTGCTGTGGTAAAGCCAGCACCGCTTCCTGTGGCAGAGCCAAAACCGGTCATTCAGCCACCCGTTGTGAAATCTGCTGTGGATGAGGGCTACGAATTGCTTAAACAAGGGAAAGACCAGCAGGCATTGGAAGCTTTTCAGCGCGCATTTGCTGCTGGACAAGGGAGTGCGACTGCTTATGCCGATGCCGGCTATACCGCCAGACGTTTGGGCGAACACGATGTCGCTGCCGACTTGCTGAACAAAGCGCTAACACAAAGCCCCGGCCTGGATGCGGCACATGAACGCGATGCCAGGCTGAATCTGGCCGATGGTGCGCTTGCCAAACAACAGCCGCAACAGGCATTGGATGTGCTGGCAACCATGCTGACAGAAGATAGTTATGCGGTGCAGATTCGCCTCGGCCAGGCATATATGATGCTGGCGCAGCGTGATGCAGCGCGCGCTGCCGTAGAGTGGGCGGACAAGCGTGCCGCTACCGACGACCAAAAGGCATTCGCCCAGTCGCTGTTGAAGAATCTCAACACATCGGTGGACATGGTTCACGCGGATGGAGGCTATGCGGACCTTAATGAAGGCTACCGGCAACTGGGAGAGCACAAAGACAAGGAAGCTCTGGCGGCTTTCCAGCGCGCCTTTGCGAATGGTTATGGCAGTGCGAC
>JAQTMZ010000008.1:0-102268 GCA_028714075.1 Gallionella sp.
CAAGATGTCTGCCCTCGGTGCGGCAATGCGCAAGCTGGTGCATTTGTGTTTCGGTGTGCTTAAAACACGGCAGCCTTACCAGCCAAATTATGCAAAAATCGCTTGACTGGAAAGACGGTATCTACGCACGGCGCCCTTCGACAGGCTCAGGGCGAACGGCCTTTTATGGTTCGATACTTGAATAAAAATGGCCAGCTTCGTATTTTTTCTTAGTGGGAGGCAACGATCAACAATCAAGGCAAAACTGAAGGTGCGGAGATCGAGCGCAACACCCACCCCACCAATGACCCAATAACCGAGACACCATGGTTTGAAAAACCTTTCGGACTGTTCTTAATTGGTTTGTTTGTGGCCGTTGTTGGTTGCGGTATTGCCCGTTACCTCGGCTGATATTGATGCACATCACAAAACCAACTATTACCCTGCAACCCCCGCCAACAACCTCTGCATCACCCCCTCCGCCTGCCTCGCATAGCCGCCACCGAACAGGTTGGTATGGTTGAGGATATGGTACAGATTGTATAAATCGCGGCGCGTGGCGTAGCCCGCATCCAGCGGATACGCGGCACGGTAGGCGGCGTAGAAATCCGCCGGATAACCGCCGAACAGTTCCGTCATCGCGAGGTCGCATTCACGGTCACCGAAATACGGCGCAGGATCGAAGATGACCGGCGTGCCGTCCGCCAGAAAAGCGTGGTTGCCGCTCCACAGGTCGCCGTGCAGCAGCGCGGGTTGCGGAGAGTAACCGGAGAAGAAGGCGGGCAGCGCGTCCAGCAGTTTTTCGCCAAGCGTTTGCAGTTTGCCGCCGTAGCCGTTCCGCTCGGCAAGCCGCAACTGAAAACCCAAGCGCTGTTCGCGCCAGAACGTCACCCAATCATCCGTCCATGCATTCGACTGCGGCGTGGTGCCGATGAAATTATCTTGCGCGAAACCAAAATGTGGATGCCCGCAGCCTACCCTCTCCCTAGCCCTCTCCCTGCAAGGGAGAGGGGATGTGGTTGTAATTGAATTAGTTGAATTACTAAACAGATGCAGTTTGGCGAGCTGTTCGCCGAGCAAGGCGGCATTGCCGCGCGAACTCAACGCCAGATATTCCAGCACCAAAAAACTATGTGTGTTTGTATTGCCGTACGCGACAGGCTGCGGCACGCGGATTGTGTTCGTGGCGGCAATCTCGTTCAGTCCAGCCGCTTCTGCGACGAACATGGCAAGTATGTTCACTGCGTTGAACTTGACGAAGAACCGCCTGCCGTCTTGCCCGCGAATGCGCCAGGTCTGGTTGATGCAGCCGCCGCCGGTTGCATCATGCTCGATGAGTTGAAAGGGTTGCCGCGTCGCCGAACCGATCGCGGCCGAGATGGCAGCCCAATCCGTCATCAGGGTTTGGCAGGTTCTTTCGGGGAATCTTGCGTTGTATCTTTCGGCGCATCGGTGGCGGCGGCCGGCTCGACATGCGTTTCGCCGCTCTTGCGCACCACGCGCACGCGGTCACCGACCTTGAAGGCGTCCGGTTTGCCGGGCTGCATCACGTAGGTGCTTTTGCCCGGCTCGTCATCCAGCTTGACCCAGATTTCCAGACCGGGTTTGGTGGCGATGCCGGACTGATGGCCGAGCGTGCCGCCCAGCACACTGCCGAATATCGAGCCGACCACCGCGCCGCGTCCGCCGCCGGAGCTGCCTCCGCCGACTTGGCCGAAAACGCTGCCGAGGCCTTCGCCAGTACTGGAGCTGGCGTCCATTTCAATCGGCGTGACGCTTTCGATCACGCCCAGCTTGATGACGGCGACATTGCTCGCACTGCCGGCACGGCCGCCCTGCTGGTCGCTGGCGCAACCGGCCAGCAGCAGGGCGAAAATTATTGATCCAAAGAGGCTCTTTAATTTTGCCCGGGCTAACCCTTCGACAAGCTCAGGGCGAACGGCATAAGTTCTTGTAGCCATGATTTACAGCGGCACGGCAAAGCCGAAATGTTGCTGGAACTGCGCCTTCAGTTCGTCGCGGCTCGGCGTGTGGTTCTGCCCGCCCCGGCTGGCGATCTTGAGCGTGCCGAGCAGCGAGGCCAGGCGTCCGGTGGTCTCCCAATCCCAGCCTTGCTGAATGCCGTGCAGCAGTCCGGCGCGGTACGCGTCGCCGCAGCCGGTCGGGTCGAGCAGCGCGGTGGGTTTTGCACACGGTATGATGATTTCCTTGCCGCCGGCGTAAATGGTCGAGCCTTCGCCGCCGCGCGTCATGATGAGCGCACGCTTGCCTTTGGCGAGTTCCTCGATCTTCCTGCCGGTCTTGTCCTGCAACAGTTGCGCCTCGTAGTCGTTCACCGTCACATAGTCGGCCTGCTCGACAAAGGTCAGCAGCTCGTCGCCGCCGAACATCGGCATGCCCTGGCCCGGATCGAACACCCACGGGATGCCCGCTTCGCGAAATTCGCGCGCGTGCTGCAACATGCCCGCGCGGCCATCCGGCGAGACGATGCCGAGAGTAACGCCCTTGGCGTCGCCGACATGATTCTGCTCGGAAAAACTCATCGCGCCGGGATGGAAAGCGGTGATCTGGTTATCGTCCAGATCGGTGGTGATAAACGCCTGCCCGGTGAAGCTGTCCGGCACATGGCGGATATGCTGCCGCGACAAACACAGCTTATCCAGACGCGCGGCGTAAGGGCCAAAATCGTCGCCCACCGTCGCCATGATCAGCGGTTTACCGCCCAGCAGATTCAGGTTGTACGCGATGTTGCCCGCGCAACCGCCGTACTCACGGCGCATCTCCGGCACCAGGAACGCGACGTTCAGGATGTGAATTTTTTCCGGCAGGATGTGTTTCTTGAATTGATCCTGAAACACCATGATGGTGTCATAGGCCATCGAACCGCAAATCAGTGTGTGCATCGTAAAATCCCGGCTGAATTAAAAGGCGCGAATTGTATCATTTGACCGTCAGTTGTTTGCGACCGACACCCCGGCAAAAATAGTAAGGAGCTTCAAAAATTCAGAGTTCGCCCAAATGCAAGGCGCAGAAAAAATTCTGACGTGCCGCATATGGGTTATATGCAAACAAAGAATTTTTTATGCAACGCAGCAGTTGGGATGAAGTGGTTTAAGCAGGCAAGCCGCGTAGCGGATGCTCGCAAATCTGGATTTTTTAATGGCTGATGCGCGTCACACCGCTGCCGGTTAACACCCGCACCTTGTCGCCGGGCTGGAATTTTTCGTCCTCCGCCTGGGTCACCGCGATCAGCTTGCCGTCGTCAAACTTGACCGTGATTTCGATGGCGGACTGGCGCGTCACGCCCTCCTCCAGCGCGGAGCCGGCCAATCCTCCGGCCACGGCACCCAGCACCGTACCCACGGAGCTGCCCTTGCCGCCGCCCGCATTACTGCCTGCAACCCCTCCCACTATCGTGCCCGCTGTCACGCCGACAGGCGATTTGGTGCCTTCGATCTGTACCGCGCGCACGCTTTCAACGATGGCCATGCGCACATCCTCGGGCTGCCGCGCCTGGTCGCGGGTATAGGTCGAGCCCGACAAACCGGAAGCGCAGCCCGCGAGAGCGGCGGCAACCAATAGCAGGGCTGTTGTTTCTCTGATGTTGAGCATGGAAGTTCCTTTTACTGAAATAATGATTTGGCTTGTGCAATTTGCCGGTCACTCGAAACTTTTTTCTACCTCATGGCGTTGCCATGAAAATGAAAAATAGCCGACGGTACGACCTTACTCTGAAAAGTCGGTTCAATCGAATTTTGATTTCTTGGCGCATGAATTCATCAAGAATGCCATGGCCTTTCCAAGCCGTTTTTCCGTTACCTCATCAGGGACAAAATAGACGTTGGCGACAGAAATCGCGCTGCTGCCATCACCCTTTTTTTCAATGACGCTGCCGTAGACGTATACCACGCGCCCTCCCGAGCTTACCGAAGAAATTGCGGCCCAATCGATCTCCTGATTTACGTACCCGCCCCCTTTTATCGAGGATTTGCAGCCGTTTCCCTGATAATTATTGAAAAGGTATTTCCTTTCCGGGTCGTAGGAAACCATACTTCTCCCGATCAGCTCGCCTATCAGCTCATGCGCATCGCTGATGGTAGGGGAAGAGTCCGCAGCAAACGCTTCCATGCTGCCCGATAAGGCAACAAGCACCGCGAATACACTTGCTTTCAAAAAATTTTGCATATTCAACGTTCCTCAAAAATTGATTTGATTGAAACGGCAATCATGGCGCTGCCGGGTGAACTGGCATAGCCTGCGATGCAGTCAGGCTTGCCTCAGGGCGCGCCGGCAGCCGGTTTCCACGCCAGATCGAGTTCGCGCGCGGCCTTCACGTCGTCGAGACGGCGCACCGGCATGCTGTGCGGCGCACCCTTCACCAGTTCCGGCGTAGCGTGCGCTTCGTCGCGAATTTCCTTCAGCGCGTTGACGAAGCCATCCAGCGTTTCTTTCGATTCGGTTTCGGTCGGCTCGATCAGCAGGCATTCCGGCACCAGCATCGGGAAGTAGGTGGTGGGCGGATGGAAGCCCTTGTCCAGCAGGCGCTTCGCGACGTCCATCGCGGAAATGCCGGTGGCGTCCTTGAGCGGTTTGATCGACACGATGAACTCGTGGCTGGCGCGGCGTTGCGGAAAGGCCACGGTGAAACCGGCCTTGCCCAGTTCCGCCATCAGGTAGTTGGCGTTCAGCGTGGCGAACTCGGCGACGCGGTGCATGCCTTCCGCGCCCAGCATGCGCGCGTACACGTAGGCGCGCAGCAGGATGCCGATGTTGCCGCTGAAGGCGGACAGGTGGCCGATGGATTGCGGCAAATCTTTTTCAGTGAGATAGCGGTAACTCACGGCTTCGCCGCTCGCCCCCTCTCCCGCCCTCCGGGCACCCTCTCCCCCATGGGGAGAGGGGAGTTTAGTGACTACCGGCAGCGGCAGGAACGGCAGCAGGCGTTGCGCCACACCCACCGCACCCGCACCCGGCCCGCCGCCGCCGTGCGGGGTGGAGAAGGTCTTGTGCAGGTTCATGTGGATCACGTCGAAGCCCATGTCGCCGGGCTTGACCTTGCCGAGAATCGCGTTCAGGTTCGCGCCGTCGTAATACAGCAGGCCGCCCGCGTCGTGGATGATGTTCTGGATCGCCTGGATCTGTTTTTCAAACACGCCCAGCGTGGACGGGTTGGTCAGCATCAGCCCGGCAGTCTGCGGGCCGGTGGCGGCGCGCAGCGCAGCGAGATCGACGTCGCCGTTCGCGTCGGTCGGAATCTCCTTCACGGTGTAGCCGCACATCACCGCAGTGGCCGGGTTGGTGCCGTGCGCCGCATCCGGCACGATGATCTCGGTGCGCGCCGTATCGCCGCGTGCGTCGTGGTAGGCGCGGATCATCGCGATCCCGGCGAATTCGCCCTGCGCGCCGGCCATCGGCATCAGGGAAACGCCCGCCATACCGGTCACGTCTTTCAGGATTTCCTGCAAGTCGTACAGGCAGGCCAGCATGCCCTGCCCGGTGGCTTCCGGCGCGAGCGGATGGCGCGCGAGAAAATTCGGCAGCATCGCCAGTGTGTTGCAGGCGCGCGGGTTGTATTTCATCGTGCAGGAGCCGAGCGGATAGAAGTGCGTGTCGATGGAAAAATTCTTTTGCGACAGCCGCGTGTAGTGGCGCACCACGTCCATTTCCGAGGCTTCCGGCAGCAGCGGTTGGTCCTGGCGCAACAGCGCGGCCGGGATACCGTTGGCTATGGCAGCGTGATGCGGAGCTTGTGCCGCGTTGCGACGGCCGGCATGGGAACGTTCAAAAATCAGCATGGTGTTGCAACCTTGGTTGGTATGGTTTGTTGATCGGGTTATGCAAAAAACATATTTGTCCGCAGATTACACAGATTGACGCAGATTAAATGACATAACAAACACAAAATGAGCGAGAGCTTTTTCGTCGTTAATCTGTTTAATCTGCGCAATCTGCGGATCGTTTTTCCGGGTCTAAATAGCCTTCAGCGCAGCCAGCGCCGCATCGTAATTCGGTTCGTTCTTGATCTCGCTGACCAGCTCGGTATAGCGCACCACGTTGTTGCCATCCAGCACGATCACCGCGCGCGTGGCCAGTCCAACCAGCACGCCGCTGGCGATTTCCACGCCGTAGTTGCGCAGGAATTCGCGGCCACGCATCAGGGACAGGTTGACCACGTTGTCGAGCCCTTCGCTGGCGCAGAAACGCGCCATCGCAAACGGCAAGTCGGCGGAGATGGTGATGACCACGGCATTGTCCAGGCCGCTGGCAAGCTGGTTAAAGCGCCGCTCGGAAGCCGCGCAGGTCGGCGTATCCAGGCTCGGCACGATGTTCAGCACCTTGCGCTTATTGCCGAAGCTGTCCAGCGTGATGTCCTTCAGATCCTTGCTCACCAGCGAGAAGGCCGGTGCGGTTTGTCCTACTTTGGGGAAGTCGCCGTTCAGTTGCACGGGGTTGCCGCCGAGTGTCGTGCTGTGTGCCATGTCGTTCTCCTTAGTCAAAGTGCGTGGCGTAACGCCGCCACAAAGCGTTGCAAGTCTTCATTGGTCTTGGTTTCGGTGGCGCACACCAGAATCGCGTTGCCCAACTGCGGGTAGTGCGGCTGCAGATCGAAGCCTCCCGATATGCCTTGTCCTGCCATGCTGTGCAGCACTCTGGCGGAAGAGCCGGGTAAATGCAATACCACCTCATGAAAATGCGGCGCGCCGAACAAACGCTTCACGCCGTTTATGCCGCTGGCCAGCTCCGCCAGCGCTTGCGTGTTGGCGTGCGATGCCGCGGCGGCGCGGCGCAGCCCGTCCACACCGAGCAGCGCCATGTGGATAGTCGCGGCCGCCACCATCAGCCCCTGATTGCTGCAAATATTGGAAGTCGCCTTGGCGCGGCGGATATGCTGCTCGCGCGCCTGCAGCGTCAGCGTGAAACCCGGCTTGCCGTTCAGGTCGACGGTGCGACCGATGATGCGCCCCGGCATCTGGCGCACCAGCGCCTGCTTGCAGCACATGAAACCGAAATACGGCCCGCCGCTGGACAGCGGCGCGCCGAGCGGCTGGCCGTCGCCGACGGCGATGTCCGCGCCTTTTTCCGACCACTGCCCCGGCGCCTTAAGCAACGCCAACGTCAGCGGATTCACCAGCCCGATGGCCAGCGCACCCTGCGCATGTGCCCACGCGGTGAGCGCGTCCACGTCCTCCAGCGCGCCGAAGAAATTCGGCTGCGGGATCACCAGCGCGGCGATGTCGCCGCCCGCGTGTTGCTGCAACGCATCGAGATCGGTGGTGCCGGTCGCGCTGTCGAACGGAATCTCGACCAGCTCGATGTTCTGCAATTTGACGATGCTGCGCGCCACGCTGCGGTACAGCGGGCTGACGCTGGCGGGCAGCAGCACGCGGCGCGACGACTTGTGTGCGCGCACCGCCATCAGGATCGCCTCGGCCAGTCCGGATGCACCGTCGTACAGGCTGGCGTTGGACGCATCCATGCCGGTCAGCGACGCGATCATGGTCTGGTATTCATACAGCGTTTGCAGCGTACCCTGGCTGGCCTCGGCCTGGTACGGCGTATAGGCGGTGTAATACTCGCCGCGCGTGGCGATCTCCCAGACCGCGGCGGGAATGTGGTGTTCGTAGGCGCCCGCGCCGATGAAGTTGAGCGGCTGGTTATCCTGCGCGGCGCGCTCACGCATCAGGCGCGACACCTGCATCTCGTTCAGGCCGTCGCCGACGGCGGTCAGCTTGCCGCTGCGCAGCGCGGCGGGGATTTCGTCGAACAGCGCGTCGATATTTTTTGCGCCGATGCTGGCAAGCATCGACTGGATGTCTTGCTCGGTATGTGGGATGAAAGGCATGTTTATTCCTGTTAGGGGCTAGCGGCTAGGGATTAGGAAAACCGGTGTTTCTATCCACCCTAGCCCCTGTTTTTAATGTGCTTCGCTATCTACGACGGCCTGATACGCCGCCGCATCCATCAGTGCGGCCACATCCGCCGCATTGTCCGGCTTCATCCTGAACATCCATGCGGCGTAGGGATCGGCATTGATGGCTTCCGGCGCGTTGTCCAGCTCGCCGTTCACGGCGACCACTTCACCGGCAACCGGCGCATACACGTCTGCCGCTGCTTTTACCGATTCCACGACCGCGCATTCTTCCTTGGCCTTGAGCTTGCGTCCCACCGCCGGGGCTTCGACAAACACCATGTCGCCCAATGCCTCCTGCGCATGCTGGGTGATGCCGATGCTGATGGTGCCGTCGGCTTCGCTCCTGATCCATTCGTGGGAAGCGGTGTATTTCAGATTGCTCGGGTTGCTCATGCTGTTCTCCAATAGTTAATCGATTATCCCGTAGGTCGGGTTAGCGGTTTTGTCGCGTAACCCGACATTGCGCATGTTGGGTTACGGCGCATACAACGCGCCAAACCCAATCTACATTTTTAAATCAGGCCCTTGCCGTTGCGCGCGAACGGATACTTCACCACCTTCGCCGCCAGCATTTTATCGCGGATCGCCACTTGCACCGTATCGCCGATTTGCACGTCTTTCGGCACGCGCGCCAAGGCGATGGACTTCTCCAGGGTGGGCGAGAAGCTGCCGCTGGTGATTTCGCCCGTACCGTGCGCGCAATGGACTTCCTGATGGCCGCGCAGCACGCCGCGGTCCAGCAGCACCAGCCCGACCAGCTTGCGCTTCGGCGGGTTCGCCAGCAGCGCGGCCTTGCCGATGAAGTCGCGCGCGCTGTTCAAATCCACCGTCCACGCCAGGCCGGATTCCAGCGGGCTCACGCTTTCGTTCATGTCTTGGCCGTACAGATTCATGCCCGCTTCGAGGCGCAACGTGTCGCGCGCGCCCAGGCCGATAGGTTTTACGCCCGCCTTGGCGAGCGCGTGCCACAGCGTTTCCGCCTGCGCGGCGGGCAACATGATTTCAAAACCGTCTTCGCCGGTGTAGCCGGTGCGCGCGATGAAATGCGCGCCGCAATCGGCTGCCTGAAATGCTTGCAGCGCTTCGGTCTTGGCCTTGGTGTCGGGCAGCACCTGCCATACCTTGGCGCGCGCGTTCGGGCCTTGCACCGCGATCATCGCGAACTCGGGATGGTCCTTGATCTCCAGTTGCGGCGCATGAATCACGGCCTGTTTTTTCATCCACGCGATGTCCTTGTCGGCAGTGCCCGCATTGACCACGATGCGGAACCATTCCTCGGTCATGAAATACGCGATGAGGTCGTCGATCACCCCGCCGTTCTCCAGCAGCATGCAGGAATACAGCGCCTTGCCGGGCAGAGTAAGCTTGTCCACATTGTTCGCCAGCAAGTGGCGCAGGAAGTCGCGCACACCCTTGCCCTTGATGTCCACCACGCGCATATGCGACACGTCGAACATGCCGCAGTCGTTGCGTACCTGATGGTGCTCGTCGATTTGCGAACCATAGTTCACCGGCATGTCCCAGCCGCCGAAATCGACCATCTTCGCGCCCATCGCGCGATGCGTTGCGTTGAGCGGGGTTTGTTTTAACGTCATATTGGGAGCCTCTAAAAATGAAAAAGGCGCAGCACGAAATCGCGCTGCGCCCCATCTGTCCTTGGTACCTGAGAGATTACAACTCGCGTTGCGTGCCCCTTCGGTGGCCAAAACCCCCTCTCCCCATCCCTCTCCCATAAATGGGCGAGGGGGACAAAGTCTCGCTTTGCGAGTTTAATGATCCTGACGCTCTCCAGATTTGCCTATGCCAATGGTTCCTTGTACCTGAGCGGTTACGGGTATTGCGCCTTCGGCGGTGCCACTGTCTGGCACGCTCTCCCATTGGTCTGAACGGCAGGACGGATTATGCCGGAAAGGCAATGGACTGACAAACGGAACAGCGGGGTAAATTCCTGGCGCCAACTCAAAAAGTGTAGATGGATATGGTGAACGCTTCCTGATAGCGCTTCGGCAAGTCATTGACCGCGTTACGCGCCGCATCAACCGATGGATATGCGCCATAGAGCACGCGCAGGCCGTCCTTGCTGCCGAACTTGGCCGGTATCAGGTAAATCTCGGAGAGCTTGCCCATCCCGCTGGCGCGCCTGAGGAAATTTTCGATGCGCGCTTTTTGAATTTCATCCTTGTAGAACAACTGGATGCTTGCAACAGCTTTTTTCTGTTCAAGCAACTGCTTGCCCGCTGCCATCCGTTGGTCAAACAGGCTTGATTTATCAAGCGCCGGGCTGCTGCTCGCTGTCGGTGCGGGTGGGATCGCTACAGGCGCAGGCGGGGCCGCTAGCGGCGCGTTACCTGCCGCCAATTTTGGCGCATCGCTAGCCATCCCCAACTCCTCCGGAGCAGCCTTGTCAGCGGGCGCGATAGCGGCATATTGGTCCCCGGTCTTTTGTTTCCCATCCTCTGCCTGCGGCCGGTTCAACATCCACCAGGTGGTCAAGCCGGTCAAGAGCAGCGCTGCGGCCGCACTGCTGATCAGCAGTTTCTTGTCTGGCATCGGGCGCGGAGGCTTGATTTCGCAATCGCGCATCGCCGCCAGCACATGGCGCGCTTCGATGTTGTGGGTGTCCTCTACAAAAGCCGCCAACAGCGACTTGTCCGCGAGAATATTGACGCGGCGCATCAGCCCGCTGGACGCGTCGGCGATAAGCTTGACGGCATTCGGCGAAAAAACACTCGGGCCGCGGTAACCGGCGGCACGCATCCTGAACATCATGTAGTTTTCCAGGATATTGCGCGACAGCGGCTGCATGTTGAAGTGATGGACGATACGGTCCTTGAGCTGGCGCATGTTCGGCTGAGCCAGCTTGTCATTCAGCTCCGGCTGTCCGAACAGGATGATTTGCAGCAGCTTGGCATTGCCGGATTGCAGGTTGTAAAGCAGGCGCAATTCTTCCAGCGTGTCCAGCGGCATGGCGTGCGCTTCATCCACCAGCACCACGACACGCTTGCCTTCGCGAGCCTTTTCCTCGAGCTTTTTCTGGATGCTTTGCATGATGACGCCGACGCGCTCGCCGTCGATATCCAGGCCGAGCGCGTCGGCTATCGCGTACAGCATCTCTTCGCGCGACAAACTGGGGTTGGCGAGATAGATGGTTTCGTAGTGTTTGGGCAGCCGCTCGAGCAACATGCGGCACAACATGGTCTTGCCGCTGCCGACCTCGCCGCTGACCTTGATAATGCCTTCGGCCTCGCTCAACGAGTAGATCAGCGCATCGAGAATCTCGCCGCGGTTGGCACCGGAAAAAAAGAACACCGTCACAGGCGTAATCCTGAACGGCGGTTCGTTAAGCCCGAAGTGCTCTAAATACATGCAGGAACCTCTTCTGCTGCGTGATCAGGCGGCTGCATTGCGCGCTCCTGCCTGGCGGAAAGTGCTGATGGTATTCAACTTGTGCTCATGGAGGTAGGCATCGGGTGCCGAGCATAACGGCAAGTGGACGCAAGCTCAATAGGGAAAATAGCGGGCAACATTTTCTCTTCTGGTAAATTCAGTTTTAATTTTCCCGCAAGCCAATGACGCGATAAAAATTCGGCAGGTCGCTCAAGTCATCGAATACCGCGGTCGCACCCGTAAAATCCTGTTTGCGGGTGTACGGATTGGTGGTGATGTAGGTCTTGATTCCCGCGGCCAGCGCCGAGCGCAGCCCGTTATGCGAATCCTCCAGCGCGATGCAATCGGCCGCGCCCAGTTTTAATTCGCGCAACACCCATTCGTAAATATCCGGTGCGGGCTTCTTGTGCGGCACGATGTCCCCGCACCCGTTCGCGGAAAAATAATCCGCCCAGCCCTTGCCCAAACCGACTTCCAGCAGGGTGGCGACATTTTCCGGCGACGTGGTGGTGGCGATGGCGAGCATGATACCGCTACGGTACGCGTCGACGATGAGTTGCTTGATGCCGGGGCGCAACGGGATCAGCCCGTCGCGCAGCATGGCGGTGTAATGGCCGGTTTTCACCGCATGCAGGTTCCTGATGAAGCCTTCATAATCGTCCGGCTTAACGAAACCCGGCAAGCAGGTCTCGATAAAATGCCTGATGCGCTCCTTGCCGCCGGTGACCTCGAGCAGCTTGCCATACAGGGCGATATCCCAATTCCAGCCGAGGTTGCATTCCGCAAAGGCCCTGTTGAAGGCGATACGGTGAGCGTCTTCGGTATCGGCAAGCGTGCCGTCAACGTCGAATATGATGGCCTTGATTGCCATGTTGCACTTTCAGAATTGGATTGTGCGGCCTTCGCAAAACCGCCATTCCCGGATTTATTGGCCTGCCGCCTTGGGCAGCGGTGCAAATTCTATCGGCACCCAGCTGTAACTGCCCTTGCCTTCTGCCCGTACATGGCCGAGGCCGGGGAACGGCAGGTGCATTCCGGCCACCAGCGATTTGCTGGCCGCCATCGCTTTCATGAGGCTGCGCCGGGTCGCGATCGCCTGCTTCTGGTCGATGTCGAACTCGATGGAAACGCCCGGCTTGGCAAACTGTACGGCGTGGGAGTGCACCACATCGCCCCAGATCAGCAGCTTCTGCCCGTCGGACTCGATGGCATAAGCGGTATGCCCCGGCGTGTGGCCGTTGGCCTTGACGGCCCGGATGCCCGGCGCCAGCACGCTGCCGTCCGTGAAGGTTGCCCACTGTCCGCTGGCCAGATAAGGCGCGGCAGTATCGCGTGCCATCTTGAAGAAAGGCTGGACTTTGGCGGGCGCGCCATCGGCGACTTTCTGCGACAGCCAGAAATCGTTATCCGCCTGCGACACCAGAATTTTGGCTTTTGCAAAGAGCGGCTGGCCGCTGGCGTCGTTCAGCCCGCCCATATGATCGCCGTGCAGGTGGGTGATGATGACCGTATCCACCTGCGCCGGTTCATAGCCGGCCGCCTTCATGTTCTGCAGCACATAACCCAGCGACGGGCCGAACAGCTTCGCGGCACCGGTATCGACCAGCACCAACTGGCTGCCGGTATTGATCAGATACGCGTTCACCGCCGTCTGCATCTTGGGGCTGCCGACGAACATGCGCGACAGCAGACGTTGCAGGTCGGCGGCCTTGGCATTCTTCAGCAAGCTCACATCCAGCTCGATGGCGCCATCGTAAAGCGCGGTAATCTCAAACTGGCCAAGCTGGGTGCGGTAATAGCCGGGCACCTGGGTTGCAACCTTGGGCGCTTCGGCCTGCACGAGGGGTGCGAAGGCCATGAGGGGGATGGCAGCGAGGATCAATATGTAGCGGAAGAGTTTAAGCATGTGCATGTCTCCTTTTAAAAAATTGATCAGACAGATAAATGGCTAGCTACATGAACTGTTTGTGATTGATTTGCTTTTTTATCCGAGCTTGATCGTTCCATTGCCCCTCTTGAATATCCGCCATCAGCTCACGCTGACCCGCCCGAACTTGCGCTTGCCGACCTGCGCGACAACCACCGCACCCGCCTTGAGTTGCAGTGCTTTGTCGCCGATTTTTTCGCCGTCGAGCTTCACCCCGCCCTGTTCGATCATGCGCAACGCTTCGGAGGTGCTGGGAACCAGCCCGGCCTGTTTGAGCAGCTGGGCGATGCCGATGTGGCCGTCGGTGCTGGCGACGGTGATTTCCGGCATATCGTCCGGCAGCACGCCTTGTTTGAAGCGCGCTTCGAATTCCGCCAGCGCGTCTTCGGCAGCCTTTCTGGAATGGAAGCGCGCCACGATTTCCTGCGCCAGCAATACCTTGATATCGCGCGGGTTGCGCCCGGCGGACACCTCTTCGCGCCAGCCGGTGATTTCAGCCATGCCGCGGAACGACAGCAATTCCAGATAGCGCCACATCAGCGTGTCGGAGATCGACATCAGCTTGCCGAACATGTCCTGCGGCGTATCGGTGATGCCGACGTAATTGCCCAGCGACTTGGACATTTTGTTGACGCCGTCCAGCCCTTCCAGCAGCGGCATGGTGAGCACGCACTGCGGCGGCTGGCCGTAATGCTTTTGCAGCTCGCGCCCCATCAGCAGGTTGAATTTCTGGTCGGTGCCGCCCAGTTCGATGTCCGCCTTGAGCACCACGGAGTCATAGCCCTGCACCAGCGGGTAGATGAATTCATGGATGGCGATCGGCTGGTTGCTCTTGTAGCGTTTGGAAAAATCGTCGCGCTCCAGCATCTGCGCCACGGTGTGCGTGGCCGCCAGCCTGATCAGATCCACTGCGCTGAATTTGTCCATCCACGTGGAGTTGAACACGATCTCGGTCTTGTCCGGGTCGAGCACCTTGAACACCTGGTCGCGGTAGGACTGGGCGTTTTCCAGCACCTGTTCGCGCGACAGCGGCGGGCGGGTGGTGTTTTTGCCGGTCGGGTCGCCGATCATGCCGGTGAAGTCGCCGATCAGGAACAGCGCGTGGTGCCCCAAGTCCTGCAACTGGCGCATTTTGTTGAGCAGCACGGTATGCCCGATGTGCAAATCCGGTGCGGTCGGGTCGAAGCCCGCCTTGACGCGCAGCGGGCGGCCCAGCGCAAGCTTCTGTTTCAGCTCGTCTTCGAGCAGCAATTCATGGGCGCCGCGCTTGATCACGGCCAGCGCGTCGGCCTGCAAAGTCATTTCTGTCATATTCGTTATCGATTCAAGTTCAAAAGAAGCCCAATTACCGTTCATTCCTGTGTTTTAACCGCTCGTCAGCCGTGTTTTACCGCCCGAATTAGTCGTCCGCCGCCCATCAATTCGGCCTTTGAGAGGCTGCGCCTTTCTGGTAAAGTGCGCACCAATCAAAAATGAAATGCGTTACAAAGACAAGACAAAGCAACACAAGGAGGCGCGAATGTTAACCCAAAACCTGCCCGACCAAGAACGCAAAGTGTCGGAAAACAAAAAAAAGCTGCGCTGGTTCGTCACCCTGTCCACCATGCCGTTGCTCGGCGTGATCACCGCTTTCGGGCTGGTGCCGCAAAGCAATCTCGGCCTGGATTCGACCAAAATTGCCATCGAAGAAATCATATTGCCCAAGGTCGCTCCCAGTGTGGCCAAAACCGCCAGCTTCTGGCGCAGCGAACGCGTGCAGCGCGGCGATACCGTAGCCGAGTTGTTGCGCCGCCTGAACGTTGAAGATGCCGCCGCCAGCGACTATCTGCGCAATACCGCTGAAACTGAATCATTCCGCAGGCTGGCTGTCGGCCGGGAAGTGCAGGCCGAAATCAATTCCGCCGGGGGGCTCATTTCGTTGCGCTATCTGGGCGACAACGGCGCGCAAATCGTGGTGGACAAACAGGGCGGTAGCTACAAAACCCATACCCTGCCCGCCCAGTTTGAAAAACGCCTGTTTGTGCGCACCGGCGAAATCAAGACCAGCCTGTATGCCGCAACCGACGCGGCCGGGATGCCGGAAGCCGCCACCAACCAGCTGTCCGAGATTTTCGGCGGCGACATCGATTTCCACCACGATTTGCGCAAGGGCGACAAATTCACCGTGGTGTATGAAATGACCTACAGCAATGGCGAACTGGTGAATACCGGACGCATCCAGGCCGCCGAATTCATCAACCAGCATCAGGTTTACCGCGCGGTATATTTCCAGGGCGATGCGCAACAAGGCGATTACTACACCCCGGAAGGCCAGAGCGTGCGCAAGGCATTCCTGCGCTCACCCATCGAATTCTCACGCGTGAGTTCGGGCTTCAGCAACTCGCGTTTCCATCCGGTGCTGCAACAATGGCGCGCGCACAGGGGCGTGGATTTTGCCGCCCCGATCGGCACCAAAGCCAAAGCGACTGCGGACGGCGTCGTCACGTCTTTCGGCAAGCAGGGTGGATATGGCAACTTTGTCATGATCAACCATCAGACCCATTTCACCACGGTGTATGGACATTTGTCGCGCTTTGCCAAAGGGCTGCATAAAGGCCAGCGCGTGGCACAGGGCGACGTGATCGGCTATGTCGGCATGACCGGTTTGACCAACGGCCCGCATCTGCACTACGAATTCAGGATCGACGGCCAGCAACGCGACCCGTTGCGCGTCGCACTGCCCAATGCACAACCGGTCGGCGCCGCCGACAAGGTCGCGTTCCAAGCGCTTGCCGACAACTTCGTGGCGCGCTTGAACCAACTGCGCAACACCAACCTCGCCAAACTCGACTAACGGGCATGGCGAAAGCCGCCACTGCTGATACCCGTTATGCCCGTTTCCCTCTCTCCTAGCTCTCTCCCGCAAGCGGGAGAGAGGGACGCGGTTTCGCTACGCGAGGGTCACATTAGCCATCCTGTGCAACAGCCTGAGCTCTATATCGGGTTGATGTCGGGAACCAGCCTGGACGGCGTCGATGCCGTTCTGGTCGATTTGGGTCAGGCGCAGCCCCGGCTGCGCGCCAAACACTACCTGCCCTTTGACGACGCGCTGAAAAACACCTTGCTGGCGCTGCATCTGCCCGGCCACAACGAACTGCATCAGGCACAACTGGCCGGCAACCAACTGGCGCGACTCTATGCCAAAACGGTCAACGCGCTACTCGACAAGTCCCCTCTACCGCTTGCGGGAGAGGGGCTAGGGGAGAGGGTAATCAAAGCCATCGGCTGCCACGGCCAGACCATCCGCCACTGCCCGGAACAAGGCTACACCCTGCAAATCGGCAACGCCGCGCTGCTCGCCGAGTTGACCGGCATCACCGTGGTCGGCGACTTTCGCAGCCGCGACATCGCCGCCGGGGGACAAGGCGCACCGCTGGTTCCCGCGTTCCATGACCATGCGCTGCGCCACCCCGCCATGCATCGCGTCATCGTCAACATCGGCGGCATCAGCAACCTGACCAACCTGCCACCTGATGCCGCCGCATCCGGTTTCGACTGCGGCCCCGGCAACCTGCTGATGGATGCGTGGTGCATGCGGCACCTCGGCAAACCCTACGACGACAACGGCGCATGGGCGGCATCCGGCCAGATGTTGCCCGCATTGCTGGAACACATGCTCGACGAAGCTTTTTTCGCACTGGTGCCGCCCAAGAGCACCGGTCGCGACCTGTTCAACACGGCGTGGCTGCAAAATAAATTACGCGGTAATGAAAGAGCCGAGGACGTGCAGGCTACCCTGCTGGAGCTGACTTGCCGAACCATCGCGCAAGCCATCCAAAAATATTGTGCCGGTGCAACGGAAATATATCTATGCGGCGGCGGTGCACGCAACCAGACCCTGCGCAACCGCTTGATCGAATTGCTGCCGGGCAGCAGCGTGCAAACTACTGATGTACTCGGCGTGGACAGCGACTATCTGGAAGCCATCGCCTTCGCCTGGCTGGCACAGCAAACCCTGCACGGAAAACCTGCCAACCTGCCGCTGGTCACCGGCGCAAAACATCCCTGCATACTGGGTGCGATCTACCGGAATTAGAAAAAGGGGCGCGATAAATCGCGCCCCTACATTTTTCTATCAAACCAACTACCCCATTTACGGCAGAACTTCTTCGGCTTCGGTTTTTTCCGGCTTGATGAAGTCTTCGCGCGATACGCCGAGCCACATCAGGATCGGGCTGGCGACCAGCACCGACGAATAGATACTGAACAGTATCCCGATGGTCAGCGCCATCGCGAAGTAATGCAGCGTTTCGCCGCCGAGGAACAGCATCGCGCCGACCATCATCTGCGTGCAGCCGTGAGTGATGATGGTGCGTGACATGGTGCGGGTGATCGCGTTGTCGATGATTTCCGCGACTCCGGCCTTGCGCATGGTGCGAAAGTTTTCGCGGATCCGGTCGAACACCACCACCGATTCGTTCACCGAATAGCCCAGCACCGCCAGCACCGCCGCCAGCACGGACAGCGAAAATTCCCATTGGAAGCAGGCAAAGAAGCCGAGAATGATGACCACGTCATGCAGGTTGGCGATGATGGCGGACAGGCCGAATTTCCATTCGAAGCGCATCCACAGATAGCCGACGATACCCAACGACACCAGCAACAAGGCCAGCGCGCCATTTTCCACCAAGTCCTTGCCGACCTGCGGGCCGACGAATTCCACACGGCGCATTTCCACGCCGCCATTCTGCTTGCGCAGGCCATCCATCACCTGCTCGCTCAATTTTGCGCCGGCCAGATTCTGCTTGAGCGGTATCTGGATCAGCACATCGTGGCTGGAACCGAAATTCTGCACCAGCGCGTCCGGCAAGCCCGTCACGGCAAGCTGCTCGCGCACTTTGGCAAGATCGGCCGGTTGCGTGTAATGCACCTCCATCACCGTGCCGCCGGTAAAATCCACACCGAAATTCAATCCCTTGGTGGCGAGGAAAAATATCGCAAATAAAAACGTCACCAGCGAAATGCTGGTGGTGATTTTCCCGTAGCTCATGAACGGAATGTCGTGCTTGATTCTGAAAAATTCCATGCTTTTTGTTCCTCGTTATTCCCCCTCTCTCCAACTCTCTCCTCTTGGGGAGAGAGAGCCATTGTCCCCTCTCCCGCATGCGGAAGAGGGTTAGGGAGAGGGTGTTAACCGATAGCCACTTTTGCGAGCCGCGTCCTGCGGCCATACACCAAATTAACCATTGCGCGTGACACCAGCACCGCGCTGAACATCGAAGTGAGAATGCCCAGGCACAACACCACCGCAAACCCCTTGATCGGGCCGGAGCCGAACATGAACAGCGCAACCCCGGCAATCAGCGTGGTGACGTTCGAGTCGATAATGGTGCCGAATGCCCGGTCATATCCGGCATGGATCGCGGCCTGCGGCGTGACGCCGTTGCGCAGCTCCTCGCGGATGCGCTCGTTGATCAGCACGTTTGCGTCGATCGCCATGCCCAGCGTCAGCGCGATGCCCGCCATACCGGGCAAGGTGAGCGTGGCTTGCAGCATGGACAACATGGCCACCAGCAGCAACAGATTCGCCCCCAGCGCCAGCACCGAAATCGTGCCGAACATCAGGTAATAGGCGATCATGAACAACGCGACCATGATGAAGCCGATTTTGGTGGAATCGAAACCGCGCTTGATATTATCCGCGCCGAGGCTGGGCCCGACGGTGCGCTCCTCGATGATTTCCATCGGTGCCGCCAGTGCGCCGGCGCGCAACAGCAGCGCGGAGTCCTGCGCTTCCACGGTGCTCATCCGGCCGCTGATCTGCACGCGCCCGCCGCCAATTTCCTCGCGGATGACCGGTGCCGTGATGATTTCGCCCTTGCCTTTTTCGAACAGGACAATCGCCATGCGCTTGCCGACATTCTCGCGCGTTGCATCCTTGAATTTGCGCGCGCCTACACCGTCCAGATTGATATGCACGGCAGGCTCATTGCTGCGATTATCGAAACCGGGCTGCGCGTCGTTGATGCGCTCGCCGGTAAGGATCACCTGCTTCTTCACCAGCAGCATGTTGCCTTCGCGATCCTTGAACATTTCGGTGCCGAACGGTGCTGCGGCACCGGGAACAACCTGATGCTCCTCATCCACCATGCGCACTTCCAGCGTCGCGGTGCGCCCCAGAATATCCTTGGCGCGCGCCGTATCCTGCACGCCGGGCAACTGCACCACCACGCGATCCGCACCCTGCTGCTGGATCACCGGCTCGGCCACGCCCAGCTCGTTCACGCGGTTGCGCAAGGTCATCAAATTCTGCTGCACGGCCGAATCCTGAATACGCCGCTCGGCTTCCGGCTTGAGCGTCGCCTGCAACAAAAACTCGCCGCCCGCCTCCTTGTCGTTCAGCACAAAATCATTGAAGCGCTGCTTGATTTCCGCCTCGCCCTTGCTGCGTGCCTCGGCATCGCGGAATTTCACCAACAACATATTGCCGTCGCGGCTGACACCGGTATAAGCAATTTTCTGCTCGCGCAACGCGCTGCGGATATCCCCGGTAGCGGATTCCAGCGCCTTGCCCAGCGCGGATTTCATGTCAACCTGCAACAGGAAATGCACGCCGCCGCGCAAGTCCAGGCCGAGATACATCGGCAGCGCATGAAGGTTGGTCAACCACTGCGGCGAGCGCGACAGCAGGTTAAGCGCGACCATGTAGTCGTCCCCCAATTGGGCGGCCAGCACGTCCTTGGCTTTCAACTGGTTGTCGGTATCGGCGAAGCGCGCCTTGACGCTATTGCCGTCCAGCGCGACCACTTCCGGATTAAGGCTGGCGGCCTTCAGAATGCTTCCCGCACGCTCCAGCAATGCGGCATCTGCTTTCAGGCTGGCACGCAACGGCGACACCTGCACGGCGGGAGATTCACCGTAAAAATTCGGCAAGGTATAAATCAACCCGGCCAGCAACACGGCCAGAATCAACAAATATTGCCACAACGGATAACGGTTCATTGAAACCTCTTTTGATTTTGATAAGGGGCTGGGGGCTAGTGACTAGGGACTGAAAACCCTCGCGTAGCGAGACAAGAACCCAGCCTCTAGCCCCCAGACCCTAATCCCTCACTTGATAGACTTGATCGTTCCCTTGGGCAACACGGTTTGGATCGCTGTTTTTTGCACCGTCACTTCGACGTTTTCGGCAAGTTCCACGCCCACATATTGCTCGTACATTTTAGTGACACGGCCCACTTCGCCGCCCGTCGTCACGACCTCGTCGCCGCGTTGCAGCGCTTCAACCATGGCCTTGAGCTCCTTGGCACGCTTGCTTTGCGGACGCAGGATCAAAAAATAAAATACCGCCGCCAAAACGATCAGCGGGAGAAAATCCATGAGGCCACCGCCCTGCGCCGGTGCAGCCGCTTCGGCATAAGCGTTACTTATAAGCATTATTCAATCTCCGAGGATAAACCAAAAGGCGCGCATTCTAGCATGAAGCACTGTCTGCTTCATGCGCTCCCTCGCCACGTGCCTGCTTGAAACGCGCCACAAAAACATCGAACGCATCCGTCTCGATGGCAACGCGGATTTCGCCCATCAACTGCTGGTAGTAATGCAGGTTATGGATGGTATTCAGGCGCGCGCCGAGGATTTCCTTGATGCGGTGCAAGTGGTGCAGGTAGGCGCGGCTGAAGTTGCGGCAGGTGTAGCAGGCGCACTGCTCGTCCAGCGGGCGCATGTCCATGCGGTATTGCGCATTCTTGATCTTGATGTCGCCGTAACGGGTGAACATCATGCCGTTGCGCGCATTGCGCGTCGGCATCACGCAATCGAACATGTCGATGCCTTGCGCCACCGCCGCCACGAGGTCTTCCGGCGTGCCGACCCCCATCAGGTAGCGCGGTTTATCCTGCGGCAGCTGCGGCGCGGTGTGCGCGAGGATGCGCAACATGTCTTCCTTGGGCTCGCCCACCGACAGCCCGCCGATGGCATAGCCGTCAAAGCCAATGCCGGTCAACCCCGCCAGCGATTCATCGCGCAAGTGTTCATGCATGCCGCCCTGCACGATGCCGAACAGCGCGTTGGCGTTCCCCTCGTGCGCCCGCTTGCTGCGCTCCGCCCAGCGCAAGCTGAGACGCATGGATTCTCCCGCCGTTTTTTCGTCCGCCGGATACGGCGTGCATTCGTCGAAGATCATCGCGATGTCGGAATTCAGCACCTTCTGGATGCGCATCGATTCTTCCGGTGTGAGGAAACATTTATCGCCGTTCACCGGCGACTGGAATTTCACTCCCTCCTCGGTAATCTTGCGCAGCGCGCCGAGGCTGAACACCTGAAACCCGCCGGAATCGGTGAGGATCGGCCCATCCCAGCCCATGAAGCGGTGCAAGCCGCCATGCGCCTCGATCACCTCCAGGCCGGGGCGCAGCCACAGGTGAAAGGTGTTGCCCAGCACGATCTGCGCGCCGATTTCCTTTAGCTCAAGCGGCGACATCGCCTTCACCGTGCCGTAGGTGCCGACCGGCATGAAGGCCGGGGTTTCGACCTTGCCGTGTGCCAGCTCCAGCGTACCGCGCCGGGCAGCGCCCGAAATATTGTGCAAAGTGAATTTCATAAAATATCTTCCAGACAAACCCTGATTCAGCCACAGAGAACACAGAGAAAGGCAAAACCTTCGGGGTTTCTCTGTGTTCTCTGTGTTCTCTGTGTTCTCTGTGGCAAATTTATTGTTGTTCTCTTTCTATCAGCATCGCATCGCCGTAACTGAAAAACCGGTATTCCTTTTCCACCGCATGGCGATAAGCCGCCAGCATCCGCTCCATCCCACCGAAGGCGCACACCAGCATCAGCAGCGTCGAACGCGGCAGGTGAAAATTGGTCAGCAGCCTGTCCACCACGCGGAAGCGATAGCCGGGGGTGATGAAGATTTTTGTCTCGCCCGTGCCTGCCTGCAATTCGCCACCCGCAGCCGCGCTCTCCAGCGCGCGCAAGCTGGTCGTGCCCACCGCAATCACCCGCCCTCCTGCCGCGTGCGCCTGTGCTATCGCATCCACGGTAGTCTGCGAAATCTCATAGCATTCGCTGTGCATCGCGTGTTCGCGTATCAATTCGGCACGCACCGGCTGGAACGTTCCCGCGCCGACATGCAGCGTGACATAGGCGATCCGCACGCCCTTATCGCGCAAGGCTTGCAGCATCGCGTCATCGAAATGCAGCCCCGCCGTGGGTGCCGCCACCGCGCCTGCCGCGCGCGCAAACACGGTCTGGTAGCGCTGTTCGTCTTCGACATCCGCCGCGTGGGTGATGTAAGGCGGCAACGGTAATTGGCCGTAGCGTTCCAGCAAGTCCAGTACAGGCTCATCCGTGGCAAAACGCAACCGGAAAAATTCTCCCGCGCGCCCCAGCACCTCGACCGTCAATACTTTAGCCAACAACAAACGGCTGCCCGCCCTGGGCGAATGACTGGCGCGCACTTGCGCCAAAACCTCATGCTCATTCAGCACGCGCTCGACCAGCACTTCGATCTTGCCGCCGCTTTGCTTGCTGCCATGCAGGCGCGCCTTGATCACGCGCGTGTCGTTCAACACCAGCACATCGCCCGATCTGACCAGCCGCAGCAAGTCGGCAAAACAACAATCTTCCGGCACAGCGCCATGCACATACAGCAAGCGGCTGCTACCGCGCTGCTCCGGTGGGTGCTGCGCGATCAGCCGTTCCGGCAAGGCAAAATCAAATTCGTCGGTACGCATGAGCACTATGGAAATTCACGAAGGCAGGATTGTAGAGTATGAACTGGGGAAAATATCGCAGAGAAAAATTTATACCGCATTCTTATTCCATTTCGCCGATTCAAGTCATCAGGCGTTGCACTTCAAATTTGAATCCGTAACCTGAAATATAAAAATCCTCTGCGAACAACAGGAAATAGAGTTTCTTTGATGCGGTTTATTAAGATAAGAAAAGCTGGTATATTTCATATATTTGGCAGGCATCAAGGCAACACCATGAGGAGTTAAAAGGTTTAAGGATATGTATGGCTTCGCCTGATTTAACAAACGACACTACCGATAACCTGGTAATCCCTGGCTATGTTTCCAATCGCCCGGAGGGGGTATTTATTAACTTGCCGAATTTGTATTCGACTGGCGGGTTCGATATTTTCGTCAACCGAATGTTCACCGGTGAGTCGCGCTTTTCGGGGCTGGATTATGACGCTTTCCTCAAGCTGCTTTATGACGAGAGCTGGCTGGCGGCAATGCAAAGCAAGTGTGTCGAGATAAAGATTGCGGCAGGAATCGTCCGCTTTTCACCCCAACGGCGGGCGCTCTACAGGCCCGCAAAGATACTCGAGGGCGGGAAACGCGCCGAGTATGTTTTTGAACCCGTCAGTATTGAAGTGGCTTATGAGGAGCCGGTTTATGGCGAACCGGGCGAAGACGGCGTCGCGCCGATTATCAGGCAGGAAAGCAAAACCCGGCAGGAGCCGGCCAAACTGGATTTCGATGAGTTCGTCGCCGACATGTGGTCGAAAGAGGTGAGATACGGCATCGATGCGGATGCGGTGCGCAAGGTTATCGCGGATGGCACGACTACCCGCATGACAATTGCCAATTATCTTGAGCCGGAGATGGGGCGCGATGCAGAAATTCAGGAAGTGTGCCCCGGTTTGCACCGCGATAATTCGCCAAAAATCCTGTGGAATGGGAAAGCCGACCTGCGCGCCTTCAAGAACCGCTTCCCGCAGATAACCAAAGGCGGACGTTTGCTCAAGAAGATTCCGAGGGTGCTGGGCAAGCAGGGATACCAGGTGACAGGCGAAATTATCGAGCCAACCATTCCGAAAGATCTGGATCTTGCCGCGCTTGCGTCGCTTGGGACTGCGGTAGTGCAGGAAGCAGACGGCGAGTTCATCGTGGCAACGATGGATGGTTTCCTGACCATAGATACCAAATCAAACGTTATTTCTGTCGCCGAAAAAATCGAGACTGACGCCGGCATCAGCATGCGGACGACTGGCGATTTGACGCTGGGCGTGGATGAATTCGTCGAGCATGGCGAAGTGCAGGAAGGTCGCGTGGTGGAAGGAAAACACATGACTTTCACCTCCGATGTTTTTGGCGACCTGATTTCGTTAGGCGGAAATATCCGCGTTGAGGGAAGCTTTGCTATCGGGCGTGCAGAATCGTTGGGCGGAAATATCACCCTGGAACGCGCCTCGCGCGCCGTGGTTCGCGCGCAGGACGGCGAGGTGACGATTAAATATTGTGAAAGCTGCATGATTATCGGCAAGATAATCCGGATCGAGCGTGCCGTGAACTGCGAAATTATCGGCGAAGAGGTCTATGCCGATGCCGTTGAGGGATGCGTCATTGCGGCAATGTCCATCAAGATACTCTCCGCCGGCGAAAGCAAAAACCGAGATACCCTGATAACGATGTTGATTCCCGATTTATCGGAATTCGACCAGTGTATTGAAAATCTGCAAAAGAAAATTACCGACTACCAGACAGGTATTAAAACCAAGATGCGGGAAATCGAGTCGGTGAAATCGGAGCCGGAGTTTGCGAAGTATCTGGCTTTGGCTGAAAAAATAAAAAGCGGCGCGATCAAGCTGACACAAGAGCAGGCGGGCAACTGGCAAAAACTGATGATGAAAAATGCCAAGATGACCAATCAAGTGACTAAATTAAACGATGAAATAACCGCGTTTGAGCGCTTGCTTAAGGAATCCGAGGAAGAGCTTGCATATGTCACCCGTGACCGGGATGCGACAGGAGAAGGCATTACCTGCGTCATAGATAAGGTCACCGGACTAACCACCGGACAAACAATGGCATCCGCTAACGGGGTGGAAGTTTTCAGCGGCATGTCGAGTAATGATGTCAGGATGTTTTTGCAGAAAGTGGACAGCCACAAGGTGCGGGTTTTCGCAAAAGATGACGGCTCGATCAACTGGAAATACAAAGAACCGAAAAGCTCCTGATTTTGCATGGGGCGAAAGCTTTCGTGTTTAATAAAACAAGGGGCGGTAATGGATTTTAAGGAAACCTGCTTGGATACAGCCGTGGTGTATGAAGGCAACTTCATGCAGGTGCGCAAAGACAGCGTGCGGTTGCCGGATGGCGGAGTGAGCAGCCGTGAATATATCGTTCATCCCGGAGCGGTGGCGGTGCTGGCGATGCTGGATAACGGCAATCTGGTGATGGAACGGCAATTCCGCTACGCGCCGCAACGTGAATTTATCGAGTTGCCTGCCGGAAAAATCGATCACGGCGAGGATATCCTGCTCACCGCACAACGCGAGCTGCTTGAAGAAACCGGCTATGTGGCAAGCGAATGGATTCATCTCGCCACGGTGTGGCCATGCATCGGTTACGCCGACGAACGCATGGAATATTTTCTGGCGCGCGGCCTCGTCCACCAAGGGCGCAATCTGGATGATGGCGAATTTCTGGAAGTGTTTGAATTGTCCCTGACGGAAGCGTTGGAGTGGATACGCTCCGGCAAGATCAACGAAAGCAAAACCATTGTCGGACTGTTCTGGCTGGAGAAGCATCTCAACGGCTGGTGCTAGCCACCTTCTAGCTGGAACCGGTTGCGCACCGCTCTGGTGCAAAGCAGTAATCCCGCCGCAATAAAATGCACCAATCTCTCTTGCTCAAAGCAGTTCCCGGTTAACATACCTTAAATTTATCTATAACTATCAGTTCGTTATAATTGTGGAACGCATCTTGCATACTCTAATTTGATTCGCACCAAAGGAGAGAAGCATGGAAAATTTGAAATTCGGCAATGACGTTCTGTTTGTGTTGCTCGGCGCGATCATGGTATTGGCGATGCACGCTGGCTTTGCTTTTCTGGAGCTGGGTACGGTGCGCAAAAAGAATCAGGTGAACGCGCTGGTCAAAATCCTGACCGACTTTGCGGTTTCCACCCTGGCGTATTTCTTCATCGGCTACAGCCTTGCTTACGGCGTGCACTTTTTCACCGGCGCGGAGCAGCTTGCACAAAAGAGCGGTTATGACCTGGTGAAATTTTTCTTTCTGCTTACCTTTGCAGCCGCCATTCCCGCCATTGTTTCCGGCGGCATCGCCGAGCGCGCCCGCTTCAATCCGCAACTGGCCGCCACCTTCATGCTGGTCGGCTTTGTTTACCCGATTTTCGAGGGCATTGCGTGGAATCATCGCTTCGGCATTCAAAACTGGCTGAACACGAGCTTCGGTGCGGAGTTTCACGACTTCGCCGGTTCGGTGGTGGTGCATGCGGTAGGCGGCTGGATCGCGCTTGCTGCCGTGCTGTTGCTTGGCGCTCGGCGCGGGCGCTACAGCAAGGAAGGGCGCGTCGCCGCGCATCCGCCCTCAAGCATCCCGTTCCTGGCCTTGGGCGCATGGATACTGACGGTGGGGTGGTTCGGTTTCAACGTCATGTCGGCTCAGGAAATCGGCAAGATCAGCGGTCTGGTCGCGGTCAATTCGCTGATGGCAATGACGGGTGGCACGCTGGCTGCACTATGGGCAGGCAAGAACGATCCCGGCTTCGTGCATAACGGCCCGCTGGCCGGGCTGGTGGCAATATGCGCCGGTTCCGATCTGATGCACCCGGTCGGCGCGTTGCTGGTCGGCGGCATAGCGGGGGTCTTGTTCGTGGTGATGTTCACGCTGACACAAAACCGCTGGAAAATCGATGACGTGCTCGGTGTGTGGCCGCTGCACGGTTTATGCGGGGCATGGGGCGGGATCGCCGCCGGCATCTTCGGCCTCAAGGCATTCGGCGGAATCGGCGGCGTCAGCTTCATGGCGCAACTATGCGGCACAATGATTGGGGTGACCATCGCCTTCACGGGCGGCTATCTGGTGTATGGCGCGCTGAAAAAGCTGGCTGGCATCCGCCTCGATGCGGAGGAGGAATTCAACGGCGCGGACTTGAGCATCCACAGGATCACTGCCACACCGGAGCGCGAATCGGGCTGGTAAGCAATTCAGTTGCAATCAGCTATTGCACTTCAAACTCGAATCCGCATTTTGCCGAATTTGCATCAGACTTTGGTCCAATATGTGTTTTTTCGGTTAGGAGAGTAGAATTCAAAGTTAATCAATTGACATGAGGAGAGCATGATGGAAGTAGCATGGACAAAGCAGCTGAGTGTCGGAAATGCGGTTATCGATTCCGAACACCAAAACTTGATAGTCATGATCAACCGCATAGAATCCATGATTAAAGCGAATGACGCCTCCTCACTGTCACAAGAACTCGAACAGCTTGAGCGTAGTTTATGCATCCATTTTATCAACGAGGAAAGGCTTGCAAAGGCGGTCAATTTCCCTTTTGACCAGAACAAACAAGAACACAAGTTTGTGCTGAAGGAGTTTCAGCGCATGAAGGAAGAGCTGTTGGCCAAGAAGGGCGTATGGACCGACAGCGCGGCAACGCATTACTCCAACTTCCTGAGCGATTGGTTAACCAGCCACGTCATGAGGGAGGACATGCTAATGAAGCCGCTCCTGCAAACATATGACTACAAATTCTGGCCGGGGGGCAAAGAGGGTGAAACCAACTACACCGCCGGGTCTACCGCAAACCTTTACCTGCAACTTTTCGACGAACCCGCACCATGACCCGATCCTGTTAACCAACAAAAAACCCGCCTGAGCGGGTTTTTTATTTGAGCGTTTTTTTGCCAGCCTGCGAAACTCGGCCAAATTACTTCAGCTTGGTTTCCTTGTACATCACATGCTTGCGCGCCTTGGGATCGAACTTCTTCATTTCGATCTTTTCCGGCGTAGTGCGCTTGTTCTTGGTCGTGGTGTAAAAATGCCCCGTACCGGCACTGGATTCAAGTTTGATTTTTTCGCGCATTTGCCGGCTCCTTAAACGTTTACGCCACGGGCGCGGATTTCAAACAACACGGCATCGATACCATTCTTGTCGATGGTGCGAAGCGCCGCATTGGTCAAGCGCAAGCTGACCCAGCGATTTTCGCTTTCAACCCAGAAACGGCGACGTTGCAGGTTCGGCAAAAAACGCCGCTTGGTTTTGTTATTGGCATGGGAAACATTGTTCCCAACCATCGGGCCTTTTCCCGTCACTTGACAGACACGTGCCATAGCTCTACTCCAACCAGTTTTCAAAAGAGCGCGGATTCTACCTAAGGAATCAGGAATATTCAACCTGAATCTTTGATACTCCTGACTGCTGGCTAGCGCCAAACTGAATGTTGCGTTACCTACGATTTGCAATACGAGCGCCAATAGACCGAAATATATAGATATTTTGGTATATACACATTTATCGGCCAAACGTGTAGAGTTGCTTTCCCCTCCCGAAAAAACATCTCCTTGCAATTAATTATGGAACAGTAAATATGCATGCCGAGTCGGATACAAAAGCTGCCGAACAGGTGTTAAATGGAATCCATTTGCCGCCATGTCCAACTTCATTGTTGGCAGCGATGAAAGAGGCGCGGTCACCCGATGCGGATATGGGGCGGATAGTGCGTTTGATTGGGCAGGATGTCGGTTTGTCCGCCCCGATGCTCAAACTCGCCAATTCGCCGTATTTCGGCCTGCGCAACAAAGTATCTTCGGTTCAGCAGGCGGTCGCGGTGCTGGGGCTCAGGAATACGGTCAACCTGCTCAGCAATGTTGCGTTGCGCGCCAATGTAATGCCAAACCTGACTGGCATGGATGAATTCTGGGATCGCTCCAGCATGACCGCCCTAGCCGCATCCCGTATTGCGGCGCAGGTTCCCGGCATGTCTTGCGACGATGCTTATACCGTAAGCCTGTTTCACGATTGCGGCGTTCCGGTGCTCATGCAGAAATATCCTGATTACCTCAAGAATGTCGACGAAATGTCGCGTATCAGCGGCAATACTTGTGAAACCGAAAACGCCTGTTATTCGACTACTCACGCGGTGGTAGGCAACCTGCTGGCGCGTAATTGGTTGCTGCCTCAGAACATGTGCCGCGCGATCCTGCACCATCACGACCACACAATTTTTTCCTCAATTACCGACCAAGCTTCGATTGAGATTTGCAGTTGGATAAGTATTGTCCAGGCGGCGGAATATATTGTGGATTCGCATTTGGATTTGCGTAATGAGGGATGGGCAATATGGCAACCTCTTGTGCTGAAACACCTGCAATTTTCCGGACAGGAGTTCGACGAATTACACAGCGACATAGTAGCCGTATTGAACGGTGATTAGCCGCTGGTAATGCAGGTTCCCTTACAGCTTCTTCGGGCGATCAGTTTTAACCTTTTCCAGCCCCGCTATAGCACTCTTCAGTTGCGCTTTATTCATTTTACCCAAGGCCTTCAAGCCTGCGCGCAGCACTTCGCTCTTCTTAACATGTAACCCTGCCTCAAGGCACGCTTCCTTGATTTCAGCGATCTTCCGATACTCGGTTTTGGGCATGGAGAAGCTATCATGCACCACTTTCACTTTAGGCTCTTTTTCAGATTTTTTCGCTGCCGGTTTCGGCATTGCCTTAACTTTTTTGGCTGTCGGCTTTACGACAGGTTTCGCCGCTTTTGCTGTGGCAAGAGATTTACTGGTTGCGGTTTTTTTTGCGGTTACTTCAGTCTTATCGGTAGTCATTTTTTTCTCCCAATATGTAAAGTGGCGGGAACAGTATATGCAATATCCCCCAAGAATAGAACTGTAATATTTACAGGCGCCTGAAGTGCCCGGCAGCTTTGGTTCCGCAGCGGCATGCCGAGATGCACGGCTGCATAATTCGTGATGCCCGCAGCCATTCAAGCGAGGGTGCACAGGGTCGCTGCTTTACGGGGAAGGACTCAATCTTATTTACCTGCCGCTTGCCCGTACCAACCCTGCGTGGCATTGGCGATCTTTACCACCAGCAACATCACCGGCACTTCGATCAGCACGCCGACCACGGTCGCCAGCGCCGCGCCGGACTGGAAGCCGAACAGGCTGATGGCCGTGGCCACGGCCAGTTCGAAGAAGTTGCTCGCGCCGATCAGCGCCGAAGGAGCGGCGACGCAATGCGCCACGCCGAGACGGCGGTTCAGCCAGTAGGCCAGCCCGGCGTTGAACAACACCTGGATCAGGATCGGCACGGCCAGCATGGCGATTACCAGCGGTTGCGCGACGATGGCGTTGCCCTGCAACGCAAACAGCAGCACCAGCGTCACCAGCAGCGCGCCCATCGAATACGGCGCAATATGCCCCATCACTTGATTGAAAACCGATTCGCCTTGCGCCAGCAACCGGCGGCGCAACCATTGCGCGACGATGACCGGGATCACGATGTAGAACACCACCGAGACGAACAGCGTGTCCCACGGCACGGCGATACTGGCGACACCGAGCAGCAACGCCACCAGCGGTGCAAAGGCGAAGATCATGATGGTGTCGTTGAGCGCCACTTGCGACAGCGTGAAATAAGGGTCGCCTTTCACCAGGTTGCTCCACACGAACACCATCGCGGTGCATGGCGCGGCGGCCAGCAATATCAATCCGGCAATATAACTGTCGAGTTGATCCTGCGGCAGGTAATCGGCGAACACATGGCGGATAAACAACCAGCCGAGAAACGCCATCGAGAAAGGCTTCACGCCCCAGTTGACGAACAGCGTGACGCCGATACCGCGACTATGTTTCTTCACTTGATGCAGCGCGCCAAAGTCGATGCGCAACAACATTGGAACGATCATCACCCACACCAGCACCCCGACCGGAATGTTTACTTTGGCGATCTCCAGGCCGGCGATGGCGTGGAACACACCCGGCAGGAATTGCCCGAGCAGCACCCCGGCAACGATGCACAGCGCCACCCATACGGTCAGATAACGTTCGAAGAGACTCATTTGGTTAATCCTGAATACGGCCGATCTCGGCGAGCTTTTCTTTAAGGGTAAGCTTGTCCAGCGATTCGATAGGCAGGCTCATGAATAACTGGATACGACGTGCCAACTGCTCGGCGGCCTTCTTGAAAGCTGCCCGCCGCGCCTCATCGCCCTCGACATGCGCGGGGTCGGGTATCCCCCAGTGCGCCGTGGCGGGCTTGCCCGGCCACACCGGGCAGGCTTTTCCGGCCGCGTTGTCACACACGGTAAAGATGAAGTCGATTTCTGGGGCGCCGGGTGCGGCGAACTCATCCCAGCTTTTGCTGCGCAGTCCTGCGGTGCTGTACCCCTGCTGCTGTAACCACTCCAATGCCCCCGGATTGACCCGCCTGGCAGGCTTGCTGCCTGCGCTGTATGCCTTGAACTTACCCTTGCCCAATGTGTTGAACAGCACCTCGCCCAAAATGCTGCGCGCCGAATTACCGGTGCATAACACCAGCACGTTGTATCGTTTTTCACCCATTGCGATTTTCCCTTGTTAACGTATCAATATTTTTTGATTGGCACATCGCAGGCATCCGGATCGCCCGCACAACAATTCTCGGTGAGATAAGCCAGCATGTTATTCATCACCGTAAAATTTGCGGCGTAATAAATGAAGCGCCAACACTAACCAAGTCGCCGGTTATAACCCAACGCATCAGCGACATATGCTTCGTAATTATTAAGCGTTACATAATTCATGACAGAGGCACATATAGCAACCGTCATTCCGGCGAAGGCCGAAATCCAGGCAATTATCAAATACACACAAAGTGTGACGACACCTAAAAACACGGCTTTGTCCGCTACGCGGAATTATATCCAAACCGGATTCCGGCGCCCTCACCTCAATCCTCTCCCAGAGGGAGATGAGGCAATTGCTCTTTCCTCTCTGGAGGAAAGTTGGATAGAGGGCTGGCCGGAATGACGATTTTTTTTGGTTTTGCTCGCTGCCTTCATTTATGTAAAGCTCAATAATGGGTCGTGATAGTAGTTGCCCCATATGACAAAAATATCCCCAATCCACCTGAAATAGAAACGGGCATCCAAAGATGCCCGTTTTGATTTGTGGCTACAGAGTGCGGCCTAATCCACTGCGCTGGCTGATGGCTCGACTAGAAATCAACCTGCCCGCGGAATGTGACGGCCTTTTCGCTGGCGCTGCCATTCACCAAAGCAGTTCCAGCGGCATTTTTGAAATCGGTCTTGACGTAGTTAAGCAGCAGGCGTGTGTGTGGGTTGAGTATCCACTTCAGGCCCAAAGTCGTGGCATTCGTGCTGGTGGCCATCACGTTGGTGGCGGTGGCGGCCAGGAGATCTGCGACAGCAAAATTGCTGGCGTCAAACTTGCTGTAACGCGCACCGATTTCCCACGCGCCCCAACCGGAACCCGAGCCGGTGAAGTTCTGGTTGGGTTTCAGCCGTTTGCCAAACTTGGCACTGGCACCGTCGTAGGTGGGCGCGTAGCTCTCGCCGGTAATGTTCCAGTTGACGGCGGCATACCAGGACTTGAGGTCACGATTCCCGGCGGCGATGCCAGCGGCGGTGGCATTGTCAAACGATGCCTTGACATATTCCGAACTGAATTTGACCGGGCCTTTAGCGAGCGCGAGCTCGAATGCGTTGCGCCCTACCTTGATCCTGTTGCCCGCGGTATAGCCGCCCGCCTTTGTGCTGAAGAAGGTGCCGCCCCGCGCTTCGGTAGCCATGGTCAATTGTGTTGCATTACCGTCTTGCGTGCCGCGCGAGAACGCGCCACCCACGTGAACCACGGCATCCTGCATGTTGCCCATCAGGTCGGCGATGTTGAACGTGAGACGGCCGGTGATATCCTTGCCGTCGTTAGCGGCACTGCCGCCAGCGGGTTCGGTCGTGTTCTGCATGCCGGAGTTGGTCATGTTGCCGTTGGACACGGCCAGCGCATAGTAGATGCCCTTGCGCGGCACGCCATGCAACTGGATGCCGCGGTCGAACGCCGGCACCAGGCTCATCGCCAGCGAACGCTCCTGGAAGTTGATGAAGCGCGAACTGCCCAGCTCCTCCATTCCCATCGGCATTTTGAACTGGCCGATTTTCAGTTGCGCCTGCTCCCAGTAGTTCAGGTTCAGAAAATACTCGATCATGGGACTAGGCGAGGCAGCGCTTGGTTTGGCGAAATCGGCGAGGGTTTCGAATTCGACATATTTGTAGAACTTGCCCTTCGCACCAAAATAGGCGCGGCGGATATCGAAGGTGTTGGGTTTGCCCGTGTTGGGGGCGATGAATTGGCGATAATCGGCCTGGACCCGGCCATTGATCGACATCTTGAATTCCTTGTCGGCGGATTCCCAGGAAATGCCGTCCTTGAACGAAGTTATAACTTCATCACCCTTTTTCTTCTCTGTTGCCACTACTTCTTTTTCCTTTTCGCTGGCGCTGCTCTTCAGCATCTGGTCGCCTTCTTCCTTGGTCATCATGCCTTTCTTAACCATGAAGTTGATAAGGTCGGTGGCGGAATCAGCCATGGCCACCGCAGGAAAAACCAGAGCGGCGGCAATGGCTGCCACGATGATTTTCTTTTGGATTTTCTTTTGCATTTAAAACTCCTCAATTATTGAGTTGAAGCGGAACATTCCGCCGAATACCAGCAAATTCCATCGATGGAATTCGGGGCGGATTCTGCCAAACAAAATTCAATAATCAGGGGTTGCAACGAAAACTTAATGAGCCCGTCACAAAAGTTTAACGGGGTCGTCATAAAAATTTAACGGGGTGGCTTGAAACTGCAAACCTGAGCTGCGTTGCAGTAACGCCGCTCTGTAATAACCCGGAGTAATAACCCGGTCGCACAATTACCCCAACATGCATGTTGGCAACAGGAAGTCGTTAAATTAACCGGCATCCATGAAGCGATACAACCAAATGGAGAACACATGAACAGCAAGCTCAAACAACTCATCATCGGCATTACCACTGCCACCGCAATGGCTTACGCCGCCGTGAGCCACGCAAACGACATCACTGGTGCCGGCGCGACATTCCCCTACCCGATTTATGCCAAGTGGGCCGAAGCGTACAAGGCGCAGACCGGCATTGGCATGAACTACCAGTCCATCGGCTCCGGCGGCGGCATCAAGCAAATTACCGCCAAGACCGTGGATTTCGGCGCATCCGATATGCCGCTCAAACCGGAAGAACTGGATAAAAATGGCCTGATGCAATTCCCCACCGTGATCGGCGGCGTAGTCCCGGTCATTAACGTCAATGGTATTGACTCCGGCAAGCTGAAACTGACCGGCACCGTTTTGGCCGACATCTACCTGGGCAAGATCACCAAGTGGAATGACCCGGCTCTGGCTGCGCTGAACGCCGACCTTAAACTGCCCGACGAAAACATCACCGTGGTGCACCGCTCGGACGGTTCCGGCACCAGTTTCATTTTCACCAACTACCTGTCCAAGGTAAGCGCAGACTGGAAATCAAGCGTAGGCGAAGGTACTGCGGTTTCCTGGAAGGCGGGCACCGGCGGCAAAGGTAACGAAGGAGTCGCTTCTTATGTGCAACGCATGAAGAACACGATCGGATATGTTGAGTATGCCTACGCGCTGCAAAACAGGATGAACACCGTGCAGATGAAAAATCGCGACGGCCAGTTCGTCAAGGCGGATGATATCAGTTTCAAGGCTGCCGCAGCGGGCGCGCATTGGGACAAGGCACCGGGCTTCTATGAAATCCTGACCGACGAAGCGGGCAAGGAAAGCTGGCCGATCAGCGGCGCAACTTTCGTCCTGATGCACAAGGCGCAGGAAAAACCGGAAACCGGCAAGGAAGTGCTGAAGTTCTTCGACTGGGCTTACGACAAGGGCGGCAAGCTGGCTGCCGATCTGGACTATGTGCCGCTGCCGGAAAATGTCGTGAAGCTGATCCGTGCCGCATGGAAAGCGCAACTCAAGGATGCCGCCGGTAACGCGTTGGTGAAATAGGCTGGTACCCGAAAACTATAATCCGGGAGCCATTGGCTCCCGTTATTTTTCATGAGAATAATAGTCAAATAATGAGTGCAAAAATCTTGATCGTGGAAGATGAACCGGCAATTTCCGAACTGCTGGCGTTTAATGTCATACAGGCCGGTTTTCGGGCGATGCGTGCAGAAGATGCGGATAGCACATGGCAACAAATCCGCAAAAACATGCCGGATTTGATTTTGCTGGATTGGATGCTGCCGGGAACCGAAGGCATAACGCTGGCGAAACAACTGCGCGCCGAGGCGCATACCAAAAACATCCCGATCATCATGCTGACCGCGCGCGGCGAAGAGCGCGACAAGGTGATGGGGCTGGAGTCGGGTGTGGACGATTATGTCACCAAGCCGTTTTCCCCGCGCGAATTGATGGCGCGCATCCGCGCCATGCTGCGCCGCCATGCCCCGCAGATGCCGGATGCAACGGTGACGGCGGGCGCGCTGGAACTAGCGCCCGCGACCCATCGCGTAACCGCAAAAGGCATGGCCGTTGAACTGACACCGGTGGAATTTCGCCTGCTGCATTTTTTCATGACCCATACCGAGCGGGTATATAGCCGCACGCAATTGCTCAATGAGGTGTGGGGCACGCAGGTGTTTGTCGAAGAACGCACGGTAGACGTGCATATTCGCCGCCTGCGCGCCGCGCTGGAGCCCGCCGAAATGGGCAGCCTCGTTCAGACGGTACGCGGCAGCGGCTATCGTTTTTCCACCAGTTAGAGGCTAACTGTAATAATCCTGTCACACAACTCCCCTAGCATGCACGCTCGCAACCAAGCGTTGCCGGTTAAACCGGCATCCTTGAAGCAATACAACCCAATGGAGACGGCATGAATAGCAAACTCAAGCAACTCATCATCGGCATCGCCACTACCGCTGCGCTGGTTTGCGCCAATGCAAGCCGGGCAACCGACATCACCGGTGCGGGCGCGACATTCCCCTACCCGATTTACGCCAAGTGGGCCGAAGCATACAAGGCGCAGACTGGCGCGGCCATGAACTATCAGTCCATCGGCTCCGGCGGCGGCATCAAGCAAATCACCTCAAAGACCGTGGATTTCGGCGCATCCGACATGCCGCTCAAGCCGGAAGAACTGGAAAAGAACGGCCTGATGCAATTTCCGACCGTGATCGGCGGCGTGGTTCCTGTGATCAATGTGGCGGGCATCAATGCCGGCACGCTGAAACTGGACGGCAGCACCTTGGCCAATATCTACCTGGGCAAAATCACCAAATGGAATGATCCCGCGCTGGTTGCGCTGAACAAGGACATCAAGCTGCCCGATGGCAACATCACCGTCGTGCACCGCTCGGACGGCTCCGGCACCAGTTTCATTTTCACCAACTACCTGTCCAAGGTCAGCGCCGAATGGAAATCCTCCGTGGGTGAAAGCACCGCGGTTTCCTGGAAAACCGGGATCGGCGGAAAAGGCAACGAAGGTGTGGCCGCCAACGTGCAACGCATGAAGAACACCATCGGCTATGTGGAGTATGCCTACGCGCTGCAGAACAAGATGAATACCGTGCAGATGAAGAATCGCGACGGCCAGTTCGTCAAGCCGGAGGACAATAGTTTCAAGGCTGCCGCTGCCGGTGCACAATGGGACAAGGCGCCGGGTTTCTACAAAATCCTGACCGACGAAGCGGGCAAGGAAAGCTGGCCGATCAGCGGCGCGACTTTCGTCCTGATACACAAGGCGCAGGAGAAGCCGGAAACCGGCAAGGAAGTGCTGAAGTTCTTCGACTGGGCTTATGACAAGGGCGGCAAGCTGGCTTCCGAACTGAACTATGTGCCGCTGCCGGACAATGTCGTGAAACTGATCCGCGCCGCATGGAAAGCGCAAATCAAGGATGCTGCCGGTAATGCGTTGGTGAAATAGGCCGGTATTCCCAAGTTATAATCGCGGGGGTTAACGCCCCCGTTATTTCTTCATAAACGAACTCAATTTATGCCGACGTTTCTACGCGAAGCCAGCCTTAAACGCCATACCGTACTGGATCTGCTGTTCCGCAATCTGACGCGCGTATCCGCATTTGGCGTGCTGATGCTGCTCGTCGCGATCATCGCTTCGCTGATCGTCGGCAGCATGCCCGCCATCCGCGCGTTCGGCTTCGGCTTCCTGACCAGTTCCGAGTGGGATCCGGTCAACGACCAATTCGGCGCGCTGATCCCTATCGTCGGCACACTGGTCACCTCCGCTATCGCGCTGTTGATCGCCATCCCGGTCAGCTTCGGCATCGCCATTTTCCTGACCGAACTGTCGCCGCGCATCCTGCGCCGCCCGCTCGGCGTCGCCATCGAATTGCTGGCGGGCATTCCCAGCATCATCTACGGCATGTGGGGGCTGTTCATATTCGCGCCGCTGTTTGCCGAGCGGATCGAGCCGTGGCTCAGCGCCCATATCGGCACGATGCCGTATATCGGCCCGCTCTTCTCCGGCCCGCCGATGGGCATCGGCGTGCTGACCGCCGGGATCATTCTCGCCATCATGGTGATCCCGTTTATCGCCTCGGTGATGCGCGACGTATTTGAAGTGGTGCCCACGCTGCTGAAAGAATCCGCCTACGGACTCGGTGCGACCACCTGGGAAGTCATGTGGAAAGTCGTGCTGCCTTACACCAAGGTCGGCGTGGCGGGCGGCATCATGCTGGGGTTGGGGCGCGCGCTGGGCGAAACCATGGCCGTCACCTTCGTCATCGGCAACTCCCACGAACTGAGCAAGTCCCTGCTGATGCCGGGCAACAGCATCGCCTCGGCGCTCGCCAACGAATTCACCGAAGCATACGGGGGCGTTTACACCTCGGCGCTGATCGAGCTCGGCCTGATCCTGTTCTTCATCACCTTTGTGGTTCTGTCGCTGGCGCGCTACATGCTGTTCAAGCTCGGGCAGCGCGAAGGGCAGGTTACATGAACGTCATGCCGAGCCTGTATACGCGCCGCCGTATCATCAACGCAACCGGCCTCGCCATCTCGATGCTGGCGATGGCCTTCGGCCTGTTCTGGCTGTGCTGGATTTTATGGACGCTGCTGGAGCATGGATTGCATGCGCTCACCCCGCTGGTGTTCGCGCAGATGACCCCGCCGCCGGGCAGCGGCGGCGGCCTGCTCAACGCCATTGCCGGCAGCCTGGCGATGACGCTGGTCGGCACGCTGATCGGCACCCCGATCGGCATCCTGGCCGGAACCTATCTGGCCGAATTCGGCCAGCGCGGCTGGCTCGCGCCGGTCACGCGCTTCATCAACGACGTGCTGCTCTCCGCGCCGTCCATCGTGATCGGGCTGTTCGTGTATGAAGTTTATGTCATCAGGGTCAAACACTTTTCCGGCTGGGCGGGCGCGCTGGCGCTATCCATCATCGTCATCCCCATCGTGATCCGCACCACCGAAAATATGCTGCGCCTGGTGCCGACCACGCTGCGCGAAGCGGCTGCGGCACTCGGCGCGCCGCAATGGAAAATCATCAACTTCATCACCCTGCGCGCCGCGCGCGCCGGTATCATCACCGGGGTGATGCTGGCCATCGCGCGCATCAGCGGCGAAACCGCGCCGCTGCTGTTCACCGCGCTGAACAACCAGTTCTGGAGCAGCAACATGGATCAGCCGATGGCGAATTTGCCGGTGGTGATTTTCCAGTTTGCGATGAGCCCTTACGAAGACTGGCAAAAATTGGCATGGGCCGGCGCGTTGCTGATCACCCTTAGCGTACTGACCCTCAACATCCTGGCGCGCGTGCTGTTCCGGCAAAAAGCCGCCTCTCATTAACAAGGTTTGCATATGCCCGCTGAAAATACCGCCAATCCAAAAACAATCGTCCCGGAAATAATTGCCCCGAAAATAGTCGTCCGGGATCTCAGCTTTTATTACGGCGATTACTGCGCGCTCAAGAACATCAACCTGAGCATCGCCGAAAAAATGGTGACAGCCTTCATCGGCCCGTCCGGCTGCGGCAAATCCACGCTGCTGCGCACCTTCAACCGCATGTACCAGCTCTACCCCAAGCAGAAGGCCACCGGAGAAATCCTGCTGGACGGCGACAACATCCTCGACAAGAAACAGGATCTGAACAACTTGCGCGCCAAGATCGGCATGGTGTTCCAGAAGCCCACACCGTTCCCGATGTCGATTTACGACAATATCGCGTTTGGCGTAAAGCTCTACGAAAGCCTCAACAAGAATGACATGGACGAGCGCGTCGAATGGGCATTGCGCAAAGCCGCGCTGTGGACCGAAGCCAAGGACAAGCTCCGGCAAAGCGGCACCGGGCTTTCCGGCGGGCAGCAACAGCGTCTGTGCATCGCGCGCGCCATCGCCGTCAAGCCGCAGGTATTGCTGCTCGATGAACCCACTTCGGCGCTCGACCCGATCTCCACCGCGCACATCGAAAAACTGATCGACGAACTGAAAGAAGACTTCACCATCGTCATCGTCACGCACAACATGCAGCAAGCCGCGCGCGTTTCCGATTACACCGCCTACATGTACCTGGGGGACTTGATCGAATTCGGCGACACCAGCACGGTGTTCACCAATCCGAAACGCAAGGAAACCGAGGATTACATTACGGGCAGGTTTGGCTAATCTGTCCGTTGTGTGACAGCGAAGATCAACCATCAAGATGCAGTAGCCGCAACTTGATCCAATAAACCGCGCCTTATTGTTGCTTACACAATCGGTCAATACATGGCAGCTAACGTCCGTTTCCCGGCAAGCGATTGGCAACATGACTTTCAACCGAAAGTGACAGGAGCAGATACCTAACACCGACTTCTGAATGGCTGGCCCATCATTCAATTGCGGAAATCTGGTAGCATGAAACCTGACTGCTGTTAAGGCAGGAAGCCGGGAGAATCTTATGGGTCTGGTATGGCGTGAACAGTTAAGCGTTGGTAATGATGCGATCGACTCCGATCACAAGCATCTCATTGAAATCATCAATTTGGCCGAGCAAAGCCTGAAGGCAAAAAATCCGAGCGACCTTATGTTTGCGCTCGATAGCCTTTCCAACTATTCGAAAGAGCATTTTGCCAGAGAAGAAAAAATTGCCAGCGCCGTAGGCTATGCTCATGCCCAAAAACTACATCTGTCCCATGACGCATTGCTCACCAAACTGAACCAGGCTATACAAGAGCTCAATGAAAAATGGACAGATTCAGCAATCGAGAACTTTGCGGCCTTGTTACGAGATTGGCTGGTCAATCATGTCATCAAGGAAGACTTGTTGATGAAGCCTGCTCTGGAAAAATACCCTCCCGGATTCACGGTAAAAGATGAAAGCTCAACTAAAAATACACCCCACCAAACTCCAGCAGAAATAAACTCCAAGAATATAGGGTTTGCAATGAGCAACCTGTATATCCATTGGAAAAAGGAAGACGAGATCGGGATTCCGATAATTGATGAACAACATAGGATAATCGTCGGCACCATTAACTCGCTTTTCTTTTTTATTCAAATGGGTAGAGGGCTTGCAGCGCTCCGCCCCACGTTAAGCGCACTGGATCAATATACAAAAATACACTTTGAATCTGAAGAAGGGTTATTAAAACAAATAGGCTATCCGGATATTGATGCGCACATTCAGCTACACCGGAAATTGGTAAAGGAAATGTCCAACGTGGTGCAAGAGTCTATCTCGCAAGGCGACCCGACAATAGTAATGACTTTCTTGAAAGGGTGGTGGATGGGGCACATTAATCAAGAAGACAGGGAGTACGCGGCCTATCTGGCTTCAAAATCATAATTGGCAGCAGGCAGATGATAGCCGGCTTTATGGCGGGATATATCAAGGAGCGAAGCGGGAGTGCATCAGGGCCGTCACATCGCCGGATGCCTCGGCCATGCAAGGTATTTAACATATAATTTGTCTTGCAGAATGCAAAAATAAGTATGTGTGGTACATGGAATACACGCTACGATATTTCACCCTACGATAAAAAATACTATTACGCCAACATGAGTTCCATTAATTCGGACACATTCCAGCAGATGCTGCGGCAACTGCGCGACACCTTTCTTGAGGATATACCCGAGAAACTGGATCGCCTCGACCAGTTGCTGGTCACAATGGAAAAATCCGGGGTCGACAGCGAATCGTTCAACGAATTCTATCGCATCATCCATAGCCTGAAAGGCAGCGGCGGCACCTTCGGGCTGCATATCATCACCACCATCTGCCACCAGTTGGAAGACCTGCTGAACACCACCGACGGCGGCGCAAAATACACTCCGGCACTCATCGCAGCCAGCCTGACTTACGTCGACCTGCTGCGCATGGTGCTGGAGCAGATTCATGCAGGCAACGAAAGCTTCCCGCAGATTGAAGAACAACTGAACAAACTGCGCAAACGACTCTCCCCGAAACAATCCACGGTGCTACTGGTCGACAACTCGAAGCTTTCGACCAGCATCTATTTGAAAATATTATCAGAATTGCCGGTGAAGGCAGTGGTGATGAACGACGGAATTCATGCGCTCGCGCGGGCGCTTACCGAACCTTTCGACTTGATCATCACCACCAATGAAATCCCGATGCTGAGCGGTGCCGCATTGATCGGTGCACTCAGGCTCTCCGACTCCAGAAGCCGCAACACCAAGACCATCCTGATCACGTCGAACAAAAGCCTCACCACCGATAAACATCGAGTTACCGATGCCGATCACGTCATCATCAAGGATGCAAAATTGGCGCAAAACCTGACTGATGCGGTCAAACGGGCTCTTCCCTCTAGTGGTGGCAACATGTAAGCATGAATTTAACTCAGGGTTAGGCATGCTCAAATTGAATATCCGGCCTGGCTAGTGATACGCTAGAATTGTCAAACCGCAACGTGTTGATATGCCGAGAAAAGGAGAAACGCAATGCCGAACGCACTCAATTCTGCCGACAAGGCAACGATCCTGGTCGTCGACGACTCCCCGGATACCCGCAACCTGATAATCACTCTGCTCGCAAATGACTATAAGATGGTAGGTGCCAACGGCGGCGAGGAAGCGCTCAAGCTACTTCAGTCAGGCGCAATACCTGACCTGATTATGCTCGACATCATGATGCCGGGGATGAGCGGCTACGATGTGTGCAAACAGCTCAAGGCAGATTCCAGCACCTGCAACATTCCCGTCATTTTTATCAGCGCCATGGCGGGCAAAGGCAATGAGGCACAGGGACGCGCCCTGGGTGCGGTGGGTTTCCTGACCAAGCCTCTTGATCCCCACAACGTGATAGCACAGGTAAAGGAATATTTCGCCTTGCGCCAAAAGCGTCGCGAACTTGAATCGCTCAATAAATAAGTTGGTTTGGTTAAATATATATAGAGACGCCTATGAAGCAACAGCCGGTCATGTTTGATGACAATACTATTCTGACGCTGACACGAGAAGGGGAGCGTGAGCTTCGCGAACCCGGAACCACGCTTGCGCCGGCCCAATTGGAAGCTCTTGTGCTTATAGACGGTCAATCGACTGCCGCACAGGTGGTTAAGCGTGCCAGTAATGTGGCACCGGATATGCTGCGTGCAAACCTGAGCGAACTCATCGGCAAAGGCTTCATAAGTGTTGTTGCAGATACGGCCCATGACGCCCTCGACCCGGGTGATTTCTTTACCATTGAACCTGCTCACACTATCATCTCCGAGGCAGGCGAGCAGGCCCAAATCGAAGCCGATACTGATACGGAATTTCTTCGCCGGAACGGCTACTGCGTCAACATGGCGCGCCGCCCGACTGTTGAACGCAAGCCCGTTGAAGGGCGCAAGCTGATGGTGTTTGTTGTCGATGACGACCCGGACATCTGCAACCTGCTACAGCTGTACCTCAAACTCGAAGGTTTCGATACATGCACGGCCGCCAATCGCGAAGAGATTGTCACCGTTTTTCGCCGCACTCCGCTACCCGATCTGGTGTTGCTTGATGTCTGGCTGACGGACGTCAACGGTTTCGACGTCCTTGCCAAGATGCGCCAGCATCCTGTGTTAAAGAAGCTGCCTGTCATCATGCTGACCGCCGAAGCGACGCGCGCGGCCGTGCTCAAAGGGATACTGGGCGGTGCCGACGGCTATATCACCAAACCCTTTCAGATTCATCCGCTGGTCAAGGCCGTCAAGACGGTACTCGGCCTGAAACATGACCCGAAAAATCAGGATTGGGACTATTCGCTGTGAATCTGCCGATGGAAAGGCCCGTGGCAAGCAAAATTAAGGGCTCAGTGTTTCCTTGGTGAAACACAAATTAAATCATCCGTTCACCCTGAGCCCTTCGATAAACTCAGGAGAGCCTTGTCGAAGGGTTAGCAATACCAATTGATGATATAGATTTAATCCGATCATGGTTCGACAGGCTCGCCACGAACGGATTAAATCTGCATCCCCTTAGACAAAATCACTACCGCTAACCGGCGGAGCGTGCCCCAGTACCACCTGATTGCGCCCGGCGTGCTTGGCCTTGTAAAGCGCCTTGTCTGCCGCGTCGCACAGTTTGACGGAGTCGCCAAAGAAGGAAACATCGGCGATCCCGCAACTGAATGTTGCAGAGAATTCCTTACCCTCCGCCAGATGGCGCAATCGCGCAAAATCCTTGCGGATTGCATCCAGCACTTTCAGCGCCGTTTCACCATTTGTATTGCTCAGGATTACCGCAAATTCCTCGCCGCCATAGCGCCCGACCATATCGGTCTCGCGCAGGCGTTGCTTGAGCATGCGCGAGAGGCTCTTGATCACCCGATCGCCTGCCGGATGGCCATAGGTGTCGTTCACCTTTTTGAAGTGGTCTATATCGACCATCGCGAAAGCCAGCGGCATTCCGCGCCGTTTTGTTTGAGCTACTTCGCGATCCAGTTGATCCTTGATGGCGGTATGATTGAGCAGTCCGGTCAGGCTGTCGCGCACCATGAAAGAGCGCAGTATCAGGGAGCGCTGGATGCGGCTGGACACCGAGGAAATCAGGTGTTGCGGCTGTATCGGCTTGGTAAGAAAATCATCGGCTCCCAGACCCATCGCAAAAAGTTGCTTGTCGAGATCGCTTTCGGCGGAAAGAAATACAATCGGTATGCCGACAAAAGCGTCAAGCTGCCGGATGACACTGGCCAATTCCATGCCATTGCATTCCGGCATATAGATATCGAGCAGGATCAGGTCCGGGGTGAATTCGAGCAGCGGCTCCATCACATGCAACGGATTATTGACCGCCTTCACCACCATGCCGGCCTGCTCCAGCACCGTTGCATAATAGGTGGTCAGCGCCTCGGAATCGTCGACGATCAAGACCCGGTATGGCGCAGAGGGTAGGGTCGAAGTCAGGCTATCCAGCTTGTCAATCAGATTGCCGATATTCACCGGCTTGCTCAGGTAGGCAATACCTCCGGCGCGCACCGCTTCCAGTCTTGCGTCAAGTTCGACATTCGAGGTTAGAAAAACAACGGGGGCAGGAACATCCCTTTTTTGTTGAATTTCTTTTGTGGCAAGAATACCTCCCCGGCTATTCTCAGGGAAGTTGATGTCCATCAATACCACGACATCGGAAGTGGCCTGCATGGCTTGTTGAAAATCCGCCAGCTTGTTGAATACGCTCACGTCATAACCAAAATAGCCCAATTGAATCTTGAGTTCTTCTGCTTGCTCAGGCTCGTCTTCCACTACGAAAATACGTTTAGTGCTGGCGATATCCTGTTTGGCTGGCGCAACTGCAATCAATCCGGACTGATCGTCAGCCGCAGCATCCCTGTGCAGAGTCACTTGATGCAGCTCGCTCAGCAAAACCTGTATGCGCTTGCGCTGCTCTTCATCCGGCACCGTCTTCGCCTGCGCAAGCTGTTTGAGATATTCTTCCAAATTGCGCGCCACGTCGCTGAGCAGTGCAAAGCCGAACGTCTTGCCCGATCCGGTCAGGCTGTGCACCATGCGGTGCAAGGTTTGAAAGCCCCCGTCATCCCAGCGATCCTTTGGCAACTGCCCCCACGCATGTGCGATCTGGCTGAGCTTCTCGGGCAATTGCGCGGCATAACTATCGCTCAACGCTTTCAGTTTGGCTTGCAGTTCTGCCGGGTCAACCATGGCAATGCTCCCAGATAGCCTGCACCTGACCGGATAAGGTCATCGGGTCAAACGGCTTGGGTATGACGTCAACCGCGCCGATCTGCTTGTAGCCCGCGACTTCGCTCGGTTGCACTTTGGCAGTCATGAAAACAACCGGCGTGGTGGCGAATTGCGGCAGCTCGCGCAGCTTGCCCAGCGTGGTCGGGCCGTCCATGCCAGGCATCATCACGTCCAGCAAAATCAGTTGCGGTTGAAAACCGGCAACCCGCTGTAGCGCCTCATTGCCCGAGCTGCATATCTCTACGGTAAAACCGCCCAAAGTTTCCAGCGCGAGCCGTGCCACCGTCTGGATGTCCGGCTCGTCCTCCACATACAAAATGCGCACCAGCTTGTCTACCATCGCTATCCCTTTCTCTTGAGAGCCGCTGTTATCCTGTCCAGCACGCTGGCCTGATTAAGCGGCTTGACCACAAAGCCGGATGCCCCCAATGCTATCGCTACCCGCACCCTGTCCATGGTTGCCTCGGCGCTCACCATCAGCACTATCGTTGCCGGGCTTATCTTGCGAATTTGCTCCAGCGCCTGCAATCCATCCATTTTCGGCATGTTGATGTCGAGCAGCACCAGGCCGGGTTTATGCTTCTCACATAGCGCGATTGCATCCTCTCCATTGGATGCTTCGCCGACCACCTCATAATCATCGCTATGCAGAATGAGCTTCAGCATCTCGCGCATCATGTGATCGTCGTCTACCACCACTACCGAAGGTTTTACTGGCTTATTCATCGAATTATCCACGGGCTACTCAACCCCGATCAATCGTTTTATGGTTGCGCGCAGCTGCTCATTATCGGTGCGCGACTTCACCAGCGCCGCAGACACTTCTTTTGCTTCCTCCCGGCCAATTTCATACGCAGAGAATACCAGCACCGGAATCGGCGGCAAAGCTCCCTTCAACAGCGGCAGCAATTCCTTGCCCGAGCCATCCGGCAATTCCAGGTCAAGAATGACCAGATCATAGCGGCACTTGCCAAGCATTTGCCTGGCTTCGGCCAAATTCCTGGCTTGATCCATATCCACCACTTCGTTTGCAACTTCACTCACCACATGAAAAATATCCGGGTCGTCCTCAATATGCAGCACTTTGGGGCGCGCATGTCCCAACCTTCCCGCAACCCGGTTGAGGGCGAAAAATAATCGATCTTGATCGATTGGCTTATCGATCCACTCAACGACACCAAGCTGCTCACCATGCGACTCCCGCATGGCCTCAGCCGCCCTGGCGGAAACCACCAGAATCGGCAGGTTAGCGTTTGCCTCTTGCCCGCGCAATTCATGGATAAGCGAAATACCGCTCTGCCCCGGCAATGCAAGATCAAGAGTCATTGCCGCATAGTTCCCTTGAGCCAGCAGTTGCTTGGCCTGACTCGCATCGTAAGCGATATCCACGCCATAGCCGCCCTGCTCCAGCATCGTCCGCAAAATGGTAGCGGCATCGCGGCTATCTTCACAAACCAGCACCCTTTGCGCCGAGCCATCGTTGCGATGGCTAATTTCAGGAAGTTTTCTTTCCACCCATTCTGGAAATTCGACATAAAACACCGTCTGCACATTGGGCTGCGACTCGAATCCGATGCTGCCGCCCATCTGTTCGACAATCGCCTTGGTGATGGAAAGCCCCAGTCCGGTGCCGCCTTTTTTGCGCGTGTCGGAAGAATCGGCCTGGGCGAATTTCTGGAATATCCGCCCCTTGAACTCATCCGGAATGCCCGGGCCATTGTCCTTCACCATCACGCGAATACGCTGGTCAATATGTTCGGCCGCAACCAGCACCCGGCTTCCCGCAGGAGAGAATTTGGCGGCATTGGATAACAGATTGGCAAATACCTGCATCAGCCGGTTGGCATCCACGTTGACCATTACATCAGGCGGCTCGCCCTCCAGCTCATAACCGACCTTGTATTGCTCGGCATAGGCACGATTCCCATCCAGTGCCTGATGCAACAACGGCATAAGCTTGACCGGCTTGGCCGTGAACTCCATCTTGCCTGCCTCGATCTTTTCTATATCGAGAATATCGTTGACCAGCAGAATCAACCGTTCGCTGTTCTTGTGCGCAATATCTACCAGCGGTTTGACCGCCGCCGGTAATTCGCCCACCACTCCGCCGGCAATCAGCGCCAGCGCGCCGCGGATTGAAGTCAGCGGCGTGCGCAACTCATGGCTGACGGTGGAAATGAATTCGTTTTTCATGCGCTCGACTTTTATGCGCTCGGTAATATCTTCCTTGACGGCGACAAAATTGGTGGTTTTGCCCGCACTGTCACGAATCGCGGAGATATGAATTTCTTCCCAGAACAATTCACCGCTCTTCTTGCGATTTTGCAGCTTGCCGCGCCATTGACTGCCGGCCAAAATAGTTTGCCACATGGATCGATACACTTCGATTGGAGTCAACCCGGATTGCACAATGCGCGGGTTCCGCCCCATTACCTCTTCAGGCGTATAGCCGGTTACTTCGGAGAACTTGGCATTTACATATTCAATATTGCCTTTGGCGTTGGTTATCACCACCGAAACCGGGCTTTGTTCAATGGCGCGGGAAAGTTTGCGCAACTCTTCCTCGGCGCGCTTGCGCTCGGTAATATCCGTGGCAATCCCGAGAAAAGCGTTAATCTCGCCATGCGCATCACGCAAAGCCGTAACCGTCAACGATACCGGAAAACGGCTGCCGTCCTTGCGGATATAGGTCCATTCATGGGTTTCCCCGCCAAACAGCTGTCTGGCGCGTGCGACGAACACCTCAAAACCCGGCTCGACAGGCGTACCGGCAGCGGTCAACTCCTGCGCGCGGCGCACCACTTCATCTGGGTCGTGAAATACGGCGGGAGTCGCTTTGCCGACCAGCTCCTCGGCCAGATAACCGAAATGGCTCTCTGCGGAACGATTGAAAGACTGAATAACTCCATTTGTATCGGTGGTGATAATCAAATGGTCGGCACCATCGACAATGGCCCGGTGAAGGTTGCTGATGCGGGCAATAGACTCTGCCGCATTCTTGCGCCCGGTAATATCAATTGAAATGCCGAGCAGATGTGTGGGCTCACCGTTCTCATCGCGCAACGCAATTTTCCAGGTTTGGAAATAGCGCATCTCCCCGCTGGCAGTCTTGATCGGTTCTTCCGGGATTTCCAGAACCTTATCCGACGCCAGGACATTGCGGTCAGCGGCAGTAAAAAAGTCCGCCTGCTCTTTGGGAAAGAAATCGTAGTCGTTCTTGCCGAGCAAATCGCTACGCGAATAGCCCAGCAGCCTCTCCCCTGCATTATTGAACAACTCGAAGCGCAGATCACTCGCGCGCTTGAGGAACACCATGGTGGGGATGTTCTCGATAATGGAATCGAGGAGATATTTGGTTTGCCGCAGCTCTTCTTCTGCAATTTTACGCTCGGTGATATCTTGTATCGTTCCCCGCGAATGAATGGGTTTGCCCCCGGCGTCAAAATTCGACGTGCAGCGCTCCTGTACCCATTTTATGCGCCCATCGCTCATGCGCAAGCGGTGTGTGATCTCATACGGCAGATGATTCCCGAGCGATTCGATGTAGGCCCGATTTACCGCATCGCGGTCTTCCGGGTGTATGGCATTAAGAAATCCTTCATAGGTAGGCTGGAACTGGCTTTTGTCCATCTCGAACAGTTTAAATATTTCATCGCTCCAAATCAGTTCCCCCGTCGATATATCCAGCTCCCAACTACCTACCTTGGCAATGCGTTGCCCTTCGTTCAGCCGCGCCTCGCTCAGGCGCAACTTATCTTCATTGAGGCGAATCTCTTCAGTCATCTGTCGCGCAAGTTCCTCGGCGCGTTCGCGCCGGGAAATCAGGAACGACACCAGGATAAACAACAGCACACTGATGCTGCCACCCAATGCCAGAATGACTGTATTCAATGGTGATTGGAAGCCCGCCTCAAATTCGGGGCGACTGTGCAGGCGCACCGTCCACATATGTCCATACGCATGGATAGCGCGCAAGGTGGTCATTTTCGGCGGAGCAGTACGCGTTCCGGCGGCTGGCTCACCCGCCGATACGAACATGCGCGCCTCATCGGTTTCCCCGTCGCCGTCAAAAATGACAAAATCCAGCAGGAGAGTCCGGTTGCCCAAAATGCCCTCCATCAGGTCATCGACACGGCAAGGGCTGTAAACGAATCCCTGCAACGCCTTCCAGCGTTGCTCCGGTGCGGCCAGCGGCTGATGTTTGCGATAAACCGGCACGTACATGAGAAAACCGGCCTGTTCCTTGCCATGCGTCTCCTGTACCAGTTTCACCTTGCCGGAAATGGCGGTCTTGCCGCTCTCTGCCGCCATATGCATGGCCTTGGCGCGGGTTGCCTCCGACAGCATGTCATAGCCGAAGGCCGCCAGGTTGCGCCCGGAAAAGGGTTCCAGGTAAATGATGGAGGTATAGAGCGGCCGCTCGCCGGGCGGGCGAACCGTATAGTCCGGAAACCCCTCGGCGCGTATTGCTCCGATATGCGCCTGCAATTCGGCAGGCTGGATGATCCGGCTGAAACCGACGCCCTGGATTCCCGGATAGTTTTGCTTGAGGTTCAAGCGCTCGATATAGGTGCGCCATTCCGCACGATTCACAGAATCACTGGCATCGAACAAACCGGCGCCACCGAGCAGAATCTGCTCATGCCGACGTAGTCGCGCTTCGATAGAGTAGATGACATCACGAACATGCAAATCGAATTGCTGCCCGGCACTTTTCATAACCTGTGCACGCAGGCCATACCAGGCTGCCAGTGTCAGCAAAAAACAGACCAGCAGAACTACCCAGGCAGGCCGGTTGCGGCGGTCGAACAAGTGTTGCCAATTATCCAAAGCGCCTCCCGATTACCTTTGTGCCCTATTTGAGCTCTTCCTTGAAACCTGCTCCTGCTAACGCACCATGCCGCTCAATCGTCTTCCAGCGAAGCGGTCGCGCGTATCACCTCTTCCAGCGAGGTCAGCCCGCGCAACGCCTTTTTGAAGCCGTCATAACGCAAGTTGTGAAATCCCTGCTGCACCGCAATGCTCATGATTTCGTCATAGTTGCGTTCGCGCATGATCGCCTCGCGTATCTGCGGGGTGACTTTCAGGAATTCGTGGATGCCGACCCGCCCGGTGTAACCCGTCCCGCCGCAATGTTCGCAGCCTGCGCCTTTATAAAACACCGGCAGTTCGGCACCTTCGCGCCAATAGAAATACTGGCGCAATTCCTCCGGCTCGTAGCTATGTTCTGCCTTGCAGAATTCGCACAGCCTTCTCACCAGCCGCTGCCCCATCACCCCGATGATGGACGGCGCCACGATGAAACGCTCCACGCCCATCTCCAGCAAGCGCGTGGTGGCCTGGATCGCATCGTTGGTGTGCAGCGTGGTCAGCACCAGATGGCCGGTCAACGCCGCCTGCGCGGCGATGCGTGCGGTTTCGGTATCGCGAATCTCGCCCACCAGGATGGCATCCGGATCCTGGCGCAACGCCGAGCGCAACACCTCTTTAAAACCCCGGCCAATCTTGTCATTGACCATCACCTGGTTCAGGGACGGCACATCGTATTCGACCGGGTCTTCGATGGTGATGATGTTGATGTCGCGCGTGTTGATGAAATTCAGCGCCGCATACAGTGTGGTGCTCTTGCCCGATCCGGTCGGGCCGGTCACGAACAGGATGCCCTGCGGATGTTTCAGGGTTGCCTTGAACGGGCGCAACACCTCCGGTGAAATATCCAGCTTGTCCAGATTCAGGATGGCGCTGGTGTATAGCGAGCCCAGAATGCGCATCACCACTTTTTCGCCATACATGACGGGCAGGCAGGAAACCCGCAAATCCAGCGCTTTCATCGACAATTCAAAACTGATCCTGCCATCCTGCGGTTTGCGCCGCTCGGTGATATCCATCCCGGATGAGATTTTGTAACGCGATGCAAGCGGCAATGCCATTTCTTTGGGCAAAAACAACCGGTCCACCAGTTCCCCGTCGATCCGGTAGCGCACGACCACCTCGTTCTTTTTCGGCTCGATGTGGATATCCGAGGCGCGTTCCTTGAGCGCCAGCAGAATGATCGAATCGGCAAGCTCGACGAGCGGTTTGGAGTCGAGCAGTTTGGCCAGCGCCACATCGCTTAACTCCCCGGACTGAAATACGGTCAGGTCCAGACTTGTCGCCAGCACATCCACATTCTGGGTGGATTGATAATTTACCCTGATCGCAGAATCAAGCTCGTCCCGGAAACAAAACACCGGGCTGACCTTGCCCATCAATAAATTCTCCAGTGCCGCAATCGCCTGCGAATCGTTGGGGTTGGACATTCCCACCGTTACCGCATTGCCGAGCCGATAGAGCGGAATGGCCTGATAGCGTTGTGCGATATCCTTGGTCAGCAGGGAAACCATGTCATCCTGAAACAGGGTTTTGCTGAGGTTGACGTAAGTGCGGTTCATCTGGCTCGCCAACAAGTCGCCCGCCGTGTCGCGGTCCAGATAACCGTCCTGGATGACGAACTGCGCAAACTCGACCGCATCGTTCTTGGCCGCTCTGGTCATTCCTGCCAGCGGCACGGGTGGAACACTTCCCTTTTCCTGAAAGCTTGCGATCAGCGCTTCGGTCAGTTCTATCATCAGAATCTCTTTCTGCGCTTGGCTAGCAGTTTGCGAATATCGTCCTGCGTAACATGCACTTTATGGGTTGACTCCAGAAACTGCTTCTCTTGTGCCGCCTGTTGCACAATCTGCTCAAGATTGAAACGATGATCGGCATCGGCAATGGCTTGACCATCCCCCGCCGCAACCTCGGCCAGACTTATTCCGCAACGGCCGCAGAATACATCGCCCGCCCCGGCAACGAAGCCGCAGCGGCAACGGGTAGGTTCCAATGCGATACCGCATGTACCGCAAAAAACATAGCCCGCCGGATTGATGTGATTGCAGCTCACGATTGCGCAACCTTATTAACTGCCTTGATTTCCGCCATATATTCACCCCATGTTTCGCTGATCGCCTTGCTCAACTCCTCGGCGGTCGCATTTTTCAGGATATAGTTATATGCGCCGCTATCGATACAATCCTTCACGGTTTCAAGGGCATTCAACGAAGTCAGCATCACCACCAGGGTTCTGTTATTAATTGCCATGATTTTTTTCAGGACGCTGATCCCGTCCATCTTCGGCATATTGATATCGAGCAGCACCATGTCAGGCTGATGCTGCCTGTACAGGCTTAATGCCTGCTCTCCGTCTGTTGCTTCTGCGATCACCTCCGCGCCCAATGAAGTAACAATCAAGCCGATCAAGCTGCGGATATGCGGCTCATCGTCCGCAATCAATACACGAGCTTTGCGTTTTTCCATGCACCCCTCTTGGCTGTCATTCAGCAATATTTGAATCTACAGCTTGAATACTAGCAAAAAAACCTATGCGGCGCGCGCTTCTTGCCACGCAAGCACAAATAAAAAAGCCCGGTTTTTCCGGGCTTTTTTGTGGGTAAAATCACTGGTAGTTAGGTCTATCCCTGCGGCTCTCGCGCCGGTCTTGCCGGTCGTCATAACGCCGCTTTTGCGGCTCTTCATAGCGTTGGCTCTGTTGGTCGTCGATGACGCTCACGCCGACACGGATCGTCGAACCGGGCTGGTATGGCAGCGTGGTCGTGATGTCCCGGTCATTGTAGCGATAGGTCACGTTGTAGCCCTTGATGACTTCGCGGCTGGATTCCACTTGGCGGCAACGCTCGACCTGCTCGGTGCGCGGCTGATCCGGGTTGGCGACACGGTCGCCGATCAACACACCCGCAACACCGCCCGCAGCAGTCGCGGCCTTATTGCCCGTGCCGCCGCCGACCTGTCCGCCCAGCACCGCACCGGCCACGCCACCCACGATACCGCCGGTTGCGGAACGGTTGCTGTCCGGATTGGCGACGCGGTCACCGATCACCGCACCGGCTACCGCGCCGGCGCCGGTCGCAACCGTGCTGCCTTTGCCGCCGCCGACCTGGCTACCCAGCAGGCCACCCGCGACGCCGCCGATTATCGCGCCGCTCATGGAACGTTCTTTGGGCGCGGCCTGCACGGTTTCAGTCGTGCATTCGCGGCGCGGTTCGCTGACTCGTTCATAGATCGGTGTGCTGGAAATCACCCGCGCGGTATCGGTAAAATCCGCCGCAGATGCGTTGCCATACAAGGAAATCAGGCTCAATACCAACAGGCTTTTTTTCATTTCTTTTGCTCCTTTTGTAAACCGCCGTTATTCACGGGACGGCATTATGACTTCGCGGTCGCCCAAATGTTCAAAAACAATTGTTTCAAAATGTTGTCCGGCTACCGCAAGACCCCTCACGCTGCCCGGCGGCGGTGGCGGATGAATTCCCGGATGGCGGGCAAAAACGAAAGCACAATGATGCCGAGAATCATCGCAGTGAGGTTGTTCTTGATGACCGGGATGTTGCCGAAAAAATAACCTGCCACGGTGAGGCTGCCGATCCACGCCAGGCTGCCCAGCGCGCTGAACAGCATGAACAGGCGGTAGCGCATCAGCCCGATACCCGCCACGAACGGCGCGAAGCAGCGAATGATCGGCAGAAAGCGCGCGAAGATGATGGTCTTGCCGCCATGCTTTTCATAGAAAGCATGGGTCTTGTCGAGGTGCTCGCGCTTGATGAGTCCGTTCGTGCGTTTCAGCAAGCGCAACCCGATCAGCCTGCCGATCCAGTAGTTGGTGTTGTCGCCGCCGAATGCCGCAAGCATCAGCAGCGGGGCGAGCAACTCCAGTTGCAGCGCTCCCATCCCGCACAGCGCGCCCGCCACGAACAGCAGGGAATCGCCGGGCAGAAAAGGCATAATCACCAGCCCGGTTTCGCAATAAATAATCAAAAATAAAATGGCATAAATCCATATACCGTATTGCTGGGCAAGCGACAGCAGGTGCGCGTCAAGATGCAGGATGACGTCGATAAACAAACTGAGCAAATCCAAAAAACTCTCCATTCATGATTCGATAATTAATTTTGCGGCCAAGGCAGCATTTTACAGGAACTACCCCTACCTCTTCCCCCGCGCCTCCGCCATTTCCCGCAACTCGCGCAAATCGGTCTCCACTATGGAAAGCTGATAAAAACTTCCGCCCGCCTGTTTCGCCAATTCGAGCTGTTCTATCGCGGCAAACAGGTTGCCCTGCCATGCGTAGGCGTAGGCTTGCGCCTGATGCTGTTCGAGGCGTTTGCCTTGTATGGCATAACCGTGCGCCTGCAGGCTGTATAACGTGGTATCGCTGGGGTGGCGCACGAGCTGCTCGGTGAGCAGTTTGATGGCGTCTTCCGCCTGGTTGCTTTGCAGCAACAGGTCGGCGTAGTCGTAAATCAGCGCGCGATGCTGCGGGTAATTCTGTACGGCGGTACGGTAAAACGCCAGGGCGTCGGCGTCATTTTTTGCGGCGCGTTTCACTTGTCCGGCGAGGGTTTCTATCATCGGATTGCTCTTGGCCTGCTTGCGCAATATCGCCAATTCCTGCTCTGCGCGCTTGATTTCATTGTTGCGCAGCAATGCGCCCACCAGCCCGTAGCGTTGCGCGACCGGGTTGCCGTGCTTTTGCGCGCCCAGCGCGTCGCTGAAATAAGTGATGGCATCCGGCGCGTTCTTTTGCGCGGCGATGAGCTTGGTGCGCACCAGCTGGAAATCCAGGCTGTCCTCGATCAGGCGATAAGGCTGTTTATGCACGCGGTTCTCGATGTCGGCAACGCGCTCGCTGGTGATCGGGTGGGTGCGCAAATAACCCGGCATGTTTCCATCCAGCAGGCGGGTGGCTTTTTGCAGGCGCTCCAGAAATTCCGGCATCGCATGGATGTTGAAATTGGATTTTTGCAGAATTTCCAGGCCGATGCGGTCCGCTTCCTGCTCATGGGTGCGCGTGAAATCGAGCTGCTTCTGCATGGAATGCGCCTGAACGCCGGTCATGGCCGCCTGCGCTGCCTGCGGGTTGCTGCGTGCGGCGAGTATCGCGAAGGCGATGGCGGCCATCGAAGCCAGGCTGTCGCCTTTTTGCCCCGCCACCATGCGCGCCAGATGGTGCTGCGTGACGTGGGCAATTTCATGGCCGAGCACGGAGGCCAATTCCGATTCGCTCTGCACGATCAGCAGCAGCCCGCTGTTCACGCCGATGAAACCACCCGGCATCGCAAAAGCGTTGACGCTGTAATCGTTGAGCGAAAAAAACTCAAACCCCAAGCCGGGTTCCGTGCTGTTTTCAACCAGCCGGGAGCCGAGCTGGTTGAGATAATCGTTGATCTCGGCATCGTCCAGGTACTGCTTGCTGGCGCGTATCTGCATCATGCTTTGCTGGCCGATCTGGCGCTCCTGCACCGGCGTAAGCACGGCCTGCGAGACATCGCCCAAATCCGGCAACCCATCGCCCACGGCGCAGGGCGAAAGGCACAGCAACAGCAACAGGGTCAGTTTCTTCATGGGCATATGATAATCGTTTTCTTTACCAGTTCCCCTGCCCCATGCCAACTTTTACAAGGGACAGGGTACCGATAAGCTGTCCCGAGCGCAGTCAGGCGAAGCACATCGGGCCGTATAGCCAAACAAAAACCAAACAAAAAATTGACGCGCAACCCGCAAACCCGCATACTGAAAACGTACATTTTTCAGGACATAATTATGAATGCCATTCATGCGGGAATTACCATCGGCGTCACCGAGTTGCGCGAATCGCCCACGCGCATCCTCAAACGGGCGGAAGACGAGGATCAGGCCGTCGCCATCCTCAACCACAACAAGCCCGCCGGTTACATCATCTCTCCCCGGATGATGGAAGCTATGCTGGACTCCATCGCCGACCGCGTCGCCGAGAACCGCGCGAAAAGCCGTATGGCAACGCTGGGCAAGGCGCGCAAGGTCAAGCTGGATGAGCTATGAACTCGCCATCCATCCCGATGCCGAAAAGGAATGGGCAAAACTGGATGGCAGCATCAAACGCCGCTTCAAGGAAAAACTCGCCAACGAACGCCTCAAGCACCCGCGCGTAGCCAAGGACACGCTCCGTGAACTGCCCGACTGCTACAAGATAAAAATCACCACCCCGCAATTCCGCCTGATTTACCACGTCAACGATGAAAAACGGCTGCTGACTATCTTGTCCGTGGCGACGCGGGACGATGTGTATGCTGAGTTGCGGATGAGGTTGGGGACGTAGAGTCGTAGGCTGGGGTGAGCCTGCGAACCCCAGCATCGGGCAACCTTGAAACGCTGGGGTGCGTACCTTACCCCAGCCTACCTGGCTACGGTTACTGCCGAATGTGCCTTACGTGCGATTCATTCGCAATCAGCGACTGCGTCATGAAAATCATTTTCATGGACGATAAGCAATCTGGTGCCTGACTTTCGTAATTCAACCGCCTTTTCAACCTTTCGTCCATAACATGCGTACGCCCAACATGGATTACCATCCGCACCGATGATCAGATAACTAACTTTTGCACTCATTGAAGGAACAACTTCACCACCAAGGCGGTTCACAATTTCTGCGAGTTGAGAGCGTGTATATCGCGTGGATGCACCGGTAAAACAGAACTTTGAGCCTTCAAATTCTATCTCTGGACAAACGGCGCAAAGACCAACAAGTGTTACATCCTCTGAAATTGATGGGCTGACGATTGTGCGCCCATCAAGCACAGCAATGAACTCAGAGAAGAAGTCTTTGAGCATCTTGTGCTCTTGCTCATCGATCTTCTTATCCGCGAGGACAGCGATGATAAGGCTTTCAATTTCATCGTATGGCCAACAGGTTTTGAGGTGCTCATGATCTTGAAGCCACGATGATAGTCCACGCAGCTCCTCCTCAGAGATGTGCCCGTCAGCAACGATGCCACCAAGCATAGCGTGAAGGCGCTGAAGATCAGCGGTTGTTTTGTCGTAGTACTCAGTTGAGCGTAAGCGCTCGCACAGCCAAATGATGTCTTCTTGTTCATCTTGCGTGAGTACGCCATCAGTCATTGCTGCCTGAACTACCGGAACCAGTTCATTGAAGGGATGGCGGTCTTGTAGCTCAGCATGTTCACTAAGCCAGAGATGAAGAAAATCATATTCAGAGACATTGATCGCACCATCAATCGAAACTCCCTCTATGATACCCAAAAGGGAATTCACCGACTTTTCAAGCTGGGCACGAGTGGTGAACTTCGCGTATTTCAGATGATCGGGATGCATATTGGCTCCTGACAGATATGAAGGCTTGTGATAGGGGCATAAGCATAGCGCATTGCACCAGATGTGTGCGGTACATACTCAAGGGTGCCTCTAAAAATCAAAATTTCTAAGTCAGGCTAGGCGCGCGCAAAAAATCGCAGCGCCGCATATTGAGCATATGTAAGCAAGATTTTTCGCGCGCAACAACGCATGGCGACGAAATTTTGGTTTTGAGAGGTACCCTAATGCGCCTCATCCCAATTCTTCCCAACCCCCAATTCCACCAGCAGCGGCACTTTCAATTCGGCGACGCCGCACATCAGTTTGGGCAGCATGTCTTTCACCAGATGCAGTTCCGCCTGCGGCACTTCCAGCACCAGTTCGTCGTGCACCTGCATGATTAAACGGCTGTGCAGCTTTTCGGTTTCCAGCCAGTGCTGCACTTTAATCATCGCGAGCTTGATCAGGTCGGCGGCGGTGCCCTGCATCGGCGCGTTGATCGCGGCGCGTTCTGCGCCCTGGCGCTTCATGCCGTTGCTGCTGTTGATCTCGGACAGCCATAAGCGCCGCCCGAACACGGTCTCGACGTAGCCTTGCTGTTTGGCCTGGTCGCGGGTGCGCTGCATGTAGTCGGCGACGCCGGGGTAGCGCGCGAAGTAGCGGTCGATGTAGGCGGTCGCGGCACCGCGCTCGATGCCGAGTTGCTTGGCGAGGCCGAAGGCCGACATGCCGTAGATCAGGCCGAAGTTGATAACCTTGGCGTAGCGGCGCTGCTCGCTGTCCACGTCGGCAGGCGCGACCATGAAAATTTCGGCGGCGGTGGCGCGGTGGATATCCTCGTTGTTGGCGAAGGAATGCAGCAGCCCTGCATCGCCGGACAGGTGCGCCATGATGCGCAATTCGATCTGCGAATAATCGGCGGACACGATGCGGCTGTCGGGCGGCGCGATGAAGGCCTCGCGGATGCGGCGGCCTTCGGCGGTGCGCACCGGAATGTTCTGCAGATTGGGATCACTGGAAGCCAGCCGCCCGGTGACCGCGACCGCCTGCGAGTAGCTGGTGTGCACGCGCCCGGTCTGGCGATCCACCATCTGCGGCAGCTTGTCGGTGTAGGTGGATTTGAGTTTCGCCATACCGCGATAGTCGAGCAGGATTTTCGGCAGCGGGTAGTCGAGCGCCAGTTCCTGCAACACTTCTTCATCGGTGGACGGCGTGCCGCTCGGGGTTTTTTTCTTCACCGGCAATTGCAGTTTATCGAACAGGATTTCCTGTATCTGCTTCGGCGAATTCAGGTTGAACGGTTGCCCGGCGGCCTCGTGCGCCCTGGCTTCCAGCGCGATGAGCTTTTCGCCCAGCTCGCGGCTTTGGATCTTCAGCAGCTCGCAGTCGAGCAGCACGCCGTTGCGTTCCATCGTGTACAGCACATGCATGCTCGGCAGCTCGATGTCGCGGTACACATGCTGCAAGCCGCTCTGCACCGCGATCTGTGGTGCGAGCGCATGGTGCAGTTGCAGCGTGATGTCGGCGTCCTCGGCGGCATAGCGCGTGGCGGTGTCGAGATCGACCTGATCGAAGCAAATCTGCTTCGCGCCCTTGCCGACAACTTCGGCGTAGCTGATGGTCTGCACATTGAGATGGCGCAGCGCGAGGTTGTCCATGTCGTGCGGTTTGTGGCTCTCCAGCACATAGGATTGCAGCAGCGTGTCGTCGTGGATACCCGCCAGCCGGATGCCGTGATTGGCGAAAATGTGCAGGTCATATTTGAGGTTTTGCCCGAGCTTCTTGTGGCGCGCGCTTTCCAGCCACGGCTTGAGCTTGTGCAACGCATGGTCGCGCTTGAGCTGATCTGGCGCGCCGGGATAGCGGTGCGCCAGCGGCAGGTAGGCCGCCTCATGCGGCGTGACCGCAAACGAGATACCGACCAGTTGCGCGTTCATCACGTCGAGGCCGGTGGTTTCGGTATCCACGCAGGCCAGTTCGGCGGCGAGCAGTTTTTCCAGCCAGACATCGAGCTGGGAGCCGGTGAGGATGGTTTGGTAATGGGCGCTGTCGGTGCGGGTGGGGGTGGCAGCCTCTTCAAGTGCTACCCCATCCCCACCCCGGCCCTCCCCTTGAAGGGGAGGGGGCGATTGTTCCTTCCCCTTCAGGGGGAAGGTCAGGATGGGGGTGGGGGTTTGCTGGCTGGTTGCGGGAAGTAATAACTCCCGCAGCCAGTTCTTGAACTCGAATTTTTCATACAGGCTGCGCAGTTGCTCCGTATCCGGGGCGGGTGGAATCAATTCGCTGTACGCCTGCGGCAACGCCACATCGCATTTCACGGTGAGCAGGCGGCGCGCCTGCGGCAGCCAATCGAGCGCCTTGCGCAGGTTCTCGCCGACCACGCCGCCGACCTCGCCGGCATGCTGCATCAGGTTATCCAGCGTGCCATATTGCGCGAGCCATTTCACCGCCGTTTTTGGGCCAACCTTTTCCACGCCCGGCACGTTGTCCACCGCATCGCCGGTCAGCGTCAGGTAATCGAGGATGCGTTCCGGCGGCACGCCAAATTTTGTGGTGACATTGGCGATGTCCAATGTCTCGTTGCTCATGGTGTTGATCAGCGTCACGCGCTCGTTCACCAGTTGCGCGAGGTCTTTGTCGCCCGTCGCCACGATGCAGCGCACGCCGTCCTGTGCGGCCTGTTGCGCCAGCGTGCCGATCACGTCGTCCGCCTCCACGCCATCCTGCATCAGGATGTTCCAGCCGGACGCGGCGATGGCCTGATGCAGCGGCTCTATCTGCCGCACCAGGTCGTCCGGCATCGGCGCGCGATGCGCCTTGTACTGCGGATACCAGTCATCGCGGAAGGTTTTGCCTTTTGCATCGAACACGCACAGGCTATAATTCGCCGGGTAATCGTGGCGCAGTTTGCGCAGCATGTTGAGCACACCGTAGATCGCGCCGGTCGGAAAGCCTTCGCGGTTGCGCAGATCGGGCATCGCATGGAACGCGCGATACAGGAAAGATGAGCCGTCCACCAACAGCAATGTTTTACCGGAATCCGCTTTGTTAAAATTCATTTTGTTCATTTTTTGCTAAAAGGTAATTGCATGAATACTCCGCCAAAACTGCCCTCTCCCGCAATACCGGAAGCATGGAACTCCAAGGAGGCTTGGCGCGTGTTCGGCATTATGTCAGAGTTCGTCTCCGCCACCGACCGCCTTAACCGGATTCACCCCGCGGTGACCGTGTTCGGCAGCGCGCGCACCAAACCGGATCAGCCCTATTACAAACTCACCGAGGAAATTGCGCGCCTGCTTTCCGATGCCGGATTTTCGGTCATTTCCGGCGGCGGTCCCGGCATCATGGAAGCCGCCAACAAGGGCGCGTTCTACGGCAAATCGCCCAGCGTCGGGCTGAACATCCAGCTGCCGCACGAACAGTCCAGCAACCTCTACCAGAACATCAGCCAGACCTTCCAGCATTTCTTCGCGCGCAAAGTGATGTTCGTAAAATTCGCCAGCGCCTATGTGGTGATGCCCGGCGGCTTCGGCACGCTCGACGAACTGATGGAAGCGCTGACGCTGGTGCAGACCGGCAAGACGCGCAAGATGCCGATCATCCTGGTCGGCAGCAAATTCTGGGGCGGCATGCTCGAATGGTTCCGCACCACATTGCTGGAAGAAAAAGTCATCAGCCCGGAAGACATGCATTTGATCCAGCTCATCGACGAGCCGGAAGCCGTGGTTAGCGCGATTTTCAAACACTACGAGACACGCGGCTTCGAACCGTCGGAAGCGGAACGCGAGCGGCAGCTTTATCTGTAAAATCTTTGTTGATGCCGCACGTAAAAAGCTTCGCGCCCATTGAAAATGCCGATGCCAGAATTCTCATCCTGGGCAGCATGCCCGGCGAAGCATCGCTCAAAGCCGGCCAGTATTACGCGCACCCGCGCAACCTGTTCTGGCGCATCATGGGCGAGCTGCTCAACACCAAGCCGGATTTGCCTTACGACAAAAGAGTTGCAACGCTGAAATCGGCACAGATAGCCCTGTGGGACGTACTCCGCTCATGCCGCCGCAAAGGCAGCATGGATTCCAATATCGATCACGGCTCGCTCACCCCCAACGACCTTGCGACGTTCTTCCAGCGCCATGCAAAAATCACCCATGTTTTTTTCAATGGTGCCAAGGCCGAGGAATGCTACCGGAAACATGTGCCGCCCATCGCCGGAATTGAGCGCATCGAATACCTGCGCCTGCCATCCACCAGCCCGGCGAACGCTTCCGTTTCCTTTGAGCGCAAACTGGAGGCATGGCGGGCTGTAACAAAATGCCTGGCCTAGCCCGCACAGACTGCCCGCACATCGGCTAAAATGCGCGCATTCCAATTCAGAGAGACCGATGCGATGCGCTTCCTGTCCTTTTTGCTACTGAGCGGTTTCTCCGTTGCCGCTTTCGCCCAGAAACCGGTGCCCGCCAATCTCGAACCGCTGCCCCCGCCGCCCCCCTTCAATGCCGCAGATGCCGCACAGGATAGCGCACCAGAGGGTGAGCCGCAGGTGACCATCACCAAACAGACCGAGCAGACTATCGAGGAATATCGCGTGGGGGGAAGACTTTACATGATCAAGGTAACCCCCAAAGTCGGCGCACCGTATTATCTGGTAGATGACAAGGGCGACGGAAAGTTTGCGCGCCAGGAGAGTCTCGATTCCGGCTTCCGCCCGCCACGCTGGATCATCCATCGCTTCTGACGGGCATAGCAAGCAGCCACCCCTGATTATGAAACTCGCCAAGCCCGTTCCCTCTCCTCAATCCTCTCCCGCAAGCGGGCGAGGAGGCAAACGAATCGCTGCGCGATTTTCACGTTAACGATGTCGGTTTTTACTACGGTTTCCGAAACGGAACTCACTGCCTGGCTGGGTGATTATTCGTTGGGCCAATTGCTGGAATTGCAGGGCATCGCATCGGGGGTAGAAAACACCAACTATTTTGTCACGACCAGCAATGGCCGCTTTGTGCTCACGCTGTTCGAAAGACTTGCCGCCGACGAGTTGCCGTTCTATCTGAACCTGATGGCGCATCTGGCGCGCCACGGCATTCCCTGCCCCAGCCCGGTGGCGAACCGGCGCAATCAATTTCTGGGTGAGCTTAACGGCAAGCCCGCCTGCATCGTCAGCCGCCTGAGCGGCAAATCCACCACCACGCCGAACCTCGCGCAGTGCGCCGCCGTCGGCGCGATGCTCGGGCAGATGCACCTTGCCGGGCAGAGTTTCTCGCAGGTCATGCCCAATCCGCGCAGCGGCACATGGCGCGCGGCGACCGCGCCGCAGGTGCGCCCATTTCTGGATACCGGGCTGGCCGCATTGCTGGATAGCGAAGTCGCGCTGCACGCGCGGCAGGATTGGGCATCCTTGCCGCAAGGGGTGATCCACGCGGATCTGTTCCGCGACAATGTGCTGCTGGAAGAAAACCGCGTCGGCGGACTGATCGATTTTTATTTCGCATGCAGCGACGCGCTGCTGTATGACGTGGCGATCACCGTCAACGACTGGTGCATGAATGCCGACGGCACGCTGGATGCGCCGCGCACACAGGCGCTGCTGCGCGCCTACCATGCGGTACGCCCGCTGCTGGATGGCGAACACACCGCGTGGCCGCTGATGCTGCGCGCTGCCGCGTTGCGCTTCTGGCTGTCGCGCCTGTTCGATATGTATTTGCCGCGCGACGGCGAGTTGACCCATGCGCATGACCCGCGCCACTTCGAGCGCATACTGAAAAACCACATCGCAACGGTGCAAGCCGTCTGGCTATAGGGAGACAACAACATGGAACCGCAACGTCTGGCAGCAGGACAAGGCTTGAAATGGATCAAACAGGGTTACGCGCTGTTCATGAAAGCGCCGCTGCTGTGGATCGTATTGTTGCTGATCTGCATCATCGCAGTAGCCGGCTTATCCGCCGTGCCGGTGGTGGGCGAACCGCTCGCCAGCTTGCTGTTGCCGGCGGTGCTGGTCGGCCTGATGGTCGGCTGCCGCGCGCTGGAGCAAGGCGAGGAACTGGAATTGGCGCACCTGTTCAGCGGTTTCCAGCAACGCACCACGCAACTGGTCACGCTGGGCGGCATCGCGCTGGTCGGTCAATTCCTGATCTTCGGCGTGATGATAATGGTCGGCGGAGCCACGCTGGTCAGCATTCTGATGAGCGGCCAGCCGCCGCAAGACCCTGAAATCATCAAGCAGGCCATCTCGGGTGCAGCCATTGCCGTGCTGCTCGGCGCCACGCTGTTCACCGTGCTGGTCATGGCCATGCAATTTGCACCGATGCTGGTGTTCTTCAACAACATCGCGCCGGTGGCGGCGATGAGACTGAGCTTTCGCGCGTTTGTTTACAACATCGGCCCGATGACGGTGTATGGCCTGATAATTATATTGCTGGCGATACTCGCGACTATTCCGATGATGCTCGGCTGGCTGGTGCTGATGCCGGTCATGTTCACTTCGGCATATGCGGCCTACTGCGACATCTTCCCTGTTGCGAAAGAAAGCGCGCAGCCGCCTGCCGAGAGCGATGCTTTCACGCCGGGCGAGGAAAAATTCTAGTGCGGCAGGCGTAGCGTGCGCTGTGCGCACGATCAAAACTACACCGCCGTCAGCTTGGCATATTCCAGCGCCAGCCACTTGCTGCCCGCGCGTTTGAAGTTGACCTGCACGCGCGCATCCGCGCCGCTGCCCTCCACGCCGGTAATGACCCCTTCGCCGAACTTCTGGTGAAACACGCGCTGGCCAATGCGCCACCCCAACCCCTCCCCAGCCCTCCCCTTATCAGGGGAGGGAGCTAGCATCCCCCCTGACAAGGGGGGACTGAGGGGGGTTGATTTTGAAGAAGCAAACGAATTGCGTGCCGTCACCCGCGGCGTAATCCAATGCAGCAACCCTTCCGGCAACTCGCGCAGGAAACTCGACACCATGCCGTAGCTCACCTGGCCGTGCAGCATGCGGCTCTGCGCGAAGCTCAGGTACAGCCTGCGCCGCGCGCGGGTGATCGCGACATACATCAGGCGGCGCTCTTCATCCAGCCCGCCGTCTTCGCGCTGGCTGTTCTGGTGCGGGAACAAGCCCTCTTCCAGCCCGGTGATGAACACGGTATGGAACTCCAGCCCCTTGGCGGAATGCACCGTCATCAGGTGCAGCGCATCGTCCTGGTCGCCCGCCTGATGCTCGCCCGCCTCCAGCGAGGCGTGGGTGAGGAAGGCGGTCAGGCTGTCGTCCTCGGCTTCATGCACGAACAGCGTCGCCGCATTGACCAGCTCATTCAGGTTTTCCAGCCGCTCCTCGGCCTCGCGTTTCTTCACGCCGGTTTCGTTCTGGTAATGCGCAAGCAGGCCGCTGTGCTCCAGCACATGGTCGATGATCTCCGGCAGCGGCAGCTCGCGCGTTGCGCTGCGCAGCGATTCGATCAGCGCGACGAACGCCGACACTTTGCCGCCCGCGCGCGCCGCCGCATCAAACAAAGTCGTGTTGTTGTGTTTCGCCGCTTCCTGCAACTGCTCGATGCTGCGCGCACCGATGCCGCGCGTCGGAAAATTGATGATGCGCAGCAGCGCGTTGTCGTCGTCGGTATTTTCCATCAGGCGCAGGTAGGCCAGCGCGTGCTTGATCTCCTGCCGCTCGAAGAAGCGCAGCCCGCCGTACACGCGGTAGGACAATCCGGCGGAAACCAGCGCGTGTTCCAGCACGCGCGACTGCGCATTGGAACGGTACAGCAGCGCGATCTCCCTGAGGTTGATGCCTTCGGAATGCAACTGCTTGATCTCGTCGACGATGAAGCCCGCCTCGTCCACATCGGTCGCCGCCTCGTACACGCGCAGCAGCTCACCGCCGCTCTCCGAAGTCCACAGGTTCTTGCCGAGACGGTTGCGGTTGTTGCTGATCAGCGCGTTGGCCGCGTCGAGGATGTTGCCGTGCGAGCGGTAATTCTGCTCCAGCTTGATCACGTTCTGCACATGAAAATCGCGTGTCAGCTCCTGCATGTTGCCGACGTTCGCGCCGCGAAACGCATAGATCGACTGGTCGTCATCGCCCACCGCGAACAGCGAGTTGTTTTTTCCCGCCAGCAATTTCAGCCACTGGTATTGCAGCTTGTTGGTATCCTGAAATTCGTCCACCAGAATATGCCTGAAGCGCTCCTGGTAATGCTCGCGAATAGCCGCGTTGCGCGACAGCAGCTCGTAGCAGCGCAACAATAATTCGGAAAAATCCACCACCCCTTCGCGCTGGCATTGCGCATCGTATTCGGCGAACACTTCCACCTTGCGCCGCGTATACGGGTCGTAGGCTTCCACTTCATTCGCGCGCAACCCCTGCTCCTTGCTGGAGCTGATGAAACTCTGCATCTCGCGCGGCGGAAACTTTTCGTCGTCCACGTTCATCGCCTTCATCAGGCGCTTGATCGCGGACAACTGGTCGCCGGAGTCGAGAATCTGAAACGCCTGCGGCAGATTTGCCTCGCGGAAATGCGCGCGCAACATGCGGTTGCACAGCCCGTGGAACGTGCCGATCCACATGCCACGCGTGTTGATCGGCAGCATCGCCGTCAGGCGCGTGACCATCTCCTTCGCCGCCTTGTTGGTGAAGGTCACCGCGAGGATGCCGTGCGGGCTGACCGCGCCGCTGCTGATCAGATAGGCGATGCGCGTGGTCAGCACGCGCGTCTTGCCGCTGCCTGCCCCGGCAAGGATCAGCGCGGACTGGTGCGGCAGGGTGACGGCTTGGCGTTGTTCGGGATTGAGGCCGGAAAGCAGCGAGGAATTCATGTTGCGAATTATCCCACAGGATGGCGACCCACCGCTTCGTCACATCCGTGATTCTCTCGCCCAATCGAAAAATTGAATCAGCCGCGTTGCAGCAGTTGCAAATACTGTTCGCGCTCCGCATCGGTCAGATTAGACAAACCGCCTTGTGTGATTTTTGCCTGCAAAATATGGAATTGCTCGCGGCGCTGGCCATCTTCGAGCTTGCCCAGTAGCCCGGCAAATTCGGCGGCCACGTCGAAGTTCTCGCCCCAATCGAGCATGTCCGCCTCGGCGCTGGCCAGGGTCTTTTCATGCGCCGTGCCCTGAAACGATTGGGTGAGCGCGGGGCTGCTCATCGCGAAGCCGTTCTCCCGTAACACATACAGCACGGCGGCCACCGCCTCGGCTTCGCTTCCCTCGCCATGCCATGCGGCGGGCACTTGCGCGCCCAATTCGGGCTGCGCGATCAGGCACTGCAACAGCAGCCGGTGCGCCGATGGCGGCGGGCGCCCGGCTTTCCGGAAAGGCTTGCGCGCGGTGCGCGCAACGGGGCTGATCTCATACAACGATTCCAGTTCCTCCTGGCTCACGCCGGAAAGCGCGGCGACTTCCTTGCGCAGCAATAACGCGGTAGCCGGTGCGGTGATCGCGGTCAGCAGCGGTTTGGCGCGCTGCAACAACTGGTTGCGCCCTTCCTGGGTGCGCAAGTCCAGTTCCGTGCTGACCTCGCGCAGCAGGTAGCCGGACAGCGGCATCGCTTCGCGCACGCGCTGCTCGAAAGCGTCCTTGCCGAATTCGCGGATGAAACTGTCGGGATCATGTTCGACCGGCAGGAACAGGAAGCTGATACGCTTGCCGTCCTGCAGGTAAGGCAGCGCATTCTCCAGCGCGCGCCAGGCCGCCTTCTGTCCGGCCTTGTCGCCGTCGAAACTGAACACGATGTGCTCGGTCAGGCGCAGCAGTTTCTGCACATGATACGGCGTGGTCGCCGTGCCCAGCGTCGCCACGGCATATTCCACGCCGAGTTGCGCCAGCGCCACCACGTCCATGTAGCCTTCCACCACCAGCACCTGCTGCCCGGCGCGAATGGCTTTTTGCGCCTGAAACAGGCCGTATAGTTCGCGGCCTTTTTCAAACAGCGGCGTTTCCGGCGAGTTGAGGTATTTGGGTTCGCCCTTGTCCAGCACGCGCCCGCCGAAGCCGATGACCTGCCCGCGCACGTTGATGATGGGGAACATGATGCGGTCGCGGAAGCGGTCGTAGCGTTTGCCGTCATCGCCGGCGATCACCAGGCCGGTCTCGGTCAGCGTGTCGCTCTGGTAATCCGGGAACGCGGCGGCGAGATTCTGCCAGCCGTCCGGCGCGTAGCCGATGCCGAATTTTGCGGCGATCTCGCCGGAGAGGCCGCGCTTCTTCAGGTAGTCGATCGCGCGCGGCGACTGCTTGAGTTGCTCGCGGTAATAGCGCGTGGCGGCTTGCGTCACCTCATACAAATCCGGCGCGACTTTCTGGGCGTATTCCCTCTGGGCATCTCCCGCTGCGGAACGCTCGTGCGGCACATCCAGACCGACGCTGCGCGCCAGCTCTTCGATTGCCTCGACATAGCCGAGCCCGGCGTGCTCCATGACAAAACCGATGGCCGTACCATGCGCGCCGCAACCGAAGCAATGATAAAACTGCTTGGACTGGCTGACGGTGAACGAGGGGGATTTTTCGTTGTGGAACGGGCAGCAGGCGACGAAATTCGCGCCGGCCTTCTTGAGCGGCACATAGCGCTCGACCACATCGACGATATCGAGGCGATTGAGCAGGTCCTGAATAAAACTTTTCGGAATCAAGCCCGCGCCTTTCATCTCTGCCGGCAATGTGCCGACGGAACGGTTAACCGGGAATTACTTGCTGAGTTGCGCCTTGATCAGTGCGGAGACCTTGCCCATGTCGGCGCGTCCGGCCAATTTGGCTTTGAGCACACCCATCACTTTGCCCATATCCTGCGGGCTGGCCGCGCCGGTCGCGGCAATCGCTTCGGTCACGGCTGCGGCGACTTCGGCTTCGCTCATTTGTTGCGGCATGTAGGCGGCCAACACGTCCATCTCGAACTTCTCGACATCCGCCAGATCCTGACGGCCAGCCGCTTCATACTGGCTGATGGAATCGCGCCGCTGCTTGTTCATCTTTTCGATGATGGCGACGATGTCCGCGTCCGACAATTCGATGCGCTCATCCACCTCGCGCTGCTTCATCGCGGCGAGCAGCAGGCGGATAGCCCCGAGGCGCGCCGCATCCTTGGCGCGCATCGCGGTTTTCATGTCATCAGTGATTTGCTGCTTGAGACTCATATCAAAACCAATTGTCGCATCCAGCAGGGGCGCGACAAATCAGTAAGCCGGAATCAATAAAGCTTGGGGGGGAGAACCTGGCTGCGCAGGCGCTTGTAATGGCGCTTCACTGCGGCGGCCAGCTTGCGCTTGCGTTCTGCGGTGGGCTTCTCGTAAAACTCGCGGGCGCGCAAATCGGTCAGCAGGCCGGTTTTTTCCACGGAACGCTTGAAACGACGCATCGCAACTTCAAACGGCTCATTCTCTTTAACTCGTACAGTTGTCATAAACGAAATACCTTCTCTACCCAAAAATTGAGGGCGCGATTCTAGCAAAAGCCCGCACGTTCCACAACCGCGATTTAATGAACGAATTGACTCAATGGAAACAGACTGCCATTGCAGAGCAAGTGCCGCCCGATGATAATACGCACTTGCTGCTGCAAGGCCTGCCCACCCGGAGCGCCCGTGCAGGGAATCAAGCCGCTTTTGCGGCGCTGCGGCAGGGCAAGGCGCACTCCGATTGATTATTTTGACGACCCCGCGCTGCTGACCATTGCACCACGACAATTCAAGCCAACAAGTAAGGACTATATGCAAACCATCACCGAATACCTATCCGCCGAACACCGGCACTGCGACGACCTGTTTGCCGAGGCGGAAGCCGCAGCGGCAAATAATGACCTGGCTGCCGCAAAGGCCGGATTTGCCGCCTTTAATCAGGAAACGGAACATCATTTCCTGAAGGAAGAAAACATCATGTTTCCCGCAGTTGAGGAACTTACCGGCGGCAGTTGCATGTCGGGGCCTACCAGCGTCATGCGCATGGAGCACGGACAAATGCGCGGGCTGATGGAAGATATACAGGCAGCACTCGAGGCGAAAGACACATCCACTTGTGCCGGCTTGCTGGAAACCCTGCTGATAGTGATGCAGCAACACAACATGAAGGAAGAGCAAATGCTCTACCGGTTAGCAGACAGCAAATTGGAAAATCGCGATAATATCGTTCAGAAAATGCAAGCGCTGCCATAATTGCAAACGCGCTTACCTCTACTAAAAGACGACAAAAAAGCCTGCATTGCTGCAAGCCTTGTCCTTATTGGTAGGTCGTGCCAGATTCGAACTGGCGACCAACGGATTAAAAGTCCGCTGCTCTACCGACTGAGCTAACGACCCCCTTCGCAAAGGAGCGCGAATTATACGGATTTGGCCCGCACTGTCAACGCAAAATACCGCTTGCCGCAAGGCTCGGCGGCTATTCGATTATTTGGTACCGGGTCGGGTCGTCCATGCCGGCGGAAATGAATCCGGCGCTGCGCAAGCGGCATGAATCGCACACGCCGCAGGCGCGGCCTTGTTCATCGGCCTGGTAGCAGGATACGGTGTGCGCATAATCCACGCCGAGCAGGTTTCCCTGCCGAATAATCTCCGCTTTGGGCATATGCAGCAATGGTGCGTGGATGGTTAGCGGATGGCCTTCGACGGCGGCTCGGGTGGCAAGATTCGCCATGCGCTCAAATGCCTCGATATACGCGGGGCGGCAATCGGGATAGCCGGAATAATCCACCGCGTTCACGCCGATGAAAATATCCTGCGCCTGCAACACTTCGGCCCAGGCCAGGGCCAGCGACAGCATGATGGTGTTGCGGGCGGGAACGTAAGTAACCGGTATGCCCTCGGTGGGCTGCTGCGGCACGGCGATGTTGTTGTCGGTGAGGGCCGAGCCGCCAAATCCGGTCAAGTCGATGCTCACCACGCGGTGTTCGCGCGCACCCAATATTTGCGCAATGCGCTGCGCGGCCGCCAGTTCGGCATGATGGCGTTGCCCATAATCCACGCTCAACGCGTAACAGGTAAAGCCCTGGGCACGGGCCATTGCCAGTATCGTTGCCGAATCCAGCCCACCGGATAAAAGTACAACGGCATTTTTCATCATTAAATGTCCTGAAGCGATTAGTGCCCGGGGGCGTTGTTCCACAGCAGCTTGTGCAATTGCAGCAGCATCCTGACCGGCAGGCGGTCGCGCAAGATCCATTCGGCCAACTGTGCGGGATTCAATGTGCCATGCGCGGGCGAGAGCAGCACCGCGCATTTTTCGGCGAGATGATGCTGCTGCATGATCTGCCTGGCCCACTGGTAATCGCGCTCGTCACACAACACAAATTTTATTTCGTCATGAGGATTCAGCAGCGGCAGATTTTCCCAACGGTTTTTTTCGTCTTCCCCGGATGCAGGGGTTTTGATATCGACCACCCGCATCACCCGCTTATCGACTTCGCCGATGTCCAGTGCGCCGCCGGTTTCCAGCGACACGTCATAGCCCGCATCACACAACGCGCTGAGCAGAAGCAGGCAATTTTTTTGCGCCAGCGGTTCGCCGCCGGTAACGGTCACATAGCGCGGGGCGTATTCGGCAACCTGCCGGAGGATTTCCGCCATGCTGATGTTTTGTCCGCCCGTGAAAGCGTAAGAGGTATCACAGTAGGTGCAGCGCAACGGGCATCCGGTTAACCGGACAAACACTGTTGGCAAGCCGATGCGGCTGGTCTCGCCTTGCAGGGAAAAAAATATTTCGCTGATGCGCAGTTGCGGCTGCATGTCCGGATTTTTACAAGGCATAACAGACTACCGAGGTATGGCTGGCTACTTGGAAGTAGCCGGTTGCTTTTTCGCCTTGGCGGCCGCTTCGCTGGTGGGATATTTGGTGACAAGTTGCTTGAGTGTTTTTTGCGCGGCCACATCCTGTTCCAGTCCCTTCTGGCATTCGGCGATATCGAACAATACGTCCGCCGCTTTGGCTGTATCTGGAAAAGCCTTGAGCAGGCCCTGATAGGTATTCAGCGCGTTCTTGTAATCCTTCAGCGCGAGCTGTGCATTGCCCAGCCAGTAATTTGCGTTGGCAACATGCACCGAGCCGGGATATTTTTTGAGAAATTCCTGGAATGCCTTGGCTGCATTCGCATGGCTCCCGCCCTTGAACAACCCGTAGGCCGCTTCAAAAGCGCGATTCTCCAGCGTGGGATCGTTTGGATCGGATGAAACCGTTGCGGGCGAGTTGTCGCCGGTTTGTACCGCATTATCTATGGATTCGAAGCGGCGCAGGCGCGTATCCAGATCCACATAAAAATCCTTTTCGCGCTTCTCGGCATCCTGCAAGCCGTGTGCCAGTTCTTCATTCTGGCCGCGCAGCTTGCGGATCTCGCCGTTCAACGCTTCGATCTGACCTTGCAAATCCAGCATCGACCTGGTTTGCTGCTTGACGGCATCTTCCAGCTTGGGCGTATATTCCTCAAGTTGCTGGATACGCCCCTCAAGCTGCTGGACGCGCCCCTCAAGTTGCTGGATTTGCTTGCGCGCGTCGTCGTCGGAAAACAACCCCGCTTGCGCGGGAACGACAAAGCACAAGGCCAATAACAGGAGGGCTCGCTGCTTCAGCATTGTTTACCTGGCGTAAATCAAATCGGTGCGGCGGTTCTGTTTCCAGGATGCTTCGTCATGGCCTTTTGCCCTTGGCTTTTCTTCACCATAGCTGACGCTTTCCGACTGCCCCGCATTGGCACCGCCCAGCTCCAGCATTTTCTTCACACCATCGGCACGGCGTTGACCGAGACCCAGGTTGTATTCGTTGCTGCCGCGCTCATCGCAATTGCCTTCCAGGCGCACTTTGCGGTTGGCGTGTTCGCTCAAATACCTGGCATGCGCTTGCACGGTCGGCTTGTCTTCATCCTGCACCGCAGCCACGTCGAATGGGTAGTACACGCTGCGTTTGGCCAGAATGCTGTTCGGGTCATTCAGCGGGTCGACTTCGGCTCTTACAGGGGCGGCAGGAGCAGCCACAGGTGCTTCGGCTTTAGGTTCGGGAGCGGGAGCAGGTGCAGCCACCGGCTCAGGTGCGGCTACGGTTTCTTTTGGTTTCTCGCTGGCGCATGCAACAAGCAAATTCACCAATACAATACTGATAATGAGCTTTTTCATGACATTCCCCTTCGCTAGGTTAAGTTAAAAATTTGGTCCCCACACCGGTTCGCGTGCGTCGCCGCTTTGCGTGAACATGTGCTGTTTGACACGACCGTCGCTGGAAACGGTCGCCAATATACCACGACCGCGCGCCTCGCTGGCAAACAGAATGATTTTTCCGTTGGGCGCAAAACTGGGTTTTTTCTCCCATCCACCCTCGGTGAGCAGGGACATTTGCCCGGTCTGAAAATCCTGCACGGCAACATAAAATTTGCCGCTGATCAAATGCGCAAACACGAAGCTCTTGCCGTCCGGGCTATGTCGCGGCGAAAAATTATTGCCTTCGCCAAAGGTCAAACGCTGCTCCAGGCCGCCATCCAGCGGCATGCGATAAATCTGCGGGCTGCCGCCGCGATCTGAAGTGAACAGCAGATATTGCCCGTCCGGTGAAAAGTTCGGCTCGGTATCTATCGCCCCGCTGAAGGTAATGCGGCGGAGGCCGCTGCCGTCCGGACGGATCAGGTAAATCTGTGAACTACCGTCGCGCGTCAGCACCACAGCCAATTGCTTGCCGTCCGGCGACCACGCGGGCGCGCTGTTGCTGCCGCGAAAATCGGCCACTACCATGCGCTGGTTGGTGTACAGCGATTGCACATATACTGCGGCGTGTCTGGTTTCAAAACTCACATAAGCGAGGTGGCTGCCGTCCGGCGACCACGACGGCGACATGATCGGTTCGCTGTGCGTCAGCACGATCTGCTCGTTGTAACCGTCGCTGTCCGCCACGATCAAACGATACCTTTGCTCCTGCCGGTTCACATAAGCGATGCGGGTGCTGAACACCCCCTTGTCACCGGTCAATCTTTCATAAATCAAATCCGCGATGCGATGGCCGACGGCGCGCACTTGGCCTTCGCTTGCCGAGACGACCTGACCGACCAGCCCGGTTTGCTTGACCACATCCAGCAAGCGGAAGCGTGCTTCGATGCGGTTGTTGGCCTGAACCGCGACCGTGCCTATCGCCAATGCTTCCGCGCCGCGCACCTGCCAATCCGCGTAGCTGACTTCGGCGAGTTCATGCGGCGATTTTCCGGTCGGGTCAACCAGCCGAAACAATCCGCTGCGCTGCAAATCTCCGGTCACCACTTCGTTGATGGTTTGCGCCAGCTTGCTGTCCCCGCCGAGCGGCACGATAGCTATCGGTATCTGGTGTTCGCCCGCTCCGATGATTTCGATGTTCAACACCGCGCCGGCCACCGAGGCCTGCGCCAGCAACAACAAACCCAAAACATACCGTATGAATCGCATAAATATCACTCCCGCTCCTTGGGCCTGAAGCCCAGTTTCATTTCACGAAATCTGTTGTACATCGCCGAATCCGGCGGCAACGGCAACGGCTGTGACTTTATAATCGCACGCTCCACCGCATTGTCATAGGCCGCATTGCCGCTGGATTTAAGCAACCTCGGAGGAAGCACCGATCCGCCCGGCAATACTGTCACCAGAAATTCTGCCCGCGCATCGTCTGCCACATCCGGCGGCAGCACGATACGGCTGCGTATCTTGGCGGCAATCTTGCCGGTGTATTCATCCACCACGCGGCCAGTCGCGGCAGCCCGTTCTGCCTGCTCGGCTTTTTCACGCGCCTCCTGCTCGGCTTTTTCGCGTGCCGCCTGCTGCTCCGCCTTGGAAATACTCGGCTTCTGCACCACAGGCTTGGCCTTGGGTTTTTTCTTTTCCTCGACGGGCTTGGCTTCAACTTTCTTTTTATCCGGCAGCACGATGTCGGGCTTGATCTCCGGTTGCGGCGGCACAGCCTCTTCAACTTTGGGTGGCTCGGTTTTTTCGACAGCAGGCGGGACGGCAACCTCATCCGGCAGGCTCTGCCACAAATCCACGCTCATCGTCGCCGGCGGCAATGTCTGCCAGCTGAAACCGAAATACAGCAGCGCGAAAAACACGCCATGCACCAGCAAGGCCAGAATGCCCGCGGGCAGTTTGTTGGGTTCGTAGTAATAAGCGGTCGCGCTCATTTCCTGGCTTGCGTCAACAGGCCCACTTTTTTGATTTGCTGTTGTTGCAGCACGTCCATCACGTTGATGACTTCTTCGTAGCGCACGTTCCTGTCGGCGGAAATCACCACCGCCTGCTCCGCCTGGATGCCTTGCCGGGTTTTCAGGATTGCCACCAGCTCGTCGCGCGTCACGAGGCTTTCCTTGTCGCCCCTGGAGAGGTCGCGCAACGCCAGCGTGGCGTCTTTCTTGATGATGACCTCCAGCGGCGCAACCGGCGGCGCAAGCGATTTGCTGATCTGCGGCAAATCGATCTGGCCGGGATTCATCAGCGGCGCGGTCACCATGAAAATCACCAGCAGCACCAGCATCACGTCGATGTAGGGCACGACGTTGATCTCGTTCATCAGGCGGTTGTTGGCGCGCTTATTCGTTCTCATGGCTGGCGTTGCAAGACGTTGGAAAATTCTTCGGTGAAGCTTTCAAAACGCGTCGCGAGGCGGTTGATGTCATACGCGTAACGGTTGTAGGCAACCACTGCCGGGATCGCCGCAAACAAGCCCATCGCGGTCGCCACCAGCGCTTCGGCGATGCCGGGCGCGACATGCGCCAGGGTCGCCTGCCCGACATTGGCCAGCCCGCGAAACGCATTCATGATGCCCCATACCGTGCCGAACAGCCCCACATACGGGCTGACCGAACCGACCGAGGCGAGAAACGCCAGATGCGATTCCAGCCGGTCCATCTCGCGCTGATAAGTTGCGCGCATCGCGCGGCGCGTACCCTCCATGACCGCACTGGCCTCCACGCCGTGCTGTTTCCTCAGCTTCACGAATTCGATAAAGCCGGCGGAAAACACCCGTTCCAAGGCGCCCCGTCCACCACGCTGATTGCTGCTCGCCTGCTTGTAAAGCTCATTCAGGTTCTGGTTGTGCCAGAACGCTTCCTCGAATTCTTCGGTCAACCTGATCTCGCTGCGGATGGCAAACAGCTTGAGAAAAATGTACCACCACGACGTTAGCGACACCAGCAGCAGCAAGCCCATCACCAGTTGCACCAGCACGCTGGCGCTGCTGATGAGATGTATAAACGACAGATCCTGTGTTACTTCCATTGCGATCCTTTCTTTGCCCAGAAAAAGCAGATTAGACTAACCGTTCGCTCTGAGCCTGTCGAAGGGCAAATAACCACAAACCCGCTCCTGCTTCGGCAAGCTCAGCACGAACGGGAACGGAATTTCACTATTTCCATTGCACGCGCAACACGTCCGGCACGCGGATCGGCTTGAAACTCTCCAGCGCAATGCACACCAGATGCACCTCCGCTTCGGTCAGCACCTCATCGCCGCGCCGCACGCTTTGCAACAGCGAAATACGGCTGCGCCCGATGTCCTTGACCTGCGCCGTAACCTCCAGCAGATCGTCGAGCAGCGCGGGCTTGAAGTAATCCAGCTTGAGCGAACGCACCACAAATACCGAACCGAATTCCTTCATCAATCCGGCGTTGCTGTAGCCGTAGGTGCGCAACCACTCGGTGCGTGCGCGCTCCATGAAGTTCACATAGCTGGCATGGTAAACGACACCGCCCGCATCGGTGTCCTGAAAATATACCCGAACCGGCAGCGAAAAAATTCTAGTCTTGCTCATTATTTAACCAGCACCACCGGGCAGTCCGCCAGATGCAGCACCTTGTTCACCACCGACCCCAGCAGCAATGATTGCAAGCCGCCCTGCCCCTGCCTGCCCATCACGATCTGGTCGACGCCCTGCTCGTTGGCATATTGCACGATCGCTTCCGCCGGTGTGCCGACGCTGATGTGGTATTGGTAGGGCAACGCGGCGGCATCCAGCGCGGCGCACGCCGGCTGCAATGCCGCCATGCCCTGCTCGCGGTAATAATCGTCGATGGTTTTCTGGTTGATGAACAGCTTGACGTTGCCGGTCGCCACGTTCCACTGCACATTCAACAGCAGCAGTTGCGGGCGTTCCTTCAGCGTGGCGATCTTATTGATCACATGCTCAACCGCGCGTTGCGCGTTGGCGGAACCGTCTACCGGAATCAGTATCTTCATCGTCTTCCCCTTTACGATCTATTGTTCGGTGCGTCCACCTTCTCATCCACCAGATCGACCACTGGTATGGAAACAGCCTTGCGCAGCGCCAGCCATCTACCGATAACCAGCACCAGCACGGCGCAGAATACCGGAGCCAGCCAATGCAGATAATGTTGCGCCTCAACCAGCGCGGCAAACAACGCCTCACCGACCAGCATCTCGCCCGCAACATAACCGAGCAGCGCGCCGCCCGCATAAATAATGAAGGGGAAACGATCGATCAGCTTCAGCACCAGCTGGCTGCTCCACGCGATCATCGGGATGCTGACCAGCAAGCCGAACACCAGCAGCCACGCGTTGCCGTGCGCCGCAGCAGCCACGCCCAGCACGTTATCCAGGCTCATCACGAAGTCGGCGATGATGATGGTTTTGATCGCGCCGAACAGCCGCGTATCCGCCTTGATGTTGTCCGCGCTGTGCTCTTCTTCGGGCAGAATCAGCTTGATGCCGATCCACAGCAACAGGAGTGCGCCTATCAGCTTGAGATAAGGCAACGACAACAGGGTCACCGCAAAAAAGGTCAGCAAAATGCGCAGCCCTATCGCGCCGCCCACGCCGAACAATATACCTTTTTTGCGTTGCGCCTGAGGCAGGTTGCGGCAGGCGAGCGCGATCACCACCGCATTGTCGCCGCTCAGCAGCAAGTCGATCACGATGATCTTGAATACATCGACCCAGAACTGTGGAGTAGCGAACATCTCAAGCATTACTACCCTTTCAAATCCGTAAGTGGTAAGTGGAGCGGTGCTGCGCACCTCAGTGGGAAGTGGGAAGTGGAAAACCCCACTCCCTACTCACCACTCCCTGCTATCCCTTTAGCACCTTCTGCATCACGCGCCCCATCTCCGCCGGATTGCGCGTGATGTGGATACCGCATTCCTCCATCACCGCGAGCTTGTCATTTGCACCGCCCTGTCCGCCAGAGATGATCGCGCCGGCATGCCCCATGCGCTTGCCTTCGGGCGCGGTGACACCGGCGATGAAACCGACCACCGGTTTCTTCATGTTGTCCTTGATCCAGCGCGCGCATTCTTCTTCGTCGCTGCCGCCGATCTCGCCGACCATGATGACCGCATCGGTTTCCGGGTCGTTGTTGAACAGCTTCATCACGTCGATATGCTTCATGCCGTTGATCGGATCACCGCCGATGCCGACACAGGACGACTGCCCCATGCCCAGCGCGGTGAGTTGTCCGACTGCCTCGTAAGTCAGCGTGCCGGAGCGCGACACCACGCCGATGCGGCCCTTCTTGTGGATGTGTCCCGGCATGATGCCGATCTTGATCTCGTCCGGTGTGATCAGGCCGGGGCAGTTCGGCCCGATCAGAATTGTGCGCTTGCCCTGCATCCGGTAGCGCGTCTTCAGCATGTCATGCACCGGAATGCCCTCGGTGATGCAGATCACCAGATCCAGATCGGCATCGACCGCTTCGTCGATTGCGGCAGCAGCGCCGGAAGGCGGCACGTAAATCACCGACACGGTCGCACCGGTGGCTTTTTTGGCATCCAGCACCGAAGCGTAAACCGGTACGCCTTCAAAATTCTCGCCGGCCTTCTTCGGGTTCACCCCGGCGACGAAGCAGTTCGCGCCGTTCGCATAAGCGCGGCAATGGAAGGTGTGGAACTGGCCGACCTTGCCGGTCATGCCCTGCGTGATGACTCTGGTGTCTTTGTTTATCAAAATAGACATTATTATTTCCCCTTTGCTGCGGCGACGACTTTTTGCGCCGCATCAGCCATATCGTTACCGGAAATGATCGGCAGACCGGATTCAGCCAGAATTTTCTTGCCGAGTTCCACGTTGGTTCCCTCCAGGCGCACCACCAGCGGCACCGAGAGATGCACCTCGCGCGCCGCCGCGACCACGCCTTCCGCGATCACATCGCAGCGCATGATGCCGCCGAAGATGTTGACCAGAATGGCCTTGAGTTTGGGGTTCTTCAGCATCAGCTTGAACGCCTCGGTGACTTTTTCCTTGGAAGCGCCGCCGCCCACGTCGAGGAAATTCGCCGGGTTGCCGCCGTACAGCTTGATGATGTCCATCGTCGCCATCGCCAGCCCCGCGCCGTTCACCAGACAGCCGATGTCGCCGTCCAGCGAGATGTAGCTGAGATCGAATTTGGAAGCCTCGACTTCGGCCGGGTCTTCCTCGTCCAGATCGCGGTACTCTACGATCTCGGGACGACGGTACAGCGCATTGCTGTCGAAGTTGAACTTCGCATCTAGGGCGCGCACATGATTGTCCCCGGTCAGCACCAGCGGATTGATTTCCGCCAGCATCGCATCCTTCTCCACAAAGGCGCGATACAAGCCTTGCAGGCAGGCGCGCGCCTCGGCCAGCGCCACTTCGGGAATGCCGATCTTGCGCGCCACATCGTCCGACTCGGCATCGGTCAAGCCCTTCACCGGGTCGATCCACACCTTGTGGATTTTTTCCGGCGTGTGCGCGGCGACTTCCTCGATATCCATGCCGCCCTCGCTGCTCGCCATCAGCGCCACGCGCTGCGTGCCGCGGTCGACCACCATGCCGATGTAATATTCTTTAACAATTTGCGCGCCTTCCTCGATCAGCAAACGCCTGACCTTCTGCCCCTCGGGGCCGGTCTGGTGCGTCACCAGCTGCATGCCCAGAATCTGGTTCGCGTATTCGCGCACCTGCTCCGGCGACTTCGCCACCTTCACGCCGCCGCCCTTGCCGCGCCCGCCCGCATGTATCTGCGCCTTCACCACCCACACGCTTCCGCCCAACTGCTTTGCCGCAGCTACCGCCTCATCCACACTGAAGCAAGCCACGCCGCGCGGGGTCGGCACGCCGAATTGGCGCAGGATTTCCTTACCTTGGTATTCATGAATTTTCATAATAAATATCTTCCGAACGAAAAGCGCACCGTGATTGACGCGCGGGCGCAATTTTACCGAAATATTGTCCCGTGCGTATCGGATTAATGCGCCGAAAATGCCGCGCAACATGGCGATGGATAAAAACAAAACCGCCCGTAGGCGGTTTTGCTTGTGGCATATGGTGCCGCTTGTCGGATTCGAACTGACGACCTACCGCTTACAAGGCGGTTGCTCTACCAACTGAGCTAAAGCGGCATTGAAGCTAAATGGATGCTACCGGAGGATCGTTTGCAAACTGACAGGTCATACCGGATACAAACCGGCGGCCAACTGATTATTAAAGTCTCCCTGCGAGGCCGCGCATTCTAGCACCGGCTACGACAAAACGACAAATTTTTCCTTGTTATTGCAAGTATGTAGGAGCGGGCCATGCCCGCGATCAAACGGTTCGCGGGCCGCTTCGACAAGCTCAGGACAGGCGCCCGCTCCTACAACAACTCTTTACAAACTAAGCCTTCGACAACAATTTGAGCGCCTGCCGGATGCCATCCGAAACATTCACATCCTTGGGCAACTGTTTCGCCGCCCAATCCGCTTCCTTCTCGTTATAGCCCAGCCCCAGCAACGCATTCACGATATCGCTGGCGGACGAGGCAACCGCCGCGCCCTGCGCCGAACCTGCGCCGGTCACCGCAAATTTGCCCTGCAATTCCAGCAGCAACCGCTCGGCGGTCTTCTTGCCCACGCCGGGAATCTTGGTCAGACGCCCCGCCTCCTTGTTCGCCACCGCCAGCGCCAAATCGTTCAGGCTCAAACCGGACAACACCGACAACGCCAGCTTCGGGCCGACCCCGCTGATCTTGAGCAACAGGCGAAACGCGACGCGCTCCTCGTTGCTCAAAAAACCGTACAGCAAATGCGCGTCCTCGCGCACGATGAGCTGCGTGTGCAGCACCACCTTCTCATGCAGCACCGGCAGGTTGTAGAAAGTGCTCATCGGCACATCCAGCTCGTAAGCCACCCCCTGCACATCCAGCAAAATCTGCGGCGGATTCTTCTCCAGCAATATTCCTGTCAGGCGACCTATCATTTCAAGATGTTCCTCATGTATGAAACTGCGATTACGGGCGTATTGTATTTGGGTTCGGCGCAGCCGTGCAGCCTGTTTTGTGACACCTGCGCCCTCAAATCCCCCGGCTCTTCTTGATCAAATCATGCGCAAGCTGAATCTCCTTCGCCTGCTCGGTGGCCATCGCGATCATATCTTCCGGCATACCCTGCCCCATCAGTTTATCCGGGTGATATTGGCTCATCAGCTTGCGATAAGCGCGCTTGATCTCCGCATCGGTGCTGTCTTTGGTCACCCCCAGCGCCTTATACGCATCGTCCAGCGCAGCGGCGGCGGAGGCCTGCCCACCGCCGAAGTGCGTCTGGTTCAGCACCATCTCGATCATCCGCTTGAACTCGACCGGGCCATAGCCGAGATACCCGGCCAGCTCGGTGAGCAGCGCTTCTTCCGCCGGATGGAAATGCCCGTCCGCCAGCGCCAGCACGATCAGGTAGGTCAGCAACACCTCCCGCAGATTCCTCGTGTTCCCGCAAACGGAAATGAAGCGCTGATAGGCCGGATAGATGTCATACGCCGGATCGGCGCCCTGCTTGAACAGCGCGATGGCCTGCTGGCGGTGTTCCGCAGTCATGCCCAGCTTCTGCATGAACTGTTCGACATGCGCGATCTCGTCCTGCGACACCTGCCCGTCCGCCTTCGCCAGCTTGCCCATCGAGATGAACACCGTCTCGAGGAACACCGCCTGGCGCAACGCGTTCTGCATCGGGTTCATCCCGCCGGAGCCATACACCCTGACCCGGTCGATAAACGCCCCGGCAAAAAACCCGAGCAGCCCGCCCCAGAACCCGAACAACCAATAACCCGCAATAGCACCGATGAGCTTGAACAAGGCAACTCCAGAAAAAATCTAATCAGGCCGTTCGTGGTGAGCCTGTCGAACCAAATGCACTAAAACATAAGGCGCGCATTATACCTACGCGCCATACCTGCCAGCGCGAATACGGCTTCACCGATTGAGTAGGGGCGTATGGCATACGCCCTAGCCCTAGCCCTAGCCCTAGCCATACCCCTCCCGGCATCATTGACAATATCCCGGCATAACTATTACAGTGCGCCTCTCTTGCACTTCCGCCCCACGCACATCGCATCGCATGCACGGTACGAGGCAAGCGGCGGAACCCCCAGAATTGGAGCTGGCGCAAAGAAGATTCCCACGTTATTACAACAAGTCGCATAGCGATACCGTCGCCTCCTCTCCCGCTTGCGGAGAGGATTGAGGAGAGGGAAATGGGAAGCAACGCCAGCATCTTGTTCAAAAGGGGATCATATGACCGAACACACACTCTACTTCGCCACCAACCGCAACCATGTTGGCGAAGACCGCTGGCATCCGGATTCGTACGGCACAAAATTCAGCAACGATGGAATGGAGAACCTTCGCTTCGGCGTAGTGACCGTAACCGCGGATGAAAAAACCGTCGAACAGCACCTGAAAGCCAAAATTGAAGGCTGCGGGGTTGGCGACGGCGAAAGCCTCGGAAAGCATTTAGCGGCCTGTGCCCAAAATGCAAAAATTACCGCCTACGAAGAAACCATCGGCAACCACGTAGCCGACACCGCTCAAAAGGAAGCCAAGTTCGGCTCGCGAGCCATGTTCTCGGACGTGCAGACCGCTATGGAAAATAGCAGCGACGTACTCCTGTACATACATGGCTTCAACGTATCATGGCATGAGGCCGTGGGATCGGCATTGGCGCTGCAAATCATGCTGCGAAACGCCCCCACCCAAGACCCCACGCAAAATGTAGCCGTCATATTATTCACCTGGCCATCCGACGGAATGGCATTGCCTTGGGCATCGTACAAATCGGATCGCTCCGAGGCAACCGGCTCCGGCGCGGCAGTGGGGCGCGCATTCTTGAAAGCGCGCGACTTTCTCGCCGACCTGCGCGACCGCGCAAAAAAAGGAGGCAGCGAATTGTGCGGACAGGACATTCACTTGCTCTGCCACTCCATGGGCAATTTTCTGTTGCAAAGCGCCCTCGCACGAACCTTCGACCACACCCCCGGCAATACCCTGCCGCGAATCTTCGAGCATGTCTTCCTGTGCGCGCCGGATGTGGACGACACCGCGCTGGAATCCGGACAACCGTTGGAAAGAATCGCCCAGATCGCGCGCCATGTCTCGATCTACCACAACCGTGAAGACAAGGCGATGTGGGTATCGGATTTCACAAAGGGCAACCCGGAAAGACTGGGGCACACCGGAGCCGCGCGCCCGGCGCTGCTACATAACAAGGTTCATCAAATCGACTGCACCCCCGTCGTGGACGGATTCGTGGAGCACAGCTATTACCTCGCCGGAAACATCACCGCCGACATCCGCGCAAGCATCGATGGCTGGGAACAGGATGATCTTAAGCGGCAGCGAATTCGCAACCCGACGCTGAATAATGTTTGGGCAATGAGGAAGTAATTTAGTGAATCGTGGAATTGCTCTGTTTGATCTAAAACGGTAGCGATGCTGACCCTAATAGTTCCTAGCCGCCTTAATCCACAATAATGATCGGTCTACCATGTCGAAAGCACTTTCAGAATTCAAGAAATTCTTGAGTAAAAAGCAGGGCAGTTTTACCGAGTACGAGAAGAAACTTTCACGTCTCGTATTGGATAATTTCGACCGGGTGGCGGCTACAAGCAACGCCGTTGGTCAACGAGGGAAGCTGATTGCGAAACTAATAAGCAATGCTGGCGATTCTGCATCTAGCGACCTCAATATTGCAATCGATACCGTTTCAAATGATTCAAACAAAATTACCCGCCTTTCAAGCATTAAGGTTCAAAACTTTCGCGGGTTTTCTAATGAACAAACTCTTGAGTTCAAAAATCCGTACACATTCATCTATGGGCCAAATGGAACCGGAAAATCCAGCTTATGCGAAGCTCTAGAATACAGCTTGCTCGGCTCAATCAACGAAGCAGAGGCCAAAAGAATAGATATCGCCGCCTACATTAAGAATGCCATAACCAAGAAATCTAACAACCCAATTTTGACGGGAACAACTGCGGAAGGTAAAGATGTTGTCGTACACGCAGACCCAAATAGTTACGAGTTTTGCTTCATCGAGAAAAACCGAATCGATGGTTTTGCGCGCGTCGCAGCAAATACCGCACAAGCTCAACAAACAAGATTGGCAGCTCTTTTCGGGCTAGAAGAATTCAATGGTTTCGCCACCCAATTCAATGACAATTTCGATAATTATTTAGATTGTACGGGCAAGAAATCCAAAGAGCTCGCCGACAAGGAAAAACAAATCGCGGGACACAAAATCATTCTGTTGCAACTTCCAGAAAAAGAAAAAGCAGTTAAAGCTAGGCAAGAAACAATTTTGCTTAAATTCCATTCTTGCAAAACGTTAGATGATATAAAAACACACATTTCAGGAATCGATGGAAATGGTGGCCTCGCGAAAAAGAATAATACGGAAATAGGGAGGCTTGCTAATTTAAAACTGGCAGTTGATCCTGGTATCGACGCAATCTTAATGGAGTCGAAAAACCTGTTTGATCTTATTCAGGAACGTAGATCAGCACGACAATTCCTTTCAAACTATAAAGATCAATTATCTTTGGGCGATCTGTACTCTGCCATATTGAAGAATCGAGATAAGTACGAAAATAAATGCCCAGCTTGCGAATCCACGTTGTATCAGGGTGACAAGCTGATCGTCCCAGTTGACCCGTATCAAAACGCTACTGAAAATCTCAAACAATTCGACGAAGCGATAAAGAAAGAGGCGCGCATAACGGAGATTTCAGAATTGCTGAACAATGGCTGGTCGCCACTAAGTATAAAGATTGCTAACTGCTTACCGGTCGCCACCTCGATTAATTTTCAACACACACCAGAGCTTGAAAGCCTTAATGTTGCTTGCGCTAGTGTGGGCGATGCTAATAGCTTGGAAGCCGCGCTAAATCTTATCTCTGTCCAGCCTGAACAACTGACCACCTTAAAAGCAGCAATCGTTGTTTTCAACCAGCAGATTGAGAAATCAAAAGCAGAAATAAAAAAACTTGAAAGCGAAAATGTCGCATTGAGCAAAAATCTCGAAGAGATAATATCTATAGACACAACCATCAAGGCAAATATTACAAGTGCCGCCACTGCAAACTCTGCAATCGAAAAATTCAAAACGGAAAATGAAACGTTAATTAAGCAAGTCGAGCAGGAGAAGCCAATAGTTGCGCGCAACATAAAGTTCCTATCAGCATACGAAAGTTTTCGTGAAAAATTATTACAGTACAACAGCAACCTTCCTCTGAGTCTCGCCGCCGACTTAAATGAAAAAACACTTAAATTTTACAACGCAATCAATCGGTATGATCACGTTTCAGATCAATTGAAATCACTCACTTTGCCAACTTCACCCGGGATGAAAATTGAAATTGAATTTGAAATCGGGCAGAAATGCGATGCCTTGCAAATTCTGAGTGAAGGGCATATTCGTTGCATGGGACTCGCAATCTTATTGTCAAAAATAGTTCGAGACGATCTGCCGTTCCTGATTTTTGATGACGTTGTAAACTCTATCGATGACGAGCATCGAAGCGGAATCGTTGAGCTGATATTAGGCAATGATGGCATCAAAAATAGGCAACTAATCATCACAACGCACGGCGAGGATTTCGTAAAGCGCCTTGAAAACCACATACCGAAGATGGTTTATGGCAAGACAGTTAGCAGGATAGATTTTCTCGTGCCAATCGAAGCAAAAAAAATTCTTGTGAAATTAGACTCGCCGCGTCATTACTTGACTATTGCAGAGCAAAGTTTTCAAGATGGGAAAATGCGCGACTGTTTGAGCTATGTGCGTAAGTCATTTGAAGAACTACTCAATCGCCTCTGGAAGAAAATTGCCATTAAAAGCCATACTGCTCAGATACAAGTTGCAATGCGTGCGCCCAACGGTTCGCCGGATTTAATGAGCATTGCTGTCGGGCTAAATGGTTTTCTATCGAAAAAGGAAGTCTCAGTTTTTCAGAACGTAAGGCCATTGCTAGAGAAAATGATTGGCAAAGAGTGTACTCACCCCGTTGAGTGGAGCCATCTAAACAAAGGGACGCATGAGGGAGATAAAATTGAAGAATTTGATTCAGTAATAGTTAAAGAGATGCTCTGCCTCGTAATGGAAATTGAGGTTGCAATAGCAAGTTAAAGGGGTCAGCATCGCATTATTTTTTGCGGAAGTGAAATAAAAGAGAGTTTCAGAAAAACAAACCGAAGCTGATCCTTTAGCCACTCCACTAACCAGCCAACCCCACATAAACATTCTGCACGTCATCATCCGCATCAATCGCTTCCAGAAACGCTTCCACTTCTTCGCGCTCGGCATCATTGCCGAGCGTGACGGGATTCTTCGGGCGATAGCCCAGCTGGGCGGAGATGACGGTGAAGCCTTGTGCCGGCAAGGCGCGGCACACGGCATCCAGATCGGTGACATCGGTGATGAACAGGGTTGCGCCTTCATCTGCCGGTTCAAAGTCCTGCGCGCCGGCTTCGATGGCGGCGACTTCTGCATCGGTTTCCTTGGAGTTCGGCGTGGCTTCGATCATGCCGACGTAGTTGAAGTCCCACGAGACGGAGCCTTCTGCGCCGAGCTGTCCTTTGCGGAACAGTACGCGCATGCTGGACATGGTGCGGTTGATGTTGTCGGACAGGCATTCGACGATCACGGGAACGCGGTGCGGCGCGAAACCTTCGTAGACGAGGCGTTCCAGGTTCGCGCCTCCGTCGAGCAGGCCCGCGCCTTTCTTGATCGCGCGCTCCAGCGTTTCACGCGGCATGGAGGCCTTCTTGGCTTGCTCGACCACGAGGCGCAAGCGCGAGTTCGAGTCCGGATCGGCTCCGCCGCGCGCGGCGACCGTGATTTCTTTGCACAGCTTGCCGAAAATCTTGCCCTTTACGTTCGCTGCGATTTCTTTATGCCTTGCTTTCCACTGTGCGCCCATAGTTATTCTCTGGTTGGTTTATACAAAAATTTCAGGGAGCGTATCTTGCCCTAAGTATGGGGATGCAACAATCTCGAATGTGATTTTCTGAAGAACCTTGCGCGAATTATTGAGTTTTACATAAATTGAAGACAGCGAGCAAAACCAAAAAATTCGTCATTCCGGCAAAGGTGCGGTAGGCCTGCATCACGCTGCTTGCATTGCAGTTGCCGGTCTTTTGTAGCAGTATGTAAAAAAGGTAGCATCGTAATATTTTTGCTGGCGCTGGCCCCATTATTTTCAGGCGCCACGAACAGGCTCTATGAAATAGGATTATGAAAGAATATCTGAGGATTTTTGCGGTACTGGCTTCGGTTTTTATTATGCTTTTTCCCGCTTGTGCCAATGCGGTTGATGAGGAAAGCAATTGCGGCAATGCCGGGAAGTCACCCAAGCGTCTCAACCGCCTGACGGTTTATTTCGAGAATGATCTTTTTATTGGAACCGACAGTGACTACACCAATGGCGTCAAGCTTTCCTGGGTATCCGATAAACTGGCCGATTATTCCGATAAAAATGTTCCAAAGCATGTGTGCGCCTTAAACTCCTTGTATTCAGGCATAAGAGAGGCGTTGCATTCAGAACCGGCAGGCGCTTCCAAAAACATGGTCGTTTCATTCGGGCAAGCCATGTATACCCCGCAAAATTCGTCCATCAGGAATTTAATTCTCAACGACCGCCCATACGCCGGCTGGCTCTACCTTGGGGTAGGCTACATTGACCGCACCGAGGACGTGATGGATAGCCTCGATATCAATCTGGGGGTTGTCGGCCCGGCTGCATTGGCGAAACAGGCGCAGGATACTATCCATGACTGGCGCACTCTTCCACGCTTTAACGGCTGGGATAATCAACTCAAGAATGAACCGGGGATTCAGGTTGTCAAAGAGCGCAAATGGAAAGTGAGCGACCGAAAATACATGGACTTTATCCCGCACGCGGGAATGAGCGTCGGAAACGTGAAAACATACTTGAATTCAGGATTCGAGTTTCGTGTCGGCAAAATTCCGGATGACTTCGGCACTTCTTCAATCCGCCCCGGAAGCGATAGCATCCCTCCAGCCCGGAGCAAGGATGTCACGGTGCATCTTTTTGTTTCAGCCGACGGCAGGATGGTTTTCAGGGATATTTTTCTGGACGGCAATACCTTCGCGCATAGCCACAGCGTTACGAAAAAAACCTTCACCGGAGATATTGCAGGTGGTATAGCTATCCAGCTATATGATGCGAAAATTACCGTTTCAAGAAACCGCACCAGCAGGGAATTTACCACGCAAACTGCGGCCCATGGCTTCGGGGCAATGACGGCAAGTTTGTGTTTCGATTGGTAGGGTGCGCACCGGGGCACGGTTAAAAAAGGCGCCCCTACCTTTCCATGCCAAGCTCAGGCCGAACGGTTGGTGCTAGCCCATTAGGGCATTCCTGCCTGGAATCGGAATTATTTGTGTAGCAAATTAAGCTGCTTCGCAATCACATCGTGATTGAGCCACAGCACCGGGGCGGATGGGTTGGAGGCCTCCATGAACATCAGCGGCCCGGTTCCTTCCAGCACCAGCGCGCTGAGGATGTCGGTCACCAGCGCCTTGCGGTCCTTGTGCATGTTGGTGATCTCTTCGGAGGTGCCGATCATCAGATCGGCCAGCTCGGCGGAGTTGTCCATCGGCCAGGCTTCGAAATTGCGGAATGCCTGCATCACGCTGCTTGCATTGTAGTCGCTGATCTTCTGCAACAGCGCCTCGAGCGACATACCCTCCTGCAGCAGGTCGCGGCAGGCCTGCCACTGCGCGTCGGCCCAGGCTGCGCCGCCTTCCTTCTTGAGCGCCTTGAGCAACGGAAACAGCGACAGTTCGACGCCGACAAAGATGTCGGAGGAGTTGGTGCGGATCTCCGGGCAATTGAACACCGTGGCCTTGATGCCCTGCGCCCAGGCGTCCCGCGCGACGCGCTCGAGGCGCATCTTGGCGTAGCCCTGGGTGTAGTTGGTGTAGGTCTGCCAGTGGTAGTCGCCATTAACAAGTATCTCGGTGCCGTGGTAGCCGTAGGCGGTGTAGCGCACCTGGCCGCCAGTCTTTTCCAGCCGCGCGCGGATCGCCGCGCTGCCTTCGATCAGATACTGGAAGGTGTTCGCGGTGACTTCGTCGAAATTCATCAGGCACAGTTTGCCGATGTCGCTGTCGAGCAGCGCACGCGAGGACATGAAGCGCTCGCCGCGCCCCTTGTAGATGCGGTTGGCAATGGCAAGAAACACCTTGACCTTGGGAATGCCGCCCGCCATCGTGTGGGCGAAGAAGGCGTTGCTGCCGTCCGCGATCATGCCGTCCAGCTCGGCCATCACTTTCGCGACGGAATCCGTGAAGCGCTTGACGCCGACCGCGCGGCATTTTTCGATCTGCTGCCAGTCGAGCTTGTCGTCCTGCCAGCTCTTGAGCGTCATGCCGCCGAGCAGATCGGTCGGGGTCGGTTCGCCTGCGGGGGCGTCCAGATCGAAGCCGGCCATCAGCGGCACGTTGATGATGCGCCCGCCCAGATTGGCCTCGGCGGTGGACAGCTCCTCGTCGGTCAGCGCGCGCAGCACATGGTTCTCGTCGCGGCGCCCGACGGTGATGCCGATGATCGTCATGCCCGCCTTGCGCGCCTCGTTCACCAGGCCGTTGGCGTAACCCCGCCCGAACAGTTCGCCGAACAGCACGAAGGTGTCGCCCTTGCGGAAGATGCTGTGCTGCGGAATATTTCTTAACGGAACTGGCAACGAGGCTGGTACGGTCATATTAATATTCTCCGATTATTGATGTTGTTTTCAAACGCCGATTGGTTCGTATTTGCATCCTGTTAAAAGCCGCTCATCCAGTCTCCCCTTGCGGAGGGAGTATTACACAGCAGGCCAATCCATTTCCACCCATCCGCAGTTGGCGATTTTACCGCGTGCGGCCTGTTCGGGGTCATCTGCCGTCAAAGCCAGTGCCGCGAGGATCGGGTTCTCGTGGGATACGGCCATTATTATTCCATCCGGGTGGCGTGCGGCAACTTCATCCATGAAGCCGCGCAGGCGCTCCATCTGCTCCAGAAACGATTCGCCATGTTCCGGTCTGGTGCGCAACGGGTCGGTGCGCACCAGGTCGTGAAACGCTTCCACCGGCAGGCCATCCATGCCGGTCTGGCGCTCGTTGATGCGCGCATCTATCAGCAGCGGGCAGGCATGGTGGCGCAGCAGAATCTTCGCGGTCTGCTGCGCGCGCGGGAATTCCGAAGCATAGGCATGGGTGAAGCGTACCGCGCGCAATTCATCCGATGCGGCCCCGGCCTGCGCCCTGCCGCACCCGGTCAGGTTTACAGGCCGGGCAGGATCATCGTTGATACGGTGGGCGACATTCGCTTCGCTTTCGCCGTGGCGGATCAGAAATATTTTCATGCTACAAGCGAAAGATTAGCCAACCCACTTCCTAGCATTCTGGAACATCCTCAGCCATGCGCCGTTCTCTTGCCATTCGCGCGGATACCAGGAGTTCTGCACGGCGCGGAAAATGCGCTCGGGGTGCGGCATCATGATGCTGAAACGCCCGTCCGGCGTGGTCAGGCCGGTGATGCCTTGCGGCGAGCCGTTCGGGTTGAGCGGATAGGTTTCGGTGGGCTGGCCGGTGTTGTCCACGTAGCGCAGCGTGACCAGTTCCCGCGCGGCTTGCAGTTTTTTCGCGTTACTAAAATCGGCATAGCCTTCGCCGTGCGACACCACGATCGGCATCCTGCTGCCGGCCATGCCGTTGAAGAAGATCGACGGCGAGGGTTGCACCTCGACCATCACAAAGCGCGCCTCGAATTGCTCGGACTGGTTGCGCGAGAAGTGCGCCCAGTGTTCCGCGCCGGGAATGATGTCGTGCAGGTTGCTCATCATCTGGCAGCCGTTGCACACGCCCAACGCGAACGTATCTTTGCGTTGGAAGAATGCCGCGAACTCATCGCGCGCCCTGCGGTTGAACAGGATGGATTTTGCCCAGCCCTCGCCCGCACCGAGCACGTCGCCGTAGGAGAAGCCGCCGCACGCGGCGAAGCCCTTGAAGTCGGCCAGTTTGACGCGCCCGCTGATGATGTCGCTCATGTGCACGTCCACCGCGGCGAAGCCGGCGCGGTCAAACGCGGCAGCCATTTCCACCTGGCCGTTCACGCCCTGCTCGCGCAGGATGGCGATCCTGGGGCGGGTCAGCACCGCTCTCCCTTCGATCAGCTCGGGGCGAACGGGGGGTGGCGCTTCATTCGGATCGTACGTCAGCTTCACATGCAGGCCGGGGTCGGCGGCATCCAGCAGGCGGTCAAATTCCTGCTGCGCGCAGGCCGGATTATCGCGCAGCTTCTGCATCTGGTAAGTAGTCTCCGACCAGCTGCGTTGCAGGTTCACGCCGTTTTCGCTGAACAGTTTTTCGCCGCCGCGCGAAATCTCGATCATGCCGGTCTGGTTCAGCGTGGCGATCTTCTGCACGCTCTTCAGGCCGAGCTCTTGGGTGAGTTGCAGCACATGCAGCACATCGCGGTCGCGCACCTGCACCACCGCGCCGAGTTCCTCGTTGAACAACGCGCGCAGCGTGTCGCCGTGCAGCTCGTCGAGCCTGATGTCCAACCCGATATGCGACGCGAATGCCATCTCGCACAGTGTAACGAATGCGCCGCCATCGGAACGGTCGTGGTAGGCCAGCAGCTTGCCTTTTGCATTCAGGTGCTGCACCAGTTCGAAGAACGACTTGAGCACCTGCGCATCGTCCACGTCCGGCGCAACATCGCCGACCTGCTTGTAGGCCTGCGCCAGCGCCGAGCCGCCCATGCGGTTCTTGCCCTGCCCCAGATCGATCAGCAGCAGCGAAGTATCCAGATAGGCGGAGAGTTGTGGCGTGAGCGTGCCGCGCGCATCCGGACATGGCGCGAAGGCGGAGACGATCAGCGACAAGGGGGCGGTAACGGCCTTGTCCTCATTGCCTTCTTTCCAGGTGGTCTTCATGCTCATGGAATCCTTGCCGACCGGGATGCCGATGCCGAGCTGCGGGCACAGCTCCATGCCGACCGCGCGCACGGTGTCGAACAGCGCGGCGTCTTCGCCGTGATGCCCCGCCGCCGCCATCCAGTTCGCCGACAGTTTGATGTCGCCGATCTTCTCGATGCGTGCGGCGGCGATGTTGGTGAGCGCCTCGCCGACTGCCATGCGCCCCGAAGCCGGTGCATTGATCAGCGCCAGCGGAGTGCGCTCGCCGATGGCGAAGGCATCGGCGCGGTTGGTGTTAAAACCCATCAGCGTAACGGCGACATCCGCCACCGGCACCTGCCACGGGCCGACCATCTGGTCGCGCGCGGTCATGCCGCCCACGGTGCGGTCGCCGATGCTGATCAGGAAAGTCTTGTTCGCCACCGACGGCAGGCGCAGCACGCGCCCGATGGCATCGCGCAAATCAATCGTGCTGCTGTCGAACGACGACAGGCGCGGTATTTCGCGCACCGCGTTGCGCGTCATCTTCGGCGGTTTGCCGAGCAGCACCGACAGCGGCATATTTACCGGATCGTTGTCGAATTCGGCGTCATGCACGGTAATGCAATCGTCGGCGATAGCGGTGCCGACCACGGCGAACGGGCAGCGTTCGCGCTCACAGAAGGCGCGGAATTCTTCCAGCCGCTCCGGCGCAATCGCCAAGACGTAGCGCTCCTGCGATTCGTTGCACCAGATCTGTTTCGGCGACATGCCGCTCTCGTCCAGCGGTATCTTGCGCAGCTCGAAGCGCGCTCCCTTGCCGCCGCCGTGCACCAGTTCCGGCAGGGCGTTCGACATGCCGCCCGCGCCGACATCGTGGATCGACAGGATCGGGTTGTTCGCGCCCATCTGCCAGCAGCGGTCGATCACTTCCTGCGCGCGGCGCTGCATCTCCGGGTTGCCGCGCTGCACCGAATCGAAGTCGAGATTCTCGGCGTTCGCGCCGGTGTCCATGCTCGACGCCGCGCCGCCGCCCAGGCCGATCAGCATGCCGGGGCCGCCGAGATGCACCACCAGCGCGCCGACCGGCAGGTCGTGTTTATGGGTGTGAATCGCCGCGATGTTGCCCACCCCGCCCGCCAGCATGATCGGCTTGTGGTAGCCGCGCATCTCGCCGCTGACTTGTTCTTCAAAGGTGCGGAAATAACCCGCCAGGTTCGGGCGGCCGAACTCGTTGTTGAACGCCGCCGCGCCGATCGGGCCGTCCAGCATGATCTGCAGGGCGGTGACGATGCGGCTTGGCTTTCCATAGCAGACACCCTCTCCCCCAGCCCCTCTCCCACAAGTGTGAGAGGGGAGCGTTTCCTCTCCCGCAAGCGGGAGAGGGCTAGGGAGAGGGTCGGTATTCGGAGAATATATTTCCCACGGCTGCACGAACCCCGGAATATTCAAATTGGATACCGAGAACCCGGTCAGCCCGGCCTTGGGTTTGGAACCGGTGCCGGTCGCGCCTTCGTCGCGGATCTCGCCGCCGCTGCCGGTGGCGGCACCCGCGAACGGCGCGATGGCGGTGGGATGGTTGTGCGTCTCGACCTTCATCAGGATGTGGGTCAGCTCTTCGCCGAACGCATAGCCGCCATCGGCGCGCGGATAAAAGCGCTCGATGCGCGCACCCTCGATGACGGAGGAGTTGTCGGAATAGGCCACCACCGTGCCCTGCGGGCTGATCTTGTGGGTGTTGCGGATCATGCCGAACAGCGACATGTTCTGCGCCTCGCCGTCGATCACCCAGTCGGCGTTGAAAATCTTGTGGCGGCAATGTTCGGAGTTCGCCTGCGCAAACATCATCAGTTCGACGTCGGTCGGGTTGCGTTTGAGCGTCTTGAAATTTTCGACCAAGTAGTCGATCTCGTCCTCCGACAGCGCCAGCCCCATGTCGCGGTTGGCTTTCGCCAACGCCTTGCGCCCGCCCTTCAAAACATTCACCGTGGCGAGCGGTTGCGGCTTGCCGTGCCGGAATATTCTTTCCGCCGCGCTGGCAAAACCGCTCAAGAGCCCTCCTGAGGCATCGAAGGGCGAAAGGTCGGCCAACACGGTCTCGGTCATGCGGTCGTGCAGCAGCGGCAACACCGCCGCCTGCCTGGCCTTGCTCAACGGCTTGCCGCCCGGGGTCGAGAGGTAATACACCACGCCGCGCTCGATGCGCACGACTGCCGACAGGCCGCAATGCCGCGCGATATCGGTGGCCTTGGTAGACCACGGCGAAATCGTGCCGAGGCGCGGCACCACCAGCAGGCGCTGGTATTTTTCCACGCCCGCAGGTTCGCCCGCCGACTTGCCGAGGCCGAGCACCTTGTCCAGCAGCTTGGCTTCAGCCTTATTCAAGGCCGCTTCATGCAGTGCGCTGAAATACCAGTGGCGCGTATCCGCGATGGAAACGCCGGGCGCAACATCGTTCAGCGCGGCGCGCAGTTTTTCCAGGCGAAAAGCGGATAAGGCGGCGGTGCCAACGGAAACTCGAAACATGGCGTAGACAGTGAAATTTAATTCGGGGCGGGATTATACTATGCGCCCCACACTCGGCACTTGACCGGATTATGAGTAAACGCATCCTCGCCCTTACCCCAATACCAATTAACAAAGCGCAGGTCAGCGCAAATTTCCCGAAGCGCCCGCGCGACAGCCACAAGGGCATGTTCGGCAGCGTCGCGGTGATCGGCGGCGCAACCGGCATGGTCGGCGCACCGTTGCTGGCGGCACGCGCCGCACTCAAGCTGGGCGCGGGCTGCGTGCATGTCGGCTTTCTGGCGGACAATGCGCCGGGCGTCGACCTGTTGCAGCCGGAACTGATGCTGCACTCTGCCGCCGATGCACTGTGCCCCAGCCCTCTCCCGGTGAAGCCCCCCTCTCCTCAATCCTCTCCCGCAAGCGGGCGAGGAGGCGAACGTGAAGAACCCTTTTCAATCCCTGCGGGCGAGGGGGCAAACGTGAAAAGCAATTTCAATGTATTGGCGATCGGTTGCGGCATGGGCACTTCAAAAGCCGCCTACAAGCTGCTGTATGAAGCACTGAAATCCAAAACACCCATCGTGCTGGATGCCGATGCGCTGAACCTGCTCGCCAGCCATGCCGATTTGCAGGACGACCTGCGTGCGCGCAAGCACCCGTCCGTGCTCACCCCCCATCCCGGCGAAGCCGCGCGCCTGCTGGCCTGCGGGATCAAGGAAGTGCAGGCAGACCGCATCGCGGCAGTGCAACAACTGGCGCAGAAATTCGCTTGCAGCGTGGCGCTGAAAGGCGCGGACAGCCTGTGCGCCACGCGCGACGGCAGGCTGTTCGTCAACCGGACCGGCAACCCCGGCATGAGCGCGGCGGGCATGGGCGATGTGCTGACCGGCATGATCGCCGCGTTCATCGCACAGGGAATGGCGGCGGATGACGCGCTGCTGCTGGCGGTACACCTGCACGGCGCGGCGGGAGATGCGCTGGCCGAACAGCAGGCCAGCATCGGCATGACCGCGACGGAAGTGACCGAGTGGGCGCGCTGGTTGTTGAACCAATGGACATAACCTACTGCGTGATTCGATGGCGGCGTTACACGGTGCTCGCTCCTCGCCTACCTATAAGATATCTAAGCCAATGACCACTCCCATAGACATCCGCGAAGAAGCGGGCGTGCGCACACTGCTCTTCAGTTCGGAATGGATTCAGGGCGCGATGCGCATCGCGCGTCCGTGGAACCTGGAGCTGGAATACACGCGCGAGATGATGGCTGCGCTGCTGCTGTGTGACGCGCCCCGCAAGGTGTTGCTGATCGGGCTCGGCGCGGCTTCGCTGACCAAGTTTCTGTACCGCCACTATCCGCTCGCGCACCTCACCGTAGTGGAGATTGAGCCCTCCGTGGTCGCCGCCGCGCGGCAGTTTTTCAAACTGCCGGAAGACCCGAAGCGCATCAATCTCATCATCGGTGACGGTGCGGAATACACGCTGAACAGCAGCAAAAAATTCGATCTGATCCTGGTGGATGGTTTCGACGAAAAAGCGCGCACCGGAGCGCTGGAGACCTTGCCGTTTTATCAGGCTTGCCGCAACCGCTTAAGCGATGACGGGATCATGGTGGCAAACCTGCTGACCCGCAGCCGCGGTTTCAAGGCGAGTGCCGCACGCATCGCTGAAGCGTTCGAAGATCGCGCGCTGGTGTTCCCTTCATGCGAGAGCGGCAACGCGGTGGCGCTGGCGGTGGCAGGCTATCCCATCGAAATCTCGTTCAGCGACCTGAAGGAGAATGCGCTGGCATTGAAGGAGGCGACCGGGCTGAACCTGTTGCCGACGCTGGCGCGATTGGCGCAGGCGAAGACTTGTTTGAACGATACGCTGGTCATGTGACCAACCAAAAATCGCTCGGTCAGAACTCGAATTGCCGCCCCTGCTCCAGCCGCACCGGCCGGTGCCGGGCGCAGGCGGCGGCAACTTCCATCATGGTCTGTTCTTCCTTGCCCGGTTCCAAGTGGGTGATGAGCAGCGTCGCCGGATGCTCCATGCGTTCCAGTCCGCGCGCCAGCAGCGCGGCGGTCATGTGCCCGGACAGCGCCGCTCCGGCCGAATTGGCGTTGAGTAACGTGGTCTCGATCATCAGGTAGCGCAGATTGCCGATGCCATTCAGCGCCGTCCAGAACTCCTCGCAGTCCGTGGTATCACCCGAGTACACGAAACTTCCCGCGCCGCTGTCCAGCCGGTAACCCACGGCAGGCACCGAATGGCGTGCCGGCAAGGGCGTGATACGCCTCACCCCGAGCAGCACCGCCTCGCCGGGAACTATCGGGGCAAAGCGGATGTAGGGGTCAGCGGTGGTCGGCAGCGCGCTGTAATCCGGCCACAGTTCGCCGTTCAGCAGATTGTTCTTCAGCGCGGCTATGGTCTGCGGCAGGGCATGCACCCATAATGGCCGATGGCGCAGAAAGGCCGCCGCATCCGCCAGCAGCGGAATGAATCCGCAGTGGTCGAGGTGGGCGTGGGTCAGAAAAACATGATCTATTTTAGCCATCTGCTCGAGGCTCAAGTCGCCCGCACCAGAGCCGGCATCGATCAGAATATCGTCATCCAGCAGCAACGCGGTGGTGCGCCGCATGCCGCCGATTCCGCCACAACAACCGAGCACGGTGAGTTTCATTGCGCCTCCAGCCTGGATCAGGCGCTTACCGTGGCAAGATCGGCGCGGCTAATCAAGAGAGCTTCCAGAAAGCTGTATTGGAAATTGCTGCGGAAGGTATTTGTGGCGCTATGCCAAATTAAAAACCCCATGCACCCGCAATTCCATATTTCTAATATACAGGCACAATATTTCCGCGCAACTACCTGATTGAAATGGCGAGTTTTGCGGTGCGCCAAATGTGATTTTTTTCTTCGAAAATAGGCCGAAAGGTATATTGACATTTCAAAACAATCCACAATGCAAGCAAATTCGCCATTGCTTGCAACAACACCGGCAAACAGCATCACCCACTTACACTAACGTTCTGTTTTTATTAAACAATTTAAAATGCAAAAAATAAGCAAGGTAACAAAAAACCTTATGGCATATCAAGTTAAAGCATTAACCATTACACTTATCCACAAAGTTATCCACAGATTTTGTGGGTAAAGAAAAATATTCTTTTGCAATAGCCGGTTAACAAAATACTCCGCAAAGAATATGACGAATGTCGTCCGGCTAAAACTGTAAATTTTTGCAAAAAAAAGGGCGGGATAAAAGCCCCACCCTTCTACTCGATTCAATGCGCAATCAGTCTATTTGCGCAGTGACATCCGCTTCATCAAGCCGTCTTTCATGATGAACTGATGCATGAATGCACCCAGTACATGCACAATCACCAGCGCGATCAGTACGGTCACCAACATTTCGTGGATATTATGGGCAAATACGCCGCTAAACTTTTTGGGCAGCAAACTTGCATCCCATGCCTTTAAAGCCTTGCCCACATCGCTGGTCGCAACAGTCGCCACACCGCTTACCGGCAACACAACCAGCACCACATACATCAGAGAATGAACACCTTTGGCTACCTTATCCATCGGCGTATCGCCTATCGGGGCCGGCACACCATCCTTGCTGCGGAAATATAGCCGCGCCAGAGCCAACAGCAAAACCGCAGCCCCGACCAATGCATGCACAACATATCCGACCAGCGGCGCGCCCTCTTCATGCCGCGCTTCATCCAGTTCGTGGCCGAAATACCAGGCGACAATCAATAATACCAAGGTCAGCCAATGGGCGATCACCATGCGTTTGCTATATTGCGTCATATGCTTTCTCCTGAATTTTTTGGAATCTATGGGATAGGACTACTCCAGAGTAGCTCCATCGATAAAATCGAGTGTGCAATTTACCCGAAAAGCATTTGCAGCGCAGGCCTTTTTTTGACCCGGCAAACTCGCCGGGATCTTCCGAGATTTACTCCTGAGCCGCTATCGCTGTATCCTCTACCCATGGCACAGCGCGGAGTCCACCTGCATGAGCACCACACGCAATGACCAACCAGTTTCCGGGTTAAGCACGGCAGAGGCGCAACAGCGCCTTGCCGCGTCCGGCTACAACGAACTGAGCCTGCCGCAACCGCGCCGGGTATGGCGCATGGTCGCCGATGTGCTGCGCGAGCCGATGTTCCTGTTGCTGATCGCGGCAGGCGGCATCTATCTGCTGTTGGGCGATGTCGAAGACGCGCTGATGCTGCTGTTTTTCGTGCTGCTGGTCATCGTCCTGACCGTATTTCAGGAACACAAGAGCGAACGGGTGCTGGAAGCGTTGCGCGACCTGTCCAGCCCGCGCGCCCTGGTATTGCGCGACGGCCAGCAGCAGCGCATCGCCGGGCGCGAGGTGGTGCAAGGCGATCTGCTGCTGCTGGCCGAAGGGGATCGCGTCGCCGCCGATGCGGTGTTGCTCAGTTGCAACGACCTGCTCGCCGACGAATCCATGCTGACCGGCGAGTCGGTGCCGGTGCGCAAACTCGCGGGTAGCGCAGACTCGATTGCTTGCCAGCCGGGCGGCGACGATCAGCCGTTCGTGTATGCGGGAACCGTGCTGGTGCAAGGCAGCGGTATCGGGCTGGTGACAGCCACCGGCAAATCCAGCGCCATCGGGCAAATCGGCAAATCGCTGGAAAGCGCGCAATCCGGCGAGTCGCCGCTGCGCATCCAGACCGGCAGGCTGGTGCGCCGTCTGGCCATAATCGCCAGCACATTCTGCGTGGCGCTGGTACTGATCTACGGCTTCTCGCGCGGCCATTGGCTGGACGCGCTGCTGGCAGGGATCAGCCTGGCGATGTCGGCCCTGCCGGAAGAATTCCCGGTGATCCTGTCGGTGTTCATGGCACTCGGCGCATGGCGCATCGCGCAACGCGACGTGCTGACGCGGCGGCTGGATGCCATCGAAACGCTCGGCGCCACTACCGTACTGTGCATCGACAAGACCGGCACGCTGACCGAAAACCGCATGGTGATCCGCCAGTTGTATAGCGGCGGCCCCATGACAGCAAACAATAGGCTGCTGCAAGTGGACAGCCATAGCCCGCTGCCCGAACCCTGGCACGAGCTGGTGGAATTCGGCATCCTGGCCAGCGAACGCGCGCCGTTCGACCCGATGGAACGCGCCCTGCACGAACTGGGCAAGCGCACGCTGGGCGGCAGCGAACACCTGCACGAAGACTGGCAACTGGTGCATGAATACAGCCTGTCGCCGGAGTTGCTGGCGATGTCGCATGTCTGGCAAGGCGATGATCAACCCCACCATCTGGTGGCCGCCAAGGGTGCACCCGAAGCAATCATCGACCTGTGCCATTTGCCCGAAGTGGAAGCCCGCGCCATCGAACGGGTAGCCGCCGCAATGGCCGATCAGGGCTTGCGCGTGCTGGGCGTGGCACGTGCCAAACTGAAGCCGGACCAAAAAGCCGAGCAGCGTTGGCCGGCACAGCAGCATGACATCGAGTTTTATTTTGTCGGCCTGCTCGGCCTGCAAGACCCGTTGCGCCCCGGCGTGGCGGAAGCCATCGCGCAAAGCCACGCGGCGGGTATCCGGGTGGTGATGATCACCGGAGACCACGCGCGCACCGCACAGGCCATTGCCCGCGAACTGGGTTTACCTCATGAGCAGATATTGACCGGCAACGAACTGGACGCACTATCCGATGAAACATTGCGTTCCCGGCTATGCGGCGTGCAGGTATTCGCGCGCATCGTGCCGCAGCAAAAACTGCGCCTGGTGGAAGCCTTCAAGTCAAACGGGGAAATCGTCGCGATGACCGGCGACGGGGTGAACGATGCGCCCGCTCTCAAATCGGCGCACATCGGCGTGGCGATGGGCAAGCGCGGCACCGACGTGGCGCGCGAGGCCGCCGCACTGGTGCTGCTCAACGACGACTTTGCCTCGCTGGTCGCCACCATCCGCATGGGGCGGCGCATCTACGACAACCTGCGCAAGGCGATGAGCTACGCGCTGGCGGTGCACATCCCCATCGTCGGCATGGCCATGCTGCCGGTGTTGCTCGGCGAGCCGCTGATGCTGCTGCCCGCGCATATCATGTTTCTGGAACTGATTATCGGCCCGGCCTGCTCGATCTTTTTCGAAGCGGAAGCGGAAGAAAAAAATATCATGCGGCGTCCGCCCAGACCGGCCAATGAACCGCTATTCGGCAGGAAGCTATTGGCCAACAGCCTGCTGCAAGGATCAATGGCTTTCGCGGTTGCCGCTGCAGTTTATGCCTGGGCGTTGTCGCAGGGGTGGGATGAAAACACCGTGCGCGCGCTGGTGTTCGTTGCCATGGTGGCGGGAAACATCGCGCTGGTGTTCAGCAACCGCTCGCTGAATGCGCCATGGCAAGGCGCATCATCGCAACGTAATCCGGTACTGTGGTGGATCGTGCTCGGGGGCAGTGCCGGGCTGGCCTTGGTGTTAAGCGTGCCGCTGTTGCGCGAACTATTCCACTTTTCCGGCAGTGCGCCGCACATCCTTGGTGTCGCCGCATTTTCCGCAATCAGCGTACTGCTGTTCAGCGCGATGATAAAAGGTGTGCTGCGCAAGCAAAACCAGTATTAAAAATCGCAAATGGAGATTAGGGGAGTTCTCTGGCGACGCGAAAACCGTCATCTAAGTCACGGGCATCGGTACTATCGCCGGTGTGGTATGTGGAGCGCACGCTTAGCGCATCGTAGAACCACGACCCGCCGCGCGCCGCGCGCCTGGCGCAATTATCGTTAATACAGTCCTCGGTCCACTCGCATACGTTACCGTTCATGTCATATATGCCGAAAGCATTCGCTTTAAAGCTTCCGGTCGGCGCGGGTTGTTTATTGTCCCACTGGCTGCCGCAACCATTGCAGTTGGCGTTGCCGCTGCCAATGGCATCGCCCCATGGATACACTGTAGTTGTGCCTGCCCGCGCCGCATATTCCCATTCCACTTCCGTCAACAGGCGGTAGCTCTTGCCGGTTTTTTGCGACAGCCAGCGCACATATCGTCTGGCATCGTTCCAACTGACATTTATTACCGGTTGCCGTCCGCGTCCCCATCCCTGGTCGTCTGGCCGGTATTTGCCGCAACCGCCCGCCGCTGCACAGGCATCCCACTCTGCAAACGTCACCTCGTATTTACCCACGGCAAAAACTTGGCTGATGGTTCGCTGCTGCTGCGAGCCGGGGACACCCATCATGAAACTTCCCGGTGGAATCAACACCATTTCGGGGCAACTCTGGCAGTCCTTGAAAGACTTGCCGTTGCCCGGCTCCACCCCTTGCTCCTTAAATGCCAGCATGGTGGCTTCCGCACTCTTGTGAGCTTGTTCCGCAGTTTGACTCTGCCCTGCGGCGATTGGTTGGACAGTCGGCACGACGTCCACTTTCATTTTCCCGCCATCGTCCAGCTGGATTTCCTTCTCGAATACCCGCTCATGCGAAGCATCCATTTTTTTGACTACCCGCAATTTCAACGTGCCGGGTTTAACCTCCAACAGGATCGGGCAATACCCCTTGAATTCGCCATCGAGAGTTACCTCCGCATCCTCGTCGTCTTCCTTGCAGGCCACTTGCAACTCGGTTGCAGCGTATGCAGCCAGCGGCGTAGTAAATATAAAAGCGAGTATCAAATAACGGAAGAGTGATGTGTTCATGATGTTTGAATACTCCTCATGCACATTAAGTGGAAGTACCAATGCGATACAGATATGGCCGCCTGTTGATGCCAGCTTTAACAGTCAGCATCCAAATGCAAAGCTGCTTGTGCGATCAATTTAACACGTAAATCAGAGTAGGCTTGCCGCTTCGGTTTCGATCACCTGTCTGGCTTCCGGCGCTGCCTGCTTTTCCGCTTGGGCTTTGGTTTTTTGCTCGGCCTTCAGGCGCGCTGCTTCGGCTTTAGCCTCTATCTTCGCTTTCAGCTTCGCCACCCTGACCTCAGCTTCCCGCCTCGCCTTTTCTTCGGCTTCTGCTGCCGCTGAAGCTCCCTGCTCGGTCTTCGCACGAGCAGCTTCGGCTTTCAGGCGCGCCGCTTCGGCCTTGGCTTCTTCCTTGGTTTTTTGCTTCGCCAGCCTATGGAAGACAGGTTCCTGTCTCGCCTGGTCTTCTGCTGTAGTTTCAATTCCTGTCGCTTTCAGTGGCGCAGATTCGACCACCACCGGTGCCTGCTGCTCGGCTTGAGCCTGGGCTTCTTGCTCGGCTTTCAGGCGTGCTACTTCAGCCTTGGCTTCTTGCTGGGCCTGTTTCTCTGCCTGGGCTTTGGCTTCCTGTTCGGCCTTCACGCGTGCCGCGTCGGCCTTAGCTTCTTCCTTGGCTTTCAGTTTCGCTATCCGGGCTTCCGCTTCCTGTTTGGCTTTCTCTTCTGCTGCGACCTGTTTCTCGGCTTCAGCCTTGGCTTCTTGCTGGGCCTG
>JAQTMZ010000008.1:102368-198084 GCA_028714075.1 Gallionella sp.
TTTCTCTGCCTGGGCTTTGGCTTCCTGTTCGGCTTTCACGCGTGCCGCTTCGGCCTTGGCTTCCTCCTTGGCTTTCAGTTTCGCTACCCGGACTTCCGCTTCCTGTTTGGCTTTCTCTTCTGCTGCGACCTGTTTCTCGGCTTCGGTTTTGGCCGTTTGTTCAGCTTTCACGCGTGCCGCTTCAGCCTTGGCTTCTTGCTGGGCCTGTTTCTCTGCCTGGGCTTTGGCTTCCTGTTCGGCTTTCACGCGTGCCGCTTCGGCCTTGGCTTCCTCCTTGGCTTTCAGTTTCGCTACCCGGACTTCCGCTTCCTGTTTGGCTTTCTCTTCTGCTGCGCCCCGCTTCTCGGCTTCAGCTTTGGCCTTTTGTTCGGCCTTCAGTCTAGCCGCTTCGGCTTCGGCTGCTCGTTTGGCTTCTGCCGCTGCCTGCTTCTCCGCTTGGGCTTTGGCTTTTTGTTCCGCTTTCAGGCGTGCCGCTTCGGCTCTGTCTTCTTGCCTAGCCTTGATTTTTGCGGCCTTGGCTTCCGCTGCCTGTTTCGCTTTTTCTTCCGCTGCCGCTTGCGCTTCTTGTTCGGCCTTCAGCTTTGCAAGCTCAGCTTCTCCTGCCTTGGCATCTTGGCCGGCTTTCAATTCTCCGCCCGCCTTGACGCCCTGCGCTTCTTTCGCCTTCGCCGCTCTGGCTTCACCAGGAGTCATAAGGAAAGCATTATCTTCTTTTGCTTTTTGCTCCTTTCCTGCCTCCTCCTTCGCGCGTGCCGCTTCATTTGCCGCCTTCGCTTGCTCAATCGCGCGCGCATCAAGCTCCTCTAACCGAATATTGTTCGCAAGCGGTGCGTCCATCGGGCAGTTTTCTGCCGCATCCGAACTGGTGCCGAGCAATTCCGGCAAATCTTTCGTTTCCAGATGTGCGATCCCCAGGGAACTAACCAGCCGCCCCATGCCGGCGATGGTGCGCGCATAGGCAATGGCCAGATCGTATTCGGCATTGGTGTAGCTGCGCTTGGCCTGATACAGCTCGTTCTCGGTATCCAGCAAATCCAGCAGGCTACGCTGGCCGATATCAAATTGTTTTTGATAAGCGGCAAGCGCTTTTTCAATCGACAATTGATGCTGATCCAGAAATTTAAGCTGCTCTGTCAGCTTCGATATATCGTTGTAAGCGATTGCCAAAGTCATGCGTATGTCGCGGCAAGCCTTGTCGCGCAGATCCCTGGCGGAATCCAGCCGTCCGACGTATTGGCTCGATCTTGCGCTATCCGACCCGCCACTGTACAAGTTCCAATTTAGCATCACTTTGGCCGAGGAATTAGATCCGGCACCAAGGGTAGGATCACCGCCCAAGTTTTTGCTATGGGTTTGAGCAACAACCAAATTCACCGTAGGCTGATATTTTGCCCAGCGCCCGTACAGGTCGTAGCGCGCGGAACGCACATTCTCCACTGCGGCCAGAATGGCGGGGTGATAATCAACTGCAATGGAAAGAACGGCAGAGGCGGCATTCGGCAGTACCTGCTTCGCCAGCTTGGCCTGCGAAGGTGAAATACGCATTTTTGCAGGTGGGAGCACTCCGATCATTCGCTGAAAGCGGGCGCTTACGTCATGGACATTGGCATTATCCAGCACCAAATTAGACTCGCTCAGGGCAAGACGGCCGGCGGCCTGCTCCAGATCGACGCGGCGCCCCACGCCGGCCTCCACTTTCAACTTGATTTGTTCAAAAGCTGTACGGTGCCTGACGTAATTATCCTCGGTCAATTCAAAGAGTTTACGTTGCCGCGACATGTCATAAAATGCACGCGTTGCTTCGAGGGCGGCAGTTTCTGAAGCATCCAGAAGCTCGTAGTAACGCGCCAGCTGGGCATTATTCAAGCGGCGCACATCGTTAAGTGTGGCAAATCCGTCATACAGCATTTGCGTCAGCGTAAACGTAATATTCTTGGTATTTGCCGTATTGTTGGCGAACACGGATTGGGGCTTCTCCCGTCCGCTGTCGACCGCCATGTCGACTCGGGGCAAAAATACCCCCCGTGCCGCCGAGGTTTCGTTAACCGCCGCCTGAAAATTGTGCCAGCGCGTTAACACATCGGGATTTTGCAGTACTGCCTTCTGAACAAAATCTATCAGCATGTCGCTTTTGGCGGCCTTCAGTTTTGCTGCCTTGGCCTCATCTGCCGCTTTCGTGTCTATCTGGGCTTTTTGCTCTGTCTTCAGACCCGCAACATCTTTGGCAAAATCCTCCTCCTTGCTACTTTGCGCTTTCGGCTTATCCGCACTACCTCCTGCTGCCGCTTGTGTGTCCGCCAAGGCTTTTTTCTCTGCATTCACGCGCGCTGCTTCGGCTTCTGCAGTTTGCTTGGCTGCTGCCGTCGGCAGTTCTTCTGCTTTGACTTTCTTCTCAGCTTCCGCATGTGCAACTGCTGCTTGTGCTTCAGGTTCGGCTGCACGCTTGGCTTCCGCCGCAACCGGCTTCTCAGCTTGGGGCTGAGCTTTTTGCCCAGCCTTCAGTCGCGCCGCTTCGGCTTTGGCTTCTTGCTTCGCTTTCAGCTTCGCGGCCCTGGCTTCTGCCGCCGCTTGCTTTTCCGCTTCTGCTTTGGCCTTTTGCTCCGCCTTCAACCGTGCTGCTTCGGCCTTGGCTTCTTGCCTGGCCTTCAGTTTTGCTACTCTGGCATCCGCTTCTTGTCTCGCCTGGTCTTCTGATGTGGCTTCGGTTTCTGCTGCCACCTTGACTTCATTTGGCAACTGCGCAAAAAATCTGTCTTCCACAGGTTCCTGTGCCGCTGCGGCACCCATCCATAGCCCAGCCGCGAGCATCAACGCCAAACGATATTTAATTTTCACAGCCATATTTTGAGAGCCTCAAAAACTCGCACCATGCATTACGCAACAGAACAACGAATGCACTCCTGTTTATTTAAAGTGCGTGCAAGATTGAAAACAAATGCAATTACCCATAACCAAACACCACGTCCGCTACAAAGGCGTAGTCACAAAATTGTTTGACAGGTTTTTTATATTATTTTTATTTTGATTGGAGTTGCGAGCTACATAATTTTTTCGTTGATGATCACTATAAGCAAATTTCCACCAAAGCAAGCTAACCTGGCACCGCAAAATTGCATAGAATTTGCGCAAGCTTACCCGAGCAAATTTATCCATGCAACATTTATGATTTTACTCATAATTTAGGATACAGCGCCCTCTGCAATATCCCCTTACATTTACATGAAAATGCTTTGATTTTTTGGATTTTTTAATGTAATTTTTTAAAAAACACGTTATATTTCAAAGCCTACATTACTGATGTTGTCCTTGGAACTTGAAATCACGTTCAAGAGCTTACAATATATCGATGCTGCTCATTGCGGCAATGTTGCTCTTTTCACTGGCACGCGCGGTTGGTTTTGACGCGGATAAGCTTCTGAAAACCATCACCCAGCGTTATGGCGAATCGTCGGCACAAAAATTTCGCGACTGGCAAAAACTGGTGGCAGATATGGCGAAATTAGAAGATCCTGAACAGCAGATAAAGAAAGTCAATGAATTCTGGAACCGGCGTATACAGTTCACTGATGACAAGGAAGCATGGGCGCAAGACGATTACTGGGCGACCCCGATGGAATCACTGGGGCACGGAAAGGGAGATTGTGAGGATTACGCCATCGCCAAATATTTTACCCTGCTCTCCGCCGGTATGGATGTGTCGCAATTGCGGCTGATTTACGTCAAGGCAAAATTAGGTGGTGCAATCACCCAGGCTCACATGGTGCTGGCTTTCTACAGCGACCCGGAGGCCGAGCCGCAGATTCTCGACAACCTGCTTGGTGAAATCCGCCCCGCTTCACGCCGACCGGATTTGACACCTGTGTTCAGCTTCAACAGTCAGGGAATATGGGGCGGGGCATCTGCCAGCGGCTCCGCCAGCTCGACCGGCACCAAGCGTCTTTCACGCTGGGAAGAGCTTCTGGCCCGCGCCCGTGCAGAAGGTTTTGAATAAACATTAAAGTGATGAGGTAAACATGTCTCTATTCCGGCAGCTAATGTTAGCAGTAGCACTTTCCACCTTGCTCTCGTTTATGGGCAGCGCGGTAGTCAGCCTGCTTTCTTCCAGGCATTATCTCGAGCAGCAGCTTATCCTCAAGAATGAGGACAACGCCAGCGCGCTTGCTCTGCTGATCACTCAGCAGAGCAAGGATCCGGTAACCATTGAACTCTACGTTGCGGCATTGTTTGATAGCGGGCACTATGAACTGATACAAGTATTCGACCCGAAGGGCAAGATCATCGTCGAGCGCCAGTCTCCGCCGGATACCGGTGATGCGCCCGTCTGGTTTACCCGGCTGCTTCCGATCAAACCGACACCCGGGCATGCGCAGATCAGCGATGGCTGGAAACAGTATGGAACCATCGAACTGCGCAGCCAAAGCAAATTTGCCTACGGTGAGTTATGGCACGGCGCTACCAGCATGGCCGGCTGGCTGTTGTTGGCCGGCCTGATCAGCGGCTGGATCGCCGCGATGATACTCAGGCGCCTGCGCGAACCGCTGGGGCGCGTGGTCGACCAGGCGCGCGCCATCTGTGAGCGGCGCTTCAGCACCATCGAGGAACCCAAGGTGCCGGAACTCAAGCAGCTCGCTTTCGCGATGAACACCATGGTGGGCCGGTTAAAAACCATGTTCGAGGAAGAGGCGGCACGGCTCGAGGCGGTGCGCCGCGAGGTCAACTACGACTCGGTTTCGGGTTTTGCCAACCGCATGTTTTTCTTCTCGCAATTATCCAACCTGCTCAACAAATCAGACGAGTCTGCGGATCATGGCAGCTTGCTGCTGCTGCGCATTGTCGACTTGGCGGCGATCAATAAGCGCTTGGGCCGCGTGGACACGGACAAGTTTTTGAAAATACTTGCTAAAAGCATCGAAACCTCCATTGAGTCACACGCAGGGCGATATGCCCGCGCCAAACGCCTGATTGGGCGGCTGAACGGCACTGATATTGCCGTAGCGCTTCCCGGATATGAAGATGCTGAAGTATTGGCGAACGAAATGCTTCAGAGTATTACCAGCGATCTTTCGCATCTTTCTGATGGCGCGACCGTTGTGCGCATCAGCTTTATCGATTACTTGCAAGGGCAGGAAGCTGGGCCGCTGATGGGGCAACTGGACAGGGCGCTGGCCGAGATCGAGGCCTCTGGCGAAGAGAAGCCGCGCCGCGCGGCTGCGGGCGGGGAGCAGCGTACTACTTCTGCGCAGTGGGCGCAGCAGTTGGGCATGGCCATTGAGAATGGCTGGTTACGTCTGGTGGGCTTGCCTGTCGTCGGTTTTGGCAATAAAAAATTGCTGCACCAGGAGTGCCCTCTGCGGATGCGCTTTGTCGAGGAGGGCGAATGGCAAACGGCGGGTAAATTCCTGCCGATGGCAACGCGTCTGCAAATGACTGCGGACCTGGATATTGCCGCGGTACGCCTGGCCGCCAACCAGCTTGCGGCGGATCCCAATTCACCGGATTTGGCGGTCAACCTTTCCGGTGAATCGCTGCAATCCGAACCTTTCCGCAAGAAGATGCGCGAATTGATGCAGGGCAATGCGGCGCATTGCAACCGCTTGTGGCTCGAGGTTTCAGAGTCCAGCGCCTTCGCCAATCTCGACGCGTTCCGCGCGTTCCGCAAGGATCTGATGGGATTCAAATGCCACATCGGCATCGAGCACTTCGGGCGTGAATTCAGCCGGATCGGCGTACTGCACGACCTTGGTCTGCATTACCTGAAAGTGGATGGCAGCTTCATCAATGACATCGATTCGCAATCGGGCAATCAGGCCTTCCTCGAAGGACTCTGCCAAATTGCCCACAACATCGGTTTGCTGGTGATCGCAGAAGGCGTCAAGCGGCCGGAAGAACTGGCCATGCTGCCCAAACTCGGCTTCGACGGTGCCACGGGTCCGGCCATTCCGCGCGATTAATTTTGAATCACGCAACAAAAAATGGGGGCGGTGAACGCCCCCATTTTCCAGCATCCTGTTATTCCATTTCTAAATTAAAAATGAGAATTACGCGCAATCCAGACTAGAGCGGGCATACCTGAGCAGCAGGCTCACCTGGCTTGCCATCAGCACCTTTGGCTCCCCCATTTTCACCCTCCCCTTTGCCCCTGACCTTGTCTATGGAAAGCTTGGCGGGGATATCCACTTTTATGGCGCGCTCCGCCGGAATCACGGCCGGGGGTGTATTGATACTCCCTACGAAGCCGAATTGCCCGGCATTGAACAATTGGGTTCCGGCGGAGTTTTTTACAATTACAGTCCCTTCCTGCACGTCAAGGTGGGTTCCATCGGCAAGCGGGCTGCCATCGGCGGGGAGCGGCATGTCTTCGCAATCACCCTGGCAAACCAGCACGCCGAATTTGGTGCCGCGAATGCCCACTGTCGCTGTGCGTGTCTTTATGCTGTAGCTGTCCGGGTCGCCCCGCTTGCCGATCAATCCGCTGACGGCGCGCATGCCTCCCTTGAGCAGGTCGAACTTGGCCGCGTCTTTCCCCGGTTCCTGCTCGTCGTGGTGGTAGTCTTGAATCTTGAACTGGCTGATCGGCTTCAGGCTGATTTGCCCGCCATCGGAAAATTTGACGCGCGCGTAGCTATCCTTGCCGGTGAACAGGATATCGCCGATGAGCACTTTGCCAAAAACCCCCAGCTTGCGGAGCATGCCGTCCGTCCCCTTGGCCTGCAAATCGCCTTCCACGTTCATGACCATGCCAATATCGCCGGTGGCGGCAAAAGCACCGCCCGCCATGCCGAAGCACAACCACATAAAACAGGCCAACCGGCCGAATCTATGGATTAGTTGTTTCATTTGTTTATCCTCCTTGCCATGTGCAGCAAACGATTATGCAACAACAAGTGATTCGCCATATCACTCCATACATAGCCCTTATATCCCCGGAATTCATATATCCGGATTAAGTAAAAATGGGGACGTCGCCGTCCCCATTTTATTTAGCCCGCTCTACTTTTAATCTACACTGGGGTGCTATTGTTTAAACTTTGCACCAATGCAGCTATATGCGCAGCCATAGCACCGAGATCCGGCTCTACCGGCACACCACTCGCGGACACAGCCGTCTCTGCGGCATTCACTGCCCCTGCTGTGCTGTTTGCCGGTGCTGTTGTGGCAAGCCCCTGAAGCAGGTCAGAATTAGCTGAAACAAGATCATGGAAGCTCAGGCTGGCAACCGGAACATGGGCTGCAATGGCGACAGCCGTTGCAGCGTCTGCAACCACTTCGGCGGTATGTGCGGTAGCAATGGCCGTTTCAGCCGTGTGAACTGCAGTCCATGCGTTACCAAGTGCGGTCGCCGCAGCATTATTGGCATCCGCTACCACAACGGCGGCAGTGGCCTGTGTGAATGTGCTGTCATTAGGATCAGCTGTCAAACCAGCCAGCGTGGCATTGGCATTGTGTAGAGTATTCGTAGCATCGGTGACGGCAGCTTGGGCAGCAGCTATTTCTTGAGCGGTATGCCCCCCTGCTGCCGCGGCGGTGGCGGTGGCCGCGGCATTAGCAGCAGCAGCCGTAGCCGTAGCAGTAACATCAGCGGCAGCGTTAGCGGTTTGGAGGGCAAAGGCATCCAGCGCGGCGGCCAAAGCGACGGCATCCTGGGCTGCAGGCACTGCCACGTATCCCTGGTTATATTGCTCTATGGTGCGTGCCATAAGCTGATATTCGCCTTGGTAGTACTCGGCGTAAGCTGCCGCGTCCAGATAGTAAGTGCCGGTCACGCTGGGTGTGTAAAATATCTGGGAATTCAGATTGCCGCCGCTGTCGTCATTGGCTGTCACAAGATTGCCACTGGCGTCGCGGAGATACAGATAAGCATCCGGCAAGCGTCCCATCGGCGTTCCTGGCATGTCCACCCCATTCAGATTGAATACATATTGCTGCCCGGCATTCAACTGGATGCGATAATAATCATGGTCGCCTTGGTTGCCCCAGTAACTGCCGGATTGGTTGCTGCCGGATATGCCGCTGTATTGTTGAGTACTATAATATGAAGCGCCCGTGCCAAGCTGGCCTGTCGCGAAAGATCCCACCTGAATCATGCCCGATGTTGTTATGTTGTTGGGCAGGTCTACTTGCAGATCGGTTTGAATATTTCCGGTCAGTCCCTGGTCAATGGCAGCATGAATGGCGGCAGCCTGAGCAGCGGCAGCATCTGCGGCAACGTGTGCAGCCGTTGCAGCTTGGGCAGCTTGGGCAGCTATAGAGGCCGCTATAGAGGCAGCCAGAGCAGCGGCATCCTGAGCTGCAGGCACTGCCACATACCCCTGATTATATTGCTCTATGGTGCGTGCCATAAGCTGATATTCGCCTTGGTAGTACTCGGCGTAAGCTGCCGCGTCCAGATAGTAAGTGCCGGTCACGCTGGGTGTGTAAAATATCTGGGAATTCAGATTGCCGCCGCTGTCGTCATTGGCTGTCACATAGTTGCCGTTTGCGTCGCGGAGGTACAGATAAGCATCCGGCAAGCGTCCCATCGCCGTTCCGGGGGTATCCACCCCGTTCAGGTTGAAAACATATTGCTGCCCGGCATTCAACTGGATGCGGTAATAATCGTGGTCGCCCTGGCTGCTCCAAAAGCTGCCGGATTGATTATTATAAGATACACCGCTGTACTGCTGGGCGCTGGTATATGAACCGCCCGTGCCAAGCTGGCCAGTCACGAATGATCCCACCTGAATCATGCCCGGTGTTGTTATGTTGTTGGGCAGGTCTACTTGCAGATCGGTTTGAGACTGATTGGTGATTGTATGTGTTGTGCTCATCGAAGCCAGCCTAGCGTTGGCAGCAGCCAGCGTGTCCAGCGCGTTATTAACTGCGGTCGCCGCATTCTGGACATCAGTGGCATGAGTAGCGGCGGCTTGGGCGGCAGCAACAGCTTGGGCTGCGGCAGTCTCGGCGGTTAGTGCGGCAACTTCGGCAACCCCTTCCGCAGCATCAGTAGTGTTTTGAACCGTAGCAATATCGGCGTTAGACAAATTGGTTGCGCCAGCAGCATCCGTCGCAGCGGTAGTGGCATCGGCAGCGGCAACACCGGCAGCATCTTGCGCGGCAGCAACCGTGGTCGCGACCCTGGCGGCATCGGCTGCAGCCTGTGCGGCAGCCGCTTGAGCGGCGGCATCGGCGGCGGCAGCCGAAACGACAGCATAATTTGCACCGCCTACAGGTTCAGCAGCCAAGGCGGCTTGGGCGGCATCCGAAGAGGCTTGTGCAGCAGCCGCAGAAGCTTGGGCTATGACAGCGATGTCGGCGATAGCCGCAGTGGTTGCGCCAGCAGCATCCGTCGCAGCGGTAGCGGCATCGGCAGCCGCAATACCAGCAGCATCTTGAGCAGCCGCAACCGTGGTCGCGGCTCTGGCGGCATCGGCTGCGGCCTGTGCGGCCGTGGCCTGAGCAGCGGCATCTGCGGCGGCAGCCACAACGGCAGCATGATTTGCGCCACCGACAGGGTCGGCAGCCAGGGCGGCCTGCGCGGCATTCGAAGCGGCCTGCGCGGCAGCGGCGGAAGCCTGGGCTACGGCGGCAATGTCGGCGATAGTCGCCGTGATAGCCGCAGCTTCCGCAGCATGGGCGGTGGCGGCGGCTGTCGTAGCAGTAGCAGCAAGGGCAGCGGCTGTAACGGCAGCGGCAAGCGCACCCGCAACATTGTTGCCGGACGCGGCGGCAGTTGCCGCAGCGGCGGCCGCATTGGTGGCGGCAGCAGCCGCAGCAGTTGCAGCGGCAATAGCGTCGGTGGCGGCATTCCAAACGGCAGTGTTATTTGCGCCATTGCTGGGGTCCGCGGCTTGGGCAGCGGCGGCATTCGCGGCAGCGGCGGCGGCATCAGCAGCGGCGGCGGCGGCAACAGTGGCCTGAGCGGCAGCATCTACAGCAGCCGCCGCAACATTGGCCCGAGCGGCAGCATCTGCAGCGGCAGCGGCCTGAGCGGCGGCAGCCTGTGCGGCAGCGGCGGCGGCAACAGCATCTGCGGCAGCCTGAACGGCAGCGGCAGCGTCTGCGGCAGCTTGAGCGGCAGCGGCAGCGTCTGCGGTAGCCTTCGCGGCAGCGGCGTCTGCGGCAGCGGTATCTACAACACTCACCAGTGCCACAATAGTGCTGCCACCATCCGAAGCGGGGCCGGTGTTGTTGCCGCTGTCCAACCCGGAAGCGGTTGCCTGAAGCAGGCTATCCAGACTCTTGCCATCGTTAATCGCGCTAACAATGCTGGTGATTTCGGCTCCGCTGGCTTGAATAGCGCTATCTTGTGCATCCGCAGTAGCCAGAACTTCTGCGTCAAGTTTGACAGTTTCTTTTCCCTCAACCAATTTTACATCGCCGCTGCCATCCACCGCCTCCAGCTTCACGACTGCGCCGTCGGCCGTTTTGACAACCTCACCCGGTTGAATCTTGTCGCCTTCGCTAACCTGGCGTACCTCGCACTTGGCGTTGGTGGCGGTGACTTTCCCTTTTACACCGGTTGCTTTCATTTCGGCCATGACTGTCTCCCTAATTAGATTCGATTGGTCAATTCGGTTGATCCGCTTTTCAGACTGGCGCTAATTTAACAGGGTTATCAAGAGAATCTATTGGTCAGAGGTACATCAGAATCCGGTGTGGCGCATAGGAAAATTCCTACCCTTAAAAACTTCTGTCGATAAGCTCATATTGCAAGGCATAGCGCACCAAGTCTGCCACATTACTGAGATTCATTTTTTTCATCAGTTTGACCTTATAGGTACTGACAGTCTTGCAGCTGAGCGAAAGTTGCTCGGCAATTTCATTGCCACTCCTGCCTTTGACAAGCAGATGAAATACCTCAAGTTCCCGATCTGAAAGGACGTGGTGAGGTAAAGATTTGTTTGGCAATATTGTGTTGATTGCCATCTCTTCAGCCACCACCGGATCAATATACCTACCGTCTGAGCTTACTTTATGTATCGCTTCCAGCCACTTTTCTGGTTTGCAACCTTTGGTAATAATTCCGCAAGCTCCGGCTTTTAAAGCACAGGTTGCTGCTTCTACCTCGTAGTGTATGGTACAGGCAAGAATGGGTAAGTCAGGTCGACACGCATGTATGAGGCCGATCAGATCTGTACTGCTGATATCCGGCATATTCATACAAAGCAACAGTAAGTCGAAAGTGCCACCGCGTACCTGTTGCAACGTCTCTTCTCCGTTTTCGGCCTCTCCGGCTATTTCAATGTCCGATGCCCGCGCAAAAATTTGCTTCAGCCCCTCGCACACGACAGGATGATTATTGGCAATCAACAGGCGAATCATGGAATACCTCCGTTCGATTCTGTCGGTAAATTTGCTCTGTGCGCCTTGCGGCAAAACTGCAAAGCATCACAGTGGGTGCGCTCAAAAACCAAGCACAGCACTACGCTTTTCCTAGCCAAATGCCTATATGCTGAAAGGCCTATTTTTCGGCCAGATACGGGCGCAGCGCACTATGACAGAGTCTTTTTAGCCCGGCATCCCTCAAATGAGGTATGTTTGAGTGTTTTTATAGGGTATTGTTGAATGAACCTGAAAAACGCAGTTGACGAATTTGCAAGTGCGCACGACTACATTTCTCATGCGCCTATCAAGCTCGGCGCGGCCTCGCGGTTTTTGTCAGCGGTTTTTGCAGCACGCCGCGTGGAACGCGCGGCGGCGGTTGTTTGTTCCAGCCTGATGACTACAGTTCTTCCGCGTGGGCAAGCAATGAAGCCGTTTGCCCACCCCGCGGAATACCACATTGATTGCAATTTTTAACAGACAGTCAAGCCGCGTAGCAGTTGCCTGCGAATATAGATTTTTAGGGGTTTCCTACAACGTTTCAAATTGACGGGTGGTCGCGTTGTAGCCCAGCAACATGCCGCACTCAATATCGAAATACCAGCCATACAATGCCAGCGTGCCTTGTTCGACACGCTCACGTATCCACGAGAAAGTCATCAAGTTATCCAGGGAAACCAGTATCGCCTGCTGCTCGCAGGCACGATGGCGCGCCTCGCCGCTGCCATCTGCGAGCGTTCGCTCTACTTGCTCGCGTGCGGCATCGGCTATCCCCATCCATTGAGCAATGAAGGAATCATCCTTAGCCACGGCACCTTCCAGCAGGGCATGGATACCGCCACACTGCGTATGTCCGAGCACGATAATGTGCCGCACTTCCAAATTATGCACGCCAAACTCCAGTGCGGCACTGGTGCCGTGATAATGCCCCTGATTTTCGGCGGGAGGAACCAGATTGGCGACATTGCGAATCACAAACAAATCACCCGGCGCGCAATCCAGCACCAGCGCTGGATCAACGCGCGCATCGCAACAGGCGACTACCAGAATTTGGGGCGTTTGGCCTTGCTCGACCAATTCACGGAACAGCGCATCGTCCTTGGCAAAATGCCTTTCGCGGAAACGTGCAAACCCCTCGATAAGCTGCTTAGGCGAACTCATGTCCCTGTCAGGCGTTGCGCGGCCTCGCGGTATTTGTCGGCAGTTCTTTGCAGCACATCCTGGGGGATGCGCGGCGGCGGCGGTTGCTTGTTCCAGCCGGAGGACTCCAGCCAGTCGCGCACGAACTGCTTGTCGAAACTCGGCGGGTTGCTGCCGACGCGGTACTGGTCGGCAGGCCAGAAACGCGACGAGTCCGGCGTGAGCGCCTCGTCGATCAGGTACAGCTTGCCCGCTTCGTCCACGCCGAATTCGAATTTGGTGTCGGCAATGATGATGCCTTTGCTCGCCGCATAATTTGCCGCTTCGGTATACAGCGCCAGCGTCGCATCGCGCACTTCGTTGGCGCGCGCTGCGCCGAGCAATTCGACGGCCTGCGCAAAGGAAATATTCTCGTCGTGAGCGCCCACCGCCGCCTTGGTGGATGGCGTAAACAAAGGCTGCGGCAACTTTTCTGCTTCGCGTAATCCGGCAGGCAATTTGATTCCGCATACCGTGCCGTTTTTTTGATAATCCTTCCAGCCGGAACCGACCAGATAGCCGCGCACAATCGCCTCGATCGGCAACGGCTTGAGCTTTCTGGTGACGAAAGCGCGACCCCTCACCTGAGCCTGCTCCTCTTCACCCTTGACCACTGATTCCGGCGCAATGCCGGTCAGATGGTTCGGGATGACATGGCGCAGTTTGTCAAACCAGAAATTCGACACACGGGTCAGCACCTCGCCCTTTCCCGGAATCGGGTCGGACAAAATCACATCAAAGGCGGAAAGGCGGTCAGTCTGCACGATCAGCAAATGCTGCGCATCCACCTCATAAAGGTCGCGCACCTTGCCGCGGTGCAATAACGGCAGGCTCTTGATAGTGGATTGCAGTAAGGGAGTATTCATATAGGTACCTCTAATCGTCGCTGGGATAGGGGTAGCGCACATGGCCGAAACGCACCACCAGCACTGCCAGCGTCAGCAGCAGAATCGAGCCGGTTACGGCAAGCATGCGCCAGTCATCCATACCCTTTATGTCCAGTACCAGATAACGCGCCAGCGCCACCATGCCGATATAGAGCGGGAAACGCACCGGCAATTTGCCGGACCGGTAATATGCCCCGACCATCGCCAGCACCTCCAGGTAGAGGAAAAGCAGCAAGAGGTCAGACAGGGTTACTTGCGCCGCACGTACCATGACCGAGACCTCGGTGGTCATGGCAATCACCGTGGCGATGGCGATGACCAGCAGACCGACATGTTCGGCCAGCAACAACAGTTTCTGATTGAATTGCTGGATCGAATTTTTCATTGATTACCCGCTGTCGTTTTGCAAGGCGGCAATGTCGTTGCGGCGATCTGTTCCGCCTGCTGCTTGCGATAGTCGGCCAGCTTCTGCGCCAATGCTGCATCGTGCAGCGCCAGCATCGCAACCGCGAACAATCCGGCATTGGCCGCACCCGCCTCGCCGATCGCGAAGGTCGCCACCGGGATGCCCTTGGGCATTTGCACGGTGGACAGCAGCGAGTCCATGCCCTTCAGGTATTTGGAAGGAATCGGCACGCCCAGCACCGGCAGCGTGGTCTTGCCGGCAATCACCCCGGCCAGATGTGCGGCGCCGCCTGCGCCGGCGATGAAGCACCGCACGCCCTGCGCGCTGACCTCCTTGATGTAATCGAATAGCAGGTCGGGAGAGCGGTGCGCGGAAATCACCCGCGCATCGAATTCAATCCCGAAATCCTGCAACTGCCGCGCGGCCTGCTGCATGATTTCCCAGTCGTTGGCGCTGCCCATCACGATGGAAATTAACGGCTTACCCATTTCTTATGCCTCCTTGTGGTAGCGGACAATACGCTCGACTTCATGCTTCGAGCCGAGAATCACCGGCACGCGCTGGTGCAGGCCGGAAGGTTTGATGTCCATGATGCGCTCGTAACCGGTCGAAGCCATGCCGCCCGCCTGCTCGACGATGAAAGACATCGGGCTCGCCTCGTACAGCAGGCGCAGCTTGCCGGCCTTGGCAGGATCCTTGGTGTCCTTGGGATACATGAACACGCCGCCGCGGATCAGGATGCGATGCACCTCGGCCACCATCGACGCGATCCAGCGCATGTTGAAGTTGATGCCGCGCGGCCCGTTCTTGCCGGCGATACACTCGTCGACGTAGCGCTGCACCGGTTTTTCCCAGAAGCGTTCGTTGGAGGCGTTGATCGCGAATTCCAGCGTGTCCGCCGGGATAGTCATGTTCGGGTGGGTCAGCATGAATTCGCCGATGTCGCTATCCAGGGTAAAGCCATTCACACCGTGCCCGCTGGTGATCACCAGCATGGTCGACGGGCCGTACAGCGCGTAACCGGCGCAGGCCTGGGTGACACCGGGTTGCAGAAAATCTTCCGCAGTCGGGTTTTCAATGCCTTTGGGCGCGCGCAGGATCGAAAAAATCGTACCCACGGAAATGTTCACATCGATGTTGGAAGAGCCGTCGAGCGGATCGAACACCAGCAAGTACTTGCCCTTCGGATATTTGACGGGAATAGGATAAACATCGTCCATTTCTTCGGAAGCCATCGCCGCCAGATGCCCCGCCCATTCGGTTGACTTGATGAAAATTTCGTTGGTGATGACATCCAGCTTCTTCTGCGTTTCGCCCTGCACGTTCTCGCTGCCCGCGCTGCCCAGCACACCGATCAATGCGCCCTTGTTGACGTCATGCGCGATCTGCTTGCAGGCGATCACGATGTCGCTGATCAGGCCGGTGAAATCGCCGCTTGCGCCCGGAATTGCGCGCTGCTCCTCGATGATGAACTGGATCAAACTTTTACTCATGCTTCTTCCCTCATAAGATTGTGAATTATATAACTTTACTATCTTGCCCCATACGGCTATTTATCCGCCTCTATTTGGTCAGCGACAGAAAAAGCGTGGGCAATTTCTCGGGCAACTGCGCCACCCGGTCGATGATGGTGTACTGCTGGCCGAAGATGTCCGCGACATATTCATCGGCCTTGCGGTCGAGGTTGATGCAATAGGTGTAGATGCCCTGCCGATCCAGCTCCGTCACCGCCTGCCGCGCATCTTCGATCAGCATGCGCCCGTCCTTGCTGTCCACGTCCGACGGCTCGCCGTCGGTCAGCACCAGCATCAACTTCTTGTCGGCCTGCTGCTGTTCCAGATAGTGTGCGGCATGGCGCATCGCCGCGCCCATGCGCGTGGAATAACCTGCCTGCATCGCCGCCAGCCGCCCCTTCACCCGGTCATCCCAGCCTTCGCTGTAACCCTTGATGTGCAGGTAGCGCACGTCATGGCGCGTGTTGGAATGAAAACCGGCGATCGCGAACGGGTCGCCCAGTTTCTCGATCGCCCAGGCCAGCAGCGATACCGCTTCCTGGCTCAACTCCAGAATGGTCTGGTCGCAGCCAGCGGCCTTTTCGTTGAGCGATTCGGACAAATCCAGCAGCAGCATCACCGCGATGTTGCGCCCGCTGGTTTTGTGGCTCATGTTGATACGCGGGTCGGGCATCGCGCCGCTCTTGTAGTCAATCAGCGAACGCAGCGCGACATCCAGGTCGAGCTCACTGCCTTCTTCCTGATAGCGGATGCGCACCTTGTCCTGCGGCTTGATCAGATCGAGCATCTTTTTCAACCGCTTGGCCAGCGCGCCGTGTTTGGCCAGCAGCCGGTCGATGTCCGTCGCATTGCCGGGCGGGTGCAGGGCTTCATACACGCTGACCCAGTCCGGGCGGTAGCTCTGGTTGTGGTAATCCCACTCGTGGTAATGGCGCGGCGGCAGCCCGGTAATTTCCTTACCCGGCTCGATCTTGCGCGGCTCGTCGAACGCCTCCTCCTCGTCGCCCTCCTCGATGAATTTCCACATCTGGCGATTGTCGTCGCGGTACTCCACCACCGTATCCTTGAAGTGGATTTTGGCGAGCTGGTCGCTCTGGCGGCGCGTTTTTGCGACGAACGAAACCGCCAGCTCGGCGATCTCCGAAGTGCTCATGTCGCTGTGTTGCATCAGATCGTGGAAGCGCTGCGCAAACTCGACGATCTGCGGATTCTGGTAGGGGTGCTGCGGGTCTAGGATGGCGCGCGACAACAGCGCCAGACGGTGACGCACACCGGATTCCTGTTCTGGATCGCAGGCATTTTCGGCGGGAATGGGATGCAATGCCGTGAAAATGCGGTGCAGGCCGGGATACTCGCGCATCGCCAGATATTCCACGCGCGAGTCTTCCAGAAATTCCACCGCCATGCGCTGAAACGGACTGAAGTTGTCGGCAAAAATTGCCGTCGTCCAGCGCCGGTGTCCGGCAATATGCGCGAGCACCGCACGATAACGGTCCAACCCAGATATAACGATTTCTCCCGCAGGGAGTCGTTCGCCCTCTCTCCCACAATGTGGGAGAGAGTTGGAGAGAGGGCTCCCTTGCGCACCCTCTCCCCCAACCCCTCTCCCGCTGGCGGGAGAGGGGAAAATGAAGTCGTCATACGCATCCGGCAGGCGGATACCGAGCTTGTCGTAATACGGAACCGGTTTGCGCAACTCGTCGAATGCGCCCGAGTAAGGGATCAGATGGCTTTCGTCATGCCACAATCCGCGCAAATACATGTCCAGCTTGCGCTCGTTGTCCACCAGCAACGTGCCGTGCCGCTCGCGTTGCAGCACTGCGCGGCTGTCCGCCGATTGCAGGCCGAAATAATCGATCTGCCGGTCGGGGTGATCCTTGTAGTAGCGCACGCCGTATTCCACCCAGTTCTTCAATCCCTCTAGGGAAAGCTGTCCGAGCAGCACCGGGGCTTGCTTGAAAAGAGAGGATAGCCCCGGACTGGGAAAAGTCTGGTGAATGCCGTGGATCGAACCGGTGGTGCGCTCCATGAAATCGAGCACGATGTCCAGATAACTGCGCAACTGTTGCAGCGATTGCAAGCGCCGTGCAGTGGCCGGCAACGATTGCAGGAACGGCGTGATGGAATTTCCATTCGGCGATTTCCACATCCTGCGGATGCACTCCATGACGGCGGGCAACGCATCTTCGCCGAGCGCCTTGGCCACCGCCGGCCATTTCTCCAGAAAGATCAGGATCGGCTCGGCGCCGCGCCCCATCTTGCCGAGGAAACGTGCATGCTCTACGTAGGCAGCCACCCCCTCTTTTGAAAGCGTCGCCAATGCGTCGCGCATGCACTCGGCAAACACCGGCTCGACGCGCGGGAAGCCGCAATCAAGCTGCTTCCAGTAGGCTTCCAGTTCGGCGGGGATGGTTGCGGTTTCCATAGTCTTTCAATCGCAATAATTCATTTCGGCTGAAACGCCACTGCAGGAGCGGCCCATGGCCGCGATTCGCACGCATGGCGTGCTCCTGCAAACGCATTCAACCAAACACCGCATCGATCGCGTGATCCAGCGTATCGCGAATATCCGCATCGTCGGTGATCGGGCGTACCAAGGCCATGCGGCATGCGGCACGCGGCGCGACGCCGCCCTTGATCAGCGTAGCCGCATACACCAGCAGGCGCGTCGATATGCCCTCATCCAGCCCGTGCCCTTTCAGGTTGCGCGCCGCCTGGCCGATTTTCACCAGTTGCGCGGACAACCCGGCTTCGATACCGGTTTCCTTGCCGAGAATCTGTGCCTCGACAGCGGGTTCCGGATAAGCAAAATCGAACGCGGTGAAGCGCTGCTTGGTGGATTGCTTCAAATCCTTCAGCAGGCTCTGATAGCCGGGGTTGTAGGAAATCACCATCTGGAAATCGGGATGCGCATCGAGCAGCTCGCCCTTCTTGTCGAGCGGCAGCGTGCGGCGGTGATCGGTCAGCGGATGGATCACCACGGTGGTGTCCTGGCGCGCCTCGACAATTTCGTCGAGGTAGCAGATCGCGCCGATGCGCGCGGCGGTGGTCAGCGGGCCATCCAGCCAGCGCGTGCCGTTGGCGTCGAGCAGATAGCGTCCGACCAGATCGCTGGCGGTCATGTCTTCGTTGCACGCCACGGTGATCAGCGGCTTGCCCAGCTTCCACGCCATGTATTCGACGAAGCGCGATTTACCGCAGCCGGTCGGGCCCTTGATCATCACCGGCAGGCGCGCCGCATAGGCGGCTTCGTACAGCGTCACTTCTTCGCCTTGCGCCTGATAGAACGGTTCCTGATGTACCTTGTATTGCTCCTTGTCGCTCATCGTAATCTCCAAAGTGCGCACTTCTTTTTTGCAGTGAGTTGCACGGGAGCGCCGACGTCCCCGTCGGTTTGGTTTTCACTTTTAGAGGCTTTATGCCGACGAGGACGTCGGCGCTCCCATTTTTTGCCAGTATCAACTCCGGAAAAAACGTCCCCAGTAAATGGGGGCGCATATGCCTCCCAACTGCGGAAAACCTTATTTGTGCACGCCCAGCTTCTCGCGCCAACCGGGGAATATCCTGTCCGCATCTTTCGGGAAAGACTCGAAGGCGCGCGCAAATTCCTTGTGCTCCTTCGCGTACTGGATCGGATCGGCACCGGATTTCCAGCATTCGTAAGCCTGGCGCAACGAGACCGCACCCGCTGCCGGGGAATCGATATGGCCGTAGGAACCGCCGCCCGCGGTGTTGATCACGTTGCCGTGGCCGAGATTTTCGAAGAAACCGGGCAGGCGCAACGCGTTCATGCCGCCGGAGATGATCGGCGTGGTCGGCTTCATGCCGTACCATTCCTGATGGTAGAACGGCCCGGTACAGGAGTCGCGTTCGATCATGTAAGCGATGATGCGGTCGTCCTTGCCACCTTCCATTTTGCCGTAGCCCATCGTGCCGACATGGATGCCGGAGGCTCCCTGCAAACGCGACATCTTGGCCAGCACAAACGCCGTGTAGCCGCGCTTGGAGGAAGGCGACGTGACCGCACCGTGCCCGGCGCGGTGGTAGTGCAGATATTGATTAGGATACTGGCGGCGCGCCGTGGTCACCATGCCGGGTCCGCCGACGTAGCCGTCCACCAGGAATGCGACCTTGTCCGCATCCGGGCCGAACGTTTCAAGGATGAAATCGGCACGCGCGCACATTTCATAGTGGTCGTCGGCGGTGATGTTGGCGGAGAACAGTTTGGCCTGGCCGGTTTCGTCCTGGGCGCGCTTCAGCGAGTCATACACCAGCGGGATCACTTTCTTCAGCGGGCAGAATACCTGGTTGCCTTGCGGCTCATCGTTCTTGATGAAGTCGCCGCCCAGCCAGAACTGGTAGGCCGCCTTGGCGAACGGCTCGGGGCGCAGCCCCAGCTTGGGCTTGATGATCGTGCCTGCGATGTAGCCGCCATCCTTGACCGGGCGGCCGAGAATGCGCCACAGATCGGAAATATCCTTGGCCGGGCCGTCGAACAATTGCAGCATGCGCGGCGGCACGTAAAAATCCTGCATCTGCAGATTCGCGATGTCGCCCATGCCCTGATTGTTGCCGATACACAAAGTCAGGAAGGATACGATCATCACGCGGCCATCGGTGACATTGCGGTCGAACAGGTCGTTCGGATAAGCCACCTTCATGATGCCCTTGGCTTCATCGATGAAGTACACCAGCGCGTCCACGCCCTTGGTGAATTCGTCGGTGGTCGACACTTCCACGTTGGTGCCGGTGGAGGATTCCGCCGCGATGTGCGCCGCCGCTTCCAGATAACCGGTGCCCGCAGCAGGCTCCATCGTATAAGCAACCAGAATGTGATTACCGCCCTTGATCAGGTCTTCCTCTTTCAGACTCAGATCCGCATAACGATTCGATTGATCCATGGCATTTCTCCTGTATTAACGATTGATTTTGGCTTGTGAAAGCCTTGCAACGGTTGCCACTATAGGGGTATCAATACATAAGTAATAGTCAATTGTTTTTATCGATACCATAAAAAATGCTTATGATTTGCTATAATGCCGACATGCTTAACTTTACTCTGCGTCAGCTTCAGGTATTTGAAAAGGTAGCCAGCCACCTGAGCTACTCGCGCGCCGCCGAAGAACTATACCTATCGCAACCGGCGGTGTCCATGCAGATCAAGCAACTGGAAGGGCATATCGGCCTGCCGCTGTTCGAGCAGATGGGCAAAAAGATTTTCCTCACCGAAACCGGGCGCGAACTGCTCCATTACAGCCGCAGCATCGCGCAACAGCTCGCTGAAATGGAAGCGGTGTTAGACGAAATGAAAGGGCTGGGGCACGGCAAGCTCACGCTGTCGGTGGTGAACACCGCCAATTATTTCACCCCCCGGCTGCTGGCGAAATTCTGCCGGCAACATCCAGACATCAACGTGATCCTGCAAGTAGCCAACCGCGACGCCGTGCTCAAACAGCTTGCCGACAACAGCACCGACCTCGCGATCATGGGGCAGCCGCCCGACGGTCTGGACATCAGCGCGAAACCGTTTCTGGACAACCCGCTGGTGGTCATCGCCGCACCCGATCATCCGCTCGCCAAACTCAAACGCATCAAACTCGCGCGGCTCGCGCAGGAAACCTTTCTGTCGCGCGAACCGGGCTCCGGCACGCGTGGTGCGATGGAACGGGTCTTTGCAGAGCATCAAATCCAGCCGAACATCAGCATGGAAATGGAAACCAACGAAGCCATCAAACAGGCGGTACAGGCCGGCATGGGGCTGGGCATCCTGTCGCTGCACAGCATCGAGCTGGAGCTGGAAACCAGGCGACTCGCCGTACTCAACGTCGAACATTTCCCGTTAAAACGCCACTGGTTCGTCGCGCATCGCTGCAACAAGCGCCTGAGCAGCGCTGCGCTGGCGTTCAAGGATTTTTTGCTGACCGAGGCAAAACGTTTTGCGGCGATTACCTTGCCATAAATTGTGCAAAAATCGATAGCTCGGGCTGAAACTGTTCTAGCAGACCGCCGCTACATCACCCACAGCGGCGGTTCATCCATCAGCGCGATCTGTTCGCGCAATTCCAGAATCCGGTCCTGCCAGTAACGTTGCGTATTGAACCACGGGAAGGCCGTGGGAAAGGCCGGGTCGTCCCAGCGCCGTGCGATCCACGCGGCGTAGTGGATCAGGCGCAATGTGCGCAGCGCTTCGACCAGATGCAGCTCGCGCGGGTCGAAATCGTAAAAATCCTCATAGCCCGCCAGCAGGTCGCCGAGCTGCTGCGTCTGTTCGGCGCGCTCGCCGGACAGCAACATCCACAGATCCTGTATCGCCGGCCCCATGCGGCTGTCGTCGAAATCGACGAAGTGCGGGCCGAGATCGGTCCACAACACATTGCCGACATGGCAGTCGCCGTGCAGGCGCAAGCTGCGCACCGTGCCCGCGCGCTCGAAGCAGCGCCGCACGCCATCCAGAGCCTGCGCGACCACGCCGCGATAAACTTCGACCAGCTCCGCCGGAATAAAATTATGCGCCAACAAAAATTCGCTCGGCTCGATGCCGAAACTGTGAATATCCAGCGTGGGGCGCTGCCGGTAAGGCTCCAGCGCGCCGACCGCATGGATGCGCCCGATGAAACGCCCCATCCATTCCAGCGTGTCACAGTCATCCAGCTCCGGCGCACGGCCGCCGTGCTTGGCGAACACGGAAAAACGGAAACCGTTGAAGGCGTGCAGCGTGCGGCCGTCGATCACCAGCGCGGGCACCACCGGAATCTCGCGTTCGGCCAGCGTCGCAACAAAGACATGCTCTTCCAGAATCGCCGCATCAGCCCAACGCGCGGGGCGGTAGAACTTGGCAACCAGCGGCAGACCGTCTTCCATGCCCGCCTGATAGACGCGGTTTTCATAACTGTTGAGGGCAAGCAAACGACCGTCACTGTGCAGGCCGATGCTGTCCAGCGCATCGAGCACGGCATCGGGGGTAAGCGCGGTAAAGGGTTGGGTGTGCATGGGCGGATTGTACGGCAACCTATTCAAAACGTAGCGCAGTTAGATTATTTTATGACTATGGCTATAATGACACCAATAATCTGGGGCACGGAAGGACGGTTGCAGCGATGACCAGAAACGTTCTGCTAATGCTTGAAGGCAACATACAACGACTGGCCTTGATGGGCCGGTAAAGAGGTTTTTATGCACGCCAGATTTATCGTCGCTGTAGTTGCCATCTTGTTGATGGGTTGCGCTACGACCACCAAATCAAACAAGCCTGAGCGCAGTTTCAATGCCACCAGCCTGACCGTCGATTTGACCAGCAATGGCCGCCGGGTTCTTGGCTCCGTGCCGGAGGAATCGGCAATGGAGCACTTCGAAATGATCGATCCGCAAGGGCGCATAATTTCTTACGTCTCCTTTACCGATACGGACACGGGAGCCCTGGTTTTCATAAACCAGAAACTCTATGGCACACTTTCCCACCACGATGCGCAGGTTTTCTACAGCTGTCGCGGGTATGCGACTGCCACCTCCAACCATTGGGCGCACGAGGCGGCGGACTGGGCAGCCAGCCTGCTCGCCAGCAGTACGCCAGCAACCGAGGTGAAACTGGAGTTCTCCGGCAAATCGACGGTTCAAAGTATCAAAGATGTTACGGAAAACTCTTTGCTCAAACAGGTAAAGTCTTTCTTGGGCATGGGCTCAAGCCCGCTCGGCGTTTTTAGTTCCTTGAATACTGCGCGGAACGACATGAATACGCGCGGCCAGTTCGACGACACGCAGAAGGGATTGAGCACCATCATGCCCGGCATGAGCGAGCTCCGTGTGGCCGAAGTTGTAAAACCGGAAGATGTATCCTTCGCCAGCGGCGGCATGGTGATGGCCTACCCGAGCCAACTGGTCGAATATTACGTCACTGAGGGCGTAGTCAAAGTAATTCAGCATCCCTCGTTTCACTACCTTTCCAGAACCCGCGCCGCCCTGTTTTATACGCCCAACACCAAATGGTCGCTCTGCACACCCCTTCACTGGAAGGAAGCGTTGCCCGAAACACCTTAGTTGTCAGCCCGCCAGCGCCGATAAAGCCATACCGCAGCACCAACCACCAGAATGACACCTATGCCGCGAGTCATGCCCGCGATGCGGCCATCCAGATGCAGGACGCCCCAGCGGCTGAAAATCTCGGTCCAGTCATGCTCTCCATTGCCGACCAAAGGCAATTGCTGGGTACGGGCATCGGCCATGTAGCGGGCGATATTGAACAGATTCTCTCCCAGCCAAACCAGCGATGCCGCCACGCCGCTCGCATTGGCGGCGCGATAAAAATGCCCTGCGGCAGCGAGAGGAAAAACGAGCTGGAACAGCGTGCCGCCATAGACGGTCGCACGCTCGCTGAAAATACCCACCAGCGGGTGCCCTGCTTCGTGCAGCGCCAGGTTTGTGCTGTCGAGAACGGGAAACCAGCCCTCCGGGCCAAGCCAATGAAAACCCAGGCAGGCGACACCGAAGACAAGAACGGCAACCAGCCCGCCCAGCGAAACCGAAACTTCGCCGGAAGCGCTATCCATATCCTGCTTGCTATAAAAAGGTGAATTCATGATGAGTTCCATGCAACCGGCATGTTCCTATCCTGCCTTGCACCGGGTGGAATATCAAGCCTGGATTGCGGAGCCTTGGCCAATCTCGGATGCAAGAAAAACTCCAGCAGCCCACCGGCTGCTCAATTTTGCCGCACACCCGATTCAAACAGGCTCACTACAAGCATTTGACTTTCGTTCTAACCAGAACTATTATCCTCCTAACTAGAACCAATATGTTGAATTATGCCTTCTCCGATTTTTCTGCCGTTGCTGCGCGAACTGGCCAGCACTTACCAGTCTTTCGAGATTTACTCGGCGGCGCATATCCGCTCGCTCGGCCTGACGCCGCCGCAGTTCGATATTGTCGCCACCCTCGGCAACACGCCGGGCATGTCGCCCAAGGAGCTGGGCGAAAAGACGCTGATCACCAAGGGCACGCTGACCGGTGTGGTCGACCGCCTGACTGACAAGGGGCTGGTGCGCCGCATTGCATCGCCCAGCGACGGGCGCGGCCAGATCGTACAGTTGACCCGGCAGGGGGAAAAATTATTCGCGCGCGTTTTCCCGGCGCACCTGGCGTATATGGAGCGGGCTTTCGCGCAGCTATCGCCAACGGAACTGGCCGGAATGACCGATAGCCTGCGCCGTTTGCGCGCGGTGTTTGCCACCGCACACAGCGAAAATATGGGAGCCCCATGAGTTCCGCAACCCGCTACACCACAACGGCGATTACGCTGCACTGGCTGGCGGCATTGCTCATCTTCGCCACTTTTCCGCTCGGGGTTTACGCGCATGAGTTGGCGCTTTCGCCGCTCAAACTGAAGCTGATCAGCTACCACAAATGGCTGGGGGTTACGATTTTTCTGCTGACGGTGGCGCGGCTGGCATGGCGGGCGACACATACTCCGCCGCCGCTGCCGGAAACCATCCCGCTCTGGCAGCAGCGCGCCGCGCACGGCTTGCATCTGCTGCTGTATGTGCTGCTGTTTGCGATCCCGCTGACCGGCTGGCTGATGAGTTCCGCCAAGGGATTTCCCGTGGTCTATCTGGGGCTGATGCAATTACCCGACCTGGTGGGCAAAGACAAGGCGCTGGGCGATTTGCTGATGGAGATTCACGAAATGCTGAATTTCGGGTTGCTGGCGCTGGTCGGCATGCACATAGCCGCAGCCCTCAAGCATCACTTTATCGAGCATGACGCCACGCTGCGCCGCATGTTGCCATCAGGCAAGGAAGTTGAACCATGAGAAAATTGCAATTCTTTTCGCTGTTATTACTTGCCGGTGCAATGTGCAGCGCGCAGGCTGCCGAGTTCAATCAGGTACAGATCAGCAAGAGCACGTTGGCCTTTGCGTACAAGCAAATGGGTGTGCCGCTGGAAGGCAAGTTCGGCAAGTTTACGGCGCAGCTCACTTTCGACCCGGCCAAGATCAATACCGCGCAGGCCCGACTGGAAGCCGACTTGGCCAGTATCGACACCGGCTCCAGCGAGGGCAACGATGAAGTTTCCGGCAAGCTCTGGTTCAACACCAAGACGTACCCTGCCGCCCAGTTCGTTTCCAGCGGTGTCAAAGCCCTCGGCGGCAACCGCTATGAGGCGCTCGGCAAGCTCACCATCAAAGGCCGGTCGCTGGATGTTTCCGCCCCATTCACTTTCCGGCAGGAAGGCGCGGTTGGCATATTTGACGGGGCTTTCACGCTGAAGCGCCTGGATTACGCGATCGGCGAAGGCCTGTGGGCGGATGTCAGCGCGGTGGCCAACGAAGTGCGGATCGTGTTCCACATCGTAGCCAATGCATCAGCACCTGCCAAAAAATAGTTTTGCCCCACCAACCACCAAGGAGAAAACCATGAAAAAACTTGTTACCCTCGCCATTGCCGCATCGCTGTCCGGCGCCGCCTTTGCCGCGCCGGAAACTTATATCATCCAGAATGCGCACACGTTCCCGCGTTTCGAATACAACCATTTGGGTTATTCCACACAAGTCAGCCGTTTCGACAAGACCAGCGGCACCATCGTCATAGACCGCGCCGCCAAGAGCGGCTCTGTCGATGTGGTGATCGACACGAAATCGGTGAACACCGGCTTGCCGCTGTTCAATGAACACATTCAGGGCGAGGAATTATTCGACACCGCAAAATATCCCACCATCACCTTCAAGTCCAAAAAACTGAAATTCGACGGCGATAAATTAGCCAGCGTGGAAGGCGATCTGACCATCAAGGGCGTGACCAAGCCGGTGACGCTGTCAGTGACATCATTCCATTGCATGCCCCACCCGATGCTCAAGAAAGACGCCTGCGGAGCCAACGCCACCACCAAAATCAAGCGCTCCGAGTTCAACGTCAGCAAAGGTGTCCCGTATGTCAGCGACGAGGTGACCCTGACTATTCCGGTCGAAGCGATCAAGGAAGAAGAACAACCCTCATCCTCTTACTAAAAAGTAGAGGGCGCTTTGCGACGGTAGCCGCGAGAAACTCTGATCTATTCAACCTGCCGGGGCGTAAACCCCGGCCAGGTTGAGGAAGCCTTGCCTCTAAGAATTCAGATCAGATCACCCGGTCATTGCCACCATCGATCGGAATCTGCGCACCGGTGATCTTCGAGAATAGTATGCCGCACATTTCTGCGGTGAGTTCCGCGACATCCTTGCTGCTGACTTCCTCGTGCAGCACGTTGTTGCGCTTGTATTCGTCCACCGTCATGCCGTAATGGGTAGCGCGCTGTAACAGCACTTCCGGAGTCCAGATGCCGGTGTCGAACACCGCATTCGGGTGGACCAGGTTGATCCTGATCGCGTCATTGCCCCACTCCAGCGCGGCGACACGGGCAAGCTGCGTCAGCGCCGCCTTCGACGCGGAATAGGCCGATGCGCCGGGGCCGGGAGCCGGGACGTTCTTCGAGCCGATCACCACCACCCGGCCATACTTCGGCGCAGCCTTCAGCAACGGGTGCGCTTCGCGCATGAGCGTCAGATTGGAGTCCAGGTTGATCGACATCACCTTGCGCCATTCGTCGTCGGCCAGCGCGTTGATCTTCTTGCCGCCGGGAAAAATTCCGGCGTTCAGCACCAGCATGTCCAGCCCGCCGTAATGGCGGGTGGCCTTCTCCAGCAGCGCTTTGATCGCAGCCGTGGAAGTCAGGTCTGCCGCGATGCCCAGATAGTCTGGTCGGTCACCATAAAGGGATTCGACCGCCGGGTTGATATCCACTCCGACCACTGCCGCGCCCCGATCCAGGAAGGCCTGCACGCAGGCCTTGCCGATGCCGGATGCGGCGCCGGTCACCAGTGCGACCTCGCCGGCAAAGGCTTTCGGCGCGCCGGCCTTTTTCAGTTTGGCCTGTTCGAGATCCCAGTATTCCATGCAGAACAGATCGGCTTCGCCCAGCGCCTGATAGCCGCCCAGCATCTCGCCGCGCAGAATGATGTCCTGCGTGCGCAGATAGATATCCTCGATGATCTGCGTGTCGCGCGCCGAGCGACCTGCGCCAATCAAACCGAACTCCGGGTCGATGATGACGCGCGGCGCGGGGTCGAGCATCGTCAACGGCGGCTTATTTGTCTGTAACGATTGGGCAGCTTTGGAATTCTTGTCGAAATAATTTTTGTACGCCTGCACATAGGCCTCGACATCGCGCCCGAGCAGCGGTAAACGTTTGGTGCGAATGATGTGATCCGGCGTGGCCGGGCCGCGTTGCGAGATAGCCGCGATGCTCGGCTGGCGCGCGAAAGCCAGCGTGCTGTTGCTGGTGTGGCTGCGCAGCAGCATCGGAAAACCGGCGGCAGCGGAAACTTTTTTCCTCAATCCCGGCACAGCCGACCAATCGGCGGTTGATGGGATGTCGGCCGGTGCTGCCAGCGGTGCGTTCTTTTCCAGATAATTCTCGGCGCGGCCAACCAAGTCGATCATGCGGTCGTAGGATTGTTTCGCGGTGTCGCCGAAGCTGAAGATGCCGTGGTTCATCAGCACCATGCCGATGGTGCGCGGCGTAGCCTGTTTGGGGAACACCTCGGCGCACAACTTGGCCAGATCGAAGCCGGGCATCACGTAGGGCAGCACGATGACTTCATCGCCGAACAGCTCGCGGATACGCGCCTCGCCCGACGCGGTGTTGGTGATCGTCACAATCGCATCGGCATGGGTGTGATCGACGAAGCGATGCGGGATCAGCGCATGCAGGATGGCTTCGACCGACGGCGCGGGCGAGGTCGGGTCGAGCGTCGCCAGCTTGAGTTCGCGCGCCATCTCCATGTCGGATAACTTTTCCAAGCGCGACAGTTTCAGCATCGCATCGAGGCGCACCGGCACGAAATCCTTGCGCTCGATCGAGATCAGGTCGGAGCCGCTGCCCTTTACGAACAGCGTCGCTTCGTCTTCGCCGAAGATGTTCTTCCACACATCCTTGACCGAAGTGTTGCCGCCGCCGTGCAACACCAGCGCCGGATTCGCGCCGAGCAGACGCGACGAATAAACGCGCTCCGCCAGGATGTCTTTATGTTTGCCTGCTTCTGTATCGTTCCAGAGATTTTTCATTGCTGTACCTATCAACTATACAAATAAAAACTGTTTGATCCGCAGATTACGCAGATTTCACAGATTACAAACAAAAACCGGGCACCCACACGGTACGCACCACCTAGCTTCTGGAATTTTAATCTGCGTTAATCTGCGAAATCTGCGGACAAAAAAGGGTTTCAAGCTAACACACGCATCGCCTCGGCATTCGCCGCCACCACGCCGCGCTCGGTAATCAACCCGGTCACCAGCCGCGCCGGGGTTACGTCGAAGCCGTAATTGGCGGCGCGCGAACCCTTTGGGGTGACCTGCACGGTGCATACCAGCCCATCCTTATCCAGCCCGGCGATATGCGTCACCTCTTCCTCGGCGCGTTCCTCGATCGGGATTTCCTTGACGCCGTCCTGCAGCGTCCAGTCTATCGTCGGAGTGGGCAGCGCCACATAGAACGGCACGCTGTTGTCATGCGCCGCCAATGCCTTGAGGTAGGTACCGATCTTGTTGCACGCGTCGCCGCGCGCGGTGACGCGGTCGCAACCGACGATGGCCATGTCCACCATGCCGTGCTGCATCAGGTGCCCGCCCGCGTTGTCGACGATCACGGTATGCGGTACGCCGTGCTGGCCGAGTTCCCAAGCGGTGAGGCTGGCGCCCTGATTACGCGGGCGGGTTTCGTCCACCCACACATGCAGCGGGATGCCCGCGTCGAATGCGGTATAGATCGGTGCCAGCGCAGTACCCCAGTCCACCGTCGCCAGCCAGCCGGCGTTGCAGTGGGTCAGGATATTAACCGTGGCATTTTTCGTTTGATGGATGGCATTGATGATTTCGTAGCCATGACGACCGATGGATGCATTGATCGCCACATCCTCGTCAGCGATGCGTGCCGCCTCCTGCCATGCCGCAGCGGCGCGCTCGCTTTCAGCCAGCGGCACCAGCAGCGCGCGCATCTTTTCTACGCCCCAGCGCAGGTTCACCGCAGTGGGACGCGCCGCAAGCAACACGCTGCAAGCCTCCGCCAGCGCGGCATCCGAGGCATTGCCGCGCATCGCCAGCGCCACCCCGTAAGCCGCCGTCACGCCGATCAACGGCGCGCCGCGCACCTCCATGTCGCGGATCGCGCGCTCGGCGTCGCGCATCGTGTTCAGGCGCAGTGTGGCAAAGACATGCGGCAGTTTGGTCTGGTCGATGATTTCCACCGCCGCGTTATCGGCGGCAGGCCAGATGGTGCGAAAAAGTGTTCCGTTAATTTTCATAGTGCAATTCCGTAGGGGCGCGATTCATCGCGCCCAAATGTATTTATATGTTCAAAAAGGGCACGATGAATCGCGCCCCTACATCAATCCCCTTCAAACTCGCATAACGCAAAAACTTTATGACCGAGTTTCTCCAGCCGTGCGCGTCCGCCGATATCCGGCAAGTCGATCACGAAACAGCATTCCACCACGATGCCGCCCATGTCCTGGATCAGCTTGGTGGCGGCTTCGGCGGTTCCGCCGGTGGCGATCAGGTCATCCACCAGCAGCACGCGGTCGCCCTTCTGGATCGCATCGACATGGATCTCGATGCGGTCGGTGCCGTATTCCAGCTCATAATCGCGCCCCACCGTTTCGGCGGGCAGCTTGCCTTTCTTGCGAATCGGCACGAAGCCCAAGCCAAGCGCATAAGCGACTGGTGTGCCGACAATGAAGCCGCGCGATTCGATGCCGGCCACCTTGTCGATTTTCACATCCTTGTAGCGGTTGAGGATTTCATGGATCGTGGTGCGCAGCCCGACCGGGTCTTTCAGCAGCGTAGTGATGTCGCGGAACTGGATGCCCTTTTTTGGATAATGCGGGACGGTACGGATTCTGGATTTGATTGGCATAAGAACTCCTTAGTAAGTGGATAATAGGAAGTGGGGAGTGGGTGGAGCAGCGGTTTTCCCACTTACTACTCCCTACTTCCCACTTTCCGGCTATTTAAGTATCCGTCCAGCGACGGCTGATAACTTCTCCACCATCGCCGGATTGCGTGCTTCCGGCGCGGTGATGATGGCGTACTGCAATGCGCTGCGGCAGCCGCATTCACATGAGCTCGCATCGCCATGCACGCGCGGCGCGACGCTCTTCACCAAGGCGCGCGCCTTGTCGGCGTTCGCCAGCAGCACTTTCACGATCGCGTCCACCGTCACGTTGTCGTGGTCGGGATGCCAACAGTCGTAGTCGGTGACCATCGCGACGGTGGCGTAGCAAATCTCGGCTTCGCGTGCGAGCTTGGCTTCCGGCATATTGGTCATGCCGATCACGTCGCACTTCCACGAGCGGTACAGTTCCGATTCCGCGAGGCTGGAAAACTGCGGCCCCTCCATTACCAGATAAGTGCCGCCGCGCACTACCGGGATACCGGTCTGCTGCGCCGCCGCATACAGATGATCGCCGAGGCGGTGGCACACCGGATGCGCCATCGAGACATGCGCGACCAGCCCGCTGCCGAAGAAGCTTTTTTCGCGTGCGAAGGTGCGGTCGATGAACTGGTCGACGATGACGAACATGCCCGGCGCGAGGCTTTCATGCAGCGACCCCACCGCGCTCACCGAGACAATGTCGGTCACGCCGAGGCGCTTGAGCGCGTCGATGTTGGCGCGGAAGTTGATCTCCGACGGCGGGAGGCGATGTCCCCTGCCGTGGCGCGGCAGAAACGCGATGGATTGCCGCGTTAATCCGTCAATTGGCAGTTCGCCGACCAGCACCTCGTCCGACGGTTCGCCGAATGAAGATACGGCCTTGACCCAGCGGGTGTTCTGCAACCCCTCAATATTGTAAACGCCGCTACCGCCAATGATACCCAACATATTTCTTCTCCATTTATTCTAAAAAATACAATTCAAGTCACAGAGATAAAACAGATACAACATATGTTTTTGATCTCTTTGTGGGTGAACCCAATGTTTACGGCAATCAATTGTTTTCCTCTGTGAACTCTGTGTTCTCTGTGGCTGATTTTATGATTCTTAAACCACAACCGGCACACGCGCGGTCAGTGCGCACATCAATTCATAGCTGATCGTTCCAGCCGCACGCGCCACTTCCTCGATCGGCAGGCCGTCGCCCCACAATGTGACGGCGCTACCGACCCCGGCTTGCGGCAATTTGCTCAAATCCGCATACAGCATGTCCATTGAGACTCTACCCAGTGTTTGCGCACGTTGCCCGTCCACCAGAATCGGCGTGCCGTTCGGCGCGTGGCGCGGGTAGCCGTCGGCATAGCCGCAGGCGACGATGCCGATGCGCATCGAATGTTCGGCGCGAAACAGCGCGCCGTAACCGACCTCGTCACCGGCACGCAACTCCTGCACGGCGATGATGCGGCTGCTCAGGGTCATCGCCGGTTGCAGCCCGAGTTGCTGCGCGCTTAGCCCTTCTCCGCCACCTGGGGCAAACGGCGACGCACCGTACAGCATGACGCCGGGGCGCACCCAGTCGCCGTGAGTTTCGGGGTAACGCAACAGCGCGGCAGAATTGGCGAGCGAACGCGCCACGCGGTAGGGTGCAGCAATACCGTTGAACAAGGCGAGCGGTTCGGCCACGCCGCGTTCCTCGTCGGCATTGGCGAAATGCGTCATCAGGGTAATTTCGCGCACGGCACGATGGCGGCGCAGTTGTTCCATCGCCTGCGCCACTTCGTTTGGCGCGAAACCAAGGCGGTTCATACCGCTGTTGACCTTGAGCCAGACATCGAGTGACCCGTTTTTCGGATATGCATCCAGTGCAGCGATCTGCCCGGCGCTGTGGATCACGCAGGCCAAATGATATTCGGCAACCAGCGCCAGGTCTTCCGCGCCGAAGAATCCTTCCAGCAGCAAAATTTCCTGGCGAAAGCCGGCTTCGCGCAATTGCACCGCATCCTGGATATCCAGCAGCGCAAAACCGTCCGACGCAGACAGCACTTCGGCGACGCGCAACATGCCGTGCCCATAGCCATTCGCCTTGATAATGGACATGAGACGGGCGGAGGTGGTGCGGCGCGCCACCCGGAGGTTGCTCTCCAGCGCGCCCAGGTTGATACGGGCTTGTATGGGGCGATGCATGAAAGTTGTCTTGATGCAAGAATATTTGATAGGCGCGAATGATAGCAGGGGCTGTGCTTTCGTGATATAAAACGGGCTGCGAAAAATTACCCCTTTTTTAATGAATTTCGGTTTCTACATCATCCTCGCGGCGCAGTTCCTCTCCGCGCTCGCCGACAATGCCCTGCTGTTTGCCGCGATTGCCCTGCTCAAGGATTTAAATTCGCCGGACTGGCACACGCCGGTATTGCAACAGGGCTTCATCGTGTCATACATCGTGCTGGCGCCTTTCGTCGGCGCATTCGCCGACTCGCTGCCCAAGGGGCGCGTGATGTTCCTCAGCAACCTCATCAAACTGGTCGGCTGCATCACCATGCTGGTCGGCGTTCATCCGCTGGCCGCATATTGCCTGGTTGGTCTGGGCGCGGCGGCCTATTCGCCCGCCAAGTACGGCATCCTCACCGAATATCTTTCCTTCAACCTGCTGGTCAAGGCAAATAGCTGGATGGAAGGTTTGACCGTCGCCGCCATCGTGCTCGGCGCACTGGTAGGCGGCATCCTCATTACTCCGGGTATCGCCAACCCCATGCTGCAATGGTGGGACGTGCCGCTGATAGACACCGGCATCGATACGCTACCGGAACTGGCCATCTCCATTATCGTGCTGATCTACATTGCCGCCGCAATTTTCAACCTTTACATCCCGCGCGTAATCATTGACCACAAGCCGCTCAGCAGCAGCCCCATTTTCATGGTCAAAGATTTCTGGCACTGCTTCAAACTGCTGTGGAAGGACCCGCTCGGGCAGGTTTCGCTGGCGGTAACCACCTTGTTCTGGGGTGCGGGAGCCACGTTGCGCCTGCTGGTGCTTGGCTGGTCGGCCATCGCCCTGAATTACGACATCGGCGCAGCCGCCAAACTGACCGCCTGGGTGGCCATCGGCATCGCCATCGGCGCGGTGCTGGCGGCGAAGTTCGTCAAGCTGGAGCATTCGGTAAAGGTGCTGCCGGTCGGCATCGCGATGGGCATCGCCGTGCTGATGATGATCCCGGTGACCAACAGTCTGCTGGCGATCCTGCTGCTGATCGCGATAGGCGCGATGGGCGGTTACTTTGTCGTACCGATGAACGCGCTGCTGCAACATCGCGGCCATATGCTGATGGGCGCGGGGCGTTCCATCGCGGTGCAGAATTTCAACGAAAACCTGAGCATCTTCGCCATGCTGGGGCTATATGCCGTGATGCAGAAACTGGAGTTCAGCATCTACCTCATCATCGTGGTATTCGGCCTGCTGCTGTCCGGCATCATGGCCGCGCTGTACAAGCGCCATGGCCATGACCAGGACAAGGGATTTATATAGGGCAAGGCGTGGCATCTACAACCCGCCCAGCAACGCTTCAAACTCCTCGATCGGCACCGGCTTGCCGAACAGATAGCCCTGATACGCCATACAGCCATTCCGCTTGAGAAAATCCAGTTGCGCCTCGGTCTCCACGCCTTCGGCGATCACGTTGAGGCGGAAATTTTTCGCCATATCGATGATGGTTTGCACCATCACCGCATCGTTGGTATCGGTTGCAATATCGCGCACGAAGCTCTGGTCTATTTTGAGTTGATCGAGCGGCAGTTGCTTCAGGTAGGACAGCGATGAATAACCGGTGCCGAAATCGTCCATGGATAACTTGATGCCGAGCGCTTTCAGTGCGTGCATCTTTGCCACAATATCGGCAACGTCGGCCAACACCACACTCTCGGTCAACTCCAGCTTCAAACACGCCGGGTTAATCTGATGAGCACGAATCACCGTGGCTATATTCTCCACAAAGTCGTGCTTGCTGAATTGCTGCGCGCTGACGTTGACTGCAAGAACCAGGTCGCGCGTTTGCCCGCGCTTGCCCCACAACGCAAGCTGCCGGCAGGCGGTTTCCAGCACCCAATGCCCGATATCCAGAATCAGCGAACTTTCTTCGGCAATGGAAATGAATTGCGCCGGCGAAACCATGCCGCGCTTTGGATGCATCCAGCGCACCAGCGCTTCTGCACCCAACGGACGATGGTCGCTGTCCACCTGTATCTGGTAATACAAACGCAGTTGTTGGCCGGGAACGGCACGGCGCAAATCCGCCTCCAGCGCGGCGTGGGTTTCCACCGCATGCTGCATGGCCGGGTCGAAAAAGCGCACCGCATTGCGCCCCGATTCTTTCGCCTGATACATCGCCAGGTCGGCGTGTTTGAGCAAAATATCCACCGATTCCACATTGCCGCGATACAGGCTGACGCCGATGCTCGGCGAACTGTGATGCTCATAATCCTTGAGCCGATAAGGCACGGCCAGCGCCGCACGTACTTTTTCGGCAATCAGTGCGACTTTTTGTGAAGCCTCTTCCGCACCCGCATCGACCTCTTCGAGCAACACCACAAACTCATCGCCGCCCAGCCGCGCCACGGTATCCACTTCACGCACACAGGACTGGATGCGCTTTGCCACCTCGATCAGCATCAGGTCGCCATAATCGTGTCCCAGCGTGTCGTTCAGCGTCTTGAACTTATCCATGTCGAGAAACAGCACCGCGCCGTAATGATGGCTGCGTGCCGACATTGACAGCGCCAGACGGAACCGGTCCAGCAGCAACCGGCGGTTGGGCAAATTGGTCAGCGCGTCATAAAACGCCAGATTGTGGATTTCCTCCTCGGCCTCTTTGCGCGCGGTAATATCGCTGAAAATGGCGACATACTCGGTCGTTTTACCCTGTTCATTTTTTACGGCGGTAATGGTCAACCACTTCGGATAAACCCGCCCATCCTTGCGCCGGTCCCACATCTCGCCGGTCCACGAACCGTCATTCAGCAACTGCTGCCACATCGTCGCATAAAAGGTCTTGTCCTGGCGACCCGAGTTGAGAATGCGCGGATTCTTGCCCAACACCTCTTCCGAGCTGTAGCCGGTGATGTGCTGGAACGCCTGATTGACACGGATGATATTCGCGTTGGCATCGGTAATCATAATGGCTTCATGCGTCTCGAAGGTGGCCGCCGCGATACGCAACGCCTCTTCCGCCAGCTTTTGTTCGGTAATATCTTGCACCGCGCCCACCGAGCGCAGCGGCTTGCCCGAAACGTCAAACTCGCTGGCACAGTGTTCACGCACCCATTTGATCCGCCCGTCTGCGAGCCGCAACCGATGCACAATATCGTAGGGCTGGCGATCCTCCAATGACTGCGTATAAGCCTGATTTACCTTGTCCCGGTCATCGGGGTGGATCACGTTCAGGAAATTCTCATAGGAGGGCGAGAACCGCACCGGGTCGAGCTCGAATATCCGGTATATCTCATCCGACCAGCGTAACTCGCCGCTCACCAAATTCAGCTCCCAGCTGCCCAAATGCCCCAGCCGCTGCGCTTCGTTGAGCAAATTCTGATTTTTTTGCAACTCAACCTGTCCGTCGCGCAAGGCGGCCTCTATATGCTCGCGCTCGATAATTTCTTCCTGCAATTGCTCGTTGCTCACATTCAATTCGCGGGTACGCTCCTCGACGCGGTCTTCCAGCGTGCGGTACAGCGCCTGCAGGTTTCCGGTCATGCGGTTGAACGCACGCCCCAGCGCGCCGATTTCATCCGCACGGGTTTCATCGACGCGCTTGTCCAGGTCGCCTTTGGCAATCTCGTCAGCAGTGGAGGCAAAGCTCTTGAGCGGCACCACCAGCCTGCGGCCAAAATAGAATGCCACGGCTCCGGCAAACAACACCAATGCCAGCAATGCTTCCAGAAGAATTTTCCGTTGCTGGTACAGGGGCGCGAAAACCTCATCCGCATCCATCTTGACCACCATCCCCCATTGCAATTCCGGCAGGTAGCGCCACGCGGCGACCACCCGCTTGCCCCTGTAATCGACCCCCATTCCGGTGCCGCGCTCGCCCAGCAAGGCATTACGCATCGGGATGGCTGCTGTTTTGAGGTTTATCTTGCGCCTGAAGGCCGCCTGCGGATCGCTATCGAGCGGCGCGACAAAAATGGCCTGCTCGGAATCGATCAGCTTGGCGAGTGCGGTTTCCCCGGTTAAACCCAGCCCGATGGAATCTTTCGCCACCTGATAAATACGCTCGGTATTAAGCTGGAATGCGAGCACCCCTTTTAGTGCGCCATCACGGATAATCGGTGCGGAAACAAAGGCGGCGGGCGTACTGGAAGGCGCGTAAAACGCAAAATCGGAAATGCTGCTTTCCAGCGTCATGCGCGACTCGCGGAACACCTGGGCTAACAGCGAATCGCGATAAGGGCCGTTGAGCAGATTGGTGCCGAAGTCCGGTTCATGCTGCTGGGAATAGATGATTTCACCCTGCGGCGTAATCAGGAACACGTCATAGAACAGCGATTCCCCGTCGATGTAGACTTTGAAATAACTGTCGAATTGTTTTGCCGCCCTGTTGTATTCCGCCGAACCAGGCTCATGGCGCGAGTAAGCGACCGACAAGCCGGACATGGCTTCTTCCACCAGCTTGCCGCGCGCCAACAACCTGGCATTCTGTTCCCGCTCAAATAAATAGGTTTTGATTTCCAGCGTTTTTTTGTCAGCCAGGCGTGTGAGCCTGTTCTGTATTTCATTCTGCAACGCGGCTTCGCTTTGCCGCAAGCTCAGAAAGCCGAACAAGGCCAGCGGCAGCAGCGTGACCACGATGAACCAAAGCACAAAGCGCCAGGTGAGCGAGTTGCCGATCATCGCAAAATCCTGGCTCATCGCCGCACTCCCGGCAACGTTTGCTGCACGGCGAGCCATTCCGCCCGGCTGCGATAGAACGGAAACGGCGCGGGATGAACCGATTGCGCGGATTTCCAGACGATGTCGAATTGCCCATCAGGGCGCGCCTTGCCGATAAACACCGCCTTCCACAGATGTCCGGTCTCGTGATCGACCGCCACGATCCCCTCGGGGGCGGGCAGGGTTTGTTGCGCAAGAACAGTTTTTACCGGCGCCAGATTTGTTGTATCCAGGCTGCGAACGGTATTCACCCAGAGTTTTACGCCGATATAGGATGCCTCCATCGGGTCGTCCAGCACGCGATCCCTGCCGAAACGCTGCTTGAAGCGCCCGACAAAAGCCTTGTTTTCGGCGTTATCCAGGCTCTGAAAATAATTCCACGCGGCATAATGCCCCGCCGTCAGATCGGCCGCCATTGCCGCCAGCCCAACCTCCGCGACGCTGGTGGAGAACACCGGTGTTTTTTCCGCATTGATGCCCGCCTCATGCAGCGCGCGGAAAAAGTGCAGGTTGCTGTCGCCGTTCAGCGTGTTCAACACAAAGTCGGGGTGCAGCGCGGCGATTTCCCTCGCGACTGCCGCCATATCGCTTGCCCCCAGCGGCACATAGCGCTCGCCCAGCAACTGTCCGCCTTGCGCGAGCAGCACGTCCTTGGCCATCAGGTGCGCGGTGCGCGGAAAAATGTAATCCGAGCCGATCAGGTAAAAACGCTTGCCCTTATGCTGCAACGCCCATAACACCATCGGGATGATTTGCTGGTTGGGCGCCGCGCCGGTGTAAATGATGTCGGGCGATTGCTCCAGACCCTCATATTGCAGCGGATAGAACAACAGGTGATGGTGCCTCTCGACGACGGCTTTGACCGCCTTGCGGCAATCGGATGTCCAGCAACCGAACAATGCCTGCACGCCATCCTGAACGATAAGCTTGTCCGCCTGCTGCGCGCAATATGCGGCATCGGAACGGCAATCGGCCACGACCATTTCGACCTGCCGGCCGTTCACTCCGCCCGACTGGTTCGCCTCTTCCACCGCCAGCCGCAATGCATCCACCAGCGGAGCTTCACTGACCGCCATCGTGCCGGTCAGCGAATGCAGCACACCGATTTTTATAACGGGTTTTGCGCGCCCATACTGAATGTACAGCAACACGCTGGCCAGCATAACTAGCGCCACCGAGATGGCAATTAAAAGATTGGTTTTACCGCGAGTCCGGTTTTGCATGATTTGATCCGATGCGCCTTAAATGCACTCGGTCAGAATTATAGCTCGTAGGGGCACGGTGCGCCGTGCGGGTACCCCGGTGAAGCTCCTGAAACTTCCACGATAAAACGTCTACCCCCTCTTGCGCCGGTTCGCCTGCATTCGCACAATATTACGGATGTAACGCCGGCCTGAAATCATATGGATAGGATTCCAATACCGGTTTCATCAGCATATCCTCATCGACAAGGTGATTGGTTAACCAATCGCTCAGAAATTCAGCATAATGTTCTGCCCCATCTTTATCCCATGCACCATTCTTGCCTTCTATCACACCTCTCATAAGACGGAACGTTTTCAGCATGGTTTCGTGTCTCAATTTATGCTTGGCAAAAGAAAAATTGACCGCCTGCGCAATCATTTCCTCATTCGAAAAATGAACGCGCAGCCAATGCTCGATGTGGTCAAATGCCAGTGACAGGGCAGAGCTGTCCGTTTTTTTGATCATGTACTCTGCGCCATTGATCATGGCGATTAATTCCTTGTGGTCCGAGTCGATAATTGCGTTTCCGACACTCAACTGTTCCGTCCATAATATTCCCATCACGCCCTCCATTAATTCGGCTGCCATTGGGATTGAGCAACATCTTGGTTGTGTCAGCACTGTATACAAATCCAATGTTGGAACGATATTCCATCGCACATGGAACGCATATCGGTGTTTGCCTGATTATGGGGTAGGGAGCGGGGAAGTTTATTGTCAGTGTTTGTCTGACAGGACACCAAACATGAGGGGAGAAGCGGCTAGCAGTTCTGTCAGCGGCTCCATCAATCGCCCGACAGCCTTGCTTGTGTATTAAGAAAACCAGCGCAAAAAGGCGGCGGCGGTCAGTGCCGTTGCGCCCAGCGCAAACAGCATTTGCCACGCGATGCGGTGTTGCCTGTCGGCCCAGCCATCGGCATGGCACAGATACAACGCAACCAGGGACAGCCCGGATACAACACACAGCATTTTAACGGCCAGCGCGGCAATGGCGATGTCATGTATATCCGGAAATTTTCTATAGTAATAGTAGCTGATCGCCCCAAACACCATGCCGCTCAAGGCCTGCGTGCCCCAGCCGAACCCGATCAGCCAGGCAAACTTGCGCTGTAGCGGGGCGGGCTGCGGCGCCATGTACAGCATAAATGCGGCACCGCCCACAACGGCGGCAGCGCCGAAATTATGCACCACCTGCACTATGGCATAACCCAGATCCTGCATGTCCATCACGCGGCTATTCCACGCTGACCTTGATGCATTGCTGCACGCCGATCGGAGTATGTCCCTTGTTGACTACCTTGATACAAATTTCGTGCTTGCCCGGTGCCAGCGATGCCAGCGTGTGACTGCCTTTTAACGGGCGCAACACCGCTGCCTGCTTGTCATCCACGTAAAGGTGTGAATGGTCACCTTTCGATCCGGGCATGACTTCATAGTCAATTTTGGTTTGCTCCGTCCGGCTCAGTTTGGCGCCATCGACCGGCGAGGAAATGGCGGCCGAAGCATCGTCGGCAAGTGAAGCATATTCGTCGGCAAGCGCAAGCGGAACATAGCAGCCGAAAGCCAGCAATACAGCCAGTAATTTAAGTTTACACATGATCGTTCTCCTTTGAAGTGAAACAAACGATGGGTACGTAGATTGGGCACGCTACGCCGTTCGGCTAAGCTCAGGCATACTTTGTGCAACCTACGACCGCATTCCAGCCATGCCGGTATCGTGTTCAGGAAATGTGACTACCCAGTTGTCGAAAGCTGCATTCAGGGTTTCAAATTCAGCCCCCGCCTCTACCATTTGTCCGACTGTCAGTTGTCCGACGGCATAGTGGTCATTTTCCAGCTTGGCGACGCAGTGGCTGATATGCCCTATTTCTGCTCTGCCTAATATTTTTCTGATTCGTGTCATGCTGTTCTCCTTTGAGGTTGATTGGCCCGGACAACGCCTAACTGCATATATGCGGTTTCATCAATCTTGTAGTCGTAAGGATAGGTTTGCAGCACTGCTTTCATTGGCATGTCTTCCTCGGTGATGTGTTTGATCAAACAATCCCACAAGAATTGGGCGTAGTGCTCCATCACAAATATGGTCGCTATGCTGTTTTTCTCATGTTCGTACCTTGTTAGATCAATCCCTGTGAAATCAATTTCTGCCTCCATATTCTGATGCGCTACCTTGTGCGCGGCGAAAGGAAAATTGAGCGCCTGCGCGAACTGCTCCTCATTTACTTGATGATGGTTCATGCAACCCTTGAACAGTTTAAGCGCTCGTGACAATTCAAAACTGTCCCTTGCTTCAGCCACACAGGCTATGTAATTTACCAATCCAATCAGGTTTTTATGATCGGAATCGATAACCGCATTCCCGACGCTCAATTGTTCTGTCCATGTCATATCCATCATGTCCTCCTTGAAATTAACCGCTACGAGAATCGGCATATATCCCGGGGCTACGCCTTCATCACACTGCTTTGGCTGGAAAAATTTATGGCGGAACAATATTCCATCGCGCACGGAATGCCTATCGGTGTTTGCCTGATTATGGAGTAGGAAGCAGGGAAATTTATTGTCAGTGTTTATCTGACAGCGCATAAAACACGGCGCGAGAAGCGATTGGCGCCCTATAATTCAAGGTCGCCAGAAGGGCTATTTTAGTGCTATGGCAAGATCTGATTATCGACGGCGTAGCGCATCAGTTCTGCGTTGTTATGCAGGTGCATTTTTTCCAGGACACGGCTGCGGTAGGTGCTGACGGTTTTAGCGCTCAATTTTAAAATATCGGCAATTTCCGCAACAGTTTTGGCGGATGCGAGCAGCATAAAAATCTGGTACTCGCGGTTCGACAGGGTTTCATGCGCGAGCTTTCCGCTCGGCAAGCTAATTTCGCTGGCGAGCATTTCGGACACCGCCGGAGTAATATACCTATGCCCATTCAGCACGCTTTGCACCGCGGCCACCACCTCTTCCGGCGCACATTCCTTGTTCAGATAACCGGCCGCACCGGCCTTGATGAGGCGCACGGCATACTGGTCTTCGGGATAGGCGCTGAGGATCAGTACCGGCAATTTCGGCTTTTCCTTGCGCACCTGCTTGAGCATGTCGATGCCGTTCATGCCGGGCATGGAAATATCGAGCAGCACCACATCGCAGTCGTTTCCGCGCAGCCAATTCAGCGCATCGATGCCATTGGCACAACTCGCCACAACTTCCATCGCGCCGTTTTTTTCCAGAATGAGTGCCAGTCCCTGGCGCACGGTGGCGTGGTCATCAGCGATCAGAATGCTAATCATGTTTCCTCCTCTTCGTTGGCCGGCAGCGGCAATATTACCGTCACGTTAAACCCGCCACCGGGCGGGGTATTGAAGCTGATTTTGCCGCCCAACTGATCGACGCGCTCGCACATGCCGAGTATGCCATAGGGTATTGAAGTAACGGCGCGCTTTTTCGCCATACCGCACCCATTGTCGATGATCGACATGACCACTTCTTCGTCGTTGCGGTGAAATTCGATTTCCACACGGGATGCGCCGGAATGCCGCATCACATTGGTGAGTGCTTCCTGAACAATGCGGAACAGCGCAATCGAGCGCGGCTTGTCCAGCTCTTCCGCGCAGTCTTCGTCCGTGGCGCAGACACAATTCACCCGGCATTCGATGCCGGTACTCTTGTGGAATTGCGCGGCTTGCCATTCGAGCGCCGCCAGCAGGCCGAGATCGTCGAGTATGGTCGGGCGCAGGCCGGTAATAACGCTGCGCATGACACCCATCGCGTTATCGATTAATTGCGACATCTCCCCGATACGCTTTAGAAGCGGCACGGCATCCTTGCATGCCGACAGTTCAGTTTTCAGCCAGTAGGTTTCCATTTTCAGGGCGGTCAGCGTGCCACCCAGATCGTCGTGGATTTCGCGCGCGATGCCGGTCTTTTCTTCCTCGCGCACGGATTGCAGGTGCGCGGCGAGATCATGCAGCCGCTGTTCCGCCTGTTTGCGCGCGGTGATATCGGCAACCGTTGACCGGCTCATCACATAATTGCCGCTGGCGTCATAAATGGCGGTCGCGCTTACAAGCCCGGTAAATGTCGTGCCATCCTTGCGAATTATTTCGAGCTCAACGTCGTGAATAAATCCCTGCCGCTTTAATTGCGGAAAAGTTTCATGGAAGGTTTGAATGCCCGCAGGCATAAGCATATCCGTCAACTTCATTTTCCCGATCACCTCGTCCCGCGTATAGCCCAGCCACGCGAGTTCAGTTTCGTTGATTATGAGGATGACGCCGTCTTTGTCCAGAGAGTGGTAACCGCAGGGGGCGTTGTTGTATAGGTCTTCAATTTTTTCCGCTAATTTATGCAGCCTTGCCTCGGCCTGCTTGCGCTCGGTGATATCCTGAATGACTGCCAGAAACGCAGGGTAGTCCCCCTGTATGAGCTGCAGGCGCACTTCCACCGGGTAAGTCGTGCCATCCTTGCGCCGGTGAACGGTTTCGAAATGCAGCAATGGTTGTTCGCCGCTGCGCAGCGGGGCAACCAGCTGCTCGAAGCTCTCCCGTGTGAACGATGGCTTGATATCCAGACAGGTGAGCTGGTTAAGCTCATCATCCGAGTAACCCAGGTTTTTCTCCGCGCCTTCGCTGGTCAGAAGAAAATGCAGCGAATCGGCATCGAACAGGTAGATTTCATTGAACGAGCCTTGCAGCAAACTGCCGAACTGCCGCATCGATATTTCCGCCTGCTTGCGCTCGGTGATGTCGCGCACGATGGCCCACATCGCCTCGGGCTGGTTGTTTGCGTCACGAAGCAGAAAAACTTTCAATTCCACCGGCAACGTCGCCCCATTCTTGCGGATGAATTCCTTTTCGTACACCTCTGATTGACCGTGGGGAATAATCTGGTTTTTGACAATGCCCGCAGAAAGTTCAAGCCATTTCTCCGGGGTCAAATCCATATAGGTCATGCGTTTCAGCTCCTCGGCGGAATATCCCAGCATTTCCAGAAAGGTGTTATTGAAATCCAGCAACCGCCCAGACATATCCACCATGACAAAGGCATCCATCATGCTCTCGTGAAGGCGGCGGTATCTGGTTTCGCTTTCCTGCAATTGCTTGTTCGCCAACCGGTCTGTTTGGTCTTTGCGCCACCACAGCCATACAATCATCCCCGCGAACACAATAAGGATCGCAGCAATAATCATCGCGACCCGCAGCAGTCTTTGGCTGTGCGCCACGGCCTCTTCGATATCCATCTTGACCACCATGCTCCAGGGTGTGTCCGGCACAGCGATGGCGTAGGCAGTAATGCGTTTACCACGGTAATCATTGGCCTCAAGCAACCCGAAATGTCCGGTGACGGCTGATATGGCCGGCCAAGCCAGTGAGCTGGTGTCGGTGCTCAGCGGAACGCGCAGTTTGAGTGTGGTATTTTTCTGGTGACGGAGTTCATTGAGAAACAGCACATCGCTACCGTCTTTGGTGACGAGCAGTGTTTCTGCCGTCTCGCTCTCTACCGGCCAGGTCTGGATCAATTGAAACAGAAACTTCGGCTCGCTGCGCAGCACAACCATGCCCACAGCCCTCGTCCCGTCCGGACTCATGACCGGCACAAAGGTATCCAGTACCGGTTCATCCGGGGTAGCCGGATCGCCAAAATATATTTTAAAGAAAGGGTGAGAGCGTTCATGCATCGCGTGCAGTGCGATGGCTTTACCGGTTTCGGTCAATATTCCGCTGCGGCCGGTATTCAGACGGATATTTGCTTCGGCATCAAGCGCCAACAATCCTCTGTATTGGTACGCTGCCATGACAGATTCCATCAGATGCTTCAGTATGGCCGGTGCGTTGCCACCCTGGTGCGCCAGCCAATGTTGCGCCGACGGGGTCGTTAAAAAGCTCGATATGACAGCCGCATCACTGCTGCGCTCCGCGAGGTACGACTGAATCTGATGGGTCTTTAGCTGACCGACGCTGACCAATGTTTTATTGGTGTCATTTTTTTCATTTGCCTTGATCTTCTCGAACATCGCATAGCACGCCACGGCAATAAGAAACACGCATAGTAAAAAAATACCGATCGGCCAAAGAGGAGAAGTGCGATGTATCTGGCTATTGTTCATTTTCGGCAAACAGCAGCGTCGCCGTACCCGCGGTCGGCATGGGCAGGACACCGGTAGTGACGCGCATGGTTAAATTTAAATCTTGCAGTCTCGTGGTGTTTTATGGGCATTTCTAAGAATCCAGATTTTCACCATTCCGTGCCCCCAATTCTGTTCCACAGAAAAAAAGGGGAGATGGCTGCCGGGGGCGCGACACCCCGGCTTTTTTACCGCATCAAGAACCGCTCAAGGAGCCTGGATGTTGGATGCCTGCTTGCCCTTGGGGCCTTGCGTCACTTCAAAGGTAACTTTTTGGCCTTCTTTGAGTGATTTGAAACCGCTCATGTTGATTGCGGAAAAGTGTGCGAACAAGTCGTCGCTGCCATCGTCTGGGGTGACAAAACCAAAACCCTTTGCGTCGTTAAACCATTTAACTGTACCCGTTTTCATGTGACTATCTCCGTATTGAAAAAGCGGGAAAACCCCCGCAAGGTGACAATAGCGCATTGCACGTTAAGTGTGCTATAGGTGTTTGTCTGACGGCAGCGTAAGGTATAGGGAAATTTTTTGTCAGTGTTTATCTGACAGGATGCAAGTATGAACACGGTGCGCCGCGCGGGTATCCGAGCAAAAGTTGCTCGTGCCCCTACAATTTTTGAGTTGCATCCGGTATTTTTTGCATCACCTCCGTTGCCAGACACAAATCCTGCCACGCCTTGGCCTTCTCCATCGGGCTGCGCAACAGATAGGCGGGGTGATAGGTGACGAGCAGCGGTACGCCACGGTAGTCGTGCCATACGCCGCGCAGCGAACCCAGCGGCGCATCGCGCCCCAGCAGTGCGGTGGCGGCGGTCTTGCCCAGCGCGACGATGAGCTTGGGCTTGATCAACTCGATCTGGCGTTGCAGGTAGGGCAGGCAGGTCGCGATCTCGTCCGCTTCGGGCGTGCGGTTGCCCGGCGGACGGCATTTGACGATGTTGGCGATATACACATTTTTCCCGCGCCGGAGCTTGATCGCCAGCAGCATGTTGTCGAGCAGCTTGCCCGCCTGCCCGACGAACGGCTCGCCCTGCGCATCCTCGTCCGCACCCGGCCCTTCGCCGACGAACAGCCACTCGGCCCGCTCGTCGCCCACGCCAAATACCGTCTGCGTGCAACCGGCGCGCAGCTTGCAGGCGGTGCAATCGCGCACTTGTTGCTTGAGTTCCGCCCAGCCGAGGTTACCGATTCCGGATACCGGTGCAACGGCAGCAGCCGGAGCAATCGCTTCAACCTCTGCCGTAACCGGCACAGACTGCTCCGCCACAACCGGCGCAGGCGGATTCCGCCGCACCCATTGCGGGTACAGGTTCAGTTCACGCAATACCGCTTCGTTTCTATCCACTACCCCTCTCCCCCACCCCTCTCACGCTCGCGGGAGAGGGGCGATAAATCGCATGCCATCATCAGCGCATCCTCGCTGCTGCCCGCATTCCGGTAATAACCGCGCCGCACACCGATCTCGCGGAACCCCGCGCTGCGGTACAACGCAATCGCGGCCATGTTGGACGGGCGCACTTCGAGGAACACGCGCCGCAATTGCTTTGCGCGCGCCGCATCCAGCATCTCTGACAGTATCGCACGCCCCAATCCCTTGCGCTGCTGTGCCGCCGCCACGCCGATGTTGAGCAGTTCTGCCTCGTCCGCCGCCGGCATCATGACCGCATAGCCGCGTATCTCGCCGCCCTCTTCATGCACGCTGCACATATAACCGCTGTCCAGCGCATCGGCAAAATTGCCGCGCGTCCACGGAAATCTTTGCACCGCCTGCTCGATGGCGAGCACCGCATCCACATCGGCCTGCGTCATCGCGCGCATCAGCGTTTTTCACGCTCGGAGGTCTTCAGCGCCACCTTGTCGCGCAGGTACAGCGGCAACGCCTCCGCCGCATCCTTGCCGAGACCCTGCGCGAATTGTGCCGCGCCAAGCACGGCTATCGCCGCAGCCTGCGGTATGGCGGCGCCATCCGCGCCCTGCAGTTGCCCGGCATATCGCCCGCTCAACTCCGCGCCGTACATGGCAAAACCGCTGCCTGCGCCGAACCAGCCAGCGCCCGAAACCGTCGGCACATGTTCCGGTTTGCATAAACACGGCGCGCTCGCTGTTGCCCAGACACCATCCTGTTTTTCATACGCGGCGTGGTAAATCTCGCCCATGCGCGCGTCCAGTGCGGCAATCACGCGCGGCTTGCCGGAAGCCTCCGCCAAGGCTTGCAGGGTACATATACCCGCCACCGGCAGACTCGCGCCGAACGCCAAGCCCTGCGTCGCCCCACACGCGATGCGCACTCCGGTAAACGAACCCGGCCCCATACCGAACGCGATGCCGTCCATGTCTTTGATGCCGAGACCCGCATCCTTGAGCAGCTTATCCAGCATCGCTATCAGCATTTCGGAATGCTTCTGCCCGGCCAGCTCGCAATGCTCCACGACCGCGCCGTCCTGCCACAATGCGACCGAGCAATATTCGGTGGAGGTCTCTAAAGCAAGAACGCGCATCAATTATCCGGCAGTAGCAACACCACCGCCTGCGCCGCGATCCCCTCGCCGCGCCCGCTGAATCCCAGTTGTTCTGTGGTGGTCGCCTTCACATTGACGGCATTTTTCTCGACGCGCAGGTCGGCGGCGATATGCGCCACCATCTGGGGAATATGCGGCGCCATTTTGGGTGTCTGCGCGATGATGGTGGCATCCACATTGCCGACGCGAAAGCCCTGCTCGCGCACCAGATGCAGCACCTCGCGCAGCAGGATGCGGCTATCGATATCCTTGAATTTGGTGTCGGTATCGGCGAAATGCCGGCCGATGTCGCCCAGCGCCGCCGCGCCGAGCAGCGCATCGCAGATTGCGTGCAGCAACACGTCGGCATCGGAATGGCCGAGCAGCCCCTTGTCATGGGGTATCTCCACGCCGCCGATGATCAGCTTACGCCCTGCTACCAGTTGGTGAACGTCAAAGCCTTGCCCTATACGCATATTTCACACCTTTATCAAAAACACCCGTCCGCAGATTACACAGATGGACGCAGATTAAACCCATTTATCCCTTTGACCGTTATGCTCACAGCTACCCCAAAATTCAATCTGTAAAATCTGCGTAATCTGCGGATAAAAGGTTTTTCTCCTGTCATTTTTTCAGCAGCAACTCCGCCAGCAATAAATCCTGCGGATAAGTCACCTTGAAATTACTCGATTCGCTCAATACCAGTTTCGGCTTCAAGCCCAGCGCCTCGACCGCCGAAGCTTCGTCCGTGACGTCGTTGCACTGTTGCAGCGCCTGTGCCAGCAACCCGGCGCGGAACATCTGCGGGGTCTGCGCCTGCCACAACTGTTCGCGGCTCTCGGTGCGCAGGATGCGTCCATCCGCGTCGGCGCGCTTCAGCGTGTCCGCCAGCGGCACGGCAAGGATGCCGCCCACCGCGTCATCGCGCAATGCGCCGATCAGCTTGGCCAGATGCGCCTGCGTCAGGCACGGGCGTGCCGCATCGTGCACCAGCACCCAGTCGTCCGGCTCCAGCTCGGAAGCCAGCAAACCGTTCAACACGCTTTCCGCGCGCCGCTCCCCGCCGCAATACAGCGGCTGCAACTTGTCGCCGAAGCGCGTCCAGTCGTAACTGTGAAACAGCGTGTCATCGGGAGCCAGCACCACGAACACCGTGGTAATTTCCGGACAGGCACACAACGTTTTCAGCGCGTGAAAAATCATCGGCTGCCCGGCCAGCGGCAGATACTGTTTGGGCAACTCATGCCCCATGCGCGCGCCGAAACCGGCGGCAGGAACCAAAGCGTAGAATTCAGACATGGGCGCGATTGTAATGTAAAACCCCGGCGTACTGGCGGTGAACGGCCGGTGCCTCCGGTGAGAGCCGATTCTCAGTTAACCGAAACAAACTGCTTCCGGAACCCCACCACTTTTTGCAGGTACTGGCGCGTTTCGGCATAGGGTAGATGCTCGCGCAGATGGCTGTATACGGCGGGTGCGGCCATGCCGTTGATGGCGGCGATGGCGGCGTCATGCTGTTTCGCCGATCCGGAAAAAGCGCGCAGCACGTTGCTCGGGCCGGTGTTGTAGGCGGAAATGACGCAGTATTCGCGCGATGCCGGGTCGGTCACCTCATCCAGCTCGTCGAAAGCCAGCACGCTCAAATACGCCGCGCCCAGCTCGATGTTGTTTTCCGCATTGAACAGGTATTGTTTGCTGGGTATCTCGTTCGAGCCCTTGGCGCGTTTATAGGCATCGCGCCCGCCGCTGCTGGGAACCAGTTGCATCAGGCCGTAGGCGGGTGCCGAGCTGACCGCGAACGGGTTGAAGTTGCTCTCGGTGCGCATGATGGCGAATACCAGGCTCGGGCTGATGCTGTAGACCTTGGCGAATTTTTCCACCAGCGGGCGATATTTTTCCGCCTGCTTGTTGGAGAAATTGCTGACCATGTTGAACCGGACGAAGCGCGCCTGCTTGCCGCCCGCATCGGTGCTTACGCTGCGGCTTTGCGCATGGCCGACCAGGCCTGCGGCAAAACGCTCGGCCTGCTCCGGTGTGGCGATGGCACGCCCTTTATCGTCCAGCACCAGATCCAGCAGATAGGGGTTGCGTTCGCCGGTCAGTTTGATCGAGCTGTCCGAGAACAGGTCGACCGCGCGCGGGTCGTCGGGGGTGAGCAGCGTGGTGACGATGGCATCCTTCAGGCTGCTGTCGGGATTTTTTTCGTCCAGCGTTTCGACGGTGATCTCGCCGTGATCGAAATCCACGATGGCGCGGCTCAGATAACCCTGCGTGTATTTGACGTAGTTGGTGCGGTCGGGCAGCCGTGTTTCCTTCTTGCCCCATTTTTTGCCGGCGTTGCCGCGCAGCACGTCCATCAACCGTTCGAAATCGCGCTGCACGCTCTTCAGGTCATTGGCAAGCTGCATGGGATTACGCATATAGGCGAGCTGCTTGCGTTTGAGTAGCGCGCGCGCAGCCGCCTCGGGGCTGCCGCTGGCGGCGGCCGAAACGACGCTCCGGGTCGAGACGCTGCTGCATGAGGTGAGCGACAGGAGTACCGCAGACACTAATAGAATGCCGCGCTTCATTGTTGGCTTCATCGTAGATTTAGCTGGAAATTCAGCCCCATAAATATTGTCTTGCCAGCCATTCGTCAGGCGCATTGGGGGATTTTATAGCAGCCAGATGCCGCTGCGCTATAATCACCGCGCTATTTGCATTCAACAAAAAACCCTGCCGGCAATTGCGCGAAGCTGCGCAACCGATTAACCGGCATCTGCCGGAATGCAAATTAGCTCAAGGAGAATCAAATGAACAAACAGGAAGTCGCAATGCTCAGCAAGGAAATAGAGATGCTGATGAATGAGCGCGCAAGATTGCTGAAAGTGGTCGGCGCTGCTGCAGTGCTGGTGGCGAATACCGATGCCGAAAATTTGCCGGAAGCGGTGGTGGCTGCGGCGGAAATGCTGTCTGAAACCCTGAATGCCCTGCCCGAAGAAACGCTGAAAGACGCGCTGGAATCGGTGCGAGCCGAGGTCGAGTAGGCCAAGAATGGTAGATCAGGAATGGTAGGGTGAAAATGGAACAGCGCGCAGGGCTGATACTCACCGGCGGCGGCGCGCGCGCGGCTTACCAGGTCGGCGTGCTCAAGGCGATTGCCGAACTGCTGCCGCGCAATGCGCGCAATCCTTTTCCGGTAATTTGCGGGACGTCGGCTGGCGCGCTCAATGCCGCGACGCTTGCGGTGAACGCGCAGAATTTTCGCAAGGGAGTGCGCTACCTCAACAACATCTGGAAGAATTTTCACGCAAATCAAATTTATCGTACCGATGCGCTTGGCGTATTCAGCAACACCATATTGTGGCTGACCGGAATCATCCTGAGTGGTCTGGGGATCAAGATCAACAAGTTCAGGAAAATATCGCTGCTCGACAATTCTCCGCTGGTGGAATTGCTTGATGAAATAATGCCCTGCGAAAAAATCCAGGACAGCATAGATGCCGGGCTGTTGCATGCGCTGTGCATTACCGCATCGGGCTACGGCTCCGGGCAGTCGGTTGCGTTTTACCAGGGTGCAAGCGGGATTGCTCCGTGGCGGCGCGCACGGCGTGTCGGCATTCCCACGCAGATCGAGAACAAGCATCTGCTGGCATCGTCGGCGCTGCCGTTTTTCTTTCCGGCAACCCAGATCAACCGCGAATACTTTGGCGATGGTTCGATGCGCCAGATCGCGCCGATCAGCTCCGCCCTGCATCTGGGCGCAACACGTTTGATGATCATCGGCGTCACCTCCAATGAGACCGCCGAACATCCCAGCCGCAGCGATATCGGCGAATATCCGTCGCTGGCGCAAGTTGCCGGACATGCGCTGGACAGCCTGTTCCTCGACAGCATGGAAGTGGATCTGGAACGGGTACAGCGGATCAACAATCTGGTTGCGATGATGCCGGAAGAGATGAGCAAGCGCGCCGATTTCACAAGAGTCGATGTGCTAGTAATCAAGCCCAGCCAGCCCATCGATAAGATTGCCGAGCGCTACGTGGCGGAATTTCCCTGGACGATACGCCTGTTGCTGCGCCTGATCGGGGCAGCGCACCGGAGCGGTGCGACACTGATAAGCTACCTTTTATCCGAGGGAAGTTTCTGCCGCGCGTTGATCGATCTCGGCTATCAGGATGCAATGAACCGGCGCGATGAAATCCTGCGCTTTCTCGACGTGCCGCCGCATCCGGATGAAGAGATGCCGCAATGACATTACTGCCAGAGAGCTGGGGGTGGGGAGTGGCAGGGGCAATTTGGAAGACACCTCTGTGGAAAAAATAATCCACCCGCGCACCTGGCAGTTGCTGCATTTGCTGGCGGATGGCGCATTCCATTCCGGCGAGACTCTGGCAGGCCGGCTTGGCGTGTCGCGCGCCAGCGTATTCAACTCGCTGGCCGATGTTGCGGGCTACGGCGTGGAACTGCAACGGATACGCGGGCGCGGCTATCGCTTGGCGCGGCCGTGGCAGCGCCTGGAACGGGATGAAATATTGCGCCACCTGAACCGGGAAGCCGGGCAATTCGACATCGAGATAATGCCGCAAGCCGCTTCCAGCAATACCCTGCTGTTGCAGCGCGCCCGGCTGGAAGCCGGAGATGTTTCCAGCGGCAGCGTGCTGGCGGTGGAATTGCAAACCGCCGGGCGCGGGCGGATAGGACGCACCTGGCATTCCGCCCTGGGCGGCACACTGACGTTTTCCCTGCTGTGGCGCTTCGATTGCGGACTGAACGCGCTGTCCGGCTTGAGCCTCGCGGTGGGTGTGGCCATTGCGCGCGCGTTGGAGCAATCCGGCGCGCAGGGTGTGCTGCTTAAATGGCCGAACGACATCCTGACCCAGCAGGGCAAACTGGGCGGCGTGCTTATCGAAACACAGGGCGATATGCTCGGGCCGAGCACGGTGGTGATCGGCATCGGCCTGAACTGCGCCCTGCCGCCCAAGTTGACGCGGCAGATCGACCAGCCCGCCAGCGCGCTGGATGAAGTGTGCGTAAATATGCCCACGCGCAACCAGTTGCTGGCCGCCGTACTGCGGGAATTGGCGTGCGTGCTGCGGGAATTTGCGCAGGGCGGCTTCGCGGCATCGCGCGCCGAATGGGAGCGATATCACATCCACCGCGGCAAGCCGGTGCAGTTGCGCATGGCGGATGGTTCGGCGGTAAGCGGAATCGCGCGCGGAGTCAGCGATATCGGGGAGCTGTGCCTGGAGACCACGCAGGGTGTGCGGCATTTCAATTCCGGAGAATTGGGGAGAACGGCGTGAATCTGCTGATCGACGCGGGCAATACGCGCATCAAATGGGCCTTGACGGATGAATGTAACTGGCTGGACAGCGGCCATTTCCCTGTCGAACAGGCCAGCGGCTTGGCGCAGTTCTTTGCCGCCTGTTTCGACAGGCGCGGCGCAGATCCGCAAAACATAAGAATCTTTGCGAGCAATGTCGCCGGGGAAGAGGTCGCGCAGCATATCCGCAATATCGGCACCGGCCACCCGCCCGAATTTGTCGTTGCGCAAAAGGAACAGTGCGGTGTCCGCAACGGCTATTCCAGCGCAGCCCAGCTGGGCAGCGACCGGTGGGCTGCGTTGATTGCGGCATGGCATCGGGTGCGCGGTGAATGTCTGGTGGTGGGCTGCGGCACGGCAACCACGATAGATACGCTGTCCGGGCACGGGGAATTTCTCGGCGGATTGATTCTGCCCGGCGTGGAACTGATGCAGCGCAGTTTGTGCGACGCAACGGCCCAATTGCAGCCGGGGCAAGGAAAATATGTTCCGCTCCCGTTGAATACCGCCGATGCGCTGTATAGCGGCGCGCTACAAGCCAGTTGCGGCGCGATAGAACGACAGCACGCGCTGCTTGGCAATAATGCACCCGTGCTGTTGAGCGGCGGCGCAGCCGCACAATTACAAGAGCGCCTTAACCTGCCGCTGCAGATGGTGGATAATCCGGTGCTGCAAGGATTGTTGTTAATCGCACAGGAAGCGGGCGCATGATGAAGACATTGTTCTGGATTTTATTGTCGGCGAATATAATTTTCTTCGCGGTGATGCAATGGGGAGACCGGCTGACCGCCGACGAGCAAGCGGTGCAAGCACAACCTGCGCTGCATGAGGAAAAAATCAGCTTGTTGAATATGCCGCAAAGCAGTCCCGTCGCAACACTGCCCGCATCCGCCCCGGTCGCAACACCCGTATCCGCCCCCGTCGCAACGCCTGTGGCCGAACCGGCACAGCCTGCGGCCAAACCGATGCAGGTTACGGTAAAAACGGATACCCAGTGCCTCGAATGGGGAGATTTCTCCGGCGCGGATTTGGCACGGGCCACGGCGGCTTTGTCCGCGTTGCAACTCGGCGATAAATTAAGCCAGCGTCAAATCGAATACAACATAGGTTATTGGGTGTATATCCCGCCAATCAAGGACAAGGCGGCGCTGGCCAAAAAACTCGCCCAACTCAAGGCGCGCGGGGTCAAGGAACATTTCGTGGTATCGGAAGCGGGGCCCTGGCAGAATGCCGTCTCGCTCGGCGTATTCAAAACGCAAGAAGCGGCGCAAAACTTTTTTGACGATTTGCGCACCAGGGGAGTGCGTAGCGCGCAGGTCGGCGAACGCGCCAGCAAACTCAAGGCAACCATATTCGTGCTGAACGGATTGGATGCCGCAACCGGAACCGGGCTGGCCGAAATGCAGAAGAATTTTGCCGGGAGCGAGTTGAAAAAGATACCCTGTACGCATTGACAAGACAGGGCGGAATCTGGAGAATGCCGCGCTCTTCGCGGTGATATAGCTCAGGTGGTTAGAGCGCAGCACTCATAACGCTGAGGTCGGTGGTTCAAATCCACCTATCACCACCAAAAACAGTCAGGTAGTCTCAAAACCCTTCGAGCCGGCATGAATAAACGCATAGCAGGTTTTTCTTTACCTGACTATTCCCTTGCAATGGACAAAGCTCGGGGCAGCGCCCAAAGGGAAGCTTCAGCATCATCCTCTGAATGGCTGGCTCATCACTCTACAGGATGAAAAGCTGGTAGCATAAAACTTACCCGCAGAAAGTCGCAAAACCGAGGGAAGCTCAAAGTGAAGATATTGCAAATTATCTTGATGGTACTGGCATTCATCCCGCTTCCGGTTCACGCCAAAGATACGGCCGCAGCAACCATACCTGCAACGACAACTGCACCAGCCAATTCAACCGGTGGCAGAAACAACTCCGGCGCTCCCTATGAGCCCGGAGGAGCGCTCGACAGTTGCGCCCAGAGTTTCCTCACACCCAAGCCTTATAACTGGTATGGATACCGGAATGTCTGTTCCGATGCGATCCACATTACCTTCAGGCCAAAGACAGCATCCCCGGGGTTCCGTGCGAGTGCAATGGATCTGGCACCCGGCCAAAGCGGTACCACCGGCTATTCCACGTCCGATACTCCACAAGGGTTATTCGCAGGCGTTTGCCGTAAAGATTTTGTCCCGGTGGATATGCAAAATAAAATGTGGGAAGCCGTCGAAAGCGCAAGCTTCAGGTGCATGAAAGTATCGGGCGCATCGCCATCAAGCGAGACGCCTCCTCCGCAGAAAAATGCAGGTGACCAATTGCCCCCAACACAAGGGGCAGCCCAAGGATCTGCGCGAACACAAAACCAACAAAAAACCGATCCGTTGAAGGAGGCGGCACAAGTGGCCCAAGTCGGGCAAAAACAACATCCGGCCGAGAAACTTCAGCCGCAAGAGATCAAACGCCAGCAGAAAGAGGCGGGCCATCAGGCGCGTGAGACGAATACGGGAAACAGCGACAATGCAGCCGCTACGACCGGAGGAAAACCGCTCATCCCGCAACCGGCTCCCGATTCCAGTGAAACAGAAAAGATCGGGAAAGGTTCTGTTGTAGCGCTGGATTGCGGCAAAAACGTAAAAGGGGCTCTCAAGGTTGTAGCTGAAATCGGTGATCCGCCAAATGAAGTCATTTTCAAGAATGTGAGCAGCAGCGACATTTTTTTGGTGGCCGGGGCAAAAAGAGTGGATGGTTATGGAAGCGATGCTCTCACCCTCCAGCCGGGTAAAGAGCACAAAATAGTCCAACTCAAAGTTGACCGTAACTATGACTATGGGGAATGGTACGCCGTGTATTCAGACAAGGCCGCTACCCAGCCAATCAGGCGAAATGGCGAGAAGCCCTCAGCCGATCAGGTGCGTTGCCTGAATCGAATGAATGAAGTTCTTAAATCATTTTGGTGACGCATGGCCAAGCGCCGACCGCTTCCCGTTTTATTGAAGCCTGAAACATTGCTGCGTGCAGTTTCTTTAATGTGCCACCATACTGGATAGACAGATATGCGGCGCGTAAATCCGGGCAGTACGCATGTGGTTTCGGCAATTGCGGCGGACAATATCCCGCTGCAACTGACCGATACTGACGAAGCCCCGAAAAATTTTCTCGATGAGTGGCCGGAAAGTGGAGAGTTCTACCAGACAACCCGGCATGCCATGCCGGGATTCACCTTCAGATACTTGGTTGCGCACCGGGCCGGCGTCCGCATAGCGGCCATTCCTTATTTCATCACGGACTTCAAGCTCAACACCATGCTGGCAGAAGGTTGGCTCAAGCGGCTTCTCGGCGGACTAAGCCTGCGCATTGCCTGTATCGGGCACCCGACAGTTGCCTTCGGGCGCATCGACGGGCAGGTCGGCGCAGAGCTGCTGGGTAGCGCATTCGCCGCCTTAAGCGCGAAAGCGCCTGTCGTTGCCTTCAAGGGTTTCGGATATGACCTTCCGGCGCCCGGCTTCGTTCGCGTAGCCGGGTTACCGGTGGCGGTGCTGCATCTTGAAGGAGATTTCTGGAGCACCTTGCACGGGCACAAGAAGCGCAACGATCTTACCCGCAAGCTCAAGGCTTCGGCGGCACTGCGCTTTGAAGAGCATGATGGCTTGCCCGGCGAGCACCTGGAGCGGGTGCACCAACTCTACCTGAACACCCGCAGCCAATCTCCAATCCGGTTCGGCTGCCTGTCCCCGGCATACTTCTCCGGCACATCGGCACTGAGCATTTACATCCTCGCATTCCTGCAAGACCGGCTGGTAGGATTTGTCCAACTGCTGCCCAAAGGGGACAGGGTAGTGGGCAAGTATTTGGGTATGGACTACACAGTAAGCCGGGAGCATGAATTGTATTTTGCCTTGTGCCTGCGCGCTATGGACACTTGCGTCCGCCGAGGGCTAAAGGAGATCGAGTTAGGCGAAACCAGCTATCACTTCAAGAAAGAACTGGGCTGCGAACTGGTCGATACCTGGGTTTATTACCGCCATCGCAACCCTCTAGCTCACGCGCTGCTAGCCCGTTGTGCCTTTCTGCTTGAGCCATCCGGGAAGGACTTGCTCTGATTTTAAAGACCGTTAAATTCCAGTAGCCGCTTGCGGGTGATCTGAGCAAATTACCTGAATAGAAAACCCAGATGACGGCTTCCAGAAGGGTAATACAATAGCCGCCGGTGGTTAACTGCAAGAGCTTGATCGTTTTATAGCGTTCGGAGCCACTTGGAAAATGCTCTATAAAACTCCTTCAGTGTTATTTCGGCTTTATCTCGAAAATAACGATTGCTGGAAGCAGAATATATGTGCCCCTTCGTACTAAACTGCCCTCTCATGATCGCTCCTAATAGTCGCCAAGTTATGCGATTATCGACAAGTATCGACAGAACTTTAGGCCGCTTCAAGGCAATGTTAAAGAGCGGACAGCGTTTTTAGCTTCACAAATGAATTTCCGCTGCAAATAAAATCGAACATCCGGTATGTGTCGAGCCGCACATCGCCGGGATCGGCTATGCGGCGATCAGTTCAATTCACCGTCAAATATAGCCCTCCGCCAGCATTTCTGGTCTCCGGTCAAAGCATAATGATGCAACCATCCTGCCGTTTTATATTATTATCTCTTCAGTGCCCGAATGGATTCCTGCTGCTCATTGTTTCGGCAGGCAAGATAATCGACCCGTTGGCCAAAATAAACCAATTTAAATGGAGTAGACAATGAAGTTCAACGATCAAGATGCTCAGAACCTCGCCACGGTATTTCGTGAAGCAGCAAAAGCTATAGGGGATTATTTGTATGAAAAATGGCATGATTTAGCGCCTGCCGACAGCGGCAGCCTCGGACAAATGTATGTGACGCTCAAAAATACCGTGGCACACCTTCCGACCCACGCCGCAGGAGTTGTCATTGATGAGGGTCAAGTCAGTTTGACCGGGTTGCTTGGTGCGACAAAGGAGGCCACCGATGCCTTCCGGAATATCGCTGACGTAAAGAAGGCGATTGCTATCACCACTGCGCTGATCGATTTGGCGGCGGCAATCCCGGCCGGAAAAACCGAAACCATTGCCGCAACCTGTCAAAACCTGCAGAAGGCCACCTCCGCTTGACCGATGGTTAGATGCAGCCCAACCCGGCGGTCAACCGAGCCTGTGCAAAAAGGCCGCACAGGCCGGTTACATTGGAGTTGACCGACCGCTTTCTGGAAATCTGGCCGGCTGACAAGTGGCGTTTTAACTAACACTTTGAAGCTACGCGCTGCTAAAATCGCCCCCCAATCTCAAGCCGAACGCAAAACGGATGCCGCAACAGGCAGCGGCGCGAGTGAAGGTTAGAAGGGCGCAGCAGGCTGCGTCTGAAGTGCGATAGAAGAATCGAGGAGAACTAAAATAAACCAGCTAACCAAACAAACAACAGCCGATCTGTTGTCGGATGCGCAACGTGCCTACGATGCGGGTGATTATGCAGAAGCCGCGAAATTATTTGCGTCCCTGGCAGAGCAAGGCAATGCCAAAGCGCAATTCTCGCTTGGCGTGATGTCCGAGCAGGGAGAAGGTGTCCCCCAAGATTACGCAGCGGCCTTGAAATGGTATCGGCTGGCAGCAGACCAAGGTGATGATTCGGCCCAAACCAGCCTTGGATGGTTGTATTACGCGGGGATAGGTGTTCCCCAGGATTATAAAGAGGTCGAGAAATGGGTTCGGCTGGCCGCAGCACAGGGCAATGCCAGGGCGCAATGTATCCTCGGGAAAATGTATGGTCTGGGAGAAGGCGTTCCACAGGATGACGGTGAGGCCTTGAAGTGGTTGAAACTGGCGGCGGAACAGGGCAATGCTGTTGCGCAAAACGATCTTGGGGCGATGTATTACCTCGGCCGGGATGTTCCCCAGGATTACACGGAAGCCTCCAAGTGGTACCGGCTGGCGGCAGAGCAAGGTAATGCTGCGGCACAATTGAGCATCGGATGTATGTATGCGCAAGGAGAGGGTGTTCCACAGGATTACGCAGAGGCTTTGAAATGGACCCGGCTGGCCGCAGAACAGGACAACGTTTCAGCACAATTCAACCTTGGGTTGATGTATGCGCAAGGAGAAGGCACCTCACAGGATTACACGGAGGCCTTGAAGTGGTTCAGGCTGGCAGCAGAGCAGCGCGATGAATCGGCGCTATACCAACTCGGTTTGATGTATTGGCAAGGAGAAGGTGTTCCCCAGGATTACGCAGAAGCTTTGAAATGGTATCAACTGGCGGCAGAACAGGGTAATGCTTTGGCGCAATATGCCCTCGGGTTGATGTATGGGCAAGGAGAGGGTGCTCCTCAAGATTACAGAGAGGCTGCCAAATGGTTTAAGCCGGCAGCAGAACAGGGTATTGTTGAAGCACAGCTCTGTCTTGGGTTGATGCATATTCAAGGCGATGGCGTTCCCCAGAATTACACGGAGGCTTTGAAGTGGTACCGGCTGGCAGCAGGCAAAGGTAATGTCCTGGCGCAACTCTCGCTCGGGATGATGTATGAGCATGGAGAGGGTATTCCTCAGAATTACACCGAGGCCTTGAAGTGGTATCGGCTGGCAGCGGATCAAGGTAGTGCCGAGGCAATAAAAGCCCTCGAAGCATTAAATATTGCGTTAAAGAGCTGATGGCGACAAGACTCAGGCGCTCCCTTCATACCTTGTGCACGTTCCATTGCACCACACCCCAGATCGAAAAATCCTGCTCCGGCCTGATGGTCACGTCGGGGTAGGATGGATGGGCCGCGCGCAATACTCGGCCCTGTTGAGTATGCAACAACTGCTTGACCGTGAATTCGCCATCCACGACTGCGATGACCACACTGCCGCTGGTTGCCGGCACGGAACGGTCCACGACCAGCAAATCCCCGTTGAAGATACCCAGGCCGCGCATCGAATCTCCCGATACGCGCATGAAGAAGGTGGATTCCTTGTGTTGAATCAGGTGCTCGTCAAGACTCAGCCGATGCTCGACATGGTCGTCGGCGGGTGAAGGGATGCCTGCCGGAACGGCACGGCACAACAAGGCCCGATGGCGCTGGAACAGCTCCTTGTTCGGGCGCGTCAGGGATAGCAAAGCTGAAAAGCTGGCACGCTGCCCGAGATTGAGTGCGGTCTGGTGCATGGCGCTATTTCCGGTATTTGCGGATCAACCCGACCAGCACACCGAAGATTTCCAGTGAACCCTGCGGACGAATGACCGGGTAGGCCGGGTTGGCCGGGCGCAGGATGAACTTGCCGCCTTCCTTGCCCAGTGTCTTGAGGGTGAAATCGTTATCGACTATCGCCACCACGATGTCGCCGACATTGGCCAAGTTGCGTTTTTCCACCACGGCAATGTCGCCATCATGGATGCCCGCGTCGATCATCGAGTCCCCCTTGACTTGGATCATCGTGGTCAGGGACGGGGTGTCAATCAGCATCTCGTCGATGACAAAATACTCGCCCTGGGTTGCCGTCACCGATACCGGCATCCCCGCCTGAACGGCCGATTCGGCAAAAGGGCGGGCGAAGAACTGGTGTGTTGGAACCCATACACCATCAGGCGTGCGCTCGATGAAACCCGCTTTGCCAAGCCGGTCCAGAATCGCTTTAACCCATGACTTGGAGGCGATGCCGAATACCTCGCACAGCGAAGCGTAGGATGGGATGCTTTTCCAGTCGGCGTAGTAGTCTTGCAGCTTGGCTAAATATTCAGCATCCTTGGGATTGGAATCGGGTGCGGGAGTATCGAAATCAGTCATGGCATCACCTGTGCAGAACGAACGTTCTTTGCATAATAAAGAACGTCCGTTCTGTTGTCAACCCATTTTAACGTTACCAGCCGTTATGTGAAGCGGCCATTGCTCATACCCTTGACACCCCCTTACCCGTCACCTAGAGTCGTGCCACCTGCACAACGGCACGAGATGACCTTCAAGAAAAATGGCAAATATGAAAACTACAAAATTCAGGCATGGTGCACGTGTCATACACAAGTCGCAAACATACCAGATCGACCGCCCGGTGCTGCTGATCGAAGACCAGCGTGCCTTGGCGCAAATGGCTGAGGCCATGCTGCGCGAAGAATGGAAATGCGAGGTAATGATCGCGGCAAGCTTGAACGAAGCCCGGCAACTGCTCGAAACCCACGGCTCCGCATTCATTGCCGCAGTATGCGACTTGAATTTACCCGATGCGCCTTATGGCGAAGTGATTGATCTGGTCAATGAATATCGCGTCCCGGCTATCGCCCTGACCGGCGCTTTCGGCGAAGAGTTACGCAGCATGGTAACCAAGAAGGGGGTCGTCGATTACGTGCTCAAGGAAGGGATCAATTCGTACGAATATGTCGTCCATCTGGTCGGACGGATACACAAAAACATCAGCATCAAAGTGCTGGTTGCGGACGATTCATTGAGCGCGCGCGCCGTGCTCAAACACATGCTGAGCGTACAAGGCCTGAATGTGCTCATCGCAAAGGACGGCTACGAGGCGGTCGAAATGCTCGAACAGCACCCGGACATCAAGCTGGTCCTGGTGGATTACAACATGCCGAAGATGAACGGGTTTTCATTCGTTCTGGAAGCGCGCAAACGAATGGGTAAGGATCAACTGGCCATCATCGGCGTATCGGGCGAGGCAGGCGGAAATATTTCCGCGCAGTTTTTGAAAAACGGCGCAAATGATTTTATTGCCAAGCCCTACTCGTATGAAGAATTGATTTGCCGCGTGACCCAGAATCTGGAAATGCTGGAAATGGTGGAATCCATCCAGAATATCGCCAACCGCGATTATCTGACCGGCATGTATAACCGGCGCTTCTTTTTTGACGAAGGCTATAACCTCTACGATCAAGCAAAGAGTAGCGGTTCCGATCTGTTTATCGCCATGATTGACGTGGATCACTTCAAAAAGGTGAACGACGATTACGGCCACGATTGCGGCGATCAGGTATTAAAACATCTTGCGGCACAGCTGAGTGCTTATTTTAAAAATGACCTGATCGCGCGTATAGGCGGGGAAGAATTCGCCTTGCTGATTGCCGATGAAGATATAAAGATCACACATGAACGGCTGGAAGCTTTCCGCCTGCATATCGAGCGGGAAACAGTGCCTTGCTGCGCAGCGAATATTGCGTTCACGGTCAGCATCGGCGGTAGCCACCATTTGCTGGAAAATCTGGATATGATGTTAAAAACGGCGGATGAAAATCTCTACCATGCCAAACAAAGCGGCAGAAACCGGGTCGTGGCCTGAGCCTCACGAAAACCTATTGCCCAACGCTGAAATTCCATCAATTTTGCGATAGCGCAAACGGACAATACCCCAAGGCAATCGCCTGCAACGCGCGCCACATGCTACCGGACTGAAGGGAACCAACACGGTTGCCGATCCGGTTTGATACCACACCTCTAATCCGCTATAATGCACGCTAATTCAAAGCGGGATGAACATACGGTTCGTCCCGCTTCTTTATGTAAACTGCTTTGGGAGTATTCTGGTGCCGCAATCGAACCCTGCCATTCTCGTGCTTGCCGATGGTACGGTATTTCGGGGCGTTGCCATCGGCGCTTCCGGCAGCAGCACCGGCGAGGTGGTATTCAATACCTCGATGACCGGTTACCAGGAAATCCTCACCGACCCATCCTACTGCAAGCAAATCGTCACGCTGACCTATCCGCACATCGGCAACGTCGGGGTGAACACCGAGGACGTGGAGTCGCGCCAGGTGTTTGCCAGCGGTCTGGTGATACGCGATCTTTCCATGGCAGTGAGCAACTTCCGCAGCACGCAATCGTTGCCGGATTACCTGAAAGCCAACAATGTCGTGGCGATTGCCGGGATCGATACGCGCAAGCTGACGCGCATCCTGCGCGAGAAGGGTGCGCAGAACGGCTGCATCGCCACCGGCACGGATGAAGCGGCGGCACTCGCGGCGGCGCGCGGTTTTGCCGGGTTGTCCGGCATGGATCTGGCGCAGGTGGTGACAAGCGACAAACAATACGACTGGACGCAACGCGAGTGGGAGCTGGGTACCGGTTACCGCGATGTGGCCGAGACGAAATTTCATGTGGTGGCGTACGACTTCGGCGTGAAGCGCAACATTCTGCGCATGCTGGCCGGACGCGGCTGCAAAATTACCGTGGTGCCCGCCAAGACGGCTGCTGCCGACGTGCTGGCGCTGAAACCGGATGGCGTATTCCTGTCCAACGGCCCGGGCGATCCCGAGCCGTGCGCTTACGCGATCAACGCGACGCAGAAGTTTATCGAGGTTGGCGTGCCGCTGTTCGGCATCTGCCTCGGCCACCAGATCATGGGGCTGGCGGCTGGCGCGAAGTCGGTGAAGATGAAGTTCGGCCATCGCGGCGCAAACCATCCGGTACAGGACATGCAGAGCAAACGCGTGATGATCACCAGCCAGAACCACGGCTTTGCGGTGGATGCGGCAACGCTGCCGAAAAATGCGCGCGTCACCCACATCTCGCTGTTCGACGGCACATTGCAGGGTTTCGAGTTGACCGACAAACCGGCGTTCTGTTTCCAGGGACACCCCGAGGCGAGTCCGGGGCCGCATGACGTGGATTACTTGTTCGATAAATTTATTGATTTGATGAAGAAAGCAGGGGCTAGGGATTAGAGACTGGGGATCAGGAAAGCCTTTCAGCCCCTATCCACCTAGCCTCTAGCCCCTAAAAACAAATGCCTAAAAGAACTGACCTAAAATCCATCCTCATCATCGGTGCAGGCCCCATCGTCATCGGGCAGGCGTGCGAGTTCGACTATTCCGGTGCGCAGGCGTGCAAGGCGCTCAAGGAAGAAGGCTATCGCGTCATCCTGGTGAACTCGAATCCGGCCACCATCATGACCGACCCGGAAATGGCGGATGCGACTTACATCGAGCCGATCACCTGGAAGATGGTGGAAAAAATCATCGCCAAGGAAAAGCCGGACGCGATCCTGCCGACCATGGGCGGGCAGACCGCGCTGAACTGCGCGCTGGATCTGGCCAAGCACGGCGTGCTGGAAAAATACGGCGTCGAGATGATCGGCGCATCGCGCGAGGCCATCGACATGGCCGAGGATCGCGAAAAATTCAAGCAGGCAATGACGCGCATCGGGCTGGCCTCGGCGCGTTCCGCGATCGCGCACAGCATGGAGGAGGCGTTGCAGGTGCAGCAGGTGATGGGCTTCCCGACCGTCATTCGCCCGTCCTTCACGATGGGCGGCTCCGGTGGCGGTATCGCTTACAACCGCGAAGAATTTGTCGAGATTTGCGAGCGCGGGCTGGAGGCCTCGCCGACCAAGGAACTGCTGATCGAGGAATCGCTGCTCGGCTGGAAAGAGTTCGAGATGGAAGTGGTGCGCGACCGCAACGACAATTGCATCATCATCTGTTCGATCGAAAATCTCGACCCGATGGGCGTGCATACCGGCGACTCGATCACCGTGGCCCCGGCACAGACGCTGACCGACAAGGAATACCAGATCATGCGCAACGCGTCGCTGGCGGTGCTGCGCGAAATCGGCGTGGATACCGGCGGCTCCAACGTGCAGTTCGCCATCAACCCGGATGACGGGCGCATGGTGGTGATCGAGATGAACCCGCGCGTGTCGCGTTCCTCCGCGCTGGCCTCCAAGGCGACCGGCTTCCCGATCGCCAAGGTGGCGGCCAAGCTGGCGGTCGGCTACACGCTCGACGAACTGAAGAACGACATCACCGGCGGCGCGACCCCCGCCTCGTTCGAGCCGAGCATCGATTACGTGGTCACCAAGATTCCGCGTTTCGCGTTCGAGAAATTTCCGCAGGCCAATGACCGCCTGACCACCCAGATGAAATCGGTGGGCGAAGTGATGGCGATCGGCCGCACCTTCCAGGAATCGTTCCAGAAGGCGTTGCGCGGGCTGGAAGTCGGCGTGCACGGGCTGGATCAGAAATACCATGACCGCGAAGCGATCTGCGCCGAACTCGGCAGCCCGGGGCCGGAGCGCATCTGGGCGGTGTCCGATGCGTTCGGCTTCGGCATGAGCGTGGCCGAAGTGTTCGCGCTGAGCAAGATCGACCCGTGGTTCCTGGTGCAAATCGAAGACCTGATCCGCCAGGAAAAAGCGCTGGCCGACCGCACCCTGGAAAGCCTGAGCGCGAATGAATTGCGCACACTGAAACGCAACGGCTTTGCCGATGCGCGCCTGGCGGTTTTGCTGGATACCGATGAGGCCGCGTTGCGTGCCTACCGCCACGCGCTCGGCGTGCGCCCGGTGTTCAAGCGCGTGGACACCTGCGCCGCCGAGTTCGCCACCGACACGGCTTACATGTATTCCACCTATGAGGAAGAGTGCGAGTCGCAACCCACTAACAACAAAAAAATCATGGTGCTGGGCGGCGGGCCGAACCGCATCGGACAGGGCATCGAGTTCGACTACTGTTGCGTGCATGCCGCGCTGGCTATGCGCGAGGACGGCTACGAGACCATCATGGTCAACTGCAATCCCGAAACTGTCTCGACCGACTACGACACTTCGGATCGCCTGTATTTCGAGCCGCTGACGCTGGAAGATGTGCTGGAAGTTGTGGCGGTGGAGAAACCCATCGGCGTGATCGTGCAGTACGGCGGCCAGACCCCGCTCAAGCTGGCACATGGCCTGGAGAAGAACGGCGTGCCGATCATCGGCACCACGCCGGACATGATCGACTGCGCGGAAGACCGCGCGCGCTTCCAGCAGATGCTGCACCGGCTGGAATTGAAACAGCCGCCCAACCGCACCGCACGTAGCGTGGCGGACGGGCTCACCGGAGCCGCAGAAATAGGTTATCCGCTGGTGGCGAGGCCGAGCAATGTGCTGGGCGGGCGGGCAATGGAAATCATCCACGCGCAAACCGATCTGGAACGCTACATGCGCGACGCGGAAGAGATGTCCAAGACTTACCCGGAGCGCATGCCGATCCTGCTCGACCGCTTCCTCAACGACGCGATTGAAGTGGACGTAGATGCGGTATCCGATGGCAAGCAGGTGATCATCGGCGGCATCATGGAACACGTCGAGCAGGCCGGTGTGCATTCCGGCGACTCGGCCTGTTCGTTGCCGCCGTTCAGCCTGTCGGAAGAATTGCAAAACGAATTGCGCCGCCAGACCGTGGCGATGGCCAAGGCGCTCAATGTGGTCGGGCTGATGAACGTGCAATTCGCGATACAGGCCGGCACCGTGTATGTGCTGGAAGTGAATCCGCGCGCCTCGCGCACCGTGCCTTTCGTATCCAAGGCGACCGGCATGCCGCTGGCAAAAATTGCGGCGCGCTGCATGGTCGGACAAAGCCTGGCGCAGCAAGGCATTACCGGGGAAGTGATCCCGCCTTACTACTCGGTCAAGGAAGCGGTGTTCCCGTTCATCAAATTCCCCGGCGTGGACACGATTCTCGGCCCGGAAATGAAATCCACCGGCGAGGTGATGGGTGTCGGCGAAACCTTCGCCGAGGCTTTTGTGAAATCGCAACTGGCTGCCAGCGTAAAATTGCCGAAAGAGGGCAATGTATTTATCAGCGTGCGTGAAGCGGACAAACCGGGCGTGGTGGAAGTGGCCCGCTCGCTGACGCAACTCGGCTTTACTGTCCTGGCGACGCGCGGCACGGCAACCGTGATCGGTGCGGCGGGTGTCGCGGTGACCGTGGTGAACAAGGTCGCGGAAGGCCGCCCGCATATCGTGGACATGATCAAGAATGGTGAAGTTAATCTCATCATCAATACCGTGGACAGCAAACCGAGCGTGATGCGCGATTCATATTCCATCCGCAATGCCGCGCTGCAGGGGCGCGTCACTTATTACACCACACTGGCCGGAGCGCGCGCCGCCTGTGCCGGGATGCAGCACCTTGCCGAATTGCAGGTGTATGACGTGCAGACGCTGCATAAACGGCTGGCTACTAGTCGCTAGTCGCAAAACAACTAACGCCCATCGACTACGCTCGGGACAGGCTCCGCGATAACATCAACTAACGACTAATAACTAACGACTAAGAGAGTTCCGGCATGAGCAAAATCCCATTGACTGTCATCGGCGCGGAATTGTTGCGCAATGAGTTGCATCAACTGAAGACGGTAGAACGTCCGGCGGTGATTAACGCCATCTCCGAAGCGCGCGCGCAGGGTGACTTGTCCGAAAATGCCGAATACGATGCCGCAAAAGAGCGCCAATCATTTGTCGAGGGACGCATCGTCGAGCTGGAAGGCAAGCTGGGCAGCGCACAGGTCATCGATCCCAAGACGCTCAACGCGGATGGTCGCTGCGTGTTCGGCTCGACCGTGATACTGGAAGATGTCAATAGCGGCGATGTCGTCACCTATCAGATCGTCGGCGATGACGAGGCGGATATCAGGAAACGCAAGATTTCCATCAGCTCGCCGATTGCGCGCGCCCTGATCGGCAAACTCAGCGGCGACATCGCCGAAGTGCAGACGCCTGGCGGGGTGCGGGAATACGAGGTGGTGGAAGTGCAGTACATCTAAAAGGCAAGTTTGTCCGCAGATTACGCAGATTCACGCAGATTAAAATCAATAAAACCCGACAAGAGGGTTTGTTTGAATCTGTGTAATCTGCGTAATCTGCGGACAACTGGTTTTGATTTTCTAGCTTCGGCTGCCCAGTTGCTTTTTTGTCAGCGGTTTTTTGCCCTTGTGACGCGGCATTTTCTTGATTTCGATCTGGTGCGCTTCAGGGTTCGGCTGGTAAACCACGAGGATTTTGCCGATATGCTGCACCGGTGCAGCGTTCAACTGGGTGCATATTTCCGCCAGGATGGCTTCGCGCTGCGGGCGTTCCGCCATGACCTTGATTTTGATGAGTTCATGGATTTTCAGGCTCGCCGCGATCTCCTTTAATACCGGCTCGGTCAAACCTGCATTGCCTATCGTCACCGTCGGATTTAAAGCGTGGGCGCGCCCCTTCAGGGCGAGGCGTTCGGATACGGTAAGAGATAACATATTGATTGGCCTTCCAAATTAAGGCGCGAATTCTATCAGGTTGTTGCTAGAATCGCAGAAAATGTAGTTATTCCATTTAAGCAGAAAATGTAGTTATTCCATTTAAACTGAATGAAGGTCTCTGCACAACATCAGCAAGCGCAGTAGTTGTACGGGGGCCTTAAATACGATGAAACCTTCCAAGACCAGCAAACAATGGATGCGCGAGCATATCAACGACCCTTTCGTGAAGCTCGCGCAGAAGGAGGGGTATCGCTCGCGCGCCGCCTACAAACTGCTGGAAATCGATGCCAAAGACCACTTGCTCAAGCCCGGCACGGTGATGGTGGACCTGGGGGCGACGCCGGGCGGCTGGTCGCAGGTGGCGGCAGCCAAGGTGGGGCGCGGCGGAAAAGTGATCGCGCTGGATTTGTTGCCGCTGGACCCGTTGGCCGGGGTGGATTTTATCCAGGGTGATTTCCGCGACGATGAGGCGCTAAGGCAGCTGGAGAATTTACTGCAAGGCAAGCCGGTCGACCTTGTAATTTCCGATATGTCCCCCAATATTTGTGGGGTTAGCTCGGCTGATCAGGCTCGTGCCATGCACCTCGCGGAACTGGCTATGGAATTTGCACTCGAACACCTGAAACCGCAGGGCAGTTTCCTGGTTAAAGTGTTTCAGGGTGAGGGGTTTGAGGCTTTTTACAAGATGATGCGCAGCCGCTTCGCCAGAGTGGTCACGCGCAAGCCGAAGGCATCGCGCGACCGGAGCAGCGAGTTGTATCTTTTGGGCACCAAAAAACTTGAGTAATCAGGCATAATGACCCAGCACGGCAACTGCGATGTTGCCGCTTAAGGAGCTATTTTGAATAACATGTTTAAAAGTATTGCGATTTGGCTGGCCGTAGCCTTGGTGCTGATGGCTGTTTTCAATCAATTCAACACGCGCCAGCAACAGGCCCCGCACGCGCAGCTCGACTATTCGCAATTCCTCGATGAAGTGAAGCAAGGCCACATTTCCAGAGTGACTATCGAGGGCCGCACCCTGAAGGCGACGACCACCGATGGCAAGCACATTACCAGCTATGCGCCGAGCGACTTGTGGATGGTTTCCGACCTGTTGAAAAACGGCGTGATCATCGAGGCCAAGCCGGAAGAAGAACAGTCCGTCCTGATGAATATTTTCGTTTCATGGTTTCCGATGGTCTTGCTGATCGGCGTATGGATATTCTTCATGCGCCAGATGCAGGGCGGCGGCAAGGGCGGCGCATTCTCGTTCGGCAAGTCGCGCGCGCGCATGCTGGACGAAAACAAGGAGCGTTTCACCTTTGCCGATGTGGCGGGCTGCGATGAGGCCAAGGAAGAAGTGTCCGAACTGGTGGACTTCCTGCGCGATCCGACCAAATTTCAGAATCTCGGCGGACGCATTCCGCGCGGTGTGCTGCTGGTGGGCAGCCCCGGTACCGGCAAGACGCTGCTGGCCAAGGCGATTGCCGGCGAAGCCAAGGTGCCGTTCTTCTCGATCTCCGGTTCCGACTTTGTGGAAATGTTTGTCGGCGTCGGCGCGGCACGCGTGCGCGACATGTTCGAACAGGCCAAGAAGCATTCCCCGTGTATCGTGTTCATCGACGAAATCGATGCGGTAGGCCGCCAGCGCGGCGCAGGACTCGGCGGCGGCAACGACGAGCGCGAGCAGACACTGAACGCGCTGCTGGTGGAGATGGACGGCTTCGAGGGCGCCAGCGGGGTGATCGTGATCGCCGCGACCAACCGCCCCGACGTGCTCGACCCGGCGCTGTTGCGCCCCGGGCGTTTCGATCGCCAGGTAGTGGTGCCGTTGCCGGACATTCGCGGACGCGAACAAATTCTGATGGTGCATATGCGCAAGGTGCCGGTGTCTTCCGATGTGAAGGCCGACATCCTGGCGCGCGGCACGCCGGGCATGTCCGGTGCGGATCTGGCGAATCTGGTTAATGAAGCGGCGTTGTTTGCGGCACGGCGCGGCAAGCGTTTCGTCGACATGAATGATTTTGAGTCAGCCAAAGACAAGATCATGATGGGCGCGGAACGCCGCTCCATGGTGATGCCCGAGGAAGAACGGCGCAACACCGCCTACCACGAGTCCGGCCATGCGGTAGTGGCCAAGCTGCTGCCCAAGACCGACCCGGTGCACAAGGTGACCATCATCCCGCGCGGACGCGCGCTGGGCCTGACCATGCAGCTGCCGACGGAAGACCGCTACAGCATGGACAAGGTGCGCATCCTCGACACCATCGCGGTGCTGTTCGGCGGCCGTATCGCCGAAGAGATTTTCATGCACCAGATGACCACCGGCGCTTCCAACGATTTCGAGCGTGCCACCGACATGGCGCGGCGCATGGTAACCCAGTGGGGCATGTCGGATGCGCTCGGGACTATGGTGTATGGCGAAAACGAGGGTGAAGTATTTCTGGGGCGCTCGGTGACCACGCACAAGAATATTTCCGAAGCGACCATGCAGCAGGTGGATGCCGAGATTCGCCGCATCATCGACCAGCAGTATGCGCTGGCACGCCGCCTGATCGAAGAGAATCGCGACAAGATCGAGGCTATGGCCGCAGCCCTGCTGGAATGGGAAACCCTTGATTCCGACCAACTCAACGACATCATGGCCGGCAACCCGCCGCGTCCGCCCAAACCGAGCCAAAGCACTCAGGCACCGCAACCGCAAGATTCAGCCCCGGCCGCTCCGGCCGCAACACCTACGCAGCCAGCGCAGGAAACCTGAAAAATAGTCGCTAGTCGTTAGCCGCTAGTTGCTAACGACTAGCGGCTAGCGGCTGTTTCATGCTCCTCCACTGCGGCAAATTCCGGCTCGATCTCTCCCGCCCTCTGGTGATGGGCATCGTCAATGTTACGCCCGATTCCTTCTCCGACGGCGGGCAGCATTTGCAGCGTGCTGCTGCCGTCGCTCATGCGCAACAACTCATCGCCGAAGGCGCAGGCATAATCGACATCGGCGGCGAGTCCACCCGCCCCGGCGCACAGCCGGTCGGCGTTCAGGAAGAGCTGGATCGCGTGCTGCCGATCATCGAAAGCTTGCGCGGCGCGCCTGTGCCGATCTCGATAGATACCTGCAAGCCCGAGGTGATGCAGGCAGCTATTGCAGCCGGTGTGCAGATGGTCAACGACATTAACGCGTTGCAGGATGCCGCCACGATGGGTAGCGTTTCCGCCGCCAATGTCGCCGTGTGCCTGATGCACAAGCAAGGCAACCCGCCGACCATGCAGGCGCAGCCCAATTATCAGGATGTCGTGGCTGAGGTCTGCGAGTTTTTGCGCGGGCGTATCGCCGCTGCCGAAGCGTCAGGAATCGGGCGCGAACGCATCGTGGTCGATCCGGGCTTTTGCTTTGGCAAAACGCTGGAGCATAATCTCGCCTTGCTGCGCGGGCTGGAAAAACTGGCCGACTTGGGCGTGCCGGTATTGGCGGGGCTATCGCGCAAGTCCATGCTGGGTGCGCTGACCGGGCAGGATGTGGAACATCGCGTGCATGCCAGCGTGGCGGCGGCATTGCTCGCGGTGCAGCGTGGCGCAAGCATCGTGCGCGTGCATGATGTGCGCGCGACGGTGGATGCGCTGAAGATATGGCAGGCGGTAAAAGAGTGAATTTTTTGTCCGCAGATTACGCATATTTGCGCCGATTTAAAAAATACATCACTATTTGCTGGATATGTATGAGATGTAGATCAAGGCTATTATTTTCGTTTGGCAATTGGTCTGAATCTGTGTAAATCTGCGTAATCTGCGGACAGTATGTTTTCTTCGGGGGCAGCATGAGCAAAAAATATTTTGGTACCGACGGCGTACGCGGGCGCGTGGGTGAACATCCCATCACGCCGCAGTTCGTGATGCATCTGGGTTATGCGGCAGGCAAGGTGCTGGCTGGTTCCGGCGATATGCGCGGCGAGCGCACCGGCGTGCTGATCGGCAAGGACACGCGCATCTCCGGCTATATGCTCGAATCGGCGCTGGAAGCCGGTTTGATCGCGGCGGGCATCGATGTGTATCTGGCCGGCCCGGTGCCGACCCCGGCCGTGGCTTACCTGACCCGCGCGTTGCGCTTGCAGGCGGGCATCGTGATCTCCGCATCGCACAATCCGTTCGAGGATAACGGCATCAAGTTTTTTTCGGCGCACGGCACCAAGCTGCCGGATGAAACCGAACGCGCCATCGAGGCGGCGCTGGATGAGCCGATGCAAACCAATTCATCGGACGGGCTGGGCAAGGCCAAGCGCATCGACGATGCGGCCGGCCGCTATATCGAATTCTGCAAGAGCACTTTCCCAACCGAGCTCGATTTGCGCGGCATGAAGATCGTGGTGGATAGCGCGCATGGTGCGACTTACCATATTGCGTCACACGTGTTCCACGAACTCGGCGCCGATGTCATCGCCATCGGCGCGCAACCGGACGGCAAGAACATCAATCACGGCTATGGCGCGACCGCGCCGGACAATCTGTGCAAGGCCGTGGTCGAGCACAAGGCGGACATCGGCATCGCGCTGGACGGCGACGGCGACCGTTTGATCATGGCGGATGGCTCCGGGCAACTCTACGACGGCGACCAGTTGCTGTACGTGATCGCCAGGCACCGCCAGGCGCAAGGCAAGCTGCACGGCGGCGTGGTCGGCACGCTGATGACCAATCTGGCGTTCGAGCACGCGATGCAAAAATTGGGCATTCCTTTTCAGCGCGCCAAAGTGGGCGACCGCTACGTGATGGAGTTGTTGCAACAGCAAGGCTGGCAGCTTGGCGGCGAGAATTCCGGCCACATTATCTGCCTCGACAAACACAGCACCGGCGACGGCATTGTCTCCGCATTGCAGGTGCTGCATGCGTTGCGCGCCAACGGGCAACAAACTCTCGCGGAAGCGGCGGGTGATTTGCACATGTATCCGCAAGTGCTGATCAACGTGCGGGTGAACAAGGGCATCGATTGCCTCGGACACGATCAGGTCAAGGCGGCGGTGGCGGATGTCGAACAACAGTTGAACGGTAAAGGCCGCGTGCTGTTGCGCCCGTCCGGCACCGAGCCGTTGCTGCGCGTAATGGTGGAAGGCGAGAACCAGCCACTGGTCGAGCAATCCGCGCAGCGCATCGCCGATGTGGTGCGCAAGTTGGCAACCGCTTAGAAAATATCGGGTAGCAGAAGCGGTAATAGCCGGTTAATCACCCCCCGGCTTCTCAAAAAATCGCCTTCACCCAAAAAAAGTTGTATGCTGTCGACTGGATCTTTAGCTCGGTCTTGCCTTCATGACAACTACTGGCGATCTGCACGTTTTTCTGGATGCGCTTCTTGCGCGCCACGGCAACAACCCGGCCAGTCTCCTGCAGATGCTTTGCGAGACTCAGGAGCGGCAAGGATGGATCGCGCCGCCTGCGCTAACCTACCTTGCCCAACGACTCGGCATCCCGCGCGCGCGGATCGAGGGCGTGGCCGGTTTCTATTCTTTCCTGCATCTGCGGCCGAACGGCGAATACCGCGTGCTATTCTCCGACAACATCACCGACCGCATGCTGGGCAGCCAGGCACTGATGGAGAAGATGTGCCAGCAGTTGTGGCTGCAACCGGGCAAGGTCTCGGAAGACGGGCTGGTCAGCATCAACACCACCTCCTGCACCGGCATGTGCGACCAGGGGCCGGCGATGCTGGTCAATGGCCGCGCCATCACGCGCCTGACCCACCAGCGTGTGCAGGAGATCGGCCACCTGATCCGCAACGACACGCCGCTGGCGGGCTGGCCCGCCGACTTCTTTCTCGTGGAAGACAACATCCGCCGCAGCGGCCCGCTGCTCGATAACACCAGCGCTCCGGGCGACATACTGCGCGCCGCCATGGCGCTGGGTGGCAAAGGCATCGTCGAAGCGGTCAAGCATTCCGGCCTGCGCGGGCGCGGCGGGGCGGGTTTCCCCACCGGGCAGAAATGGGAAGCGTGCCGCAATGCGCCGGGTGCGGCGCGCCATGTGGTGTGCAACGCCGACGAAGGCGAACCCGGCACCTTCAAGGATCGCGTGCTGCTGAACTGCCAGGCCGATCTGGTATTCGAAGGCATGACGCTGTGCGCGCTGGCTGTCGGCGCGCAACACGGTTACCTGTACCTGCGCGGCGAATACCGCTACCTGCTCGAACCGTTGCGCGCCATCCTGCAGCGCCGCCGCGACAACAACATGCTGGGCAAAAACATCCTCGGACAGGCCGGCTTCGACTTCGATATCGCCATCCACACAGGCGCCGGCGCCTACATCTGCGGCGAGGAATCGGCGCTGATCGAATCGCTGGAGGGCAAGCGTGGTGTGCCGCGCAGCCGACCACCGTTCCCGGTGACGCACGGCTACATGCAGCAACCGACCGCTGTGGACAACGTCGAGACCTTCTGTAGCGCCGCGCTGGCAATACAGATGGGCGCGGAGAATTTCCGCGCCATCGGCACGGCGAAATCCTCCGGCAGCAAACTGATCTCGGTGTCCGGCGATTGCCCGCGCCCCGGCATCTACGAATATCCGTTCGGCGTATCGGTGCGTGAGGTGCTCGACGATTGCGGCGCGGTGAATACGCGCGCGGTGCAGGTCAGCGGCCCTTCCGGCATATGCATCGCGGAAAACGAATTCGGCCGCAAACTGGGCTTCGAAGACCTGCCCACCGCCGGGGCGTTCATGGTGTTCGACGACAGCCGCGACCTGTTCGAGGTGGCGCGCAACTTCGTGCATTTCTTCGCGCACGAGAGCTGCGGTTTCTGCACGCCGTGCCGCGTCGGCACCTCGATGCTGAAGCAGACCATGGACAAGATCGCCGCCGGGCACGGCACGCGCCACGACCTGAACGAGATTGAAAATCTGGATAAAGTGTTGCAGACCAGTTCCCACTGCGGGCTGGGGCGCAGCGCGTGCAACCCGGTGCTGCACACGCTCAAGCATTTCCGCCCCGCTTATGAAAACCGCCTGAAATCGCTGGACTTCGAGCCGGCCTTCGACCTCGACGGCGCACTGGCGCGGGCGCGCCAGATGACCGGGCGCGATGATGCCGGAGCACACCTCAAACCGGAGGAAACATGAGCGATACTTTCCAACTCGACGGCGCAAGCGTTCCTTTCGAACCGGGACAGACCGTGATGCAGGCCGCGCTGGCTGGCGGGCATTACATCCCGCACCTGTGCTACCACCCGGAATTCAAGCCGCATGGCAGTTGCAAGGTATGCACGGTCAAGATCAACGGCCGCACCGCCGCTTCCTGCACCATGCCCGCCGAGGCCGGACTCAACGTGGAAAGCAACATCGAGGAAATGAACGGCCTGCGCCGCACGCTGGTACAGATGCTGTTCGCCGAGGGCAACCATTTCTGCCCGTCTTGCGAAAAGAGCGGCAACTGCACGTTGCAGGCATTGGGTTACGACCTCGAAGTGCACACCGCCGGCTTCCGCCACCTGTACCCGGATCGCCCGCTGGACGCATCGCACCCCGACATCCTGCTCGACTTCAACCGCTGCATCCTGTGCGAGCTGTGCGTGCGCGCATCGAGCGAAGTGGACGGCAAGAACGTATTCGCATTGTCCGGGCGCGGCATCACCAAGCACCTCATCGTCAATTCCGAAACGGGCTTGCTGAAAGATACCGACATCGCGCTGACCGACAAGGCGATGCACGTCTGCCCGGTGGGGGTGATCCTGCCCAAGCGCGTCGGCTTCAGCGTGCCGATCGGCGCGCGCCGCTACGACCAGCGCCCGATCAGCGCGCAGGCGCTCGACGACGCACCGCGCCAGGCCGATGCCCCACACTCCCCAGATACCGGGGGCAGTTGCCCCGCCTGCGAAGGAACCCCATGAGCAAGAAACTGCGCATCGCCACCACCTCGCTGGCCGGTTGTTTCGGCTGCCACATGTCGTTCCTCGACATCGACGAGCGGCTGCTTGCGCTGCTCGAGCTGGTGGAATTCGATCGTTCGCCGCTCACCGACATCAAGCATTGCGGCCCGTGCGATATCGGCATTATCGAGGGCGGCATCTGCAACGCGGAGAACGTGCATGTGCTGTACGAATTCAGGAAGAATTGCAAGATACTGATCGCCATCGGCTCGTGCGCAATCACCGGCGGCCTGCCCGCGCAGCGCAACCACCTCGACCTGGGCAGTTGCCTGACCGAAGTGTATCTGACCGAACCGGGGTTGGCGCACGGCCATATCCCGAACGACCCGGAACTGCCGCTGCCGCTGGACAAGGTGCATCCGCTGCACGAAGTGGTGAAGATCGATTACTTCATTCCCGGCTGTCCGCCGTCGGGTGATGCCATCTGGAAATTTCTCACCGACCTGATCGCGGGCAAAACGCCCGAACTCGGACATGGATTGATTAAATATGATTAAAAAGCATATAGCCGCAGAGAACACAGAGGACACAGAAAAATTCATGGTTTCTCTCTGTGTCCTCTGTGTTCTCTGTGGCAAAGGGGTTTTGATATGAATGAACTGGAAACGGCTGAACATCCGGAAAATCTGCGCCGCGTCGTGATCGAACCGGTGTCGCGTGTCGAGGGGCACGGCAAGGTCACACTGCTGCTGGACGAGAATGACCACGTGCATCAGGTACGGCTGCATATCGTCGAGTTTCGCGGTTTCGAGAAATTCATTCAGGGGCGGCCTTTCTGGGAAGCGCCGGTGATGGTGCAGCGGCTGTGCGGCATCTGCCCGGTGAGCCACCATATCGCAGCAAGCAAGGCGATGGACATGATCGTCGGTGCGACGCTCACGCCGACGGCGGAGAAGGTGCGGCGGCTGATGCACTACGGGCAGATACTGCAATCGCATGCGTTGCATTTCTTCCATCTGTGCTCGCCCGATCTGCTGTTCGGTTTCGACTCGGATGTCGCGAAGCGCAACATCGTCGGCATCGCCGCCGCCTACCCGGAGATCGCCAAACAGGGCGTGCTGCTGCGCAAATACGGGCAGGAGGTGATCCGCGTCACGGCGGGCAAGCGCGTGCACGGCACCGGTTCGATACCCGGCGGCGTGAACAAGAACGTCAGCGCCGAGGAGCGCAATTATCTGCTGCTGGACATCGAGCGCACCATCGCATGGAGCCGCGATGCGGTCGACATCGCGCGCAAGCTGTTCGAGCAGAACCTCGACCTGTACAACAACTTCGGGACGTTCAAGACGCACACGCTCAACCTGGTGCGCGCCGACGGCGCGCTGGATCTGTATCACGGCGGGCTGCGCGCGCGCGACATGAACGGCAACACACTGCTCGACCACTACGATTATGGACATTACTGGGACGTGATCTTTGAGGACGTGAAGCCGTGGTCGTACATGAAGTTCCCGTTCCTGCGCAGCCTCGGGCCGGAAACCGGCTGGTATCGCGTCGGGCCGTTGAGCCGGGTGACGCAATGCGACTTCATCCCGACACCGTTGGCGGAAGAACAGCGCAAGGCGTTCATGGCGTTCAACGGCGGCTCGGCGACGGTCGCGACGCTGGGCTTCCACTGGGCGCGCATGATCGAGATGCTGCATGCCGCCGAACTTATTCAGGAACTGCTGCACGACCCCGACCTGCAAGGCAACGATCTGGTCAATATCGGCCAACGCCAGGCGCGCGGCGTCGGCGTGATCGAGGCGCCGCGCGGCACGCTGATCCACCACTACAAGGTGGACGACAACGACCAGATCGTGCGCTGCAACCTGATCGTCTCCACCACGCACAACAATCAGGCGATGAACGAGGCAGTCCGCCAGGTCGCGCGCCAATTCATCGACGGGCGCAAGCTCACCGAAGGCCTGCTCAACCACATCGAGGTCGCGATCCGCGCGTTCGACCCCTGCCTGTCCTGCGCCACCCACGCGCTGGGCAAGATGCCGCTGGAGGTTGAATTGCTGGATGCCGAGGGCAAGCAGATCGACACGCTCGTGCGGAATGGCTGAAACCGTCGCGCCGAGGCTCATCATCGGCATCGGCAACCCCAGCCGCGGGGACGACGCGCTCGGCTCGCTGTGTATCGAGCGCCTGCAAAAATTGCAACTGCCGGACACCGAACTGCTGACCGACTTCCAGTTGCAGATCGAATACGTGCTGGACTTGCTCGGCCGCAAGGAGGTGATCTTCGTCGATGCCGCCGCCAGCGGAGCCGAACCGTATACCTTCGGAACGCTTGCCGCGCAAGCCGACCACAGCGTCACCAGCCACGCCGTGTCACCATCCGCGCTGCTGGCGACCAGCCAGCAGATCAACGGCCACCTGCCGCCCAATGCCTACCTGCTCGCGATACGTGGCTACAGCTTCGAACTGGGAGACGCGCTCAGCGCGCAGGCTGCGGACAATCTCGCCCAGGCGATTGCGCGTCTTGATCGGCATATGGCAGAAACTGCCGCATGAATTCAAAACCACATGGGCAGATAAGCCCCAACACTTGCTCACATTTATTTTTAGCGCTATGCGTAATCACCGGATGGTTACAAAGCAAAAGTCGGGCTTTGCATCACGAATTTTGCTCGTTTTTTTTCTAAAGGATAAGATCGGTCTGCCGATAACACAATGATGGATCGCCACCTCCAATCAGAAAATTATTCGCTTCGCCAGCAGCTGGAAACCCTGCTGCACGAAGCGCGGCGCAACGAAGACAAGATGCGCCGGTTTGATCAACTGCAACACCAATTGATCGGCGCGGACTCGCTGCTGGTATTGATTCGCCTGCTGCTCTCCGAGTACAGGCTGGCGTTCGGGGTAGAGTTTGTCACCCTCGCGCTGATTGACCGGGAATATGAAGTTACCCGGATTCTGGATAGCGGCCTCGATAATGAAACGGCGTGCAGCGGGCTCACGCTGCTTCAATCGCCCGCCACGCTTGAAGCGCTGTATGGCGAGAAATGCGCTCCATGCCTGGGCACCTTTGATGATGCGCTTCATCAGACGCTCTTCAACGCTCCGCTTGGTGCAATTGCATCGGTTGCCCTCCTGCCGCTTATGCGCCATGGTGAACTGATCGGCAGCATCCATTTCGGCAGCGCTGATCCCGATCGTTATGTCACCGGTTGCGGGACGGACTTCCTTGAGAGACTGGCTGAAATCATCGCCATTTGCCTGGAAAACGCCCTCTCACAAGAACATTTGAAGCTGATGGGACTGACCGATGCGTTGACCGGGGTTCAGAACCGCCGTTACTTCGATCACCGCTGCCCGATAGAGGTCAGCCAAGCACGCCGGTACAAACGCCCGCTGGCCTGCATGTTTCTCGATATCGACAAATTCAAGCGCATCAATGACACGTACGGCCATCAGACCGGTGATGAAGTGCTGATGAACGTGGCCACCGTCATTCGCTCTCAGTTGCGGGGGGGTGATACGATTGCCCGGTACGGTGGCGAGGAATTTGTCGTACTCCTGCCGCAAACCGATATGCATCATACCCACCAGATCGCTGAGCGGATTCGCAGCAGCATTGCAGAAGCCCAATTACAGGCCCTCTCCGGACAGCCGATCAATCTCACCATCTCGATCGGGTTATCCATGCTGGACACTGAAGATTCCGCCGCGGAGCATAGCCTGCTAGCCGAGCGCATGGTTGCTGCCGCAGACAAGGCACTCTATCAAGCCAAACATACTGGTCGAAACCGGGTGATATGCGCTGGCAACCTGCCGACCGAGGTAGAACAGCATACGCCCTGGGGTCGGATATTGCGTCTGCCTGCTGTCTCGGTGAACCGCTTGCTAACGGCAGCGACAGAAGTAAAAATCGCCGTACTGAAATGCTTGAAACGCGCCTGAACAAGCGTAGCGATGCACATTCTGCAAATTCAACTACCGATACGCCGGTGCCGCGCCAGATACAGCGGCGTCCAGGCGTGCGGAATCTTGTACACGAAGTTGTAGCGCGCCACATGGTAGCTGGGATCGAAGCCGTAGAAATTGAGTTTCATGTGCTGTAACTCTTCGGCGCGGTAGGCCTCCAGCGGCTTTTCCCGCTCGTCGCGTTCGCGCCGGGCAACCTTGTGTTGCAATAGCGTGGGGTAGTCCGGGCTGACAGCCAGCCCTTCGGCGAGCTGCGCTATCTTTGCCAAAAAATCTTTCCGCTCAGCTCCGAAACAGTTATCGATCAGACCCATCTCTTGCGCTTCCGTTGCGCCAATCGGCAGACGGTTCTGCGTCAGAGTTGTCGCCCTCGCCTCGCCGACGCGCCTTGGTAGCAGATAGGTCCAGTATTCCGAGCCGTACAGATTGCCCATGCCCTTGTAGTGCGGGTTAAACACCACGCCCGCGCGCGCATAGACATGATCCGCCGCCAGCGACAGGAACACGCCGCCCGCCCCGGCGTTGCCCTGCAATGCGGCGATGGTGAGCTGCGTAGTAGTTGTGGCGATGGCGCGCGTCAGGTCGTTCATCGCGTTGATGTTGCGCCAAGATTCATCCGCCGGACTGGCGGCTGCCTCGATGCAGTTGAGATGGATGCCGTTCGACCAGAAGTCCGCGCCGCCCAGCAGCACGATCACGCGCACCTCGCGTTGCGTCGCGGCCAGGTAAGCCTCGCGCAGCCGCGTACATTGCGCGCTGCTCATCGCGCCGTTGTAGAACGCGAAATGCAAATAGCCGACGTTGTTCTTCTGCTCGAACCAGATGTCGCGGTAAGTCTCATCGCTGCATGGCGCAAACGGATCGAGCGGTGCTTCCGGCACGTCACCGGGATGTTCACCCAGTGCCATGGTGGCCGGTAATTTGAGCGCAAGTTCACCTTCGGTCTTGCGCTTCAGATGGCCGATCCACACCGCACCATCGCGCGTGGCGCGGCAGATTGCGCCGTTGCGCTGCGCGATGATCGCGCCCGGCTGGCTGCCGCGCAGTGTGCCCTCGGCGCAGGCATCGAACAGGTAATATGCCTCGCCACACAGCGTGTCGAGCACGCCGGGAAAGCCGTCGGCGGCATGGATTTTTCTCAGCACCGTACGCGTGTCGTCGCACTGCCAATCGATGGTGCGGTCGGCCTGCCTGATCGGCGTATGCAAGCGGCCAAGCACCTCTGGGCGGGAATAGTCCAGCGGCTGCGGTTTGAATCCAGATTGATCATTAGGCCGTTCGTGGTGAGCCTGTCGAACCACCTGCGCTGTATGAACATACCCTTCGACAAGCTCAGGGCGAACGGATTTTGGAAGATCGCATTGTGTTTGATCCAATGAACAGTTCCGATTGCAAAAACGCTCCACCGCCGCCAGCACCGCGCGTACCGCCGCCTCTGCCACTTCGTTGCGGTACAGGCTGCTCTTTTTTGCCAACCGCATCGGGAAGGTTTCCGCCGCCCAGATATCGCCCGCATCCATCTCACCGCTGGCCTGCAACACCGTGACGCCCCATTCCGCGCAATCGCGCATGATCGCCCAGTCCAGCGCCGACGGCCCGCGGTCGCCGACGATGCCGGGGTGTACCACGAAACAAACATGGTTGCGCCACAACACCTCGGGTATCGCGCGCTTGAGAAACGGCGCGACGATCAGCTCGGGCCGATAAAGCTCAACCGCCTGCGTCGTGACCGCATCGTTGATGTCGAATTCGATGGACACTTCATGCCCGCGCCGCGTCAGCTCGATATACAGGCGTTGCGCGAGACTGTTGAAGCTGTGGGTGAGGAACAGGATTTTCACGACGTCATTTACTCAACAGATTCGGGGCAGTTGTTCACCGGTCAGCCAGTCGACTACGCGCCGCCCGCCGAACGCGGTTTCCATCTGCACGAAATGGTGCGGGTCTTCGATCACCTCGCCAACGATCGCGGCATCACTTCCCAGCGGATGCGTGCGCATCGCCTGCAACAGACACTCGGCATCCTGCGGCGCGCAGATCGCCGCCAGTTTGCCTTCGTTGGCGACGTAGAGTGGATCGAGCCCGAGGAATTCGCACGCCGCCTTGACCTGCTCGCGCACCGGCAATTTATCTTCATGCAGCATCATGCCCACCGCCGACTGGCGCGCGATTTCGTTGAGCGTGGTGGCGAGCCCGCCACGCGTCGGGTCGCGCAGCACGTGGATGTCCGGCACCGCCGCGACCATCGCCGCCACCAGTTCGTGCAATGCTGCGGTGTCGGACTGGATGCTGGTGTGGAAGGTCAGGTTCTCGCGCAATGACATCACCGCTACGCCGTGGTCACCGAGCATCCCGGATACCAGAATCTTGTCGCCCGGACTTGCGCGCTCGCCGGAGATATTGACGCCCTCCGGCACCACGCCGACGCCGGTGGTGGTGATGAACACGCCGTCGCCCTTGCCCTGCTCCACCACCTTGGTGTCGCCGGTGATGATCGGCACGCCGGCCTCGCGCGCCGCCTGCGCCATCGACTCGACGATGCACTTGAGATCGGCGAGCGGAAAGCCTTCCTCCAGGATGAAGCTGGCAGAAAGATACAGCGGCCGCGCACCTGACATCGCCACGTCGTTGATCGTGCCGTGCACCGAAAGGCAGCCGATGTCGCCGCCCGGAAAAAACAGTGGCGACACCACATGGCTGTCGGTGGACATCACCATGCGCCCCTGCGGTGCGGGAAAGCGCGCCTGATCGTTCATCTGGCGCAGGAACTCATTGTCGAACGCCGCCACGAACAGCTCGTCAATCAACTGCGCCATCGCGCGCCCGCCGCTGCCGTGCGTCATGTCCACACGGCCCTGCTTGAAATCGAGCGGGCGTGTGTAGTTGTACTTAACCGTACTCATGAAACTTTCTCCCGGAATCTTCCATAACTGTAATGCGCCGCGCATGCGCCTTCGCTCGACACCATGCACGAACCCATCGGATTATCCGGCGTACAAACGGTGCCGAACAATTTGCAATCCCGCGGGTGCTTCACGCCGCGCAGAATCGCGCCGCATTCGCATGCCTTGTTGTCGGGAATCGACACCGCCGCTATCTGAAAGCGCAGCTCGGCATCGTAAGCGGCATATTGTGCCTTGATGCGCAGCGCGCTGTAAGGCACCGGCCCGAGACCGCGCCATTCGAACACGCGGCGCAACTCGAACACTTCCGCGACCAGCAACTGCGCCTTGACGTTGCCGTCGCGCGTCACCGCGCGGGAGAATTCGTTCTCCACTTCGGCACGGCCTTCGTTCAGCTGGCGCACCAGCATCAATATCGCCTGCATCACGTCGAGCGGCTCGAACCCGGCGATCACCACCGGTTTCTGGAACTCTTCGGCGAAGTATTCGTAAGGGCGGCTGCCGATCACCGTCGACACATGCGCCGGACCGATGAAGCCGTCCAGTGTCAGCACGCCGAGCTGGCGTATTTCGGGCGATTGCAGGATGTGCGAAATCGCCGATGGGGTCAGCACATGGTTGCAGAACACGCTGAAGTTATTGATGCCGAGCGCCTGCGCTTGTTTAATCGCGACCGCCGTCGGCGGCGTGGTGGTCTCGAAACCGATCGCCAAAAACACCACCTGCCGCTCCGGATTTTCCTGCGCGATCTTCACCGCGTCGGCGCTGGAATACACCATGCGCACATCCGCACCGCGCGCCTTGGCCTTCAGCAGGCTCATGCCGCCATTAGCCGGCACGCGCAGCATGTCGCCGTAACAGCACAGGATCAGCCCCGGTATTTGCGCCAACTGGATGGCATTCTCCACCCGCCCCGCCGGCAGCACGCACACCGGACAGCCGGGGCCGTGAATCATGCGCACATTGGCGGGCAGCAGGTCGGCGATGCCGTAACGCGAAATCGCGTGGGTATGGCCGCCGCAAAATTCCATCAGGTGATAGCGGCGCTGCGGATCGACCTCGCGTGCGATGTTGGCGGCAATGTTCCTGGCCAGCGCACCGTCGCGAAATTCGTCTACATATTTCATTGCGAACATTTCATTCTGGTGCGGCTCTGCCCAATTCCGCAAACAGCGCCAGTGTCTGCGCCGCCTCTTCCGGGTCGAGCTTCTGCAATGCGAACCCGACATGCACGATCACGTAATCGCCCACCGCGATGTCCTCGACCAGCGCCAGCGATACTTCCTTGCGCACCCCGCCGAGGTTGACGATGGCACTGTCTCCGGCAACCAGTTGTTCGACGCAGGCAGGAATCGCGAGGCACATCTCTTAAGCTCCTTTGCTGATACTTTGCAGCGCGACCCACGCCTGTCCGAGCGAGATCGCGCTGTCGTTGGGTTGCATCTGCCGTGCCGTCAGCACCCGCAGCCCTTGTGCGGCAAGCCTGCCGGACAGGGTGCGCAACAGGATGTCATTGTGAAAACAGCCGCCGCCCAGCGCGATAGCGGCGATGTTGTGCAGGCGGGCGGCGCGCTCCGCCCACTCGGCCAAACCTGCGGCGAGTGTGGCATGGAACAGCGCCGCACCGGAACTTTTGTCGCGACAATCGGCCAGCACTGCAAGTAACGGCGCAAAATCCAGTACACCTTTTTCGTTAAGCTGGAACCCATCCTCCAGCGAGGCAACTTGTCCGTGTTGTTGCGCCAGTTCCTGCAGCTGGATCGCGGCCTGCGCCTCGAAAGCCTGCACCTCATTCACGCCCAGCAATCCTGCGGCGGCATCGAACAGCCGCCCGGTGCTGGTGGTGATCGGGCAGTTCAGGTTGCGTTGCAGCATCGCCGCGACCGTCTGCGCTCCCGGCTGGTCGGGAAAGCGTTGCGCAATTTCGTCGCCACGGCCCAGTTGGAACAGCACCGCCGCCGCCATGCGCCACGGCTCGGTCGCGGCGCGGTCGCCGCCGGGCAGGCGCAGCGGGGCCAGATGGCCAAGGCGCTCGAACTCCGCGCCCTCCGCGCGCAGCAGCTCGCCGCCCCATGCCGTTCCGTCGGTGCCCAGCCCCACGCCATCCAGTGCCAGCCCAAGCACGGCTTCGCCGATATGGTGTTCGGCGCAAATTGCGGCGATATGCGCGTGATGGTGCGGCACGGCGACCAGCGGCAGGTCACGCTGTGCGGCATAACTCTGTGCAAACTGGGTGCTGTAAAAATCGGGATGCAGATCGTGCGCGACGATCTCCGGCTGCACATCGAGTTCGTGGCACAGGCGCGCCACGGTATCGTCCAGCATCTGCCGTGCCTCGGCGCTGTCCAGATCGCCGATCAGTTGCGAAACATGCGCCTCGTTGCCGCGCGTGACGCAGACCGTGTTTTTTAGCCATGCGCCGCAGGCCAATATCGATGGCCCGGCAAACGGCAAAGCAATGGTTTTATCCAAGCGACGCTTTCGCGGCAACCGCCTTGCGGCAGCCTTCCCTGATCCACGCCAGCCATTCCGGCATGCCAGCGCCGCTGGTTGCCGAGATGCGGAGCACCTGTAATTTTGGGTTAACGCGGTGCGCATACTCGATGGCGAGATCGGCATCGAAAGTCAGATGCGGCAGCAGGTCGCATTTGTTGAGCAGCATCAGGTCTGCCGCGCGGAACATGTCGGGATACTTGAGCGGCTTGTCCTCGCCCTCGGTTACCGACAGGATCACCACCTTGTGCGCCTCGCCCAGATCGAAGCTCGCCGGGCACACCAGATTGCCGACGTTCTCGATCAGCAGCAGGCTGTCGTCTTTTGCGCCGAGTTGTTGCACGGCGTGTCCCACCATATGCGCATCCAAATGGCAGCCCTTGCCGGTGTTGATTTGCAGGGCAGGCGCGCCGGTGGCGCGGATACGCGCGGCGTCATTGTCGGTTTGCTGGTCACCTTCGATGACGGCGAGCGGCAGGCTGCCGTTCAGCGCCTCGATGGTTTTCACCAGCAGCGTGGTCTTGCCCGAGCCGGGGCTGGATACCAGATTGAGTGTGAAGATGCCGTGCCCGGTGAAATAGCTGCGGTTCTCTTCGGCATAGGCGTTGTTCATCGAAAGGATGTCGCGTTCGATCTTTACCCTGCGCGTCTGCTCGCTTCCGTGCGAATGTGCCTTGGCCGCGCTGATGCCGAAACGTGCCGTGTTGTGCTGGTGCCTATGGTGATGGTCGCCATCGTGGCTGTGCGGCAACACCTTCCCGTCGAATTTTGTTTCGCCTGTTCCGCAACCGCATGTGACACACATTGCTCTGCCTCCCTCTTAAAAGCTGTCTTAAAAATTCGCGAGGAGGGATGGATGCAAGGCGCACGGAACGCAGAAACCGGAATGTACTAAAAGTACATGAGGATTTCGAGTACCGCGCAACGCCGCAGACGCCCTCCGCAGCAATTTTTTAAGACAGCTTTTTATTCGACTTCCAGTTCCTTGACTCTCATCCCGTCACCGCCAGTCACCTCTATCTGGTAGCTACCGCATTGCGGGCAAGCTTCGTAAAGTGCGGCGACCGGCATGCTGGTGGAGCATTGCATGCAGCGGCCCTGCCCCGGCACGTCGATGATTTCCAGTCGCGCACCGGCAGCTATGCTGTCGCGCATCATGGCGTCGAAACAGAACCGCAGCGCATCCTTTTCTACGCAGGCCAATTGGCCGACCTCCAGCCACACAGTCTTGACCCGCGAAAATTTCTGGCTGTATGCCGCCTCTTCAACGATCTGCAATACGCCTTCCACCAGCGACATTTCATGCATGGCTACACCTTGTAACTGCACGGCAACACGACGGATTTTAGCAGTTCCCGGCAGGCATCGCCGGTTTTGTGGGCTATGGTTTCAGGAACTTTCAGACCGCAAGCTGGCGGCAATTCCTTAGCGCTTCAGGATGCCAGTTCGCAATCGCCCAATCCAATATTTGTTCGACATTGCCGCTGCGCAATTCTGCAGGCGGTTGCTGATGCAGAAAGACCAGAACGTCAAACAGGGCTGCGGCTGCATGATGTGTTCCGACAGGCTGTGCCAGCGTTTGCTTGCTGAGTTTTTCGCCTTGCGCGTTCACCGCAATAGGCAGATGCAGGTAGGCCGGGGTGGGAAACCCCAGCAAGTGTTGCAAATAAATCTGGCGCGGCGTGGAACAGAGCAGGTCGGCGCCGCGCACCACATCGGTGATGCCCTGAAATGCATCGTCCACCACCACCGCAAGCTGGTAAGCGAACAGCCCGTCGGCGCGCTTCACCACGAAGTCGCCGATCTCGCTTTCGAGACACTGGCTGATATGCCCTTGCAGCGCATCGTCGAAGCCGACCGCATGGTCACCGGTGCGCACCCGCCACGCGCGCCCTTCACGTCCGGGCGGAACACCGTTGCGGCAGGTGCCCGGATAAATTTGCCCGTCTATGCCGTGCAATGCGGAATCGGCGATCTCCTTGCGCGTACAGGCACAGGGGTACACCATACCGAGCGCCTGCAACTGCTGCAACGCCTCCTCATAAGCGGCAGTGCGCTGGCTCTGGTAGATGACCGCTTCATCCCAGCGCAGACCGAACGCCTCCAGCGTGTGCAGGATGTCGTCCGCCGCACCCGGTACACAGCGCGGCACATCGAGGTCTTCGATGCGCACCAGCCAGGTTCCGTTGTGATGTTTCGCGTCGAGGTAGCTGCCGACTGCGGCGGCCAGTGAGCCGAAGTGCAGCGGGCCGGTAGGGGAAGGGGCAAAGCGCCCGCGATAATGGGTGGATGACATTAGGTGCGTAGGGCGGGTGCGCAGTGCAACTCGCCAAGGGTTTTACATGCAGGGCAGTTACTGCCCTACACGGGCTGACAGGTCAGGCTATTACTGCCTCTTCCGCAAAATCCAGCACCACCTTGCCGTCCTTCACGTCCACGGTGACCCTGCCGCCATTTGCCAATTTGCCGAACAGCAGCTCGTCGGCCAGCGCGGAGCGTATCGTGTCCTGGATCAGGCGCGCCATCGGGCGGGCGCCCATCTGCGGGTCGAAGCCGTGTTCGGCGAGATGATCCTTGAGCGCATCGGTGAACACGACTTCCACTTTCTTGTCGTGCAACTGCTCTTCGAGCTGCATCAGGAATTTGTCCACCACGCGCAGGATGACTTCGTGGTCCAGCGGTGCGAAGGAGATGATGGCATCCAGGCGGTTGCGGAATTCCGGCGTGAAAGTGCGCTTGATATCGGCCATTTCATCGCCGCTCGCGCTGTTCTGGGTGAAGCCGATCTGGCTCTTGTTCAACGCTTCCGCACCCGCGTTGGTGGTCATGATAACGACCACGTTGCGGAAATCGGCCTTGCGCCCGTTGTTGTCGGTGAGCGTGCCATGATCCATCACTTGCAGCAGGATGTTGAAAACATCCGGGTGTGCTTTTTCGATTTCATCCAGCAGCACCACGGCGTGCGGCTGCTTGCTGATGGCTTCGGTGAGCAAACCTCCCTGTTCAAAACCGACATAGCCGGGCGGCGCGCCGATCAGGCGCGACACGGCGTGGCGTTCCATGTATTCGGACATATCGAAACGATGCAACGGCATCCCCATCGCGTAAGCGAGTTGCCGCGCCACTTCGGTCTTGCCGACGCCGGTCGGGCCGGAGAACAGGAAGCTGCCGATGGGTTTTTGCGGGTTGCCGAGGCCGCTGCGCGACATCTTGATCGCGGTGGCAAGCGCATCAATCGCCTTGTTCTGCCCGAACACCACCGCTTTCAAATCGCGATCCAGCGTCTTCAGCGCATTGCGGTCATCCGATGAAACGCTGCGCGGCGGGATGCGCGCGATCTTGGAAATGATCTCCTCGATCTCATGCTTGCCGATAACTTTTTTCTGCTTCGATTTCGGCAGGATGCGTTGCGCGGCTCCCGCCTCGTCCAGCACGTCAATGGCCTTGTCGGGCAAGTGCCGGTCGTTGATGAAACGCGCGGAAAGCTCCGCCGCGCTGGACAATGCCGCAGCGCTGTATTTGATACTGTGGTGTTCTTCGAAGCGCGACCTCAGGCCGCGCAGAATCGCAATGGTTTGTTCGACGGAAGGTTCCGACACATCGATTTTCTGGAAGCGGCGCGACAGCGCGTGATCCTTCTCGAATACACCGCGATATTCTTTATAGGTGGTTGCACCGATGCATTTCAATTGCCCGTTCGACAAAGCCGGCTTGAGCAGGTTGGACGCATCCATCGTGCCGCCGGAAGCCGCCCCTGCGCCGACCAAGGTGTGAATTTCATCGATGAACAAAACCGCGTTCGGCGCGTCGCTCAATTCCTTCAGCACCGCTTTGAGGCGCTGCTCGAAGTCGCCGCGATACTTTGTGCCCGCCAGCAGCGAACCCATGTCCAGCGAATAAACACGCGCGCCCCTGAGCATTTCCGGCACCGATTCCTCGACGATACGTCGTGCCAAACCTTCGGCAATCGCCGTCTTGCCGACCCCGGCCTCACCCACCAGCAACGGGTTGTTCTTGCGGCGGCGGCACAATGTTTGAATCACGCGTTCCAACTCGATCTCGCGCCCGATGAGCGGGTCGATCTTGCCGGCCAAAACTTGCGCATTGAGATCCAGCGTGTAGTGTTTCAGCACACCCTCATCGCCGGGTTGCTGCTCCGGCTCCGCGTCTCCGCTCGGTTGCGGGGCGGCGGCGCCGGCTTCGCTTTTGGCAACGCCATGCACAATGAAATTCACCACATCGAGGCGATTGACGCCGCGCTCCGTGAGGAAATGCACCGCGTGGGAATCTTTTTCGCCGAACAGTGCGGCAAGAATATTCGCGCCGGACACTTCTCTTTTCTGCGTGGACTGCACATGCAGTATCGCGCGCTGAATGACGCGCTGAAAACCCACGGTGGGCTGCGTATCCACATCCCCATCGCCCTCGATGATCGGCGTGTGCTTGTCGACAAACGCCGCGACAACCCGGCGCAGTTCATCAATATTCACGTTGCAAGAGCGCAACACCTGCAAGGCGGAAGCGTTGTCCAGCATGGCGAGCAGCAGATGCTCGACCGTAATGAACTCGTGGCGCTTCTGGCGTGCTTCGACAAACGCCATGTGCAAACTAACTTCCAATTCTTGCGCAATCATTTTATGTTTCTCCCATGCCGCATCGTAACGGATGCCCATGTTGTTTTGCGAACATTGATACCTGGCTTACTTTGGTTTCGGCAACATCCAGCGAATACACCCCGCATACCGCCGACCCTTCATTATGTACTTTGAGCATAATTTGCAGCGCACGTTCACGATCCATCGCAAAAAAACGCTGCAACACTTCAATCACGAAGTCCATTGTCGTGTAATCATCGTTAAACAAAATCACCTTGTACATCCGCGGTGGCTTCATTTTAGCGCGTTCCGGCGCGAGTACCGAACTACTTTGTTGTCTGCTAGCCATAATCCTTGAGGTGCATTCTGACAGTATCCTGGAGCGGTATACTTAATGATTAGCGATGCTTTTTCAAGCCTAATCGAAAATATTTTACAAAACCCCTTGACTATATCAACTGAACCGGAGTAAAAAGCGCGCTGGTGTTTGATTCAAAGTATCTGCAGTACAGGTTTTGCCGTGTGCGATCTTAGATTCAAACAGTCTCGCGGGGGGTTTCCCCGTTTCTTTAGTAAGGAAGTAAACACATGGCAACTGGTACAGTTAAATGGTTCAACGACGCAAAGGGTTTTGGTTTTATCACTCCCGATGATGGCAGCGAAGATTTGTTCGCGCACTTTTCCGCAATCAACATGAGCGGCTTCAAGTCGCTCAAAGAAGGCCAGAAGGTCACCTTTGAAGTAGTTCAAGGTCCTAAAGGCAAGCAAGCATCCAACATCCAGGCTCCTTAATCGGTTCTTGAGTTGTGAAAAAGCCCGGCGCGAAAGTGCCGGGCTTTTTTTGTTTGGGTATCCGAGCCTGCTTGCAGACTGTTCCGTTGCCCTCGCGAATTTATGTTGTCGCGAATGGAGAAGTTCATGATGCCGCAGGATTCTCGGCGTATGGGCTTGCGCAAAAAAATGGGCGATCATAGAGATCGCCCGAGTTGGAGGAGAGCATAATGAAGTTGAGTTGTTTCCAACCAGCAACCTTGACACTCAGCGCGAACTATATCCGCTCTCTCCAACAATTCATATATGCCGAAATATCTATATATTTCGGCCTAGCGGCACCCCTGAAAAACCGCACAGGCCACCGCCAAAACCAACTAACTTGATACAAATCAATATATTACGCGCAGGCAACAAGGGGGGGGCTTTGGTGCTTCCCGATCGCCTACCCACAGGATATTAAAAAACTATTGCTGGCCTTCCAGCAATTGTTTCAGTTCGCCGCTTTGGAACATCTCGGTCATGATGTCAGCTCCGCCGACGAATTCGCCCTTGATGTAAAGCTGCGGGATAGTCGGCCAATTGGCGTAATCCTTGATGTTCTGGCGAATTTCCGGATCTTCCAGCACGTCCACGGCAAAGAAGTCATGCACGCCCAGCTCGTTCAAAATGCTGACTGCTTTGGCGGAAAACCCGCATTGTGGAAACCTCGGGGTGCCCTTCATATACAGCACTACCGGATGAGTGGTCACTTGCTCGCGGATGCGTTGTTGTACGTCTGTGGTCATAATGTCATTACCTAAATTAAATGGTCGGGGATTCTATCGGTGTAGTGGCGGCAGCGTCAAGCGCGTCAGCTTTACGTACCTGATTACAGGAGCCTCTAAAAATCCAGAGTTCGCCCAAATGCAAGGCGCGGGAAAAATTCCGCCGCGCCGCATATGTTTTATATGCAAGCAAGAAATTTTTTACGCAACGCCGCAGTTGGGATGAAATGTGGATTTTTAGAGGCTCCCTTACATCACCAGAATGATTTTGCCGGTTGCACCGCCCTGCTCTATCAGGCGGTGCGCCCCTGCCGCGTTTTCCAGCGGCAGCTTGTGCGAGACCAGCACGCCGAGCTGGCCGGCCTCAACCAGTTGCGCGCCCTGTTCGAGTATCTTGCGCTGACGCACTCGCTCATCGTGCAACCTCATCACCTGCGGGGTGAGCATCAGCTCGAAGCACAGCGACAGATTGCGCAGGCGCGCCAGTTGCGCATCGGCCAGCGCCAGCGGCGTGGAAAGCAGACTGACCACCTTGCCGCCGATGCGCGCGGCGTTGAGCGAACGCAGGAAGGTATCGCCGCCCACGGTATCGAACACCGCATCAACGCCTTTGCCGCCCGTCCAGCTCAGCGTCTCTTGCACGAAGTCCCGCTCCTTGTAATTGATGATTTTTTCCGCGCCGAGACCCTGCGCCAGCCCGGCCTTTTTGACATCGCTGACCGTGACGGCGATACGCGCGCCGAGATGCTGCGCGAGTTGCACCGCGATATGCCCCACCCCTCCGGCTGCGGCATGGATCAGGATGATCTGCCCGGCTTGCAGATTGGCGCGCTCCACCAAGGCTTCCCATGCGGTAAGCAACACCAGCGGCAACGCGGCGCTGTCCTGCAAGCTCAAGTTGGCGGGCTTCCGCGCGCAGTAATCCTCATGCAGCGTGGTGTATTCCGCATAGCAGCCCGGCTCATCACCAATGCCGCCGTTGCAAAAATACACCGCATCGCCCACCTTGAAGCGCGACACCGCGCCGCCGATTTCTTCAACGATGCCCGCACCGTCGCAGCCGAGTATCGCGGGCAAGTTGTCGGGATAATAAACCGGCTTGGTGCGCAGCTTGGTATCGATCGGATTCACCCCGGCGGCGGCCAGCTTCACCAGCAGATGGTGCGGCGAAGGCAATCCGGGTGTTTCAATTTCGCGCAGTTGCAGCACGTCGGCATTGCCTGCGGCGGTCATCAGAATTGCTTTCATATTCACTCTCAATGTGAGTAATGGAGCGCGCTCCGCTTGTAGGCTGCTATGTTAAACTGCGCGCCATTGTTTTGGCGAGAAACCATTATTTCTGCGAGGGCGGTCATGTCTGGAAACACACTCGGCACTTTGTTCACGGTAACCTCGTTCGGCGAATCGCACGGCGCGGCGATCGGCTGCATCGTCGATGGCTGCCCGCCGGGCATGGCGCTATGCGAGGCCGACCTCCAGCCCGAACTCGACCGGCGCAAGCCCGGCACCTCGCGCCATGTCACGCAACGCCAGGAATCGGACACGGTGGAAATCCTGTCCGGCGTGTTCGACGGCAAGACCACCGGCACGCCCATCGCGTTACTGATCCGCAACGAAGACCAGCGCAGCAAGGACTACGGCAGCATCGCCGAAACCTTCCGCCCCGGCCACGCCGACTACACCTACTGGCAGAAATACGGCATCCGCGACCATCGCGGCGGCGGGCGCGCGTCGGCGCGCGAAACGGCGGGACGCGTCGCGGCGGGCGCCATCGCCAAGAAATGGCTGCATCAAAACTATGGTGTGGAGATACGCGGCTACCTCGCGCAACTCGGCGAGATAGTCATTCCGTTCAAAAGCTGGGGCGACTTGCACGAAGAAGGCAACAGCTTCTTCATCGCCGACGCCAGCTACATCGCGCAACTGGAAGATTACATGGACGCGCTACGCAAGTCCGGCGACTCCATCGGCGCGAAACTCGCCGTAGTGGCGCACAATGTGCCGGTGGGATGGGGCGAACCGGTGTTCGACCGCCTCGATGCCGAGATCGCCTACGCGCTGATGAGCATCAACGCGGTGAAAGCCGTCGAAATCGGCGCGGGCTTCAACTGCGTCACGCAGAAGGGCAGCGAACACGGCGACGAAATGACGCCGGGCGGATTCCTGTCGAACAACGCGGGTGGCATCCTCGGCGGCATCTCCACCGGGCAGGACATCGTCGCGCACTACGCCGTCAAACCCACCTCCAGCATCCGCCTCGAACGCAACTCCATCGACAAGGCAGGCAATGCCGTGAAGGTCTCCACCGAAGGCCGCCACGACCCCTGCGTCGGCATCCGCGCCACACCGATTGCCGAAGCGATGGTGGCGCTGGTGCTAATTGACCATGCGTTGAGGCATAGGGGGCAGTGTGGGGATGTGGTTTGTGGGACGCCGAAGATTCGGTAGAGGGTAGTTAATGCTTAGGCCTTTAGTAGACACGCAGGCTTACTGCACAGCAATTGGTGCAGTTGCGATGGAGTGGGCATCTTTGGAAAGTATTGTTCAAGGGGTGCTCTGGCGCCTAGCTGGGCTTGACTCACGAAAAGGGCGATGCATTACTCAACATGTTTCATTTAACATTGTTTGGGATTCGATATTGTCCTTGGCTATTGAAATTCCATTAAATCAAAAAGAACAAGAAGTGCTTACAACACTTCAGAAAAAATGTGATCCCCTGCGTATTGAAAGAAATAATATTGTCCATGCCGTGTGGGGAATAACACCAGATGGTCTTTCAAAAGGGCAGTTAACTGCCATTGTTGCTAAAGCCAGAAAGCAGCTAAAGATAGAGCAACATAGCTACAGCATTGAGCATGTGCATGAAGTGGCTAGCAATATAAATGAGTTATCTGGCGAAATCGCAACATTTTCTTTGGCGTTGTTGATTCAGCCTGCTACAGAAACCAAGCAAGCGTAGGTTGGGTTAACTCGTATAAGACGTACACCGTAGGGCGTCAATAAGCGTAGCGCATTGCGCCGTATGCTAAATGCAAAAACCGCCGGGGGGTAGCCCGGCAGCTAGTTACCTTTCTTGTCTTGCCAAGAAAGGTAACCCAAAGAAGGCGCCCCCGGTTTGCCGCCGCTGCGCGGTGCCCTGCGTTGCTCGACTGGTCAGGCGGCTGCGGAACTCGCGCTACGCGCTCAGACAGTCCTCGCCGACTACCCCTGACCCGCCTGCGCTACTCGGCGGCGCACAGGGAAAAAGAAACAAAGCGGTTTTGTGTGCGCTGCGCGCACGAGTTTTTGGTTTGAGCGAGGAAGGCTGTGCCCTCCTCGCTGGTTTTGGGTTTTGGGTTTTGCTTTTCCACCCCCTGAGCGCCGCCTCGATCAGGCGCAAGCGGGCGGAGGTTTAGGCGAGGACTGTCTGAGCGCGTAGCGCGAGTTCCGCAGCCCCGCTCGTTTGTGTCTGAGCGAGGGAACCCCCGCAGGGGGCGGCAAACCGGGGTCGCCTTTTCTTTGGTTACTTTCTTTTTGGCGAGGCAAAAGAAAGTGACTAGCTGCCGGGCTACCCCCGGCGGTGTTGATTGTTGTGTTTCCCATGAGACAAGGAGCAATCATGCAACGTCAAAATACACTCATCGCCGCTGCCGCTCTGCTGATAATTATCCTGCTAATCTCGGCGATCCGCCCCTACGACTACCCGACCTGGTTGCTCGAGGTCATGCCGGTTTTGATCGCGCTACCCATAATGGCCGCAACTTACCGCCGTTTTCCGCTGACGACGCTGCTGTACGCGCTGATCTTCATTCACGCGGTGATCCTGATCGGCGGCGGCACTTATACCTATGCGCGGGTGCCGCTGGGTTTATGGGTGCAGGATGCGCTGGCGCTTGACCGCAACCCTTACGACAAGATCGGACACCTTGCGCAAGGGGCTGTGCCGTTCATCGTGGCGCGCGAAATCCTGTGGCGCGGCGGCTACCTGACCAATCGCCGGATGACCGCTTTCCTGTCGATATGCGTCGTGATGATGGTCAGCTCCTTCTATGAGATGATCGAATGGTGGGCGGCGCTGATCATGGGTCAGGGGGCGGATGAGTTTCTCGGCACGCAGGGTGACGAGTGGGATGCGCAAGCGGATATGCTCTTCGCACTGATAGGCGCAACGGTTGCCATGCTGACGCTGTCGCGCCTGCATGACAGGCAGATGGCAAGGCTGAAAACTTCGTAGAGTGAACGCCCTGCGCACCCCCGATGCAGACGAATTGATGTAATGTTGTAACTGTTCAAACCAACCAAGGAGAACGCCATGCAACTCGACGACCGCAGTCTGGACATCATCTTCCGCGAAGCCCACACCCACAGCGTCTGGCTGGACAAGCCGGTCAGCGACGCATTACTCCGACAAATTTACGACTTGATGAAATGGGCGCCGACCAGCGCCAACTGCTGCCCGGCGCGCTTCGTGTTCGTGCGCAGCGCGGAGGCAAAGCAGCGTCTGCTGCCGTTGATGGCGCCGGGCAACGTGGAGAAGACGCGCACCGCGCCGGTGACCGTCATCGTCGCACACGATATGGAATTCTACGAAAAGCTGCCGAAGCTGTATCCGCCAGCCGATGCGCGTTCGTGGTTTGTCGGCAACCAGCCGCTGATCGACACCACCGCGTTCCGCAACGGCACGTTGCAGGGCGCTTACCTGCTGCTTGCCGCCCGCGCGCTCGGGCTCGATGCGGGGCCGATGTCCGGCTTCGACAACGAAAAAGTAGACCAGGAGTTTTTTGCGGGCACCAAGGTTAAATCCAACTTCGTGATCAACCTCGGCTACGGCGACAGCAGCAAACTGTTCCCGCGCAGCCCGCGCCTGCCGTTCGAGGAAGCGGCGCAGATTTTATAGGCTCGCAATAATTTGCCGGGGGCGCAGGGTGGAGCGCCCTCACCGCGTAGCGATGAATCACCCTTCCTCTTTTACCGCAAGCGTAGATACCGTCTTTCCAGTCAAGCGATTTTTGCATAATTTGGCTGGTAAGGCTGCCGTGTTTTAAGCACACCGAAACACAAATGCACCAGCTTGCGCATTGCCGCACCGAGGGCAGACAT
>JAQTMZ010000009.1 GCA_028714075.1 Gallionella sp.
GAAAGGTGAAGCAGAGGGCTTGATCTACGCAACAAGGTCGAGCCTTAAGGATGGGCTCAAGCTTCCTCTGCTTCGTGTGGTGATAGCTAACCACCACAGAGAGAAAGATACAAGGTTGGGTTGAGCGCAGCGATACCCAACAATAAAAAACCAAAGCAAAATCAACACCGCCGGGGGTAGCCCGGCAGCTAGTCACTTTCTTTTGCTTCGCCAAAAAGAAAGTAACCAAAGAAAAGGCGACCCCGGTTTGCCGCCCTTCGGGTTCCCTGTGTTGCTCGACTGGTCAGGCGGCTGCGGAACTCGCGCTACGCGCTCGGACAGTCCTCGCCGACACCCCCTGACCAGCCTGCGCTACTCGGCGGCGCTCAGGGGAAAAGAAATTCAAAATCTTAAAACCGCATGGCGGGCTATGCCCGCCATGCTTTTAGTCCGAGGAGTGCAGATCAAATGCGAAGCTGACACTTCATTATTTCATTCAGGGGGCAGGTTTAGATACTATTTGTCCCGACACAAGAAAGCGCTTTAGGTCGCCAAGCTTTACTGGAACCCCTGAATTGCCTGCGACAGGGAAAGGACGTGAGCGCGTTACAACCAGATAGCCAGTGATATCAGTATCCTCAGGCAATGATTCTTGTTGTGGTGCAAATGACATCGCGCCAGAATATCTAACCGATTTTTTGTTTGGTGCGGGAGGGTCGATTGAAACATCAAGCTCATATGAAACTTCGCTCAAAGCAGAAGGAGCTAGTTGGCCAACTGCACCGGTAAGTTTTCGATCTTGCAATCTCATTGCACCAGATAACTGGGTGGAAACTGGGGTTTTTGCCTCGATGTTGCATGGTCCATTTGGAGCAATTTCTGCCAATATTGCAATTGGAACAGCAAACGTCATGGGCATCATAAAAAGTCCATTTTGGGGAAATTGTTCAATTTGGGCTTGAGAATAACCTTTAACTAGAACGGCACCTTTCAGGTAATAGATTTCTACGCCTTGCCCGGAGCTTTGCTTCACCGAAAAATGGCGCTCACCATTCTTGTAGTCGGTAAGCGCGAACGAGATCGCCGAATCCATGCTCATGGTTTGAAAGGAGGGATGTGCCCATTCATTCCGGCAATCTGCAACACCTGCATATCCAGAGAACGACAATAAAATCCCGCTGACAAGAATTAAAGTTTTCCAAGCTCGTAGCATTAAGGCACCTAACAAAAGTTGATTGGCAAAAACGCCGGATATTTTGGCGCAACATTTCTTATTGCAACGAAGACTATAACAGCCATCACCAATGCTTCGCCACCGGGTTGTTGCAGGCCGCCTGGAACAGTTGGCGGTCTTCCAGACGCACGGCGCTCATCGGGCCGCCCCACAGGCAGCCGGTGTCGAGCGCGATGACGTTTTTCCGGTTCAGCAGGCCGAGCGCCGACCAGTGGCCGAAGATGACGGTGGCGTCGCGGCTGGCGCGTTTGGGGATGTCGAACCACGGCAGGTAGCCTGCGGGAATATTCTCCACCTCGCCCTTGAACTTGAATTCCATCTCGCCCTCTTTCGTGCAGATGCGCATGCGGGTGAAGGCGTTGACGATGACACGCAGGCGTTTGTAGCCGGTCAGGCCGTCGTCCCATCCATGCGGGGAATTGCCGTACATGCGCCCGAGGAAGGTGGCGTAGTCGTCGCCGCGCAGCGCGGTTTCGACTTCGCGTGCCAGGCTCGCGGCCTGCGCCACGCTCCATTGCGGCAGCAGCCCGGCATGCACCAGCACGCAGCCGTCCTGCGCATGCAGCAGGCGCTGGTTGCGCAGCCAGTGCAGCAACTCGTCGCGATCCGGCGCGTTGAGAACCTCATCCAGCGTATCGGTGCGGTGCAGTTCCCCCGCACCTTCCGCGACGGCGAGCAAATGCAGGTCGTGGTTGCCGAGCACGGTGATCGCGCTGTCGCCCAGCGATTTGACCAGCCGCAACACCGCCAGCGATTCCGGCCCGCGGTTCACCAGATCGCCGACCAGCCAGAGTTTATCTGTCGCCGCGTCGAAACGGATATCCTCCAGCAACCGCGCCAGCTCGGCATAACAGCCCTGCACATCGCCCACCGCATAAATCGCCATCGCGTTTTCCCGCCGTGTTTACCTGTAAAATAGCGTAACAGATTTTTGTGTCATCCTGATGAAATCCATTTTTTATTGCTGCCTGTCACCCTCTTCCCAGCACTGGGTGAAGCAACTAGCCATTCGACTAGGCTGCAAACGACTGCAGCCTAGTCGCTGGTTATCTCCCGCAAGCGGGCGAGGAGGCGAACGAATCGCTATGCGAATTTCATGTTGAAAGACTGCGCTGCCTGATGCTGTTCAACTCCTACGGCTTTATTTTTCTGTATCTGCCCGCTGTACTGCTGGGATTTTTCTGGCTGGCGCGGATCAGCCATGCCTTTGCCGCCGGCTGGCTGGCGCTGGCTTCGCTGTTTTTCTACGGCTACTGGAACCCGGCCTATATCGGGCTGCTGCTGGGCTCGGTCATGTGCAACTACGCCTTCGGGCTGTGGATCGCCAAGGCCGGGGTACGGCATGACGCAAGGCGCAAGAAGCAGTTGCTCATGGTTGCCATCGGCGCCAATCTGGCTCTGCTGGCCTACTACAAGTATGCCAATTTCTTTGTCGGCAGCGTCAACGGCCTCGCCGGTACGCAATGGAGCCTCGGCGAGATCATCCTGCCGCTGGGCATCTCGTTCTTCACCTTCACCCAGATCGCCTTTCTGGTGGACACCTATCAGGGCAAGGTGAAGGAATACAACTTCATCCACTACCTGCTGTTTGTCACCTACTTCCCGCACCTGATCGCCGGGCCGGTACTGCACCACAGGGAGATGATGCCGCAGTTCGCGCTGGCCTCCACCTACCGTTTCAACTATGAAAACATGTCGGTGGGGCTGACCATTTTCTTTATCGGCCTGTTCAAGAAAGTCATCCTCGCGGACGGCCTTGCGGTCTACGTCGGCCCGGTGTTTGCCGCGCCCGGCGCGGGTGTGCAACTGACCTTCATCGACGCATGGGGCGGGGCGCTGTGCTACGCGCTGCAGCTGTACTTCGACTTCTCCGGCTATTCGGACATGGCGATCGGCCTGTCGCGCATGTTCGGCGTGACGCTGCCGCTGAATTTTCACTCGCCTTACAAATCGGCGAACGCCATCGAATTCTGGCGGCGCTGGCATATGACGCTGTCGCGTTTCCTGCGCGATTACCTGTATATCCCGCTGGGCGGCAACCGCTACGGCACGCCGCGCCGCTACCTGAACCTGATGATCACCATGCTGCTCGGCGGGCTGTGGCACGGCGCGGGCTGGACGTTTGTGCTGTGGGGCGGGCTGCATGGCCTGTATCTGGTCGTCAATAACGGCTGGCACAGTTTGCGTAAACGTCTCGGGCAGAACCCCGATATGCCGCTACCCAAACCGGTGCATGCACTGGCGGTGTTGCTTACCTTCCTGGCGGTGACGGCGGCATGGGTGGTCTTCAGGGCGGACAATCTGGCTACCGCCACTGCGCTGCTCAAGGCGATGGCGGGCTTGAACGGCTTCGTCTTGCCGGATGCATGGCTCGCCAAGTGGGGCGGGGCAGGCCAGTGGCTGGTGCAACAGGGGGTGTCTTTCGGTGCGACCAACGATTTGATCATGGGCGGGGCGGTAAATTGGATCTGGATTTCGCTGCTGATCGTGTGGTTCGCACCCAACACCCAGCAGATCATGGCCGCCTACAAACCCGCGCTGGGCGTGCCGGAGGGCGGCGGCAAGGCCAAATGCCTGTTGTGGCAACCTTCGGCATTTGCGGCACTGCTGGTTTGCGTGCTGGGTTTTGTCGCAATTATCAACCTGAACAAGCAGTCGGTGTTCCTCTACTTCCAGTTCTGAACATGAGCGCAGCACACAAACATTTCTTCTGGATAGTGATGGCCTGCTTTGGCGCGACGCTGCTGCCCACTCTTGCACTGAACCTGATTCTGGTCAGCAACTCCCTGGATGGCCACGACAACACCCAGCTTGCCAGCCAGTGGCAACAGGCCACGCGCGGTATTGTCAGCGCGCCCAGCGTGCTGGACAACAATTATTTCAAATTATTGCGCTTGCGCGACCGGATGCCGGAAATCAATACCGTGGTTTTTGGCGCGTCTACCACTTTCTCTATTGATCAGAGCATGTTTCCCGCGCCGCTGCATATTTACAATTTTTCCAAAAATGGCACCGGGCTCAGCACGGTGATAGGCGAAGCGGAATACCTGCTTGCCCATACAGACAATATCAAATGGCTGGTTATCCCGCTGGACTGGTCTGTCGGATTCATTTACCAGAACGATGCGCCACCCTCGCTGGACCTCTCTATTGATCCGCCCCGGACAGAGCTTCAGCAAGCGTCCCTACTGCAAAAAATACGCGACTCGCTGTCTTACCCGCGCATAGCCGGGCTGTTCAGGTTGTTAAGGAATATTCTGGTTGCCGAGCACAAATACGCCACCTTTCGCCAGATTTTTCTGCAACCAGCCAGCGACGAATATCTGTGCCAGGACGGCACGCGCGCCAAGGATTTCGATATCCAAGGCCGGGGTAATTGCAGAGGCTTCCGCGCTGATGGCAGTTGGACATATAACGGCATGGATCGCGTGGGCGATGCACGCCGGTTAATCATGCTTGCCACCGCGTCCAATTCCAAATACCCGCAGAATCTGCTTAAAACACGGGGCGTTCCCAACCCGCTTTACTTGCAGCGGCTGGCTGCTTTGGCGCATCGAGCGGAGAAACGCGGCGGCACGGCAATCTTCTTGATGCCGCCGCTGTTAAGCGGCATGGGGGCGGAGTTCATGCGGCATCCGCAGTGGTCGGCTTATTTGGCAAGAACCAGGCAGTCGCTGTTTGACTGGGCAAAGCAGGAAAACCTGGTGCTTATAGACGCCGAACAATCCGAGAAATTTGGCTGCACGGCAAATGAGTTTACCGATGAACACCATGCAACACAAAGCTGTTATCAGAAAATTTTCTCGACTTTCTGGCAGAATGACGGAAGATCGAATGCAGTGCTGAATCGAATGTCCCATCATACAACCCATAAATAAATTACATGCCAACATTGAAATCCATCAATGACCTGAACCGGCATACGCAACCTATTCAAACCGCGTTGAGCGCGGCTATTGAACGGGTGCTGCACAGCGGCTGGTTTGTGCTTGGCCCGGAAGTGAAGGCATTCGAGGAAGAATTTGCAAATTATTGCGGTGTCGCGCATTGCGTATCGCTGGCCAACGGAACCGATGCGCTGGAGCTGGCGTTGCGCGCGCTGGATATCGGGCATGGCAAGACTGTCTTGACCGTGGCCAATGCCGGGATGTATGGCACGGTTGCCATCCTGGCAACGGGTGCGGTACCGGTTTATGCCGACATCCTGCCCGGCACCCTTCTGATGGATGTTGCCGATTTGCGCCACATACTGGATAGGCAGAAAATCGATGCGGTCATCGTGACCCATCTTTACGGTATGCTCGCCGATATTACGGAAATTGTCCGGCTGGCGCATGCCCGCAACATTCCCGTCATAGAGGATTGCGCGCAGGCGCATGGCGCGATGCTGCACGGGCAAAAGGCCGGGTCGTTCGGCGATATCGGCTGTTTCAGTTTTTATCCCACCAAGAATCTGGGTGCGCTGGGCGATGGCGGGGCGATCGTGACCGGTCGTGCCGATCTTGCGGAGAAAGTCCGCCAGTTAAGGCAATACGGCTGGAGCGGCAAATATCATGCGGATATGGCGGGCGGGTGCAACAGCCGCCTGGATGAAATCCAGGCCGCCGTGCTGCGCGTCATGCTGCCGCTGCTCGACCAATGGAACGAGCGGCGCCGCGAGATTGCCGCGCGCTATACCGAAAGGATCACCCACCCTGCGGTCATCGCTCCGGCTATCCATGAGGAGGAATATGTCGCGCATCTCTATGTCATTCGGACAGCCAAGCGGGACAGCCTGAAGCGGCACCTCGCAGAAGCCGGTATCCCCAGCGACATCCATTATCCCGTGCCGGACTATGCGCAAACATCCTGTCGCCATTTGTTCGAAGGCATCGACAGGCCGGTTACTTCACTGGCGTGTGCCGAGGTGCTGACCCTGCCATGCTTTCCGGAAATGCTGGATAGTGAAACAGACCTGGTTATCGACCGCATCAATTCATGGTGAACCCGATGCTTTCCATTGTTATTCCGGTATATCGCAACGAGGAATCCATCCCCGATTTGATTGCGGCTCTGGCTGATGTCGCGCGCCGGGCAAGACAGGATTTTGATTGCGCCACGGAGGTGGTTTTTGTCGTGGACGGCAGCCCGGACAATAGCTATTCGATGCTCGAACGGGAGCTCCCGGCCGCACCTTTCGCATCGCAGCTCCTGCTGCATTCGCGCAATTTCGGCTCCTTCGCGGCCATCCGCACCGGCCTGCAGGCTGCCAGCGGAAATTATTTCGGGGTGGTGGCCGCCGACTTGCAGGAACCACCGGAGCTGGTGCTGCAATTTCTGGGGAAACTGTCAGCGGGACACTGCGACGTGGTAGTGGGATGCCGGGAAAACCGCCAGGATCCGCTGTTTTCACGCAGCGCATCCAACCTGTTCTGGAAGCTCTACAAAAAATTCATCATTCGTGAGATTCCCGAAAAAGGTGTGGATGTGTTTGGTTGCAACAAGGCGTTTCGCGACCAGTTGATCTCGCTTGGCGAGGCCAATACCTCGCTGGTCGGGTTGATCTTCTGGTTGGGATTCCAGCGTAGCGAGGTTACCTATGAACGGCGTGCGCGCCAACATGGCAAGAGTGCATGGACGCTGAAAAAGAAATTCAACTATCTGCTCGATAGCGTTTTCTCGTTTACCGACCTGCCCATCAAACTGTTGGGTCTGTTCGGATTGCTCGGCGTCGTTACCTCCGTGCTGCTGGGTATCGTGATCCTGCTCGCCAAGGTTTTTGGCAACATTCCCGTTCCAGGTTATGCGGCGACAGCGCTGACGGTGATTTTTTTTGGCGGCCTCAATTCGCTCGGGCTGGGCATCGTCGGTGCGTACGCGTGGCGTGCATTTGAAAACACCAAGAACAGGCCGCTCGCCGTCGTCATGGCCTTGCAGAAATTCGACGGTGCCGGCACGGAAAATCGACAGGGTGCCGCAGCATGAGGAAAAATATGGCAAATTATTTTGTGCATGAAAAAGCGATCTGCGAGTCCACTGCTATAGGTGAAAATACCAGTATCTGGGCATTTGCGCATGTTTTGCCCAAAGCGGTCATCGGCGCGGACTGCAATATTTGCGACGGAGTGTTCATCGAAAACGATGTGCGTATCGGTAATCGGGTCACCGTTAAATGCGGGGTGCAGCTCTGGGATGGATTGACCGTCGAGGACGATGTATTTATCGGGCCGAATGCCACTTTTACTAACGACCCTTTTCCGCGCAGCAAAGTTCATCCAGAGCAATTTGCCAAGACCGTTATCCGCAAAGGGGCTTCCATCGGGGCCAACGCGACAATCCTGCCGGGGCTGGAAATCGGTACCGGTGCGATGATAGGAGCCGGCGCGGTCATCACGCGCTCCGTCCCGCCCAACGCGATTGCTGTAGGCAATCCGGCGCGGATTACCGGCTATGTCGGTACGCGCAATACGGCGCAAGGCGCTCCTGTTGTGAAAACAGCCGGGCAGGAGAAAGAAAAAATCATGCCCTCCGATGTCAGGGGTGTAAGTCTGCATGAATTTCCCTATATCGAGGATATGCGCGGCAGCCTGAGCGTTGGGGAGTTTGAGCGATCCGTCCCTTTTTTGCCTAAACGTTATTTCCTGGTATTTGATGTTCCAAGCAGCGAAATTCGTGGGGAACATGCGCATCGAACCTGCCATCAATTCCTTATTTGCGTAAAAGGTAGTTGCATGGTTGTCGCAGATGATGGCAAGTGCCGCCGCGAATTCCTTCTGGATCGCCCCAATCTGGGTGTTTATTTGCCCGCCATGACTTGGGGGATACAGTACAAATACTCGGGCGATGCGGTGTTGCTGGTGTTTGCATCCGACTACTACGACCCGGATGATTACATTCGGGGCTATGGCGAGTTCGAAACGTTGATTGGCAACCGCCGCTAGGGCGAGATTTCGTGATCTGGAAAAACATTCAAGGCGAGTTCGTCAGATTTTTGCTGGCCGGCGCGCTTAATACCCTGCTGACTTATCTGCTGTATTTATCCCTGCTTGAATTTTTTGCTTATCTGCTGGCATATTCGATTACTTATTGTATCGGTATCGCGCTCTCCTATTTTCTGAACGTGTACTTCGTTTTCAAGCGGCGCATCAGTCTTGCCAGCTTCATAAAGTTTCCGGTTGTTTATATCATCCAGTATTGCCTGGGAGCCGGAATTCTCTGGCTGCTCGTGGATATGGCAGGAATGGCTCCCGCAATAGCGATGATCGGCGTGATTGTTGTGACAATTCCGGTTACGTTTTTAGCCAGTCGTTTTGTTCTGGCAAAATGAAGCATGTACCGGTAAAGTTGTTTACAGGCTGGAGGCATCACTTGTATTTATTTCCACACAGACACTTTTCATGCTAACCAATAGAGCAGACAATTTGACCAAGTGGCTGATATTCCTCGGGGCGATCAGCTTTTTGCCGACCCTGTTTTTTTATCTGGTGGGCGAGGAGGGGATTTACACTATCACCTCCATGGAAATGTGGCACCAGAATAATTGGGTGCAGCAGATCATGTACGGTTCAGACAATAACCGTCCGCCGCTGGTGAATTGGCTGATCATGCCGGTGGCGAACCTGATCGGCTGGCAGCATATTGCCATCGCCGCCCGCTCGGTTTCTGTTGCCGCAACGTTGGGTATGGTGGGCTGGCTGTACTGGCTGAGCCGGAAATTATTTGACGACAAGTCTTTCGCCCTGTTTGCCGCGCTAGCCGGTTTGTCGCTGGCGGATTGGCTGCTTTATCGCGGTTGGCTAACCTATACCGATCCGGTATTTGCTTTCTTTACTTTTGGCGCAATGGCAGCACTTTGGGGTGCGGTCATCGAACAGCACAAGGGCTGGCTGCTGGCTTCCGTGCTGCTGGCAAGTTGCGCCATGCTGTCCAAAGCGTTCACCGTATATATCTTCTATGGCACGGTCGTACTGGTATTGTTGTGGCAACGGCCCGCACGGAAATTTCTGTTGTCGCCATCGACCTTGCTTGTTTTTGCGCTGGCCTTGACCGTGCCGTTTGCATGGTTTGCGACGCTCCCTCAAGTGGGCGGGCGCAGCTCATCCATGCTGGATGAAATCATACGCAAGTTGACGGCAATCAATACGCCCGGCTATTTCACGCAGCTCGCCATTTTTCCTTTTGAATCGGCTTTCCGGCTTTCTCCCGCGGTGCTGCTTGCCGTGTATCTGCTGCTGCGCAAGCGGGTGACGCAGCCGGAAGCTGCGCCGCTTCACTTTAATGCCGTGTTGCTGATAACCGGCTTGAGCTTTCTGCCTTATTGGCTGTCGCCGCAGAGCAGCATCCGCTACCTGCTGCCCATTTACCCGTTCATCGCCCTGGTCAGTGCGCGCATCATCTGGCGGGCCGGGGATGCGGCAAAAACTCTTGCGTTGCGCTGGTTCGCCGGAATAATCGCCTTCAAGTTTGTTTTTGGCCTGCTGCTGGTACCTTACTACCAGAGTCATTTCAGGGGAGAGAATTATGTGCGGACTGCGCAGGAGATCATGCGCCTCACGGTGGGCTATCCGTTGTACGTAATTGATAGCCGCTCCGTCGGGTTAAGTATCGTCGGGCAGATCGATGTGGAGCGCTGGCCGCAGGCACCGCTGGTGCGCCCCCCGGCTCATTGGGAGGAAGGCTTTGTGCTTGCGCCCGATGCAAATGAAGTGCTGGGCGCGGTAGCAAAAATTTACACGGTAGCGGGAGACCAAACTTTTCTGCTTTGCCGTGGAGCGGCCTGCAAAGCTATCCCCGCAAAATAAGGGGCAACGGCCAGGCTATTTTTTCATGATGAAATTATTGCAGTAATCCGGCGCATCCCAGAACCGCTCGCCTTGCTGCTTCTGATGCAACTCGATACGGAATTCCGCGATGGGACGCAAGGCGCCGCGCAGGATAAACCAGCCGTCATACCCCTGTGCTTGCAGCCACGCCAGAATCTCCATCACCGTCGTCCCGGTCAGATGGCGTTGCTCGCATTCGAACACCAGCAGCGGCGCATCCTGTTTTAATATGTTTTGCGCACCGCGCAGCACGGCGAATTCGTGGCCTTCGACATCGATCTTGATGGCCGAAATTTTGCGGGTGCGCGCGGCAAAATATTCGTCCAGCGAAACCACTGCGACGGGATAGGTGGCGCAATCTTCGCGCTGCAAAATGCTCCGCTCCAGCGAAGCGCCGGGTGACGTGTCGCCGCCGGGGATCATCAGTTGCATGGTTCCGGCGTGGTCGGAAATGCCTTTTTCCTCGATGCGCACATTTTGCAGGCCGCAGCTTTGCGCCATCTCGCGCAGGTAAGCCGCGAGCTTGCGCTGCGGTTCGAAGGCGATGACTTGCCCGTTTTTTCCCGCCGCCCGGCTCAGCGTCCAGATATAGCTGCCTTTGTTCGCGCCGCAATCCACCACGCTCGCGCCGGGCTGGATATGCGCCAGCAGGGCTTTGATTTCCTGGCGCTGGTCGCGGAAACGCGCTTTCAAATTACGATAAATAAAACGTAGGTTCATGGTTGTTTTTCCGCAAAACAATTGCGATAAATTTTTTCGTATTCCTGTGCGACTTCCTTCCAGCTGCGCACAAACCTGGGTGGCGCGGTGCTGCGCCGCAGTTGCTCTTCGACCGCACCGGCCCATGTATCCGGCGGCGCGGCAAGCGGCAACACCGCACCGGCGTCCGGCGTGACCTGCGCCGCCGCGCCGCACACAGCGGAAATCACCACCGGCACTCTGGCGGCCATCGCCTCGCTGATCACCATGCCGTAAGGCTCGGCCTTGGCGGGATGCAGCAGCACATCGAATTCGGCGTAATGCGCCTGATCGCTCCAGCCCAGCAAGCGATAGCCGCCCTGCCAGCCGGCAAACAGATGCTGTATTTCTGCCGCGTCCGGGCCTGCCACCCACAACTGCAGATTGGGGCGTGTGCGGCGCAGGCAGGCGACAATCTCGACCGCAAGCGGCAAACCTTTGCGCTGCCATTCCTTGCCGACGAAGCCGATCACACCGCCGTCGGCTGGGGCGCTGTGCGTTTCGCGCATCTGCATGGCGGCGACTCCCGGCACGATTGGTTCGGTGAGCTTGCGCGCCAGTTCGGGATAGTAATGCGCCAAGCGTTCGCGGATGAATGGCGAATTGGGCACGATGCGCTGTGCGGTTTCCAACTCGCGCCGTTCCAGATACAACTGCATCGCCACCCGCAACGAGATCTTGCGCCACCAGGGCATATCGCGCACCGTGGCAAAAGGCGGGCCGTGAAAGGTGGTGAGGTGATGGCTGCTCAGCCGTTCATGGCTGTGAATCAGCCAGCCAGGATGCGGGTTTTCCTCCAGCCAGCGCGCCACGTTCTTGCCGAAGCGCAGCAGCGCCAGCCAGCGCGGGCGCGGGGCGATGGTACCCAGTTCGTGGACGATGATGCCGCGCGGTTTGTCGGCAAGGCACACCTCGCACAGCACCAGCACTTCATGGCCGAGGCCGCGCAGCTCCTGCGTCAGTTCCCACACATAGCGTTCCATGCCGCCGACCGGCCCGTAGCGGCGCACCACCTGAATCAGCTTCATCGCTTGCCGTCGCGCGGTTCGTTCAACAGCATCAGCTTGAGATAGCGGTAGTAGCTGTGCTCGGCATTGAGCACCGCCAGCATGAACCCCTCGCGCCCGTCGAGAAACCCAGCACGCAGAAAATAAGTGCGGATAAAACTCCACAACCCATGTGCGACTGCCGTTGCCAGACTGCCTTGCTTGCCGCGTTGCTGCTGCACCCGTGCTGCAGCCGTGGAGTAGCTGTTAAGTTTGTCCAGCGTTTGCTCGAGATTCAGGTAGGAGTAATGCAGTAACTCACCATGCAACATCCCGATGCGGCCCTGTACTTCGACGGATTCATGCACCAGGTCATCGGAGAAGCGTGCCGCTGCACGCTTGAACAGCCGCACGATATGATCCGGATGCCACCCGGAGTGGCGCATGAAGCGCCCGCAATAGCTGGACAGGCGCGAGACGCGGTAGGCTGCGCAGGTATCCTCATCCTTGCGCAACACCGCTTCGATGGCAGTGCGCAACTCGGGGGTAACGCGCTCATCGGCGTCGATGGAAAATACCCATTCGTTTGTCGCATAGCCCAGAGCGCGGTTTTTCTGCGCGCCGAAGCCCGGCCAGTCGTGCACATAAATCTTTGCATCGAGTTCCCGGCAAATCTCCGCCGTTGCGTCCGTGCTGCCGGAGTCCACCACGATGATCTCGTCGGCCCATGCCACCGATTCGAGACAGGCGCGGATATTCGCCGCCTCGTTCTTGGTGATGAGGATGACCGACAGCTTAGCCAACCTTGTTCTCCAGCTTGAGCCCCGCAAACAGCACAGAAGTCATGAATGCAAAAAACAGGCCGTCGGCATGATCCAGCAATGCCGAATTGAACGCGCAGTTCACCATATACGCCAGCACCAGGCCGCGTGCCGCATCCCGCTCGAATGGGGTATTTAACAACGGCGTACAGCGCCATTGTGTGTAGAATAAATAGAGCAGAAATGCCAGGCCGATCACGCCGGTTTGCGCGGTAATCATCAGATATTCGTTATGCGGGTTGCGTGTTTGCATCACATTCTTGCCCTGCGTCTGTCGTGCGAATGCGGCGGGAAAACCGCCGGTGCCTACGCCGAACACGGGCTGCTGCTGTATGATTTGCAGGGTATTGGAATAAAAATCCAGCCGTTGTCCGGTCGACGTATCCCTGGCCTGCTGGGCTTGCCAAACCTGTGATTCGGATACCACCAGGTTGACTCGGTCATGCAGCCGTGGCGAGACGCTGTAGATGCCAATCATTAAGGCCAGCAGGATTAACTCCACTGCTATAACCCGCCGCCAATCCCATCGCTTGCCGCGCAAGCGCATATAGTGCGCCGGGATTATCCAGGCAAGCCAGCCCAGCAAGGCCAATAAAATCATGTATCCGGTTCGACCCTTCACCATAAACAGCACATTGACCGCCGCCAATCCGGCAAACAATCCCCAGGCAATTCGCCCCCTGACTGAGGTTGCTTCACGCAAGTTAAGCAACGCCAGAAACACCGCAAATGCCATCATGTTGTTTTGCGTGATGTGGCTGTGGAAAATCACCGGATTATCTGTTGCGGCAAAGGTGCTCATCCAATGTTGCACAGGCAATATTCTTAGTTCCACCGCGTATGACAACAACAAGGTTACGCCCATCGCGGCGAGAAAGGCGTATTGCGCCCTGCGTTTGGCGGTTGCGCCGGACAGCATCAGCATGAACAACGGGATGAAAGCCAAGTCGGCGTATTTCCCCAAGATGCTGGCGGCCTCGCGCAATGGGGTTGCGCCGTAAAACATCGCCAGAAATAACACGCCAAACAGCAACCAGGCGGCGCGTGCCACCGGGTTTTGGGACGCAATCAGCCAGACGGCGCGCGCGTTGAATAATATGCCCAGCAGCACCAGTGCCAGCAGCACGTTATCCAGAGCCACCGAAATGGGTACAACAAAACCGATCAATGCCGTGCTGGCGCGCAGCGGCGGCATGGCGAAACGCTGCAAAAAATTTGCGGTGGCAGTTGTCATTGCGACCGGCCTTGCTGCGGATTAATGTGAAACTCGCGCAGCGATTCATTTGCTCCCTCGCCCGCTTGCGGGAGAGGGATGGGGAGAGGGGAACGGGCATGGCAGGTTTCATTATCAGGGACGGCATTCCTGCCATGCCCGTTAGGTTGATACTCCGGAACCCAGCGCTGTAGCGCGGCGCGCACATTTTCATCGTCCATCGTTGCCGAATCTGTCCACTTCAACAACTGCGCCAGCCATACCGCATCGGCCTGCCGGGCTTGGGCGATGCGCAGCTTGGGGTGCGGGGTTGGCAGGGTTTGCTCGCTGTCCGCCAACAATTCTTCGTAGAGCTTCTCGCCGGGGCGCAGGCCGGTGAATTCAATCTTGATCTCGTCTTCGGTAAAACCGGACAGGCGGATCAGGTCTTTCGCCAAGTCGACAATTTTTACCGGCTCGCCCATATCCAGCACAAAAATTTCACCGCCCTGTCCCATTAGGCCTGCCTGCAGCACCAGTTGGGCCGCTTCGGGGATGGACATGAAGTAGCGGGTAATATCGGGATGGGTGACGGTAACCGGCCCTCCTTGTGAAATTTGCGCACGGAACTTGGGGATTACGCTGCCGGTGCTGCCCAGCACATTGCCGAAGCGCACCATCACGAAACGTGTGCCAGCCGATGGTTGCAATGCCTGGCATGCCATTTCGGCCAGCCGTTTGCTCGCCCCCATCACATTGGTCGGGTTAACCGCCTTGTCGGTGGAGATCATCACGAACTTGCCGACGCCGTGCAGTTGCGCCGCGCGTGCTACCGTCCAGGTGCCCAATACATTGTTGCGAATCGCCTGCCAGGCATTGTGTTGCTCCATCAGCGGCACATGCTTGTAAGCCGCCGCGTGAAACAGTACGTTCGGCTGATGTTGCCGCATGACTTCGTTCACCCGCGCGTCATCGCGCACGTCGCCGATCAGGCAGACAAAATGCAACGCCGGGAAGGTTTGCTTCAATTCCTGTTCGATGGTGTACAGGGCAAATTCGCTCGACTCGAACAGCATCAGTTTGGCGGGAGCAAAGCGCGCAATCTGGCGGCACAACTCGGAGCCGATCGACCCGCCCGCGCCGGTCACCATCACGGTCTTGCCGCTCAACAGACCATGCAATCCGGCATCGTCCAGCACTACCGGATCGCGCCCCAGCAGATCGTCCAGCTCGATGGCGCGCAGTTGCGACACCGCCACTTTGCCGCTCATCAAGTCGTCAAAAGAAGGGACAGTGAGAGCTTTCAGCTTGGCTTGGTTGCACAGCTGAATCGCCCGCTTGCGTTGTTGGTGCGAGCTGGATGGCATGGCGATAATCACTTGCGACACCCCGAGCCGGGCAGCCCATTCCGGCAGGCTATCCAGCCCGCCCAACACGCGGACGCCGTTCAGCGTGTGCCCATGATGTTCTCTGTCGTCGTCGAGAAAACCCACCAGCCGCCATGCGTCGCTCTTGGATAATTCCTTGGCCAGGCTTGCCGCCGCATCGCCGGCACCCAGCACCAGCACCGGTTCGCCATGCAGTTTGAGGGTGCCGTACAGCCCCTGTTCTTTCCATAACCGGTACACAAAACGGCTGCCGCCCATCAGCAGAATCAACAAGAGCGGATTGATGACCAGCACCGCACGCGGCACCACCCAGCCCATGCGCAGCATCCAGAACAGCAGCGGAACCGCTGCCGCGGAAAGCATGACAGCCAGAAAAATACGCCGTAAGTCCGTGGTGCTGGCATAGCGCCAGATACCGCGATACAGGCTGAATTGCCAAAAAATAACCAGTTGCAGCGGCACAACCCAGACCAGGGTTTGCTGCATTTCCAGAACGTACCTGGGCGACAATTCAAAATTGAAGCGCAGCAGGTAGGCGAAATACCACGCCAATGCCGCAACAACAGCATCGTGCAGCATGGCCAAGATAGTGCGCGCATTGGATTTAAACATCTGAAGCCTTTTTTTCCGTAAATTGATATTCCCGCCAGCGCCTGTCTATCCAAGCCATCAGCACAAAGTAAACAATACTCCAAGCCAGCAACAGGCAGCTTTGCACAGTGTTGCCCATGTTCATTCCCCACAAGGCCGATGCACCCGCCAGCAGCATCAGCGCATACTCTGCAAGCGCGGTATTGCGATGCCCCCAGCCCATTTGCACCAGCCGCTGGTAATAATGGCTGCGATGCGCCTGTGAAAGTTTTTCGCCGCGCCGTGCGCGCTTGAGTAGCGTCATGGTGGCATCGGCCACAAACGGAGAAAAGACCAGCAGCGGAAACCAGAACGGCCAATAACCCTGTTGCCAGCCCCACGCGCCGAATGTCGCGGCCAAGAAACCCAGCGGTATGGAACCCGCGTCACCCATAAATATTCTGGCGGGACTAAAATTAAAAAACAAAAAACCCAGCGCCGCCGCCGCAACCGAAAAATTCAGCAGCGCAAACGCTTCATTCCCGCCCATCCATGCGCCGGCCCCATAGCAGCCGAAACCGAATAACGCCATGCCGCCCGCCAGCCCATCCGAGCCATCCATGAAGTTATACAAATTGGTCATCCACACGACGAATAACAATACCGGAATGAACCATAACAATGGCATTCCTGCGCCCGACACCGCAATCAGCGCGGCAATGAAATGCCCGATCAGTCTTGTTTTGGGCGACAGATTGCGCAGGTCATCCACCAGTGACAGCGCGAACAAACCCAGCGCGGGCAAGCATACCCACCACGGCCAGAATTGCAGCAGCAGCCAGCCGGACAGCACGCCTGCCATCAACGCAATACCGCCGGTGCGCGGAATTGGTTTGTCATGCAGCGAACGTTCGTTGGGAATGTCATGAACGATGCCGCCGATCTTGCCTGTCGTCAGAACGAACGCCAGCGCCAGCGTTGCCAGTATGCTAACGAGCGGGGCGTAATGGGTCATGCCACTTACCATCAATTAAAGGTCGCGCATTTTAGCACTACGTCGAGCCACTTCCTAAAGCTGCGCATCATCCTATAAGATGCGCTTCCATTACTCTTTACTGCCTGATACTTCATTTATGGCGCATTCTTTCGCCGACCCACTCATACCGCGCATCCTGCTGGTTAAAACCTCGTCGCTGGGCGATGTGCTGCACAACCTGCCGGTGGTCAGCGATATCGTGCGCCATTATCCGGGTGCGCAAATCGACTGGGTGGTGGAGGAGGGTTTTGCCGCGCTGCCCAAGCTGCATCCGGCGCTGCGCAACATCATTCCGGTCGCGATGCGGCGCTGGCGCGGCAAGCTGCTGAGTGCCGTTACCTGGCGCGAAATCGCGGCGTTTCGCCACACGCTGGACGCGCAATATTACGACATCGCAATCGATACGCAAGGTTTGCTCAAGAGCGCGTTGCTGATGCGCGGCGCACGGGGGCTGCGCTGCGGCTTCGACCGGCGCAGCGCGCGTGAACCGCTTGCGGCCGGCCTGTACCAGCGGACTTTTGCTGTTGCGACGGGGCAGCATGCCGTCGAGCGCAACCGCCAGCTGGCGGCGCAAGCGCTGGGCTATGTGCTGGAAAACCGCGCCGATTATGGTATTCACCCTCCCGCAATCGCCCGCCCCGCATGGCTTGCAGAAGGGCAATATATGGTGCTGCTGCACGCCACCAGCCGCACCGACAAGCTGTGGGATGAAGCCAGTTGGATCGCGCTGGGGCGTTTTCTGCATGAAAAAAATATCCGCTGTGTGTTGCCGTGGGGCAGCGCAGCGGAACAGGCGCGCAGCCAGCGCCTTGCCGGAGCCATTCCCGATGCTGTTGCGCCGCCGCGCCTGAGCCTGAATGAAGCGGCTAGCCTGCTCGGCAGCGCGCAAGCGGTGATCGGCGTGGACACCGGCCTCGCCCATCTCGCGGTTGCGTTGAACGTGCCCACCATCGGCATTTATACCGCGACCGACCCTGCGTTGACCGGATTGTATGCGGGCACCAATATCGTCAATCTCGGCGGCATCAATCATGCGCCCGATGTCGCCACCGTAATCGATGCGCTGCAACGGGTGGTGACATGCTAGGTACGAGGTTTTTCTACACCTTTGCACTGTGGTTGCTAGTGCCCTATATTTTTTTGCGCCTGCTGTGGCGCGCGCGCAAGCAACCGGAATATCTGCGCCACATCGGCGAGCGCTTCGGTTTTTATTCGATATCGAGTGACAGGCCGGTCATCTGGCTGCATGCCGTCTCGGTGGGGGAAACCCGCGCCGCGCAAAGCCTTGTCACCCGCTTGCGCAAAACTTATCCCGATCACCAGATCCTGCTCACCCACACCACGCCTACCGGGCGCGCCACCGGCGAGCAACTGTATGGTAGCGATGTGCTGCGCGCGTATCTGCCCTACGACTATCCGTTTGCGGTGAACAGATTTCTGCGCCACTTCAAGCCGCAACTCGGCATCCTGATGGAAACGGAGATATGGTTCAACCTGATTCACGCCTGCCGCGAAACCGGCACACCGTTGCTGTTGCTGAATGCGCGCATGTCGGAAAAATCGGCGCGCAATTATGCGCGGTTCGCGCGCCTGACCCGCAACGCACTGGGCGAGCTCACCGCCATCGCCGCGCAAACCGCCGATGATGCCGCGCGCCTGACCAGCCTTGGCGCGCAGGATGTTGCGGTGACGGGCAACCTCAAGTTCGACATCGAGCCGCCTCCGGCCATGCTGCAACTGGGCGGGCGGCTGCGCGAACAGTTCGGCACCGGGCGCAAGGTGTTTCTCGCCGCCAGCACGCGCGAAGGGGAGGAGGCGTTGCTGCTGAATGCATTGAAAAATATCCATATACCGGAACTGTTGCTGATCATTGTGCCGCGCCACCCGCAACGCTTCGGCGCAGTCGCCCAGTTGCTCGAACAGCGCGGCATCGCATTTATGCGCAGGAGTGAAATGGGTGAGCCAAACCGTGCAGTACCGGCGGAGATTCGGGCGGTGCTGGGCGACAGCATGGGCGAGATGTTTGCCTACTACGCCGCCGCCGATCTCGCCTTTATCGGCGGCAGCCTGCTGCCTTACGGCGGGCAGAACTTGATCGAAGCCTGCGCCGCCGGAACACCGGTGCTGGTCGGGCCGCACACCCATAATTTTGCCGAAGCAACCCTGCTGGCGGCCAGCGCCGGAGCCGCAATACAGATACAGGATGCCGGCGAACTGATGGCGAAATTGCAACGCCTGCTGGATAACTCGGATGCTTTATCCGGGATGCGCCGACAGTGCGCCGGGTTTGTAAAAAGCAATCGCGGCGCGACCGATAAATCGTTGCAAATCATCATGCCGTTGCTGGCCGCCAACCGGAATAGTTCTCGGGAACTGTAATTATTCAGAGATAATCCACAGGTAATTTGGTATATTGCTTCCCCGGTTTTTATGCGGCCGTTAAACCCGATAACTTAGCTCCAAAAACTTCATATGCTAGTACGTATCCATGTCAAACAATTGCGTTTAGGTATGTTTGTGCATGAGCTTTGCGGCTCGTGGATGGATCACCCGTTTTGGCGCGGCGCTTTCCTGCTGGAAGACCCCAAAGACTTGAAAACCCTGCTGGCTACCGGTATCAAGGAAGTATGGATAGATACCGCCAAGGGTCTCGGCATCGCTGTCGAAAGCGATGACGATGAAGGGGAGACAGAAGAGCAGATTGCCGCGGAAGTCGAAGCCACGCTTGCGCAGGCGAACAAAGCTACCAAGGCGGTACCACGCGTCAATATCGCGCAAGAGGCCGCGCGTGCCGTCAAGATCTGCGCCAAGTCCAAACAGGCCGTCACCTCGATGTTTCATGAAGCGCGCATGGGCAAGGCGCTGGATGCCGAAGACGCGCTGCCTATCGTCGAAGAAATCTCCAATTCGGTGATGCGCAACCCCGGCGCACTGATCAGTCTGGCGCGCCTGAAAGACAAGGATGATTACACCTATATGCACTCGGTGGCGGTGTGCGCGTTGATGGTTTCGTTGGCGCGGCAATTGGGTCTGGATGAGGCGCAAACCCGCCAGGCCGGCTTGGCAGGCTTGTTGCACGATGTCGGCAAGATGATGATCCCGCTGGGCATACTCAACAAGCCCGGCAAGTTGACCGATGTCGAGTTCCAGTCGGTAAAGGATCACCCCAGCCAAGGGCACAAGATGCTGCTGGAAGGCAAGGGGATCAGTGAGGTCGCGCTGGATGTTTGTTTGCACCATCACGAAAAAATGGACGGTAGCGGCTACCCCGAGAAGCTTGCGGGCGAGCAGATCAGCCTGTACGCCAGAATGGGTGCGGTGTGCGACGTGTATGACGCGATCACCTCCAACCGCCCCTACAAGAATGGCTGGGAGCCTACCGAATCGTTGAGGAAAATGGCGGAATGGAGCCACGGCCATTTCGACAAGCGCATTTTTGAGGCCTTCGTCAAAAGCATCGGCATTTACCCGATCGGTTCGCTGGTCAAGATGGAATCCAACCGTCTGGGAGTGATCATGGAGCAAACCGAGAAATCGCTGCTTCAACCCGTGGTGAAAATATTCTTTTCCATCAAATCGAATGCCCGGATTGCCCCGGAAATATTGGACTTGTCGAAACCCGCTTGTAAAGACAAAATCGTCTCGCATGAAGACACCATAAAATGGGGCATCCACGATATTCAGGAATTGTGGAGCGACGTGCCTGCCGCACCCTGGTAGCGTACCCACCCGCACCTGCCGGGCTAAAGCACTGCCTGCAAGGTTTTGCCAGCGCGCCTGTTTTTGAGGTTCCATTAGGTTAAAATCCACTATCCCACCAGCAGATTGATCTGCCCATGTTAAAACGTATCCCAGTCAAACAGCTGCGCATCGGCATGTACATCCATGAGTTTTGCGGCTCGTGGTATGACCACCCGTTCTGGCACAACGCCTTCATGCTGGACAAACCCGAAGACCTGCAGGAAATTCTGTCCACCGGTATCAAGGAAGTATGGATAGACATCGACAAAGGGCTGGATGTCGAGAGCGGCGCGGGCGGCAAGAGCGAAAAAGCGGTAGCGGCAGAAGTTGACGATACGCTTGCGCGGGTAGATACCGGCGGCAAAAAAGCGCACCATGTCGATATCGCCCAGGAGGCCGCGCGCGCCGTCAAGATTTGCGCCCAATCCAAGCAGGCGGTGACCTCGATGTTCAAGGAAGCGCGCATGGGCAAGGCCCTGAATGCCAGCGACGCGCTGCCGGTCGTCGAGGAGATCACCACCTCGGTCGTGCGCAACCCCGGCGCGCTGATCAGCCTGGCGCGCCTGAAAGACAAGGATAACTACACCTACATGCACTCGGTGGCGGTATGCGCATTGATGGTAGCTCTGGCGCGTCAGTTGGGCCTGGACGAGGAGCAGACTCGCCAGGCCGGCATGGCCGGATTGATGCACGACATCGGCAAGACGATGGCACCGCTGGAGCTCATCAACAAGCCCGGCAAGCTGACCGAGGCCGAATTCCAGATAATGAAAAACCACCCCATCGACGGGCATATCATCTTGCTGGAAAGCAAGGGCATAAGCGATATCGCGCGACATGTCTGCCTGCGCCATCACGAAAAAGTGGACGGCAGCGGCTACCCGGACAAACTCGCCGACGGGAAAATCGACCTGTATGCCAAGATGGCCGCGGTATGCGATGTGTACGATGCAATCACTTCCGTCCGCGCCTACAAGAATGGCTGGGAGCCGGCCCAGTCCATCAGGAAAATGGCGGAGTGGAGCCACGGCCATTTCGACTGGCGGATATTCGAGGCTTTTGTGCGCAGCATGGGCATCTACCCGGTCGGCTCCCTGGTCAGGCTGGCATCCGACCGTTTGGGGGTGGTCATCGGGCAAACCGAGCAATCGCTGCTCACCCCCAAAGTAAAAGTGTTTTTTTCCATCAAATCGAATGCCCGGATTCCCCCGGAGATACTGGATTTGTCGAAACCCGCATGTACAGACAAAATCGTTTCGCACGAAGACCCAGCAGTATGGGACATCAGCGATATTCAGGAGCTGTGGAGTGATGTGTCAGCGGCACCTTGGTGAACAACGCCTTTGGGTGTAATCAGTTCTATTGAAGGAGATTGTGGCATGAAAGAACTTCAAAAAAACAATGCGAAGCTGACCCCTTTAATTTATTTTTTGTGATTAGAGGGGTTAGGCTCACATTAAAGCCAGATAGGGTGGGCACGCTGTCTGTGTCCATGCGGATATCGCGCCGCGTGGGCAAACGATGCAACCGTTTGTCCACCCTACCGATTTTCGGTATCCCCTCGTGAGTGATTTTTGTGTCTTTCGTGGACAGTCGGGCAGCATGGCAGGAGTTTCACATCAAGCCGTTCCGGGCGCAAAAGATTGCCGCTAAAAATGTTTTTGACGGAACCGGATATTTAGGTATAATCCGCGCCTCGCAAAAACCGCATTAGATCGAGGTTGTTATGTACGCAGTCATTAAAACCGGTGGTAAGCAATATCGCGTTACAAACGGTGAAACTTTAAAAGTTGAAATCATCCCCGGCGACGTGGGCAGCGCTATTGTGCTGGACAAAGTGCTGATGGTGGCCGACGGCGACAAGCTGAACGTGGGCAGGCCTTTGCTGGCCGGCGCTACTGTCAAGGCGACCATCGTGTCGCATGGCCGTGGCGACAAGGTGCGCATCTTCAAGATGCGCCGCCGCAAGCACTACCAAAAAAATCAAGGTCATCGCCAAAACTACACCGAAATCCGCATCGACGGCATCTCGGCCTAGTTCTGGGCGCAATTCTCGTAAGGAGCAGATAACATGGCATCAAAAAAGGGCGGCGGCAGTACCAGTAACGGACGCGACTCACACTCAAAACGCTTGGGTATCAAGAGCTACGGCGGCGAATTGATCAGCGCGGGCAGCATCATCGTGCGTCAGCGCGGCACCGAATTCCACCCCGGTGACAACGTCGGCATGGGCAAGGATCACACGCTGTTTGCCAAGATCACCGGCAAAGTAGTGTTCGCCATCAAGGGCGCGCAGCAGCGCAGGACGGTTTCCATCGTAGCTGCCTGACACCTGAACCCTCCCGCAGGGAGAGTAATGGTTATGAATAGAATAGCTGTAGCGCCAACTGGCGCAAATCGGCCCTACCGCAAGGTGGGGCTTTTTTATTTGCGGAACGACCTATAATTTCGTTTGTCTTTCAAGACGACAATGACCAGGAGGGTGCATGGAATGCACCCTTATTGATGGGTAAAGCACCATGAGCGAAAACATCATCTATATTCCGTATGATCACCCCGATGCCGCACAGGCCAGTTGCAGTACGGTGCAGGCGTGGGCGAAGACCCCGCACGAACCGGATGCACGGGAGAAGCCTGAGCTGATTGCCCGCATCAAGCACCTGTTGCGCGAGCAGGACGCGGTGCTGGTGGCGCATTATTACGTGCATCCGGACTTACAGGATTTGGCGGAAGCTACCGGCGGCATCGTTTCGGACTCGCTGGACATGGCGAATTTCGGTCATCAGCACCCGGCCAAGACGCTGGTGGTGGCGGGGGTGCGCTTCATGGGCGAGACCGCGAAAATTCTCAACCCGGAAAAGCGCGTGCTGATGCCGGACCTGGACGCGAACTGCTCGCTGGATTTGGGCTGCCCGGCGGACGAATTCAGCGCGTTCTGCGATGCGCATCCCGACCGCACCGTGGTGGTGTATGCCAACACCAGCGCGGCGGTGAAGGCACGCGCCGACTGGATGGTGACCAGCTCGATCGCGTTGCCCATCATCAGGCATCTCAAGGAGCAAGGCGAGAAAATCCTGTGGGCGCCGGATCGCCATCTGGGCGATTACATCCGCCAGCAGACCGGCGCGGACATGCTGCTGTGGCAAGGCGCATGCATGGTGCACGACGAGTTCAAGGCGAGCGAACTGGCAGCACTCAAGGCGCAGCATCCCAATGCAAAAGTGCTGGTGCATCCCGAATCGCCTGCGGCGGTGATCGCGCTGGCGGACGTGGTCGGTTCCACCACGCAGATCATCAAGGCATCGCAACAACCGGATGCGAATGAATTCATCGTCGCCACCGACAACGGCATCCTGCATAAGATGCGCGCCCTGTCGCCGCATAAGGTATTCATCGTGGCACCGACGGCAGGCAGCGGCGCGACCTGCAAGAGCTGCGCGCATTGTCCGTGGATGGCGATGAACGGGCTGATCAACCTGGCCGAGGTGCTGGAGCGCGGCCACAATGAGATTCATGTCGACCCGTCCATCATCGCGCGCGCCGCGCTGCCGATACAGCGCATGCTGGATTTTGCCAGACAGATCAACCTGCCGACGCGCGGCATCGGCAACGCCTGATTCTTGGTGGCGCAGGCTCAACGCGGCTTGCGGATGGGCGGAGCATAGCGTCCCATCTAGCAAGCCGATTGGGTAGAATGCGCATCATGCACACACTGACCATCGCCACTTACAACATCCACAAAGGCCTTTCTTCTTTCAACCGCCGCGTGGTGCTGCACGAGCTGCGCGAACGGCTGCGCGAGCTGAACGCCGATATCGTGTTTTTGCAGGAGGTGCAGGGCGAGCATACGCTCCATCCCGAGCGTTACCACAACTACCATGACGGCGCACAGCACGAGTTCATCGCGGAAGAAGTCTGGCCGCATTCCGTCTATGGCAAAAATTCGGTGTATGAGGCGGGGCATCACGGCAACGCGATACTCAGCCGTTTCCCGATTGTGTGCTCGCTGAACATGGATGTTTCCGCGCACCGCTTCGAAAGCCGCGGGCTGCTGCATTGCGAGGTCGATCTTGAAGGGCGGCGCGTGCATTGTTTGTGCGCGCATTTCGGCCTGTTCGCCAAAGGCAAGCGGGCGCAAACCAGAGCCTTGATCGAGTATGTGCGCAACGAAATTCCACCCGGGGCGCCGCTGATTATCGCGGGTGACTTCAATGACTGGCGCAACCGGATGAGCAGGGAAATGGCCGATGAACTCGGCATGCATGATGCGTTCCATCTGCATGGCGGGAGGCTCGCGCGCAGCTATCCGGCCAGGTTGCCGCTGCTGCGCCTCGACCGCATTTATGTGCGCGGCTTCAACGTGCTGCATAGCCACGTGCATACCGGCGGGAACTGGCAGCGCCTTTCCGATCACGCCGCACTTTCCGCGCAACTGGAAAGCATATGACCGGCAGCCATCTGGTCGCCGGGAATCGGCTTACGTTGCTGCAAAACGGCACAGAGTTTTTCCCGCAGTTGTGCGCGGATATAGATGCCGCGCAGCATTCGATCTATCTGGAAACCTATATTTTCGCCGCGGACGAAACCGGGAGTATGGTTGCCGATGCGTTGCGGCGTGCCGCCGCGCGCGGGGTGGTGGTGCGCGTGTTGCTGGACGGTTTCGGTTCGGCGGAATTGCCGCAACGTTGGGTGGATGGGTTGCGCATGGCGGGGGTCGAGGTGCAATGGTACCGGCGCGAAATTTCCCCGTTTACCTTGAGCCGCAGCCGCAAGCGCCGCCTGCTGCGCCTGCATCGCAAGCTGGCGGTCATGGATGGTGGAGTGGCTTTCGTCGGCGGCATCAACATCATCGACGATATTCCCGAACATAGCAGTTTTGCCATGCCGCGCATGGATCATGCCGTGCGGGTGCAGGGAACGGTGGCCGGTGAAATCCACGCGGCCATGCGGCATTTGTGGGGCGTGGTGTCATGGGCCAGCCTGCGCCGGCGCGGCAAGGAAATCGAGCGGCTCATTCTGGGCAAGGTGAAACATACCGCTGCACCGGCGATCATCTTTTTGTTGCGCGACAATTTGCGCCACCGCCGCGATATCGAGCGCGCCTACCTGAAGGCGATTGCCGGTGCGCAGCACGAGATTATCATCGCCAGTGCCTACTTCCTGCCCGGACGCGCCTTCCGCCGCGCCTTGATACACGCCGCGCGGCGCGGTGTGCGGGTCATATTGCTGTTGCAGGGCGTGGTGGAATATCGCCTGCAACACTATGCGACGCATGCGCTTTATGATCAACTGCTTGCGGCAGGTATCGAAATCCACGAATACCAGGTCAGCTACCTGCACACCAAAGTTGCCGTAGTGGACGGGCAATGGGCGACGGTGGGCTCATCCAACATCGATCCGTTCAGTCTGCTGCTGGCGCGCGAGGCTAATCTCGCGATACTGGATGCCGGGTTTGCCGGGGAATTGCGCGCAAATCTGCTGGCTGCGATTAACGGCAATGCGCTGCGTATCCGGGGGGATGAATATGGCGGGGCACGCAACTTCCTGAGCCGCCTGGTCGCGCGCCTCAGCTACGGCATTGTGCGCCTGCTGATCGGCTTGTCAGGGTATCGCAGGGGCGGTTCGTAAGTGGTTGCATCAGGCGGGCAAAGGGCTTTTCAGCCCGCACGGTGTGCGCGGCTATAATCAACAATTGATATTTCCACCCACTGAATATGTGTCCCTCTCCGATCAAAACGCCAAATAGCGGCAACCGCGCCGACTGGCAGACCCTGCGCTCCCTGTGGCCTTATATCTGGGAATTCAAGGCGCGCGTGATCGCCGCGCTGAGCCTGCTGGTGCTGTCCAAGCTCGCCAATGTGGCCGTCCCGCTGGTGCTCAAGGAAATCATCGACGCGATGGACAAATCGCATGCCGTGCTGACGGTGCCGGTATTTCTGGTGGTCGGCTACGGCGTGCTGCGCATGTTCAGCACGCTGTTCGGCGAATTGCGCGACGCGGTGTTTGCCAAGGTGACGCAGCGCGCGATCCGGCGTGTGGCGCTGCAAGTGTTCGGGCATTTGCACAGCCTCAGTTTGCGCTTCCACCTCGACCGGCAAACCGGCGGGGTGTCGCGCGACATCGAGCGCGGCACGCGCGGCATCGGCTTTCTGCTGAATTTCATGCTGTTCAATATCCTGCCCACCTTGCTGGAAATCGGCCTGGTGGCCGCAATCCTGTTCAGCAAATACAACGTGTGGTTCGCGGTGATCACATTTGCCACGCTGCTGGTTTATATCGCGTTCACCCTGTTTGTCACCGAGTGGCGCATGGTGGTGCGCCGCTCGATGAACGACCTGGATTCCAAGGCAAACAGCCGCGCCATCGACAGCCTGCTGAATTATGAAACGGTGAAGTATTTCGGCAACGAGCAATATGAAGCGGGGCGCTACGACGAGAATATGCGGCACTGGGAAATCGCGGCGGTGCGCAACAATACTTCGCTGGCGTACCTGAACGCGGGGCAGAGTTTCATCGTCGCCACCGGCATCACCGCGCTGATGTTGCTGGCCGCCGATGGGGTGGCGAAGGGAACGATGACGCTGGGCGATCTGGTGCTGGTCAACGTGTTCATGATCCAGCTATATATGCCGCTGCATTTTCTCGGTTACGTGTATCGCGAGATCCGTCATGCCTTGGCGGACATGGAAAAGATGTTCAGCCTGCTGCGCGAGCACCGCGAAATCGCCGACAAGCCCGATGCGCAAACTTTGCCGGCAGGCAAGGCAGAGGTGCGCTTCGAGCAAGTCAGTTTCGGCTATGCGCCGGACCGGCAGATTCTGTTCGACGTGAGCTTTGCGATTCCGGAGGGGCATACCGTAGCCGTGGTGGGGTCGAGCGGCGCGGGCAAGTCCACGCTGTCGCGCCTGCTGTTCCGGTTTTACGATGTGCAGCAGGGGCGCATCCTGATCAACGGGCGGGACATCCGCGATGTCACGCAAAGCAGCCTGCGCGCGGTGATCGGCATCGTGCCGCAGGACACCGTGCTGTTCAACGATACGATTTATTACAATATCGCCTATGGCCGCCCCACCGCGGCGCGTGAAGAAATCATTGCCGCAGCGCAGGCCGCGCATATCCACGACTTTGTCGAATCGCTGCCGCAGGGTTATGACAGCATGGTAGGCGAGCGCGGTTTGAAGCTGTCCGGCGGCGAGAAGCAGCGCGTGGCGATTGCGCGTGCCATCCTGAAAAACCCGGCGATACTGGTTTTCGACGAAGCGACCTCCGCGCTCGATTCGAAATCGGAAAAGGCGATTCAGGCCGAGCTGCATACCATTGCGCAGAATCGCACCACGCTGATCATCGCACACCGCTTATCCACCGTGGTGGATGCCGACCAGATACTGGTCATGGACAAAGGGCATATTGTCGAACGCGGTACGCATGGCGAGCTGCTGGCGCAGAACAAGCTTTATGCGCAAATGTGGAATCTTCAGAAGCAAGTGGAGAAGATTAGTCCTGCCTATTGATTAATATCGTTATTCGTGTATGCTGTATGTAAAATATGTAGCTCAAATCGGGGGAGGTTGCACGTGAGAAAAAGACTGCTGATTTGTCTGTTGACCGGACAAATGCTGGTAGCCCATGCGGGAGGGCATGATGTAAAACGCACTGGGCATAAACCTGAGCGGATTCATGCCAGCGCAATATCCAACACCGGTACCGCACCCAAGCTGCACTCCGCGATTGCGCTGATCTACGACCAGCAGACGCAGCTTCCGTTGTACACCAAAAATCCCGATGCGCTCGCCCCCATAGCGTCGATCACCAAGCTGATGACGGCGATGGTAGTGCTGGATGCGCAACAGCCGCTGGATGAGAAGGTTTGCATCGACGCGGCAGACATCGATATGCTCAAAGGCACGCGTTCGCGCCTTCGCGTGGGCATGTCGCTTACCCGCAGCGAGTTGCTCAGGCTGGCGTTGATGGCCTCGGAAAACCGCGCGGCTGCCGCTTTGGCGCGCACTTATCCGGGAGGATATGCGGCGGCGATTGCGGCGATGAACGAAAAGGCGCGCGAGCTTGGAATGCAAAACACCCGCTTCCTCGACCCCGCCGGGTTAAACAGCAACAATGTTTCGACTGCGCACGATCTGGTCAAGATGGTTGCGGCAGCAAGCGACTATCCTTTGATACACCAATATACTACCGCGGCATCATATTCCGTAGATGGCCGGGGCAAGCGTGCGTTGCGTTTTGCCAACACCAACCCATTGGTCAAAAATGTATCTTGGGATATCGGCGTGAGCAAGACCGGTTATATCAGCGAGGCGGGGCGCTGCCTGGTTATGGAGACTGTAATCAACCAGCGTTCGGTGATCATCGTGCTGCTCGATTCCTGGGGGAAAAGCACCCGTATCGGCGACGCCAACCGCATCAAGAAGTGGATGGAAAGCAGCAATGCGCGCGCACGCGCAACGGTGCGCAGTTGATCGGCGCAATGCGGGTTTGCGTCGCGCCCAACCAGGTTGTTTTACTTCAGCTTCATTGCCGTTTATAGTCACCGCAGGCTGGATTAAATGCAGCGGCGTCCACATGCATTACTCTAGATTCTGTAATCCCAAGCGCGACAGATATCTTGCATGCACTACCATCAAGCTATTTACGTCTTGATCATCATCGTAAATCAAGAGATTTAATGTCAAGGCTTCGCTTCACACAATCCTGCAGATTTTAAGTTTGACTCTTTTCGAGAAAACATTGCTAACTCGATTCGATTATTTAATTTAAAGCTATAGTTGTTTTGGCATAGAGCCATATAAAAATTATAGGCAATATTTTTTAATCTATTCAAAATGCCAATTACCCAAAAGAACTAGTTCTTTTTCTTTTGAAATTTTGACCATTTTTGTTGCAATGTATATTTCTTTTTGTTACATTTTCATAACAATGTATGGAGTGCTGTTATTAGACGTTTGTTATAAGTGGTTTCTGTTGCAAGGTGTGTTTTTTTTTGTTACATTTCAAATACACATTATTTTGAACGGGGTTTTTAGTGCTGGTTGGAAGATAGTTAAGGAATCTCTGCAAAAGTCATCGAAATATGTTTCAGGGCTTTTTCAGAGTTTTTTTAATTATTATGTGTGTGTGGTTAAGGGAAATTAGTTTTTGTTGTGAAAGGTGTGAAAAGTTTTATCCGTTTTGTAATTTGAGTTTGAGTAGATTTAGTAGTATCGAACAGTAATTTCAATTAATTTTAAGGGGGGTAATAAATAATGAAGGAATTAATGAAGAATGTTGGTAGGCGCAGCTTTCTCAAGCTGTCTGCTACCGCCGGGCTCTTGGCAATGGCCAATAGAGCTTTTGCAGCCTCCTCATTTCTGAAGCCTGTTGCAGTGGACAACCCTCTTAAGGCCTACCCGAGCAGAGATTGGGAAAAGGTCTACAGGGATATGTACAAGGAAGACAGCCATTTTGTGTTCCTGTGCGCGCCAAACGACACACACAACTGCCTGCTTAAGGCTCATGTAAAAAATGACATAGTTGTCCGTATTTCACCATCATATGGATTCGGTAAGGCCGAAGGCATGGATGGAACCAAGGCCAGCCACCGGTGGGATCCGCGTTGCTGCAACAAGGGCCTGGTATTGGCAAGACGGGTTTATTCCGACAGGCGGCCCAAGGGCGCAATGGTACGGAAGGGATTCAAGGAATGGGCTGATGCAGGATACCCACGGAATGACCCAATGGGTTTTCCGGAAAAGAAATATCTGCAACGTGGTAAAGATCCATTTATCAAGCTGCCATGGGACGAGGCTTTCGCACTGTGCGCAAAAACATTCCATAACATCGCTACGACCTACTCCGGCGAGAGCGGTGCTCACCTGCTGGAAAAGCAGGGTTACGATCATGACATGATCCATTCCATGCACGGTGCGGGTGTCAAGACCTTCAAGTTCCGTGGCGGTATGGCGCTGCTGGGTATTGTGCGCATATTCGGCCAGAAGAGAATGGCGAACATGATGGCCTTGTTGGACGCTAACGTTAGAAAAGTGGGGCCGGATGAAGCTCAGGGCGCAAAAGCACTGGACAGCTATACTTGGCATACCGATCTGGCGCCGGGAACCCCGATGACCACCGGTCACCAGACCATGGACTATGACTTGGCCACACTGGAGCATGCCAAGTTTATCCTGCTGATGGGTACCAATCTGCTGGCCACCAAGATGCCGTGCGCGCACTGGGTAACCGAGTCCAGGATGAAGGGTGCGCATGTCACTGACATTTCCATTGATTATCATGCTACCGCCAACAAGGCGGACGACGTTATCATCATTCGTCCGGGAACCGACTGCGCGTTTGCGCTTGGTCTGGCCCATGTGCTCATCAATGAAAAGCTGTACAACGAAAAATATCTGCTGGCCAATACCGACATGCCGTTGCTGGTCAGAACCGATACCTGGACCAACCTGAAAGCGGCGGATGTTATTGCTGATTACCAGCAAGCCAAGCTCTCGAACCATCTCAGGATGCTCGGAGATAAGGAGCCTCTGCCGTTGCCGGTAGCGTTCCATGAAACTGCCATGGTCAGGGAAAGCCTGCGCAAGGAGTGGGGCGACGCGATGGTGTGGGACAAGAAAACCGATAAGGCCGTCCCGTTGTCGCGCGACAAGTGCGGCGCGCAATACGCGAGCGCGGGAGTAGAGCCGGCGCTTACCGGCGGGTTCACGGTGAAATTGGTCAACGGGAAGACGGTCAAGGTTGTGCCTGTGTACCAGTTGGTTAAGGAGTATCTGGATGAGTTCTCGCCGGACAACACGGCTAGCCTTTGTGCATGCCCGAAGGAGGCAGTTCTCGATGTCGCGCACATGCTGGCGGCTAACCCGGGAAAGTCTATCATTGCCACCGGCGCCGGCAACAACCACTATTTCAATATGCATCTGAAGGATCGTGCCTTGCTGCTGGTTGGCGCACTGACCGACAACATCGGGCATATCGGTGGTTGCAGTTTCGGTAACTTCGTGGGTAACTATCGTGTTTCGCTGTACGGCGGATTGGGTCAGTGGCTTCTGGAAGACCCGTTCAACCCGCAACTGACTGCGCCGCAATTGAAGGATGTGAAGGATCGCAAGGTGGGTATGGCCTCCGTCAAGAAGTACGCCAAGGATGAATCGGCTAACTTCTATAACTACGGCGACCGTCCGCTGAAAGTCGGTACTCGCACATTGACCGACCCGGGGCATATGCCTGCGCCGACCAAGACGTTGTGGCAAACCAACTCCAACTCGTCGCTCGGTAATGCAAAATGGCACTACGACTTGGTGATCAATACCATGCCTAGGTGGGAAATGGTGTGTTATAGCGAATGGAACTGGACCGGCTCCTGCGAGTATTCCGACATCGTCTGGGGTGTTGACAGCTGGATGGAGCAAAAGCATACCGATATGTCCGGTTCGTGCACCAACTCGTTCATGTATGTCGCACCAGTCACGCCGATGAAGCGGGTGCATGACACCAGGGGTGACTTGGAGGTGTATGCCGGCGTATCGAAGGCTCTGTCCAAGATTACCGGCGACAAGAGATTTGCCGATTACTGGCATTTTGTAGGCGCGGCAGGAACCGATGCAGCACAGGATTCCGAGGTTTATCTGCAGCGGATTCTCAATGCCAGCCAGACAGGTCGAGGATACAATGTGATTGAGTTAACAGCAAAGGCCAAGCAGGGCATTCCTGCGCTGATGATGAACCGTACCTATCCACGGGTCAGCGGCTGGGAGCAGGCGGAGGAAGGTAAGCCTTGGTACACGAAAACCGGGCGTCTGGAGTTCTATAAGGACGATGCCAGACAAATCGAGGCCGGTGAAAACCTGCCGGTGTATCGCGAACCTATCGATTCGACCCGCTTTGAGCCGAATGTCATCATCGGCAAGTCGCGCGCATTCGCCCTGATGGCGTCACCCGAGAGCTACGGTCTGGAAACCGATGGAAACAGCCTGATGATTGCCGAAAACCGGCAAGGACGGAACGTTATATTGACCACGGCGGAGCTGATGAAGTCACAGCACCCGCTCAAGCCGCAAGGGTATAGTTTCTGCTTCAATACCCCCAAGTATCGCCATGGCGCGCATACCACGCCGATCGATACCGACCTGATGACGCTGTGGTGGGGTCCGTTTGGCGATATTTACCGCCACGACAAGAGGAAGCCGTCCACAGGTGAAGGTTTTGCGGATATCAATCCGATCGACGCCAAGAAATTTGGTGTCGACGAGGGCGACTATATCTGGATTGACGCCGACCCAGGCGACAGGCCTTACCGCAACTGGAAAGAAGGCACGGCGGAGTACGAGCTGGCCAGGTTCAAAGTCAGAGCAAGATACTATGGCGGCATCTCCCCCGGAACCATCCGGATGTACTTTAACGCATACGGATCAACGTACGGTAGCGTGGAAGGGCAGAAGACCCGGGCCGATGGACTGGCCAAGAACCCGAGAACCAACTATCAGGCGATGATGAGGACCGGGAGCCACCAGAGTTGCACGAGGGCATGGCTTGCGCCGACCCTGATGACCGATACACTGACTTTCAAGACGAATATTGGTCAAGAAATCGTCAAGGGTCACGAGGCGGAAATCCACTGCGCGAACGGCGCCCCCAAGGAGTCATTCGTGAAAATAGCGTTGTGCGAGAAGGGCGGAACCGATGGCGGGGTGTGGCGAGTCGCTGCGCTTGGCTGGCGTCCTACCTATGAGAACGATGCGATGAAGAGGTACCTCAAGGGCGGGTTTGTCGGCTAATTAAGACGTGTGGCCGTCGCCTTGGATCAAGGCGACGGACTTAAATCGAAATGATATTTGGAAAAGGGAGTACATAATGGCAACAGTTAAAAACTGGCAACTAGACAGGGAGATGGAATATCCCTACGAAGGCAACAGGCCAAAGCGGCAAATCACCATGTTCTTCGACTTGAACAAGTGTATTGCATGCCAAACCTGCACCATGGCCTGCAAGACAACCTGGACTTCGGGCAAGGGGCAGGAAGCGGTGTTCTGGAACAACGTGGAATCGAAGCCATACGGCTTCTATCCGCTGGCCTGGGACGTGAAGGTGCTCGATCTGCTGGGCTCTCAGCCTTGGTCCGGTTCTGTCTACAAAGGCAAGACCATATTCGAAGATGTTTCGTTCGATGAAAAGGTCAGGGGCTATCTCCCCGACGAAATGGACTATACCAGCCCGAACCTGGGCGAGGACGAGGCCAGCCAAATCCAGACCACCGAAGGCGACTATATCAAGGGTCCGGTACACAAGAGCTGGGGATTCTACCTGCCGCGTATCTGCAACCATTGCACCTATCCGGGATGTCTCGCCGCTTGTCCCCGGAAAGCGATTTACAAGAGGCAGGATGACGGTATCGTTCTGATCGACCAGTCCAAGTGCCGCGGCTACCGTGAGTGCGTGAAGGCTTGCCCGTACAAGAAGGCGTTCTACAACAACACCACCCGTGTATCGGAGAAGTGCATCTCCTGCTATCCGAAGATCGAAGCGGGCGAAATGTCGCAGTGCGTGACCAACTGTATCGGCAGAATCCGTATTCAGGCTTTCAAGACAACTGATCTGACCAAGATCAGGAAGAATAATGTGGCTGATTTCCTGATTCATGTACGCAAGATCGCGCTGCCGCTGTATCCGCAATTTGGCACCGAGCCGAACAATTACTACATTCCGCCCATTCACGTCGATCCGGCCTATCTGACCCAGATGTTCGGCCCGGGCGTCGAGAATGCGATCAAGCAGTACCGGAATGCAGGCAAGGACAAGGAATTGCTCGCGGCATTGATTCTGTTCGGCAACACCGAGAAGATGAGCGACACATTTGCGTATGACGCAAAAACCGACGAAGCCGTTGCCTACGATGAGAAGGGTAAGGAAATTGTCAGGGTTCCGTGCACCGAGCCTATCTACATCAGGAAGGTCCTGAACGCGAAGTCCGGTGCCTTTCTTACTAACAATACGTAAGGGGGGAGCGATAATGAAAAAGATATTTGTTGGAATAGCAGCACTGTGTTTGGCGGCCTCGTTTGCCTCTCCTGTCTTTGCCGATGACGATAAGATCGAAATCAGGTCAAAGGCAGTAACCGGCGCGGTACCGCTGGATCCGAACAGCCCTGTCTGGAAAGACGTGAAGTACCTGATGGTTGGAATGGTTCCGCAGAACTTGGTCGCTCCAGGCGCTGCCGAAGGTTCGGTTCCCAACGTGAAGGTTAAGTCGGTTCACAGCGACAAGGAAATCGCGTATTTGCTGGAGTGGTATGACGCAACTGAAAACGATACGGAAACCATGATGGACAAGTTTTCCGATGCGGCTGCCTTGATGTTCCCGGTAAAGCAAAAGACGGAGCCGTCGTTCATGATGGGTGATGCGGACAATCCCGTCCAGATCCTTTATTGGAAAGCGGCTTGGCAGAAGGATATCGACAAGGGTTATCAGGACGTGAGGGATGCATACCCTAACTATAACTACGACTCTTACCCGTTTGTCGATACTATGATTGACGCGAAAGGCAACAAGATCGTTGTGAAAGACAACGAAATCTACAAGCCAGTAGATCCGCAAGACCGCGCAATCAATACGCCGATAGGCAAGTATAGCGATGCTGCAAAGGGCTACTTGCCGGGCTTGGCGGTAAAGAACCCCAGATCCAAGATCGACAGGACAACGCCGGTTGAGGAACTGAATGCAGTGGGTTTCGGTACACTGACTACCCAAGCGGACAGCAAGGCCAACGGCAAGGGTGTCAGGAGCTTCGGTTACTGGAAGGTGGTTATCACCCATCCGTTGAAGGCTGAATATACCGGCCAAGACGCGGACTTGACAGCAGGTGATCACTTCATCACCGCTATCGCGATATGGGATGGTGCCAAGAAGAACCGCGCCGGGCGCAAGAACTTCTCGAACGGCGGCTGGATCTCGTTATATTTAGAAAAATAGCCGTATAGCAGGAAATAAAGGGGGCGGCAAGAAATTGCCGCCCCTGTCGTTTTAATTATTGAAGGAGTTATTGATGGCTGAAAAGGAAATGGCGCTTGCACGGGCCGATGTTTACAGGCTATTGTCAACGGCGTTTGTCTATCCCAGCAAAGAGGGGATGGAATCGTTGCGGGAGCTCGCAGCCGATGTCGAGGATTCAATAAATCTCCTCCCTTATGACATTAAGGAAGAATACCAAACGTTCAGCAGTAATGTTGCAAAGGCCGATGCGCAGGCGTTGGAACCGGAATATACCGAGCTGTTTTTGACGCGTATGTTTTGCCCGCCGACCGAAACAATTTATGGAAAGAGCAGTTTCAATACACCGAACATTCTTGGCGATATCAGCGGCTATTACAAGGCATTCGGATTTACGCTATCCGACACGGCCCATGTTCCGCACGATCACATAGGGGTCGAACTCGAGTTCATGAGCTTTCTCGAGCTGAAGATTGCCTATGCGCTGGAGCAGGAGAATGAGGAAAACCTTGATATCTGCAATACTGCAAAAAGGCGATTTCTGGCCGAGCATATCGGAAGATGGACTTGGCTGTTTGGAGTAAACCTCACGGATAGATCCAAAGAAGACTATTTCAAGAGCCTTGGCCAACTGATATCCAAATTTTTCGATGCGGAACTTGAATTTAATGGAATCAAGGTTGACATCGAAGGAATTGAGCAGTTGCCTCAGGTCGACCCGGAAGTCGTGTGTCCGCAGGCAAGCGGAGAGATACCAGAGGAGAACCCTCTGCCGATTTAACCGGTTGGAGTGTCATTGCCGTATATCGGCGTGGCCAACTGTGCCGCGCCGTTTTTTTGGAGAAAATTATCTTAAATCGTAATTCCTTATTGTCTACGAGGTATGGCTCCACTCATGGGTAATGAAGAGGTAATGGGGAGACGCGAGTTCTTCAGGAAAAGCTTTTCTTTTTTTGCGGAAAGGTCTGCCGAAAAGATTGAAGGCGAAGAAAGTGCAAAAGCTCATAGCCTGATCAGGCCACCGGGTGCGGTTGATGAGGTGGAGTTTCTTTCGCTGTGTACGAAGTGCGACGATTGCATGAATGCCTGCCCGCATGGCAGCATCAAAAAGGCCGGCAGTAAATCCGGGCCCGCAGGCAATACACCTGTTATCATTCCATCTGAAAAACCCTGCTATCTTTGCGATGACTTTCCCTGCATCAAGGCATGTACTACCAAAGCGCTGGTTCCCGTTGCGGACAAGCGGGAGGTCAGGATGGGGAAGGCGTATATTGATTTAACCCTGTGCTACAACGCAGGGGAAGACAGCGGAAAGATGTACCCGATGTGCGTGTTGAAATGCCCATTGTCCGGAGAGGCTATTGGTATGGAGGATTCAAAACCGGTAGTCAATTACGAAAAATGCGTTGGTTGTGGTGTCTGTGAAAGTGCTTGCCTGGCGGTCAATAACCAGGTTGCTATTCGGGTGCGGAGATGATTTCGCCGTGAAATAATTAATATGAAGAGAATGATTAAATGACAAAAGAAGTTATAAAGTTCAAAGACAAGAAGGTCTGCGAGAGGTTTCATAGCTGCCAGATGTGTGATGTGGCAGAGAGTTGCAAACTGGATCATGACGCGCATTGCAAGTGGCTGGTCAATAAACGCATGTCCGATATCAAATTCAAGATCATCGTCGGCAGCAACAAGGGCGGCGTTGGGAAAAGCACTGTCACGGTAAATCTTGCTTTTGCGCTTGAGAGAATGGGTTTTAAGGTTGGCTTGGCCGATGCTGACTTGCACGGACCGAATATCCCGAAAATGCTGGGTATCGAAGAGGTAAGGCTGCGCGGGGTCGAGGATGGCATAGCTCCCCATACCATGCCTAACGGGATGAAAGTGGCGTCCTTGGGTCTGATGATCGAGGATCCAAACGAGCCGATTGTCTGGAGGGATGCGGTGAAATACGAATTCCTCATAGAACTCCTCGGAAACATGAGCTGGGGAAAACTCGATTTCCTGGTGATAGACCTTCCGCCTGGTACCGGAAATGAGCAAATTACGATAATGGATTTCATCCCAAACCTGGATGGCGCCGTTGTTGTCAGCACACCGCAGGACGTGGCGCTTCTCGATGCAAGGAAAATGATTTCTTTTGTACGCGAGAGAAATATTCAAATTCTCGGCATAGTGGAAAATATGAGCGGGCTGATCTGCCCGCATTGCAGTGGTGAGATTAATGTATTCAGGAAGGGTGGAGGATTGAATGTGGCGGATGAGTTGGGTGTTCCGTTCATCGGCAATATTCCCCTGGATGGCGAGATAACCATGTGCTCGGATAAGGGGACGCCTATTGTTCAGTCACAACCCGATTCTGTAGCGGCGAAGGCATTTATGGGGGTTGCGGAAAAGTGCGCGGAATCTTTGGGAATCAAGCGCATTTGATATGACTTTCTGGATGTAAATTTATTTTGGAAACAGCTGTTGGCGGTTTTGTAAATGCGGATGCGCGACAATGGCATTAAATCACGAGGTTTCACCAACTGCCGTTTCCAGGTTTATTGGTTAGAACAGGAATGGAGCTATGCAGCAACTAAGCGATTTTGAGCAAGGGCTTAAATTTTTCTATGATGACGACTACGCCAATGCGGCAAGCTGTTTTCTAAAAGCGGCACAGCAAGGGGATGCAGAGGCTCAATTCAGCCTGGGGAATATGTTCGTCGAAGGGCAAGGTATTCCGCGGGATGAACAACAAGCAGCATCATGGTTCCGCAAGTCCGCAGAGCAGGGATTTGTAGCGGCACAGGTTAATTTGGGGGTGATGTACACGCAGGGCCAGGGCGTTGAGCGGAACCTGGTTGAGGCGCATAAATGGTTCAACATTGCCGGAGGTGCTGTCGATGAGGAGGGGATGGATTTGCGCGAGGTTGTGGAAGAGCAAATGACACCCGCCGAAATTTCAGAGGCAATGCGCTTGGCAAGAGACTGGATAACGGCATATCACAGGCTCCATTAAGGATTTGTGTCCAGGGTGGAGGATAGGCTAAACAAGAAAAATGTGCCGGAAACCCCGAAAATTTTATGAGTAAAACTGGCCGCAACGATCCATGCCCATGCAATAGCGGCAAGAAATATAAACAATGCTGCCAGCGGCGTGATGATGAAGCTCACATAGCAAATCAGCGCTCCACAGCCCCACCCCTTCAAATTCTGCAAGCCGCACTGGCGCATCACCAGGCCGGGCGTTTGCCGCAGGCGGAAGCCATCTATCGGCAAATACTACAGGCAGAGCCCAATCATCCGGACGCCCTGCATTTTTCAGGTTTGATTGCCCATCAGACGGGGAAGAACGAAATTGCCATTGAGCTTATCAGGAAGGCGCTCTCGTTCAGGCCGGATGATACCGACGCGCACTACAACTTGGGAATTGTGCTCCATGAACAAGGCAAGCTGGACGACGCAGCCGCCAGTTACCGCAGGGCGCTTGCCTTAACCCCGGATTATGCCGATGCGCATAACAACTTGGGGAACGTACTCAAGGATCAAGGCAAGCTGGACGAAGCAGTAGCCAGCTACCGTATGGCACTCACGCTCAAGCCGGACTACGCCGATACGCACAACAACCTGGGAAATATTCTTCGGGAACAAGACAAGCTGGATGACGCAGTCGCCAGCTACCGTATGGCGCTTACGCTCAAGCCGGATTATGCCGATGCGCACAACAATCTGGGGAATGTGCTTCAGGAGCAAGGCCGGTTGGACGAGGCTGTTGCCAGCTATCGCAGAGCACTCACGCTCAATCCGGATTATGTCGATGCGCACTACAACCTGGGAAATGTGCTCCAGAAACAAGGCCAACTGGATGAAGCGGTCGCCAGCTATCGCAGGGTGCTCGCGTTCAAGCCGGATTATGCCGAGGCACACAAAAATTTGGGAAATGTATTCCAGGAACAAGGCCAGTTGGACAAAGCGGTGGAGAGTTACCACCAGACCGTCAGGCTGGACCCGAAAAACGAAAGTGCAGAGCATTTGATAGCAGCCTTGACTGCCAAGACTCCCGAGCGTGCGCCGAGCCAATACATCGAAAAACTATTTGACGGCTACGCAAATAAATTTGATACGCACTTGGTTCGGGATCTCGAATATAAAATTCCGTCGGAATTAGTTGCCCTCCTCAAGCAGGCTACAGAATTGCCTGACAAGGCATGGAGTGTGCTGGACTTGGGATGCGGCACCGGGCTGGTTGGCCTGGAAATTGCGCCCCACGCGCGGCAACTGGTGGGCGTCGATCTCTCCAACAAAATGCTGGCGAGAGCGCAGACACGAAAGGTTTATCACAGGCTGGTACATTCAGACCTGCTGCCCATGATGCGCGGCGAGGAGGCATCGAGCTACGATGTGATTGTTGCCGCAGATGTGTTCGTATATCTGGGGATGCTTGATGAAATTGTCGCCGAGGCCAAGCGTCTGCTCCGTGTGGGCGGTTACTTCATGTTTTCGGTCGAGGCTCTTGATGCGCTGCCCGGTGGCATTATCGATCCGGAAAATAAACCAGAGTACAAGCTGAATCAGTCAGGGCGTTATGCCCACTCCGCAAGCTATTTGGAAAGGCTGGCCTCCGCCAACGGCTTTAGCTCACTCAGTATGGTTTCCACACCGGTTCGCCTCGAAGACGGATTGCCGATTCCGGCCTGGGCCGCAGTATGGGAAAGTGGTGCATCCCGTTGATGCAGCATGCAGGCTTAATTTTGCGGCGCAAATAGCTTTCAATAAAAGTCGGATTGCGCTACTCCAGTCGGCAAGCCGTCACCATCATCCGGTTCCGCCATGGCTTCCAAGGCACTTATGATCGCAGGATCAGCACCATGACTGACCAAGCGTGAGATAACCGTAAGATGAGCATTAAAATAAGCGAGATGCAATGGGGTATAGTCAAGATGGCCTTGAGCATGGACGTTGGCACCCCGTTTCAGCAGCATGTCCACAACTTCAAGATGACCGCCACTGGCCGCATAATGCAAGGGAGTAGCTCCTGCGCTATCCTTGGAATCAACGTCATATCCTTGGTCGAGCAACCGTTGAACCTCATTCATATTTCCCGCATAGCAGGCATCATGCAAAGGCTCATCAGAGGCATCTGCCGTGTTGTTGAGTATATCTTTACCGGCTTCGAGGCCCAGAATTGATGCGGAAGTTTCTTGTGAGAACATGGTGTTGACTTAAAGTATGTGACGGGTCGGTATTACACCACTAACTCTCCCTGTTTTCAATACCCTGAAATAAACGTCGGTATGAAAACGGACTATGTTGCTTTAGTTCAAGTTATGAATACCAGCAAGCTTGCCAATATTGCCAACGCCAATGGTGCTATGGCCCAGAAAGCCTTGCCGGACTCGATCGCTTCTTCGCTTTCCCCTTGCTTGTACCCGTTGAACATGCTGCGTACCAGATTTTCGTGGTGCGCCAAACTGCCCACAATTACTCCCAGCACGTGAAAAATGACCATGCCCAGCATGGTATAGGACAGCACGTCGTGAGCCGTTTCCATCCACTCACCGCCCACCTCGGCATAATCTGCAATGCCGCTGGCGACAGTGGCGAAGCCAAGCAATATCAGGGTGAATATGGCGTAGCTGCCCGCTGGATTGTGCCCCAGCCAGTGGCTCGGCTTGCCCTTCAGCAATCCGCCAAGGTAGGCAACAACCTCGCGTGGCGAGAACATGAATGATGCAAAGCGCGCATAACGTGTTCCCGCTATCCCCCAGAAAACCCGGAAAACAAGAATACCCGCCACTGAGTATCCTGCTGCCACGTGACGCAAGCGTTGCACCTCGCTATCGCCCGTTATAAAAGTCAAAATGAAAGCAGTGACCAGAAGCCAGTGCCCGATGCGCGTGGGAATATCCCAAACCAGTATTCTTTTCATGGCAATTAACTTCTCAGGAATCTCAAGCCGGTTTTTCAGTTATCGGTGTTTTTTCCACCATGCTTTTTTCTTTTCCCCGTCCGGACCTCCGGGCACGTGAATGCTGTCCTCAGACCAGTCTCCGTCTTCTACATTGATATGGCAGGCCGCGCAGTTCGCCCGGTTTTTAACAGCCGGATCGGACCAGGTATTATTCGGTATTTCATCATGCAACTCAGTAAACCAAGGCGTATCGCTGATCCGCAGGCTGGGCGCGCTATATTTCGGACGGTATGCAGCATGGTAAATCAGAAAATCAAGAATTTCCTTGTTGTCCTTCGGGTTCAGTTCTGCATTTGCATCAAAGTGCTTGCCTAGCCTCCCCATCAACTTTTGCCAGTCGGCGGCTATCAGGAATCTTGGCGGGTAAGCGAGATGGCAGCTACCACACTCCTCCTTCCATTTTGTATTGTCAGGAGGAAGAGCGCGCTTGCCAGCATCAGCATGCACTCCATCAGCATGTGGTGCCTTCTCTCCGGCTTTGGGTACGCGAATGCTGCGTTTAGACCAGTCACCGCTTCCTGCATTGATATGGCAGGCCTCGCAATTAGCCCGGTTTTTGACAGCCGGGTCGGACCAGGTATTGCTTGGTATCTTGCGATGTGCACGAGTGAACCAAGGCGTGTCGCTGATCCGCAAGCTGGAGGCGCTATTTTTCGCACGGAATCCTGCATGGAGCTGCAGAAAATCAAATATCTCTTTATTATCCCCTGCACCCAGCACTAAATGTGTACCAAAGTGATTATCAAGCCCCTCCATTAACCTTTGCCAGTCAATTGCTCTCAGTAATTTTGGAGGGTAAGCGATATGGCAGCTACCGCACTCCTTCTTCCATTTCGGATTATCAGGAGGGCGCTTGCCACTTTCGGCATGCGCCATGGTGCTACTCAAGACAAAAACTAATGCGACAACAAGCCATTTCATGACTTTACTTCTTGAATGATGAATTGGATGAAGTCCGCTTTCTCGGCAGCCGTGCATTCACGGCCGATTACTTCCGTGCAGTTACGCTTGAACCATTTCTCGACCTTCTTGTAATTGGTAAAGCGTTCCGGGTTTACCGCCGGTGAAACCGGGGCAATGCGCTTGTCGGTGATGACATGCTTTCCGTCAGCAGTCAGGTCTTTCCCGTGGCAGGCAGTGCAATTGGGCATCTTGTGGGATACGCCCCACTCCCTGGTAAAGAAATTGTTGCCGCGTGTTGCGGATGGCGTAAACCCCGGCGTTTCCTTGGCGGCTTCTGCCGCATAGCTGGTCACCAAGCTGGCGGGCGTATCGGCAGCAAACACTGAACTTGTGCCTGCCATAAACAGTAAGGCCATACAGATTTTTTTGGTATTCATGATTTAGGTTCAAACATTCCAAAGGGTAAAACGGTAAAGTTGTTATACAGGTCCATCGTAACGTGACTGTATCGGGTTGCAAACTGCGGAAAGTTAAGCCACGGTTCGCTGCGAAGAACGGGCTTCGCGCAATCTCCTTTCCTGCAATCAGTCATCCATTCCCACATGGCAATTGTTATGTCATATAGGCACCAGCCGTTGGTTTGCTTCATTTTCGGTTGTCGTTCGACCGTTGCCGCTATCCATAAGTTCACGCCATTACATTGAGGTCATTTTCGCCATATTGTTCGTTATGACTGCCACCATAGAGATGTTTTTTATTTTGCTCTGGTTGGCAGACGGTATTGCAGCAACTACTTGCGATGGCTCTAGTTTGTAATTATAAGCAAATAGCATACGATTAGACTATTTTTTAGCTCAAATTTTGGATTGCATTATTATCAATGGTTAATGATACTTCATCATTGACATAATAAAAAAGAAGTGGCGAATATCAGAATGTTGTAATTCAGGTTCAATTTTTGGCCATTCAGCGGAGGAGAATATCATGGGACATTCATTGATTCATAACCTGCAGGCAAACATTGTTGCCGTTGCGACTATCTTTGCCATACAAGCATTGCCTGCCGTCGCCCAGCAGGCAGCGACGGGTGATGTTCCCATTGAAAGACAGAAGATTCTCAAAGACCCCGGTGTTTTTGGTGTGTTTACGATATTCAAGCTGCGGCACGAATGGAATAACGTGCCTTCGGCCAAGCGAAAAGACGCCGCTGTTGAAGTCAAAAAGTTGATCGAGAAACACAGGGATATCGTGCTGGTTGATCTCTATCTAACCCGTGGCCTGGAGGCCAACTCCGACTTCTTTTTGCGCGTGAATGCCTATGATCTGGTCAAGGCGCAAATATTCATGCGTGAGTTCCGTTCGACAACCATCGGAAAAAATGCCGATGTTTTCGAAGCGCTGGCCGGCGTGACAAAACCCCTGAACTACATCACCAAAGACAAGTCGCCGGAGCTAAATGCCGCCCTCGGTTCGACAGCCTATACCGGCGATGCGCCGCGCTATGCAATTGTCATCCCGGTAAAGAAAAATGCGGAGTGGTGGAATTTGCCAGCCGAGCAACGGCTGAAGGAAATGGAGGCTCATACCGCGCCGACGCTGCCATATCTGGTCAACGTCAAGCGCAAGCTCTATCACTCCACGGGGCTGGATGACACCGATTTCATCACCTATTTTGAGACCAATGACTTGGTTGCCTTCAACAATCTGCTGATCTCGCTTGCTTCAGTGCCGGAGAATAAATATCACGTACGCTGGGGCAACCCGACCACGCTTGGCGCCATTCTCAGCCCGGAAAACGTCATCAAGGCACTTTCCGAGTAAGGCACTCGTCTTCAGCGTACCGTTGTAGCCGCTGTTTTTGAGCATGCCGTGAGGCATGATAGCCATGCAGAATTATTGTAGTAGCTCAGCTTCATCCCATTTCTGTGCTTTGATTTGGGTGAATTTTGAATTTTAATGCCCCTATGAATCAATGGGGGGTTTTCTTTTGTTCCGTAGAAGGCAATTCCAGTTGAACCACGGAACTGTTTACTTGTTGCACCTGCTGATTCACGGTCTGCGTGATTTGGCTCGCCGCTTGTTCGGCACGAAGAACTTCCTGATTCATCTTTTGCTGCATTTGGTGGAATTCTTCAACCGACATTCCGCGCGCAATGTCGACTTTGGCGCCGTCAAGGTCGGCCTTGACGCTGTTGACGAAGCGTTGCGCACGTCCCCACACATGGCCGAAAGTTCGTGCCACCTTGGGCAGGCGCTCCGGGCCGATGACGATGAGAGCCACCACCAGGATCACCATCAATTCTGAAAAGTCGACACCAAACATGGAAATGTGAACCGGCTATACGTTGGCGTGCGTCTTGCCTTTTACTTCACCTTCGATGGTCTGGCCGCCCTGTTGCACTTGTTTAGGTGCGTCTTCTTCGCTCTTCATGCCGTCCTTGAACCCCTTTACCGCACCACCCAGATCACTGCCCATATTGCGCAGTTTCTTGGTGCCGAAAATCAAGATGACAACCAACAAGACAATTGCCCAGTGCCAAATACTGAATGAACCCATTTTGTTTCTCCTAAAAATTAACCGGCCTTAGTCGCACCGTATCATGACCGTAATGTGACCGCAGATGATATGCATATGCAGTGTGAATACTTCTTGTCTACTTTTGTTTTTCATTATACCAATAAATATATCAGACAAGCGCAACTCGAATCCTGAGCGAATGAATGGTTGCTTCGCAACAGGACTAAATTGTTTTCGCCCGCCGCTATGCGGCTTAACTTGCTGCGCAAGTTAGTCTACGCCGCAACCTGGTTCTGTTGTTTCACAACAGAACCAGGTTGTCACGGTGGATGATTTCTTCATCACCGCCGTAACCGAGCAAGGTTTCTATTTCTTTGCTGGCATGCCGGGCAATAATCCGCGCCTCTTCGGCGTTGTAGTTGGCCAAGCCGCGCGCGATGTCGCTGCCGTCTTCGCCGACACAGGCAACGACCGCGCCGCGCCCGAATTCTCCGAGCACGCTCCTGACGCCTATCGGCAGCAGGCTCTTGCCTTCAGAGCGCAACGCCTTGATCGCGCCGCTATCCAGCACCAGTTTTCCGGAAACCTGCAAATGGCCGGCCAGCCATTGCTTTCTGGCTGCCAGGGTGAGTGCGGGGGCGGTGAGCAGCGTGCCGATGGCCTCGCCTTGCAGCAGGCGCAACAAAACATCGCATTCGTGGCCGGAGGCGATGGCGGTATGTGCCCCGCTTTGCGCCGCACGTTTTGCCGCGAGTATTTTGGTGATCATGCCGCCGCGCCCGATCTGGCTGCCCGCGCCGCCCGCCATGTTTTCCAGTTCGGCATCGCCGGCCTGCGCTTCTTTGACCAGCGTGGCGTTCGAGTCTTTGCGCGGATCGGCGGTGTATAGCCCGCTTTGATCAGTAAGGATGATGAGCGCGTCGGCATCGATCAGGTTGGTGACCAGCGCGCCCAGCGTATCGTTGTCACCGAACTTTATTTCATCGGTGACGACCGTATCGTTCTCGTTGATGATGGGAATAACGCGCAACGAAAGCAGCGTAGTCAGCGTGGTGCGCGCGTTCAGATAGCGTTCGCGGTCGGCCAGGTCGGCGTGGGTTAACAGCACTTGCGCAGCATGTAAATCATGTTTGCGGAAGCAGCTTTCATAGGCTTGCACCAGCCCCATTTGCCCGACTGCGGCAGCGGCCTGCAAGTCGTGTATCGAGGTAGGGCGGGCTTTCCAGCCGAGGCGCTGCATGCCTTCGGCAATCGCGCCGGAGGACACCAGCACCACCTCATGCCCGTTGGCATTGAGCGCGGTGATCTGCCGCGCCCAGTTGCCCAGCGCGTCAATATCCAGCCCGGCGCCCTGATTGGTCACCAGGCTGCTGCCGACCTTGACGACGATGCGCTTGCATTGGGTTAATACGGTTCTCATGGTGTCTTATATGGTGCTCGCGTCGCTCTCCTGGGCACTTTCTGCGGCAGCTTGCTGTTCTTGTGCGGCCATTTGTTGCAAGTGCTCCATAATCGCGTAGGTCAATTCCTTGCAACCCTCGCCGTTGATTGCCGAGATGGCAAAGTGGCGGTCAAAGTCGGTGAATTGTTTGAGGAAGGCGGCTATTTTTTCATCGCGATCCTCCAGCAAATCCAGTTTGTTCAGCACCAGCCAGCGCGGCTTTTCATAAAGTGCCGGATCATATTTTTTCAGCTCGTTGAGGATGGCGTGCGCTTCGGCAACCGGGTCGGTCCCCTCATACATCGGCGCGATGTCCACCAGATGCAGCAGCAAACGGGTGCGTGCCAGATGGCGCAGGAACTGATGCCCCAGCCCGGCGCCTTCCGCCGCACCTTCGATCAGGCCGGGGATGTCGGCGATGACAAAGCTTTTTTCATGCGACACACGCACCACGCCCAGATTTGGGTGCAGCGTGGTAAACGGATAGTCGGCCACTTTGGGCTTTGCCGCTGAAACGGCGCGGATGAAGGTTGATTTTCCGGCGTTCGGCATACCGAGCAATCCGACATCGGCGAGCACCTTCAATTCGAGTTGCAGTTCGCGTGTTTCTCCTTCCTCGCCGGGCGTGCATTGGCGCGGTGCACGGTTGGTGCTCGACTTGAAATGGATGTTGCCCAGGCCGCCCTTGCCGCCTTGCGCCAGCAAGGCCTTTTCACCGTCGTGGGTGAGGTCGGCGATGACTTCCCCGCTGTTGATGTCGGTGATTACGGTTCCGACTGGCATGCGCAACACGATGTCGTCGGCACCCTTGCCGTAGCAATCCGAGCCGCGCCCGCCTTCGCCGTTTTTGGCGCGATGTATGCGGGCAAAACGAAAGTCCACCAGCGTATTGATGTTGCGGTCCGCCAGTGCGTATACGCTGCCACCGCGCCCGCCGTCGCCGCCATCCGGGCCGCCCTTGTCGATATATTTTTCACGGCGGAAACTGGCCACGCCGTTACCGCCGTTGCCTGCAAAAATCTCAATTCTGGATTCGTCGATGAACTTCATGTTGTATGCGCCGCAATAACTACGCCGCGTTCCTGTTAAATTATTCGTAATTTCAGTCTAATGGTGCAGTTTCATTGTAGCCCACGCGGCACGGCTAACCGGCAAAAACATGCTGCGGCAATTGCAATATCGCCGCGCGGTTACTCGGTGAAAAAACTTTTTCTGCCGCATCCTGCAAGGCCAGCCACTGAAAATTCAAATGCTCGTTCGGCGCGAGCCGGATGGCAACGGGGTAAGGCAGTTGCAGGCCGAACACATGCTCGGTGTTGTGGGTGATGCCGGGAGGATAACGGTGCCGCCATTGCGGGTAAATCTCATAGACATTTTGCACCTGCCAGTCGGACAGCGCGTATTGGCAGGCATCCAGCCCGGTTTCTTCGCGCACCTCGCGCCTCGCCGTTTCAACCAGTGTTTCTCCCGCTTCGCAACTGCCGGTGACGGATTGCCAATAACCGGGATGGTCGGCGCGCTCCAGCAACAGCACCTTTATGTCCCGAGCCTGCCCTGAGCCTGTGTAGACCACCACCAGCACCGAGACCGGCTGTTTATTGCCAGGCATTTAGGTAAAGAAAATCCAGAACGGTTTCTTGCGCTGCCGCCAATACACCACCGTATCGGCAAAAATGTCCTGCGCTATTTCCCTGTCGTTGGCGGAAAGGCCGAGCGTATCGCTGGCGTTGCGCAGCAGCAGCACATACCCGTTCGCTTCGCGCCACGACAGGTCGCACAGTTCGTCGGCCAGCGCATCCCAATTTGCACCGAACCCGGGAGGGAAACTGGCAGCTTGCGCCAAGGCATTAAGCAGATTCTGTTTGCCTTTGACACCCTTTAGATCGGCATCGAATAGCGCGAAACCGGCTTCACTGGCCGTGTTGCGCAATGTTTCCACGCTGCATCCCAGCGTATAGCTGCCCGCTGCTTCCTGGTTGTTCAGTTGTTGCGCCAGTGTGTCCATGGCTACTCCAGAATGCGTTTGAAAGTTTTGTAATGGTCGGCGGTGTAATAATACTCGTTTAATCCGCCGCTGATAATACGGCGCATACCGCGATTGTGCGCGCCGGGCGTCTTGACGGTGTATTCGCGATAGTAGCCGCGCGGATGCTTCGGCAGGACGCGCTCGTAGTTCCTGAACGCCGCACCATCGCGCGGAGAGGCAAACGGCCCGCCCTGCTTGATGGCGCGCAGGGTTTTATGCGCTTCGACGGGCAGGTCGGCAACGCTGATTATTTCCAGGCCGTCATGTGCGCCTTGCACCGGCTGGTGCGCCTGTGCCTGCGCACCAGCCGGCAACCATAGCACCGCCAGCAAAACAACCAGCCAAGCCCGTAATAGTCGAACCATTATTATTCCTTGGCGACTTCCACGGTAGCCTGCACCTGCTGGCGCAGGCGGATATGCAGATCGCGCAACTGCCGTTCATCCACGGCGCTCGGCGCCTGGGTCAACAGGCATTGTGCGCGCTGCGTCTTGGGGAAGGCGATCACGTCGCGGATCGATTCCGAACCGGTCATCATCGTGACGATGCGATCCAGCCCGAACGCCAGGCCGCCGTGCGGCGGTGCGCCGTATTGCAGCGCGTCGAGCAGGAAGCCGAACTTGAGTTGCGCTTCTTCCGCGCCGATGTTGAGTGCGCGGAATACCTGCGATTGCACCGCTTCCTTGTGGATACGCACCGAGCCGCCGCCGAGTTCCGAGCCGTTCAACGCGAGGTCGTAAGCCTTGGCCAGACACTTGCCCGGATCGCTTTCCAGCAGCGCGAGGTGCTCGTCCTTGGGCGCGGTGAACGGGTGATGACAGGCGTTCCAGCGCTTGGATTCGTCGTCGTATTCGAACATCGGAAAGTCCACCACCCACAGCGGCTCCCATGCTTTTCCGTTGACGTAACCCTTTTCGTGGCCGATTTTGCTGCGCAACGCGCCGAGTGCGTCGTTGACGATTTTCTCCTTGTCTGCGCCGAAGAAAATGATGTCGCCGTTTTGCGCGCCGGTACGCTCGATAATGGTTTTCAGTGCCGCTGCGTGAAGGTTCTTCACGATCGGCGATTGCAGGCCGGTCTCGTTGAGCTGCGTGATATCGTTGACCTTGATGTAGGCCAGCCCTTTCGCGCCGTAGATGCCGACAAACTTGGTGTATTCGTCGATCTCGCCGCGCGAGAATGCGCCGCCGCCCGGCACGCGCAATGCTGCCACGCGGCCGTTCTCGGAATTCGCCACGCCGGCGAACACCTTGAACGCGACATCCTTCACCGCGTCGGTCACTCCGGTCAGTTCCAGCGTCACGCGCAGGTCCGGCTTGTCCGAGCCGTAGCGCGTCATCGCCTCGGCGTAAGTCATGCGCGGGAACGGGTTGGGCAGGTCGGCATCGAGCGCTTCCTTGAACACGGTGCGGATCAGTTCTTCCATCAGCGCGGTGATCTGCGTCTCGTTCAGGAACGAAGTCTCGATATCGACCTGGGTGAATTCCGGCTGGCGGTCGGCGCGCAGATCCTCGTCGCGGAAGCATTTGGTGATCTGGTAATAGCGGTCGAAACCCGCCACCATCAGCAGCTGTTTGAATAGTTGCGGTGACTGCGGCAACGCGAAGAACTCACCCGGATGCACGCGCGACGGCACCAGATAATCGCGCGCGCCTTCCGGCGTGGATTTGGTCAGCATCGGCGTCTCGATGTCGATGAAGCCACGGCTGTCGAGGAAGCGGCGGAACGCCATCGCTACCTTGTAGCGCAACATCAGGTTCTTCTGCATCTGCGGGCGGCGCAGGTCGATCACGCGATGGGTCAGGCGCACGTTCTCGGACAGGTTCTCGTCGTCGAGCTGGAACGGCGGCGTAACCGAGGTATTCAGCACCTCGATCTCGTGGCACAGGATTTCGATTGCGCCGCTGGTGATGTTGGGGTTGGTCGTGCCTGCCGGGCGGTGGCGCACTTTGCCAGTGATGCGCAACACGAATTCGTTGCGCACCGATTCGGCGATCTTGAACATGTCCGGGCGGTCGGGATCGCAGACGATTTGCGCCAGGCCTTCGCGGTCGCGCAGGTCGATGAAGATCACCCCGCCGTGGTCGCGGCGGCGGTGCGCCCAGCCGCACAGGCTGACGGTTTGGTCGAGTTGGTCGGTGTTGAGCAGTCCGCAGTAATGAGTTCGCATGATTCGGTTTCTAAAATGAAATACAGGATAATTTGATCAAGTGTTTTGAGTGTGGTTGCGATGCTTGCCGGCTTCGGTGTCCGCCACCACGCCCATCGAAACGATGGAGCGCAACGCCACATCCACCGACATATCCAGCTCGATGGTATCGGCCTTGCGCACGAAGAAATAAAAGCCGTTCACCGGGCTCGGTGTGGTGGGAATGAACACCGCGACATATTCCTCATCGAACCGGTCGATCACTTCGCCCGGCACACTGGTCTGAAACGCCAGCGACCAGGCCTGCGGATGGGGGTAACGCACTAGCAGCACCTTGCGGAACGAGTTGCCGCTGCCGGACAGCAAGGTGTCGCTGACCTGCTTGACGCCCTTGTAGATGCTGCCGACGAACGGCACATGCAGCATCACTTTTTCCGAATATTTCCACAGTTGCTGGCCGAACACGTTGCGTATCAGCAGGCCGGTCGACAGTACCACCAGAAACGTCAGGATGATGCCCCAGCCGGGGATGTGGATACCCAGAATCCTGTCGGGATGCCACTGCTGCGGCAACAGCAGCAACGTCTGGTCCATCGTGCCAATAGTCAGGTTCAGCACCCAGATGGTGATGCCGAGCGGAACCCAGACCAGCAGGCCGGTGACAATGTATTTTTTCATAGGTTAAGCGGCACTGCTGGCCACCGGGCAGGAATCGGCGCTGGCGCAAGCCGGTGCGCACGCAGGCTCAGCCTTGGGCTTGCTGCCGTTCTTGAAGTCGGTAGCGTAATAGCCGCTGCCCTTCAGTTGGAAACCGGCAGCGGTCAATTGTTTGGTGAAAGTATCCTTGCCGCATTCAGGGCAGGTAGTGAGCGGCGCATCGCTCATTTTCTGCATCACGTCTTTTTGCAAGCCGCAATCGCTGCACGCATAAGCATAAATAGGCATAACGTCTTCCTATAGGGTAGTTTTCAAAGGCGCGCATTATACATTAGGGTGATGGCTGAAGCAGGGTATCCTTAACATATGTTCAAAGTTTGAAACGAGCTAATTGGGTTGAGTATTATGTATCCGGTAGTTTAGAATATCCCCTCTCGATTTTTTGGATTTCAATTTTGCCTCCGTCAAATTTAGTCGAAATTCGCGACCTTAATTTTACCTACGATAAACGCCCTGTCCTGCAGGGTATCAATATGAACTTTCCGAAAGGAAAGTTGATTACTATCATGGGGTTAAGCGGTTGCGGCAAAACGACACTGATGCGGCTTATTGGCGGGGCGCTCAAGCCGGTCAAGGGTTACATCAAGGTGGACGGGCAAATCACCAATGATCTGAGTCAGGATGATTTATATGCCATGCGCCGTAAAATGGGCATGCTGTTTCAGTTTGGCGCGTTGTTTACCGATATGTCAGTTTATGACAATGTGGCGTTTCAGATGCGTGAACATACCGATTTGCCTGAAGAGCTGATTCACGATCTGGTGTTGATGAAGCTGAACGCGGTCGGGTTGCGCGGCACGCATAACTTGATGCCTTCCGAGCTGTCCGGCGGGATGGCGCGGCGCGTGGCATTGGCGCGTACGGTGGCTCTCGACCCGATGCTGATTATGTATGATGAGCCGTTTGCGGGGCTGGATCCGATTTCGTTGACGGTGGTGGGTGACTTGGTGCGTCGCCTGAATGACGCGTTGGGGGCAACTTCGATAATTGTCACGCATGATGTACAGGAGTCGCTTAAAATCGTCGATTATGTTTATTTCATGGCCAACGGCGTGATTGTGGCGGAGGGGACGCCGGATGAGATTCGTGCGTCAGAAAAAGATTTTGTGCACCAGTTTGTGCACGGCGAGATGGATGGCCCGGTGCCATTCCATTACCCCGGCGGCGGTTATCGCCAGGATTTGAATTTGCAAGCCGTTTGAACTTGCAAATCTAGGAAATTTTAATTATGCCGGCAGCTAAAGCTATCAGAGGGATTGGACACAGCACCATTAATGCGGTGTGGCGCATCGGCGTGGCGACGCGCTTCTTTTTTCTTACTCTAATGTATTCGGGGAGCAGTTTCCGGCGTTTTCACCTGATTATCAAAGAGCTGTTTTCCACCGGTGTGATGTCCCTTATTATCATTATAGTGGCCGGGATGTTCGTCGGCATGGTGCTGGGCCTGCAAGGCTATGAAACGCTCAAGCGTTACGGCTCGGAATCCGCACTCGGCGTGATGGTGGCCTTGGGTTTGGTGCGCGAACTGGGGCCGGTGGTTGCCGCGCTGCTGTTTGCCAGCCGTGCAGGTTCGGCGATGACGGCGGAAATCGGCTTGATGAAAGCGACCGAACAAATCTCGGCGATGGAAATGATGGCGGTGCACCCGATTGCGCGCATCGTCGCACCGCGCTTCTGGGCGGGAATAATCTCCATGCCGCTGCTGGCGGCCATGTTTAGCGCGGTCGGCGTGTTTGGCGGCTATTTCGTCGGTGTGGTGCAGATTGGTGTGGACGAGGGCTCGTTCTGGTCGCAAATGCAGGCGGCAGTAGATTTTCAGCATGACATACTGAATGGCGTGATCAAGAGCTTTGTTTTTGGCACGGCGGTGACGGTGATCGCGTTGTTCGAGGGCTATGATGCGCCACCTACCGCCGAAGGTGTGTCCGGTGCGACTACGCGCACGGTGGTTACTTCGTCATTGGCGATTTTGATGTTGGACTTTATTTTGACTGCAATGATGTTTGGAGGAAGTTAAGTTATGGAACGCACCGGGATAGATTTGTGGGTTGGGATATTTGTGGTGGCCGGTGTTGCCGCACTGGTGATGTTGGCGATGAAAGTCGGGAACCTGGGCACATACAATGTGTCGGATGCTTACAAAATCCACGCATATTTTACCAATGTCGGCGGGCTGAAAGCTACTGCTTCGATCAAGAGCGCCGGAGTGCTGGTCGGGCGCGTTGATTCGATTACGCTGGATACCCAACGCTATGAGGCAAAAGTGGTGATGAGCATCGACAAGCGTTACCAGTTTTCCAAGGATACTATCGGGAAAATCCTGACCTCGGGCTTGCTGGGGGAGCAGTACATAGGCCTGGATGTCGGTGGCGACACGGAAATGCTGAAGAATGGCGAGCAATTGAAAAAGACCCAATCCGCAATGGTGTTGGAGGATTTGATCGGCAAGTTCATGTACAGCAAAGCGGAAGAGCCTGCCAAGTAGTTTTGGTTAAATAGATGAAGAGGAGTCGAAAATGAAATTTTTGCTTAAGATTGTTTTGAGTTTGCTGTGCATGGTCAGCGTTGTGCAGGCCGAGACCGTTGCGCCGGATGTGCTGGTGAAGGCTACAGCGGAGGAGGTTCTTGCCATTGTCAAACAAGACAAGGATATTCAGGCGGGCAACCAGAAAAAAATTCTCGCATTGGTGGATGCCAAGGTGCTGCCGCATTTCAATTTTGAACGCATGACCCAATTGTCCGTAGGCAAGTCCTGGCGTACTGCAACCCCCGAACAAAAACAGGCATTGGTGGCAGAGTACCGCAACATGCTGGTGCGTACTTATACCAAAGCCTTTACCGTGTATCGTGACCAGACGATAGAGATAAAACCGTTCAAAATGGCTGCCGACGCAACGGAGGTGGCCGTCAAGACCAGCATTAACAAACCTGGGGCACAGCCGATTCTGGTCAATTATGAAATGGAAAAGACTGTCGATGGCTGGAAAGTTTTTGATTTGACCATAGAAGGCGTGAGCCTGGTGACCAGCTATCGCGGTACGTTCGTTTCGGAAATTCAGGAAAAAGGCATCGATGGCCTGATCAAAACCTTGGCCGACAAAAATACAAATGCAGTCAATGTCGCGCAGCACAAGGCGGATACGAAGTGATTACATGCGAAGGTGATCGATTGATGGTGCAAGGCCGGTTGACTATCGCAACTGTACCTGCCCTGTTTGAAGCCGGTTTGCAACATCTGGCCAGCGGAAATTTTCTGGTGGATTTCTCCAAAGTCGAGGCGGTTGATTCCGCTGCGGTCAGTTTATTGCTGGGCTGGTCAAGAGCCGCACAGCGCAGCAAGCGCGAATTGCGCGTGGCGGGATTACCTGCTGATTTGCTGAGCTTGGCGCGTTTGTATGGGGTATCCGATTTGCTGCCGCAACAATCCACCTGATCTTCTCTTTGCGCACGGCACGCCCAGCGCCGTGCGTATCCCCTGATAATTTTTTAGTATATTCAGGTACAAATCTTAACGTGAAGCTCGCGTAGCGAGAACCGCGCCCCTCTCTCCCGCTTGCGGGGGAGAGTTGGAAGAGAAAGAAATAGGCATGGCAGGTTTTATCATCAGTGGGCCGCTTATTTGCCATGCACGTTGGGCAAAATGTGCCTTTGCAAGTTATATTTTTTAATTAACGAACGACAGGATTGTAATGGTTACTCCAGAAAGCATTCACCTCAACATCGCGCAAGGCATGGCAACTGAGCATCTAAACGTGGACGGTGACGGGCGTCACTTCGAGGCGGTGGTGGTCAGCGAGGCGTTTGCCGGCAAGAGCCGCGTGCAACGTCATCAATTGGTTTATCAAACCCTGGGTGACCGGATGCGCGAAGAAATTCATGCGCTATCGATAAAAACCTATACACCGCAAGAGTGGCAGAATCAGTTGTAGGATGGGTGGAGCGTAGCGATACCCATCAAAGCCAACCAATAATCAGCACCCGACACCATTATGCAAAAACTGGCTATCCAGGGCGGCAACCGCCTTAACGGCGAAGTGCGTATCTCAGGCGCCAAGAACGCGGCCTTGCCGATATTATGTGCGGGTTTGTTGACCGGCGATCAATTGCAACTCGGCAATGTGCCGGATTTGAACGATATCGCCACGATGCGCAAGCTGCTGCTGCAGATGGGCGTAAAGATAGAGGTAGACGGCGATCAGATTGTTTTGTCTGCGGCGCATGTCGACAAACTTGAAGCGCCTTACGATATGGTGAAAACCATGCGCGCCGCAATTCTGGTGCTGGGGCCGCTGGTGGCGCGTTTCGGCGAGGCGCGCGTTTCCCTGCCTGGCGGTTGCGCCATCGGTTCGCGCCCGGTCGATCTGCATATAAAAGGATTGCAGGCGATGGGTGCGGAGATCCATATCGAGCACGGCTATATTCACGCCTATGCACCACAGAATAACGGGGTGAAACGGCTTAAGGGCGCGCGGATATTCTTTGATCTGGTCAGCGTGACCGGAACGGAAAATCTGATGATGGCCGCAACGCTGGCAGACGGCGTGACGGTGCTGGAAAATGCGGCGCGCGAACCGGAAGTGGTGGATCTGGCGCATTGCCTGATCGCCATGGGCGCCAGGATTGAAGGGGCGGGCAGCGACACTATCACCGTCACCGGCGTGGACCGGCTGCATGGAGCGAGCTATCGCATCATGCCTGACCGCATCGAGAGCGGCACCTTTCTGGTTGCGGCGGCGGCGGCAGGCGGCAGCATCACATTGACCGATACGCGTGCCGATATTCTCGATAACGTGCTGGAAAAACTGCAAGAGGCCGGCGCAATTGTTCGGGTGGCAGGCAACACGATCAGTCTGCAAATGAACCAGCGTCCCAAGGCGGTGAATGTGCGCACCTCGCCTTATCCGGCTTTTCCTACCGACATGCAGGCGCAGTTCATGGCGATGAATTGCATCGCGGAAGGCAGCGCGATGGTGGTCGAGACTATTTTTGAAAATCGCTTCATGCACGTGCAGGAGTTGCGCCGCCTCGGTGCGCAGATCGACGTGGAAGGCAATACCGCCGTGATCAGAGGCCGTGCGCAATTGGAAGGCGCGGCAATCATGGCGACCGATTTACGCGCTTCGGCATGCCTGGTCATCGCCGGGCTAGTGGCGCAGGGCGAGACCATCGTGGATCGCATCTATCATCTGGATCGCGGTTACGAGCATATTGAGGCGAAACTTTCACAGCTTGGTGCTAATATTCGCCGCGTCACATAGGGGCAATTCATGAATTGCCCCTACAAATTTTTCCGGTTCATACGGGCGAGGGATTAATAAATGATAACCATCGCGCTTTCCAAAGGCCGCATCTTCGAAGAAACCCTGCCGTTGCTGAACGCAGCAGGCATCACCGCGCTAGAAGATCCGGAATCTTCACGCAAGCTGATTCTGCCGACCAACCGTGCCGATGTGCGTTTGATCATCGTGCGCGCTTCCGACGTACCGACCTATGTGCAATACGGTGCGGCAGACCTCGGCGTGGCGGGCAAGGACGTGCTCAACGAGCACGGCGGCATCGGTCTGTATCAGCCGCTGGATTTGGCCATCGCGCGCTGCCGCATGATGGTCGCGGTGCGTGATGATTTCGATTATGACTCCGCGGTGCGCCAGGGTGCGCGCCTGCGCGTGGCAACCAAATATGTGCAGACCGCCAGAGATCACTTTGCCGCAAAAGGGGTGCATGTCGACTTGATCAAGCTGTACGGTTCGATGGAGCTGGCCCCGCTGGTGGGGCTTTCGGATGCGATTGTCGATCTGGTGAGCAGCGGCGGCACGCTGAAAGCCAATAACCTGAAGGCGGTCGAGCATATCGCCGACATCTCATCGCGCCTAGTGGTGAATCAGGCCGCCCTGAAATTGAAGCATGACGCCATCCAGCCGATGCTGGATGCGTTTGCCCTTGCGATCAAGAGTTGAGGATTTTTTAAATGAGAATCCGACAACTTTCCAGCCGTGCTGTCGGCTTCAACGAAGAGTTGACCAAGCTGCTGGCCTTCGAGGAAACAGCGGACGAGAAGCTCGAAGCGACCGTGGCGGGTATCCTTGCCGACGTGCGCAAGCGCGGCGATGTAGCCGTGCTCGAATACACCGCCAGATTCGACCGCCTGCCGCTGGAGAATGCCGCCGCGATGGAATTGCCGCGCGACGAATTACGCGCGGCGTTTGACGGCTTGCCCGCCGAACAGCGCAGTGCCCTGGAGCAGGCCGCGCAGCGCGTCACCGACTATCACCGTAAGCAAGTGCAAACTTCATGGAGCTACACCGAAGCGGACGGTACCCTGCTCGGCCAGCAGGTGACGCCGCTGGACCGTGTCGGCCTGTACGTGCCGGGCGGCAAGGCGGCCTACCCTTCCTCGGTGCTGATGAACGCGTTGCCCGCCAAGGTCGCGGGTGTGGCCGAACTCATCATGGTCGTGCCGACCCCGGACGGCGTGAAGAATCAACTGGTGCTGGCTGCGGCTTACCTGTCCGGTGTGGATCGCGTGTTCACCATCGGCGGCGCGCAGGCGGTGGCGGCGCTGGCCTATGGCACGGCGACCATCCCGAAAGTGGACAAGATCGTCGGCCCCGGCAACGCCTATGTGGCATCCGCCAAGCGCCGCGTGTTCGGCACATGCGGCATCGACATGATCGCCGGGCCGTCGGAAATCCTGGTGATCTGCGACGGGCAAACCGATCCGGACTGGGTCGCGATGGACCTGTTCTCGCAGGCCGAGCACGACGAACTGGCGCAGGCAATCCTGCTGTCGCCGGATGCGAAATTCATTGCAGCGGTCGCGCAAAGCGCCGACCGTCTGCTGGAGCAGATGCCGCGCCGTGACATTATCCGGACCGCGCTGGAAAATCGCGGCGCATTGATCCATGTCGCCGACCTGGACGAAGCCTGCCTCATCAGCAACCGCATCGCCCCGGAGCATCTGGAATTGTCGGTGGCAGACCCGCAAGCCTTGTTGCCCAAGCTGAAACATGCCGGCGCGATCTTCATGGGCCGCTACACTTCCGAAGCGCTTGGCGACTATTGCGCCGGCCCGAACCACGTCCTGCCGACCTCGGGTACCGCACGTTTTTCCTCGCCGCTGGGCGTGTACGATTTCCAGAAACGCAGCAGCCTGATCCAGGTTTCCGCGCAGGGCGCGCACAAGCTGGGCGCAATCGCATCCACGCTGGCATTCGGCGAAGGCTTGCAGGCGCACGCCCAATCGGCGCTGTTCAGGAAGGGCGACTGACAGGGGAGGGTAATGCAGAATTCAAAACAACATAACTCGCTCTGGAATGTCTATCGGTATAAGATCCAGATCAAAAATCGTGCAGACTGGCTTTTGCAGGTTGGTTATACGACGTTGACGTTGTTGATGAAATCCGGTTTGCACAGCCACGCAAAAGCCGTTTCCTATTCCGCATTGCCGTTCTTGCTGCTTCTTGTTTATCTCATCAACACCTATCTGGTCGGCTATCCGGAAGTCAGGGAAGCATTCAACTCGCTGATCATTTTTACGCATCTCAATTTCATGAGCCAGGATACTCCACAAGATAGCTCACAGATTGTTTACGACATTCCTGCATGGCTATGTGTCATTCTCGCCGTTTGGACATCGAGAGGATTGTTTAAATCGATTCAAAGCACGTTTTCAATCATTTTTGCCGATCATGGAAGACGCAGGGTTTCGGAACGATTGTTTCCCTTGGCGGTTCCTTTTGTTCTTCTTGTTATTGCTTTTGCTGTATTCGGCGATTATGTGACCGATCATGTCGATTATTCCTCCCTGAAAATGCCCTTGCTGGAAATGACGCTAAAGTTTTTATTCAGCATGGTCTCATTGGTTGCGCTGGTGCTGGGAACTTGGGGGATCGCTTTCTTGCTCTATTATTTGCTGCCAAGAAAAAAACCTGTTCTTTCTTCGGCCTTGCTTTGCAGCCTGTTTTTTATTCTTTCCACTTTGGCGCTTATCGCCATACTCGGAAATACCCTGAAAATGGATTACTACAGCAGGCTTTACGGCATGCTCGGGGAATTCATCTATGTGTTGATATGGGTTTATCTGGGGAGCATTTTTTTCTTCTTTTGGGCTGAATTTCTTTACGTCTCGGGAAAAATAGACATTTTCGCACTGGAGAAAATCTTTCTCGAAAGTGAGTCACTAAGCAAGCTGGAACATAAAATTGAACACTTTCTTTTCGACCGCTCCAAAAGAATATTCGAGAAGTACGGGCAGCATTTTATGGCGGGGGAAGTCATCATCAGACAGAACGATGATACAGACTCGATTTACTTTCTTTATTCGGGGCGCATTGGTCTTTATCGGGAATGTGACGGAAAGAAAACCAGGATCGGCGAATTGAAGGCGGGGGAGATATTCGGCGAAATGGCTTATCTTCTCGGGGAGAAGCGCGCAGCGACCGCAGTGACTGAAACCGAATGCTTTCTTTTCACCCTTTCACCGGCAATTTTTGAAGAGATGATCAGCCACAGCACATCTTTTTCGGCACGAGTCATCGAATCGCTTTGCCAGAGGATTTCCAAGATGAATCAGGGCAACCTGGCCTCATCAATCTCTTCTGCGATCTCTTCTGCCACAAAGAAGCACCCGATATACCATCCAGAAGCGGGTGATGTTTAACGAAGAGCAGGCTTGCCAATTAGAAGTTACTCTGGAAAGTGACAGTTTTTTAAGAATTACTACAGTTAAATCAGCCTGCCGTGGCGTACGCGAAAGCCCTTGGTTGCCAGCGCACCCAAACCTAATCCGCCGTGCGCGTGGCAAATCGCACAAGCCAGCGCATCTGCCGCATCCGGGCTGGGTGTGCCGGATAGTTTCAGCAGGCGCTGCACCATCTCCTGTACCTGCTCCTTCTTCGCGTGACCGTTGCCGACTACCGCTTGTTTGACCTGCAATGCGGTGTATTCGGCTACTGGCAGATTCGCCAGCACCGCCGCGCAAATCGCCGCGCCGCGCGCCTGGCCGAGTAGCAGGGTGGATTGCGGGTTGACGTTGACGAACACTTTTTCCACCGCTGCCTGCTCGGGCTTGTGCTGCGCGATCACCTCGCCCAACGAATCCAGGATCACCTTCAGTCGCTCCGGAAGCTCACCGGCCGGAGTCTTGATGCAACCGCTGGCGACGTAGCTCAATTGCTGTCCGGTTTTGTCCAGTATCCCGAAGCCGGTGATGCGCAGACCGGGGTCTATGCCGAGGATGCGCATAACCCGTTCCGGTTTGCCTGCGAAACGAGAACAAGGCGGCAAGCGAACAACGACATGACAGTACCGATAAGCACGGCATGGAGTCGCGCAGCGCAGCCAACGCAGTTATCGTGAAGCAGGCGAAGCGGAATCATTCCTCGATCACGGCCGTGGTATACACTTCTTGCACATCATCCAGGTCTTCCAGCGCGTCGAGCAGCTTCTGCATCTTCACCGCATCGTCGCCGGTGAATTCCACTTCGTTGGCCGGTTTCATGATGACTTCGCCGAACTCAGGTTTGTATCCAGCAGCTTCCAGCGCCTGCTTCACGTTGACGAAATCATTGGGGGCAGTGATTACCTCGATGCTGCCGTCGTCATTGGTGACGATGTCTTCCGCACCGGCATCCAGCGCGACTTCCATCAGGCCGTTCTCGTCGGTGCCGGGGGCGAAGATCATCTGCCCGCAATGCTTGAACATGAACGATACCGAACCGTCGGTACCGAGGTTGCCGCCGTTCTTGGTGAAGGCATGGCGCACATCGGCTACGGTGCGCGTCTTGTTGTCGGTCATGCAATCCACCATCACCGCCGCACCGTTGATACCGTAGCCCTCGTAGCGCAATTCCTGATACTCCACGCCTTCCAGTTCGCCGCTGCCGCGCTTGATCGCGCGCTCGACGTTGTCCTTGGGCATGTTGTTGGAATACGCCTTGTCCATCGCCAGGCGCAGGCGCGGGTTGCCATCCGGGTCGCCGCCGCCCATGCGCGCCGCGACGGTGATTTCCTTGATCAGGCGCGTGAAGATTTTGCCGCGCTTGGCATCCTGTTTGCCCTTGCGGTGTTGAATGTTCGCCCACTTGCTATGCCCGGCCATGCTTACCTCCGAAAAATGTTCCGTGATGGTATCATTTCCATTCCGTTATCCCAATACCAAGCAACCCGAACACGCCAACCCAAGCCAGACTGCCATGACCGAACCGCTGCTGATCGCCAAAAACGACAAACAAGAACTTTACCTGCTGCCGCACATGGCCAACCGCCACGGCCTGATCACCGGCGCGACCGGAACCGGCAAGACCGTCACGCTGCAAACGCTGGCGGAGGCATTCAGCCGCATCGGCGTGCCGGTGTTCCTGTCCGACATAAAGGGCGACCTGTCCGGCATGAGCAAGGCGGGCGGCGGCAATGCGAAAGTCACCGCGCGCGTAAAACAACTCAATCTGGAGAATTTCGCGCACCGCGCTTATCCGGTGACGTTCTGGGACGTGTTCGGCAAAATGGGCCATCCGCTACGCGCCACCATCTCGGACATGGGGCCGCTGCTGATCGGGCGCATGCTGAACCTGAACGAGGTGCAGCAGGGTGTGCTGGCGCTGGTGTTCAAGATCGCCGACGACAACGGTCTGCTGTTGCTCGACCTGAAAGACCTGCGCGCGATGGTGCAAAGCGTGGGCGAAAACTCCGCCGATTACACCACCGAATACGGCAACATCTCCACCGCCAGCATCGGCGCGATCCAGCGCGGCCTGCTGCAAATCGAGACGCAGGGCGGCGACAAGCTGTTCGGCGAGCCGATGCTCAACATCGCCGACCTGATGCAGACCGGTGATGACGGTTGCGGCATGATCAACATCCTCGCCGCCGACCAGTTGATGACTTCGCCGAAGGTGTATTCCACCATGCTGCTGTGGCTGCTCGCGGAACTGTTCGAGAACCTGCCGGAAGCGGGCGACCTCGCCAAGCCAAAGCTGGTGTTCTTCTTCGACGAGGCGCATCTGCTGTTCAACGACGCACCCGCCGCGCTGCTCGACAAGATCGAGCAGGTGGTGCGCCTGATTCGCTCCAAAGGCGTGGGCGTATATTTCGTCACGCAGAACCCCGCCGACGTGCCGGACAAGGTGCTCGGTCAGCTCGGCAACCGCGTGCAGCATGCGCTGCGCGCGTTCAGCCCGCGCGACCAGAAAGCCGTGAAGGCCGCCGCCGAAACCATGCGCGACAATCCGAAGCTGGATGAGGCGAGCATCATCAAAGAACTCGGCGTCGGCGAGGCGCTGGTCTCCTGCCTCGATGAAAACGGCACGCCGGGCATCGTCGAGCGCGCCTTTATCGTGCCGCCGCAGGCGCAGATCGGCCCGATCAGCGAAGCCGAGCGCAAGGCATTCATGCAGAATTCGCTGCTCGCCGGACACTATGAAAAAGCCGTAGATCGCGAATCGGCTTACGAGATTCTCAAGGGGCGCGTCGGTGAAAAACAGGCGGAGAGCACAATGCAATCCGCGCCAGTGCCCGCCAGCGGCGGTAGTTTTGGCGATATGCTGGGCGGCATCTTCGGTAATATTGGTGGGGGCAATATAGGCGGGGGCGGCGGAAGCAATGCGGGCAGGGGTAGCCGTGTGGCCAGTAGGCAAGGCATCGGCGAAACCATCGTCAAAAGCGCCGCGCGTTCCATCGGCTCGGCGGTCGGGCGCGAGATCATTCGCGGTGTGCTGGGATCGTTGTTGGGAGGGCGCAGGTAGTTTTTATTAGTTCACGGAAAAGGCGGAGTTAAATGAAAACCATTCTGATTGCAAACCCGAAGGGCGGCAGCGGCAAAACCACGCTGTCGGTCAACATCGCCGGTTATCTGGCCAACCGCGGCCAGCGCGTGGCGATGCTCGACCTGGACCGGCAACAATCCTCCGCGTTATGGCTTGCCACGCGCCCCGCCGATCTGCCGCCGATACGCACGCTCGATTCCAAAAAAGATCATGACGGCCCCAACGACTGGCTGGTGATCGATTCGCCCGCCGGGCTGCATGGCAAAAACCTCGACCATGCCGTCAAGCTGGCCAGCAAGATCATCGTGCCGGTCGCGCCCTCGCTGTTCGATCTGCATGCCAGCCGCGACTTCCTGCAAGCGCTGGCCGAAGAAAAAGCGGTGCGCAAAAATAAGTGCCACGTGGGCATAGTCGGCATGCGCATGGAGATGCGCACCAAAGCCGCCTGGGCGCTGGAACATTTCCTGTCCACGCTCGACCTGCCGATACTGGCCTGCCTGCGCGAAACACAGGTGTATGTGAATGCCGCCTTCGAGGGGAAGTCCCTGTTCGACCTGCCGCCCCATTTGGCGGAGCGCGATATCGAACAATGGGCATTTTTACAGGACTGGCTGGAGAAAGACTGAGGGTGTTCCAAGAATTCAGGGTTCGCCCCGATGGCCAGTGTGATTGAACGTCTCAAAAGCTGCCAGCTCGTTGTTCACTTTCAGCATTGGTTAATGGGGCGTTCCATTGAACATGATGGCGGCGCGCCATATATGCCAATCACGGTCAACTTCAGAATATGCGTAACTGCCATCGGCATGACGCACCAAAGGATGCCCCTCGTTCGCTGCCCATCTTTCAAATGATTTACGCACGGCATCCATGCCGCTGTCGATATGGCATGCCACGGGATGCCCGTCGTTTGCCGCCCACTTGTCGAATGATTTTCGCATGGCTTCCATGTTGCCTCCTTGCTTCGCCCGCCTTGGTTGAAATTGGATATTGTTTGAATATTTCCAATAGCCATCAGGTTTAAGCAAATATCGTCAAATAACGACAAACCTTTAGGCCATTTCAAGCCAGCGTAGCGTGCAGGCGCACCTTTGGCCGCTGAAACAGGCTCTTGAGCCAATCGCGTATTTTCGCCGGTTCGGTGCATACGGGTTGTCGGTTCGGCCAGATATAACCTAATATGTGAACCCGCATCAAAAGCAGTATTGCCATGAACTTATTTAATTTACTTATTGTTTGCTGTTTGCTGCTCACCGCCTGCGCGCAATCCCCGCAGCGCGCCGAACCGGCTCAGCCAACTCAGGCAGCTCAGCCGGTTGTGCCTCAGCCCGAGCCGCAAGCGGAAGCCGCACCGGTGTTGCCCAATGTCGAGTTGAGCGACGAATTGATGTATGAATTCATGTTGACCGAGATTGCCAATCAGCGCGGCTACAAGGCGCTGGCGGTGGAGGGTAGCGCCGCCATGACCAGAAAAACCCGCGACCCGCGCCTGGCAAGGCGCGCCGCGCAACTGGCATTCGAGCTTGGCCAGATGGATAAGGCCATTGATGCGTTCAGGCAATGGCAGGAAATCGAGCCGAATTCGCTTTTGGCGGGGCGCATGTTGTCTTCGATATTGTTGCGCGGCGGCAAGCTGGACGAGGCACAACTGGAATTGGCCAAGATATTGAAGGCGGTGGAGGCGAACCCGGGCAACGATTTCATGCCGATTTTCCAGATGCTTGCCTCATACCCCGACAAACCTGCCGCGCTGGAACTGATGCGCAAACTTGCGCAACCCTATCCGAATGTTGCCGAGGCGCATTGGTCGGTGGCGCAATTGGCGCAGATGGCAGGCAACAATGAGCTTGCGCTGGAAGAAGCGCGGCAGGCGCGCAACTTGCGGCCGGATTGGGATATGGCGGCATCGCTGGAGGCGCAGTTGTTGCAGAAGAAAGTGCCGCAGCAAGCCCTGGAAGTGTTGCGCCGCTACCTGTTGGAGTACCCGGATGCGCGTGAAATACGCCTGCAGTATGCCCGTGCGTTGCTGGAGCAGAAACAGTACAAGCCGTCGCGCGATGAATTCCAGCGCTTGGCGAAGGACAACCCGGACAACCCCGACCTGGCATTCGCAATCGCGCTGATCTCCTTGCAGTTGAACGATTTGCAGGGTGCGGAGGCGCAGCTTCAGCAGGCGCTCAGCAAAGGCAAGAAGGAGCAGGATACCGTACAGTATTACCTCGGGCAGTTAAGCGAGGCGAAGGAAAATGAAGATGAGGCGCTGGAGCATTACCTCAAGGTGAAGGGCGGAGAATACCAATATGCGGCGCAATTGCGCGTGGTTTATTTATTGAATAAACGCGGCAAGCTGGAAGATGCCAGGGAGTACCTGCACCAGATACAGGTCAGCAGCAACCAGCAGCGCGTGCAACTGCTGCTGATCGAGGCGCAATTGTTGCGCGATGCGAAGCGGCCAGAGGATGCGTATCAGATATTGCAACAAGGCTTGGTGAAGTTGCCCAACCATCCCGATCTGCTTTATGAAACCGCGATGCTGGCGGACAAGATCGGCAAGCCGGAGGTGTTCGAGCAACTGATGCGCAAGCTGATCCAGATCAAGCCGGACCACGCGCATGCGTACAACGCGCTGGGATATGGCATGCTGGAGCGCAACGAGCGTATTCCGGAAGCGGTCGAGCTGGTGGAAAAGGCCTTGCAGCTCGCACCCGATGATGTCGCCATCATGGACAGCGTGGGCTGGGGTTATTACCGCAGCGGCAAGCTGGACGAGAGCGTGAAGTTGTTGCGGCGCGCTTTTGCCGGTAATCCCGATCCTGAAATTGCCGCACATCTGGGCGAAGTGCTATGGGTGCGCGGTGACAAGGAAGAAGCCAAGAAAATCTGGCAGGACAGCCTCAAGGCCAATCCAGGCAATGCGCAATTGCAGGCGGTCATCAAAAAATTCATTCCCTGATGCGTTGGTGGAGCATATTGCTGGCGGGTGTATTGAATGGTTGCGCGCTGCTGTCGCCCGCCCCCGCACCGGTCGCCCACCCTGCGCAACCGGAAACCGCAACATTCGCGCTGAACGGGCGCATCTCGATCAACCACCGCGGCGAACGTAATTCCGCCGGGCTGCGCTGGACGCATCTGGCGCAATCCGACGAAATACTGCTGCTCGGGCCGCTCGGCCAAACCGCCGCACGCGTCTATCGCGATGCGCGCCAGGCGACGCTGGATGACGGCGGCAAACATTACCAGGCCGATGATGTGGAAGCGCTGATGCAACAGGTATTGCATTGGCATCTGCCGCTGGGCGGCTTGCATCATTGGGTGTTGGGCATGGCGGATACCAGTAGCCCGGCAAAAATCGAACGCGCCGCGAATGGCCGGATTTCCGTGCTGCATCAGGATGGCTGGGAAGTGCGCTACCTGCGCTATGCCGACACCAAGCCGGACAGCCTGCCTGCGCGCTTGCAGCTAAGCCACGAGGGTTTGCAGGTGCAATTGCTGATCGATGAGTGGGAATGGAACCCGTAGCCAAATTGACCTGCCCCGCACCGGCAAAACTAAACCTGTTCCTGCATGTCGTCGGGCGCAGGCCGGACGGCTATCACCTGTTGCAAACCCTGTTCCGCTTCATCGACCTGCATGACACACTGCATTTCAGCCTGCGCGAAGACGGTGTGGTACGGCGCACTAACGCCGTCGAGGGCGTGGCCGAAGAGCAGGATTTAAGCGTGCGTGCCGCGCGTCTGCTGCAAAGCGAGACCGGCTGCGCGTTGGGCGTCGACATTGCAGTCGAAAAACACATCCCGATGGGCGGCGGTCTGGGCGGCGGCAGCTCGGATGCGGCAACCACGCTGATCGCGCTGAACCACTTGTGGTCGCTGGGTTTGTCACGCGAACGCCTGATGCGGCTCGGCCTGTGCCTGGGGGCGGATGTGCCGGTGTTCGTATTCGGCGAGAATGCCTTTGCCGAAGGCGTTGGCGACGAGTTGCAGGCCTGCCCCTTGCCGGAGGCTTGGTATGTGGTGTTATTCCCCCCCGTTCACGTGCCGACCGCGCAGATTTTTGCGCGCCCGGAATTGACACGCAATACGGTTTCCATCACAATGCGCGCCCTCTCGAAAGGGCAGCTTTTGGGGGAGCAGTTCCGGGAGCAGCAACTTCGCAACGACCTGCAACCTGTGGTGTGCGGCATCTATCCGGAAGTGGGGCGTTATATAACCTGGCTGAATGGCTTCGGGAAAGCGGTGATGACCGGGTCTGGCGCCTGCGTGTTTGCCGAATTTGCCAGCCGAAACAAGGCTGAAGAAGTGCTGCGGCAATTGCCGCATGAGATGCGCGGTGTAGTCGCGCAAGGTTTAGCAAGGCACCCGTTGCATGACTGGGTGTTCGATTAAGTTTATTGGGGAGTCGCCAAGTGGTAAGGCACCGGATTTTGATTCCGGCATTCGTAGGTTCGATCCCTACCTCCCCAGCCAGTTTTCAGGGCGCATGTTTTTGTATTGATTCATTAGGGAGTTACACGTGTCCTACGACCGCTTGATGGTATTCACCGGCAATGCCAATCCTAAGCTCGCCGCAGCGGTCGCACAACGCCTGCATATCCAGCTCGGACGCGCCACGGTAGGACGCTTCTCGGACGGCGAAGTAATGGTGGAGCTTCTCGAGAACGTGCGCGGCAAGGATGTGTTCGTGCTGCAATCCACTTGCGCGCCGACCAATGATAACCTGATGGAAGTGATGGTGATGGTGGATGCGCTGAAGCGCGCTTCCGCCGGACGCATTACCGCTGCAATGCCATATTTCGGCTATGCGCGCCAGGATCGCCGCCCGCGTTCGGCGCGTGTCGCGATCACCGCCAAAGTGGTGGCCGATATGCTGAGCAGTGCCGGTGTGGATCGTTTGTTGACCATGGATTTGCACTCCGACCAGATTCAGGGTTTCTTCGATATCCCGGTGGACAACATTTACGCCAGCCCGATTTTGCTGTCCGACGTGTGGAAGAACAATTACCCGAACCTGATCGTGGTATCGCCGGACGTGGGCGGTGTGGTACGCGCCCGCGCGCTGGCCAAGGAGCTGGATGCTGACTTGGCGATCATCGACAAGCGTCGCCCCAAACCGAACGTGGCGAAAGTGATGAACATCATCGGCGATGTGGTGGGGCGCACCTGTCTGATCATGGACGACATGGTGGACACCGCCAACACGCTGTGCGAGGCGGCCAAAGCGCTGAAGGAAAAAGGCGCGGCGCGCGTGCTGGCTTATTGTACCCATCCGGTACTATCCGGCCCGGCAATCGAGCGCATCGAAAATTCCGCGCTGGATGAACTGGTAGTTACCGATACCATCCCGCTGGGCGAAGCGGCGCGCAATTGCAAGCGCATCCGCCAGTTGAGCACTGCGGAATTGCTGGCGGAAACAATTCGCCGCATCAACAATGAAGAATCGGTAAGCTCTTTATTTACTGAATAGAATTAGCTGCGGTCATGGTGACTGCGGCAATGCAAGAATCGTCTGGTCGCGGACGATTTAATTTTTGGAGAAGTGAAATGACAATCGAAATCAATGCAACAAACCGTAAGGCGCAAGGTACGGGTGCGAGCCGCCGTCTGCGTAACGCCGGCCGCGTGCCAGGCGTTGTGTATGGCTCGGGCGACGCGAACATGATCGAACTGGATCACAACGATATTTACCACAAGCTGCGTGCAGAGGCGTTTCATGCGTCAATACTGACGCTAAATCTGGAAGGCAAGAAGGAATCCGTGCTGTTGCGCGATTTCGTGATGCACCCGTTCCGCCAGCAAGTGCAACACATCGACTTCCAGCGCGTTGACGCGAAGAAAAAGATGCACATCAAAGTGCCGCTGCATTTCCTCAATGCAGATATCGCACCAGGCGTAAAGGAAGGTGGCGGCAAGATCAGCCACGTGATGACCGATCTGGACATTATTTGTTTGCCCAAGGATCTGCCGGCTTTCATCGAAGTGGACTTGGCGCATCTGGCACTCGGCCATTCCATACATGTAGCCGATCTGAAGTTGCCCAAGGGCGTGGAAGCTGCCGCACACGGCACGCATGCCGCAGGAGCGGTGGTGGCTACCGTGCAGGTTCCGCGTGGCATGGTGGAAGCAGAAGTCACTGCCGAGGCTGAAGCCGCTGCAGCGGCCTCAGCAGCCTCAGCTCCGGCACCTGCTGCGGGAGCTGCCAAAACGGCTCCGGCCGGCAAAGAAGGCAAGAAATAAGCAAAGAATATCCTTGCGGAACCCGCCATTGCTGATAGAGGCATGGCGGGTTTTTTCATTATTGGAAGTGGGACGCTCTATTGAACGCGATACGTTTGATTGTTGGCCTGGGTAACCCAGGGCACGAATATGAAACTACCCGGCATAATGTCGGCTTCCGCTGGGTGGATGAGCTTGCGCGCCTACAAAACCTGAGCTTCAGGAGCGAGGCCAAATTTCACGGCATGGCCGCGCGCGGCCAGTTGCACGGGCATGAAATGCTGCTGCTCAAGCCGCAGACGTTTATGAACGTGAGTGGGCGCGCTGTCGGCGCGCTGGCGCAATTCTACAAAATCGCCCCGGCGGAAATCCTGGTGGTGCACGATGAGCTGGATCTGCCGCCCGGCGTGGCGCGCTTGAAAATGGGCGGCGGGCACGGCGGGCACAACGGGCTGAAAGACATTATCGCGCACCTCGGCAGCAAAGATTTTTGGCGGCTGCGTCTTGGCATCGGCCATCCCGGTGAGGGCGCTGACGTAGCCGACTACGTGTTGAACGACCCGCGTAAAGAAGAGCGCGAACTGATCGGCGCGGCCATGCAGCGCGCACAGGATATCGCGCATCTGGTCATTGAAGGGAAAACCGAAGCGGCGATGTTGAAGCTTCATAGCGCCTGAAAAACCAAAAGGCTTTTATCCGCAGATTACACAGATTAACGCAGATTAAACGACACTCCAGAAATGCGCGATGCTTCAAACGACTGAGTAATGTCATTGGATGTCTTGTTTTTAATCCGTCTAATCTGCGTAATCTGCGGAGAAATGTTTTTTATAAGGAATAACCATGAGTTTGAAATGCGGAATCGTCGGCCTGCCTAACGTGGGTAAATCCACGCTGTTCAATGCGCTGACCAAAGCGGGCATCGCGGCGGAAAATTATCCCTTCTGCACCATCGAGCCGAACGTCGGCATCGTCGAGGTGCCGGATGCGCGCATGGAGGCGCTGGCGGAAATCGTCAAGCCGCAACGCATGCAGCATGCGATCACCGAATTCGTCGATATCGCCGGACTGGTGGCGGGTGCGTCAAAAGGGGAAGGGCTGGGCAACCAATTCCTCGCTAACATCCGCGAGACCGATGGTATCGTCAACGTGGTGCGCTGCTTCGAAGACGACAACGTGATCCATGTCGCAGGCAAGGTCGACCCGATCTCCGACATCGAAACCATCAACACCGAACTCGCATTGGCCGATCTGGCCACCGTGGAAAAAGCGCAGCAGCGCAACAGCAAACTGTCCCGCTCCGGCGACAAGGAGGCCGCGAAATTGGGCGTGTTATTGGAGCAGGTCTCCGCGCATCTCGATCAGGGTAAGCCGGCGCGTACGCTGAAGCTGGATGCCGAGCAACGTGTGCTGCTCCAGCCGCTATGCCTGCTCACCATCAAGCCCGCCATGTACGTCGGCAATGTCGCGGAAGGCGGCTTCAGCAACAACCCGCTGCTGACCCGTCTGGAAGAATACGCCGCCAAAGAAGGCGCGCCGGTGGTACCGATCTGCGCTGCGCTGGAAGCGGAGATTGCCGAACTTTCCGATGCGGACAAGCAGGAATTTCTGGCCGATGCCGGATTGGCCGAACCCGGCCTGAATCGCCTGATTCGCACCGGCTATCAACTGCTCGGCCTGCAAACCTACTTTACCGCCGGTGTGAAAGAAGTGCGCGCCTGGACCATCCACAAGGGCGACACCGCGCCGAAAGCTGCTGCCGTGATCCACAACGACTTCGAGCGCGGCTTCATCCGTGCCGAAGTGATCGCTTACGAAGACTTTGTAAAATACAAAGGCGAGCAAGGTGCGAAAGATGCCGGCAAGATGCGCGTGGAAGGCAAGGAGTATGTCGTGCAGGACGGTGATGTGATGCACTTCCGCTTCAACGTCTAATCAAAAACGGGGGCGTTGCCGCCCCCGTCTTTTTGGCAGAACCTGAATTGTTTTAGTCCACATTCAGGTTGCCATTCTTCAGCATACTCAGCAATGTTGCGGTTTGATCGATGTCATGTGCATGCTCACCATGACCACCTTTTTCTACCGTCAGATCGACATCTTTGAGCACGATGGTTTGGTCTTCCTTGTTGGAAATAGCACTGGAAGACTCATTGCCAGAAAACTTACCTTCGGTGCTGATGTGCAGGACGGTGTTACCTCCAACTTTGGCAACATTGACGTAGTTGAGCAGGTCGCCAACATCACTTTTTTCGTGATCACCATTGTTGCTGTGTTTACCGTTATCACCATCGTCATCGCGCTCACCGCGGAGCAAGTCGCGTAGATTCAAGCTATCGTCCTTCTTATTGAAGTCGGTAATGGTATCAACCGCAGCTTGATCAGACGTGCCGCGATCCGTCAGTGTCCAAACGAACACATCCTTGCCGTCGCCGCCGGTCAGTGTATCGTTGCCTTTTCCACCGGACAACGTGTCGCTATCCTTGCCACCGGAAAGTGTGTCATTGCCGGCATTGCCAGACAACGCGTCATCACCCTTCCCGCCCGACAACGTGTCATTGCCAGCACCGCCAACAAGCGTGTCATCACCTGCAGTTCCAGTAAGCGTTTTATCTGCATTGGCAGCAGCATCAGCGGCGGCCTGTGCGGCAGCGGCATCAGCGGCAGCCTGTGCGGCAGCGGCATCAGCGGCAGCTTGTGCGGCAGCGGCATCAGCGGCAGCTTGTGCGGCGGCGGCATCAGCGGCAGCCTTCGCAGCAGCATCAGCAGCGGCCTGTGCAGCAGCATCAGCGGCAGCTTTCGCGGCGGCATCGGCAGCAGCTTGTGCAGCAGCATCAGCGGCAGCTTTCGCGGCGGCATCGGCAGCGGCCTGCGCAGCGGCATCAGCGGCAGCCTTCGCGGCGGCATCGGCAGCAGCTTGTGCGGCGGCGGCATCAGCGGCAGCCTTCGCAGCAGCATCAGCGGCAGCTTTCGCGGCGGCATCGGCAGCAGCTTGTGCAGCAGCATCAGCGGCAGCCTTCGCGGCGGCATCGGCAGCAGCTTGAGCGGCAGCGGCATCAGCGGCGGCCTTCGCGGCGGCATCAGCAGCAGCTTGAGCGGCAGCGGCATCAGCGGCAGCCTTCGCGGCGGCATCAGCAGCAGCTTGTGCGGCGGCATCAGCGGCAGCCTTCGCAGCAGCATCAGCAGCGGCTTTAGCTGTAACGTGGGCAGCAGCATAAGCGGCAGCAGCATCAAAAGTATTATTAATAATCACAGGGCCACGACTCGGGCTGTGATCAACGGTAACTGCGGGAGCTGGAGTGATTGTTTCCACAACGCTCGTCAGCATCACAAAACTGCGACCCCCATCCGACGCACCCCCACCGCTATCGCCGCTGGTCAAGCCAGCAGCCGTCGCTTCGAGAAGGCTATCCAGACTATTGCCGCTGCTGATTGCGCTAGTAATGCTATTAATATCCCCACTGCCGGCTAATAAAGCACCACTGCTGGTATCGGGAATAATATCGGGAAGAAACTCATTGTCGAGAGTGACCGCCTGTTTTCCTTCGAGCGATTTGATATCACCATTAATCAACTCTAGATCAACATTCGCATCCGCAGCTGTTTTGATAACTTCGCCAACTTCCACCATGTCCCCTTCATTGAGGGTACGGATTTCACACTTGGCATTGGTGGCGGTGACTGCACCTTGTACATTGGTTACTTTTGCTATGGACATGATAATCTCCTTTCAGAATGATTAACGACCCAAGCATTAACTTGCTAATAACTTGGTTTCAATATAGCAGTTTCAGCAAGAAAATCTATTGTCCTGAAGTCCAGTAATAGCCCTGTATATTGCAACCATTCAAGCGAAAGATTAGAATCTTTTACGACATGCAAATCCGACGGTTGTTGGTAATTGTTGGCGAGTTAGGATTGTAAATATTTTTTTAAAACAATTTGTTAGTCAACTCCTAATCCGCAGATCGAGTGTATGAGTCACCCATATTGGTGGCAAGGTAGTTAAACAAACTGTTTGCTGTGATCAGCAGGAAAAAAATTATTTTATGTCACTTATACGATTCAAGATTCGCCTGCTTGATGAGCATGGCAAAGGTTCTCCGGATACCTTACTGCATGTTTTCTATGCCATAGGTGCAGACATGGCTATTACCGATGCGGATGGTTGGTCAGAGTTTGAGAAAGAGTGTGGCTCGAACGAGTCATGCAGCGTCAAGGTTACCTACCAGGATGATGTACTCGGGGATGTTGAGGCAAGAAACGGAGATACATTCAGCTTCAGCGTTATCAGGGGCGAGTAATCCAAACAGTATGCGAAGGCTCTGTTGGGTCGTCAGATGCTTTCGCATGGCAGTTTATCCACCCCGTCATCTACCTAACCATGACGGGGGAACATGCTGATTTTTAGTACATGCGCCAGCCCCTGCTAATTGTTGCGGGCCAGGAAATTCAAGCAAACCTATTTGAATAGCCCCTTGACTGCGTCACCCACCTTGCTGGTCGCTGCTGTCAGGCTGTCGAAACTGAAGCCGGCGGTAAGTTTCTGTTTGAGCGCGTTGGCAATGGTCTGGCCAAGCTCACCGGCGGTGATGCCGCCTTTCGCTTTGCCGATGTCATGGAGGGCGATGTCCGGCAAAGACACGGCAACGGTTTTGCCGGCAAGGATGGGCGCACTGGCTTCTGCTTTCGCATCGTGAATAAGCAGTTGTTCGACGATGAATTTCTTGCTTCCGGAATCCTTCTCCTCGGTTTTTGAGGTGCCAAGGAAGCTGGCGATGTTTTTCTGTAGGGCGTCGAAGTTGGTCATCGCTTCGCCCTTCTCGTAGATCACGTTTGGAGCGGCGATGTCGATCTTGCGTATCACGATGACATCACTGGTCAGCGTAGCCATATCTATTACCACGTCGATCTTGCCTACTTTTAGCGCGTGCGATGTCTTGAATCCGGCCGGATTGCCGACCTCCAGGTTGCTGATAATGGTCTGCCCATCGGTGGTGCGAATTTCCAGCGCACCAACCTTTATATTGGCTCCGGTCATGGCACTGCCATAGCTTTCAATGGCGTTTTTGATAAAGCCGTCCAGCGAGCCGCGCACAAAGAACATTATTCCTATAATCAGCAGAACGGCAATCGCAAGAGCGGCCAGGGCACTTTTTATCAGGGCAGTTTTTGTCATGGCATATTTCCTTTGGTGGTTTGTGTGCCGGAACTATACTGTTCCGGCATGACTATTGTAAAAGTTGAATTACTCCCAGTGTGCGGAAGTTTGCGAGGCCGAATTATATCCGGCTTAGGCCTTGGCGGTATTTATCTGCCCAAGTACGCATGTTGCACGGCATCGCTGCCGAGCAGCTCGCCCGATGCGCCGGACAGGGTGATTGCGCCGCTTTCCATCACGTAGCCGCGGTTGGCGGCTTGCAAGGCGAGCCTGGCATTTTGTTCGACCAGCAGGATGCTCATGCCGAGCGCCGCGATGTCGCGGATGGTCGCGAAAATTTTCTGCACCATCAGCGGTGCCAGCCCCATGCTGGGCTCGTCCAGCATCAGCAGGCGCGGGCGGCTCATCAGCGCGCGTGCCATCGCAACCATTTGCTGTTCGCCGCCGGAGAGCGTTCCGGCAAGCTGATCGCGGCGCTCGGCGAGGCGCGGGAAGAGGGCGTACATGCGTTCGAGATCGGTAGTTATTTCGTGCCGGTCGTTGCGGCTGTATGCGCCCATCAGCAGATTTTCCGCGACAGTCAACCGCGCAAATACGCCGCGCCCTTCCGGAACCAGCGCGATGCCTAGCGCCACGCGCCGGTGGGCTGCGACATCGTTCAGGCTTTTGCCGTCGTATTGGATTTGCCCGCCGGAAGGATGAAGCAGGCCGGCCAGCGTCTTCAGCGTGGTGGTTTTGCCCGCGCCGTTGCTGCCGATCAGCGCGACCAGTTCACCCGGGGCGATATGCAGATCGATGCCTTTCACCGCATGGATGCCGCCGTAGTTGACTTCGAGATGTTCGACCTCAAGCAAGTTCATCTAAAACCTCGATTCAAGCCACAGAGATCACAGAGCACACAGAGAGAGCACCGTGAGCTTGTTTGTGCGGTGAACAGTTGATACGCGCATTCGCTTTTCTCTGTGATCTCTGTGTGCTCTGTGTGCTCTGTGGCAAATTGTTTTTTCAAACTCATGTCGCCTCCGCGCCCAGATACGCGGTGATCACCGCCGCATCGTTGCGCACTTGTTCCGGCACGCCCTCGGCGATCTTCTTGCCGTAATCGAGCACCGCAACGCGGTCGCACAACCCCATGATGAGCTTGACGTCATGCTCGATCAGCAGCACGGTGATGCCGCTGGCGCGGATGGTCTGCAATAGTGCCTTGAGGCTTTCCGTTTCGGTGGCATTCATGCCTGCCGCCGGTTCGTCGAGCGCCAGCAGCAGCGGATCGGTCGCCAGCGCGCGCGCGATTTCCAAACGCCGCTGCTCTCCGTAGGAAAGATGCTTGGCCAGCGTCTGGCCGGGCTTCTCGATGCCCACGTAATGCAGCAGCTCGTGGGCGCGCCTGGCAATGGCGCGCTCCTCGTTGCGCGTAGCCAGATTGCGCAGCAACGCGCCGAACACCCCGGCGTGGCTGCGCAGATGGCGGCCGATCATCACGTTTTCCAGCGCGGTAAGATTGGCGAACAGGCGGATATTCTGGAAGGTGCGCGCAATACCGGCCTGCGCCAACACATGCGGCTTGCAGGCTTGATAGCGTTTGCCATCGAACTGGAACTCGCCTGCGCTCGGTTGATACAGTCCGGTGATGACATTGAACAGCGTGGTCTTGCCCGCTCCGTTCGGGCCGATCAGGCCGTAGATTTCGCCGCGCCGGATGTGCAGCGACACATCGGACAGAGCGCTCAATCCGCCGAACTGTTTGCCGATGGAAGAGAGTTGCAGCAAGGGGAGGGCGTTGTTCATGTCGCTTCATCCGTATCCAGCTCACGCCTGCGCACGCGCGACGGCCACAGCCCGGCAGGGCGATACAGCATCATTGCGATCAGCGCGCCGCCGAACAGCAACATGCGCAAGCTTTCCGGGTCGACTATTGTTTTGCCGAACAGCGCCTGCTGCAATGGCACGACGCCGTGGCGCAATATTTCCGGCAGCAACGCCAGCAGCACGCCGCCGAGGATCACCCCGGCGATGTTGCCCATGCCGCCCAGCACCACCATGCACAGCACCATGATGGATTCAATCAGGCTGAAACTTTCCGGGCTGACGAAACCCTGAAATCCGGCGAACAATGTGCCGGATATGCCGCCGAACATCGCGCCCATCGCGAATGCCAGCAGCTTGAGGTTGCGCGTGTTGATGCCCATCGCGGAGGCGGCGACCTCGTCCTCGCGGATCGCCATCCACGCGCGGCCGATGCGCGATTTTTCCAGCCGCTGCGAAATGAATATCACCAGTGCGGTGAAGGCGAGGAACAGATAGAAATACAGATGCACCGAGGGCAGCGCGATGCCGAATATTTCCTGCGAGGTGTTCAGCGATACGTCCGCGACCTTGATCGGGTCGATGCGGCTGATGCCCTGCGGGCCGTTGGTCAGGTTGAGCGGGGCGTTCAGGTTGTTCAGGAAAATGCGGATGATCTCGCCGAAACCGAGCGTGACGATGGCGAGATAATCGCCGCGCAGCCGCAACGTGGGCGCACCGAGCAATACGCCGAAACCTCCCGCCACCAAGGCCGCCAGCGGCAGGACAATCCAGAACGGCAGATGCACGCCGCTGGGAAGCAGTGACGGGAACGCCAGCGCCAGATGCGGCGAACCGGTCAGCGCATAGCAATACGCGCCCACCGCGAAGAAGGCGATGTAGCCCAGATCCAGTAGGCCCGCCAAGCCGACCACGATGTTCAGGCCGAGCGCCAGCATGATGTACAGCATCGCGAAATCCGCGATGCGCACCCAGCCGCGCCCGAGCAATGCGTCGGTGACGAACGGCAACAGCAGCAGCGCGATGGCGAGTGCGACGAGCAGCGATTTGGGTTTTGAATTGAATTTCATTCTGAAAAAAACCAGTTAGCCACAGAGTTCACAGAGAAAGCCGATTCTATCTCTGTGTTCTCTGTGGCTTGAATTTCGGTTTTCAGCTTCATGCACGCTCCGCTAGACGTTCGCCCAATAATCCGGACGGCCGGAACACCAGTACCGCAATCAGCACGAAAAAGGCGAATACATCCTGGTAATTGCTGCCCATAAATCCGCCGGTCATATCGCCGATATAACCCGCTCCGAGGCTTTCGATCAGGCCGAGCAGCAGCCCGCCCAGCATCGCCCCGCGCAGGTTGCCGATGCCGCCCAGCACCGCGGCGGTAAAGGCTTTCAGCCCGAGCAGGAAGCCCATATAGTAGTGCGCCAGGCCGTAGTTGGCGCTGACCATCAATCCCGCCACGGCGGCCAGCGCCGAGCCGAGCATGAAGGTGATCGAAATCACGCGGTTGATGTCCACCCCCATCAGTTGCGCGGCATGCTGATTTTCGGCCACGGCGCGCATCGCGCGCCCGAGGCGGGTGCGGTGCACTACCACCATCAATCCGGCCATGATCGCCAAGGCCATGATGAAAATAACAATCTGGATATCGTTGATGATCGCGCCGCCGATCAGGTGCGGCTGGTTGGAGATCAGTTGCGGGAAAGCGTGGTATTGGCGCCCCCAGACCATCATCGCGAGATTCTGCAACACGATGGACACGCCGATTGCGGTAATCAGCGGCGCCAGACGCGGCGCATGGCGCAGCGGGCGGTAAGCGATGCGCTCGATGCCATAGCCCAATGCCATACAGCCTGCCATCGCCAACATCAGGCTGATTGGCAGAGCCAGCAACGGCGGCACGCCCCAGCCCAACATTGCGGTCAGCGCAGAGAGCGCCAGCATCGCGCCGACCATCACCACTTCGCCGTGCGCGAAATTGATCAGGCCGAGAATGCCGTACACCATGGTGTAGCCGAGCGCGACCAGCGCGTAAACGCTGCCTTGCACCAGCCCGTTGATTATTTGCTGTAAGAAGATTTCCATGGTTGGCAAATAAAAACGACACGCGAACGTGTCGTTTGATGTTTTGTATAGGTTAAATCAACGTCCCGCGCCTATCGTTTCCAGCGGTTGCCACTTGCCTTGCCGCACTTGATACAGCGTGATCGCGCCGTCTTGAAGGTCGCCCTTTGCATCAAACTGGATTTTTGCGGTCACGCCGGCGTGGCTGATTTTGGCCAGCTCGGGCAAATATTTCGCCGGTTCCACCGAGTCGGCCTTTTGCATCGCGGCAATCATCACGTTCACCGCATCGTAACAGTACGGCGCATACAACTGGATCGGCTGGTACTTTGCAACGAAACGCGTTTCGAATTCTTTTCCGCCCGGCATCTTGGCGAGCGGCACGCCCGGCAGCGAGGCGTAAGCCCCTTCTGCGGCATCGCTCGCCAGTTTGATGAATGCGGGCGTATAGCCGCCGTCGCCCATCATGAATTTCAGGTTCAGCGCGAGCGCCTTGATCTGCTTTGCCATCGGCCCGGCCTGCGGATCCATGCCGCCGTAGAACAATAAATCCGGTTGTTTGCCTTTCACTGCGGTCAGCACCGCGGTGAAGTCCACCGCTTTGTCGCTGGTATATTCGTGCGCCACGATTTGCGCGCCGTTGGCCTGCGCGGCCTTGATGAACTCGTCCGCCAACCCCTGGCCGTAGGCGGTACGGTCATCGATCACCGCGATCTTTTTCGCGCCGAGATTCTTGGCGGCATATTCGCCCAGCACATGGCCTTGCTGCGCATCGTTCGCCATCACGCGAAACGCCGTTTTGAAGCCCTGTGCGGTGTAATTCACCGCGGTGGCGGAAGGGGAAATCTGCACGATGCCGTTGTCGCTGTATATTTTCGAGGCGGGAATGGTCGTGCCGGAATTGAGATGGCCGATGATGCCGCTCACCTTATTGTCCACCAGCTTCTGCGCGACGATGGTGGCGGTTTTGGGGTCGGCTTGGTCGTCCTCGCTGACCAGTTCGAAATGTATCTTGCGCCCGCCTATCACGATGCCTTTGGCATTGGCATCGTCTAGCGCCATGCGCGTGCCGCTTTCGTTGTCCTTGCCGATATGTGCCTGGTTGCCGGTCAGCGGTGCGGCGGCTCCGATACGTACCACCAGATCGCCGGAAGCCGCAGCCCGGTCGGAAGACGATTTGCCGCATGCCCCCAGCGCCAATAGCAGAATGGCGAGCAAAAGCGGGCGAACAGAATAAAATGACATGGTTGATTTCCCTGAAAAATTCTTTTGGATTATGCGGAGCAGGCGGTACGCCTGTCAATTTAATACACAACAAAAAACCGACTCACGTCGGCTTTTCGAGAATTGCTGTCGGTTCTATGGCCAGATCCGGGCAGCACTGTCAACTGGTTCAAGGTAGGCTTACTTTGCCAGACCCAGAATGAAGTCCACCAGCTCCTTCTTTTCCGCGTCGCTAATCTTGGGGTTGGCCGGCATGGGCATGACACCCCACACACCGCCGCCGCCCTTGGTGATCTTGTCGCTCAGCCTGGTCGCCGCACCGGCATCGCCCTGGTATTTTTTAGAGACGTCCATCCAACCCGGGCCAACCACTTTCATGTCGATAGCATGGCAAGAGTTGCAACTGTATTTCTTCGCGACGTCCGGCATCTCGCCGGCTTTGGCTATATTGCCGGAAGCTTGGTCAGAAGAGGGCTTGCCGCAGGCTGTCAGCACCAACACCAGAACGGCAAGCGATAGCGGACGAGCAGGATGGAATTTCATGGTTAACCCCTTATAATTTCCGTGAATTATGCGGAGCAGGCAGGCTGCCTGTCAATCTGACGCACAACAAAAAAGCCGGCTCACGCCGGCTTTTTTGTTTATTTCCAGCTTAGTGTGCCAAGCCAGCGATAAATTTTGCCAGGGACTGAACATCAGCATCACCTGCGCCCATGCCTTTTGCCGGCATCATGCCCATATTCCAGCCAAACGCACCACCCTTGGTTATGCTGGCAGCGATTTTGCTGGCTGCGTCCTTGTCGCCCGCATATTTCTTGGCCACATCAGTAAATCCTGGGCCCATCTTTTTCCCTTCAACATTGTGACATGCGGAACAGAATTTCTTGCCTTCTGCCGGCATATCTGTCGCTACAGCGAAACCCGCAACCATCAGACCTGCTGCTGCAACCATGCTTACAATAATAGATTTCATGTTCTCTCCGTTTTATGATTAAAAAAACCTTAAACTAATATGAAGGCCTTACCTTCACTGGCGATTCTAAAACAACTCCACCACATTTGCCAATCAACTTTTCAGATGGCAAGACAATAACGCAATCCCGCCTTGTGGCGTTGACAGCTCCTTGGTTTAGATTTCCTACAACGATTCGGCGCGGTATTCGACTATAAGGGTATGTTTGGCGCCAGCCGTGACTTTGACGGCATTTTCAAACGCATTTGCCGATTCCACACACAGCATTTCGCGCCAACCGTCCGGCTGCCCCATATCGCCCATTCTGTCGGCCTTCGCAGTCCATGGTGTCCATACCACCGTGGAAAGACTGCCGGATTTGGCGACCCGGATGCGCCGCTTCAACTGATCGTCTTCGATGACGCATTCGGCGGCGGTGTCGATATATACGCGGTCGGTCTCGCTTGTAAAACTGATCGCGCCATTTTGTTTATTTAACGCAGAGCCGCCAACCTTGTCCCAGTAATCGCAGCCTGCCAATCCGCTGACGCGCACTGCGCCGATGTCACTGATTTTGAAATAAGTATGCAAGGCTTCGCTGATTACAAAGTCGGATTCCCCGGTGTTTTCGGTCGACAGTTCCATGCGCAACGTCTCGCCGACAATCACCGTCAGTTCGAGCCGCGCATCATGCGGCCACTGTGCCCGTGTTTTCTCGTTTTCCAGCAAGCGCAGCGTCAGGCGCGTCGCGCCGTTCGGCTCGGTACCGGATTCAATCACTTGCCAGGGCACGGTGCGTGCATAGCCGTGGGCGGGAAAGCCGGATTCGGCAGCATGCGCCCCGAACCACGGCCAGCACACCGGCACGCCACCGCGTATCGATTTGCCCGCCGCCAGTTTGGCATCGCGCGATAACCACACTACCGGTAAGGATTGGCTCTTGGGTTGCCAGGCCATCAGGTGCGCGCCCTGCAAGCACAGCGATGCGGTTGCCTGCGGGTTGCTTATTTCCGCGACGATCAAACCGCCGGCATCTTTACGAAACACCACTTGCCCGTCGATGCCGAATTGCGTATTCAATTGCTGCGCCGTGGTCATACCGGTCTCTTCTCGATTTGCGTCACATCCCGTACCGCGCCCTTGTCGGCGGAGGTCGTCATCGCGGCGTAAGCCCGCAGTGCGGCGGACACGTGGCGTTCACGGCTGGCGGGTTGCCATGCCTTGCCGCCTCTGGCCTCCATTGCGGCGCGGCGGCGCGCCAATTCCGCATCGGAAACCGCCAGCGCGATGCTGCGCTGCGGAATGTCGATGACGATGGTGTCGCCCTCTTCGATCAGGCCGATTGCGCCGCCCTGTGCGGCTTCCGGCGAGACATGGCCGATGCTCAAACCCGAGGTGCCGCCGGAAAAACGCCCGTCGGTGAGCAGTGCGCATACCGCCCCCAGCTCTTTCGATTTCAGGTAGCTGGTCGGGTAAAGCATCTCCTGCATCCCCGGTCCGCCCTTCGGCCCTTCGTAGCGGATCACTACCACATCGCCCGCCACGATCTTATCGGCAAGAATCGCCGCTACCGTGTCGTCCTGACTCTCAAATACGCGTGCCCGCCCGGTGAATTTCAGGATACTTTCGTCCACTCCGGCGGTTTTCACGATGCAGCCATCCACGGCGATATTGCCGTGCAACACCGCCAGCCCGCCATCCTGCGAATAGGCATGCGCCTGGTCGCGGATGCAGCCATTGCTGCGGTCGGTATCCAGTTCCGGGTAAAGCATCGATTGCGAGAAGGCGAGGGTGGTGATAATCCCGCCGGGCGCCGCGCGGAAAAATTTCTTCACCGCCTCGTCACCGGTCTGCGCGATATCCCATTGCTTCAGGCCATCGCGCAAGGTCTTGCTGTGCACCGTTCCGGCATCGGCATGCAGCAGTCCGGCGCGCTCCAGTTCGCCGAGGATTGCCGGTATACCGCCGGCGCGATGCACGTCTTCCATGTGGTATTCGGAGGAGGGTGCAACTTTGCACAGGGTCGGTACATGGCGCGACAGGCGGTCCATGTCCTTCATCGTGAAATTCACTTCCGCTTCCCGCGCGATCGCCAGCAGGTGCAGCACGGTATTGGTCGAGCCGCCCATTGAGATGTCCAGCGTCATCGCATTTTCGAACGCATCGAACGTGGCGATGGAGCGCGGCAGTACTGAGGCGTCGTCCTGTTCGTAGTAGCGCCGGCACAACTCGACGACCATGCGTCCGGCGCGCAGAAACAGCTGCTTGCGCTCGGCGTGCGTCGCCACCAGCGAACCGTTGCCGGGCAGCGCCAGCCCCAGCGCTTCGGCCAGGCAGTTCATCGAATTGGCGGTAAACATGCCGGAGCAGGAGCCGCAGGTCGGGCAGGCGGAGTGCTCGATGGCATCCACCTCCGCGTCGCTGCAATGGCTGTCGGCAGCCGCGACCATCGCATCGACCAGATCCAGCCCCCTGGCTTTGCCCTGCCAGTTGACCTTGCCCGCTTCCATCGGCCCGCCGGAGACGAACACCACCGGGATGTTCAGGCGCATTGCCGCCATCAACATGCCCGGCGTGATCTTGTCGCAATTGGAGATGCACACCAGCGCGTCGGCGCAATGCGCGTTGACCATGTATTCCACGCTGTCGGCGATCAGTTCGCGGGAAGGCAGCGAATACAGCATCCCGGCATGCCCCATCGCGATGCCGTCGTCCACCGCGATGGTGTTGAATTCCTTGGCGATACCGCCCGCCTTTTCGATCTCGCGCGCAACCAGTTGCCCCATGTCCTTGAGATGCACGTGACCGGGCACGAACTGGGTGAACGAGTTGGCGATGGCGATGATCGGCTTGCCGAAGTCGCTGTCGGTCATGCCGGTGGCGCGCCACAGCGAGCGTGCGCCGGCCATGTTGCGGCCGTGGGTGGAAGTGCGGGAACGGTAAGCGGGCATAATGTCTCTCTTTAGAAAGTTTAACTTTGGAAAAAAGTTTCTGTCCGCAGATTACACAGATTAACGCAGATTAAAACATATCAGGAATGTGCCAGTGCCACCGCGCAAGCACAAAGATTCCCGTGTATCTAATTGATAATCTGTTTAATCTGCGTAATCTGCGGACGATTGCAGTTTTCGGAATAAAGCGCACGTATAATCGAAGCTGCAATTTTACCCGATTCATACATGCTCGTTCATCCACAATTCAACCCTGTTGCCGTGCAACTCGGCCCGCTTGCCATTCACTGGTACGGACTGATGTACCTCGCCGGGTTCATGGCATTCCTGTGGCTGGGGCGCAAGCGCATCGCCGCGCTGAACCATCCGCAGCTCAACATCAAGCTGCTCGACGATTTGCTGTTTTACGGTGTGCTCGGCGTGATTCTCGGCGGGCGGCTGGGCTATGTGTTTTTTTACAAAGCCGCTTATTACCTCGGCCATCCGCTGGAAATCCTGGCGGTCTGGCAGGGCGGCATGTCGTTTCACGGCGGCTTTCTCGGCGTGCTGGTGGCGATGGCGTGGCTCGCGCGCAAGCAGCATTTGCGCTGGCTGCAAGTGACCGACTTCATCGCCCCGCTGGTGCCGCCCGGACTGGCATTCGGGCGGCTCGGAAATTTCATCAACGGTGAGCTATGGGGAAGGCCGACCGATGTGCCGTGGGCGATGGTTTTTCCCAACGTGGACAACCTGCCGCGCCATCCGTCGCAGCTTTACGAATTCGCGCTGGAAGGCGTGCTGCTGTTCGCGTTGCTCTGGTGGTATGCGCGCAAGCCGCGTCCGGTCGGCGCAGTGTCCGGAGTATTTCTGATCGGCTATGGCAGCTTGCGCTTTATTGCCGAGTTCAGCCGCGAACCGGACGATTTTCTCGGCCTGTTGTCATTCGGCATGAGCATGGGGCAGTGGCTGAGCCTGCCGATGGTCATTGCGGGAATAGTCATGCTGAATTGGAGCAAGCGTACTGCGCAAGCAGCATGATCTAAAGTTTCTAGAGGTGTCCTTTTAGCCTATTTTTGCCATCTCCGGGTGCTTGTCCGCAACTAGCTGATCCATCAACTGCATCACATCTTTACTGGCCTTTTCGGCGCAATCCAGCGCATCGCAAATGCTGTCCTGAACTGCGGGATTGCGCTCCCAGCCTTGATCCAATTGCTTGACCATGAGCTGGATGCATTCATGCACCTTGCTGTGCGGAGTCAACAGTGAACGGAATGAAGGTAAATTGCTGAACCATTCTTTACCCTCACCCTCCTCATACCAATGGCCCAAGCGGCAATTGTGGTGGTCAACACCAATAGCATTCCTGAATTCATCGTTGCCGGGATCGTTGATCAGCGCGTAAGCGCGCTGCTTGTAAATAATGTGGTCAATTTTCACCAGCGAGGTAAAGCTGAGTTCCTTCGCATAGCGCGCACCCGCCAGAATAATCACGGCAGATTCGTAGAACTGCCCGAATTTCTGTTCGAGCTGCCCGATGACGCCCTGCGAAGAATTGGTTATTTCATGCATTTCCTTCGAGTCTTCCAGCATTTTTGCCGCCTCACCTTGCAGTAATTGCATGATGCTGCCGATGGACTCGGAGGCGTTTTTGGTGTTTTCGGCCAGCTTGCGCACTTCGTCTGCCACCACCGCGAAACCGCGCCCCGCTTCACCGGCGCGCGCCGCTTCAATCGCCGCATTCAACGCCAGCAAATTGGTCTGGTCGGCAATCGAGTTGATCAAACCGACCGCCTTGTTGATTTCGGAACTGCGCGCATTCAATTTGGTTATTGCAATATTGGCATGGTTCACCCGCTCGACGATGCCGGTCAGTTTCTGCACAACATCCTTGACCGATTCGCGGCTTTCTTCGGCGTCTTCCCTAGTGCGCCTGGACAGGGTTGCCAATTGATCCATGTTGTCGGAAATTACGTTCATGTCCTGCTGGCTCGAAGTCAGGTTATTCAGCAAATTGTCGGAGTTGAGCGAGTGCGTGCGCGACAACATTTGTGTGCGCATCGCCCCGATTTTTTGTTTCTCCATTTCCTTGAGCATAATGTTCAGGTTGGTCAAATTCTTGTTAAGCTCACCGTGCATCCCGCCGCTGATCGCCGTGCGATAAAAATTGCCGTTCAGGTTGGCGCGGAAGCTCAATTCCTGCTCGCGGAACATGACGCTTAGCTGATCCAGCATGTCGTTCACGCTCCAGCACAGCATGCTGATCTCGTCATGCGACTCGGCGATGCCGGTCACCCGGCTGTTAAATTTTCCCTGCGCAACTTCGTCGACTGTTAATTTCAGCTTTCCGAGCGGCGCCAGCCAGCGTTTTGCCAGCCATTGCCCCCACGCCGACACCGCCACGCCGACCGCGAGAAAAACCAGCATGAATATATCCACTCCATGCAGCACAAAGCTGGTCAGGATAATGACCAGCGTCCCGAAGGAAAATGACCACAGCAGCGCGGAAAACCTAAATTGCAAGGACGAGTTCGTCATAGCTGAGCCCCTTTTCATTCAATATATCAACCAGTATTTTGGTGGAGGCGGCAATCGCATTGGCGGCCCCGGCTTTCTTTTCCGCTTCCAGCATGATGCGATATACCTCCGTCATGGTTTTTATACCGCTTGCCTTGGGTTTGCGCCGCACCGAGAAATAGCCCGTTATGTTTTCGTTGGCATCCAGATTCGGCGTGACGTTGGTGAAGACCCAATAGAACCCGCCATCCTTGGACATGTTCTTCACGTAGGCAAAGCATTCCTCGCGGTTCTGGATTTTGTCCCACAGCAGCTTGAACACGGCGCGCGGCATGTCCGGGTGGCGGATAATATTGTGCTGCGAGCCGAGCAGTTCGGCTTCGCTGTAGCCGGAAAATTCGATGAAGGTGCGGTTGCCGTAAGTGATGATGCCCTTGGGATCGGTCATGGAAACGATAAAATCGTCTTCGCGCATCACCCTTTCAACCGAAGTTGGCGTAATTGACCTTTTCATTCCTCGCTCCTGACCGGCTATTGCATCAACCGGGGTTTATTGTTGGTACTTGCTGTTGGCTTCAAATATTCACAATCCCATACTCCAAGAGATATTTTAAACTCCGGTTGTTGCCGGCTATAGCTTCGGTTAGAAACAGAAAACAACGGCTATTCTGCTGTTCAATGCCCGGTGTAATCTGCGGACAACGGTTTTTTCTAGGATAATTGCCATTAGCCAATACGGTGCTTGCCAATTTTTACATCGCACAACAAACCCATGAACCTCATCATTCAAGCCACCCACCCTGTCGCCGCCATGCACCTCGACCATCTCGCCAAGCTGGCGCAGGCCCGGCAGTGCGAACAGATCGCCGCGCACGCCTGCCGCCTGACCGAAGCGCAGGCGCATCCCGGAATTGCACCTTACTGTCTCGAACATCAACTGGACTACGGTTTCGTGCCGCGCGACCGCTCGCTGAAGGACTTCGGGCTGCTGGTGATGGATATGGACTCCACGCTGATCACCATCGAGTGCATCGACGAGATCGCCGACATGCAGGGACTCAAGCCGCAGGTCGCGGCGATTACCGAGTCGGCGATGCGCGGCGAAATCGACTTCGCCGAAAGCCTGCGCCGCCGCGTGGCGCTGCTGGAAGGGCTGGACGAACATGCTCTGCAGCGGGTGTATGACGAACGCCTGCGGCTCTCGCCGGGTGCGGAAATCATGCTCGCAGCCCTGCACGCGCAGGGCATCAAGATAATGCTGGTGTCCGGCGGTTTTGTGTTCTTTACCGAGCGTCTCAAGCCGAGGTTGGGGCTTGATTTTACCCATGCCAACACGCTGGAAATTGTGGGTGGCAAACTCACCGGCAAGGTGCTGGGCAAAATCTTCGATGCGCAGGGCAAGGCCGACTGGCTGGTGAAGATTCGTGAGGAGCTGGGGCTCAAACCCGAGCAGGTCATCGCGATGGGAGACGGCGCAAACGACCTGAAAATGATGGCGCAGGCGGGCGTCAGCATCGCCTACCACGCCAAGCCGGTGGTGCGCGAGCAGGCTACTTATGCGCTGAATTTTGTCGGGCTGGACGGGCTGGTGAATCTGCTGGGGCAATAGTGGGACTCTTAATCACCGGATGGTGAGCTGCCGGTAGATACCGGCATTTTAAAAAACTCCACCGCCACCGCTTCATCCCGTGTGCGCTTGAACGGCGGCAGGCTTTGCCAGATGCGCTTGCCATACTGTTTGCCGATCAGGCGCGGGTCGCAGATCATTAAAACCCCGCGGTCGGTCTCGTCGCGGATCAATCTTCCCGCCCCTTGTTTCAGCGTGATGATGGCGCGCGGCAACTGGTATTCCATGAACGCGTTGTGCCCCTGTTTGTTGAGCTGCGCGATGCGCGCCGCCAGCACCGGATCGTCCGGCGGCGCGAACGGCAGCTTGTCGATGATCACCAGCGACAGCGCTTCGCCGCGCACGTCCACCCCTTCCCAGAACGACTGGCTGCCGAGCAGCACCGCGTTGCCCAATGAGCGGAAGCGCGTCAGCAACTCGCTGCGCGAACCTTCGCCCTGCAACAGCAGCGGGTAGTCCCAGCCGCGCCGGTCGAATTCGGCCTGCAGGATGTCGTGGGCGCGCTGCATCGCGCGCAGGCTGGTGAACAGGAAAAACGCGCGCCCCTTGCTGGCCCCGATCAGCGGCAGCGCGGCCTGCACCACCGCCTCGGTATAGCCGTCGCTGTTTGGCTCCGGCAGGCCGCTCGGCACATACAGCAGCGCCTGCTCGGCGTAATTGAACGGGCTGTCCCAGCACGCGGTCTTCGCCTTGAGCAGCCCCATCTCGCCCTGATAATGCGAGAAATCCTGCTTCACCGCCAGCGTCGCGGAAGTGAAAATCCACGCGCGCGCGCTGCCGCCGATCTGCTTCTCGAAAATCTCCGCGATGGACAGCGGCGTGGTGTTGAGTTGCAGCGAGTGGTGGAATACTTCCAGCCATCTGACTTGATCCGGCTCGTCGCCTTTTTGCCATTTGGCCAATTGCTGCGCCAACCCCTGCGCCCGCTGCCAGCAATTCTCCAGCCCCTCGCTGCGTTCCGCCTGCTTCTCCAGCAGACTATTCAGTTGTGCGATCTTTTCGCCCAGCGTTTTCAGCGCGGGGGCGAATTCTTTGAAATCCTCCGTCGCGAGTGCGGGCATCCGTCCTTCCTTCTTGAACACCAGCCGCAAGTCACGCGCGGCCTTGTCCAGCTCGTCGCAAGCCTTCGGCAGCGGCGCAAAGTCCTTGGCGGCAGCCGCTGCTTCGAGGCGCGTATCCGTGGCGAGATCGAGCAACAGCGTGGTGGACAGGCTCTCGCCGAAGAACAGGCTGGCGGTTTCCGGCAACTGGTGCGCCTCGTCGAAAATCACCGTGTTGCATGCGGGCAGCAGTTCCGCCACGCCCTCGTCGCGCAGCATCACGTCGGCGAAAAACAGATGATGGTTCACCACCACGATGTCCGCCTTCATCGCCTCGGAGCGCGCCTTGAGCACGAAGCATTCCTTGTGGTTGGGGCATTCCTGCCCGAGGCAGTTGTCGCGCGTCGAAGTGACGTGCATCCAGATCGGCGCGTTCTCCGGCACATCGGCCAGCCCGCTCTTGTCGCCGGAATCGCTGACCTTGACGTACTGCTTGATCTTGCCGAGATGCTTCACGTCCTCGCGCGTCTTGAACAAGCCATCCGACTGCGCGCGCGCCAGATGGTAGTGGCACACATAGTTCGCGCGCCCCTTGAGCAACGCCACCGACACCGGCGCCTTCAGCGCATCGCGCACCATCGGCAGGTCTTTCTGGAATAACTGATCCTGTAAATTCTTGGTGCCGGTCGAGATGATTACCTTGCCGCCGTTGAGCAGCGCGGGCACCAGATAGGCGAAGGTCTTACCGGTGCCGGTTCCCGCCTCGACCACCAGAATCGCGTTGTCGCGTATCGCCTCGGCCACCGCCAGCGCCATCTCGCGCTGCTGCGCGCGCGGACGGAACGACGCGACTTCGGTGGCAAGCGGACTTTGTTCGGAGAAAAAACGTTCGACTTCGGCAGACACGGTAGGGATTAAATTAGCTAGGCCTTCGGGGCGGTGGATTTTGGGTTGGGGTACGGCTATAGTGCGGGAGCGATTTTACGCGAATGGTGTGTTGGAAGGGTGGAATTTCGAGTTGTGGCGCGTACTGGGGATGTGTCGAATCCGCTCCTTTAACTTATTCTTTATACAACTTTGCTAGGGAGAATCAATGCGGCTGCATATACTTTTGTTTGTCAGTTTGATCACTTCAAGTGCTCTGGCGAATCCAAACGCATATTTGGGCGGTAGCATGATTGGTCAACTAAACGGTAAAAACTTTGCTGTCGAAAAATTTTCCAGCGGGAAATTTCAGGTACTGATCCTTGAAGTTGCCGAAGCAAAAGATGATAAGGGGAATATTTATTGGCGAAATTTGGATGTGTTGCTTGTTCCTTATAGTGGAAACACGAATGTTATATTTGGTCTCGACGCGTGCATGCTAGATGGAAAAGTAGACCCTGAACTGATAGGGGTCTATAACTGGCCAAAGGTAAAAGTTTGGCGTGCAAACCGTTCTATTGGAAAATTCGAGCCTTTACAAGCCCAAAATATTGACTGTAGTAGGAATGATGCACCTACTGATGAGTAATTTTTGCCTATATGTATTCATCCGTTGCTCGATGAACCAGTAAATAGGGTCAGCATCAATTTCCTTTGATGAAAGGAGGCTGGAGATGACTAAGAAAACTTATCCGTTGTCCCAAGTTTACCGCCTGCTGGAGCCGGGGCCGGTGGTGCTGGTGACCACCGCGCACAAGGGCAAGGCGAACATCATGACCCAGTCGTGGCACACGATGATGGAGTTCGAGCCGCCGCTGGTGGGCTGCGTGATCAGCGGGCGCAACCACAGCTTCGACGCGCTGCGAATCACCAAGGAATGCGTGCTCAGCATCCCGGCGGAGAATCTGGCCAAGCAGGTGGTGGGCATCGGCAACTGCTCGGGGAGCAAGGTGGACAAGTTCAAGAAGTTCAAGCTGACACCGTTGCTCGCCTCACAAGTGGCGCCGCCGCTGATCGCCGAGTGCTACGCCAATCTCGAATGCCGCGTGGCCGATACGCGGATGATGAACAAGTACAATTTCTTCGTGCTGGAGGTGGTCAAGGCGTGGATCGATCCATCGAATAAAAATCCGCACACCCTGCATCATCAGGGCAAGGGCGTGTTCATGGTGGCGGGCAGGACGATCCGGCTGCCGTCAAAGATGAAGTAACACGCAAGAAACTTATCAGGATCAAATAATTTTCGGAGGCTACATGGGCAAACCGCTGCTGGTCATCGGCAACAAGAACTACTCATCCTGGTCGTTGCGCGCCTGGCTGATGCTGAAGCATGCCGGGGTGGATTTTGACGAGCTGCGTATCCCGCTGTATGCGGAAGGCTATAAGGAAAAGCTGCTTGCCTGTTCGCCTGCGGGCAAGGTGCCAGTGTACCGCGACGGCGATCTGCTGGTGTGGGATACCATGGCGATCGGCGAATACCTGTATGAAAGCTATCCGTCGCTGTGGCCCGCGCAGCGCGAGGCGCGCGCCCGCGCCCGTTCGGTCAGCGCGGAAATGCATTCCGGTTTCATCCCGATACGCAAGGCGATGCCGATGAACATCCGTGCGCATGGCCGCAAGGCAGCGACAGCCAACGGGCTCGAAGCCGACATCGCGCGCGTCAAGGATATCTGGCGCGAACTGCGCGCGCAGTATGCTGCGGCAGGGCCGTGGCTGTTCGGCCAGTACAGCATCGCGGACGCGATGTTCGCGCCGGTGGTGTTTCGCTTCCTCACCTATGGCGTGGGCGAAGCGGGCGCGGTGGACGAGTATATGCAGACGGTGGCACGCGATCCGTTGGTGCAGGACTGGGTGCGGGCCGCCGCAGCGGAGCAGGAAGTAATCGCGTCGAGCGAGGTGGGTGTCCGTTGAAACGACTGGCATAAGTCGGCAACCAGCGGGTAATATCGCCTTCCGGCGCCCTGTGCCTGACAAGAGCGGCATAGGGGTGTTTCAATTACATTGTGCGGCGCAGCAGAACCTTCGGAGAGAGGCGGCTGCCAGGGAGTGTCATGAAATTCTGGAAAAGAAGTTGCTCGTTGCTGGCTTTGTGGTGGTTATGTTGCGGGGTGACATGGGCGGGGGATGTGCAGAAGCCCGCAGGTGAATGTGCAGCAGAGAGTGGCAAACACATCCTGTGGGAAAACGATGTATTTACCGGGAAGCTGCTTGGGCGTTCGGACAAGTGGTATACGAATGGTATCAAGGTTTACAACAGCTACCAGCCGGATTGTGTTCCCGGCTATCTGCCCGATTTTCTGGAAGACCGGATAAGGGGTTTCGGCGACGATGGCCGTTACGCTATACAGACCGGTAATGTTGTCGGCCAGTTGATGTTCACCCCGAAGAATCTCACCATTTCTGCGCCGCAGCCGATGGATCGCTTCTGGGGCGGCTGGCTGTATGTGGGCATCGTCGCACAAAGGCAGCCTTATGACACGCAGCAAAAAAAAGGAAACAAGGATGAACTGGAAACGCTGGAACTGGACGTGGGTGTAACTGGGCCTATTTCTGGCGCCGAGCAGGTGCAGCGGGGCATCCATGCGCTCAGCAATTCGACCATGCCGTATGGCTGGGGCAACCAGATCAAGACTGAACCCGGAATCCAGTTTAATTACTCGCGCATCAGGCGTGCATGGAAATATCCGGACAACGGCAAGCCGCCGAACCTGGATTTTTCCTGGCACTATGGCGGCGCGGCGGGGACGCTGTTCGACTATGTGAACGGCGGGTTTACGGTTCGCCTGGGCAGTAAATTGACGGATGAAGCACCAAATGTGATCGAGAGTCCGTCCATCGGCCAGTTCAGGAAAACCAGCGATGCGTTGTATGCCTTGGCACGACTGGATATGAAGGGGGTTGCCCACAACACCTTTATCGATGGCAGCCTGTTGCGGAAAGATCCGCATATGTCCTATTTGAGCAGCAAAAGGATCGTCCCCCAGTTTACTTCCGGCATAGTGGTGGAGTGGAAATATAAGGATGACGGAATAGAGGATGGCGCCCGGTTGAGTTTTCTGATTCACCGGCGCGGCTCGGAATTCCACTCTCCTGATGGACCCGGGGCGATTTTCAATTTCGCCACACTGAATGTCGAGTGGGATCTCTGACAGAACTCCAAGTATCCAAAAATATGGCAAAAGCAAAAACGATTTATTCCTGCACCGAATGCGGCGGACAGACGCCGAAGTGGCAGGGGCAGTGCCCGCATTGCATGGAGTGGAACACGCTGATCGAATCGGTGGCCGAGGCTGCCGTACCCGGCGCTAAGAACCGTTTCAGCGCGCTGGCGGCGAGCGGCAAGGTGCAGTTGCTGTCCGAGGTCGAAGCGGCGGAAGTGCCGCGCACGCCGACCGGCATCGAGGAATTCGACCGCGTGCTGGGCGGCGGGCTGGTGGCCGGCGCGGTGGTGCTGATCGGCGGCGATCCGGGTATCGGCAAGTCCACGTTGCTGTTGCAAGTGCTGGCGCATCTGTCCAATCAACAAAATACCCTGTATGTCAGCGGCGAAGAATCGGCGCAGCAGATCGCGCTGCGCGCCAAGCGTCTGGCACTGGACGCGCGCAGTCTGCGCCTGCTGCCGGAAATCCAGCTGGAGAAAATCCAGGCGGCCATCACTGCGGACAAACCGGACGTGGTGGTGATCGACTCGATCCAGACCGTGTATTCCGAGCAGCTCACCTCCGCGCCCGGCTCGGTGGCGCAGGTGCGCGAATGCGCGGCGCAACTGACGCGCATCGCCAAGAGCCAGAACATCACCATCATTTTGGTCGGGCACGTCACCAAGGAAGGCGCGCTGGCCGGGCCGCGGGTGCTCGAGCATATCGTCGACACGGTGCTGTATTTCGAGGGCGACACCCATTCCAGTTTCCGCCTGATCCGCGCGTTCAAGAACCGCTTCGGCGCGGTGAACGAACTCGGTGTGTTCGCGATGACTGAGAAAGGCTTGCGCGAGGTGAGCAACCCGTCCGCGCTGTTCCTGTCGCAGCACGGCCAGCAGGTCGCCGGTTCCTGCGTGATGGTCACGCAGGAAGGCACGCGCCCGTTGCTGGTGGAAATCCAGGCGTTGCTCGACGAGGCGCATTCGCCCAATGTGCGGCGCCTGTCGCTGGGGCTGGAACAGAACCGGCTGGCGATGCTGCTCGCGGTGTTGCACCGCCATGCGGGTATCGCCTGCTACGATCAGGACGTGTTCATCAACGCGGTGGGCGGCGTGAAAATCACCGAGCCGGGCGCCGATCTCGCGGTGATCCTCGCGATGGTCTCCAGCCTGCGCAACAAGCCGCTGCCGGAGAAGCTGGTGGTGTTCGGCGAAGTGGGCCTCGCAGGCGAAGTGCGCCCGGTGCAGCGCGGCCAGGAGCGCCTGCGCGAAGCCGCCAAACTGGGCTTCACGCAGGCCATTATCCCCAAGGCGAACGCGCCAAAACAGAAGATTGCCGGCATCGAAATCATCGCGGTGGAGCGCGTCGAAGAGGCGGTAAACCGGATGAGGTAGAGGCACGGTGAGTTGTGCCCCTGCATTAGTTGTGCAGTCCGCCGTCTCGCGTTAAAGTGCGGGCACACTAAAAAGTAACCAATCAGAGAGAGCGGCAGTTATGGCATTAACCATTTTGGCGGCACTGACGATATTCATGGTGCTGATGTTTTTTCGCGCTTCCATTACCAGCTGGATTCTGGCGCTGATCGTGATTGTGGCGGTCGTGGCGATCCAGGCGCGTTTTCCGGATTCCATCTTGCTGGTGATTGGCGTCGCGCTGTTCCTGTTTGTCACGGTGTTCGGCATCCCCTCCCTGCGCCGTGCTGTGGTCAGCAGCGCGGTGCTCAAAATCTTCCGCAGAATCCTGCCGCAGATTTCCGCCACCGAACAGGAGGCGATCAATGCCGGTACGGTGTGGTGGGACGGCGACCTGTTCAGCGGCAACCCGGATTGGCACAAGCTGCTGGCTTTTCCGAAATGCGGGTTGAGCGAAGCGGAGCAGGCCTTTCTCGATAACGAAGTAGAGCAGCTGTGCGCCATGCTGGACGATTGGGACATCACCCACAACCGCGCCGATCTGCCCCCCGAAGTCTGGCAGTTCATCAAAATCAAGGGCTTCTTCGGCATGATCATCCCCAAGCACTACGGCGGGCTGGAGTTCTCGGCGCAGGCGCATTCGGCGGTGGTGAGCAAGGTCGCTTCGCGCAGTGGCACGGCGGCGGTCACGGTGATGGTGCCGAATTCGCTGGGTCCCGCCGAACTGTTGCTGCACTACGGCACCAACGCGCAAAAAGAGAAATACCTGCGCCGCCTGGCGTATGGCGTGGATGTGCCGTGTTTCGCGCTGACCGGCCCGTTCGCCGGGTCGGATGCCGGCGCGATCCCCGACCACGGCGAGGTGTGCTACGGCGAATTCGCCGGCAAGCAGAATGTGCTGGGCATCCGCGTGACCTGGGAAAAACGCTATATCACGCTGGCTCCGGTGGCGACGCTGCTCGGCCTGGCATTCAAGCTGTATGACCCGAAGCAGATATTGGGCGGGGAAGTCAATCGCGGCATCACGCTCGCGCTGATTCCAACCGACACACCGGGGGTGCGTATCGGCCGCCGCCACTTCCCGCTGAATTCCGCCTTCATGAACGGCCCGACGCAGGGCAAGGACGTGTTCATCCCGATGGACTTCATCATCGGCGGCACGGAGCGCATCGGGCAGGGCTGGCGCATGCTGATGGAATGTCTCGCGGCGGGGCGCTCGATCTCGTTGCCCGCCAGCAGCATCGGCGGCATGAAAATGGCGGCGCGCACCAGCGGCGCCTATTGCCGGGTGCGCAAGCAATTTCACCTGCCCATCGGCAAGTTCGAAGGCATCGAGGAACCGCTGGCGCGCATCGGCGCGCATACCTACATGGTCGATGCGGCGCGCCAGCTCATTGCGTTGGCGCTGGATATCGGCGAGAAACCGTCGGTGCTTTCCGCGATCATCAAATACCACGCCACCGAGCGCGGGCGCATCGTCATGAACGACGCGATGGATGTGCACGGCGGCAAGGGAATTTGCCTCGGCCCGGACAATTATCTGGCGCGCGACTACCAGCAAACGCCCATCGGCATCACCGTGGAAGGCGCGAATATCCTGACGCGCAGCATGATGATCTTCGGGCAGGGTGCGATCCGTTCCCATCCTTACGTGCTCAAAGAGATCATGGCGGTGCATGACGAGGACCACCGGCGCGCCGTGCACCAGTTCGACGAGGCGCTGTTCGGGCATATCGTCTTTGCCATGAGCAACGCGGCGCGCAGCTTCGTGTTCGGGCTGGCCGACGGGCGCGGCATCCCCGTGCCGCATGGCAGCGAAACCTACCGCTATTACCAGCGCTTGACGCGCTTCTCCACGGCATTCGCGCTGAGTGCTGACGTCGCGATGACGGTGCTGGGCGGTTCGCTGAAGCGGCGTGAAAAAATCTCCGCGCGTCTGGGCGACGTGCTGAGCCAGATGTATCTGTGCTCGGCGACGCTGAAACGCTTCGAGGATGACGGACGCCCCGCCGAAGACTTGCCGCTGCTGCATTGGGCGATACAGGACGCGCTGTACAAAATCCAGCAGGCGTTTGACGGCGTGATACAGAATTTCCCGAACGCCCTGATGCGCCGGATATTGGGCGTGCTGATTTTCCCGCTGGGGCTGCGTTTGTCGCCGCCTTCCGACCATCTCGGGCATCAGATCGCCGCGCTGCTGATGCAGCCGGGCGCGGCGCGCGACCGCCTGACCGCCGGAATGTATATACCGAAAGTGCATGATAAAGCTCACCATGCACTTTCCCCTCACCTCAATCCTCTCCCGCAGGCGGGAGAGGAGGCAAACGAATCGCTACGCGAGCTTTGCGTTTACGACGAGAAGGATGCGGTCGGCGCACTGGAAGCCGCGCTGCATAGCACGCTGCTGTGCGAACCGTTGCAGGCCGAAGTGGAAGCGGCATACCGGGCCGGCAAGCTGAAGGCGCTGGAAGAATTGCCGCGCATCGCCGAGGCGCGCGATCAATCCATCATTACGGCGGAACAGGCGGCGCTGCTGGAGCGGGATTATGCGTTGCGCCGCAAGGTCATCATGGTGGACGATTTTGCGCCGGAGCAGTTGCGGGCAAATAAATAAACGCAAAAGGCATTAAAGATAACGCTGTTCATTTAAGAAAAATTTCCGTTCGCCCTGAGCTTGTCGAAGGGTGACGGGTTCGTGACTGGTGGTTCGACAGGCTCACCACGAACGGTTAAGTGAGTAATTTTGGGTCAAGAGGGCAAGATGAATGCATTGCTGGATGATGTAATCACACCGCAGCAGGCGGGTACGTTGTACGGGTTGTTCGTGGAGCGCGCACGGCGTTCGCCGGACAAGGTCGCCTACCACTATTTCCAGCAGAATGACTGGCGCGACATCACCTGGAAGGAGATGCTCGGCGAGATAGCGCGCTGGCAGGCGGCGCTGGCCGGTTTGGGGTTGCAGCGCGGCGACCGCGTGGCGATCATGCTGCGCAATTGTCCTTACTGGATGATGTTCGACCAGGCGGCGATGTCGCTGGGGCTGGTGGTGGTGCCGCTGTACACCATGGACAGGCCGGACAATGTCGCCTATATCGTCAACGATGCCGATGTGAAAGTGCTGCTGTTTGAAACCGACGAACAATGGCAGGCTTTGCGCACGGTGCGCGACCAGCTCGGCGGCGTGCGGCGTTTCGTGAGCATCGACAGGCTGTGCGACAGCGAAGAGCCGCGCCTGAAATGCATGGATGAATTCCTGCCGAAAACAGCGCAGTTGCAAGCAGAGGGAGCAAACGATCCGCCGCGCGGAATTTGTTCTAACGAGCTGGCCAGCATCATCTACACCTCCGGCACCACCGGCAAACCGAAAGGCGTGATGCTGAGTCACGCCAATATGCTGATCAACGCGCATTCCTGCCTGGGGTTTTTCCTGGTCAACTATAACGACACATTTTTATCCTTCCTGCCGCTGTCGCACACGTTCGAGCGCACGGTGGGCTACTACCTGTCGGTGATGGCCGGCGCGAAGGTCGCTTTTGCGCGCTCCGTCGCGCAACTGTCCGGCGACTTGCATATCATCCGCCCCACCATCCTGATTTCGGTGCCGCGCATCTATGAACGCATTTACGGCGTGATAAGCGCCAAGCTGGAAGAAGGCTCGCCGCTGAAACGCAAGCTGTTCAACCTCGCCGTGGACATCGGCTGGGCGCGCTTTTTGCACCAGCAGGGGCGCGGCCCGTGGCAGGCGTCGTTCCTGCTCTGGCCGCTGTTGCAAAAGCTGGTCGCGCAAAAAGTCCTCGACCACCTTGGCGGGCGGCTGCGCGTCGCGCTGAGCGGCGGCGCGGCGCTGTCGCCGGAAATCTCGCGCGTGTTCATCGGGCTGGGGCTGCCGGTCATACAGGGCTACGGCCTGACCGAGACCAGCCCGGTGATCAGCGGCAACCATCCGGAAAATAATTTTCCCGACAGCGTCGGCCAGCCGATCCGCGATGTGCAGGTGAAGCTCGGCGAGCTGAACGCGCTGCTGGTGAAGGGGCCGAACGTGATGCTGGGCTACTGGAACAACCCGGAGGCGACCAAGGCCATCATCGACGCGGACGGCTGGCTGAATACCGGCGACGTGGTGCGCATCAGCGAAACCGGGCACATCTACATTACCGGGCGCATCAAGGAAATCATCGTCATGTCGAACGGCGAAAAAATCCCGCCAAGCGACATGGAGCTGGCGATCCTGAACGACCCCCTGTTCGACCAGGTTATGATCATCGGCGAAGGGCGTCCCTACCTGACGGCGCTGGTGGTGCTCAACCCGGAGGCATGGAAAAACTTCGCCAGGGAAATCGGCGTGCGCGCCGACATGCCGGAAGCCCTGACCGACAGCAGCGTGGAAGGCAAGGTATTGAAACGCATTGCGCTCGACCTGCGCGGCTTTCCCGGTTACGCGAATGTGCGCCGCGTGCTGCTGCAGCAACAGCCGTGGTCCATGGAAGACGGCCTGCTCACGCCCACCCTGAAGCTCAAGCGCAACAAGGTGGTGGAGCGGTTCGCGGCAGAGATCAAGCAGCTCTACGAGAGGCGCTAACATGGGCGAGAACCAGCCGCAAACCACCACCCTGCCGCAGCGCGAGCCGACCCTGCGCGTGGTCGCCATGCCTTCCGACTGCAACTATACCGGCGACGTGTTCGGCGGCTGGATCATGGGGCAGGTGGATATCGCCGGCAGCATCCCGGCGCTGCACCGCGCCAAGGGCAGAATAGTGACGGTGGCGGTGAATTCCTTCATCTTCAAGCAGCCGCTGTTCATGGGTGATATCGTGAGTTTTTACACGCACATCGTCAAGGTCGGGCGCACCTCGATCACCGTGAATGTCGAGGTGTATGCGCAACGCAACCCGGAGCGGCCGACCTGCGTGAAAGTGACCGAGGCGACGCTGACCTATGTGGCGGTGGACGATAACCGCAAACCGCGCGTCGTGCCTGCCGAGTAGATTATTGATTCGGCAAGATGAATTATTAACCCCGTTCGGGCTGAGCTTGTCGAAGCCTGTCCCGAGCCAGCCGAAGTGGCACATTTACCTTTCGACAGGCTCAAGGCGAACGGACTTCAAATATGGATCGTTTCCATGCGGAACGCGAGAACAACAACCAAGAGGCCGATATGAGTACAAATTTTCAGATACGCAAAGTGGCGGTGCTGGGCGCGGGGGTGATGGGCGCGCAGATCGCCGCACACATGGTCAACGCCAACGTGCCGACCATCCTGTTCGATCTGGCGGCGCGCGAAGGCGACCCGAACAGTATCGTCAACAAGGCGCTGGACGGCCTGAAAAAACTCGACCCCAGCCCGCTGTCCAGCCCTGCAAAAATCACCTTTATCCAGTCGGCCAATTACGACCAGCACCTCGACCAGTTGCGCGACTGCGATCTGGTCATCGAGGCGATTGCCGAGCGCATCGACTGGAAATCCGACCTGTACCGCAAGGTCGCGCCGCACCTTGGCGAGCGCACCATCTTCGCCAGCAACACTTCCGGCCTGTCGATCAACCAACTGGCCGAAGCGTTCCCCGAGCATCTGCGCCACCGCTTCTGCGGCATCCACTTCTTCAACCCGCCGCGCTACATGCATCTGGTCGAGCTGATCCCCTGCGTCGGCACCGAGGCGGCGCTGCTCAATCACCTTGAAGAATTTCTCGTCTCCACATTGGGCAAGGGCGTGGTGCGCGCCAAGGACACGCCCAACTTCATCGCCAACCGCATCGGCGTGTTCTCCATGCTGGCGACCAAGCATCATGCGGCCGCGTACAACCTCGGCTTCGACACCGTGGACGCGCTCACCGGGCGCTATCTCGGTCGCCCCAAGAGCGCCACCTTCCGCACGCTGGACGTGGTCGGCCTCGACGTGTTCGCGCACGTGGTCAACACCATGCGCGAAAACCTGACCGACGACCCGTGGCACAAGCATTTCGAATTGCCGGACTGGTTCAACCGCCTGGTCGATCAGGGTGCGCTGGGGCAGAAGACCAAGCGCGGCATCTACCAGAAAATCGGCACGGAAATCCATGTGCTGGATCTGCACACCGACACTTACCGCCTTTCCGAGGGCAAGGTGGACGACGGCGTGAAGGCGATCCTGCGTGAGCGCGACTGGGGCAAGAAGCTCCACGACCTGCGCGTCTGCGCGCATCCGCAGGCGCAGTTCCTGTGGGCGACATTCCGCGACGTATTCCACTATTGCGCCTTGCAGCTGGAGCATATCGCCAACAACGCGCGCGACCTCGACTTCGCGGTGCGCTGGGGCTTCGGTTGGGACAGCGGCCCGTTCGAAATCTGGCAGGCGGCGGGCTGGCAGAAGGTCGTCGGCTGGATCGAAGACGAGCGCGCGCAGGGCAAGACCATGTCCGATGCCAAACTGCCGAAATGGGCGGTAGAGCCGGCGCGCACAGGTGTTCACACCCCGCTGGGTTCTTATGCACCCTCTCCCTCCGCTACGCTCCACCCTCTCCCGCGTGCGGGAGAGGGAAAACCAAACTCCCCTCGCCCCTCAGTGGGAGAGGGGCGGGGGGAGAGGGGTGGTTCCGGCAGCTATCAGCAGCGCTCCGGGCTTCCCGTCTACCAGCGCCAGTTATTTCCCGACCGTCTGCTCGGCGAAGAGGCCGGTTACAGCGAAACCATTTTCGAGACCGGCGACGTGCGCCTGTGGCACACCGGCGATGACATCGCGATACTCAGCTTCAAGACCAAGATGCATGCGATCAGCAACGAAGTGTTGGACGGCATCCTGCGCGCCGTGGACGAGGCCGAGGCGCACTTTCGCGCGCTGGTCATCTGGCAAACCGAAGTGCCGTTCTCCGCCGGGGCGCACCTGCTGCAACTGATGCAGGGCGTGCAGGAAAGCAGCGAAGCGCCGCCCGCAGGATTGTTCGACAAACTCAAGGGCGCGGCGCAGCGCGTGAAATACACCGTCGCGGGCGGCGGCGGGCTGGGCGAAGTGCTCAACGCCGCCACCGGCAACGTGCCGCATGTCGAAGCCGTGGTTGCCAAATTCCAGCAAGTGTCGCAGCGCCTGCGCTACGCGCAGGTGCCCACCATCGCGGCGGTGTACGGCCTGGCGCTCGGCGGCGGCTGCGAATTCTCGATCCACTGCACGCGCATCGTCGCCAGCCTGGAAACCTACATCGGCCTGGTCGAAGTCGGCGTCGGCGTGCTGCCCGCAGGCGGCGGCTGCAAGGAAATGACGCTGCGCGCGGCGAACGAGGCGCGCCATTTTGGAGGCGCGAGCGGCGACATCTTCCCTTACCTCAAACGCTACTTCCAGCAGATCGCGATGGGCGAAGTCGCCAAGAGCGCCGAGCTCGCGCGCGACATGGGCTACCTCAGGCCGTCGGATCGCATCGTGCTGAACCAGTATGAGCTGCTGCATGTCGCCAAGGAAGAAGCCCGCGCGCTCACCGCTACCGCCTACCGCCCGCCGTTGCAGCAGTGCCAGATACCCGTCGCCGGACGCACCGGCATCGCCACCCTCAAGGCCGCGATGATCAACCTGCTCGAAGGCGGCTTCATCTCCGAACACGACTACAACATCGGCTGCCGCATCGCCGAAACCATGTGCGGCGGCGACGTGGATGCGGGCAGCATGGTGGACGAGCAGTGGCTGCTCGATCTGGAACGTAAAAACTTCATGGAACTGCTGGCGACGCAAAAGACCCGTGACCGGGTGGAATATATGTTGAAGAGCGGGAAGCCGTTGCGGAATTAGGAAATATTGAGATGATGTATTTGGGAATCGACCAGAGTTCAGAATTGATTTATCAAGGTAGTAGCACGTTTGGGGCATGTGTTGTTTGGCCTAATCCAATTGTTACTCCAGTAAGTTTTGTTTCGACAGGAGAGCAAGAATTAAAACTTGCGAAGCTCGGAAGTAGTAGCGACGCAAATACTATTTTTAGGGAAGATGCGTTCGACCCAATTACGAGAATACGCAGAGGCCGATTTTATTCGATTGCCAGCAATGGATCGACTCAAGAATGGCAGATTATTGTTGTGCCGCCCGTCCAAGCCTTTCCAGGTGAGATTAATGAAAATCGCCCTGATTTAGCCAGAAAAACAGCTCGTACTTTCTACCCATGTCGTGTTTCTACAAAAATATCGGAAGCAGGTGGTAATCAATTATTAGTTGCGCTAGGAACTGATCAAGCATCAACACTTTGGATGGTTGTGAATGTTGAAACCATACATACTGGCGAGGAATTGGTGACTCTGAAAGCAAGGCAAAGTTTTGGAGTTTTACCCAAAATAGATTGGGAGCAGCTACCTGATAAGAGCGGCTTGGTAAAAGGGAAAATTGATGAACTACTAAATGATGTTCATCGTGCAGGAGCGGAATCAATTGTGGATCGTGCGCGTGAAGCAGCAACGGCGATTCTTAGTGCGCATCTGCAAAGTGAAGGGGTGGCAGAGGCAAGTGGCAAAGATTTGGGGGCGCTGATTGATTTACTAGAAAAACGAAATGGCAAGAATAGCCAGCGCATTGTGAGATGTGCAGCAGAAATCCCACAGCGACTGCATTCTCGAGTCAAACATTCTGAGCAGGAGAAGCACGATAATCTTCGTCCTATTCGCGAACAAGATGCGGAGTTAGCTGTTCAATGTATCGGTGTGATGTTGTGTGATCTTGGTTGGGGTCGGTGGGTTTAAGATAGACAAACGGGGTGATATGGGGGCAGCATCGCATTCTTGATTCTTGAAATGAGAATGCCAAATCCGTGATGCTGATTTTGCGCATAACAGTGATGCATCACGTTTTGTAGGGGCGTATGGCAATACGCCCTATGTAGGTAACACAACCGAATTTCATTCGCCAAAAATTGAGAGGTCGTTATGAGCAAACAAGTACAGGAAGCCTACATCGTCGCCGCGACGCGCACGCCGGTGGGCAAGGCGCCGCGCGGGATGTTCCGCAACACCCGTCCCGACGATCTGCTGACGCATGTGCTGCGGAGCGTGCTGGCGCAGGCGCCGTCGCTCGATGCGGCGGCCATCGGCGATGTGATCGTCGGCTGCGCGATGCCGGAGGCGGAGCAGGGGATCAACGTGGCGCGCATCGCGCTGCTGCTGGCGGGGTATCCGAACGTGGTGCCGGGGCTGACCGTCAACCGCTTCTGTTCTTCCGGCTTGCAGGCGGTGGCGCTGGCGGCGGATCGTATCCGTCTTGGCGAAGCTGAGGTGATGGTGGCGGCGGGCATGGAGAGTATGAGCATGGTGCCGATGATGGGCAACAAGATCGCGTTCAACCCGGAAATTTTTGCGCGCGATGAGAATCTCGCCATCGCTTTTGGCATGGGCATCACCGCCGAGAAGGTGGCGCAGCGCTGGAAAGTGTCGCGCGAGGCGCAGGACGAATTCGCCTACCACAGCCACCAGCGCGCGTTGCGGGCGATGGCGGCGGGAGAATTCAACGACGAGATCACGCCGTATCGCATTGCGGAACATCAGCCCGATCTGGACGAGCGCGACGTGAAAATAAAAACCAACGAGGTGGCGCAGGACGAAGGGCCGCGCGCCGACACGTCGGTCGAGGCGCTGGCGAAGCTCAAGCCGGTGTTCGCGCAGAAGGGTTCGGTGACGGCGGGCAACAGTTCGCAGATGTCGGATGGCGCGGCGGCGGTGCTGCTGTGCAGCGAGGCCGCGCTGAAGCGTTACAACCTCACGCCTATCGGCAAGTTTCTCGGCTTCAGCGTCGCGGGCGTACCGCCGGAGATCATGGGCATCGGCCCGAAAGAGGCGATCCCGCGCGTGTTGCAGCAAGTGGGACTGAGCCTGAACGACATGGGCTGGATCGAACTCAACGAGGCCTTCGCCGCGCAGTCGCTGGCGGTGATCGGCGATGTCGGCCTCGATCCGGCTATCGTCAATCCGCTCGGCGGCGCGATCGCGCTCGGCCATCCGCTCGGTGCGACCGGCGCGGTGCGCACCGCGACCCTGCTGCACGGCCTGCGCCGCCGCAAGCAGAAATACGGCATGGTGACGATGTGCATCGGGACGGGCATGGGGGCGGCAGGAGTATTTGAGGCACTGTAAGCCTGTTGTAGAGTCAGCCAATAAATAGTGTGCCGTTCGCCCTGATTCCTTCGATAAACTCAGGAGAGCCTTGTCGAAGGGATATGTGGTTCGACAGGCTCACCACGAACGGATTTCAATCTTTTTAATAACCGTCTCAATAGCCGTGATTTAAGTGGGCAGGATGAAAAAACTAATCGCATTGTTCTTGCTGTTCCTGACCGCACAGGCGTTTGCCGTTGAGGTGGCCGGGGTAAAGCTGGCGGACAGCGCGCATTTCGGCAGCCGCGATTTGCAGCTCAATGGTGCCGGGGTGCGCAGCAGATTTTTCTTCGATTTGTATATCGCGGCGCTCTATCTGCCCGAGAAAAGCACCAGCGCGGCGGCGGTGCTGGCCGACGGCGGCGAGAAGCGCATGGCGCTGCATTTGCTGGTCGACATCGGCGCGAATCGCCTGCTCAGCGGGCTGAGCAGTGCCATCGCGGCCAACCATACCCCCGCCGAATTGAACGCGCTGGATGCGCCGCTCAAGGAATTCTCCGCGATCTTTCACGTTATCGATGAAATGAAAAAGGGCGACATCATCACGCTGGATTATCTGCCGGGCAGCGGCACGCAGGTCGGTCTAAACGGCGTGGCGAAGGGCACGGTCGGCGGCGCACCGTTCAACAGCGCGCTGCTGAAAGTCTGGCTGGGCGATAAGCCGGCGCAGGCCGATCTCAAACAAAAATTGTTGGGCGGGCCGTAGGATGACGCTTCCTGCCTCAACGGCTGAAACGCTGAATGGCGATTGCCGCGCAGCCATGCTGGATCGCGCCGCGCTGCAATACGCGCTGCAGGCGCAGGGTGCGGCGTGGCACAGTCTGGTGGCGGAGCGTTGCCCGCATCTGTTTGCCGCGGTGCCGGTGTTCATCACGGCTGCGCAAATGCGGCAGATGCGCGACGTGATCGATGCGGTGGAGCGGGTAGTTGGGTTGCCGGGGTGGTCGCGCGACATCCCTCTCCCTAACCCTCTCCCGCAAGCGGGAGAGGGGACTATCGTTGCCTGTCCGGCGCCAGGAAATTGTCTTGGCGTGTTCTTCGGCTACGACTTTCATCTCAACAGCGACGGCGCGCATTTGATTGAAATCAACAGCAATGCGGGCGGCGGATTTTTGAATGCACTGCTGCTCGACAGCCAGCGCGACGCCGGTTTACCCGGCAAGGCGGTCGCCGTCGAAAACCTCAAACAGTCTTTTCTCAATATGTTCCGCAACGAGTGGCGGCTGGCGCGCGGCGCTGCACCGCTCCGCAGCATCGCCATCGTGGATGAGCAGCCGGAGGGGCAATACCTCTATCCCGAATTTCTGTGGGCAAAAAATCTGTTCGAGCATGCCATGATTGCGGCGCACATCGTTGATCCATCTGCGCTGCAAGCGCGTGATGGCGGCTTGTACCTTGATGAGCAGAAGATCGACCTGGTGTACAACCGCCTGACGGATTTTTCGTTGCAGCGGCATCCCGTGTTGCGGCAGGCGTATCTGGAGGGCAGTGTGGTACTGACGCCCGATCCGGCGCACTACGCGCGCTATGCTGACAAGCGCAACCTCGCGCGGCTGACCGATGCGGACGGACTGCGTGCGCTCGGCGCGAACGAGGCCGACATCGCCGCCTTGCAGGGCGGAATCCCGCACGCCCGGCAGGTGGAGGCGGCGGATCAGGAGCAATGGTGGGCGGAGCGCAAGCAGTGGTTCTTCAAGCCGGACAGCGGCTATGGCAGCAAGGGCGCGTATCGCGGCGAAAAGCTGACCCGGCGCGTGTTCGACGAGATCATGCAGGGCGGTTATGTCGCGCAAAAACTGGCCGCACCCGGCGAGCGTACGGTGTGCGTGAACGATGCCGAACCCGTTGCGCTCAAGTACGACGTGCGCTGCTATGTTTATGCCGGGCAGATGCAACTGGTCGCGGCGCGGCTCTACCAGGGCCAGACCACCAACTTCCGCACGCCGGGCGGCGGCTTTGCGCTGGTGCGTGTTGTAGAATGACGGCGAAATAATAATCAACAATATTTCATATGACTCTTTACGCATTTCTCGCGGTAGGCATCGGCGCGGCACTCGGCGCGTGGCTGCGCTGGGGGTTCGGGCTGTGGTTCAATCCGCTGCTGCCGGAATTGCCGCTCGGCACGCTCGCGGCCAATCTGGTCGGCGGTTATATGATCGGGCTGGCAATCGCGTTCTTCCTACAGCATCCGGCGCTGTCGCCGGAATGGCGGCTGCTCATCATCACCGGCTTTCTCGGCGGGCTGACCACTTTTTCCACGTTCTCGGCGGAAACCGTCACGCTGTTGTTGCGCGGGCAGTATGCGTGGGGAGCGGGTATTATAGCGGCGCACCTCGGCGGCTCGCTGCTGATGACGGTGCTGGGTATCCAGACTTTCAAATGGCTTCAGAACTAGGGGGGGACAAAAATGGATCAGCTCACTTTTTATGTCACTGAAAAACAGCTCTACGGCGGCATGCCTTTGTATGAATGGCTGCTCGAAGAGGCCAAGGCGCTCGGGATTCATGGCGGTTCGGCATTCCGCGCCATTGCCGGGTTCGGGCGGCACGGCAGGCTGCGCGAGGAGACTTTTTTCGAGCTTGCCGGAGAGCTGGCGGTGAAGGTGGAATTCGTTCTGGACGACAATCTCGCCGAGCAGATCATGAAACGGGTGCGCGCGCAGAATCTGGATGTGTTTTATGTGCGCTATAAAGTTGAATCCGGAATTGTTTAAAGGAGGTTAGCGCCATGAGCCAATCAACTTTGATGCGGTGGTCTGTAATGTTCGGATTGTTGTTGCCGTCTTTTGCCTATGCGCATGTCGGCATCGGAGAACACGGCGGTTTCCTGCATGGCCTCATGCATCCGGCCAGCGGTCTGGATCACGTTTGCGCGATGCTGGCAGTCGGGCTGTGGGCGGCGCAGATGGGCGGGCGTTCCATGTGGGCAGTGCCGCTCACCTTTGTCGGCGTGATGGCGTTGGGCATCGGCCTGCCGTTTGTCGAACAGGGCATCGTGCTGTCGGTGCTGCTATTGGGTGTGCTGGTTGCCGCGTCGGTGCGTCTGCCGCTGTGGTTGAGCGGCAGTGTGGTTGGACTGTTCGCGCTGTGGCATGGTCATGCGCACGGTGCCGAGATGCCGGAGCCGGCTTCCGGTATGGCTTACGCGCTGGGCTTCATGCTGGCGACCGCGTCGCTGCATGCCGCCGGCATCGCGTTTGGTCTGGGTATGCAACGCCTGTCACACAAACGGCTGGTTCATGCGGCCGGTGCGGGCATCGCATTGTGCGGAGTGTACCTGGCGGTGGCGTAACTGCTTGCGCCTGCCCTGCAAACCCTGAATATTTTCATGAAGCAAGGCAGCTACACGCAAGCGCTGGAGTGGTTGAAAACCAATCCGTCCTTCGACGAGCTTTGCGCCAGATATCCGCAAGACTGGGCAGCGGTGCAGCAGGATGTTTCCGCCATTATCGGGCGCGGCGTGGCGGCAGAATTGAAGGCGTATCTGGAGCGCCTGTCCGCGCCGGTAGCGCCGCTCAAACCCTCCCATACAAAGCAGCACAGCGGCCAAGCGGCAGAAGCCGCGCTGTCGCAATTTGTCCGCAGCCGCATGGCCCATGAGGCCGTCAAAAAACTTTGTTTGTCCACCTTGGCCGCAGACACCGGGGTAACCAAAGGCAAGCTGCGCTTCAACCTGTTCAACGGCTATGTCGCGCAGAAGCTGCTGTTTGCCAGCGGGCTGGAGCGCAAGCCGGTTTCCCTGTTCTGGTTCCGCCTGCTCTGGCCGCTGGTGTGGCAGAAGAAGCGGCTGATGCCGCTGGTGCAGCCGAAGGGAATTTATTGTTTCTATTCGCGCGAACTGATCGAAGCGCTGGCCGAAATGATCGGATCCCGAAGCTGTCTGGAGATCGGCGCGGGAGACGGCACCCTGTCGCGTTTTTTAAAAACTCGGGGTGTGCCAATAACCGCGACGGACAACCATAGCTGGAACAATGCGGTGGCATATTCGGATGAAGTCATCAAGCTTGATGCGCGGGAGGCGCTCGGCAGCTACGCGCCCGAGGTGGTCATCTGCTCGTGGCCGCCGTCGCAGAATGATTTTGAACGCCAGGTATTCAATACCCCCGGCGTGCAGCTTTACATCGTCATCGGCAGCCGCCACCAGTTTGCGTTCGGCAACTGGGGCGACTACAGAAAGCAATCATCTTTTGATCTTGAGGAAGATAAAAAACTGGGCGCGCTGGCCTTGCCCCCCGAACTGGAATCCGCCGTTTATGTGTTCCGGAGAAAACCGGATGCGGTTTGAGGGTGTCTGTCACGAGTAATGGAGAGTCAATAAAATGAACCATGACGTTTTCAACGGCGATGCGGACGGCCTCTGCGCGCTGCACCAACTGAGGCTGGCTTTTCCCGCAGCGAATAACCTGGTCACCGGCACCAAGCGCGATATCGACCTGCTACAGTACGTGGATGCCGGCCCCGGCGATGAGGTGACGGTGCTCGATCTGGCCCTGAACAATAACCGGGATGCCTTGCTGGCGATGCTCGGCAGGGGAGCGAAGGTGCAATATTTCGACCATCATGTTGCGCGGGATATTCCCGATCATCCCAACCTGAGCGCAATGATCGACACCAGCCCGGATACCTGCGCCAGCCTGCTGGTAAATCAACACCTGTCCGGAAAATACCTGGTCTGGGGGATCGTCGGCGCGTTCGGCGACAATCTCCATGAAGCCGCGTGCAAGGCCGCCAAGCCGCTCGACCTCAACCTCCAGCAACTTGCCACGCTGTGCGAACTGGGCGAATACCTCAACTACAACAGCTACGGAGAGTCGGTGGAGGACCTGCATTTCCATCCGGCGGAGCTGTACCGCATCATGCATCAACAAGAAGACCCGTTCGTCTTTATTAACGAAAGCGGCATTTTTGAAACACTGAAGCAGGGGTACGCCCAGGATATGGCGCTTGCCCAAGCCATTCGCCCGGAATATGAAACCTCGAGCGGTGCAGCTTACATACTTCCCGCCGAATCGTGGAGCCGCCGCGTGAGCGGAGCTTTTGGCAACACACTTGCCAGCGCTTCCCGTGAGCGCGCGCACGCCGTGTTGACGCAACGTAGCGACGGCGCTTTTGTGGTGAGCGTGCGTGCTCCGCAGTCCACCAACAGCGGTGCCGATACACTGTGTTCGCGCTTCGCAACCGGCGGCGGCAGGAAGGGGGCGGCGGGAATCAACCGGCTTCCGCAAAGTGAATTGCCGAGATTCATGCAGGCATTCGACGAGGTATTTTCCGCCGTATCGTAACTACCGGCCGCATGTCCGGCAAGGCCGGCTTCAACAAGGGAGAGCATAGTTATGGGAAACAAAACCGAAATCAAATGGCTGGAGATTCCCGAGGAGCACAACTACCCTGCGGCGGAGTCTTATTTGAGCCTGATCCATGATGCGCAAACCGCGGCCAGCCTCACCCAGCAATTGAAGCAGGCGCCGGTGTCCAGCTTCAAGGCCAAGGATATTTTCAGGGCTTCCGGCATGTCTTTATTGGGGATCAGCAATTCCCATGTGGAAAAAGACCGCAAGAAAATCTTGGCCGGACACGCCCTCTCGCCATTGCTTCTGGTAAGAGATAAAGCCAACGGCAAGGTCGTGATTGCCGATGGCTATCACCGCATGTGCTCGGTATACGGGTTCGATGAAGACACCGTTATTCCGTGCAAGATCGTTTGAATATTTTTTGAATCAATGCGGGACAGGCATTACACCCGCGCGGGCTCGAAGCTCGCATCCAGATTCAGGTCGTCGCAGTAGTCGAGGAAACTTCCGCGCAACGTAGGGATGTGAACGCCGGCCTGGATGCCCACCGTCATGGTGACGGAAAACATGGGCGTGCCGGTGTGCGGCGCCGGGTAGGTGTCGGTCTGGAGCTCTTCGATGTTGATGCCGTTTTTGGAAAAGAAAGCGGCCAAGTCGCGCACGATGCCGGGATGATCCATGGCCACCACATCTATTTCATAAGGGATCGCCGGTTGCGTCCGCTCACGTTTCTGGGTGCGTTTGTGAATGATGCTGAGTCCCAATTGGTCACCCAACGACTCCAATTGCCCTTCGAGTTTGGACAGCGCATTCCAAGGGCCGGAAAGCAGCATGATCAGCGCAAACTGCCCGCCCAGCACGGCCATACGGCTTTCCTCGATATTGCATCCGCTCTCGGTTATCTTGCTCGAAAACCGGTCGACGAGGCCGACTTTATCTTCTCCCGAAGCGGTGATCACCAGAAAATCATTTTGCGTGTCTGTTGCCATGGGTCGCTGAAATACAATGAGTTGAACAGGTTCCAGTTTAATGCCCAAAACGATAATGTGCCAGCGGGAACGGAGATGATAGTCGGGTGCCGCAGGCCTCTTCCGCAGCGATTATCGAGGCAGCTTCTGGCCGCTATTGACAGCATCAGGGAAGGTCATTCCTAATGCGTTTTTATCAAGGCATCGCAGGGGATGGAAATGGCGCAGCAGTTTCGTTGGTGGCACAAGGGTGATCTGGACGGGTTCTTCGGCCTGTTCGTCGACAATCTCATCCAGCTCATCCTGATCGTCGTGCTGTGTGGCGCGATCCTGCACATGCCCGGCGAGATGGTGTACGGGCGCATCCTGCCGGGCGTCGCGGTGAGCCTGCTGCTCGGGAATATCTTCTACGCCTTTCAGGCACGCGCGCTGGCGCGGCGCACCGGACAGTCGCAAGTGACGGCGCTGCCGTACGGGGTCAACACCGTCTCGCTGTTCGCCTATATTTTATTTGTCATGAAGCCGGTGCTGGACCAGACCAACGATGTGGAGCTGGCCTGGAAGGTCGGCCTCGCCGCCTGCCTCGGCTCCGGCTTGATCGAGCTGGGCGGTGCATTCGTCGCCGGGTGGGTGAAGCGCATCACGCCGCGCGCTGCTTTGCTGGCCACGCTGGCGGGCATCGCGATCACCTTCATCTCGATGGATTTCTGCTTCCGCATCTTCGCCGACCCGCTGGTGGGCTTCATCCCGCTCGCGTTCATCATGATCCAGTATATCGGCCGCATCTACCTGCCAATGGGCATACCCGCCGGGCTGGTGGCGGTGCTCACCGGTTCCGCGCTGGCCTGGGGGATGGGCAGAATGGACGGTGCCGCGCTGGCGAATGCGCTGCACATCCAGATGCAGATGCCGCATCTGTTCATTGCGGACATGATGGGCGCGACCTTCTCCGCGTACATGATCGCTTTCCTGCCGGTGATCGTCCCGATGGGGCTGTTCAACCTGCTGGGCTCGTTGCAGAACCTAGAAAGCGCGGAAGCGGCGGGCGACGTGTATCCGGTGCGAAGTTCGCTCGCGGTGAACGGCCTCGGCACGATGGCGGCGGCGTGTTTCGGCAGCGTGTTCCCGACCACGATCTACATCGGCCATCCGGGCTGGAAAAAGATGGGCGCGGGTGCCGGATATTCCATCGCCAACGGGGTCGCCGTCACCCTGCTGTGTCTGCTCGGGCTGGTCGGCTTCGTCGCCGCGCTGATCCCCGTGGAAGCCGGGGCGGCGATCCTGCTGTGGATCGGCATCACCATCGCGTCGCAGGCTTTTCAGGCCACGCCGAGGGATCATGCGCCGGCGGTGGTCGTCGGCTTCTTCCCCGCGCTGGCCGCGTGGGGGCTGCTGGTACTGGAAGGCGCACTGCGCGCCGCCGGAACCAATGTCGAAGCGGTGGGCATGCAGGCGCTGGCGATGCAGCTACCCATCGCGGGGCTGATCTCGCTGGAGCGCGGTTTCATCTTCACCTCGATGATCCTCGCCGCGATGACGGTGTGCCTGATCGAACGGCACTACCGCGCCGCCGCCGCATGGGCCGCCGTCGCCGCAGCGATCAGCGCCACCGGGCTGATGCACGGCTACACGCTAGCCAACGGCGCGATCATCAACGCCTACGGCCCTGCACACACCTGGCCTTTCGTGCTCGGCTACAGCGGGATTGCCATAGTCTTTTTTGTGTTTGGTATGCGGGAAAACAGGGCCTGATTTATGGCGTTCCCGCCGGAGGCAATGGCTTCTGTCGGGCGGCTGGATTGTCGAGCCTGATCGCTTGAGGGTTCGCGGTGGGGGCGATAATACAAATATGCTGGTCTGAACATCCCGCTATAATCGGTCCCTTGTACCCGTAGCTCCCCGTGTTACATGAATGGGGGAGCCCCCAGAAATATGTGAAAGCAGCCATAGGAATTTTCATGCCCATAACGACGCTAGACCAAGCAATAGCAACTCACCTGTTCCGCCCCGAAGGAATCAAAGTTAGTCATGAGCTTTTTAAAGAGCTGGAAGCCGCTGGACGCATCAAACTTAAGCTAGCCTACAGAGCTGGCCAACATCACCAGGATTCCTGGATGCTTGATAATGATATTTTCATTTACAACACCTTCGAGTTGAATGATTTTCAGTTTGAACTGCCAGCAAAACCTTAGTTGGTAACTGGAAAAACATGAAGAGAGAAGTTGTACGCGGAAAATACCCCCGGAATTTCCTATCTCAAAATAATAAAATATCCGTTAGCTCATATGCTCTTCTTTCGAAGGCTCCGATGTGTGGAGCATATCTTCGCAATCACTAAATAAACGCCCGGAAGCAGGCGTTCACAAATATCCGCAATGCGCCAGAAGGGTAACTGTTATGACAAGCCCAGAACATTTACAACAACTGCAAGGCAAAGCGGAGCGAATATGCCTTGACGCCAGTAGGTTTGTGGATGAATGTAATAGGCATCTTCAAAATTCCAGGAATCTATCTGATATTGTCTCTTATCATTTAGAAGAACAGATGATTCTCGTAGAAGAATCTATAGCCAAAAAATGCGAATCAATTGCTATTTTGAAACTTGGAAATTGTTTGGGGCTTGAGCGGGGTATTAAGGAAGACACTCACATCGCGCTGAAACAGATTGACGAGATTAGGCAGGCTTACGTTTTTGATGGTTCAGCTTTACATGCATTGAGATTAAAATTTTTAAATTTGTCATTCTTGCCCGCATAGCTCGTATTCCTCAGCACGATGCGTGACCGACTGCTTTGGAGAAATTTGAAGTATCACTATGTGTCGATAACGGCGTCACCTGCGCTAACTGCCTCCCCAAAGCGGAATATCAAGGCAGTAAAACAACTGCTTGCCGGTGCTCTGATCCGCCCGAGCCGACGGGGCAGTTACCTTCAAGTTTTGAAGTTCTCCTATGTATCGGAGAACCAGCATTCATCAGTGTCTATCCCCATGCAGCCATAAAAAACTCCAAACCGGTTCATCTACCGGTAACATAAGAACCCACCGCACTAATCTTTTAAAAATTGCCGCACAACATGATTCCTGAAATATCCGATCTGGCGTTAACCGAACCCGGCACCATCGGCCCCTGCCACGTCGGCCCCGATGCCTTGCAGGGCATCAAGCGCCAGCAGACCAACCCCACGCGCTGGAATGGGCAGGGCTGGCATCCATTTGCCGCCGCGTTGCGCGACAGCGGCATCGAGCTGCGCGAGAACATTGCCGCGTGCGGCACCTTTGCCACCGATGCGGGCGGCACGGCTTATGGTTTGCCGCATGGCGTGGTGATCGCGCGCAGTACCGCGCAAGTTGCTGCGTTGCTCAAGGCGGCGCAGCAACTCCGCGTGCCGGTCACGGTGCGCGGCGGCGGGTTGACTACCGAGGGCGAGTCGGTTGCGTTTGGCGGTGTGCTGCTGGACATGACCGGGATGAGCCGGGTGTTGCATGTCGATAGCGCCGCGCTGACGGTGCGCACCGAGGGTGGAATTTTTTGGCACAGCCTGGCCGAGGAACTGCGCCGTTATGGCATGGATTATCTTTCCGCGCCGCTCAACCTGACTTCCTCGGTCGGCGGCACGCTGGGCGTCGGCGGCATCGATGTCAATTCGCCGCGCCTCGGGTGCAGCGCCGATCAGGCATTGTCAGTTCAGGTGGTCACGCCGCGCGGTGAGATTGTCGAGTGTTCCGATACGCAGAATGCCGAGTTGTTCCGGCGCGTAATCTTGGGGTACGGACAGTTCGGCGTGATCACCGAGGCCACGCTGAAGATTCGCCGCTATACGCCGCTGCGCATGCATTATTTTTATTATGATTCGCTGCGCACCGCGGTCGAGGACATGCAGTTGCTGAATCGCAACGACGCCAGCGACTATGCGGGGATTTTGACTATCATGGATTGCGCGGTGAACCTGCTGGTCGCGTTCGATTCGGACGAACGCGAAGCGGCATTCAAGGAAAACTGGCAAGTGCAACTGCGCGGCCACGGCGAAGCCGGCTTTGCGCTGTGCATGTTACGGCGCTATGCATTGCGCCCGTGGAAGCTGCCCGAAGCGTGGTATTTGTTGCAGCGCAAGCGCGAGCTGTTCCCCGAGTTTCGCCGCCCAGAATACCTGCGCGATGGTCTGATGCACGACCGTACCGTGGTGTTTTCGCGCGCGGTGTGGAAGTTCTGGGGCAGCAAGCAGATGGTGATTCCCGATCTCGCGACTTCGGCGGAAAAGTTTGTCGCGGCGGTGGAGCGCGGCAACGCGGTGTGCCGCAAATATTTCCCGCATTACACGCTGTATATGGTCGGCATCAAGCTGCGCGCGGAGCACAAGCCGCATTACGAAATGTCCTGTATCCCGCCCGATGCCGAAGGCTGGGCCTACGGCTGCGAGTTCGAGCCGATGATGGATGACCGGGTGTACAGCCGCGATTATCTGCAATCGTTCAAAAACGCGATTTACGACATCGGTGTAGACTTGGGCGGCAGCTATTACCGCTTCGGCGGCATGATGAAAGGCTATATCCGGCGCGTGTTCGGCGACGAAGTGGTGAACCGCCATCTGGCGATGAAGCGCGAGGCCGATCCTGCGATGATCCTGAACCGGGATGTGATTTTTTGATGTTAAGCCTTTTTCAAAAAACTTCTGCCGCGCACAAGAGCTACAGCGACTGTAGCGGTTGTGGCCTGTGCCTGCTGGTGTGCCCGGTGTGGCATCGCAAGCGCGACCTGCAACACAGCCCGCAGGGATGGGCAAAGGCGCTGCAACATGGTGCCGCGCCAGGCGACCTGGCCGATGCGGTGCAGGATTGCACCCTGTGCCGTGCATGCGATCCGGTGTGCCCGGAACAGATAGATATCGGCGCCATGATACTGAAGCTGCGCAGACAGATGGCACACCCGCAAACGGCAGCGCTGCAAGGGCGCATGGCGGCGCAGGCGAGGCGGCCCGCTCCGGCGCATCAGGAAAAGACCGCGTTGCTGGCCGGCGCAGCGTTGCGCGCGCATCCCGCCCTGTTGAATCGCATTACCGCATTGCTTGGGAAAGCGGGCGCGTTTGCTGTGGCACATGATGACGGCGCCGACATTTCACTGGCGCTGGAAGCGGGCGTGGTCGTTCCCCCCGATAGGCTGGCCGCATTGATCGAGCCGTTGCGGCGCGCGGACAAGATCATCGTTGCCGATGGTCTGTTGCTGCCCTATCTGGCACAATGGTTGCCCGCCGCAAAGATTTATAGCCTAGGCGAAACATTGAGTTCGCTCGAAGCAGTCCGCCGCAACCTGCGCAGCACCGACCTGTATATGATCGAGCCGCGCGCCTACCATGCCGACTATGTGCGGCTGGTCAAATATTACGATCGCCTGCGCAGGGAACGCGGCTGCGATTTCAACCTCGACCTGCAACGCATCGCGATACCCGCCACCGCGCGCGGCCTGCCGCAGCGGCTGGGGTTGGCGATGCCGGATGACGACGCACAAGCGCACTGGGTGCTGCATGGCCGCAGCATCACGCGCATCGTGGTCGAGAACCTGGAAGATCGCGCGGCCTTTGAGAAGATCAGCGGTGTCCCGGTGGTGCATCTGGCGGAGTTGGCGGATGATTGATAACAAGATCAGCCTACCGGGGCATATTTGTGGGAAATTTATTGAAGGGTTTTAATGCGTACAGTTGATGTAGTTATCGTTGGTGCCGGGCTGGCTGCGGCCGCCGCCGCCAAACGCTTGGTGGATGCCGGTCTGGAGACCATCGTGCTGGAGCGTTTCCAGTTGCCGCGCCACAAGATTTGCAGCGGCATCCTGTCGCCGCGCGGGCATCGTTTCCTGCTGGAAAATTTCGGCCCGTTGCCGCGCGAGACGCTGCATGACCCGGCGTCGTGTCGCGGCGTGACCTTCCATTTTCCCAGCATGGTATCGATGCCGATGGATTTCTATGGCGGCACGACGCCGCACCTGCACCGCAAATACGCCGATCACTGGGCGATCCAGCGCAGCGGGGCGGAAGTCCACGACCAGACTGCGTTTGTCGGGTTGCAGGACAACGGCGACCATGTGATCGTGCAGGCCAAAAAAAATGGCGAGCCGGTCGAGTACCGCGCGCGCCAAGTCATCGGCGCGGACGGGCCGAGTTCGCCGGTGGTGCGTGCGGTTTATCCTGAATACCAGCAATCCATCCCGTGGTTTATTGTCGGGCAGAAATTCCACGAAATCATCGAATGCCCGCTGGATGAACAGTACTTTCACTTCTGGTTTCATCCCGACCTCGGCCACTATACTTGGAGCCATGCCCGCGACGGGCGGCAGATCGTCGGCGTGGGTTTCAAGCGCGGCGACAATTTCGCGAAGAAGCATGCGAATGTGGTGAATTATTTTTCCGATAAACATGGCGTGCGCCTCGGGGAGCCGCTTGACGATGAAGGCTGCGGCGAAAATTTCGGGCCGTCGCTGATCAACCGCTACGTGTTCGGCAAGGGCAACGTGCTGATTACCGGGCAGGCGGCGGGCTTCCTCAACATGATCGGCGAGGGCATGAGCTGCGCGCTGCATTCCGGCGCGATCTGCGGCGAGGCGGTGGTGGAAGCGCGGCTGCGCAACCGGCCGATGCAGGAGGTGTACCGCAGCATGATCGCCTCGGAAGTGCGCCGCACCTCGGATCAATGGAACCCGCTGAAGATCGCTTTCGACCGTCCGCACGAAGCCGATTTCCCCGCCGCGCTGATGGCGCTGGGCTGGCGCGACCGCGCCAAAGTGCTGCGCGATATGTGGAACTTTGTCGTGCTGTACAAGGAATTCAAGTGGGGCAGGCAAATCATGCGCGCCGCATTGCAGCGGCCGCTGATCGGCGGTTACTCGATGCGGAACTGGTTGTGATCTATTGGGGGCAATGCCCGGAGCCGGGCTGCATGGCGCCGGTTAAGTTTTTATTCAGCCTTTAATTCCGGTTTCTCTATGTCGCTGCGGTCACCAGCAACTGCACGAACAACTGGATTTTCATGTTGGTATCCGGGCTTACCGCCGTGAACTCGAGCCCCGCGAGTTGGCGGCTGCCATCCTGTTTTAATTTGACGACTTTCGCATAGATGTCGGTTGCCTTGATGTCCACCAGCGGAAGGTCAAATTCGAGTTTCACATCGTCGAGCACTTTGAGCGGATGATCGGTTTCTATCAGTATGCCGTGATAGCCGATGTCGAGGATAGTTGCACTGATTACTTTCGGCATCACGAACTTGTTCTGGATCAGGCTGAAAGAGCAGGGGAGCTTGACTTCGACGCGGTGGCTGCGGCGGATTTCTTTGCGCGGCACTTCGAGATTTAGCGAGGGAATCGCATACAGCTCGCGCAATTTGACCGGTTGCGATTTGCCTTTGACAAACACCTCCATCGCCTCGCTGACCGTGACGAAGTCGCGGCAATGATCAAAGGTGCTTTCGCTGATCAGAACCTGCCCGCGCAGGCTGAAGGCTTCGATGCGCGACGCGAGGTTGACCTCGTCGCCGATCACCGTGTATTCGGAATAGAAGTTTGACCCGAACCTGCCGGCCATGACGCTGCCGGTGTTGATACCGATGCCCATGAACAGCTCCGGTATGCCGTCCTGGCTGACCTGATTGTTGAGTTCCACCATGGCGAGCTGCATCTCGATCGCGCAAGTCAGCGCCCGCTGCACATCATCCGGGCGCTCGACCGGCGCACCGAACAGCACCATGATGGAATCACCCATGAATTTATCGATGACGCCATTGTGACGGAAGACGATTTCGTTCATCCGCCCCAGGCAGCGGTTGAGCATTGCAATTACCGTTCCGGCAGGAAGTGCGGCAGTGATGGAGGTAAAACCCCTCAAGTCGGCGAGCAGAATGGTGACCTCGCATCTTACGAAAGAATGCTCCAGGCCGACTGCGCAACTCTCGCCGTCCACCCCGCATGCGTGCTGGATTATAGATTCCATCTCCGCTTCGGCAGCGCGTTCGAGAGGCGCGCCGGTTTCGCGGGCGATCAATGCCTGCAGGCAACGCACAGCCTCTTTGCTTGAATCATCTTTCATGTTTCGACTAAATATGAAATATTGGAAACTCAACGGTGCTGCAAATTAAGCCGCATTGTTTTGAGTATCTTCGACATCGTTGTTCCTGTCAAACACAGGCATTTCCCGATATGGAATGGGCCGTTGGCGGGTATTGGCGCGTGGCAGGAGTGCGTTTTCAGCAATGCCGGTTACATTTCAAAAAATGCTCTCAAATTTTTCCCGAAGCCACTCATCCATAAAAGTACACCACTCGTCGCATACAGGTTGAATGTGCCGGAACAGTTCAATAATCTGCAACCACTTGGCAAACTTACCGAAAGGTAAGGGCGCAAAGTCACCGGCCTAAGGGAGACTATGGTAGCGGGACTGCGGCACGGATGTTCGTCCGTGTGCATGAACCAACCGCCTCTTGTGTCATTTTAAATAAATCGGTCACTCGATGGCTGCGCCATTAACTATCGAGCGACCAAAGTAACGATTACGCTATGAACCGATCAGACCTCAGCACGCGTTTAGCCGAACTACACCCCCAACTGCCTGCCAAAGATGTTGAACTTGCCGTCAAAGTGATTCTGGATGCCATATCCGCCACGCTGTCGCGCGGGGGGCGAATCGAGATTCGCGGCTTCGGCAGCTTCGGCCTGAATTACCGGCCGCCGCGCCAGGGGCGCAACCCAAAGAGCGGCGATAAAGTGAAAGTGCCTGCCAAGTATGTGCCGCATTTCAAGGTAGGCAAGGAGTTGCGCGAGCGGGTTAGCCTGACAACCCCCGCATCCTTTTCAGCCGCTACTTTTCAATATTTCCAACAGCCAGTTTCATCCAAGGTTCATTCAGAGGATGTAAATAGCAAGGGCAAAATTCTGGTTTAGGCAACACAACCAGACTGGCAGTTCTATTACTTCATGGAAACAGTGCGGCCGGGTTGCCAGGCCAGACCGGCGAGCGCGATCACGCAAAATGCCGCACCCGCATAAAACGTGAACGACGCCCCGCGCCAATCCCACAACAATCCGGCCACCACACTGGCGGCCAGCATGGCTATGCCGCTCACCAGGTTAAAGAAACCGTAGGCGGTGCCGCGCAAGTCGGCGGGTGCGGTATCGGCGACCATCGTTGCCAGCAAGCCCTGGGTGATGCCCATGTGAATACCCCACAGGGCGACACCGGCCACCACTGTGCCCCAATGGTCATTGCTGGCGAGCACCAGGTCGGCCGCAATCAGGATGACCAGGCCTAGCGCCAGCAGCATCTTGTGGCTCACGCGGTCGGAGAGTTTGCCGAAAGGGTAAGCCGACGCGGCGTAGATCAGGTTCATCGCCACCATCACCAGCGGCACCAGCGCGATCGGGATGCCGCCTTGCTGCGCGCGCAGCACCAGGAACGCCTCGCTGAAACGGGCCAGCGTGAACACGGCGCCGATACCCACCACCCACCAGTACTGAGCGCCGAGGCGCTTCAGGTTTTCCCTGCGGATTGGATTCGAGCGCTTGCCGCCTTCATGGCGTTCGGGTTCGCGCACGCCGAACAGCAGCAGCGCCACGGCCATCATTCCGGGAATCACCGCGACCCAGAACACCGCGCGGAAATCGTTGGCCCACAGCAGCATCAAACCGACCGCCAGCAGCGGGCCGAGAAACGCGCCCACCGTGTCCAGCGCTTGGCGCAAACCAAAAGCCGCGCCACGGATATGGGGCGGCGTTATGTCGGCTACCAGCGCGTCGCGCGGCGCACCGCGAATGCCTTTGCCGACGCGATCCAGCAGGCGGGCAGCGAGCACGATTCCGATAGTGGGAGCCAGCGCAAACAACGGTTTGGTCAGCGCGCCCAAGGCATAGCCAAACACGGCCAGTCCCTTGCGCTTGCCCAGATAATCGCTCAAGGCACCGGAAAACACCTTGACGACCAGCGCGGTGGATTCGGCCAGCCCTTCAATCAGGCCGACCGCCAAGGCGCTGGCGCCCAGCGTGGTGACCATGAACAACGGCAGCAGGCTGTGGATCATCTCGGAAGAAATGTCCATCAACATGCTGACGAAGCCGAGCACCCATACGCCGGCGGGAATCTTGCTCAAGTTTTTTGTTGCCGGTTGATGGCCCATTAGACTTTTTCGTCAACGTGATCTGTAACATCGTCGCCCCGCTGCCTGTGCCGGCGCCGGTCTATGTGTGAGCGGAGTTCCTCCAGAACAGGCTTGTGCGCGGTGCGGCGGCAATATGTCCGGCGGTCTTCCTGATGCGTTCCGGCATGCCGCTTCTCTGTTGTGGTGGGAGGCGCTTCGGGCGGCGCATGTTGCGGCTGAAACACCAGCGGCGGCAAGGTGCGCTCCTGCACCGGTTTGACCGGTTTGACCCTGGCCGTACCATTTACTGTCCACCGGTTCACTATGCCGATTACGGGTGGCGAAATGCTCGGCACGTATTTCATGCGAGCCTAACCGGACAAAACTCGGATGCCGTTTTCATAAGCAACCTCACTGGAGAACTGAGCCCAAGGGTTTCATGATCCTTATATCGACATTCCAATGCAATTTTTTACATATCGGCAAAAAAGTTGATGTGCGTCATGGTTTTTTTGACTGCCAAGCGGAAAATAACCACAAAAGGAGTTCATCAAATGGAAACCGGTACAGTTAGATGGTTTGACGACATAAATGGTTTTGGCTTCATTACTCCCGATGATGGGAGCGGTGACTTGTATGCACATTTTTCCGCAATCAGCATGAACGGTTTCAAGTCTCTCAAAGAAAAGCAAAAGGTCAGTTTTGAAGTGATACCGGATCACGATGACAAGCAAGCATCCAACATTAGAATAGCCCTTTGATTATTCGGGGGAGCTGATAAGGTTGGTATTCCGCCGAGCTTGTGCAGCATAAGTAGCCGTACATCAACAACTGGTTTGCGTTTTTCCAGTCAGATCAATCCGGGAATAATACAAACCGGTGGCGCGTTTATGGCTCAGGTTTGTATCGGGCTTAATTTGTCGGCGTAGTATGCCGCACGTTCCGCATAGCGTAAATTGTTGGTGTGCATCCGCGTGATTTCGGCTTCGGTCAACATGCGCACCACTTTTCCCGGTGAGCCCATGACCAGCGAATTGTCGGGGATGATTTTGCCTTCGGCGATGAGCGCGTTTGCGCCGATCAGGCAGTTCTTGCCGATGATGGCGTGGTTGAGTATCACCGCCTTGATGCCGATCAGGCTGCCTGCGCCTATCGTGCAGCCGTGCAATGTGGCTTGATGCCCCACGGTGACACCGGCGGCAACGGTGAGCGGCGCGCCGGGGTCGGTGTGCAGCACCGCGCCATCCTGGATGTTGCTGTTTTCCCCGATATGGATCGGTTCGTTATCGCCGCGTAGCACGGCGTTGAACCAGATGCTGGCATTATTTTCCAGAATTACCGTGCCGATGACCGAAGCATTGTCGGCGACGAAGTGCCGCGTACCGCGCAATTCCGGTATGCGTTGATCTAGGCGATAGAGCATAGGGTTTCCATGAATTAGCGAATCAGTTTTGCGCCAAGGCCGCGACACCTGCCGCCGCGATCTGCCCGTCCTGAAATGAGCGCACGCCGCTGATGCCCAACCCGCCCACGACGGTATCGTCGATTTTCAGCGGCACGCCGCCCTCGGCGGGTATCACGCCGGGCAGGGCGAGATGTATCAATCGCCCGCTCAGCACGGCATCCTCGGAGGCTTTGGTCGGGCGCTGGAAAGCCACGGCCGCATGCGCCTTGCATATCGCCGTATCCACGCTGCCATACTGGGTGTCGTGGCTGCGTTGCAGGTAGAGCAGATGGCCGCCGTCATCCACTACCGCGATGACCACGCGCCAGTCGTTGCGCCGCGCTTCGGCCTCGGCCGCCGCCGCGACGCGCTTGGCGTCTTCCAGCGTGAGGATCGGTTTGCTGGCCACGATTATTCCCCGTCCAATTTATTTGCCACCCAAGGCCGCGAAGACCTGGTCGCGGATGTTCTCCACGCTGCCCACGCCCGGCACGTTCACGCACTTGGGCGCTTTCGCGTCGCCGGATTTTGCCCAGTTGCTGTAGTACTCGACCAGCGGTTTGGTCTGGTCATGGTAAACGGTGAGGCGCTTGAGTACGGTTTCTTCCGCGTCGTCCGGGCGCTGCACCAGATCTTCGCCGGTGACATCGTCCTTGCCCGCCACTTTGGGGGGGTTGAACACGATGTGGTAGGTGCGCCCGGAAGCAGTATGCACGCGGCGTCCGCTCATGCGCTTGATGATCTCGCTGTCCGCCACGTCGATCTCCACCACGTAGTCGATCGGGATGCCGGCATCCTTCATCGCCTGTGCCTGCGGGAGGGTGCGCGGAAAACCGTCGAACAGGAAGCCGTTGGCGCAGTCGGCATCCTTGATGCGCTCTTTCACCAGGTTGATGATGATGTCGTCGGAGACCAGCCCTCCCGCATCCATTACCTTCTTGGCCGCGATGCCGAGTGGTGTGCCCGCCTTGACCGCCGCGCGCAGCATGTCGCCGGTGGAAATTTGCGGGATGCCGTATTTTTCCCGGATGTAATTGGCCTGTGTGCCTTTGCCTGCACCCGGTGCGCCTAGCAGTATCAGTCTCATTTTTTATTCTCCTCAGATTTGATGGTTGCTGCGAAAACTTGTCGTGCTGCGTGCAAATCCTGTTCGGTGTCCACGCCGGCGGGCGGCGCCTGTGCGGCGATATGCACGCCGATTTTGTAGCCATAATACAGCACGCGCAATTGTTCCAGTGCTTCAAAATGCTCGATCGCAGTCGGGGCAAGTTGCCCGTAGGCGCGCAAAAATCCGGCGCGGTAAGCGTAGATGCCGATATGGCGCAGCACGGGCAAACCTTCCGGCAAACCCTCTCCCCCAGCCCCTCTGATAGAACTACTAGCCATTCGACTAGGCTGGGAAATTACTCCAGCCAAGTCGCTGGTTATCCCGCTTGCGGGCGAGGGGAGCGCGAACGCATCGCGCGGGTAAGGGATCGGCGCGCGGCTGAAGTACAGCGCGTTGCCCTGCTGGTCGAGCACGGCCTTGACGATGTTGGGGTTGCGCATTGACGCTTCGTCGTGAATCGGGTGGCACGCCGTGGCAACCGCGCATTCCGGGTGCCGGTGCAGGTGTTCAGCGACGGCGCGGATCAGCGCGGGCGGTATCAGCGGTTCGTCGCCTTGCACATTCACCACGATGGTGTCGTCCGGCCAGCCTCGCTGCTCGACCACCTCGGCGATGCGATCCGTGCCGCTGGCATGGCTTTCTTTGGTCAGGCAGGCTTTGAAGCCATGCTCGTGCACCACGCTGGCAATCGCATGGTGGTCGGTGGCGATCCAGATTTGTTGCGCGCCGCTTTGCGCAGCCTGCTCTGCAACCCTTACCACCATTGGTTTTCCGGCGATAGCCAGGAGCGGTTTGCCGGGCAGCCGGGTGGAGGAGTGGCGTGCCGGAATGACGACGTGGAAATCCACCCCAACCCCCCTAGCCCCCCTTGTCAGGGGGGGATGCGCGCGCTCCTCCCCTGACAAGGGGAGGTTGGGAGGGGTTTGCTTTTTCACATCAAACCTTCTCGACTTCTTCAGCAGTCAGCTTGCGCGCCTCGTCGACCAGCATCACCGGGATATCGTCTTCGATCTTGAAGGCCAGCCGGTCGGCCTTGCAGATCAGTTCCTGCGCGGCTTTCTGATAGACCAGCGGGGATTTGCACAGCGGGCAAACGAGGATATCAAGCAGTTTTGCGTCCATGAGGAGTGATCTTTCGCAGTATGTGGTCGATCAGGGTCGAGTCGATTTCGGCATCTACGCGCAACACCCAATAGCGGGCATCGGCGAATGCAGCGCATTTTACCGCATCTTTTTCGGTCAGGAGTAGCGCGTCGCAGCCGCTGAAAGCCAGATCGGTTTCAAGGTAAGGATGGTGGTCCGGGAAAGCGTGCGGTGTAAAGGAAATGCCCAGCGCCTGCAGATGCTCGAAGTAGCGTTGCGGATGCCCGATACCGGCGACGGCGTGATTGTTCAGTGCGTGGAAATGACCGGCAGTCACTGTTTCGCCGGGGTCGAGCAGATTGTAAAAAATTTCCCCCGACAGGCGCATGGCGTATTGGCCTGTTGAAGTTTTGCCGTTATTTATTACCACGGCATCCACGCTGTGCAAGCGTGACACCGGCTCGCGCAACGGCCCGGCGGGAAGCATCAAGCCATTGCCGAAGCCGCGCATGCCATCGACTACCGCGACTTCCACATCGCGCCGCAAACGGTAGTGCTGCAAGCCGTCGTCGCACAGCACGACATCGCATTGCGGATGGTTTTTTAAGGCGGCTTGTGCGGCGGCGGCGCGATCTTTGCCGATCCACACCGGACACAGGTTGCGCCGTGCCATCAGCAGCGGTTCGTCGCCCACCTGTTGCGCAACGCTGTTTGTTTCGACCTGCTGTGGCTGTTGCGCCGCACCACCGTAGCCGCGGCTGACGATGAGCGGATGCCAGCCGTGCTGGATCAGTTGTTGCGCCAGGGCAAGCGTGAGCGGGGTTTTGCCGGTTCCGCCGACGCTGATGTTGCCGATTACGATGACCGGTACGGGCAGCTTATGACCGGACAGGATGTTGATGCGATATAACGCACGGCGCAATGCCACCAGCAGGCGAAACAGCAGGCTAACCGGAAAAAGAATCAGGTGCAGCGGGGTGGTGCGTGACCAGTGGTGTTGCAGCCAGTGCACGGGAGCCTCTAAAAATTCAGAGTTCGCCCAAATGCAAGGCGCGGGAAAAATTTCGCCGCGCCGCATATGGTTTATATGTAAGCAAGAAATTTTTCTCGCAACGCGGCAGTTGGGATGAAATGTGAATTTTTAGAGGCTCCCGTTACTTGGGCTGGTTTTGCGTGGTAAAGGTAATGCGCCCGTATCCCGCCAGCCGCGCCGCTTCCATCACGTTGATCACGGACTGGTGCGGCGCTTTGGCATCGGCGTTGATGACGATGGTGGGGTCGGCCTGGTCGCCTGCGGCATTCTTGAGGGAGTTCGCCAATGCGGTCACCCCGCTATAGGCCACCCCCTGATTGTTGATGGCATAGTGCTCGGAGGCGTCCACCGCCACATTGATCGGCTTGGCCGTGGCCACGGTTGCATCGCCGCCGGCCTGCGGCAGGTTGATCTGCAACTCGGAGAATTTGGCATAGCTGGTGGTCACCATCAGGAAAATCAGGATCACCAGCAGCACGTCTATCATCGGAATCAGATTGATTTCCGGTTCTTCACGGGCGCGCCCACGCTGAAAATTCATTATTTAATCCTTGCGCTGGCCATGCACGATCTCCACCAGTTTGATGGCCTGTTGCTCCATTTCGACGGTCAGGCTATCCACCTGGGCGCGGAAATGCCGGTAGAAAATCATGCTGGGAATGGCCACGATCAGGCCGAAAGCCGTGTTGTACAAGGCCACCGAGATGCCGTGCGCGAGTGTCGCCGGGTTGTTGCCCATCGCAGTTTGCGAGCCGAAAATTTCGATCATTCCCACCACCGTGCCGAACAGCCCCAGCAACGGGCTGATGGAGGCAATCGTGCCGAGAGTGGTCAAAAAACGCTCCAGCTCGTGCGTGACTTTGCGTCCCGCTTCTTCGATGGATTCCTTCATCACCTCGGGCGGGCTTTTTATATTCTTCAGTCCGGCGGCGAAAATGCGCCCCAGCGGCGAACTTTCGGCAAGCCGGTTTAGCATGCCGCTGCTGACGCCGCGCTGCTTCATCTCCTTGACGACTTCATCCAGCAAAGAGGGCGGGGACACGCGGCTCGTGCGCAAAAAAACAAAGCGCTCGACAATCAGGCCTACTGCGATGATGGATGCCAGAATCAAAAACCAGATCGGCCAACCGGCCGCTTCTACAATTGCAAACACGCGGATTCTCCAAATGTGCTTAAATTAAACGGGCCTAAGGGTGCTTCTATAAATTCAAAATCCTAAGTGAGGCAAGGCGCTAAATAAAATTTTAGTGCGCTGCATATAATTGATATGCAAGCGTTAAAATTTTTTGAGCAACGCAGTATCGCGACGGAGTTTGGATTTATAGAGGTGCCCTTAAAAATTCAGGGCGCAACTGTAGCGTGTCATGCTGACTTGAGCAATCATTTCTCGGGAGCCCTCAGGATTTACTTCAGCAACATTTGGCTAACTGGGCATTTGAAAAGGGTATTTTTATTTACCCACAAAATCTGTGGATAACTTTGTGGATTGTTTCCAATAATAGCCTTATAACTTGGCGTGGCATATGGGATTTTGTTACTTTGCCTATTTTTTGCATGGGTATAAATAGTATAAAAAACAATGTGTTATCGTAACTCGATGGTTTCATTGCGGGGCGCCATGGCAAGATATGGCGAATTTCTTGGTTTTGTGGATTATTTAGAGATGTCAATATGCCTTTAGGCTTATTTTTCGAAGAAAAAAACCGCGTTTTGCGCGTCGCAGAACTCAACTTTGCAATCAAGCAGTTGCTCGAAAGCAACATTCCATTGCTATGGGTGCGCGGTGAAATTTCCAATCTGGTGAAGGCCGCATCCGGCCACTGGTATTTCGCGCTCAAGGACGATCAGGCGCAGGTGCGCTGCGTGATGTTCCGCAACAAAAACCAGTTGCTGGTTAGCACGGTTGCCAATGGCCAGCAGGTCGAAGTCCTGGCTGCCGCCACCCTGTATGAACAGCGCGGCGACTTCCAGTTGACCGTCGAACAGATGCGCCCGGCAGGCTTGGGCATCCTGTATGAACAATTCGAACGGCTGAAACAATCGCTGCAAAGCGAAGGCTTGTTTGCCGCCGAACGCAAACGTCCCTTGCCCGCGTTCCCGAAACGCGTCGGCATCGTCACCTCGCCGCAGGCCGCCGCGTTGCGCGACGTGCTCACCACCCTGAAGCTGCGTCTGCCGACTGTGCCGGTGCTGCTGTACCCCGCGCCGGTGCAGGGCAGCGGCAGCGCGGAGAAGATCGCCGCTGCCATCCGGCTCGCCAACCAGCGCGCGGAATGCGACGTGCTGATCGTGTGCCGTGGCGGCGGCAGCATCGAAGACCTGTGGGCGTTCAATGAAGAAGTCGTGGCGCGCGCCATCGCCGCCAGCGAAATTCCCGTCGTCAGCGGCGTCGGCCACGAGACCGACTTCACCATCGCCGATTTCGTCGCCGACGAACGCGCCCCGACCCCGACCGCCGCCGCGCAACGCGTCGTGCCGGATCGCCACGCGCTGCTCAGAAATTTGCGCAACACCGCGCAACACCTGCAACGCGCGCAGCGCAACCGTTTGCAGAACGCGATGCAGGCCGTGGATTATTTGCAGCGCCGCCTGGTGCACCCCGCGCAGCAGTTGCAGCGCCGGGCGCAACAACTGGATCAACTGCAACAGCGCATGCAGCGCGCCTTTGCCTACCGCAAGCAGCAGCAACACTGGCAGTGGCAAGCGCTGGCGCAACGATTACGCGCTGCGGGTGGCGGTTTTGCCCGCCTGCACGACAAGCAGGACAGCCTCGCGCAACGTCTGGTCAAGGCGATGCGCGCAACGCAAGCGCAGCGCGCGGCGCGCGCGGACAACCTCGCGCAGCATTTGATTCTGCTCGATCCGAAACAGGTGCTGGCACGGGGGTATAGTCTGGTACAGGATGCGAAGGGTGGAGTGGTGTCGGATGCTAGTCGGTTGGAGGTTGGCGCGGAGTTGCGGGTTACGTTTGCGAAGGGGTGGGTGAGGACGGAAGTGAAGGAGCGTGGTGTGGAATAGGTTGTTAGAAAAGGCCGTTCGCCCTGAGGTATCGAAGGGTAAATAATATCCCCTCTCCCTTTCAGGGAGAGGGTTAGGGAGAGGGTAGAAACTCCACCCCTTCACAACAAAAACCAAAATCAACACCGCCGGGGGTAGCCTGGCAGCTAGTCACTTTCTTTTGCTTCGCCAAAAAGACGGAATTATGTAGCAACCGCACAAAGAAATTCCGCCCCTAAACCGTAGAATCACCTTATTCAAGAATCGTTGAATGAGGGATATATGGGACACACCTACGCCATATCAGGGCTAGTCGGCAAGCGTTCGGAAATGGCCGGAATGATCGAGCATCACCAGAAGGAAATCGAGCGCCTTCGGCAAGGCTTGTACCAGATCGACGCGGCGATCCGCATCTTCGACCCCGCCTATCGTATCCGATCTATCAAAGCTAAGGAATACCGTCGCTACAGCCGCATCTTCAAGAAAGGCGAATGCTACCGGCTCTGCCTGGAAGCGCTACGCCGTGCTGACGGCGTACTGAGTACCACACTCATTACCGAGATCATCATGCACAAAAAGAGCGTGCCACAGGAACAGCAATCAACCGTTACAGACAGCGTGAACAACTCACTGCGTTTTGCCGAGCGCCGGGGTATTGTCCAGCGCGTGGGTATGGATGGCATCAGTATCCGTTGGAAGATTACGGACTAAGCTCAATATGACTGAATCCCATGTTGTCTCAGCTTTGGTTGCCAAGCGTGCCGAATTGACTGGTCGGATTGAGCATTTCCAGTCTCAGATTCGGCAGATTTCAATGGATGTCGATCATTTGGACGCGACGCTTCAACTGTTCGATTCTGATTATGATCTGTTGAGCATCAAACCCAAAGGCATACGAAGCTCCAACCCTTGGTTTGCCAAGGGCGAAATCTCCCGGCTTACCCTCGATGCCTTGAGAACGGCCACTGCCCCACTTTCCACTTGCGATATTGCTGATGTCCTGATTGCCCGTAAGAGCATCATTACAGAGGGCACGAAAGAACGAGATCGTCTGATCAAATCCTTGCTTTGGGCGCTTCAGCAGATGCGGAAGCGAGAGGTGGTAAAGATGGTTGGGAAGATAAAGGGGGCTGGCGGTGGCCCGATGCTTTGGATGTTGGCCTAGGTGGGGAAGCGGGCTATTTGGCACTAAATTGCACAGCATTTGGCACTCTAAGCTAATTGATTGATTAAACTCGGTTGATTTTTTGATTTAGTGCCAAATAGCCCGCAAATTGCTGGTTTGCGAACTTTATTGTGCCAAAACGACCTATTGTAACTATCTGATTTTACGGATTTGTATTTTTGCATTTGTGCCAAATAGCCCGCTTCCCCACACTTAGGATGCCAGCCGTTCCGTCTGCCGCTTGTTGCCCTGCCAGTAACCGCACCAGTCACGGTTTGTCAGTGTGTGGGCGCACTTCTTCATGATGTCGGTAAATATCCTTCCGTTTGCCCAGCGGCGCGTGTCTTCGCGGTACGCCGCTTCGTTGGCATAGTTCGCCAGATATAAATTCCCAAACTTGTGCGTCTGTCCGTACTGCATCCGGCGAAAGCGGGCGAAGTACGATTCGGCCAAGTTGTTAGTTGTGCCATCGTCTGCGCGGTATTCGACGCTGTGATTCACGCGGCGAGTGTCGAATTTCGCATGGAGCGGATCGTAGGCGTTGGATTCATCGGCGCAGATGATCGAGCCTTTTTTCACAAATTCATTCGCCAGCTTGCTCACATCTTCCTGATTCTCGCCTTTGAGTACGAAGGTTAGTGTTTTCACGGCACCGGCAGCGAGTTCCTGACACTTCTGCCGCATCACGAACACGCAACGCTTATCTGGGCGCTGGTGAACGGCAAGGCGGCGGTCTATGCGGTCTTCCTTCTTGTTCATCGGACGGATGTGCCCGTTGACATATGCACCATCCATGTGAATTTCACCAGACAGAGGCGCATCGTCGCGTTTTTCCATCAACGATTCCCTGATCTTGTGCGCCAGCACGAAGGCAGTTTTGTACTGCACGCCGAGATCACGAGCTAGTTGCAGTGCGGATATTCCCTTCACCGCATTGGTGTAGATGGCGATGGCCGCGAGATACACGCGCAGCGGCAGTTTGTGGAAGGCAAAGATGGTGCCGGACGTAACGCTGAATGTGTGGCTGCAATCCTTGCAGCGCCATTGCTTGCGGGTGCGCTGGAAGTAATGCTTGCCGATGGCGCCGCACACCGGGCAAGCCACTTCCTCGCCAGCGCCCCAGCGTACTTCTTTGAATACCTCAAACGCCTGCGCGTCGGTGAGTTCCATCACCTTCCACACGGAGAGGGTACGGGCTTTGGCAGAGAGTAGGAAGTGTTGGGACATAGTTATAATCACTTGCGATATGTTTATATCGCGCATGATATGCTTTATTCATCGCTTGTCAAGATAAATATATCGTGTATGATGATATTAATATTTTTATAGGGGTTATTATGTCTACCGATCAGCAATGGGAAAACAAAGTTAAGGGGCTTCTCAAAGCTGAATTAAAACGCCGGAATGTCACTTATCAGGAATTGGTAGAAAAACTCGCTGCGCTAGGCGTTACTGAGACCCCTGAGAACATCGCAAACAAGATCAGCAGGGGGAAGTTCACGGCTGTATTCCTGATGCAATGTTTGGATGCGATTGGGTGCCAAACAATCAGGATGGGAGAGTGACATTCCCCAAAGCAGATATGTCCAACGTCTGTCCTGCCAACAACTCGATCTCCTCTGGCAAGACAATTTCCTGATCAACCGCATAACGTTCGCAGTAGGCAAGCATTTTTTGAACATCCTGCCGGCTTGATTGGAATAGTTTTTGACCTGGCTTTCCTGATCCTGTGGCCGTAGCATATGGATGTCGTCGTTCAGCATCGCCGATAGCATCAATCATTGGCCCATATAAAGCTGACAGTTGAACATGGGGAACTTTGGCAGCGATCCGCTCAAAGATTTGCATCCCTACCATATCAAGATCACCCCAGAGATATACGTTGGGGTGCGTCAACAGTCCAACCAGCGAAATTGATGTGCCTGGAGTTCGTTGAAGAATAATGGCGTTCCCAGTTTCCACAACGCTTGCTAGCTGGAACCCATAATCGTTACCTGCACCACTAAGACCGAATCCGAATGTGCAGACAAATACATATTTGTTTGCGGCATTGGTTCCAACAGCAGTCTCGAATGCCACTGGGTTTTCTACTAGGATTACGGCTTCTGGTGCATTACATTGTCCACCAATAACGATATATGGAGGCCGCTGCATGAAAGCATCAACATTGATGCCAAAAGCTTTCAACAGCCTTTTGTCGAGAGAAGAAAGTAATTTGGAAGATCCAAGGAGGTATTGTGCACTTACGGAGAAAGCCATTTTTCCATCAAGATGAGACTGATCATTTCTGAGTTGCACAAGCCCTTGAAGAAGCTTCCGCATGGATTCCTTCGGGAATCCATTAAGAGGTTCCCCAAGATCATTTAAAACCATCTTATCTTCATCAGTTAATCCAGAATCACTCGCTATAACCTCCTGCCATTGAACCATATGAGCAGGAACAACTACATCGGCTTTAAAAACCTTAATAAAAGACGATACGGGCTCCCCTTCCGGTGTCGAGCTATATTCAACCCGGCCAGCTATCCGGAGAGCATGGAGTTCACGGCGAATTGAAATAGGATCCAATCCAAGATCGGCAGCAAAACCATTTAAAACTCGACCCGTGCTGATTTTTCCAGCAGGGCTGCCGGATGATTTTTTTAGCAACCATTGCAATGTTTTCTGATCAATCTCGGGCATGGTCCGTTTCCAGCTCGGGATTCTTGCGGAAGGCGCTGGTGAAGAACCCAAGCCCATTGGCTTCTTGCCACGGTTTCACTGCCACAAAGGTACGCCGCTTTCCGTCTGACTGTGTTGCAAATTTCTTTCCTACCAAATGTGCCGGAAATAGGTCTGGATTGTTAATGTACTGAGGGTTGTGAATAAAACCAATCAACTGAAATCCCTCACTTACCTCACGTAGCCCTCGGAATGCTCCGTTGATAATATCTTCGTCAGACAGGTTTGAGAACAACCCGTCAATAAACAGGATCCGCTGCATTTTCCGCAAAGCTTGTTTTTGATCTTTGCGTGAGGTGTAAAGCCTTACTACGCGGGTTAACGCATAGTCGGCCTGCTTGATGATCCACATCATCATCAACGCCGTGAGCTGACCTGTAGAGGGGCCTTCGTTGACCAAGCGGCTACGTTCACCATGCCAGATGGCCGGGTGACAGAATTCCACCTTTGGCTCAATGAACATATTTTGATAGATGCGCTCCTTGATAATATTTTTGTATGTGATGTTCCGGCGCTCCAGCTCGTTATTGAGGGGGGCCATTGATTTTTCGCGTGCATGGCGTTCCCGATCCTCAATTTCGTCGATCAAGGATTCTATAATCTGGCTGATGCGGTTGTTGTCTGCAATATCCACATATACGTGAAAACGCGCACTAGGCGTTCTCTTCATTACATCATCAAGGATGACCAAATTCGTAGATGCCTGGTTTGCTAGGTTTGTAAGTATCTCGATATTGGCGGCCTTCTGCGTGTTCACCGCCTGCCGGTACTGATTAAGTTCCTGCCCTAATTGTTGTGCCTGAGACTCGATTGTTTGGCGCAGTGACCGGATATTCGCGATATCATCAGTTGTTTCTGCTTTTCGAATGCGCTCAATCTCATTTTGATGTAGGCCTTTGATCTCGCCGGACTCGGCTCGATTAACAAAGTCATCGCGTTTTTCCTGGAATGCTTTACGGGCATTGCGGAGTTCTTTATCGGTGCTCTGGTATGGCTTGGTATTGAGTTCCATTACCTCGATGTAGCTGCGCAGATTGCTAAACAAAGAGCGCACATCAGGATTCGTGCTCGGGCAATCCGGGGACACTGCCAATCGAATTTGGTCTGCTATTTTGGAAACCTCTGGCAGAAATTCTGTATCCACAAGTAGATGCTCACGAATCTCAGGTCCAAGTTCGGCAATCTTGCGGTATTTGACTAAAAGCGTGCCTATAGTTTCATCCAATAATTCAAGAAAAGGGCTGATTTCTGCAATCTTGGCACGTAACTGGATTGTCTGTTTGTCATAGCGTTCTTTATCTTGCCTTGCCTGGTTCCGATTGGATTCGGCCTGAGCTTTTCGATCTGCTGCACTGCGGCTCTCATCATCAGACCGATTAGCGTAGGCCTGAGCGCGGACAAAATCGATGCCCTGCAATCGAGTGGCTGCTTTGGACGTTTCTTCCAAAAGCCGTTCCCGTTCCTTCTGCTCAGTACGCATGAATTGCACGTTGTCGCCTACGTCAAACGCAATAGCATCTTCGAGCACCTTTTGGGTGAGAGCAAACTCGCCAAGCGAAACTGTCAATTTGTTTTGAGCATCAGCGGCCTCTTCATCGAGAAGGGTTGCCAGATCAAGCGCTTCAGTATGCTGCCTTTTAAACTCTGAAACCTTTCCAGTAAGTGCTGTGACTGTTGCTGAGAGTGATACAAATTTCGCCTCACCGCCGAGGTCTAAAAACCGCTGAATATTACGGCGCGCTTCGTGTGCTTCGTCAGTGTTGCGGGACTCGGCTGTGAGCAGCGCCTTTGTCGCATCCTCGATCGCTGTTTGAAGCGCCGGTAACTTGTCCTCGCAAAGGGCGCGGAGCATTTCATGTCCACCCAGCTTTAAAAACGATTTTGCTGCCGAGATCAGCAGCATTGATTCTGCGCGACGCTTGATATCCGGCAAATCATCATTAAGACGTTGGACGTTTTTTCGTGCTTCGCCAAGACGTCGCACCGACTCCTTGATAATCGCATCCAGCGCCGTAAGCGCTGTACGCAACAAAGTAGACTGGGGCGCAATCTCTTCGAGAGTTTTTTTGATCTTATTAATGCGCGCCTCGCGTGCCTGCACTTCAACGTTAATACGTTCTTTTTCAGCGCAGATGAGCGATGGATCGAGCAAAATATTGACCTGTTTGGTGCAGCGGCCCACAAACAAGTGTTGAGCCAAATCTTCAGACAAGATAATACTTCCGCCACGTATGAATTCCTTGAGCGTGTCAGCAACAAAGACGGGCACCGTCAGGCGATTGTTCTCTAGCAACTGAGTTGCTTGTTTTGCCGTCTGGATATCAGGAACTACAGGTGCTGACAGCATGGCTGAAAAAAGGGCGAGCACTTCTTTCTGCCTAGCGCCAACTGATGCTCCCATAACGACCTGATGCAAGCGCTGGCATGGGATGTTTTCTTTCTTCAGTGCAGCAATTGCGCCGCCATAGATTCTATCGTCTGCCACAGCATAAGTATCAAGGTCTGACAGTTCTTGCTTGATTTCGCCGATCTCTCTGTCCAACGTTCCTTTTTCAACACCCAAATCACCTCGTTGCTTTTCAATATCAGCTAACCACTGGTCGGGCGTTGTGTTCGGTTGAAGCTCATTAAATATATCCAATGCTTCAACAAGAAGCACGTGCTCGTTGACTATGGATTCCTCAGTTTTGATCTCATCTTCTCGTTTGCGAAGATGAGTAACGGGATCTAGCCCATCAGGACTTACATCGCCGAATATCTCATTGAATTGTTTAAACTGTGGAAGCAACTCTTCAATATTTTTCTGAGAATGTGCGGCTGCATCATGCTCTTTTTCGAGTTTTATTTTTATAGCAGAAGCATCACGAAATTCTTTTTGCGGGTTAATTGAACTGGGATCTGCATCGCCGAATATCTCACGGTAACGTGACTCGGAAAGTTTAAGGGTTTGCATTTCCCCATGTTTGGCGGCAGCTTCTTTGAGGTGTCCCGTGCTTTCATCCAATGCTTTTTTACATCTCTGCTCATTGGTCTTCGCCTCTTGAAGTGCAGACCTAGCATGTTCATTTTTAGTCGTTAGGGCTTTGTGATCTCCCCTAAGACGTAACAACGCATCGGTTATCATTTCCGGGGCGTGATCAGTGACAACATTTTCCCAGTGAGTGAAGGCATCCTTGAGTGAGGCCGCACGCTCTATATGGTCTTCATTCATCTTCCTTGCATCTTTGTCAGCTTGCATGGCCCAGTCTTTAGCCTTAAGCGGAAACATCCGCAATTCTGCTGGGAATTCTGTCTGCCGGGCCATAAATCCCTCATAAGCGATTTGGCTTTCTTCTGTCTCCTGCTCCTCGGTCAGGATGGACTCATATGCAACCTGGGCAATCTCCAAGCGGGCTTCAGCAGCACTGAAATTTTGATTAGCACTAATGAGCTCAGAATTGATGGATTTACGGATTTTGCGATAAGGATTAGTGTCGATTTCGCTTCCAGCGATGCCGAAGGCACGAGTAATGATGTCGGAAAGCCCATCGGTACGAGCACCAGAAAGATTTGCAAGGGCTGGCAGAAGAGATATTGCAGCGTCCAAGGGGTAACAGGTAATCGCATATTGCCTGCCCCCACGCCCATCTTTATTTTTGAGATGCTCTTTATAATCAATATGTTGGTAGATGCCAGCAGCGTCTTGATTGTCATCTCTTTTTGGTAATAAAATTTTGAGATGCTGTGCTAATTCAATAGCTTGCGAATCTATGGCAACCCCACCTCTCGATCGCTTATTGATTTCACCAGTTTGAATGCCAGTTAGTTTACTCAGCCCCTCATCCGAAATTAAAACTCCCTCACGCTTATCAATCACCATATGGGAGAGCGCCTGCATAATTCGTGGCTCTTTCGCCCATGAAGCATTTCTGGAGACAACGGGTATACCTGGCAGGGGATCTCGCTCCGCCAATAGCCTAAGTAGTCCGCCTGTTTTTGTGAGTTTATTGAGCTCTTCTGTCCGGCTCTTCTCAGCTACGACGACTTCGCTGGCTTGTTCCAGCACTGGGTCGAAGCGATCCAGTGCCAGTGACACTTGTTTAAGGTCATCATCGCGTTTGGCTACATCAAGAATGGCGTTAGTAGTGGCCTTGATAGAGAGCAGCAACCCATCCTCGAAGCGTTGTTCGTCATCGTTATCTTTACCCTCAAGCCCTATAGGGTGTGACAGAAGCTCCGGCGCGACAATTTCTCGAAAAAATGCAGCATCAAACATTTCGCCGTTGCGTGGGCTAATTTTAATAAGCTCGGCGGAATAGTCACCGCCGCCCTTGAGTTGAAATTCCACATTCTGTTGAATGACATCCAGATTTGTGAAAAATCGAACCTCTTCGAGCCAATCTGAAATTCTTGCCCACTTGTCCCATTTTGCACCCGGCATTTTCTCCACTGATTTCCGAAATGCATCGTTGGATACTAATTGCAAAGTATGTTCATCCGGACGTGTGTAGCAGGGAGCATCCTCTAAGAGTCCTTGATAGCGGTAGAAACGGGGTTGGTCAACATCCCGGTTCCAGACCATTCCAATCACATAATTGGCGCCTGGGAATTCATCTGGTTCAGCCGTGATTAGTGACGCCTGGGCAATATCCTCCCCATCCGCTTTCATGCCGAATTCAATACGAATGTGGGTCCAGCTTTTGTCAGATGGAGCCATGCGGGGTTTTACGCGATCTCTGAGCTTCTTGTTTTGCGAAAGCAGAAATATGCAGGAGTCCACAATACTTGTTTTACCGCAACCATTATCGAGTTGAATAGCGGCGGACTGCCCAAAAACACGCATGGTTACACCTCGATAGAGCGGATCCCATTGTTGCCCCTGGCCGTACCCCTCTGTGAGGAAGTTAGCAATCTCGATGCGTGTTATTTGTGCCATTTCAGTTCTCCAATTCCGTTTCAACCGATTCGATACGCTCAACTAATACTTCTTCAGCGCCCTTGAGCAAGTTTTCGGTAGGCAGTAGATATGCCAACTGACGGTCGTAATTTGTCTTCATCTCAAAAGCGAAAATCAGAGTTTGACGATAAACCTCATCTCCGCTTTTTTCGAGTAAGCCAGCGTCCTCCATGAGTTCTAGGAAGGTATTGCACAACAGAGCAACATTACCTTCCTTTGGGGCAGTAAGAATCTTCCAGACCATATCTGTTGACATGGTGGAGGGGTCGATTTTTCGTACGTTATCGTTGATATATTCACGCACAGCATCAATGAATATTGTCTTTGCGAAAGCCGTCTCCACATAGTCGTGGAGCGATCCAGGCGCACGATTCTTGCGCGTATAAATCAGATCCAATAGCACAAACCAGAGTTGCACGAACCAGACCTTTGCATCTCGCTCTTTATTGATTCCAGCCACTTGCCGCATTCGTGTGACCAGACGTTCCGTTCCGAAAAATGGCGGCGCAGAATCTGGTTTGCGCGCCACCAAAAAAACATGTCCACCAGATGGAATCCCTGCCGCATCAAATTCAGAAAAAGCTCGAAAAGTTAGCCCTTGTCCGTCAAGTATTTCTGTCAGAACAGCGATCATCCCGGAATCGGCCTGCCTGAGAAGACCCGCAATTTCTTTTTCTTCTTTCGATACATTCCTCCGCAACGATTTCGTTTCGGCGATTCGATGGCGTAACAGCCATGCGTGAATGCGGCCTAGATCTGCATTGTTCATACGTTTCCCCCGTTCTTTATTGCGAGTTCAATATCGGTAAAGAAAATTGCCCCCTTTGTAGTATCCCGTTTGTTGATGTCGGTAGAAATACGAATTTCAATATCGCCAAGTTTGAGAAGGCTGTCTGGTGCCGTGAATATCCCAAACAGATCGCCGAGCGCCAAATCGTCATCGACTAAAAACCAGCCCGCATCGATGGCATCGTAAAGCGGCAGTGGTCCTTGCTTCAATCGGGCAGCAATTGCCGCGCCATGCCGCTCCAGAAAAAGCAGCCTGCCTATGCTGGATATGAGTTCTGATCCTTGGTCATCGAAGGCATCATTCACAGTAATTTTTGGTTCTGGTTGAATACGGATTGCGCCAAAGCCATCCAGAACAGAATGAAATGGCGTTTCCAAGCCCACTGGCCCCCATTGCCGTAGCAAGTGATCCTCATGTTCCGGCAATGGCAAGCGAAGTAAAGCATTCGCGAAGCGGAGGAAGCTAGGTGGAGGCGCGGCGGTTCTTGCCCCCTGCAAAGAAAGGCTAATAAGTTGTCCAAGCAGTCGGTTGAACCGATCAAGGACATTCCATACGCGTTTGATATTGGCACGCAAGCCATCGAACGTCAGATCGGCGTTAGTTTTTTCCTGCCATGCAAAAAAACTATCCAAGGTTTCACGCATCGAAAGTCTTTCTTCGGCTTTGCGGATAATTTCCAAGGAATCTTCAACAACTTTACGGTATTGGTCTAGCTTCTCCAGGTAACGCTCAACCCGTGAAGCATTCTCGATTTTTTCCAAAATCGCGGATATGTCCAAAATTTCGGTGCGCAAAATACCCACTAACTCGTCGGCGAATTTTTGAACATTATGAAAATCGCCATACTCAATAGCATGAAGGAGATTGTATGCATCCCCGCGCAAATACAGGGCATCACGCGCCACTCCGGAAAGGGTAAAAAAAAGACGCCCTGATGGCGATAGTCGATATTCATCGGCGTAATCTGTTTTTTCTATGATCGCAGTTTTACGCTTTTCTGAATTCCTTGCGTTACCGGCATCAGGGGAGCGGTCAATGTAGAATATTTCTGTGGGTCTACGTAGGACGTTTAATGCGAATTGAACAACATCCTCGTCCCGTTCGCCGCAGTCTTCTCGCACATGTTGGTAGATAACCGAGAATGGCAAGTAATCCCGTCCAGATGTCTGGTCGAGGTCTCGCAACTGCTCAATAATAGAAAACGCTACGTTAAGATACCTGCCATCTCCATGCCCGGCACGAACCTCTTCCGTAAAGTTTGGATTTCCCCCATAGGAGCGCTGAGAATCATGGAGATCCAGCAAGCGGACTGTAGCAGACAGAAGCGCAATGTAATCCATGATCTACTTTTTACCAAGCTCATGGTAACTATTCACCAGGTCGAGCAGATGAATTGTTAAGGTGCGATAAATAATCCAATCCAATTTGTACATCTCCATTTGTGTATGCCAAATAGCGACGGCATAAAAAGTATGCGCTATTATCCTCATATCTCAATAACTAGGTCAACATAATTTTTATGCTATCATATCCACCATGAGTAAAACGCAACAACAAACGACACGCAATTTGGTCTGGAGTGCCTTGCAGCGCCTCCAGTTCATTGAATTCCGCCTTCTATGGGAAGGACATGTAAATCGTAGCGACCTTATTGAAGCTTTTGGCATCTCCGTCCCGCAATCCACTCTGGATTTTCGGGAGTATCTGGAAAGAGCGCCGGGGAACATGGATTACGATAAACGGCTCAGGCATTACTTCCCGACCGCGACGTTTAAGCCGGTTTTTATATCCGACAGCGCAGAAGGCTATCTATCTCAGCTTGTCGCTATGGGTATCAGCGGAGAAGAGCAAAGCCATCCAGGTTTGATCGGAGCCACGCCGCCATTCGATGTATTACCTTCGCCGGAACGCCGCGTGGATCGAAACACTTTGCAGCAACTACTAAGGGCAATACGTGAAAACCTCTCCCTTGAAATCCACTACCAATCACTCAGCACAGCAACGCCTGGCTGGCGCAGGGTTAGCCCCCATGCCTTAGCCTCGGACGGCCTACGCTGGCATGTTCGGGCTTTTTGCCACATCAAAATGGAGTTCCGAGATTTTGTGCTGGGGCGGATTATGGAAATGCGCGATGAACAACCGTCGGATGTTTCAGCAGAGACCGATACGGAATGGAACGAGCATGTCAAAGTAATCATTGCGCCCAATTCTGACCTGACAGCAGACCAGAAAAAGATTATTGAGCGCGATTATTCGATGAAACGCGGCAAGGCTGAAATCGTTGTCAGGCGATCTTTGCTGTTTTACCTCAAGCGTAGGCTCGGAATAGAAGATGGCACACAAAAAACACCTGCGGCACAGCAAGTAGTCATCGTGAAGATCGTTTCAGCCAAATAATCTAACGATTGAGACCATGGGTAACCCCTCCTTAAAATTGCATATCTTGAGCGATATGCATCTTGAATTTTCGACATTCGAGCCACCCGCAACGGATGCCGACGTGGTGGTGCTGGCTGGCGACATTGGCAAGGAAACGAACGGCATCAACTGGGCGCGTAGCGCGTTCCCGGACAAGAATATTTTGTATGTGCCGGGTAATCACGAATTCTATGGCGCAGATCGACCCGAAACTTTGGCAGCTATACGGGCCGCTGCGCAGGAATGCGGTGTGCATCTTCTCGATGAGGATGAAGTAGTAATTAATGGCGTGCGCTTTCTGGGTTGTACACTTTGGACAGATTTTCGTCTGTTCGGTGAGGCTGAAAAACCATTTGCGATGCTGGCCGGCCAGCAAGGTTTAAACGACTTTCGCGTAATCCAAGAGGGAAGTAGCGGGTGTTTCAGTCCATCAAAATCAGTGGAGTTACATGAGAAGTCGCTGGCATGGCTAAAAACCAAGCTTGACGAGCCTTTTGACGGCAAGACCGTGGCGGTCACACATCATTTGCCGTCGATGCGATCAGTGGTCGACCGTTTCAAAGGCAGCCAACTATCCGCTTGTTTTGCGTCTGAGCTGGATTACCTGTTTGGAAAAATGGCTCTGTGGATACATGGACACACTCACGACAACCTGGACTATGAAGCGAATGGCACAAGGGTGATCTGCAATCCGCGTGGGTATGTAACTTACAACTGCCAAGAAAACTTTGATTTCAAACCCGGATTAGTGATCGAAATATGACTAGCCGTTAATTGCTAAGTGGCTGCAACATATTGTTTATTATTGCTTTGTGCGGTTGCTACATAATTCCGCAAAAAGAAAGTAACCAAAGAAAAGGCGACCCCGGTTTGCCGCCGCTGCGCGGTACCCTGCGTTGCTCGACTGGTCAGGCGGCTGCGGAACTCGCGCTACGCGCTCAGACAGTCCTCGCCGAAATCCCCTGACCAGCCTGCGCTACTCGGCGGCGCTCAGGGGATGAAGGGCGAAAAGCAAAACCTTAAAATCGGGTGGGCAACAAGTTGCCCACCATGTTGAGGCAGATAGCCAAAGCAATTCGACTCCGGTACATTGGAGCTTCTTTCTGATATTCATTTTGGTAATTAATGTTATGGCAGTTGACGTGGAGCTTTGGCATAAATCTTTCGGAGCACTCGATCCGAAAGCACTTCCGAGTTGGCCTTGTCCTAGTTGCGGAAAAGCGAGCGTTATTCTTGATAGCAAGACGCTTGTCTACAGGCCTAACAAGACGCAATACAATCCAGAAGCTTTTAAGAAAGAAGATTTTGAGGAAAGTATGTTGCTTGGTATTTTAAAGGCATTTGCTACGGCTTATGAACAGATGCAGTGGGTGCAGCACAAATTCGTGGGTTTTTTAAAATGCAAAGATTGTGGCGAATCAATTTCTTTTGCAGGAAGGGTAGAGATACCCAGAGAGACTGCTAATCGACCAACGTCCCTAAACATTAGGCTCTATCCAGAATATTTCTCACCACCTCTGCCATTTTTCTTATTGGATAGTCAATATCCGGTTAGCATCCGTGAACGCTTTAATCGGTCATTCGGGTTTGCATTTAATGATGCTGCATCTGCTGCAAACGCGATACGGCAGGGTGTCGAATCAATTTTGGATGAGCTTGGCGTTCCTAGAGTAGAGCAAGGTAAATCCAGATTGTCGTTATATGATCGGATAAGAAAATTTAGCGAGATTAATAAAGAGTGCGCAGAATTACTTGATGCAATCCGTTTCTTAGGGAATGAAGGCAGTCATGCAGGTAAGGTGAATCGCGCAGATGTGGTTGCAGCTTTTGAAGTGGTAGATCATGTACTTGATGAAGTTTTTGTTAGATCGAAAGTGCGCAAGAAAGTCATGAAAAGTAGTAAGGATATTGCTAAGACCTATCGGCCTCAAAGCTAGGTTCGTATAAAGTTTGCGCAGAACACATTACAGAATTTAAAGGGTCAGCATCGCATTTGATTTCAAGGCATGGTGAGCGCAGCTCAACATGCCTTGTTGCTTTTGGGTTTTGATTTTATTTCCCCTGAGCGCCGCCTCGATCAAGCGCAAGCAGGCGGAGGTTTAGGCGAGGACTGTCTGAGCACGTAGTGCGAGTTCCGCAGCCCCGCTTGCTTGGGGTTGAGCGAGGGAACCCCCGCAGGGGGCGGCAAACCGGGGTCGCCTTTTCTTTGGTTACTTTCTTTTTGGCGAGGCAAAAGAAAGTGACTAGCTGCCGGGCTACCCCCGGCGGTGTTGATTTTGATGTTGATGTTGGGTATCGCTGCACTCCACCCAACCTACATGCGTTCCGCTCCCCTCTGCGGTATCATCTCGCCCTCACAAAATCGCCACCCAGCTCAACCGCAATGACACCCGCAAATTTCATCGACCTCCCACCTATGCTCAGCGCGCGCGGCACCATCACGTTGCCCGGCTCGAAGAGCATTTCCAACCGCGTGCTGTTGCTGTCCGCGCTGTCCGCAGGTGCTACCGAGGTGCGCGATGTGCTGCTGTCGGATGATACCGAGCGCATGCTGGATGCCCTGCGCACATTGGGTGTCGGCGTGGAGCAACTCGATACGCATGTATTCCGCGTGACCGGTTGCGGCGGCAACTTTCCGGTCAAGGATGCCGAATTGTTTCTGGGCAATGCGGGCACCGCGTTTCGTCCGCTGACCGCGGCGCTGGCGTTGTCCGGCGGGCATTACAAACTGTCCGGCGTGGCGCGCATGCACGAGCGGCCGATCGGCGATCTGGTGGATGCGCTGGATGCGCTGGGCGCGAACATCGACTATCTGGGCAATGAAGGTTTTCCGCCGCTGGAGATAAAGCCACCCTCTCCCCCAGCCCCTCTCCCGCAAGCGGGAGAGGGGAGAGTATCCGTGCGCGGCGACGTGTCGAGCCAGTTTCTTACCGCGTTGCTGATGGCGCTGCCGCTGCTGGATCGCGCGGTGACGGTGGAGGTGGTCGGTGAGCTGATTTCCAAACCGTATATCGAAATCACGCTGGCGATGATGAAGCGCTTCGGTGTGGACGTATCGCGCGACGGCTGGCGCAGTTTCACGGTGGCGGCGGGCAGCCGCTATATGTCGCCGGGGGTGATCTACGTGGAGGGCGATGCTTCGTCGGCCTCGTATTTTTTGGCGGCGGGCGCGATCGGCGGCGGGCCAGTGCGCATCGAAGGTGTGGGCAGCGCCAGCATTCAGGGCGACGTGCGTTTCGCCGATGCGCTGGCGTTGATGGGCGCACAAATCGAACAGGGGCCGAACTGGATGGAGGCGCGTGCGCCGGCGGGCGGCAAGCTGAAAGGCATCGATCTGGATTGCAACCATATTCCCGATGCGGCGATGACGCTGGCGGTGGCGGCGCTGTTCGCCGAGGGGGCGACCACGCTGCGCAACATTGCCAGTTGGCGCGTCAAGGAGACCGACCGCATCGCGGCGATGGCGACGGAACTGCGCAAGGTCGGCGCGACGGTGGAAGAGGGCGCAGATTACATTCGCATCACGCCGCCGGAAAAAATAAAACACGCAGCGATCGACACCTACGACGATCACCGCATGGCGATGTGCTTTTCGCTCGCGGCGTTTGGCGCGGAGGGGATGCGCATCAACGATCCGGGCTGTGTCGCCAAGACCTTCCCGGATTATTTCGCGGCCTTCGCCGGCGTGACGCAGGCCGTGCCGGTGATCGCGATCGACGGGCCGTCGGCTTCGGGCAAGGGCACGGTGGCGCAGCGCGTCGCCGCGAAGCTCGGCTATCACTACCTCGACAGCGGCGCGCTGTATCGCTTGCTGGCGCTGGCCGCGCAGCAGCATGGCGTGGCACTGGACGACGAAGCGGGCTTGGCGGCATTGGCGGCGCGCATGGATATCCGCTTCGCGGGCGAACAGGTTTGGCTGGACGGCACGCTGGCGGGCGATGAGCTGCGCGGCGAGCAGTGCGCGACAGCGGCCTCCAAAGTAGCGGCGTTGCCCAGAGTACGCGCCGCGCTGTTGAACAAGCAGCATGCCTTCAGGCGCGCGCCGGGCCTGGTGGCGGACGGGCGCGACATGGCTTCGGTGGTGTTCCCGGACGCGGCGTTGAAGATATTTTTGACCGCCAGTGCCGAGGCGCGCGCGGAGCGCCGATATAAGCAGTTGAAAGAAAAAGGAATGGATGCTAATATCGCCGCCCTTTTGCAGGATATACAGGCGCGCGACGAACGGGATACCCGGCGTAGTGTGGCTCCCCTGCAACAGGCAACGGGTGCGAGTCTGCTGGATACCACCGCTCTGAACATCGAGCAGGCGGTACAGGAAGTGCTTGCAAGCTACCCGCAGAAGTAAGGTTCCGCGCCACTCTCAAGGGTGCGGATTATTTAACTAACCGCCGTGCAAACGGTATTAATCTTAGGTGTATCCGATGAACACAACCGCAACCGCAGCAGCTGAATTAAATCCCGATAGTTTTGCCGCAATGTTTGAAGAAAGTTTGACGCGCAAGGAAATGCGCGCCGGCGAACTGATTACCGCACAAGTCGTGCGTATCGACCACAACATGGTGGTCGTGAATGCCGGACTGAAGTCCGAAAGTTTAATTGCGATCGAGGAATTCCTCGACGCCAAAGGCGAAATCGAAGTCAAGGCGGGCGACTTTGTCACCGTCGCGATCGAGGCGCTGGAAAACGGCTACGGCGAGACCAAGCTGTCGCGCGAAAAAGCCAAGCGCCTGGCCGCATGGCACGATCTGGAACTGGCGATGGAAGAAGGCCGCATCGTGGAAGGCTTCGTCAGCGGCAAGGTCAAGGGCGGTCTGACCGCGATGGTCAACGGCATCCGTGCGTTCCTGCCCGGTTCGCTGGTGGACATCCGTCCGGTCAAGGACACCACCCCGTATGAAAACAAGACCATGGAATTGAAGGTCATCAAGCTGGACCGCAAGCGCAACAACGTGGTGGTTTCGCGCCGCGCCGTGCTGGAAGCCAGCATGGGTGCCGACCGCGAAGCAGTCATGGAAAACCTCAAGGAAGGCGCGATCGTCAAGGGTATCGTCAAGAACATCACCGATTACGGCGCGTTCGTGGACCTGGGCGGCATCGACGGCCTGTTGCATATCACCGACCTGGCATGGCGCCGCGTGAAGCATCCTTCCGAAGTGTTGACCGTCGGCGACGAAGTCGAAGCCAAGATCCTCAAGTTCGATCAAGAGAAAAACCGCGTTTCGCTGGGCATCAAGCAAATGGGCGATGATCCGTGGAATGGCCTGGCACGCCGCTACCCGCAAGGCACGCGCATGTTCGGCAAGGTGACCAATCTGACCGACTACGGTTCGTTCGTGGAAATCGAGCAGGGCATCGAAGGTCTGGTGCACGTTTCCGAAATGGACTGGACCAACAAGAATGTGCATCCTTCCAAGGTCGTGAGTTTGGGCGATGAAGTGGAAGTGATGATCCTGGAAATCGACGAAGCGCGCCGCCGCATCTCGCTGGGCATGAAGCAGTGCCAATCGAACCCTTGGGATGATTTCGCGATCAACCACAAGAAGGGCGACAAGGTTAAGGGCGCGATCAAGTCGATCACCGATTTCGGCGTGTTCATCGGCCTGGACGGCGGTATCGACGGCCTGGTGCACTTGTCCGACCTGTCGTGGAGCCAGCCCGGCGAAGAAGCCGTGCGCAACTACAAGAAGGGCGATGAAGTCGAGGCCGTGGTATTGGCGATCGACGTGGAGCGCGAACGCATTTCATTGGGCATCAAGCAAATGGAAGGCGATCCGTTCGGCGGTTTTGCTTCCAGCCATGAAAAGGGCGCAGTGGTTACCGGCAAGGTGAAATCCCTTGATGCCAAGGGCGCGACGATTGTGCTGGACGGCGATGTGGAAGCCTACCTGAAGGCTTCGGAAGTGTCTGCCGACCGCGTGGAAGATATCCGCAACCACCTCAAGGAAGGCGACAGCGTAACCGCGGTCATCATCAACGTGGACCGCAAAAATCGCGGTATCAACCTGTCGATCAAGGCGCTGAACAAGACAGAAGAAACCGCAGCGATGCAGAAATTCTCCGCCGAAAGCACTTCCAATGCGGGCACTACCAATCTGGGCGCGCTGCTGAAGGCCAAGATGAGCGGCAACAAGGCTGAAGCGTAAATTCGAGGTTCCTAATCATGACCCGTTCCGATTTGATTGCCAGGCTCGCCGAATTGCATCCGCAATTGCAGGCCAAGGATGCCGAGTTTGCCGTTAAAGTGATTCTGGATACCTTGTCTTCCACGCTGTCGGGCGGGGGGCGTGTCGAGATTCGCGGCTTCGGCAGCTTCGGGCTGAATTACCGTCCGCCGCGTCAGGGGCGCAATCCCAAGACCGGCGACAAAGTAAAAGTGCCGGCCAAATACGTGCCGCATTTCAAGGCGGGCAAGGAACTGAGGGAGCGGGTCTGCGAGAAATCCTGATTCAAGCTTGAAACATTAAAATGGCGGCATATCGCAAGGTATAGCCGCCATTTTTTTAGGGAGCCTCTAAAAATTCAGATTTCATCCCAACTGCTGCGTTGCAGAAAAAATTTCTTGCTTACATATAAAACATATGCGGCGCTGCAAAACGAAGTTTCAGTGAAGGGTAATCTTTAGGTTAGCCGGAACTAAAATTTTTTCCGCGCCTTGCATTTGGGCGAACTCTGAGTTTTTAAAGGCTCCCTTTATGCTATTGTTATAAAGTATATGCAACACTATTTTCCTTGTCTGACCTGCGCTCGCTGCGTGTTGCAGGAGTCTTGTTGCAATGATTATTTCGGGTAAATGCCATGCGTTATCTTAATTGGATTTTGCGAGCGGTACTGTTCATCGTATTGCTTGGGTTTGCGGTCAAAAACGACCAGCCGGTTACATTGCGCTATTTCTTCGGCTTTGAATGGCAGTCCTCGCTGGTGATCGTGCTGCTGGTATTTTTTGCCGCCGGTACGGCGGTTGGCGTACTCGCGATGCTTGCCAATGTGCTGCAACAACGCCGTGAAATCGCGCGCCTGAAACGCGATATCCGGGTCAAGAATAAACTCGCCGATATTGGCGAGACGCAGCAGACACCCATTCAACCTTCCTGATAGATTTCCGGTATTTTGGCATCTTTAGAAATCCGTTTTACGGGATGAAGCGCAAGGAGCCGCACAGCGAATGACGAAACATATCGAGATTGATAGGCGAAGAATGAGCGCGCATGTGACGCAGCGATTCGCCCGTCAAATGGATTTATGAAGGTGCCAAATGGAATTTGAACCCTGGATGCTGCTGATCTTCCCGCTGTTTTTCGGCATGGGATGGCTGGCCGCGCGCACCGACATCAAGGAATTGCTCTCCGAATCGAGCGCGTTGCCGCAGTCGTATTTTCAGGGGCTGAACTTCCTGCTCAACGAGCAGCAGGATAAGGCCATCGAAGCGTTCATCGAGGTGGTCAAGGTCGACCCGCAAACCATCGAACTGCACTTTGCGCTGGGCAGCCTGTTCCGCCGCCGCGGCGAAGTGGATCGCGCGTTGCGCATGCACCACAATCTGGTGGACCGGGCGGATCTGGATGACAGCAAACGCCAGCATGCGATTTTCGAGCTGGCGCAGGATTACTTGAAAGCCGGGATTCTGGATCGCGCCGAGAGCCTGTTCCGTGAGCTGGAAAATACCCCGTATGCCAAACCCGCGCTGGAATTTTTGCTGGAACTGTTCCAGAAGGAGCATGACTGGCTCAAGGCGATCGAGGTAGCGCAACGCCTGACGGCGGTATCCGGCGGGCAGTCATACAGCAAGCAGGCCGCATTTTTCTATTGCGAACTGGCGGGCGAGGAGATCAAGGGCGGCGACCCGGCAGCAGCGCGCGCGCATCTCCAACAAGCATTGACGGTTGATCCGAACGCGGTGCGCGCCACCATGATGCTGGGCGATTTGGCGGACAGCGCGGGCCAGCTTGAAGAAGCCGCCAGTATCTGGAAAAACATCGAGGCGCAGGACGCGCAGTATTTGCCGCTGGTTGCGGAGCGCATGCTGAATACTTATCGCCGGCTGGATCGCGAGGCGGAGGGCATTGCCCTGTTGCGCGAATATCTCGACAAATATCACTCGCTGGATTTGATGAATGTGGTGTTCGACGGCGTGCTGAAAAACGAAGGCCCGGCTGCCGCCTACAAACTGGTACGCGACGAATTGCAGCGCAATCCGACCTTGCTGGGGCTGGATAAACTGCTCGAAGCGCGATTGCTGGAAGTGCCGATGGACCGGCGCGCCGATGTCGAACTGGTGAAGGATTTGGTGCACAAACGCACGCGCAACCTCGCGATGTATCACTGCGCCCATTGCGGCTTCAAGGCGCGCCAGTTCTACTGGCATTGCCCGGCCTGCCAGGCATGGGACAGCTATTCGCCGCGCCGCAGCGAAGAGACCGGAATGCCTTTATGACCGACCCGAAGATCATCGTCGCGCTGGACTACCCCTCCGCCGCACCGGCGCTGGCCTTGGCCGACTGCTTGCAGCCGTCGCTGTGCCGCCTGAAAGTCGGCAAGGAATTATTCACCGCGACCGGCCCGGCGCTGCTGGAGCAGCTGATGCGGCGCGGCTTCGAGATTTTTCTCGACCTGAAGTTTCACGACATTCCCAACACCACCGCGCAGGCCTGCAAAGCGGCGGCCAGCCTCGGCGTGTGGATGGCCAACGTGCATGCGCTGGGCGGACGCAAGATGCTGGAGGCGGCGCATGAGGCGGTTGCCAGCAGCACGCAGCGGCCCAAGCTGATCGCCGTGACCCTGCTCACCAGCATGGCGCAGCAAGACCTCGCCGACATCGGCATCCATGCCACGCCCGCCGAGATGGTGCTGCGCCTCGCCACGCTGGCGCGCGACAGCGGGCTGGATGGCGTGGTGTGCTCCGCGCAGGAAGCCGCGCTGCTGCGCGAACAGTGCGGCAGGAATTTCTGTCTGGTGACGCCGGGCATCCGCCCGGCGCAGGCCAGCCTCGACGATCAGGCGCGGGTGATGACGCCGCTGGCCGCGCTGCAAGCCGGTTCCAGCTATCTGGTGATCGGACGCCCGATCACCCAAGCGGCAGACCCGTTACAGGCGTTACTCGACATCAACAAGGAAATCGGAGTTTAGCCATGACAGCGTTGCCCAAATTCGACGGCGCAAAAATACTGGTGGTCGGCGATGTGATGCTGGACCGTTACTGGTTCGGCGATGTCTGCCGCATTTCGCCGGAAGCGCCGGTGCCGGTACTCAAGGTCGAACGCATCGAGGAACGTCCCGGCGGGGCGGCCAACGTGGCGCGCAACATCGCCGCGCTCGGTGCGCAGGCCACCTTGTTGTCGGTGGTCGGCGACGACGAGGCGGGTGCGTGTCTGGAAAAATTGCTCAACGAATATGCCAATCTCACCGCATTGCTGCATCGCGACAGCAGCATCTCGACCATCATCAAGTTGCGCGCCATCGCGCGCCACCAGCAATTGCTGCGCATCGATTTTGAGACGCCGCCCAGCCACGAGGTGTTGAACGCGAAGCTGGCGGATTTCCGTATCCAGTTGCCGCTGGCCGATGTGGTGATCCTGTCCGACTACGGCAAGGGCGGGCTGGCGCATATCGCCGAGATGATCCGGCTGGCGCGCGCGGCGGGCAAGCCGGTGCTGGTCGATCCCAAGGGTGACGATTACGCGCGCTACCGCGGCGCGACGCTGCTCACGCCGAACCGCAGCGAATTTCGCGAAGTGGCGGGCAGCTGGAAGAGCGATGCGGAATTCAACAGCAAGGCGGAGAAGCTGCGCACCGAATTGCAGCTCGACGCGCTGCTGGTCACGCGCAGCGAGGACGGCATGAGCCTGTACCGTGCCAACGAGGCAGTGCACGAGCCGACGCAGACGCGCGAAGTGTTCGATGTCAGCGGCGCGGGCGACACCGTGATCGCCGCGCTGGCGGTGATGCTGGCGAGCGGCGCGGATTTGCCCGATGCGGTGCGCGTCGCCAACCGCGCGGCGGGCATCGTGGTCGGCAAGCTGGGCACGGCGGTGGTGAGCCGCGAGGAAATTATTCAGGATATGAAAGCGTAGGAGCGTATGGCAATACGCCCTTGATGGCGTATCAAAAATAGGCGTATTGTGTTGCGAAAAGGGCGTATGCCATACGCCCCTACGACAGATTTTTAAAGGGGATGTCATGTACTACATTGTTACCGGAGCCGCCGGGTTTATCGGCTCCAATCTGGTCAAGGCACTCAACGGGCGCGGCGAGAGCAGCATCATCGCGGTGGACAACCTCAGGAACGCCGACAAGTTCAAGAATCTGGCCGATTGCGAAATTGCCGATTATTTGGACAAGGAAGACTTCCTGAAGAAATTGCAGGACGGTTTTTTCGACGGGCTGGTCAATGCGGTGCTGCATCAGGGCGCGTGTTCCAACACGATGGAAACCGACGGACGCTATATGATGGACAACAACTACCAGTATTCGCTGGAGCTGCTGAACTACTGCCAGAACGAGGAAATACCGTTCCTGTATGCGTCGTCCGCGTCGGTGTACGGCGGCGGCAATACGTTCAAGGAAAGCCGCGAATGCGAAGCCCCGCTGAACGTGTACGCCTATTCCAAATTCCTGTTCGACCAGATCGTGCGGCGCCGCTGGCACAAGCGCAACGCGCAGATCGTCGGCCTGCGCTACTTCAACGTGTATGGCCCGCGCGAACAGCACAAGGGGCGCATGGCTTCGGTCGCCTATCACCTGTTCAACCAGTATCGCGCCGAAGGTAAAGTAAAATTATTTGAAGGCTGCGACGGCTACGCCAACGGCGGGCAACTGCGCGACTTCGTCTCGATCGAAGACGTGGTCAAGGTGAACATGCACTTTCTCGACAACTCGCACAAATCCGGCATCTTCAATCTCGGCACCGGGCAGGCGCAGAGCTTCAACGACGTGGCGGTGGCGACCGTCAATGCGCTGCGCAACGCCGAAGGGAAAGACATGCTAAGCCTCGCCGAACTGCAACAGCAGGGGGTGATCGAGTACATCCCGTTTCCAGATCAACTGCGCGGCAAATACCAGAGCTACACCCAGGCCGATATCGGCGCGCTGCGCAACAGCGGCTATGCCGCACCGTTTCTGACGGTCGAGCAGGGCGTGGCGAGGTATGTGGAGCAACTGCTTAAAACTGCAGGATGATATGTACTCATCCATAGAAGATTTCGTCGGCAACACCCCGTTAGCCAGACTCAAGCGCATTCCCGGCGACACCAGCAACGTGCTGCTCGCCAAGCTGGAAGGCAACAACCCCGCCGGTTCGGTGAAGGATCGCCCCGCGCTGTCGATGATCGCGCGCGCCGAGCAGCGCGGCGACATCAGACCGGGTGACACGCTGATCGAGGCGACCAGCGGCAACACCGGCATCGCGCTGGCGATGGCGGCGGCGGTGCGCGGCTACAAAATGATCCTGGTGATGCCGGACAACCAGAGCATGGAACGCCGCCAGACCATGCATGCGTTCGGCGCGGAGCTGGTGCTGACAGCGAAAGAAGGCAGCATGGAACTGGCGCGCGACACGGCGGAAAAGCTGCGCGCCGAGGGCCGGGGCATCATCCTCGACCAGTTCGCCAACCCGGATAATCCGCTAGCGCACTACGAAGGCACCGCGCCGGAAATCTGGCGTGACACGCAAGGCAAGCTCACCCACTTCGTCAGCAGCATGGGCACCACCGGCACCATCATGGGCTGCTCGCGTTTCTTCAAGGAAAAAAATCCAGCCATCCAGATCATCGGCGTGCAGCCGGAAGAAGGCGCGCAGATCCCCGGCATCCGCAAATGGTCGCCGGCCTACCTGCCAAAAATCTATGACGGCAAGAATGTGGACAGGCTGGAATATGTGAGCCAGGCGGACGCGGAAGAAATGACGCGGCGTTTGGCGCGCGACGAAGGCATCTTCTGCGGCATCTCATCCGGCGGCGCGCTGGCCGTAGCGTTGCGCATCGCGCAGCAGGTCGAGAACGCGACTATCGTGTTCATCGTGTGTGACCGTGGGGATCGCTATTTGAGCACGGGGGTGTTTCCGGTTTGAGGCAGGATGATTGGGTAATGGCATGACGCAATAAAAAATGGCGCTAACAAGCGCCATTTTTATTGCACGAGAAACGCCGGATTAGAAGCGGTGGCTGATGCCGACCGTCACTGATGAGCTGGCGGTGAGTTGTTCGCCGTTCACGTATTGATGCAGCGGCAGTTGCACCAGACCATAGAGCTGGGTGTCTGGCGTGAAGGCGTAGCTCAGGCCGGGGGAGAGGGAATATGTTTTGCCGCCGCTGCTGGCGCCGCCGGTGACGGGGGACAGGGCGGCTGCGCTGCCCGAGTCGGTGCCGTTCCATTGCGCGTTGAGCTGCAGCAGGCCGCTCAGGTTGTGGCCGAGTGCGTAGCGCGCGCCGCCGTCGAGATTGACCTGGTTGCCGGGGCGGAAGGTTGCGCCCGAACTGATGGAGTTTTGCATGGTGCCTTGCGCGAACCAGTTCCAGTCGCTGCCCGGTGTGGCTTGTTGCCAGAATGCGCCGACGATGAGGTCGGTGCTGCCGTTACCCGGTTGCAGGGTGACTTCGGCGGGCCTCACGCCGGTTTGCGCGATCACGAAATCTTTTTTGCCGGTGTTCAGCTTCAGCCCGAATTTCACACCCATGCCGGAGCGGCTGGTTTCATCCAGCGTCCAGCGGTAACGCCCCACCACCTTGATGTCGCCCAGCGCGCTGGCGGAAAAGCTTTCGTAGCCGGGCGTCACGGGATCTGCAAGCGAGTGGTTGTGGTCGCGCGAGACGAACGGCAGGTGCAGCATGACGCCCCAATGGTCGTCGTGCGTGTAGTCGAGGTCGGCGGTGATGATTTTGTTGATGGTGCGCAGATTCTCAACTTCTGATCCTGCTGTCAGCGTGGGATCGGTGGGATTAGCGGTAATCTTGTTGCTGCCCGAACGCAGCTTGTTGGCGCGGCTGTAGCTGTAACGCAGGTCGGCCATCCAGCCGGGATGGCTCATGCCGTGCTCGTCCCAGTTGGTGTTGATCGAGCAGGCGGTGCTGCCGCAACTGGCTTGCGCTGTCGCACAGCCGAGCAATCCGAGCAGTCCGAAGCCGGCCGCGAGATAATTTTTTGTCATGTTTTTTCCCCTTGAGAGATGCGGCATTGTAGGAGGGCGGGGCGCGCTTTGGAATGCGGCATATTGCCGCACCCCGCGGTATTGCCAGAGAGTGTCTGAATGGGGGGGCAAAAAACCGTAACTACTTGCTCATCATTTGAGTGACAAGCATGTGTAGGAGCGGGCCATGCCCGCGAATAAAAAACTATCGCGGGCATGGCCCGCTCCTACAAATTTTTAGGGATTACTCGTTCTGCGCCAGCCGTTGCCTAGACAGTGCCGGGTTCTGCGCGAAGTAGCGTTTGACGCCCCCCAGGATCGCATTGGCAATTTTCATCTGGTAGTCCTCGTCGTTCAGGCGTTGCTCTTCGTTGGGGTTGCTGATGAAGGCGGTTTCGACCAGGATGGACGGGATGTCCGGCGATTTCAGCACGGCGAATCCGGCTTGCTCGACCTGGCCGCGATGCAGGTCGTTGATGTCGCCCAGTTCATTCAGCACATGCTTGGCGAGCTTCATGCTGTCGTTGATGGTGGCGGTCTGCGACAGGTCGAGCAGGGTGCGCGCCAGATAGGGGTCTTTCACCGCGATGTTCACGCCGCCGATCAGGTCGGCCTCGTTTTCCTTTTTCGCCAGCCAGCGTGCCGCCGTGCTGGTCGCGCCGTGCTCGGAAAGCGCGAATACCGAGGAGCCGCGCGCATCCGGTTTGATGAAGGCGTCGGCGTGGATGGAGATGAACAGATCGGCATTCACCTTGCGCGCCTTGGTGACGCGCATGATGAGCGGGATGAAATAATCGCCGTCGCGGATCAGCACGCCGCGCATATTCGGCGCGTCATCCACCAATTCCTTCACCTTGCGCGCAATCGCCAGCGTGACGTTTTTTTCGTAGGAGCCTTTCTTGCCGCGTGCGCCGGGGTCTTCGCCGCCGTGCCCGGCATCGATGGCGATAATCAGCGTGCGGGCGCGCAACTCGGGTACGTTCTTTGGCGGTGCGGATAACGGTTGCGTGTCGATTTTGCCGATACTCGTGCTCGGGGCCAGCTTGGGTTTTTCTTCGGCAGGCGGTTCTTTTGCGGCAGACGGTTCTTCCGTTGCCGGTCTGGCTGCGGCGGGTGTGTCGGCAGCTTCGCGGGCAGGCGCTTTGGATGGTTCGAGCAAGGCCATCAACGGGTCGACCGGATGGGCGGGATACACGTCCAGCACCAGGCGGTAGCCGTATTCACCGACCGGTTTGAGGACGAAGAGTTGTGGCTTGACTTCGCTCTTCAGGTCGAGCACCAGGCGCACCACGCCGGGTTTGAAGCGCCCGACGCGCACGCTGGTGATGTACGGGTCGCTGTTGCCGATCAGCTTGGTCAACTCGTTGAGCGCGCTGCCGGGTTCAACATCTTCCAGATCGATGACCAGGCGCTCGGGGTTGTTCACGGTGAACATGTTGTGGCGGATGGCCTGTTTGGATTCGAGCGTCAGGCGCGTGTAGTCCTGCGCCGGCCAGGCGCGCGCCGAGTCGATAGCGATGGCGGCATGCACCCCAGATGCCCAAAATAGGGGCAGCCAGCAGAAGATCAAAAATGTCGTGAGTCTTACAACTGCTTTAAGCATTGCTTGCCTGTTTCGGTATTGGCATGAATCTCCACGTTGCGGCCCTGTTCCAGAATTTCAAACGCAATCTCCATATCGGCCTGAGGGATCAATCCTTGAGCATTTTCCGGCCATTCGATGAAAAAAATATTCTGCCCGTCGAACTCATCGCGGAAGCCGGCCGCTTCCCATTCGTCCTCGTCGCGCAGACGATACAGGTCGAAGTGGCGCAAGTCTAATCCGGCGGCATGGTACGGTTCCACCAGTGTATAGGTGGGGCTTTTCACGCGCCCGCCATAGCCCAGCGCGTTCAGCATGCCGCGCACCAGCGTGGTTTTGCCTGCGCCCAGATCGCCTCTCAGGTAAATCACCATGCCGGGTTTGAGCCGCGCGGCGATGCGTTGCGCCAGCGCGATGGTCGCGTTTTCATCGGTGAGCAGGAATGAGAGATTCGCGCAGCGGTCGTTTGTCCCCTCTCCCGCTTGCGGGGGAGGGTTAGGGAGGGGGGCGGGCTTGATGGATTTAATCATCAGAGTGGCATCTTTACTGTGCCCGCAGGGTGATTCGGCTATCATCACGGCTATGCAAAATGAAAATCCTCATCAGGTGAATTACGCCGCTCTTGCCGTGCAGATACGCGCATGGGCGCATGAGCTTGGCTTCCAGGCCGTGGGCATCAGCGACACCGATCTTGCGGCGGCGGAAAACGAGCTGCTGGAATGGCTCGCACTCGGCTTGCACGGCGAGATGGATTATATGGCAAAACACGGCACCAAACGCAGCCGTCCGGCGGAGCTGCTGCCCGGCACGCTGCGCGTGATTTCGCTGCGTATGGACTGCATGCCGCCCGATGCGCGCGACGGCTGGCAAGTGTTGGCGGAGGGCGAACGCGCCTTCATTTCGCGCTATGCGCTGGGGCGCGATTACCATAAGGTGATGCGCAACCGTCTGGCGAAACTGGCGGAAAAAATCCGCGCCGAGGTTGCCGAATTTGAAGGGCGAGTCTTCACCGACAGCGCACCGGTCATGGAAAAGGAGTTGGCACGCAAAGCTGGAATCGGGTGGCGCGGCAAGCACTCCCTGCTGCTGTCGCGCACGCACGGCTCGCGGTTCTGCCTCGGCGAGATTTACGTGAATCTGCCGCTGCCGGCTGATGAAACGCAGCAGGAGCATTGCGGAACCTGTACGCGCTGCATCGATATTTGTCCGACCCAGGCCATCATCGCGCCGTATCGCGTCGACGCACGCCGCTGCATTTCCTATCTGACCATCGAACTCAAGGGCAGCATTCCCGCCGAATTGCGCCCGCTGATCGGCAACCGCATCTACGGCTGCGACGATTGCCAGTTGGCCTGCCCGTGGAACAGTTTTGCGCAGACCAGCGTCGAGCCGGATTTCGCGGTGCGCCACGGGCTGGACGATGTGGGGTTGGTTGAATTGTTCGCATGGGATGAAGCCGAATTTCACAGCAAGCTGGCAGGCAGCGCGATCTATCGCATCGGCCACGAACAATGGCTGCGCAACATCGCCGTCGCGTTGGGCAATGCGCCGCAAAGTGTTGCCGTCATTGCAGCTTTACAGTCGCGTGCGGGGCACCCTTCGGAGATGGTGCGCGAACATGTGGCCTGGGCCTTGGCGCGGCACACCGATTAGCCTGGTTTATTCATGTAGGGGCGCGATGAATCGCGCCCCTACGATGTTTCTCTGATTCAATAAATAAACCGCTCGCGTAATTCCTCCAGATTCAGCTCGCGCAGAATCTGCTCCATTCTCTCCCGCGCGTTCTTGCGCGGCATATCCGTGCGGCGGGCGATGATGAGTTCGTTCTTCATCGAGTGTTCCCATCCGACCAGTTCCGTCACCGTGACCTGATAGCCGTGCGCTTCCAGTAGCAGGCAGCGCAGCACGTTAGTGAGGTGGCTGCCGAATTCGCGGGTGTGGATCGGATGGCGCCAGATTTCGGAGAGCGGAGTTTTGCCGAATGACTGGTTCTTGTGCTTGTTCAGTATTGCCGCAACTTCGGCCTGGCAGCAGGGCGCCAGCACGATGAATCTCGCCTGCCTGTGCAGCGCGAATTTGATCGCGTCGTCGGTGGCGGTGTTGCAGGCATGCAGCGCGGTGACGACATCGACTTGCTCGGGCAGTTGCGCCGAGTGGATGGATTCCTCTACCGATAAATTCAGGAACGACATGCGCGCGAAGCCAAGTTTTTCAGCCAGTTCGCGGGATTTGTCGACCAGTGTCTCGCGGGTTTCGATGCCGTAAATATGGCCCACTTCGCGCGCCTTCAGGAATAGGTCGTAGAGGATGAAACCCAGGTAGGACTTGCCCGCGCCGTGATCCACTAGCGCCAGATCTTGTCTGGCAGCGAATACTTCATCGAGCAGCGGTTCGATGAAATGATACAGGTGATAGACCTGCTTCAATTTGCGCCGGCTGTCCTGATTGAGCTTGCCGTCGCGCGTCAGGATGTGCAGCTCCTTGAGTAGCTCGACAGACTGACCTGGTTTGATCTCGGGGGCTTTAACTTCGGGAATGGGATTCATGGTGTCCGCTTTAACCGAATTTGATTTTCATTACTAATACCAGGCCCGCCAGCAACAGCGTGATGCAATTCGCAATAATGATCGGCCACGATTCCAGCAGGATGCCGTAGATCAGCCACATGGCAACGCCGAGCGTAAACAGGGCGTACATGCCCAGCGAGATGTCGGCGGTATGGCGGGTGCGCCACACTTTCCATGCCTGCGGGATGAAGGCCGTTGTGGTAAGCGTGGCAGCGGTACTGCCTATCCATTCAGTGGTAGTCATGGGTGTTTTTGTCGGCCAGTTGGCATATGTCAATATGACAAATGATAGCGTGTTTTACTGATATCGAGTTGTGCCGGTGCAACCGATAACATTGCAGCGTGGCGGCGGATCGGCTCAAGTTGTTTGGGCCTGCCGCTTTGTTGTAACTTGTAACGGTTTGGTATAGTGTACCCATGCAATATTCTAAAAATAATTAAGATGATCGATTGGGAGGTCAAAAGATGTTCACGCGTTATATTTTTGCCTTGATGGTGGCAGTTTTATTTGCCGGTGTTGGTAACGCAGCCGAAGAAGAAAAAAGCCCTGACTGGAATGCAACGACTCTGACGGGTGATTGGGGTGGGGCGCGCTCCAGCCTCTACAATAAGGGAATAGACATTGGGCTCACCCACAAGAGTGATGTGCTGTCGAATACATCCGGCGGTATCAAACGCGGCACGGCATGGCTGGGGCACACCGAAGCCAGGATCAAGATGGACCTGGAAAAATTATGGGGGTGGAATACCACATCCGCTTACATCCACTACCATAGCCAGCTCGGCAGCAAGTTCAACACCAACTATGTCGGTGGTTTTGTCGGCGTGGACAACATTGAGGCGGCTACAAATACCGCGCAGCTTTATCATGCATGGCTGCAAAAGAGTTTTTCCGACGACAGGCTGTCGGTGCTGGCCGGCCTGTATCCGATTGATTCCGAGTTTTACGTCACTGACACTTCCGGCGTGTTTATTCAGCCACCGTACGGTATGGCGAACGATATGGCGCAATCCGGCCAGAATGGTCCGCCGATCTATCCGATCGGTGCGTTGGCGGTACGCATGAAATACACTTCTCCCGGCAGGAATTTTTATCTGCAAGGCGCTTTAGCGGATGGTGTGCCGGGTGATCCCAACAACCCGCATGGCACACATATCCAGTTAAACAAAGGGGATGGTACGCTGTCCATCGTTGAATTCGGCTATACGCCGCAGGCAGAAGAGCCGCCCTTTGAGGCCGCCAAACCGGGAGAGTTGATTGAACCCGAACAGAAAGTGCATGAAGAGCATGAATCTTTCAATAAGACCGCTATCGGTTTCTGGCGTTACTCTTCACGCTTTGATGACCTTGATCCCGCTGCTGTGGACGCACTTGGCAACCCGTTGCGTCATATTAGTCAGGGAGCTTATTTTCTGGCTGAACGTACGCTGTTCGTCGAAAAAGACCACCCGGCACAGGGATTGTCCGGCTTTGTCCGGTTCGGTACGGCGAGTCGGGACATTCATCAAGCCGATTGGACGGGAAGTCTGGGATTGCGCTACCACGGCCTGTGTCCCGGGCGCGATGACGACATCGCCGGTATCGCGGTTACCGAGAACCACACCAGCAGCAAATACCGGCTCCTCAATACTGCCGACAGTAGTGAGACCGACGTAGAAATAACCTATCGCGCACAGATCAGGCCTTGGCTTGCGCTGCAACCAACACTGCAATACATCATTAATCCCAATATGGATCCCCTCCTGAAAAATGCGTGGATAGTTGGTGCGCGGCTTGAGGTGGCGTTTTAACAGCGCCTTTGGGTATGCAAGAAGACGCCATAATATTGTGTATCGATAAGTTTCTTGTTATGAAGTTCATAAACTAATTGACGAATATAAGACGTTTTGATATATTGCTCGACTTCGCTGACGCGGGGTGGAGCAGCTCGGTAGCTCGTCGGGCTCATAACCCGAAGGTCATAGGTTCAAATCCTGTCCCCGCAACCCATCAGCCCGATCTTTAAAAAACAAACGAACAACCGACGAGTGTAGGTGCTTGGTTTTTGGGAAGTTTCCGTGCCTTTTGGGGTGGGGAAACGACTTTAAAAATATGTAGTACTTACGCGAAGTCGAAAA
>JAQTMZ010000010.1 GCA_028714075.1 Gallionella sp.
TCGGCATGGACGATTACCTGAGCAAGCCGGTGCAACTAGCCGACCTGAAGGCGATGCTGGAAAAATGGCTGCCGGTGATTAGCTCTGACCCGATAGCGGACACGGGCGTATTGCCATACGCCCCTACCATTCAGGCGCACGTAGGGGCGTATGGCGATACGCCCTCGGTGGCAAAGAAGCCATCCCCATCTTCCGCTCCCGTCGATGTGAATGTGCTCAAGGCGCTGATCGGCGACGACGCGGCGCTGATCCGCGAATTCCTGCACGACTTCCATCTCAGCGCGACGAAGATCGCGGCCGAGCTGCGCGCCGCCTGCGCGGCGGGCGAGGCTGCCACTGCCGGTGCGCTGGCGCACAAGCTCAAATCCTCGTCGCGCTCGGTGGGGGCCTTGGCGCTGGGCGAGCTGTGCGCCGCAATGGAGAAGGCGGGCAAGGCGGGTGATGCTGAGACTCTGGCGGTGCTGTTGCCAAAATTTGAGCAGGAACTGGCGGGCGTCGAAGGCTTCCTCGATAAATATTGAACCTGTGCTGTGTCGTGCGCTGTGCGCACGACACAGCATATCAACCGCGCGCATAGCGCACGCTACGTTCGATTGCAGGATAGCCGGCGGTTTGGCCGAATGGCTGGCAGATATATCGGAGGGGAGTAGAATGAAACCAGAGAAATAGCTGCCCCCATTATTTATGCAAACGTCAACAAGCTACGCTTAAATCAGTCATGACCATTTCGCCCGAATCCGTTGTACAGCCGCGCCGTTTATCGGTGAGCATCAAGCTGGGCGGGATATTCCTGTTGCTGGCGATTATCGCCACCGGCAACCTGTATTTGTCCAATACGTTGCACGACAGCATCGCGAATATCGCCAACATCATCAACCAGAGCGGGCGGCTGCGCTATCTCTCCCAGCAGATCGCTTTCCAGTCGGCCAGTTTCGTGCTGGAGCCGAGCGAAGCCGCCAGACAATCAGAGCTGGATGCAGAAAATGAATTCAAGATGCGTTATGCCGGTGTGGCAAGCGAGATCAGCAGGCTCCATCCGTTGATGCGCAGTGCCGGGGATAATCTGGAAGGGCATCTGGAGCATATCGATAAAACCTGGCAGCGCCAGCATATCGCCTTGGAGCGGCTACTGGCTGAGCCGGGGCTGGCGGAACGGCAGGCGGCACAGCGCGAAGTTGCCGCCGACGCGGCGGCGATGCTGGGTGAGGCCGACCATCTGGTCAGCTCTCTCGAAAAAGCCGCCCACACTGCTAACCAGCGGGTGGATTTCATCATTTACCTGGTGCAGGCGCTGGAAATTTTGTTGATGCTTGGGGCATTCTTTTACGTGCGCTCACGGATCACCGCGCCGATCATTAACCTGACCGAATTCACCCGGCGCTTCGCCGCCGGCGAACGGGGTGTGCGCATGGATTTTCACTCGCGTGACGAGATCGGCGAACTGGTGTTGACCTTCAATACCGCCGCTGCGCAAAACGCCGAACTGATCGACGAACTCGACCGCCGTGCGCGGGAAAACACCACGCTGGCCGCCATTCTCGAAGCGACCACCGACTTCGCCGGCACCGCTTCCGCGGAAGGTCGCATCCTTTATCTCAACCGTGCCGGATACCGGATGCTGGGGCTTGCAGGGGATGAAAACCTTGACCTCTACACCATCACCGATTTCCATCCGCCCGACGTGGCCGATCACACTCTCCACACCATTCTGCCCTCCGTGGTGCGGGAAGGGTTGTGGTCTGGGGAAAGCGTGCTGCGCAGCCGCACCGGTGTGGACATTCCGGTATCGCAGGTGATCATCGCCCACAAAAAAGAGGATGGCGCGGTGGCTTATTATTCCACCATCATGCGCGATATGACGCATTTCAAGATGCTGGAGCAGCGCCTGCAATCCTCGCTCGATTTCCACCTTAAGCTGATGCAGGATTTCCCCAACCCGATCTGGCGCGTCGACAAGGATGGCAAGTGCGATTACGTCAACCGCGCCTGGCTGGAATTCACCGGACACACCGAGGCGCAGGAACTGGGCGACGGCTGGGCGTGCGGCGTGCATCCTGACGACCGCGAACGCTGCCTCGATACTTTCCTTTCCGCCTTCAACCGGCGCGAGTCGTTCGCGATGGAATACCGCATGCGCTACCGCGACGGCAGCTACCACTGGCTGCTGGATCACGGCGCGCCCTACACCGACTTGGACGGCGAGTTTGCCGGTTATCTCGGTTCCTGTTACGACATCGACGGCCGCAAGCAGGCGGAATTGCAGTTGCTGGAACGCGAGCTGCAATTCCGCACGTTGGCCGACTCCGGCCAGGCGCTGATCTGGGCGTCCGGTACCGACAAGCTGTGCAATTACTTCAACAAGGTTTGGCTGGATTTCACCGGGCGCAGCCTGGAGCAGGAACTGGGAAACGGCTGGGCAGAAGGCGTGCATCCGGACGACTTCCAGCGTTGCATGGACGTGTATGTGTCGGCGTTCGACCGGCGCGAAAAATTCAGCATGGACTACCGGCTGCGCCACCACGACGGCGAATACCTCTGGATACAGGATGACGGCTGTCCGCGCTACGATAGCACGGGCGAGTTTATCGGCTACATCGGCTACTGCCTCGACATTACCGAGCGCAAGCGGGTGGCGGCAGAGGTATCCAAGCTCAACGATGAGCTGGAAGAGAAAGTGGCGGCACGCACCGCCGAGCTGGATCAAGCCCGGCTCGATGCGGAGCATGCCAACCGCGCCAAATCGTCCTTCCTCGCCGCGATGAGCCACGAGATACGCACGCCGATGAACGGCGTGGTCGGCATGGTCGATGTGCTGCAACAGACCAGCCTGAATGGCCAGCAAACCGAGATGGTCAATATCATTCACGACTCGGCGTTTTCCCTGCTGGCCATCATCGACGATATTCTCGACTTCTCCAAGATCGAGGCCGGCAAGTTTCAGATCGACAGCGTGCCCATGTCCATCGCCGGGGTGGTGGAAGGGACATGCGAAACCCTGATTCCCCTAGCCTTGAAAAAAGGCGTGGAGCTGACGCTGTTCACCGATCCGGCCATTCCCGCAGAAGTTCTGGGCGATGCGTTGCGGTTGCGCCAGATACTGGTCAACCTGACGAACAACGCCATCAAATTTTCCAGCGGGCGGCAGCGGCAGGGCAAGGTATCGGTGCGCGCCATGCTGGTTAAAAGCGGCGAGGGGCGGGTAACACTGGAGTTTCGTGTGACCGACAACGGCATCGGCATCGACAAGGAAACCCAGGCACGGCTGTTCTCTCCTTTTACTCAGGCTGACTCTTCCACCACAAGAAATTTCGGCGGAACCGGGCTGGGGCTGGCCATCTCGCGCCAGTTGACCAGCATCATGGGCGGCGAGATCACGGTGCAAAGCGAACCGGGCAAAGGCGCGCTGTTCAGCGTGCGCCTGCCGTTTGCGCTGCCGCCGCAACAACCCGCTGCCAACGAACTGCCATCCCTGCTCGCCGGGCTGCCCTGTCTGGTGGTGAATGGATCGGGAAGTCTGGCCGATGATCTCGCCACCTATCTTGAACACGCTGGGGCCGTGGTCGAGCGTGTGGCAGATTTGGCGGTTGCCAGGGAATGGATCATCAGCCGCCCCCCCGGTTTGTGCGTCGTGGTCATCGACACCGAGGGTGTCAATACGCCGTTGGATGAGTTGCGCGCCGCCGCCCGCACCCGGCCCAATGTGGATGTGCGCTTTGCCGTTATTGAGCGCGGCGGACGCCAGCGGTGCAGGATACTAGCCGCCGATCTGGTTGGCCTGGATGCCGAGGTGATGCATCGCCTCGCGTTTCTGGAAGCGGTGGCGATTGCCGCCGGACGGGCCAAGCAGCCCGATCTGGAAGGTAAACCAAGCGATGCCAAAGCGACAACAGCGCTACCGTCCCGCGAGGCAGCGCGCCAACAAGGCTGTCTGATCCTGATCGCCGAAGACAACGAGATCAACCAGAAAGTTATCCTGCAACAACTCAAGTTGCTCGGGCGAATTGCCGACATCGCCGACGATGGTCGCGCGGCATTGGAGCTTTGGCGGAGCGGCGATTATGGCCTCCTGTTCACCGATCTGCATATGCCGGAAATGGACGGCTACGAGCTGACCACCGCTATCCGCGCCGCCGAAAATGCCACCAATAAAACCCGTTCTAGTGAAGCTGACACCAGCGAAACTCACAAGACTCACATACCGATCATCGCCATTACCGCCAACGCGCTCAAGGGCGAGGCCGACCGTTGCCGGGCTATCGGCATGGATGATTACCTGAGCAAGCCGGTGCAACTGGCCAACCTGAAAGCGATGCTGGAGAAGTGGCTGCCGGTTGCCGCCGCAGGGCACATGCCGGACATTCCTGTGTCACCCGCATTGCCGGTTCCTGAGGGGGCAACCATAACTGAACGTTTTGTTCGCACGCTGGAGAAGAAGATGCCGCCGCGTTCCGCAGATGAACTCGCGCAGGAATTCCAGATACAACAGATCGAGCTGAAGATGCAGAACGAGGAATTGCGCCAGGCGCAGGTCGCAATGGAAGAATCCCGCGACCGCTACGTGGAACTCTACGAATTCTCCCCCATCGGTTATCTTACCCTCGCCGACAGCGGCATGATCGCCGAGGCGAACCTCACCGGAGCCACACTGTTCGGAATGGAGCGCAAGAAACTGCTGCAACGCCGCTTCGATCATTTTGTAGCGCCGCAGGAGCGTGACCGCTGGCATCGCTTATTCATAAACGTGATGAAGCATGAGAGTGCGGCTGTTAATCTGGTGTTGCAGCGCGGTGACGACTCCCGCTTCAATGCCCATCTCGATTGCCAGCGTGTGGCGGTCGGCCAGGCAAAACCGGTGCTGCGCATCGCGATCACCGATCTCTCTGAACGCGTGCAGAATGAGGCGGTATCAACGGGCGTATTGCCATACGCCCCTACCATTCAGGCGCACGCAGGGGCGTATGGCGATACGCCTTCGGTGGCAGAGAAGCCATCCCCATCTTTCGCTCCCGTCGATGTGAATGTGCTCAAGGCGCTGATCGGCGACGACGATGCGATGATCCGTGAATTCCTGCACGATTTTCGCCTCAGTGCGGCGAAGATCGCAGTGGAATTGCGCACCGCCTGTGCGGCGGGAGAGGCTGCCACTGCCGGTGCGTTGGCGCACAAGCTCAAGTCGTCATCGCGTTCGGTGGGCGCGCTGGAATTGGGCGAGCGGTGCGCCGCAATGGAGCAGGCGGGCAAGGCGGGTGATGCTGAGACTCTGGCGGTGCTGTTGCCAAAATTCGAGATGGAGCTGGCGGGCGTTGAACGATTTCTTGATGGGTATTAAACCAAGGTTGCTCCTCAGGCCGCACGGCGCACGCTACGTTCTAATATAAATAAAGCCGGACAAATACAATGGTGAGTAGATCCGATATTTTTAACTCCAGCATCCTGATCGTCGACGATCAGGAATTCAATGTCCGCGTGCTCGATCGCATGCTGAGAAACGCCGGCTATACTTCCATCGCGTCGACGACGAACCCGCTGGAGGTTTGCGCGCTGCACCGGAAGAACCGTTACGACTTGATCCTGCTCGATATCGAAATGCCCGGCATGGATGGATTCCAGGTGATGGAAGGGCTCAAGGAAGCCGAACCGGAAGGCTATCTTTCGGTGCTGGTGATCACCAGTCACCCGGATTACAAGGTGCACGCGCTACAGCTCGGGGCGAGGGATTTTGTCAGCATACCGTTGGATAAAGCCGAGGTGCTGGCGCGTGTTTACAATCTGCTGGAAGTGCGGCTGTTGCACAAGGAGGCGAGAAGCCACAGCAAAGCTATCGGACAGGCGCTGGATGAAGTGGAGGCCAGCCGCAAGCTGATCCTTGCGCAGAGCGCCGAGGTCAAACGCCTCTACGACCAGGTCGTGGCGGAAAAGAAAGTGACGGAGCGGCTGCTGCTCAATGTGTTGCCCCAGGCCATTGCCGAACGGTTGAAGGATCGGAGGCTGAAGGAGCGGAACGGCGGCATTGCCGATAACTTCCCGCCGCTCATCGCCGACAGTTTCCCGGATGCGACGGTGTTGTTTGCGGACATTGCGGGGTTCACCAAATTCTCTGCGGGGATGGGCCCCGAGAAACTGGTGGTTCTGCTCAACGACATTTTTACCGGGTTTGACATGATTGCCGATAACCGTGGCCTCGAGAAGATCAAGACCATTGGCGATGCGTACATGGCGGTAGCCGGAGTCCCTCATCCCGTGGACGCGCATGCCGCGCAGGCGGCACACATGGCGCTGGATATGATGGATTCGCTGGAGGATTTCAATCGGCGCAACGGCTATGCGCTGAGAATGCGTATCGGCATCAGCAGCGGTGCGGTGGTGGCCGGCGTCATCGGCAAGCGCAAATTCATTTACGACCTGTGGGGCGATGCGGTGAACATTGCCAGCCGTATGGAATCCCAGGGCGTGGCCGGGCGCGTGCAGATTGCGGATGCCACACGGCGGCGACTGGGCGAGCAGTTTGAAATGGAGCAACGCGGTGTCGTCGATATCAAGGATATCGGCGAGATGCATACCTGGTTCCTGACCGGGCGGAACAGCGCGGCGGGGTAAGCAGCCAGGCGTAATAGTTAAAAAAGTAGTTGTCCGCGAAACACATGAAACACACGAAGAATTTCATGCTGTAAATTGATACCCAATGGGTGAACTGCTGTACGGGTACAACCTCTGGTTTTGTTTCGTGCCTTTCGTGGACCATCTGTTTTTTTCGGGTTAATGGTATATTCCATTTGCAAACAGACCAACAAGTTGTGGAAGGCTTTAATCATGACGAACAAACTCAACATCAAGATTCTGGTGCTCGACGACGATCCGTTTACGCTCAAGCTGCTCGCCCGTATGCTGGCAAATATGGGCTACGGCCAGGTTACGCTGTGCGATAGCGGGCGTGCCGCGCTGGAGCAGATCGATCGCGCCGACAATCGTCCGGATATGATCCTGCTGGATCTGAATATGCCGGAAATGGATGGGATCGAATTCGTGCACCGCTTGGCCGAGCGGCGCTACGCGGGCGGCCTGATTCTGTTCAGCGGCGAAGACGAGCATATGCTGCAGGCTGCCGAGAAACTGGTGCAGACCTATAAAATCACGGTGCCGGGCAGCCTGCAAAAACCTGTCACGCCGGACAAGCTGGCGGCATTGCTCGAAAAGTGGACACCGTCCGTGCAAGAAGGCGCGGCGGAGGCAATAAGAATTCGCGGGGCGGACGAGTTGCGCGCCGCCATTGCCAACGGCGAATTGGTCAATTATTACCAGCCCAAAGTGGAACCTGCCACCGGCTGGGTGATGGGCGTGGAAACTCTGGTGCGCTGGCGTCACCCCACGGATGGCATGGTGTTTCCCTGTGAGTTTATCGGCGTGGCGGAAACGCATGGCCTGATCGACGACCTGACCCGGGTGGTGCTGACCGGCGCATTGGCCCAGGCAAAAGTCTGGCAGGAAGCGGGGCTGTCGTTGCAACTGGCCGTCAACGTGTCGATAGATAATCTTGCTTCGCCGGATTTTGCGGATTTCGTCGCCGGGCTTGCGGCTGAGGCCGGTGTGCCGCCGCAGAAGGTGGTGCTGGAAGTATCGGAAAGCCGCATCCCGATGGATGATCTGCGCGCACCGCTGGAAACATTGACCCGGCTGCGCATGAAGCGTTTTCGCCTTTCGATTGACGAATTCGGCACCGGGCATTCTTCGCTGGTGCAGTTGCGCGGCATTCCCTTCGATGAACTCAAGATCGACCAGAGTTTTGTGCATGGCGCCTGGTCGAACAAGACAGTACAAATGAAGTACGATGCCAGCCTGGCTATAGCAAGGCAATTGGACATGGAGGTCGTGGCGGTGGGGGTGGAGGATGAGAACGACTGGGATAACCTGCGCCGCACCGGGTGCGATCTTGCCCAGGGTTATTTCATCGCCAAGCCCATGCCCGCCGCCGAGCTGCCCGGCTGGATTGAAACCTGGCAAGCGCGGATGCGGGAATGATCCCGGCTGGCAACCAGAATTTTGTAGTATCTACACATTAGGTTCCGGTTCACCCGGCTAAAACATTTCATCGAAGGAGGCAGTCCATCATGAGCGCTCCAAACTCAGCCATCGCGAAGATACTGGTCGCCACGGATGTCATTGATGATGCCGCGATGGTGAAGGATATGCTGAACAAGGAATTCAAGCATGTCTTCGTTTCCACCGATCCGGCGCGGTTGGTGGCCGACTTCGAACAGCATCGCCCGGACGTGCTGATCCTGGCGTTCAACCAACTGGAAAAGTCGGAGCGTTACTGTCTGGGGCTGTATCGTTTGTGCAAGGCGGTGCATCAGCATCCGCACCGCACCGTGATCCTGTGCAACAAAGACGAAGTAAAGCGGGTTTACGAGCTATGCATGAAGGATTTTTTCGACGATTACATCCTGTTTTGGCCGATGACCTACGACCCGTGGCGCTTGCTGATGTCGGTGCATTATGCGCTGCGCGATATGGAGTCGCTCAAATCCAGCGGGCCGTCGGCGGCGGAGTTTGCGGCGCAGGCGCGCCGTTTGGCGGAGCTGGAAAGCGCGTTGAGCCAGCAGATGGCGCAAGGCGGGCAACATATCGAAGCGGCCAATCGGGCGATGAAGCAAGCCGAACAGAAAGTCGACGCAAGCCTGGAGAAATTTTCACAGCGGCTCCTCAATGGCGAGATGCCGGAATCGGTCGAGGTCAAGAATGCCGATAGCCTGAAAAAAGAAATCAGCCACCTCAAACAGGATGAAATCCAGCAGCATTTTCATACCGCAGCCCAATCAGCCCAGCCGCTGAAGCAGTGGGCGAACGAATTTAAGCAGGAATGCGAGCCGCTCCTGAAATCGGCACGTACCATGAATGCGATGGCCGAGCGCATCCGGCCTACGGCGCTGGTGGTGGATGACGACGAGTTCCAGCGCAAAATAATCGGCAAGCTGCTGGAAGCGGAAAACTATCAGCTTGTTTTTGCCACCGGCGGTATCGATGCGCTGAATATTTTGCGCAAGACGCGCCCGGATATCATCCTGATGGATGTCATGATGCCTGACCTGGATGGCATGGAAACCACGCGGCGATTGAAGGCCATCCCGCATTTGGCCAAGACGCCGGTCATCATGGTTACCGGCAAGAGCGAAGGGAATGTTGTGGTTGACAGCTTGAAGGCGGGGGCATCCGATTTCGTGGTGAAACCTTTCGATCGCGCCACGCTGATTGCCAAAATGGCACGTGCGTTGAGCGCGGCAACCGCATCTTAAACAACCTGTCGATATGTTCTTAGTGCGTAACGTGCGCTGTGCGCACGCTACCGGTAGAATCATAAACACTTTTGATTGATCGTTCTCCCGCCAACTAGGGTATGCGACGATAGCGGTAGAGCGGCTGATTGCTAGAGGAGGCAATATGGACTACAACATGAAATTTCTGGCGGTTGACGACATGGACAGCATGCGCCGCATCATGTCCAAAAATCTCAACCAGATGGGCTTCAAAAATGTCGTGACGGCGAGCAGCGGAACGGAGGCATTGCGCATTCTCCACTCGCAAACTATTCATGCGGTCATAACCGATTGGAACATGCCGGGGATGACCGGGCTGGAGTTGACCAAGGCCATCCGTGCGGACGCCAAGTTGGCCAAGTTGCCGGTATTGATGGTGACGGCCGAGGCGGATCGCCATCAGATCGAATTGGCCATCGAATCCGGGGTGTCCGATTTCCTGGTCAAACCGTATTCGGTTAACCGCCTGGAAGAGAAGCTGAACAATATCTTCAATAAATCCAAGCCGATGTTTGCGCCGGCAAAGGCGGTAGTTCTTGCGCCTGTCGCCGGGAAGGCGGCGAGGCCTGCCGCAGGCGCGGTGGTGTCCCCGGGCAGCGCCGAGCCGCCTGCCGTCGTGTTGACCGATGACTTCAAGAAAATGCCGCATAAGGCGAACTTGCTGGTAGTCGATGACGTGCCGGAAAATCTGGATGTGCTGGTCGAGCTGCTCGAGGACGAATACCGCGTCAATGTGGCCAACAGCGGGGAGCGGGCGCTGGAAATTCTGGGGTCTGGAAAAACCCCCGATCTTATCCTGCTCGATGTGATAATGCCGAAGATGGACGGTTTCGAGGTGTGCCGCCGGATCAAGGCAAACAAGGCCACCGCCGATATTCCGGTTATTTTTCTTACCGCCATGAACGAGGCGACCGATCTGGTACACGGGTTTGAAGTCGGCGCGGTGGACTTCGTGACCAAGCCTTCCGATCCGCTTATCCTCAAGGCGCGCATCGGCACCCACATCAGGCTGAAGCGTTTGCTCGAAGAAACCAGGCGCAACCACCAGGAACTGCTGAAGAGCCATGCCGCCCTCGAGGAGAATACCCGCCTGCGCGAGGAAGTTGATCGTATCGCCCGCCACGACATGAAGAACCCGATCGGCGGCATCATCAATTTTTCTTCGATGCTGCTCGAGGATGACATGATTACCCGGGATCAGAAGTCAATCATCAAGGACATCGAACAATCCGCGTATAGCGTGCTCAACATGGTCAATTTGTCGCTCGATCTTTACCGGATGGAGCAGGGGACATATGAATTCAATCCATGCAAAATCGATGTCGTGAAAATACTAAACCGCATCATCAAAGAGAAAAAATCCGAACTGGATGCACGTAACATCACCGTGCAGTTTATGGCCAACAGCAAGGTGGTCAAGGAGCATGAAGCATTTGAGGCAATGGGCGACGAATTGCTGTGTTATTCGATGTTCAGCAATTTATTCAAGAATGCCGTGGAAGCTTCCGGCGCGAAGCATACAATCAAGATCGACCTGCATATCGTTGACGATCTCGCCATGATCAGCATGGTCAATCCCGGCACGGTTCCCAGGGAGATTCGCGAGCGTTTCTTCGACAAATTTGTCACCGCCGGAAAACCGGGCGGCACCGGCATCGGCACCTATTCGGCGAAGCTTATTGCCGAGACCCAGCATGGGCAGATATCGATGAACACCTCGGATGAAAACAATACCACGACGGTTTCCGTGATGTTGCCCAGGCCGCAGGTTGCAAACGACGACCAGGCTGAAAAATGACGGCATTCTGAAAAATGACGGCATCCGGCAGCAGTTTCGATGAACGGTATTTTGATGAACGGGCATGATACGGAAAAAGGCCTATGCGACGTTCGCCTGCTTGTGGTGGATGACGATGCTTTCAGCCGCAAGCTGATGCTGGAAATCCTGCGCAAGCGGGGCATTTGTGTCGATGTGGCCGGTAACGGCGCCGAGGCTGTTGAAAAAATCGGGCGGACCGACTACGCTGCCGTGCTGATGGATTGCCGGATGCCGGTGATGGACGGCTTCGAGGCTACCCGCAAGATCCGGGCGGACAGGCGCTTCGCCGATCTTCCGATTCTCGCCATGAGCGGCGATGCCACCGAAGATGACGTGAAAAAATGCCTCGAATGCGGAATGAACGGCTGTATCGCAAAACCCATAGATGTCGGGCAGCTCTTCACCACGCTGGGGTGTTGGGTTAAATTGAAGACGGCTGCCGTTGCCGAACCAAACGATGCGGTGGTGCATGGCGATGAGGCGCCGAATATTGCCGGACTGGAAACAGACAAGGCCTTGCGGCACTTGGGCGGCAACGTCGATCTGTTGCGCAAACTCATCATCCGTTTCGGCGCAACACAGGCGGATACCGTGGCGCGCATCAGGGCCGCTATCGAAAGCGGCGACGCTGAAACCGCCTTGCGGGCAGCGCACACCTTCAAGGGTGTGGCAGGCAATATCGGCGCTACCCAAATGTCCGCGTGTGCCGCTATGGTCGAGAGCATGTTGAAGCAAGGTAAAGCCGATGGCCTGGCAGATGCACTGGATGAAATGGAGCAGGAGCTGAATCTCCTGCGGGAGCGGATAGCCGCCGCGATGAGTGGTTACGAACCGCCCGCAGGCGCGGCGCCGGGAAGCTTCGTGGATATGGCGGCGCTTGCCGGCGAGTTACGGGAGTTCGCCACGTTGCTGGCCACCGGAGATTCACGCGCGTGCAAGCTTGTGGACGGCATTGCGTACCGGCTCGGTGCAGTCGGCCAGAACATTGCCGCCGGCCAACTCAAAGAATTTATTTCCCAGTATGATTTCAAGGGGGCGCTGGACAAGCTCAAGGAAGCGGCGCAGGCCTTGGAAATAGCGCTTTGATGCCCGTTGCGGGATGGGGGGAACTGCGTTCCAGCCATCCCGCAAGCTACGCACTATAGCGGTTTGCTTACCTTCACGATGGTCGGCTCGTCTTCGCTGGCTTTGATGGCGAAGCCGAGGCGGGTCATCAGTTTGAGCATCTTGTGGTTGTTGCTCAGCACTTCGCCTTCGATCACCGACAGCCTGTAGGATCGTGCGGCTTCCATCAGCGAGACCATCAGTTTCTGTCCCAATCCCTTGCCCTGCACGCTGTCTGCGACCACCAGCGCGAATTCGCAGGAAGCGCCATCCGGGTTGATCGCGTAGCGCGCCACGCCCAGTTCGACTTCCTGCCCCTGTTCGGTGGTCACGGCGATCAGCGCCATCTCCCTGCTGTAATCGATCTGGGTGAAGCGCACCAGCATGGTTTCGGTGAGCTCCTGGATGCTGTTCATGAAACGGAAATATTTGGACTCTTCCGACAGGTCATGCACGAAACGCTTTACCAGTTCGGCGTCTTCCGGGCGGATCGGGCGGATCGTGATGTCGGTGCCGTCGGCGAGCTGCCACTGGTTGACCAGTTGCGTGGGGTAGGGATAGATCGCCATGTGCGCGTAGCGGTCGGCGCTGGGCTGGCGGTATTCCACCACCACGCGCGCGTCGGCGGCCAGCGCGCCGTTCTCGTCGAGGATCAGCGGGTTGATGTCCATTTCCTTGAGCAGCGGCAGTTCGCACACCATTTCCGACACGCGCAGCAGCACGTCTTCCAGCGCGCACATGTTGGCCGGCGCCATGTTGCGGAAGGCGCCGAGCATCTTGGCGATGCGCGTCTCGCCGATCAGTTCGCTGACCAGGAATTTGTTCAGCGGCGGCAGCGCGACGGCGCGGTCGCCCATGATCTCGACCGCTGTGCCGCCCGCGCCGAAGGTGATCACCGGGCCGAACACCGGGTCGCTGGTCACGCCGATCATCAGCTCGCGGCCGTTCGGCTTGACGATCATCGGCTCGATGGAAACGCCGTCCATTTTCGCGTTGGGGCGGTTGTGCTGTACGTTGTCGATGATGTGCTGGTAGGCGGCGCGCACCTCGTGGGCGTTGTTCAGGTTGAGCACCACGCCGCCGGCGTCGGTCTTGTGCGAGATGTCGGGCGAGTTGATTTTCATCGCCACGGGGAAACCGAGCTGCTGCGCGATCAGCAGCGCCTCGTTGGGCGAATGCGCGACCATGGTGCGCGCCACGGGGATGTTGAACGCCGACAGCAGCGCCTTGGATTCCATCTCGGTCAGCACCTTGCGGTGTTCCTGCATCGCGCCCTCGATGATCAGCCGCGCGCTTTCCACATCCGGCTCGACATGGTGCGAGAACGGGCCGGGCATCTGCATCAGCAGCTTCTGGTTGCGGTAGTAGGCGGACAGGTGCGAGAACACTTCCACCGCCGGTTCCGGCGTGCGGAAATGCGGGCGGTGCGCTTCGGTAAATGCATCGCGCGCCGCCGCCACTTGCGCATCGCCCATCCAGCAGGTCAGCAGCGGCTTGCTGTGGGTGTTGGCCAGGTCGATCAGCACCTGCGCCGATTCCAGCGGTTTGGTCATCGCCTGCGGCGTGAGGATCGCCAGCACGCCGTCCACGTTGTCGTCCTCGAGGCAGGCCTTGACCGCATGGTGGTAACGGTCCGCCTGCGCGTCGCCGATGATGTCCACCGGGTTGGCGTGCGGCCAGTTCGGCGGCAAATACTGGTTGAGGTATTCGACGGTGGCATCCGACAGCGTGGCGATCGAGAGCCCCAGGTCGACGGCGCGGTCGGTCGCCATCACGCCGGGGCCGCCGCCGTTGGTGACGATCGCGAGGCGGTCGCCGACCGGGCGGAAGCCGCACGACAGCGCCTTGGCGGCGGTGAACAATTGCGTGACGCTCTGCACGCGCACCACGCCGACGCGGCTCACCGCCGCATCGAACACGTCGTCCGCGCCGACCAGCGATGCGGTGTGCGACATCGCCGCCTTGGAGCCGGCCGCATGGCGGCCTACCTTGACCAGCAGCACCGGCTTGATGCGCGCGGCGGCACGCATGGCGCTCATGAAGAAGCGCGCGTTGCGGATGCCTTCGATGTACATCAGGATGCTGTGGGTATTGGGGTCGGACACCAGATAATCGAGGATTTCGCCGAAATCCACGTCGGTCGAGGAGCCCATCGACACCACGCTGGAGAAGCCGACATCGTTGCTTTTCGCCCAGTCGAGGATCGCGGTGCACAGTGCACCGGACTGCGATACGAAGGCGATGTTGCCGATGTTCGCGCCGCCCTTGTTGAAGGTGGCGTTCAGGCCGATGGACGGGCGCATCACGCCCAGGCAATTCGGGCCGATCAGGCGGATTTTGTAGCGGTGCGCGGCCTCCAGCAGTTCCTTTTCCAATGCCGCACCTGCCGCACCGGCCTCGCCGAATCCGGCGGTGATGATGACCGCCGCCTTCACGCCGTGGATGCCGCATTCTTCGATGATGCCCGGCACGGTCTGCGGCGGCGTGGCGATCACCGCCAGTTCCACCGGCTCATTGATGTCGGCGATACGGGCGTAGGCGCGTTTGCCTTGCACCTGGGGGTTTTTTGCGTTGACCGGATACAGCGCGCCCTGAAAGCCGCTTTCCAGCATGTTCTGGAACACGATCTGGCCGACCGAGTCGGGGCGGTCGCTCGCGCCGAAAACTGCGACCGATTTGGGAGCGAACAGGGTGTTGAGGTAGTGCTTGCCCATGACGTTTCTCCTCCGATGGTGAAGATGTTGGGTATGATAGCACTGCGCCATTGGTGTCGCACCGTTCATGCATTGCGGTAGGCTGGCGGTGACGCACGAACCCCAGCATTTGCCTACATTGAGCATGCTGGGGTTCGCGTTGCTTACCCGCAGCCTACAAAACCACTTGATAGCTAACCCGATAACATGCAAACCGCCTACATCAGCCATCCGCTCTGCCTCAAGCACGATATGGGCGATTACCATCCGGAATCCCCGGCGCGCATCCATGCCATCGAGGATCAGTTGATCGCGTCCGGGCTGCTGGATTACTTGCAGCGCCACGAGGCGCCGGAAGCGACGCGCGCGCAGTTGTTGCGCGTGCATGATGCGGGCTATGTTGATGCTATCGAATCAGCGGCGCCACAGCACGGCATCGTGCAGCTCGACGGCGACACGGCGATGAACCCGTTCAGCTATCCGGCTGCATTGCGCGCTGCCGGAGCCGCAGTGCTGGGCGTCGACCTGGTGATGGCGGGCAAGGCCGAAAACGCTTTCTGCAACATCCGCCCGCCCGGCCATCATGCCGAACGCGCGCGCGCGATGGGCTTCTGCATTTTCAACAACGTCGCCGTCGGCGCGGCGCACGCGCTGGAGCAGCATGGCCTGCAGTGCGTCGCAATCGCGGACTTCGACGTGCATCACGGCAACGGCACGGAAAACATCTTTCACGACGAGCCGCGCGTGATGCTGTGCTCCACGTTTCAGCACCCGTTCTACCCGTATTGCGGCGCCGACAGCGGCAACGAGCATATCATCAACGTGCCGCTTGCCGCCGGATCGGGTGGGGAGGAATTCCGCGCCGCCGTCACGCGGCACTGGCTGCCCGCGCTGGAACGCTTTCGACCGGAACTGCTGCTGATCTCGGCGGGGTTCGACGCGCACCGCGATGACGACATGGCGATGCTCCGGCTGGCCGAACCCGATTACACATGGGTGACGGAGGAGTTGAAGAGGGTCGCCGGAAAATACGCGCAGGGCCGTATCGTATCGGTTCTGGAAGGCGGGTATGAACTGCCCGCGCTGGGGCGGAGCGCGCTGGCGCACCTCAAGGTACTCAGCGGCCTGTAGTTTGCAGGTTTCCTTCGCCTGAAATAGCCGGATTTCCCCGCGCTATTCTGCGTTTTGCTTGCCATCCAAGCTGTTATCTTGGCAATATATGCAATGAGTCAAAAATCGGTGCGATGCGTGCATCGGTCACCACGGGGGTAACGCCATGTCAAAACCAGCCAATATCCGCTTAGTCACCAACGGCAACGAGGAGTATATCGCCGAGTCGCAAGCCATCCAGGAGGCGCGCGCGCGTCTGGAGGCCGAAACGGAGGCGAGTCTTTCCGCGCAGGCGCGCGCCCGTGCCGATGCACATGCGCGGGCGGTGGCTGAGGCGCGCGCCCGGACCGAGATGGATCTGGCCGCACAGATTGAAGCCAACTGCCAGGATGTGGCGAGGCACGCCGAAATGGTCAGGACCAAGCTCGAGGCAGAGAAGAAACTGGCGCGCGAGTTACAGGAAAAGTTGGCTTGCGAGTTGCGGCTTCAGGAAGAAAATCAGGCAAGGTTGCGCGCCGAACAGCAGGCACAGGAGGAATTGAACCAGCGGTTTGAGCACGAGCAAAGCGTGCGCGCCGCCGCCGAGAGCAAGACCAAAATGGAGCGCGAACTGGCGGCGCTGATCGAGCAGCAACGCAAAGCGGAACAGGATGCCCAGTTGCGCGCCGAGGCCGAGATCCATCACATGCAGATGGCTATCTCCGAAACCGTGGCGCGCGCCGAGCGGGCCAGGGCGGAGCGCCTTGCGGCCGAACAGGCGCAAAAGAACCACGCGGAAGAAAAATACCGGCTCGAGTCCCAGTTGCGGGACATGGCCGTGCAGCGGGTGGAAGGCGAAGCCGAAGAAGTGCGCGCGATAAAAAGCCGGGCGGAAATCGAACAGCGCGAAATGGAACAGAGACACCGGCGTGTCGAAGCCGAACAGCGCGCCGCCCAAGCAGCGGAAAATCGCGCCAGGATGGAACAGGAATTTGCCAAACTTATCCTGGAAAAGGAATCGACAGACAAGGCTATCTCGCAAGCCGTTGAAGACAAGATCACCAAGGAACAGCAGGTTGTCGCGCTGGCGGCGTCCAAGCTCAAGGCCGAGCAGGCTGCTGCCGAGGCGGCGGATGCAAGGTCGCGCGCCGAAGCGCTTGCGTTGAATGAGATCGAGGCGCGGCTTGCTTCCTATCGCGATGCCGAGCAGGCTGCGCAGGCGCGCGCGGCGGCGGATCAGGCTGCCGCAGAGGCTGCCGTGCAACGTAAACTTACCGAGGATAAGGCAAGGGCTGATGCCGAAGTGAGAGAGCGCAACGAACGCTTGGCATACGAGGCGGCAAAGAAACATGCCGAAGCGGAGGCGATAGCGCTGGCGGCGGCAGAACGCAAACTCAAGGCGGAACAGGAAGCGGCCGCATTGTTGTTGTCCCAGACCGATGTCGACAAAAAATTACTGCGCCAGCAGGAGGAAACCAACGCTGCGTTGCGCCAATTGGAGCTGGAGGCAAGGGATCGGCTGGCTGCCGAAACCATAGCCAATCAGGCCGCCGCGCACAAACTGCAGGCCGAGATGGATCTGGTGGTGCTCGCGCAACAGCGCGCCGAGGCGGAATTGAATGCGGCACACGAGCTGGATATGAAGTTGCAGGCGGAAGCCCACGAGATCGCAGCGGCAAATGAACGCGCTGCAGCATTGCGGGAAGAGTGCCGTCTAGCCGAACTGAACACCGAAACCGAGAAGCGCACACTCGCCATGATTGAGGAGCGCACGGCTATTGAGCAGCGCGCCATCGAGGCAAACAACGAGCGCATCGAGCTCGAAAAGCTCGCCAAGGAAATGGCCGAGGCGACCAAGAAGCTGAATGAGCAGGCCCGTCTGGATGCGCAAAACCTGGAGCGGGCGGCCAAGCGGGCCATGAACATGGCCAAGGTTCGGGCGGAAGCCGAAAGCAAGGCCATCAAGACCGAGGAAGAAAAAATTCGTGCCGAAGCGCTGGCTACGGTGGCTTTCAGCAAGCAGATTGCCGAAGCGGAACAGGCGCGCGATACGGCGATGACACGCGCGGAAAACATGGCGAAGCTGCGTGTCGCAGAGGAGCGCAAGGCTGCCGAAGCGGAACAGGAACGTCTGCGTTGCGAAGCGCAGGCGACAGTTGTCGCGCGCAAGCGCGCCGAAGCCGAAGAAAAGGCGGCATTGGTTGCCAGGCAGCGCGAGCAGATCGAAACCCAATTACTCGAACAGGAACAACGCCACCTCGATCATGTGAATGAATTGCTGGCGCAAATCGCGCAGCGCCATTCGCTGGCGAATGAAGCGGAGCGAATCATGCTGGCGCGTGTTGAGGAGGAGCGTCTGGCGGTTCAGGCCGAACAGGAAAAAGTTGCCGCAGAACAGGCTGCCATGGAGCGCGCCAAGGGAGTCATCGAGACAGCCAAACGGCAACGCGTGGAAATCGTGCGGGCTGTCGCCGAAGCTGCCGGGCAGCGTGTTGCCGAAGAACAACTGGCGGTTCAAACGGAACAGGCGCGGCGGCAAGCCGAGCAGGCCGCGTATGATGCGGCGCATCAACGGGTCAGTGTTGCGGAACAGGCCGAGCAGGCCGCCCTGCGCCAGTATGAGCAGGAAAAAGCCTTGCTGGAACAGCAGCAGGAAAGATTGGAAATCGAGCAGCGGGTGCTGGCTGAAATCGAATTGAGGGTGAATTCCGAAGCTCAAGCCTGCGCTGCATTGAATGAGCGCGAAGTTGCCGAACGGCATGCCAGCGTAGCGGCGCAAAACAGGGCGGCACTGGAAAAAGACAAAATGCTGGTCGAGCAGCAGCGCGCCGAGTTGGACAAGCAGGAGAGTATCCGGCTTCGTGCGAAAATCGAGCAGTCGTGCGCCGAAATAGCCACGCTTCAGTTGATGGCGCGCCTGCGCAAGAAAGAGACATTTGTCTGGCTGGCGAAAGGTGCCGGTCTGGTTGCGGCCATGGTCGCATTCATCGGGTTTTCGCTGCACTTGTTTCATGCACCGCAACCGGTGCCGGTGCAGCTTGCCAAGGCTAACCAACCCGCTCGGTCTGCCGTGAAGCTGGCGGATGGGAACAAGGTCGCCACCGTTCAGGCCGGGCCAGCAAGCGAGCAGGTCAAACCGGACGCGTACCTGACGCTAGGCGATTTGAAGATGACCGATCAACTTGGGAAAAAAGATTAGTGGCAGGGGCGTAACAAATCACGCCCCTGTCGTTTAAATTTTTTCCAGCAACTCATCAAGAAAACATCTGGTTTCATCGGCATCCGCTAGCCGTTTTCCGCTTACCCAGAATACGTCTTCCGCGCGGCTGCCCAGCGTATTGATTTTGGCGCGATGCAGGCGGATGTCGTGGGCATCCAGAATCAGTGCGAAGCGTGCCAGCAGGCCGGGACGGTCTCCGGCAACCAGCGACAGCACATACATTCCCTTGTTGTCCGGTTTGATCTCGACCTCAGTGCTGATGGGAAAATGCTTGAGCTGCCGGCTGACGCGCCCGGGCGTGGCGAGCACAATCGGCTTGGCCTGTGCGATTTGTTGCGCCAATTCGAATTCGATGTAGGTCATGATGTCGCGGTATGCCGTACCGCCGCGCGCAGCTTCCATGATCTGGAAACTGTCCAGCGCGTAGCCGTGCTGTGTGGTGTGGATCTTGGCCTCGACAATAGTGTAATTCATGCGCGCGAAAAAATTACAAATACGCGCGAACAGGGCGCGCTGGTCCGGGCAATACACCATCACCTGCAAACCCTCCCCGGCGCGGCTGATGCGCGCTTTTACGATAGGCGCGGCGGCGTTGACCTTGAATGCCAACAGGCGGGTATGCCAAGCGATCTCCTGCGGCGCATGATCCAGGAAATAGCTGTCATCGAGTTGCGCCCATAGCAATTGGTAGGAATCGGGTTGCAGCGCATAATGGTTAAGCGCATCCGCCGTTGCGCGGCGGATTTCCCCGAGCTGGTCGGCAACCTTGCCATCGCTCAGGTAGCGGCGTGCCAGCAGGAACAGGTCTTCCATCAGCTTGGCTTTCCATGCGTTCCATATTTGCGGGCTGGTGCCGCGTACATCCGCGACGGTCAACAGGTACAGCGCGACCAGATAACGGTCGTTTTTGATCTTGCCGGCAAAACCTGCGATCACTTCCGGGTCGGACAGATCCTGCTTCTGCGCGGTGGCGGAAAGGATGAGGTGGTGCTCGACCAGCCACACGATCAGGTTGGTGTCGGTGCCGCTGAGTTGGTGCTGCACGCAGAACGCGCGCGCATCCTTCTTGCCCAGTTGTGAATGGTCGCCGCCGCGCCCCTTGGCGATGTCATGAAACAGCCCGGCGACATACAGCACTTCCGGGCGGGCGAATTCGCCCATCAGTTTGCTGCACAGCGGGATTTCCTGCGCATGTTCCGGTGCGGCGAAGCGGCGCAGGTTGCGTACCACCATCAGGATATGTTCGTCCACCGTATAAACGTGGAACAGGTCATGCTGCATCTGTCCGACGATGCGCCCGAAGGCGGGCAGATAACGGCCGAGTATGCCGTACTGATTCATGCGCCGCAGCGCGTGCAACACTCCGTGCGGCTGGCGCAGGATTTCCATGAAGCATGCGCGGTTCAACGGGTTGCGGCGGAACGACGCATCGACCCGGTGCTGCGCGCGCCACAGCGCGCGCAGTGTCTTTGCGCTGAGATCGGTCAGTTCGCTATGTTGTTCCATCAGCAGGAACAGCTCGAATATTGCTTCCGGGGTGTGTTCGAATAACTGCTCATCGCGGATCTCCAGCAGCGTGCCGACAATCCTGAAGCGCTCGTTCAGCGTGCGTTGCGCCGGCGCTTCGTGGAACAAATAATCATGCAGGTTTTGCAGCATGAGGGTGTTGAACTGGCGCACCGCCAGTTTGGTGCGATAGTAACGCTGCATCAGATGCTCGCTCGAGCGGCGGTTGGCCGAGGCGTTGATACCCAGCTGCTCGGCGAGCAGCGTTTGAAAATCGAACAGCAGGCGGTCTTCGTGCCGCTTGGCGAGGTAATGCAAACGGGCGCGCAGTGTTGCCAGCAGCGCGCTATGGCGCGCAATTTGGCGCGCCTCGGCAGTCGTGAGCAGCCCGATTCGCGCGAGCTCGCTCCAGTGCGTTCCCAGCCCCGCCGCACGTGCGATCCAGGTGACAGTCTGCAAATCGCGCAGGCCGCCCGGGCTTTCCTTCAGGTTTGGTTCCAGATTGTAATCGGCTTCCGCGTAGCGCGCGTGGCGCCGCTGTTGCTCTTGCAGCTTGGCAAGATAAAAGGCGCGCAGGTCGAGGTGCTGTTGCACGCTAGCGCACAATTCATTAAAAAGTTCCTTGTTGCCGCAGACCAGGCGCGCTTCGAGGAGGTTGGTTTGCACGGTGATGTCGGCGGATTCCTTGATGCATTGCCCGACGGTGCGCACGCTGTGGCCGACTTCCAGCCCGATATCCCATAACACTCTGATCAACTGATGCAATTGTTGCTGCAAGGCATCATCCGGTTCGGCATCCAGCAGGATCAGCAGGTCGATGTCCGATCTGGGGTATAGCTTGCAGCGTCCGTAGCCGCCCACCGCGGCCAGGGTGATGCGTCGGGGCATCGCGAGTTGCCGCCAGACGCGGCGCAAGTAGCGGTCGATTAGCCGGGTGTGCGCGGCGAGCAAACGCGCCGCGTTGTTGTGTTTCAGGAAGTTCTGCTCCAGCACCGCACGGTCGTTGCGCAACGACTCACGCAGCGCGGCCACATCATCATGACCAATGACTAGCAGTTCCATCAGGGTAGAGGGGGAGGGGGAGGGCAGCCATCGGAAACGGTCAACACTTCGAAGCCGGTATCGGTGACGAGGATGGTGTGTTCGTATTGCGCCGACAGGCTGTGATCCTTGGTGACCACGGTCCAGCCGTCGCCGAGATGTTTGATCGCCGCCTTGCCGGCATTGATCATCGGCTCAATGGTGAAAATCATGCCGGCTTCGAGCACCAATCCGGTCTTCGGTCTGCCGTAATGCAACACTTGCGGCGCTTCATGGAAATGTTTGCCGATGCCGTGCCCGCAGAACTCGCGCACCACGCTGTAACCGAGCGGCTCGACGAAGCTCTGGATGGCATGGCCGATGTCGCCCAGATAGGCACCCGGCCTGACCATGCGTATGCCGCGCCATAGCGCCTGCCAGGTGATCTCGCAGAGCCGCCGGGCTTGGATCGACGGCTCGCCGACGTAAAACATCCGGCTGCTGTCGCCGTGGTAGCCGTCCTTGATGACGGTGATGTCCAGATTCACGATGTCGCCGTTCTTGAGCGCCTTGTCGCCCGGCACGCCGTGGCACACCTGATGGTTGATCGAGGTGCAGATCGATTTCGGGTAGGGCGTATGCCCCTGCGGCGCATAGTCGAGCGGCGCGGGGATGCCATGTTGCATATCGACGATGTAGTCATGGCACAACTTGTCCAGCTCATTGGTTGTCACGCCCGCCTTGACGAATGGTGTGATGTAGTCGAGTGCTTCGCCGGTCAGGCGTCCGGCTATGCGCATTTTCTCGATTTCTTGCGGGGTCTTGATGGATACGGACATATGGCTTGGGCTTTTTTCAGGGGGTTTTCAGAATGCTCGAGAATATCACGCGCTTCCGATTGCCGACAATCGCGGTTTGTCAGCGACCGGCAAGCCGTTCAAGCGACTGGCGTAAAAACATAAAAAAGGCGGCCATTTGGCCGCCTTTTCCGACGCATGCTCAATTGGACGCATACTCAGTTAATCGCGTTCACCGCTGAATGCCATCAGCAGTTGCAGCAGGCTGATGAAGATGTTGTAGATGTCCATGTACAGCGCCAGCGTCGCCATCAGGTAGTTGGTTTCGCCGCCATGCACAATGCGGCTGATATCAAACAGGATGTAGGCCGAAAAAATCATCACGGCAATCGCGGAAATGGTCAGCGCCAGCGCGGGGATCTGGAAAAACAGGTTGGCCAGCGACGCGATGATCAGCAGGATCAGCCCGATGAACAGGAACTTGCCCATGAAGCTGAAATCCCTCTTGGTCACGGTGGCGATGGTCGCCAATGAGAAGAAGATGATGCCGGTGCCGCCCGCGGCCATGCCCACCAGTTGCGCGCCGTTTTTCAGATGCAGCGCCACTTGCAGGATCGGGCCGAGGAATACACCCGCCACGAGGGTGAAACCGAGCAGGGCGGCAATGCCCCATACGCTGTTGCGCAATGCGCTGACGGCAAACAGCATGCCCATCATCGCACCGAACATCAGCAACGCGCCCATGATCGGGTGTTCGGCCATGAAAGAGAAGTTGATGGATGTGCCGACGAACGCGCCGATGATGGTCGGGATCATGGTCAGCGCCAGCATCATGTAGGTGTTGCGCAAAACCTTGTTCTGTTCGGTTGCGATTGCGCCGATAGGTGTTGCGGTTTGGGTTTGGTATTGCATCTGTAGCCTCCTGAAGTTAATCGTCAAACAATTGTATCCGCGCTCTGGTGCGCCAGCGGATTGGCACTTTGGATGCCAAAGCACCTGTAAAAATCTGCTGCTTTCGGAACCATATCTTTTATAGTGCGCATAAGACTACAGAAGTATCGGAAAAGTTTCAATGTACTTACCCGCGTCTAACTAACACGTAAGGCTCCAAACACATAGCCCGCAACATAACAGCAATGCTCGCTGCATAACCATATGCCGAAATATATGAATTGATGCTGTCGATCTGATCGCCAGCGCTAAATTAAATCAGAGTAATGCAGCCACAAGCCAATAGCGGCGCGCCTCACGCCACATATTCAGTTCAATTTGCTTGGGTTTTTAGTTGACCAAAACGCCGCCAGCCTTTATCTTACGCGGTTCTTTATTGGCATATATCTAAGGTGTTTGTGATGGAGTTGACCGGAGCGGAGATATTGATCCGCTGTTTGCAGGAGGAGCAGGTCGAATATGTGTTCGGCTATCCCGGCGGGGCGGTGTTGTTCATTTATGACGAGCTGTTCAAGCAGGACAAGGTCAAGCATGTGCTGGTGCGCCACGAGCAGGCTGCGGTGCATGCGGCCGACGGCTACGCACGCTCTTCCGACAAGGTGGGCGTGGCGCTGGTCACCTCCGGGCCGGGGCTGACCAATGCGGTGACCGGCATCGCGACCGCTTACATGGATTCCACGCCGATGGTGGTCATCAGCGGCCAGGTGCCGACCTTTGCGATCGGCGAAGATGCGTTTCAGGAAGTCGATGCGGTGGGCATCACCCGCCCGTGCGTGAAGCACAATTTCCTGGTCAAGGACGTGAAGGATATCGCCTCGACCATCAAGAAGGCGTTCTATCTCGCCAAGTCCGGCCGTCCCGGCCCGGTGCTGGTGGATATTCCCAAGGATGTTTCCAACCATAAAACCACCTTCGAATATCCGGCCAGCGTGTCTATCCGCTCCTATCACCCGGTGAGTAAGGGCGACAGCGGGCAGATCAGGCAGGCTGCGCAGATGTTGCTGGAGGCCAAGCGGCCGATGATCTACGCGGGCGGTGGTGTGGTGCTGTCCGACGCGTCCGCGCAATTGGCCGATCTGGTACGTTTGCTGGATTCTCCCTGCACCAACACGCTGATGGGCCTGGGCGGTTTCCCGGCCAGCGACAAACATTTTGTCGGGATGCTGGGCATGCACGGCACCTATGAAGCAAACATGGCGATGCAGCATTGCGATGTGCTGCTGGCAGTCGGGGCGCGTTTCGACGACCGCGTGATCGGCAACGTCGAACACTTTGCGCAAGTACCGCGCAAGATCATCCACATCGATATCGACCCTTCCTCGATCGCCAAGCGCGTCAAGGTGGACTTGCCCATCGTCGGCGACGTCAGGCTGGTGCTCGACGAATTGCTCGGCGTGTTGCGCGGCGGCAGGCAGGCGCCCAGCCCGGCGGCTCTGGCCGCATGGTGGAAGCAGGTGGACGAGTGGCGCGCCATCGGCGGCGGGCTGCGCTACAAGAATTCCTCCGAGATCATCAAGCCGCAATTCGTGATCGAGAAGTTGCATGAGATCACCGGCGGCGATGCGTTCATCACGACCGACGTCGGGCAGCACCAGATGTGGACGGCGCAATATTACAAATTTGACAAGCCGCGCCGCTGGATCACTTCCGGCGGGCTGGGCACGATGGGCTTCGGCCTGCCTGCGGCGATGGGCGTGCAGATGGTCAATCCCGGCGCGACGGTGGCCTGCGTGACCGGCGAAGGCAGTATCCAGATGAATATTCAGGAGCTGTCCACCTGCAAGCAATTCCGCCTGCCGATCAAGATTATCGCGCTCAACAACGGCTATCTGGGCATGGTGCGGCAGTGGCAGGAGTTCTTCCACGGCAACCGTTATTCCGAGACCTACATGAACGCGCTGCCGGATTTTGTCAGGCTGGCCGAGGCATTCGGGCATGTCGGGATGCGCATCGAAAAGCCTGCGGATGTCGAGCCGGCGTTGAAGGAAGCGTTCGCGCGCAAGAACGATCTGGTGTTCATGGATTTCCGCACCGACCCGACGGAGAACGTGTTCCCGATGGTTCCCGGCGGCAAGGGTTTGTCGGAAATCATTCTGTCGGAGCAACTATAATGCGGCATATCATCTCTCTGTTGATGGAGAACGAGGCAGGTGCGCTGTCGCGCGTGGCGGGGCTGTTCTCGGCGCGCGGCTACAACATCGAGTCGCTGTCGGTTGCGCCGACCGAAGACCCGACCTTGTCGCGCATGACCATCGTCACCAGCGGTTCGGATGCGGTCATCGAACAGATCAACAAGCAGCTCAACAAGCTGGTGGATGTCGCGGCGTTGATGGATTTGAGCGAGGGCGAACATCTGGAGCGTGAACTGATGCTGGTCAAGGTGCGCGCCGAAGGTGCTGCGCGTGAAGAATTGAAACGCATGGCGGATACTTTTCACGGGCGCATCATCGATACGACGGATCACACCTACACCATCGAGTTGACCGGCTCATGCGCCGAGCTGGACAGTCTGCTGGAAAAGATCGGCCGCGACCTGATTCTGGAAACGGTGCGCACCGGTGCTTCCGGCATCGGCTGCGGCGACCGGATTTTGAAACTTTGATTTTGGATTTTTAATTTTTTGTGAAAGAGGGCAACATGAAAGTTTATTACGACAAAGACGCAGACCTTTCCCTGATCAAGGGCAGGCAAGTAACCATCATCGGCTACGGTTCGCAGGGCCATGCGCATGCGCAGAACCTGAAGGAATCCGGAGTGAACGTGACCGTCGCGCTACGCAAGGGCGGCGCATCCTGGGCCAAGGCCGAGGCCGCCGGGCACAAGGTCGCCGGAATCGCGGATGCGGTGAAAAACGCCGATGTGGTGATGATGTTGTTGCCGGATGAGACCATGCCGGAGGTATATCACGCCGATGTGGCGCAGAACCTGAAAGCAGGTGCAGCCCTCGCGTTCGCGCATGGTTTCAATATCCACTACAATCAGATCGTGCCACCCGCCGATGTGGACGTGATCATGATCGCGCCGAAGGGCCCCGGCCATACCGTGCGTTCCGAATACCTCAAGGGCGGCGGCGTGCCGACACTGATCGCGGTGTATCAGGACAAATCCGGCAAGGCGAAAGACATCGCGCTGTCCTATGCGGCAGCCAACGGCGGCACCAAGGGCGGCGTGATCGAGACCAACTTCCGCGAAGAAACCGAGACCGATCTGTTCGGCGAACAGGCCGTGTTGTGCGGCGGTGCGGTGGAGCTGGTCAAGGCCGGTTTCGAGACGCTGACCGAAGCGGGCTACGCGCCGGAAATGGCCTACTTCGAATGCCTGCATGAACTCAAGCTGATCGTCGACCTGATGTACGAAGGCGGTATCGCCAACATGAACTACTCGATTTCCAACAACGCGGAATACGGCGAATATGTGACCGGCCAGCGCGTGATCGCCGAGCAGGCGCGCGCGGCGATGAAGGAATGCCTGAAGAACATCCAGAACGGTTCCTACGCCAAGCAGTTCATCCTGGAAGGCCGCACCAACTATCCGGAAATGACCGCGCGCCGCCGTTTGAACGCCGAGCATCCGATTGAAGTCGTGGGCGGCAAGCTGCGCGCCATGATGCCGTGGATCGGCAAGAACAAGCTGGTTGACCAATCTAAAAACTAGAAAGCAGGGGCTAGAGATCAGGGGTTAGCCCCCCAGCCTCTAGCCCCTAGCCTCTCAGCACCTATTCCCCTATGAAAAACTACCCCCATCCCATCATCGCCCGCGAGGGTTGGCCGTTCCTGTTTGGTGCCATTGCCATCGCATTGTTGCTATCCGGCATTACCGGCGGTATCCCCGAACTGGTGGCGTGGATCGTCGTGTTGTTCGTGGTGCAATTTTTCCGCGATCCTCCGCGCGATATCCCGCTGGATGCCGGTGCGGTGCTGTCGCCGTGCGATGGGCGCGTCATCAAGGTCGAGCGTGCGCAGGATCCGTACGGGCAACGCGACGCGATCCTGATCAGCGTATTTATGAACGTGTTCAACGTGCATTCCAACCGCAGCCCGGCGGACGGCACAGTTGAAAATGTGCAGTATTTCCCCGGCAAGTTTGTGAATGCCGATCTCGACAAGGCTTCTTCGGAGAATGAGCGCAATGCGGTGGTACTGAAGACCGCAGACGGACAGGTCGTGACCTTTGTCCAGGTGGCCGGGCTGATCGCGCGGCGCATCCTGTGCTACGTCAAGGCGGGAGACACGCTGGCGCGCGGCCAGCGCTACGGCTTTATCCGCTTCGGTTCGCGCGTGGATGTGTACCTGCCGCTGGATGCCAGCGTGAAGGTCAGCATCGGCGACAAGGTGTCGGCGACAACTACTATCTTGGCAATTCTTCCCCAAAGCTGATAGCCTGAATACATGGATAATGGGCGCATGGACGAATTCGATACCCGCAAGCCGATGAACCTGCGCAGGCGCGGCATTTATCTGCTGCCCAATTTATTTACCACCGGCGCACTATTCGCCGGCTTCTATGCCATCGTGCAGGCGATGAACAACAAGTTTGAGTTTGCGGCGGTCGCGATTTTCATCGCGATGGTGCTGGACGGGCTGGATGGGCGCGTGGCGCGGCTGACGCACACGCAGAGCGAGTTCGGCGCGGAATATGACAGCCTGTCCGACATGGTTTCGTTTGGCGTCGCGCCCGCGCTGGTGATGTATGAATGGGCATTGAAAGGGCTGGGCAAGTGGGGCTGGTTTGCCGCATTCATTTATTGCGCCGCCACCGCGTTGCGCCTGGCGCGCTTCAACACCAACATCGACGTGGTCGATAAACGCTATTTTCAGGGTTTGCCCAGCCCGGCTGCCGCCGCTTTGGTGGCGGGGTTCGTCTGGGTGATGCTGGAAAATCATTTTACCGGGCAGGAAGTGCGCTGGTATGCGGCGGCACTGACCGTATTTGTGGGATTGAGCATGGTCAGCAACCTGCCGTTCTACAGTTTCAAGGATCTGAACATGCGCAAGAGCGTGCCGTTCATCATGATCTTTCTGGTCGCGCTGTTTTTCATCTTGGTTTCCAGCTATCCCCCCGGCGTGCTGTTTGTGCTGTTTTTGGGTTATGCGCTGTCCGGCTATGTGCTGTGGCTGTGGCGTCTGCGCAAAAAACAACAGCCCATTGCATGACGCGGTAAAACTGGTAATATTCGCCCCTATGCATTTCTCCACGCACATCGCAACACTTCAATCCACGTTCAGCCTGCTGGCTGCGCTGCTGCTGCGCGGCGCGCGCTAATCACACACCACATTTCGAAGTGAGCGCGCAAACCGACCATCGGTTGCGCAGGTTTAACCTATTCGGAGTACAGCATGCCAAATAAAATGACAGACAAATTGATTATTTTTGACACCACGTTGCGCGACGGCGAGCAGAGCCCAGGTGCGGCGATGACCCGGGAAATGAAAGTGCGCATCGCGCGCCAGTTGGAAAAGCTCGGCGTGGACGTGATCGAGGCGGGCTTCGCCGCCGCCAGCCCGGGTGATTTCGAGGCGGTGAAGGCGGTCGCCGAAACCGTTAAAAACTCCACGGTATGCTCGCTGGCGCGCGCCGGCGAGAACGACGTGCGCCGCGCTGGCGAGGCGATCCAGCCGGCCAAGTCGGGGCGCATTCATACCTTCATCGCCACCAGCCCGATCCACATGCAGCACAAGTTGCGCATGAGCGAGGATCAGGTGGTCGAGCGCGCGGTCAGTGCGGTGAAGTGGGCGTTGGAATATACCGATGACGTGGAATTTTCCGCCGAGGATGCGGTGCGCTCGGACATGGACTTTTTGATACGCGTGTTCGACGCGGTGATCCGGGCCGGTGCGAAAACGCTGAACGTGCCGGATACGGTGGGCTATTCGATTCCCGCCGCATGGGGCGAACGCATCAGGGAATTGATCGCGCGCGTGCCGAATTCGGATAAGGTGGTCTGGTCCACGCATTGCCACAACGATCTGGGCTTGGCGGTGGCAAACTCCCTGTCCGCCGTGATGAACGGCGCGCGCCAGGTTGAATGCACCATCAACGGTTTGGGCGAACGTGCCGGCAATGCCTCGCTGGAAGAAGTGGTGATGGCGATAAGGACGCGCCGCGACATATTCAACCTCGACACGCGCATCGATACCACGCAGATCGTGCCGACTTCCAAGCTGGTTTCCAGCATCACCGGTTACCCGGTGCAGCCGAACAAGGCCATCGTCGGCGCCAACGCGTTTGCGCACGAATCCGGCATCCATCAGGACGGCGTGCTCAAGCACCGCGAGACCTACGAGATCATGCGCGCCGAGGATGTGGGCTGGAACGCCAATAAGCTGACCTTGGGCAAACTCTCCGGGCGCAATGCGTTGCGCCAGCGGTTTACCGCGCTGAACATCGAGTTCGACTCGGAAGAGGCGTTCAATGCCGCGTTCCAGCGCTTCAAGGAATTGGCGGATCGCAAGCATGAGATTTTCGACGAGGACTTGCAGGCGCTGGTCAGTGACGAGGCGGTGGCGCAGGTCAGCGAGCATTACCGCCTGGCCTTCATGCGCGCCCATAGCGAGACCGGGATATTGCCGGTGGCCAAGGTGGCGATCAGTATCGATGGTGAGCAACAAGAGGCCGAGGCGCAAGGTGGCGGGCCGGTGGACGCGACGTTCCAGGCCATCGAGAAGATCGTGCACAGCGGCACCGAGTTGCAACTGTACTCGGTGAACAATATCACCAGCGGCACCGATGCGCAGGGCGAGGTGACGGTACGTCTGGCCAAAGGCGGGCGCATCGTGAACGGGCAGGGCGCGGATACCGACATCGTCGTGGCTTCCGCCAAGGCTTATCTGAATGCGCTCAATAAGTTGCACAGCAAGCTGGAGCGGGCACACCCGCAATTATAAAAAGGGCACTGGATATTTAGAGGTTCACTGAACTTTTCGGTAAAACATCTGTCTCATTTGCGGCGCACATTTTGTGCGCCGTTTTTATGAATTTCCCCCGGCTTTTATGAACTTAATATTGGAGATTATCTTGAAGAGAATTTTGTTGGGTTCCGTGTTTTTACTGGCTTCACTGGGTTCGAATACAAGCTGGGCAGAGTGCGCCATCATGCCCCATACCGAATGTCCGCATGCGCAGTTTTCCGGCAAAAAACTGGCGCAGGCCAATTTGCAGGAAGCGCAGATTTTTGAGGGCGATCTATCGCGTGCCGACTTGACCAAGGCCAATCTCAAGATGGCTAATATTTATCATGGCAAGCTGATGGGCGGAAATTTTACCGAAGCGGATATGACCGATATCACGCTGTATTACGCCGACCTGACCGGAGCTAACCTGACCGGGGCAAACCTGACGCGTGCCAAATTAAAGGGTGCAAACCTCAACGAAGCAAACCTGACTGACGCTGATCTGACCGATGCCGAGATAGTGGATGCCAAGTTTAGTAAAACTGTTTTCTGCCGCACCCTGATGCCGAATGGCATCGTGAATAGCGGTGCGAACTGCCCTGAAAAGAAAACCGCCAAGGCTGAGCAGGCTAAAACTGTTCAAGCTGACGCTGCGGAGAATGCTGTTAATGGCTGCGTGATTCAGCCGCGCACGGTGTGCATGAGCGCCTCGCTGGCCGAGGCCAATCTGGGCTCAGCCAACCTTTCCGGCGCACAACTCTTCATGGGCAATCTCGCGCAAGCCAACCTGTTCAAGGCCAATCTCGGCAAGGTCAATCTGACCGAAGCCAATCTGGCGCGTGCCAATCTGACCCGAGCCAACCTGTCGCAAGCCAACCTGACCGAAGCCAACCTGAATAAGGCGGTACTGCGCGGCGCGCAACTGGAGCGCGCTAATTTGACCGGCGCGATCCTGCTTAATGCCGACCTGACCGATGCCGATCTGACCGGTGCCAATACCGCCAATGCCACGTTGACTGGTGCGACTTTCTGCAATACGGTCATGCCCAACGGTACAGTGAACAACAGCAGCTGCATGGCTGAAAAAAAAACAGAAGTGATTACTGAACCGGTGAAAGTTGAACTCGTAAAAGCCGAACCCGTAAAAACCGAGCCCCTGAAAACCGAGGCTGTCGCACCGGAAATCAAACCGGTTCAGCCAGATCTGCCGGCCAAACCGGTTAAACCGGCGGCAAAAGTGAAAACCAAGAGCAAGTAATCTTGTTGATGATTGCAAAAAACCACCGGTTAAACCGGTGGTTTTTTGTTTGTGCCACACTTGAAAATGGCTTTTCGGAAGAAGCCCGGTGCAATGGTTTTTTAAAGATTCCTTTCAGGAGGGTGCTAGAATTCGTCCTGATAGCGCACCGTGATCGGATAGCGCCAGTCTTTGCCGTAGCTGCGTTCGGTAATGCGGATACCCACCGCAGACTGGCGGCGTTTGTATTCGCTGATGCGGATCAGGTGCACCACCCGGCGCACGTCCGCTTCCGTATAGCCGCGCGCGATGATTTCCGGGATCGCGAGATTCTGTTCGACATAACACGCCATGATCGCATCCAGCGTATCGTAAGGCGGCAGGCTGTCCTGATCGGTCTGGTCGGCGCGCAATTCGGCGCTAGGCGGGCGTGTGATGATGCGTTCCGGGATTATCTGTCCCAGCGTGTTGCGGTAGCGCGCCAGACGGTACACCAACGTCTTGCTGACATCCTTCAATACCGCAAAGCCACCCGCCATATCGCCGTACAGCGTGGCGTAACCCACGGTCATTTCGGACTTGTTGCCGGTGGTCAGCACCAGCGAACCGAGTTTGTTCGACAGGGCCATCAGCAAGGTGCCGCGGATGCGCGCCTGCAAATTCTCCTCGGTGGTGTCCACCGCACGCCCGGCAAAAGCAGTTTCCAGTGTGGTCAAATAACTCTGGAACATCGCCTCGATGGAAAATTCGTCATAGCGCACGCCGAGAATTTTCACCATCTCGCGCGAGTCGTCCAGGCTGATCTGCGCGGTGTAGGGTGAGGGCATCATCACCGCATGGACTTTATCCGCACCCAGCGCGTCGGCGGCAATCGCCAAGGTCAACGCCGAATCGATGCCGCCCGACATTCCCAGCAATACGCCCGGGAAGCGGTTCTTGCCGATGTAGTCGCGCACGCCGAGGCACAGCGCACGATAGACGCCGGCCTCTTCGCTCAATGCCGCAACTTTTTCACCGGTTGGCCGCAAATCATCCTGAAGTTCCAGCATCAACAACGTTTCTTCAAAATGCCTGCCCTGCGCGGTCAGGTTACCGTGCCGATCCATGGCAAACGAACCGCCATCGAAAATAAGCTCATCCTGCCCACCTGCCAGGTTGGCATAAACGACCGCCATGCCGGTTTCCACGATTCGTTCGCGAATGGCGCGGTAGCGGGACTCCTGCTTGCGCACCGCATAGGGCGAGGCGTTCAGCACCAGCAGTACTTGCGCGCCGGCATTGCGTGCGAGAAGCGCCGCTTCGGGTTCCCAAATATCCGCACAAATACTCAGTGCAAACCGGAGCCCGTTTATCTCAAACACGCAGGGCTCCGTGCCGTGATCGAAATAGCGTTTCTCGTCGAACACCGCATAATTCGGCAAAAAATGCTTGAGATAAGTTGCGGCAACCACGCCATCCTTTAGCAGCGAAGCCGCGTTGTAGCGCTTTCCGTCCCGCTCGTGCGGATGCCCGACCACCACGGCGATACCCGATATTTTTCCGGCAAGATCGGCCAATGCATGTTCGCATGCCCGGTAAAACCCGTCGCGCAGCAACAGGTCTTCCGGCGGATAACCGCACAGGCTCAGCTCCGGCGTCAGCAATAGTTGCGCACCCTGTAGTTTGGCCTGCTCGGCATAGCGCAAAATATTCGCGGCATTCCCCGCCAGATCGCCCAGCACGCAGTTGATTTGCGCAATTGCCAGTTTCATTAATCACTCTTGAAGAATGTTGTAGGCGCGCATTTTACCTGAGCGGAGTCTGATTTAGTGGACGGGCAAGCCATCTGAATTACGCCGCTCGGGCATTAAAAAACCCGCTAAAGCTATACGCAGTGCGGGTTTGTGAGATTATTTGAGGCTGGTTAAAACGGGGGCTTGGCGGAGGGCGTGAGATTCGAACTCACGAAGGGCGCAAACCCTTGCCAGTTTTCAAGACTGGTGCCTTCAACCGCTCGGCCAGCCCTCCATAATTGTGTGTCGCCCGAAACGACTGGTGCCTTCAACTGTTCGGCCAGCCCTTCGAGGCCGCGCATTTTGAACCAAGGCGCGCGGTGTGTCCAGAAAAATGCCTGAAGAAAGTCAACTGCGTACGCAGTCCGCCCAGTTATTCGGCGTCTCATAGATGCGCACTTGTTCGAGGCGCAGGTGGTTGCCGTAGGTATCCTGATAAGCGGGGTCGAGGATGTCGAAGGCGACTTGCGCGAGATTTTCCGCTGTTGGCACGACATCGAGAATGACGGTTCGGTGATTCGGCAATGTCGCGAGGAAATCGCATACTACCTTGTCGCCGCGATACGCCAGAAAGGCGTGATCCCAACCGTCGACCAGTTTCTCCCTGGCGATGCGCTTGACGTCGGCGAAATCCATCACCATGCCTTGTTCGGATTGTCCTTCGCCGGCGATGATGTCGCCGGACAAGGTGATTTCGATGGCGTAGCGATGGCCGTGCAGGTGTTTACACTGGCTGTTGTGGGTGGGGATGCGATGTCCGGCATCGAATTCCAGGCGGCGGGTAATGAACATATTATTCTGATGGGTTAGTGTGGCGCGGATTATACCCTGTCAGATTTTCAGGGCGGCGGCACGTTGCAGGAATTCGCGTTGCGCCTGTTCGTCCTGAACCGCGCCGTAGCGCAACGCAATGTAGCGTGCGGCGAGGTCGTGGAGGGTGGCCGCGAGTTCCGGGCGGGCAGCGGCGATGCGTATGGAATAGTCCTGCGCACCTTCGTGGGCGGCGCGCGGCAGCCCGGCCTTGGCCAATTTGCGGCACAGCCTGAGCCATGCGGCCTGCACTTTGTCCGGCTGGCGCGCAAACAGATGGCGCAGCATGAACAGGGCAAACAGCCCGATCACCAGCCAGATGCCGCTAGTCATGATGATCGCCATGTTTTGCCAGGTGATGGCTTTCATGCCCAGGCTGGTCAGAAAGGCGAATTGGCGCTCGGTGTTGTAGCCCAGCACCCATTGGTTCCAGCGAAAAGCCAGCATGTCCCAGTTCAGGCGCAAATTGCTCAGCCACGCCGGCGGGTTGCTCACCATGCGCGCCATGAACGGCAGGGCGGCGGTCTCGTTAGGTACGGCTGCGGCCACGTTGGTTTGCACGCGCGCGGGCGCGATGACCGCGGTGGGGTCGACGCGCACCCAGCCCTGCCCGCTCAACCATACTTCCGCCCATGCATGGGCGTCGGATTGGCGCACGATGTAGTAGTTGCCGATGTAATTGAATTCGCCGCCCTGGTAGCCGGTCACCACGCGCGCCGGAATATGTGCGGCGCGCATCAGGAACACGAATGCCGAGGCGTAGTGTTCGCAAAATCCTTTTTTGGTGGTGAACAGAAAATCATCGATGCCGTTGACGCCGAGCGGCGGTGGTTCCAGCGTGTATTGAAAGCCTTGCCGATTGAAATAAGACAGGGCGTTGCGCACCACGGCGGCATCGTTCGCGCCGTCGCCGCGCCATGTTGCGGCAAGCTGCAGGGCTTGCGGGTTAAGCGCTGGCGGCAATTGCAGGGCACGTTGAATCTGCCACGCTGCCTCGCGCACGTTGGCGTGAAATCCGAGATGGGAGCGCGCCTCATAGCGCAGCCGCGAATTGACCGGCTCTTTGCCCAATACCTGAAAATCATGGGTGAGGCTGGCCGGCACGGAGATTTTATCCGGCATGTCGAGTGTGAACAGCCAGGTCTTGTTGTGCGGTTCCAGTGTGACGCTGTAATCGACTGCTTTATCGAGCTCGGTAAATTGCGGAGCGACGCTGTGTATGGTTCTGCCCGGAGTCCAGGTGCTTCCGTCGAAATGCCACAGCACCGGCCCGCGCCAGTACATCTGGTCGCGGGCGGGCGGCTTATCCGCATAGTTGACGCGGAATGCCACCGCATCCGATAAACTCAAACGGCTCAGGCTGCCCGGCGCCATCTTGTCGTCCAGCCCGCTGCTCGCGAAGGCATCCTGCGGCAGGCCCCACAGCGGGCCCTGGATGCGCGGGAACAGGACGAACAGGATCAGCGTCAGCGGAATGGCTTGCAGCAGCAATATTGCAGCGGTACGCAGGCGCGGTTTGAGCGCGATGTTTGGCGCATGCAGGTGTATCCATGTCGTCACGACGACGGCCAGCGTGGCGATCATATACAGGGCGGTGGGGATGCTTTGCGAGTAGAAAAAATTGGTGATGACGATGAAGCACGACATGTAAATCAGTACCATCGCATCGCGCGCCGCGCGCAGCTCCAATAGCTTGAGCGTAACCATCAGCATCAGCAGCGTGACAGCGGCTTCGCGCCCGAACAGCGCATAAAAATTGACGGCGATACCGCCCAGGCTGGCAACGGTGATCAGCGTCAACAGCCAGCGTTTTGGCAATGCGTTGCCGCTGAAAGTCAGATAGGCGCGCCACAGCAGCATGGTGACGCACAGCGAACTGACCCAGAGCGGCAGATGGCTGGCATGCGGCGCGATGACCATCAGGACGGATAGCAGCAAGCCGTAGATCAGGGATTTGCTCATGATTGCGTTTGCTGCGGCAAATTAAACAACGCGATGCGGCGCAGGCATTCGTCGCGGTGCGCCGCGCCGTTGTTGGGCGGCAATTCGTCATCCGGCAGACGCAGCCCGTAGCGCAACCCCTGCGCCTCTGCGTCCAGCACCCAGCGCGCCATACGCGCCAACTTTTCTTCTTCGGTGCGGTCGGGGGCTGCGGAAAAATCCAGCCACAACTCTTCGCCGACTTGCGACATAAACTGCTTTACCTGCAAACCCTGCCCGCGCGCAAAGGCTTTCCATGCGATGCGCGGCATGGCATCGCCTGCGACGTAGTTGCGCAATCCGGCAAAGTCGTCGTCCCCGGCAACGGGGTGTTTGCCCGCGCCATCCGGGCTGGCGCCGGAAGGCAGCGGCGCATCGGGCAGCGGCTTGGGGTAAACCACGCAGCGCGTGTCGAAATGCACATAAGACCAGGCGTGAAACAGCCCGAGCGGAAATTCGGTGTGCAGTTTCAATTCGCCCAGCGCCAGCCAACCGCGCCGCGTGGCGGGTAGCATGAATGCGATGGTGCTGTCCTGGCTGGCTGGCACGTCGAAGCATAGCGGCGTCAGGCCGGTTGCCTTTTTTGTCAAGCAGAGCTGATAGCGTGCCAATGCGCTGCGGTTGTGGAAGTGCAGCAGAAATTGCGCGGTCTCACCGCTGAATACGGCGTCGGCTCTTCCGGCGCGAACCTCCAGTTGCGCCAGATTGCGGAACGCATACAGCATCGTCATTATCCCTATCATCGCCAGCAAGAAAGTCAGCGCATAGCCGAGGCTGAGGTTGTAATTGATGTCGCCGAGCAGCATCAATACCAGCACGAAAGCCAGCGCAAAGCCTTGTCTGGTGGGAATGATGAAGATGCGGCGCTGGTTGAGGACGATGGTTCCGCTTTCTATTTTATGGCGGAACAACCAGGCGCTGAAGCGGGTTTTTAGTTTATCAAGCATGTTGATGATTGCCATCTCACCAACCCCAGACCATTTATTGGAGATGAGCGAGGAGAGAGAATCATGGAATCGCCACCGCCTCGATCAATTCGCGCACCAGCGTGCCGTTGTTTTGTTTTGAATATTCACCGATTGCCTGCAGGCGGTGGTTGACCACGCCGGGCAATACCGCCTGCACGTCTTCCGGAATGACTGCATCGCGTTCGTCGAGCAATGCCCAGGCACGTGCGGCGGAGAGCAGGGCGAGGCCGGCGCGCGGGCTGAGGCCGTGGGCGTAGCGCGCCGCTTCGCGCGTGTGGCGCAGGATGGCCTGAATATAGTCGAGCAGCGCGGGAGAGGCGAGCACTGCCTTGACGCGCTGTTGCAGCGCCAGCAGTTCCGTGCTTTCCATTTGCGGGCTGAGGCGCGCGATGATCTCGCGCCGGTCCACGCCGGACAGCAGGCCGCGCTCCGCCTGCGCGTCGGGGTAGCCCATCTGGATGCGCATCAGGAAGCGGTCCAGTTGCGATTCCGGCAGCGGGAACGTGCCGACCTGATAGGAGGGGTTCTGCGTGGCGATGACAAAGAACGGCGCGGGCAGGGCGCGGGTCGTGCCTTCGATGGTCACCTGCTGTTCTTCCATCGCTTCCAGCAACGCGCTCTGTGCCTTGGGGGTGGCGCGGTTGACCTCATCGGCCAGAATCATTTGCGCGAAGATCGGGCCGGGGTGAAATTCGAATTTCTCGTTGTCGCGCTGATATACCGAAACGCCGAGGATGTCGGCGGGCAGCAGGTCGCTGGTGAACTGGATGCGCTGGAACTGCAAGCCCAGCGTGCAGGCCAGGACATGCGCCAGTGTGGTCTTGCCGACTCCCGGCAAATCCTCGATGAGCAAATGGCCGCGCGCCAGCAGGCAAGTCAATGCAAGGCGGATCTGCTGCGGCTTGCCGAGGATGATCTGCTCGGCTTGTTTAATGACGTTGTTCAGTGATTGGCTCATAGATTGTCTGTAGGGGCGTAAGGCATTACGCCCGTGCGCTTAATTGTTGGTGAGAATATAGGGCGTATACCATACGCCCCTACGGATGCAATGTTCAAAACAAAATCGCCGCAACGACCTTGCGACCCTCCGTTACCAGTATGTTATAGGTGCGGCACGCCGCCGGGGTGTTCATGCACTCCACGCCGATTCCGGCATCGGTCAATGCGCGGTACAGGCGCGGGTGCGGAAAGCGTTGCCGGGCGCCGGTGCCGAGCAGCAGCACGTCGGGTTTCAGGGTGAGAAACCAGGCGAAATGCGCCTCGCCCAGTTCATCGAAACCGGCAGCAGGCCAGTCGTCGCGGATTTCTTCCGCGAGCACCGCGATGTTCCGGTCAAACCGTTCGCCGTTGACCATGACATAACCCGCACCATGTGCGGTGAATAGTTTCGTGTTGCCGTGCTCGGCCAAGTGTAGTTTCAAGAATGCGCTCTCTATTTGCAGTATGGCATTTGCTGTGCAGGGGCGGCGCGGGTAAAATCGCGCCCTTTGCTGCTTCATGCAGAATATTATCATGCAAGGACGTGATTTATCGCGCCCACATTAGGTGAACCGTGAAACCAATATTGAAATCGACCAAGCTTTCCAACGTGTGCTATGACATCCGCGGGCCGGTGATGGAACGCGCCAAGCAGATGGAGGAAGAAGGGCAGCGCATCATCAAGCTGAACATCGGCAACCTCGCGCCGTTCGGCTTCGAGGCACCGGAAGAAATCCAGCGCGACGTGATCCTGAACATGCCGAATTCGTCCGGCTATTCCGATTCCAAGGGCATGTTCGCGGCGCGCAAGGCCATCATGCATTACTGCCAGTCGAAGAACATCAGGGGCGTCGGTCTGGAGGACATCTACATCGGCAACGGTGCATCGGAGTTGATCGTGATGGCGATGCAGGGGCTGCTCAACACCGGCGACGAGGTGCTGGTACCCGCGCCGGATTATCCGCTGTGGACGGCGGCGGTCACGCTGGCGGGCGGCACGCCGCGCCATTACCTGTGCGACGAGCAGAACGGCTGGATGCCCGACCTCGCCGACATGCGCGGCAAGATCACGCCGAACACGCGCGCCATCGTCATCATCAACCCGAACAATCCGACCGGCGCGCTGTATTTCGACGAGCTGCTGCGCGAGGTGGTGCAGATCGCGCGCGAGCACGAGCTGATCATCTTCGCCGACGAGATTTACGACAAGATGCTGTATGACGGCGCGACGCACACCTCGATTGCCTCGATGGCCGACGATGTGCTGTTTCTGACGCTGAACGGCTTGTCGAAAAATTATCGCGCCTGCGGCTACCGCGCCGGCTGGATGGTGGTGTCCGGCGAGAAGAAACACGCGCAGGACTACATCAACGGCTTGACCATCCTGGCTTCGATGCGCTTGTGTTCCAATGTGCCCGGCCAGTTCGCGATCCAGACCGCGCTGGGCGGCTACCAGAGCATCAACGATTTGGTCGCGCCAAACGGACGCTTGTGCAAGCAGCGCGACCTGGCCTACCAGCTGCTTACCGCGATTCCCGGCGTGAGCTGCGTCAAGCCCAAGGCCGCGCTGTACTTGTTCCCGCGTTTTGACCCGAAGATTTATCCGATCAAGGACGACCAGAAATTCATCTTGGAGTTGCTGGAAACCGAGAAGGTGCTGGTGGTGCAGGGCACCGGCTTCAACTGGATACACCCCGACCATATCCGCGTGGTGTTCCTGCCGAATGTGGATGATCTGGTCGAGGCAATCGGGCGTATCGCGCGGTTTTTGGAAGGCTACCGCAAGAAACACGGCACGAATTAACGGAAGAGGATTATGAGCATTAAACCAATCAACGTAGGACTCCTCGGTATCGGCACCGTCGGCGGCGGCACCTTCACCGTATTGCGGCGCAACGCGGAGGAAATCGCGCGCCGCGCCGGACGCCCGATCCGCATCACCGTGGTCGCGGACAAAAATGTGGCGCTGGCGCAGCAGGTCACCGGCGGCGCATGCCGTATCACCGACGATGCGTTCTCGGTGGTGAGCGATCCGGAAGTGGACATCGTCATCGAGCTAATCGGCGGTTATGGTGTGGCGAAAGAACTGGTGCTGAAAGCGATCGCGAACGGCAAGCATGTGGTCACCGCGAACAAGGCGTTGCTCGCTACGCACGGCAACGAGATTTTCAAGGCGGCGCAGGATAAGGGCGTGATGGTCGCGTTCGAGGCGGCGGTGGCGGGCGGCATTCCGATCATCAAGGCGCTGCGCGAAGGTTTGAGCGCGAACCGCATCCAGTGGATCGCCGGGATCATCAACGGCACCACCAATTTCATCCTGTCCGAGATGCGCGACAAGGGGTTGAGTTTCGACACCGTGCTGAAAGAGGCGCAGCGCCTGGGCTACGCCGAAGCCGACCCAACCTTCGACATTGAGGGTGTGGACGCGGCGCACAAGATCACCATTCTTTCCGCGCTCGCCTTCGGCATCCCGATGCAGTTCGACAAAGCGTACATCGAGGGGATTTCAAAACTGGACGCAACCGATATCCGCTATGCCGAACAGCTCGGCTATCGCATCAAATTGCTCGGTATCGCCAAGCGCACCGATGAAGGCGTGGAGCTGCGTGTGCATCCTACCCTGATACCAAGCAAGCGCCTGATCGCCAACGTCGAAGGCGCGATGAACGCGGTGCTGGTGCAGGGCGACGCAGTCGGCTCGACGCTGTATTACGGCAAGGGTGCGGGCGCGGAGCCGACCGCCAGCGCGGTGATCGCCGACCTGGTCGACGTGACGCGCATGCATACCGCCGACCCGGAACATCGCGTGCCGCATCTGGCGTTCCAGCCGGATCAGTTGTCCGATCTGCCGATCCTGCCGATGGATGAGGTCACCACCAGCTACTACCTGCGCCTGCGCGTGCAGGACAAACCGGGTGTGCTGGCCGACATCACGCGCATCCTTGCCGACGAGCAGATTTCCATCGACGCGGTGATCCAGAAGGAACCCGGCGAAGGCGAAGAGCAGACCGATTTGATCCTGCTCACCCACCAGACCCGCGAGAAGCGTGTCAACGCGGCAATTGCGAAGATGGAAGCGCTGCCGGTAGTGGCGGGCAAGGTGACGCGTTTGCGCTTGGAGCAGTTGGGTTGATTTAACGCCGTTCGCCCTGAGGTATCGAAGGGCGAATCAGGATCAAGAAATGCGGTTCGATACCTCACCGCGAACGAATATGAAATCCCGCTCCATTATTGAATTAGGAAGCACATGAAATACACCAGCACCCGTGGCGGCATGGCCGCAAAACCCTTTACCGAAATCCTGCTCGGCGGTCTCGCCGACGACGGCGGTCTGGCGGTTCCCGACCATTATCCCAAGCTGGGCAAGGCCGAGCTCGCGGCGATGCGCGTTATGAGTTACCGCGAGCTGGCGTTCGAGGTGATCAGCCGCTTCGCCACCGACATTCCGGCGGACGACCTGAAGGCCATCATCGCCAAGACCTATACCGCCAAAACTTTCGGCAGCGAGGAAATCACGCCGCTCAAGACACTGGAACCCGACCTGCATATCCTCGGCCTGTCCTATGGCCCGACGCTGGCGTTCAAGGATGTCGCGATGCAGTTGCTCGGCAACCTGTTCGAGTATGTGCTGGCCAAAGACCACGCGGAGTTGAACATCCTCGGCGGCACCTCGGGAGATACGGGATCGGCGGCGGAATACGCGATGCGCGGCAAGCGCGGCATCCGCGTGTTCATGCTGTCGCCGCTGGGCAAGATGAGCCCGTTCCAGACCGCGCAGATGTTCACGCTGCAAGACCCGAATATTTTCAACATCGCGGTCACCGCGCCGTTCGATGCCTGCCAGGACATGGTGAAAGCCGTGTCGAATGATCTCGCGTTCAAGGAAAAATACCGGATCGGCACGGTTAATTCGATCAACTGGGCGCGCGTTGTCGCGCAGGCGGTTTACTATTTCCAGACCTATTTCGCGCTGACCAAAAGCAACGACGAGCAGATTTCCTTCGCTGTGCCGTCCGGCAATTTCGGCAATGTGTGCGCCGGGCATATCGCGCGCCAGATGGGGCTGCCGATCCGCAAATTGATCGTCGCGACCAACGAGAACGACGTGCTCGACGAGTTCTTCAAGACCGGCGTGTACCGCCCGCGCCCGGAAACGCTGCACACCAGCAGCCCGTCGATGGACATCACCAAGGCTTCCAACTTCGAGCGCTTTGCCTACGACCTGGTCGGGCGCGATGCGCTGATTCTCAAGGGCTTGTGGCAGCAACTGGAAAAGGATGGCTATTTCGATCTGAGCAAGACGCCGTATTTTGCCAGGGTGCAGGAATTCGGCCTGGCCTCCGGTGCCAGCAGCCACGCCGACCGCATCGCCACCATCCGCCGCGTGTACCAGCAGTACGGCGTGGTGATCGATCCGCACACCGCCGATGGCATGAAGGCCGGGCTGGAGCATCGCGAGGCGGGTATCCCGCTGGTGTGTCTGGAAACCGCGCTGCCCGCCAAGTTCGAGGAAACTATCCGCGAGGCACTGGGACAGGATCCGCAACGCCCGGCCGGTTATGAAAACATCGAGAGCCTGCCGCAACGCTTCGACAAGCTGCCGCCGGATGTCGGGCAGTTGAAGGCATTCATTGCGGCAAGGGTTCCACAGTGAGCCATTATTTCGTCGGCCACATCACATGAGCGTTTTGCTGTGGATCGTTGCGGCCAGTTTTGCCGGCGGCGCATTGAGCGTGTTGTGTGCCGCAGTGTTCGCGCTCAATTCCCGTTTGCAGCGCTACCTCGGCGCAATGGTGAGCTATGCCATCGGCGCGTTGCTCGGCACGGTGTTCCTCGACATCCTGCCCGAGGCGATCAAGCTCACGCCTAATGTGCCCATTCTGAGCGGCACGGTGCTGTTCGGCATCCTGCTGTTCTTTGTTCTGGAAAAACTGGTGCTGTGGCGGCACTGCCACCACGAGCATTGCGAGGCGCATGAACTGCTGGCGAGGGAGCATGACCACGATCATGGGCGCAGCGGCATGATGATTACGGTGGGCGATACTTTCCACAATTTTGTGGATGGCGTCATCATCGCGGCGGCCTTTCTCACCGATGTGCATCTCGGTATCGTCACTTCTCTGGCCATCATCGCGCACGAGATTCCGCAGGAAGTCGGTGATTTCGCCATCCTGCTGCATTCCGGCTACAGCAAGACCAGGGCTTTTCAGTTGAACCTGATTTCCAGCTTTGCCTCTATCGCGGGCGGCGTGCTGGGCTACTTCGTTTTGCAGACCATGCAATCGTGGATACCGTCGTTGCTGGCCTTGGCGGCAGCGAGCATGATTTATATTGCGGTGGCCGACCTGATACCCGGCCTGCACAAGCGCGCACAGTTGCGCGATACCGTGCAGCAGGTCGGGCTGATTGTGCTGGGTGTGGCAACGGTGGGATTGTTGGGTTTACTGATGGCGGAGCAATAACCAAAAATATGAGCAAAAAAACTATTCCGCCGCGCGTCGGCTTTGTCTCGCTTGGTTGCCCGAAGGCGACTGTGGATTCCGAGCACATCCTCACCCGTTTGCGCGCCGAGGGCTACCTGATTTCCGGCAGCTATCAGGATTCCGATCTGGTAATCGTTAATACCTGCGGCTTTATCGACAGCGCGGTGGAGGAATCGCTGGATGCAATCGGCGAGGCGTTAACCGAAAACGGCAAGGTGATCGTCACCGGCTGTCTCGGCGCGAAGGGCGATGTGGTGCGGACAGCGCATCCCAAGGTGCTCGCCGTGACCGGGCCGCATGCCACCGACGAGGTGATGGAAGTGGTGCATCAGCACTTGCCCAAACTGCACGATCCCCACACTGATCTCGTGCCGCCGCAGGGCATCCGCCTGACGCCGAAACATTACGCCTACGTGAAAATTTCCGAGGGCTGCAACCACAGCTGTACCTTCTGCATCATTCCCAGCCTGCGCGGCGATCTGGTCAGTCGTCCGGTCGGCGATGTGATGCAGGAAGCGCAGAGCCTGGTCGATTCGGGTGTGAAAGAGTTACTGGTGATTTCGCAGGATACTTCCGCTTACGGGGTGGATTTGAAATACCGCACCGGCTTCTGGGGCGGCAGGCCGCTCAAGACCAGGATGACCGAGCTGGCGGCGGCGATGGGTGAACTCGGGGCGTGGGTGCGCCTGCACTACGTGTACCCGTACCCGCATGTGGACGAAGTGATCCCGCTGATGGCCGAGGGCAAGATTTTGCCCTACCTCGATGTGCCGTTTCAGCATGCCAGCCAGCGCATTCTCAAGCTGATGAAACGCCCCGGCAGCAGCGACAACGTGCTGGCGCGCATCAAGCAATGGCGCGAGATTTGCCCGGAGCTGACGCTGCGCAGCACCTTCATCGTCGGCTTCCCCGGCGAGACCGAAGAGGAATTCGAGGAGCTGCTGGATTTTATCGAGGAAGCGCAACTGGATCGTGTCGGCGCGTTTGCCTATTCGCCGGTGGAAGGTGCGGCGGCCAACGAATTGCCCGACCACATTTCGCCCGAAGTGCAGCAGGAACGCCTTGCGCGGCTGATGCTGCTGCAGGAGGAAATCAGCGAGGAGCGCCTCAAACGTAAAATCGGCAAGACCATCACCGTGCTGGTGGATGAGGTGGACGAGGAAGGCGCGATTGCGCGCAGCTCCGCCGATGCGCCGGAAGTCGACGGCTTGGTGTACATCGAAAACGGCCAGCAGTTGCGCGTGGGCGAATTTGCCGAGGTGAAAATTACCGATTCGGACGAGCATGATCTGTGGGCGGAAATAGCTTGAGCCAATTGGCTGCTTCACCTTATTTGGCGTAGCATTACGCTTGTGCATGATAAAAAGGAGCAGGCCATGACCGTGCGAAAATCATCTGCAAAGACCGGCGTAACAAGTCAAACGGCTCCGGCATCCAATGATGCCGCGAGCGGGGAGAAGCCCGCCGGAAATGCGGTTGCGCCCGTTACACCGAAGCCTGCGGCAACACCAAAAAAAGCGGTGCGTCACGCCGCGCATAAAAAATCTTCCGACCCGGCGGTGATCGCCCAGATCGAAGCGGTAAGCCAATCGCCGGCCGCATTGGCGGTGGCGCACGCACGGCACGGCTCCGATGAAGACAGCGATTATGCGCCCCTGCCGACGAGCTACCCGTACCGCACGCGGATACGCACCAAGGACTACGAGGCGCAAAAAGCCAAGTTGCAGATCGAGCTGCTGAAGGTGCAGAACTGGGTGAAGGAAACCGGGCAAAAAATCGTGGTGCTGTTTGAGGGGCGCGATGCCGCCGGTAAAGGCGGCACGATCAAGCGCTTCATGGAACATTTGAACCCGCGCTCCGCGCGGACGGTAGCCTTGGAAAAACCGTCGGACATCGAGCGCGGCCAGTGGTATTTTCAGCGTTACATCGAACACCTGCCGACGGCGGGCGAAATGGTGTTTTTCGATCGCTCTTGGTACAACCGCGCCGGTGTGGAACGGGTGATGGGGTTTTGCACGCCGAGCGAGCATCTCGAGTTCATGCGCCAGACGCCGCAGCTCGAGCGCATGCTCACCAATAGCGGCATTCGCCTCTATAAATACTGGTTTTCGGTAAGCCGCGAAGAGCAGTTGCGGCGTTTCGTCTCGCGCCGCGACGACCCGCTCAAACACTGGAAGCTGTCGCCCATCGATATCAAATCGCTGGATATGTGGAATGAATATACCGAAGCAAAAAACACCATGTTCTTCCACACCGATACCGCCGATTCGCCCTGGGTGGTCATCAAGTCGGACGACAAAAAGCGCGCGCGCCTGAACTGCATGCGGCATTTTTTGCACAGCCTGCCCTACCCGGATAAAGACCCTCATGTGGCAAGCGCGCCCGATCCGTTGATAGTGGGCTCGGGCGCGCAGGTGTTGGCCAATGAAGAGAATGTGGTTACGAAATTTTAATTTTAATTCAGGAATAAATAATACTTATGCGCCCAGAAATGCCAACCGATGAACAGGTTCGAACTGCCCTGCGTAGCGTAATTGACCCGGAAGTCGGTATAAATATCGTCGATCTTGGCCTGGTGTACGGCGTGATGATTTCGGATAACAAGCTGCATATCGAACTGACCATGACCACGCCGGCCTGCCCGATGGGCGAAATGATTATGGATGATGCGCGGCGGGTCTTGGCGGCATTGCTGCCGGACGGCGCAGAAATCGAACTTGATCTGGTGTGGGAGCCGCCATGGGATCCGAGCAAGATGAGCGATCACGCGCGCAATCATTTCGGCTGGGAACCGGCATCGGACAGCATCACGCCGGATATGCCAGAACCGGTGCCACAGGCGACACCCGAAGTTTCATCTGGAATTGCGCCTACGCCGGAAATTGCACCCGCGCCAGAAATTGTGCCTATGCCGGATACGTCCGGCCGGTCGGGCGGCTTAAGTGTCCCGTTTCGCCTGCCGCTGCTGATCCTCGGATTCATCTCGCTGGCAGCGGGAGTGTTGGCCGGTCTCGCACGGATGGGCTGGGCGGTACCGCTTCATGCGGTGCAATTGAGTTCGTTGCACGGCCCGCTGATGGTGTGCGGTTTTCTCGGCACCGTCATCGGCCTGGAACGGGCGGTCGCCCTGGGTTACCGCTGGGCATATGCCGGCCCGCTGCTGACCGGTCTGGGCGGCGTCGCCATCCTGCTGGGTTTTCCGCTTCCCGTGGCTGCGGCAGCCATGGCGCTGGGCAGCGCCGTGCTGTTCTCCGGGACTATCCTGATCCTGCTGCGCCAGCGCGAGCTGTTCATGGTTACGATGGCGCTCGGCGCATTTAGCTGGCTGGCGGGTAATTTGCTGTGGTTGACCGGTTCGGCGGTGTCGGGGGTGGTGGCGTTGTGGATTAATTTCCTGGTGCTGACCATCGCCGGGGAACGGCTGGAATTAACCCGCTTCCTGCCTCCTTCGCCCAATGCCAAACGTATTTTTGCGGTCATTCTTGCAATACTTCTGGCGGGCGGATTCCTGAACGGAACGAGTGCCGGCATCGCCCTGTATGGCATCGGGCTGCTCGGTCTGGCATTGTGGCTGCTGCGCCAGGATATCGCGCGCCGCACGGTGAAGGAGCAGGGCTTGACCCGCTTCACCGCAGTCTGCCTGCTTTCCGGTTATGCCTGGCTCACCGTCGGCAGCATTATGCTGCTCGTTGCCGGCGGCTTAACCACAGCGGTATATGCAGCGGTACTGCACGCGATCCTGTTTGGCTTCGTGTTCTCGATGGTGTTCGGTCACGCGCCGATAATTTTCCCGGCTGTGGTGCGCGTCCGGATGCCGTACCACTGGACTTTCTACCTGCCGCTGCTGGCGCTCCATGCGTCGTTGCTGATACGTATCGCCGGTGACGGGTTGGTGCTGCCGGAACTGCGCAACCTCGGCGGGTTGCTGAATGCAATAACACTGGTGCTGTTCATTCTGAGTACAGTCAGCAGCGTGGTGCGCGGTTTCCGGACAGTTGGAAAACCTTAGCCGCTACGCAAATCATCATGCCGCCGTCAGCCTGAAGTCGCTGTGCGCAGTATATTGTCATCGGCATGATGTAAGAGTAAGCTGCATCGCAATTTATCCATAGCCTCGGATTGCATGGATGGGAGAGGCGCTTGGGCTTGCGGCGAAATTTTTTGCATCTTGTATTTGGATGAACCCTGAGTTCTTAGAGGCTCCCATAGATTGAAAAGGGAAATTTCATGCTTACTGTTCCAGATGATCCCAATGCAGCGTTTATCGGCAAAGCTTTTTTAATTATTGACGATTTCCAGGGCATGCGCACGATGATGCGGGAAATGCTCAAAACATTCGGCGTCAAAAACATCGACACGGCTTCTACCGGGAATGAGGCCATTGCCTTTCTGGAAAAAAACAAATATGACGTTGTGCTGTGCGACTTCAATCTGGGCCCCGGCAAGAACGGCCAGCATATACTCGAAGAAGTGAAACATCGCAGCCTGATCGGCCCATCGACAGCATGGATTATCGTTACGGCCGAAAAAACCCCGGACATGATTTTTGGCGCTGCCGAATACATGCCTGACGACTACATCCTTAAACCGGTCAACGAGGCCATGATGAGGAGCCGGCTGGAAAAAGTGGTCACAAAAAAAGGGGCGCTTGTCGATATAGAAAATGCGATGCGCGCCAAGGATTTCGTCCGTGCGGTCGCACTCTGCGACGAATTGATGGCATCGAGCAAAGCCAACACCACCGAGTTGCAGCGTATCAAAACCAGCACGTTGTTGAGCACCGGACAACACGACCAAGCCAAGCAGGCGTTCGAGCAGATACTTGCCAAACGCGACATTCCCTGGGCCAAGACCGGTTTGGGCAAGGTGGCTTTTTATAAAAATGACGTGGACCGGGCGCGGCAATTATTCCGTGAAGTCATCAACCAGAACGCCGCCTATCTGGAAGCGCATGACTGGGTCGCCAAGTGCCACGAAGCGATCGGAGAGCTGGAAGAAACGCAACGTGTATTGACGCGGTGTACGGAATTGTCACCGCATTCGGTTCTGCGCCAAAGAAGCCTGGGAGAAATCGCGTACAAGCGGGGCGATTTGGAGACAGCCGAGAAGGCTTTCCGGAAAGCCATCAAGCTGGGTGAATTTTCTGTTCATAAGTCGCCTGCCCCCTACCTCGTTCTGGCCAAGGTGTGCTCGAAAAAGAATAATTCCTCCGAAGCGCTGCAAATTCTGAAAAACCTCCACAAGGATTTTGAAGGCCACGAAATTGCCTTGCATGCCAAAGTGGTAGAGGGGATGATTTACTGCGAGGCAGGCGACCAGATTAACGCTGGAAAAGTTTCCAAGGAAGCCGCCGAGCTTTTCCGGAAGGATGACAATAAAAGCAACGCCAACGTATTGCTTGAGGCCACCCAGCTATTCCTGGCAACAAAGAACAAAGAGGCCGCCGAAAGTCTGCTAAAAACCCTTGTCCAGAATAATCACGAAAACACCGAGTTGCTGGCAGAGGTCACTGACCTGTATAACCAGGCCGGCTTTCAGGATTGGGGGCAGGCGATCATCGAGAAATCGCGCCAGGAAGTTATTGCACTCAACAACCAGGGGGTGCTTTTGGCCAAGGAGGGCAAGCTGGATGAGGCAATCAAGCTGCTCAGCGATGCGCGCAAATTGCTTCCGAAAAACAAGCGGATCATGATCAATCTGGTCAACATGTCCATCCTGTCCATGCGGCAGAACGGAAGAAACGACTATCTGATGCAACTGGCAAAGGAATGCCTGGAGCAAGTAGCCAGGCTTGACCGGCAATCGGAATGGTGCGCCCAAATGCAGGCTGCGCTGGATGCCATTCCGGTAAGACCGGTTTAGCGCCTATTTAATAACCTTCAACAACACCAGCACCGCGCCGCTGCCGCCTTCTTTGGGTTGCGCATCGCAATATCCCAACACATGCGGATGCTGGGTGAGCCAGTGGCGCGCAAGCTTGCGCAGCACTGCTTCGCCACCCCGGCTGTTCATGCCCTTGCCGTGGATCACCAGCACGCAGCGCAATCCGCGCTGCGCCGCTTCATGCAAAAACTCCTGCAACAGTTGGCGCGCCGCATCGCTGTTGTTGCCGTGCAGGTCGAGGCTAGCCTGCACCGGCCAGTGGCCGCGCCGCAGTTTGCGCAAGGTCATGCGCGACAGGCCGTTGCGCAGAAATTCATCCGGTGCCGTTTCGGCGGAAAAGTCGGATAGTGTGTCGGGTATGGCGGAAGGCGGGGCAGGGGCGCGCGGCAAGGGTTTGCGCGGCGGTTTATGCGGCTCGATGCGGTTCTGCTCGGGCAGCGGTTCTACTGCGCCGGCTGCCGCGCGGAACAGCGCGGCATCGTCAGCTTCTTGTGGCGGAGGCTTATTCATTTAAAAAAACAGCTAGTCCACGAAAAACACGAAAAGCACGAAAGATTCAGACCCTCTTTTCATTCCGGGCGGCGTATTGTTTTTTCGTGGACTAATAGCCCTTAAACCTTGCCGAGCGAGGCGAGATACTTGTCCGCATCCAGCGCCGCCATGCAGCCGGTTGCCGCGCTGGTGCAGGCTTGGCGGTAAATTTGGTCCTGCACGTCGCCCGCCGCGAACACGCCGGAGATGCTGGTCGCCGTGGCGTTGCCCTTGTTGCCGCCTTGCGTGCGGATATAGCCGTTATCCATTTCCAGTTGCCCGGCAAAAATATCGGTGTTGGGCTTGTGTCCGATGGCGATGAACACGCCGGTCACGGCGATGTCCTGTTTCTCGCCGCTCTTTACATCCTTGACGCGCATGCCGGTGACGCCGCTGGCATCGCCGAGCACCTCATCAAGCACACTGTTGAGTTGCAGCGTAATTTTTCCTTCTTTCACCTTTTCCATCAGGTGGTCGATCATGATGCGTTCGGCGCGGAAGGCGTCGCGGCGATGCACCAGCGTGACGTGGTTGGCGATGTTGGCCAGGTACATAGCTTCTTCCACGGCGGTATTGCCGCCGCCGACCACCGCCACCTGTTTGCCTTTATAAAAAAATCCGTCGCAAGTCGCACAGCCGGACACGCCGCGCCCCATGAAGGCTTCCTCGGATGGCAGGCCGAGATACTGCGCCGAAGCACCGGTGCAGATGATCAGCGCGTCGCAGGTATAGCTGCCCGCGTCGCCGCTCAGCAGAAACGGTTTTTGTTGCAGCTTGGCAGTGTGGATGTGATCGAAAATTATTTGCGTGTTGAAGCGCTCCGCGTGCTGCAGAAAGCGCGCCATTAAGTCTGGACCCTGCACGCCATTCGGGTCGGCCGGCCAGTTATCCACCTCGGTGGTGGTCATCAACTGGCCGCCCTGTGCCATGCCGGTGATCAGCACCGGATTGAGGTTGGCGCGCGCGGCATACACGGCGGCGGTATATCCGGCGGGGCCGGAGCCGAGAATGATGAGGGGATGATGCTGGGCGGGAGATTTCATGGCAGGACTCTTTCGGCGATTGAATAAAGCGGAATTTACCAGCAATTGCGCCAGCCTGTCGAGCGCCCATCGGTTAGAATTGCGCCATGAGATTTTTTCGTATTGCTATTGCGTTGCTGGTGTTGATCTTCGTGCCGCATTCCGCCTATTCCGCCGTACTGTCGGGTATCCCTGAATTCATCGACGAGATGGTCGCCAAGCACCAATTCAAACGCGACGAATTGGAAAAGGCATTTGCCCGCGCGCAGCATCGGCCGACGGTGATCGAGGCGATTTCCCGCCCCGCAACCGTCAAGCCGTGGCTGGAATACCGCGCGGCTTTCGTGAACCAGAAGCGCATCAGGCTCGGGCTGGAATTCTGGCATAAATACCGGAAAACCTTGCGCCGCGCCGAACAGAAGTACGGCGTGCCGCAGAACATCATCGTTGCGCTGATCGGTGTCGAAACCATCTACGGACAGAATGTCGGCAAGTTCCGCGTGCTGGATGCGCTGACCACGCTGGCGTTCGACTACCCGCGCCGTGCGGATTTTTTTCGCGGCGAGCTGGAAAATTACCTGCTGCTGGCACGCGAACAGCAGTTCGATCTGCTGTCCATACACGGCTCGTATGCCGGCGCGATGGGCATCCCGCAATTCATGCCAGGCAGTTACCGCAACTATGCGGTGGATTTTAACGGCAACCGCAAGATTGATTTGTTTCACGAAGGGCAGGATGCGATAGGCAGCGTGGCGAACTACCTGCAAGCCTATGGATGGGTCAGCGGCGAACCGGTTGCCGCGCTTGCGCAGGCCGGAGATGGAATCCGTGCCGGCGAAACTAAAACGCCGTGCAGCCTTGCGGCATGGTCGGCGGCAGGGGTAACGTCAAGCGTAAACTACGCGCCGGAAAAATCCGCGCGTTTGACTGATTTTACCGTGGAGCAGGGCAAGGAATTCTGGCTGATGTTCAACAACTTCGAGGTTATCACGCGCTACAATAACAGCGATTTTTATGCGATGGCGGTGTTTCAACTGGCGGAAGAATTGGAGGCGGCGCGCAAGGCTAGTTTGCCGAAATGACCCGCCGTGCGCCGCTATAGCGCGTACGCCAGTACTTTTCGCGCATGTTTGCCACCATGATTGCCTTGCCGCTGCTGGGGGAATGTACGAAGCGCTCCTCGCCGACATAGATGCCGACATGCGAGAATGGCTGCTGGCGCGTGTTGAAAAATACCAGGTCGCCGGGGCGCAATTGGCCTGCATCCAGTTGCTCGCCCACCCGGCTCATCTCCGGGCTGGTGCGCGGCAGTTTGATCCCCAGTGTGTTCAGGTACACATGCTGCACGAAGCTGCTGCAATCGAAGCCGTTGTCGCCCGAGTTGCCGCCGTAGCGATAGGGCGTATCGGCCAGGCTCAGGGCATACAGCGCGACATCGTTCATGCGCCCGCCGGAAGGCTGTTCAGGAGGTGAGCCGGGTGTGGCGCAGGCACCGAGCAGCAGGATGAAAAAGGTAAGGCAGAGGCGTTGCATGGCGCGAAATTTACGGTAAAGTGGTATCGTTTGCAAAGAAATGTTCTTCATGAAAAATATCCTCGCGAGTTTCGCACTGTTGCTGTTCTCCGCGCCCGTTTGGGCGGAGCTGGAAATTATTGCGCTCAAGCATCGCCGTGTGGAAGAGTTGCTGCCAATTATCCAGCCGTTGCTGGATAAGGGCGATGTCGCCAGCGGCATGAACTACCAGCTCATCCTGCGCACCTCGCCGCGCAATCTGGCGCAAATCAGGGAATTGCTGGAGAGCCTGGATACCGCGCCGCGTAGCCTGAAAATTACCGTGATGCAAGATGTGGACAGCGAAACCGCCACGCGGTTGATCGAAGCTTCCGGCAGTGTCGGCCTGAATCGCGAGACGCGGGTTACCGTACCGGGAAGCGTTAGCAACAGCGGGCTGAATATCGATCTGGGACAAGGTCAGGACAGGCTGAAGGCGCATGTGACCAGCACCCGTTCGCTCGAAGATGACCGCAAGACCCAGCAACTGCGGGTGCTGGAAGGCAACCGTGCGCTGGTGCGCAGCGGGCAATCCGTTCCCGTTCCGCAACGGCAGGTGATACAAAACCAGTGGGGCACGCAGGTGATCGACAGCACGCAATACCAGGAAGTGGGCAGCGGGTTTTATGTGCTGCCGCGCGTCAACGGCGACCGGGTGACACTGGAAATCAGCGCGCAGAATGACTCGCTCGCGCCTAATTCCGGGAGCAATCCGACCATGCGTGTCCAGCAGACTTCCAGTGTCGTATCGGGCCGTTTGGGCGAATGGCTGGAAGTGGGCGGATTGGGGCAGAAAAAAAATACCGACGATTCGGCTGTATCCTCGCGCAGCACATCCCGGACGCGCGAGCAGCGCAGCGTGCTGATCAAGGTGGAAGAGGTTCAGTGATATTGAAGGTGCCGGTGAAGGCGGGAAAGATTTATAAGTTCAGTAAAAAAGGAAAAATTCAAATGCTTCGGTCAGTTTCAAAATGTAGATGCCAATCATGCAGCTCAATCATAAATTACCAATCAGCTATACCTACTGAATGGCCCGCACAAACAGATAACAGGGGGGCAGCATGAAACTGTCGGCACATCCGCTGTGGCTGGTAGGTTTTCGCCCGTTTTTCGGGCTGGCGTGTTTGTCTGGATTGAGCCTGCCGATCCTGTGGGCATTGCTTTTTTCGGATGCGATTTCGGCGTCGGCAATGGCGTTTCCCAAGGTGCAATGGCATGCCCACGAGATGTTTTTCGGCTTTGGCTGGGCGGTGCTCGGCGGTTTCCTGCTGACTTCGACCAAGAACTGGGTCGGGATTCGCGGCTACCACGGCTACCCGCTGATGTTTCTCGCCGCCGCATGGCTTTTCGAACGGGCCGGCATGTGGTTCGGGGGAGCCTGGCCGCCGCTGCTGTTCCGGGTTTCAAACAACCTGTTTCTCGGGTCGATTGTTGCGATGCTGCTGTGGACGCTGATCAGCAACCGCAAGAATGACACCTATCGCGACAACTACTTTTTTTTCGTGATTCTCCCGGCGTTTCTGCTGGCGAAAAACCTGATGCTGAGCCACGACTATTTCCAGATCGGCTGGAGCATGGCGCTGGGGCTTTTCCGGATGGCATTCCTGGTGATGCTCGAGCGGACGCTCGCCACATTCATGAAGGCCGGGTTCCAGGTTTCGATCCTGAACAACCCGGCGCTGAACAAGGCGATCAAGATTCTCGGGCTGGCCCTGGTGTTCGAAAGCCTGCTGCCGCCGCAGCTATCCGGCTGGATCGCGCTGCTGCTCGCGCTGCTGCTCGCGGGGCGCTTCTTTTTCTGGAAACCCCAGTTGGCCGTACAGCGGCTCGATATCGCGGTTATGTATCTGGGTTATCTCGCGCTGGTCGCGCAATTGCTGATCGAGTTTATCCGGCATGTCGCCCATCCTGAATGGCCCACATCCCTGTCCATCCACGTGTTCACTTTCGGCGTGATGGGCATCATTATTCCCGGCATGCTGGTCAGGATATCCAAGGGGCACACCGGCAGAAAAGCGGGTTTCGATGCGGCCGATAAAATGGTTCTCAGGGTCATGATCCTGGCATTCGTGTTACGCATCGTTGCGCCACAGATTTATCCTGCCGGCTATACGCTGTGGATTTACCTCGCGGCATTTTGCTGGCTGGCCTGTTTTGCGACACTCGCATGGCGGTATATTCCGATCCTCATGCAGCCACGGATCGATGGCAAGGAACACTAAAAGCTGGTGATGAAACACCAGCCAACACTGTAGGGGGGGCGATGAGCCGCGCCCCTGCAGATTAAAATTACAAATTTTGTATGGATAAAACATTCCACCCCATTTTGACCGACCGGCAAGAGCTATCGGATATGCATCTGCAAATCCGCCGCATGTGCCACGATCTCAATGCGCCCATCCGCGCCATCCATGGCTTTGCGGAAATTCTGCAACGGCGCGAGGCGGAGCAATTGAGCGAGAGGGGCAACATGTACTTGCAGCGCATGGTTGCCGCCACCCATACCATGGAGCAGGTTGTCAGCCGCCTGCATCAGTACGCCCGGCTTGCCACCCATGCGGTTAAGCTCAAACCTGTTTCAGTCGCGCAGTTTACCGGGGAAATCATCGCTACCCATTACCGCAACCTGCCTGCCGGCGCATCCCTGCAATGGCAGGCGGATCAGTCGCTGGTGTGGCCCAGCGACCCGGTGCTGCTGGAAACCGTTTTGCGGGAGCTGGTGGAGAATGCCCTGCTGTACACCAAAGCTGAAGCTCCCGCGCAAGTGAACATTGCGTGGAGCGTCGAGCAAGACCGGCTGTTGCTGACAGTCAGCGATGCGGGCATCGGCATCGCTCCGGAATATCACCAGCGCGTGTTCGACCTGTTCGAGCGCCTGCACAGCCGCGACCAATTTCCTGGTGCGGGAACCGGCCTCACCATGGTGCTCAAGGCGGTCAACCTGCTGGGCGGCACCATTGCGCTGGCTTCCGCCGACGGCCTCGGCACCACCGTGCAAATCTCGTTACCCAGGCCGGATGGAGCAAGCGTTTGAGCCGGCAATCCTCCTCGGCATTTCTGCTGGCTCCCGGCATCAGGTTCGTGCAGAACCTCAAGTTTGCGGAAAAATTCCTGCTTATTTTTTTGCTGCTGCTGATCCCGCTCACTTACGCAAGTTACTATCTTCTGGACGATGTCTACCAGCATGCCCAGGAGAAACAGCTTGAATTGGACGGGCTGCAATATGCGGTTCAGGTCTCTGCACTGCTTGAATTGATTCCACAGCATCGCGGCATGGCCAACGGCCTGCTGCAGGGCGATGAACGCTTCCGCGCCAGAATTACAGCCCTGCAACCGGCGCTGGAAAAGGCTCTGGCCGATGCCGATGCCGCAGACCGGCGCTGGGGAGCCGAATTGCAGCTGCACAAACCATGGCAGCAGATTCGCTCCCGCTGGCTGGAGTTGTATGGCGGCACGCGGCAATTGGCTGCCGAAGCCAGCTGGCAGCAGCACACCGCCTTGATCGCGGACTATCTGGATCTGATTTTTCGCATTACCATCAACAGCCCGCTTTACACCGAAGACGATCCGGCCACGCGCCATCTGATGGAAGTGAATTTCCATTATCTGCCCCAGCTCATCGAGGCATTGGGGCAATTGCGCGGCAGCGGATCGGGCATGATCGCGGACGGCAAAATTTCCGATTGGGAACATCGCGAATTTGTTCGCCTGATGTCAGCCGTCTCGGCGCTCTCCCGCGAAGTGAAGCGCAACATGGGGTTTGCCTTTGAGCAGAGCCCGCCATTGCAGAATGCATTTTCAGACCCGGCCAATCAAGCCGTCAGCCAGGCTGAGTGGTATGCGGCGCTGGTTCAGGCGCAAGTGTTGCAGCCCGCTGCGCCCGCTATTTCCGCCCCGCTTTATTTTGACCGTGGAACCGAAGCGATTTCCAGCGGCTATCGCCTGCTGAAGATGACCACAGAATATAACCAGAGGAGTTTTGAGCAGGACATCAGGCATCTCAATCATCACAGGAATACCCTGATAATTTCCTTTGTTCTGGGGATGCTCATCATCGGCTATCTGATCATGGCCTTTTACTCCTCTATCCGCCATATCACCGACAGTCTTGAAAATGTTGTGGATCACCTGCAACGCGGCGAGGCGCCGCAAGAGGTTGCCTTGCCGGGGCGCGATGAGCTGGGCAATATTGTCCAATTGTTCAATCAGTTGTCCGGGCAGTTGATCCGCACCAACACCGAGTTGCGCCGCAGCCACCGTGAAGACCAGCTGCTGGGCGATCTCTCCCTGCTGGCGCTGCAAAATGACAACCTGAACCAGTTTGCACAAGCCGCCTTGCCCCTGATTGCCGCTGCCGCAGAGTGGCTGCCCTGCAAACCGGCCGGCCAAATCAACCTGGTGCGCGGCGACAAGAGCTTCTACGCCGCTGCCACGCTCGGCATGGAATCTGTCGATCCGGCCAACGCAACCCATTTGGCGGAAATGCACATTGAACGCATGGCGGGGAACAATATTCTTTGCCTGCCTTTCATGATCGGCGGCGAATGCGTTGGCGAGCTGCTTCTGCCGCTTACGGTCGAAATATTGCCACCCGATACGCAACTTTTCCTGTTGCGCTTGACCGATGCCATCGCCATCTCGATTGGTCGCCTCAGTGCCGAATCAGCCTTGCAGCAACGCGAAGCGGATCTGCTGCGTTCCAACGAGGAACTGGAGCGGTTTGCCTATATTTCTTCCCATGACCTGCAGGAACCGTTGCGGAAAATCCGCTCTTTTGGTGATCGCCTGCTCAGTAGCGTAGCGCTGGATGGCCGTTCTCTCGACTTTCTCCAGCGCATGGTGGCTGCCGCCGGACGGATGCAGGAACTGATTGAAGACTTGTTGATGTACTCGCGCGTGAATGCGAGCCAGCGCCCCTTTGTGCCGACCGACCTCAACCAGGTTGTCGCCGAAGCCTGCAATGCCCTCGAACTGCAAATTGAGGAAACGCACGCTGCAATCCGCGTCGACCCGCTGCCCGCGATTGAAGCCGATAAAATCCAGATGGTGCAATTGTTCCAGAACCTGATTGGCAATGCGCTAAAATATCGCCGCGAAGGTGTCCCGCCTGTCATCACGATCACTCTTGACGAAATGAGCAAATCCAACCCGGAGGGAGGTATGCTGCACCTGAAATGTCAGGATAATGGCATCGGTTTCGAGCAGCAGTATGCCGAGCAGATATTTGAAGCGTTCAAGCGGTTGCATGGCCGCGGCGAGTATTCTGGATCGGGAATCGGCTTGTCGGTTTGCCGCCGCATCGTGGAACGGCACGGCGGGATGATTTACGCAACCAGCGAGCCGGGCATCGGGACTTGCATGCACTTGAGCATGCGGCTTTCCCACAAGAATGCATAAGAGATAAAGGAGATTCATGAATGGCAAGTAACGAACGCATCACCATTTTGATGGCCGACGATGACCCGGACGACCGGTTGCTGGTGCAGGATGCTTTTGATGAAATCCGGCTGGCCAATCCGCTGGTTTTTGTCGAAGACGGTGTCGAACTGATGGATTACCTGCACCGTCGTGGTGGCTACGCCCATCTCGCCGGTAGCCCATTGCCCGGGCTGATTTTGCTTGATCTGAACATGCCAAAAAAGGATGGTCGCGAGGCGCTCAAGGAGATCAAGGCCGATCCCGCCCTGCGTATGGTGCCTATTGTCGTTCTCACCACGTCGAATGCGGAAGAGGACATTCTGCGCACCTACGATCTTGGCACCAACTCATTCATCGTCAAGCCTGTCACATTCGACAAGCTGGTGGAAATCATCCGCAAGGTTACCCAGTACTGGCTCGAAATTGTGCGCCTGCCGCCCAATCATTAGGGGTCTGCCATGAGTGCGAAAAACCTGAACATCCTGTTGCTGGAAGATGAAGAAAATGATTATCTTCTTATCCATGATTTGCTCAAGCAAATATATGGCGCCGAATTCCATCTGGACTGGGCAAACACCAACGAGCAGGGTGAGCAGATGGCATCGACCCGGCACTACGACATCTTTCTGGTGGATTACCAAATTGACAGCCAGTACACGGGAACCGGCTGGGTAACCGCCATGCGCAAAAAACTGGGCGGGAAATGTCCGCCCGCCATCCTGCTTACCGGCCAACCCGATGTGCAGTCAATTGGCGAATTAGCCAAGGAAACCGTCGGTGTTGCCTACTTTTTGACCAAGAGCGAGCTCAATACGGATAGCCTTGAACGCACCATCCGGTTTACGCTCAAAAACCATGAATTGGTTCGCCATGCGCATAAGTTGGTCACTATCCTCATGGCCGATGACGACCCGGATGACCGCTTGCTTATGGAGGATGCTTTCGCGGAAATCCGGCTGGATAACCCGCTCGATTTTGTCGTGGATGGCGTCGAGCTGATGGACTATCTGCACCGCAGAGGCGGCTACGCGCACCTTGCCGGAACCCCGTTGCCGGGGCTGATTTTGCTCGACTTGAACATGCCCAGAAAAAACGGGCGGGAAGCCCTGCATGAAATCAAGCAGGATGAGACGTTGCGCAAAATTCCGATTGTAATTCTGACCACATCCAAGGCCGAGGAAGACCTGCTCGCCAGTTATAACCTCGGTGCGAACTCATTCATCGTCAAGCCGGTTACCTTTGACAAGCTCGTGGAGGTGATCCGGGCAGTCACCGATTATTGGCTGTGCATCGTTACCCTGCCAACGTCAACGGAGAAATAGGCGGCATGAAATACCCACAAAAAATCCTGGTGCTGGATGACGACGAAAACGACTATCTTCTAGTCGAGGACATGTTGCGGCAGGCTTACGGCGCCGGTCTTTCGATTGATTGGGCTGGAGCCAGCGCAACTGCAAGCGGGCTAATTAAAAGCGGCGGCTACGATGTTTGCCTGGTTGACTATTATCTGGGCGAGGGGGGCAACGGCCTGGAATGGGCGCAGTCGATGATTTCGGCGATGGGGATCGAATGCCCGCCGCTGATCATGCTTACCGGCATCGAGTCTTGCGAGAGTATTGACCTGAGCGCAAGTGAAATCGGCATTTCCGACTTTATCAGCAAGTCCGATTTAACTGCCAAAGTCATCGAGCATTCTATCCGTTACGCCATACAGACGCGGCGCATGTTGCGCGAGCATCTGCGCTGCGAAACACGTTTTCACCTGTTTTTCGACCACGCCTACGAAGGCATCCTGCTGCTGGATCAAGACGGCAAAGTGCTGCAAGCCAACCACAGTGCGGAAAATATGTTCTGCTATGAAACGGGAACCATGCAGGGGCTGTATGCAAACCAGTTGATCAACGAATTCTCGCTTGAATACAGCTTGCTGAATAACCAGATTGCGGCGCCGGAGACACCTGCCGCGATGGAGCGGATGACCGGCAAGGATCAGCGTGGGCTTGCGCTGGATCTGGAGGTGGCTATAAATATGGCCAGGGCGGGCGACGAGGTTTTTTATTCCGTCAGCCTGATCGACATCAAGCATCATCTGGCGCAACAGGAAGAACTCGCCAAACTGGCGCATACCGACCCGCTGACCGGGCTGATGAATCGGCGTCATTTTCGCCTGCTTGCCGACCAGGAGTTTTCCCGCGCCACGCGCACACATCACCAATTGTTCATGATGATGCTCGACATCGACCACTTCAAGAAGGTTAACGATACGCATGGGCACGATGTCGGAGACCAAGCGCTGGTTGCGGTTGCCGAGGTGCTCAAGAACGGTATTCGCAGCATGGATATACTCGCCCGCTGGGGCGGCGAAGAGTTTCTGGTGCTGCTGCCGGAAACCGATTTGACGGGTGCCATGCTCATCGCGGAGCGTATTCGCCAGCAGGTCAGCCAGATTAAATTGCCGAAAATACCGGAAGGTTTGACCATCAGTATCGGGCTATGTGAAGCAAAGCCGGATATGGAGCTGAAAACCGCTACCAGTCTTGCCGATCAGGCGCTCTATCAAGCCAAGGCCGGTGGGCGCAACCGTGTCATCTGCCATGAATAGATGGTGAGCGATCTTTTTGGCAGCAAGCGCGTACAGAATTCCCGCAATACTCGATAAGAACAGTGCATAACTCGGCACCTGGATCGTTATAGCTACAGATATTTAACTTACCAACCTGGAGAATCACCATCAATACCAAGCCGTTCATTATCAACCAGCCTGCGCCAGGCATTGCGGAACTCCCCGCTCTGGGCATGGATGCTGGCAGCATAGTCGAAGATTTCCGCCGTTATTTCAGCCATACGCTGGGCCGGGATAAGTTGAGCGAGTCGGCTTATTACGTTTATACATCCCTCTCGCTTTCGTTGCGGGATCGGCTGGTGGAGCGCTGGAAAAAGACTCAACAAGCTTATAACGAACAGGGCTGTAAACGTACTTACTACTTGTCGTTGGAGTTCCTGATGGGCCGGGCGCTGGGTAATGCCATGCTGAATCTGGAAGTGGAGCCGTCGACCTCCGATGCGCTGAGGAAGCTGGGTTTGGCGATGGAGGAAATTATCGATCAGGAACAAGATGCCGGTCTGGGGAACGGCGGTCTGGGGCGGCTGGCCGCGTGTTTTTTGGATAGTTGCGCCACCTTGCAATTGCCGGTGAAAGGTTATGGCCTGCGCTACGAATACGGGATGTTCCGCCAGAAAATCGACAACGGCTACCAACTGGAAGAGCCGGATCACTGGTTGCGTAACGGCAACCCGTGGGAAATTGAGCGCCCGGAATATAGTGTGCGGGTCAAATTTGGCGGCCACACCGAGCATCACAAGCAGCCTGATGGAACGATGCGCGTGTATTGGAAACTCACCAATGATGTGATGGCGGTGCCTTACGATGTTCCGGTTCCCGGCTACCGCAATGGCACGGTCAACACGCTACGCTTGTGGAAATCCACCGCTACCGAAGAGTTCGATCTGGACGAGTTTAATAAAGGCAGCTATGCCGATGCGGTTGAAGCAAAAAATACCGCCGAGCACATCACCATGGTGCTGTATCCCAATGATACCAGCGAGAACGGCAAGGAGCTGCGCCTGCGCCAGCAATATTTTCTGGCCTCGGCCAGCTTGCAGGATGTGCTGCGTTCATGGGTGAAAAAACACGGCAATGATTTCAGCGGATTTGCCGACAAAAGTTTCTTTCAGTTGAACGACACCCATCCCACCTGTGCGGTGCCGGAGTTGATGCGCCTGCTGATGGATGAACATGGCCTGGATTGGAATGCGGCCTGGAGCATCACCACCCGGACGGTCGCTTATACCAACCATACCCTGCTGCCTGAGGCGTTGGAACGTTGGTCGGTCAGCATGTTTGAGTGCCTGTTGCCGAGGCTGTCGGAGATTATTTTCGAGATCAATGCCCGTTTCATGGTGCAGGTAGCAACACGCTGGCCAGGGGATATCGAGCGGCAGCGGCGCATGTCGATTATCGAAGAAGGCCATGAACGGTATATCCGCATGGCTTATCTGGCCGTGGTGGCAAGCGTATCGGTGAACGGTGTGGCGGAATTGCATTCGCACTTGTTGCAGCAGCATTTGTTCCGTGATTTCTATGAGCTGTGGCCGGAAAAATTCAACAACAAAACCAATGGCGTGACTTCCCGCCGCTGGATGGTGTCGAGCAATCCAGCCCTGAGCGGCCTGATTACGCGCACTCTGGGAGAAGGCTGGATCACCGATATGGCCAAGCTGAAGGATCTGGCGCCGCATGCCGATGATGCTGCGTTTCGCGCGGAGTGGCGTTCAATCAAGCAAGCCAACAAAGCGCGTCTGGCGGAAATGGTGCAACGTGATTGCGGCATTGTTTTCGACACGAATGCCCTGTTCGACGTGCAGGTGAAGCGCATCCATGAGTACAAGCGGCAATTGCTCAACGTGCTGCATGTCATTCATCTGTACGACCGCATCAAGCGCGGCGACACGGCTGGCTGGATGCCGCGCTGCATACTCATCGGCGGCAAGGCTGCACCCGGCTACATGATGGCCAAGCGCATCATCAAGCTGGTTTCCGCGGTGGGGCAGATGGTCAACGGCGACCCGGATACGGCAGGTTTGTTGCAGCTGGCCTTCCTGCCGAACTATCGGGTATCGGCGATGGAGGTGATTTGCGCCGGAACCGATTTGTCGGAGCAGATTTCCACCGCCGGCAAGGAGGCATCGGGAACCGGCAACATGAAGTTCATGATGAACGGCGCGCTGACCATTGGCACGCTGGATGGCGCCAACATTGAAATTCGCGAGGAGGTTGGGGAGGAAAACTTTTTCCTGTTTGGCCTTACTGCCGAGGAGGTGGACGCAACCAGGGGGCACTATGACCCTGGCGCGATTATCGCTGCTGACGATGATTTGCACCGCGTAATGCGCCTGTTGGAAAGCGGCCATTTCAACCTGTTCGAGCCGAATATTTTCGACCCGATTATCCAATCCATTTACAGCCCGGGCGACCCGTGGCTGACGGCGGCGGATTTCCGCAGCTACGTCAACGCCCAGCAGGAAGTGTCCGGTGCCTATCATGACCCGGAGCGCTGGACACGCATGAGTATTATCAATACGGCGACCAGCGGCAAGTTTTCCAGCGACCGCACCATACTGGATTACAACCGCGATATATGGGGGTTGTCGCAGGTAGCGCCGAAACATCCCTGATTTGCTGCTACTCGCCCCGGCACTGGTTTTTCAGGGGTCATGCAGCCCGGGTCACTGGTAGCGCAACGCCTCTATCGGGTCGAGTTGTGCGGCTTTGCGCGCGGGATAAAAGCCGAAGAAGATGCCCACCGTCGCGGCCACGCCGAACGCCACGACTACCGAGCTGCCCGAGATGATGACCATCGTGCCGGTCAGCGCGTTGACCAGCAGCGCGCCGCCGATGCCCAACAGCAGCCCGATGAAGCACCCGCCCACCGAGATGATGATGGCCTCCAGCAGGAATTGCAGCAGGATGTCGCGTTCGCGCGCGCCGATCGCCATGCGGATGCCGATCTCGCGGGTGCGTTCGGTGACGGAAACCAGCATGATGTTCATGATGCCGATGCCGCCCACCAGCAGCGAAACCGACGCGATCGCGCCAAGCAGCAGCGACATGGTGCGCGTGCTTTCCTCGGCGGAGTCGGCTACGGCAGTGAGGTTGCGCAGGGAGAAATCGTTATCCATGCCTTCGCGTGTGCGGTGCCGCTGGCGCAATAACCCGATCATGGATTTTTCCACCGCGGGCATGATTTCCTGGGTGGCGGTCTGCACCATGACCATGCGCACCGTTCCCGGAAACTGGCTGCCGAATACCTGGCGCTGCGCGGTGGTAAGCGGGATGATGATGGTGTCATCCTGGTCGCGCCCATCCATGCCTTGCCCCTTGACCGCCAATGTGCCGAGGACGACAAACGGGCTTTGCCGGATGCGGAAGGTCTTGCCGACCGGATCCTCATTGCCGAATATGTTTTCCGCTGCGGTCTTGCCGATCAGCGCGACGCGCGTGGCAGAACGCACATCCGAGTTGGTGAAAGCCGCACCCGAAATGACCGGCCAGGAACGCGCTTCCAGATAGCCCGGCGTGGTGCCGATGACGGAGGTGTTCCAGTTGTTCGGCCCATACACGACTTGGGCGTTGCCGGGATGAATCGGCGCGACGGCCTGCACGCCGGGCAGTTCGGCGATCGCATCGGCATCGCTGACGGTCAGGGTATGCGCTTCGCCGCTGCCGGAGCGCACCCCTCCGCTCATGGTGTGTCCGGAGAGCAGCACAAATAAATTGCTGCCCATCGCGGCAATGGTTTGCTTGATCGCATATTGTGCGCCCTGTCCGATGGACATCATCAACACCACCGCGCCGACGCCGATCACCATGCCGAGCATGGTCAGCATGGTGCGCAGGCGATTGGCGCCCATCGCGCGCCATGCCTCGCCGAGCATCGCGAAAAATCCAGATTTTAGTTTCGTCATAACCTGAAGGTTAGCCTACACAGCAACTTCGTTGTATCCCAACTGCCGCGTTGTGTAAAAAATTACTTGCTTGCATATAACCCATATGCGGCGCGGCGCAATTTTTTGCGCGCCTTGCATTTGGGCGAACTCTGAATTTTTAGATATTCCTGTCATGCAGTGATCTCCTGTGTAAGCTCGTCGCTGACGATGCGCCCGTCATGGAATCGCACCTGGCGTTTGGCATGGCGCGCGATGTCCGCCTCGTGGGTCACCAGCACGATGGTGATGCCTTCGCGGTTAAGCGCTTCGAACAAGGCCATGATCTCTTCGCTGGTATGGCTGTCCAGATTGCCGGTCGGCTCGTCGGCCAGCAGCAGGCGCGGGTGGTTGACCAGGGCGCGCGCAATCGCCACGCGTTGCTGTTGCCCTCCGGAAATCTTGTTGGGCATGGAGGCTGCATAGCTCTCCAGCCCGACCTTGGCGAGCAGGTCGCGCGCGCGCCGCTGGCGCTCTCCGTGTTCCACCCCGCAGTAGATCAGCGGCAGGGCCACGTTGTCCAGCAGCGACATGCGCGACAGCAGATTGAACCCCTGGAACACGAAGCCGATGGTGCGATTGCGCAGCAAGGCCAGTTCATCCTTGCCCAGTTCCGCAACGTCGCGACCATCCAGCGCATAGCGCCCGGCGCTCGGCTTGTCGAGACAGCCGAGGAGATTCATGAAAGTGGACTTGCCCGAGCCGGACGGCCCCATGATCGCGACAAACTCACCGGCTGCGATGCTGAGGCTGACATCTTTCAATGCCGGGAACAGCCCGGCAGAAGTTTCGTAGGACTTGTGCAGGCCTTCGATGCGGATGACGGGATCAGCCATCAGAACATTCTCATCGGCGGCCGGCTGCCGGAGCTTTTCGATTTGTCTGCCGTCTGCGCCTCGCCAACGATAACCTGGTCTCCGGCCTTGAGGTCGCCGGCGGTGATTTCGGTATTGCGGTTGTCGGTGATGCCCAGCGATACATTGAGCGGGGTCAATTCGCCCTGTTCCAGCACGTACACCTTGCCGGCAAAAACGTCACGTTTTGGCGCTGCACCGCCGTTTGGCGCGCCGCCGGGGCGGCCGCGCTTCTGGTCGCCGGTATTGGCCGGTTTGAAGCGCAGCGCGGCGTTGGGGACCAGCAGCACATCCTTGCGCTCGGCTACCGCGATGCTCACATAGGCGGTCATGCCGGGCAGCAGAATCTGCTCGGGGTTGTCCACGTCGATCACCACATCGTAGGTCACGACATTTTGCACGGTGGTCGGGTTAAGCCGTATCAGCTTGACTACGCCTTGAAAGTTGCGTCCCGCAAAGGCATCCACGGTGAAGCGCACCGCCTGCCCGACGCGGATACTGCCGATATCCGCCTCGGCAAAGTTCGCATCGATCTGCATCTTGGACAAGTCCTGCGCGATCTTGAACAACGTCGGGGTTTGCAGGCTGGCGGCAACGGTCTGGCCAACATCCACCGTGCGGTCTACCACCACACCGGCTACCGGCGAGCGGATCACCGAATAGTCGAGGTTGGCCTGGTCTTTTTCCACTGTCGCACGCGCCAACTGCAATTGCGCCTCGGCGGCTTTCCTGGCTTGCACAGCGGTATCCAGCTCCTGCCGCGAAACATACTCCTGCGCCAACAGGCTGCGCGTACGCGCTTCATTTGCGGTGGCCAGTTCCAGTGAAGCCATGGCGCTTTGCACGTTGGCCTGGCTCTGTTTTTTCTGCGCGGCGAGCAGCGCGTCATCCAGTTCCAGCAGGATTTGCCCCTTGGTAACCTTGCTGTTGTAATCCACATAAAGCTTTTTCACCGTGCCGGAAACCTGCGTGCCGACATTTACCAATGACACCGGGTTGATCGTGCCATTGGCCGAAACAGTCTGGCTGATGCCGCCCTTTTCCACAGGCTGCACGCGGTATTGCTGCTCCGGCGAAACCGTATAGAGCTGGCGATACGTGACGGTACTCGCAGTGATGGCGGCAACAGCGAGCAAGAACAGGGCAATGGGTGAGAGCAATAGTTTTTTCATGGGTACCTCAAAATCGTCAAGGCTGTTTCCTTGTTTGTTTGCTGCTGTCCGGCAAGGCTTGTAACAAGTTGGCGTCCAGGCTGCCCATTGCCTGGGCAAGCGCGGCGCGGCTGATGTTCCAGTTGAACGTGGACTGGATGCGCTGCTGGCGCGCGCCAGCCAGCGCGCTTTGCGCGTTCAGTACATCCAGTATGCTGCCGACACCGGCCTTATAGCGGCCGAGCGCGACGCGCTCCGATTGCTCGGCGCTGCTCAACAGGTCGGCAGTCGAGCGCAGCGATTGCGTCGCGGTGGTGAGGTTCTGGTAAGCCGTCCAGACATCCAGCGCCACCTGCAAGCGCAGGCGTTCCAGTTGCGCGTTTCTGGTTTCGATCTGCGCTTCGGCGGCGCGTATCCGGTAGGTCGGCGCAAAGCCGGAAAAAATCGGTACATTCAGCGTGATGCCGATCGATGAGCCGCGCGAAGTGACGCCGGCACTGCTGCTTTGATTGGTCGAGGCGGCCAGGGATACGGTCGGCTTATCTGCCGCGCGCGCCGCATCCGCACTGGCTTCGGCGGCTTTCACCTGCATTGCCGCAGCATATAAATCCGGGCGACGCTGCCGCGCTTCCTCAATCAGCGCGGCAACATCGCGCCCGGAAATTTCAAGCGCTTCCGCTTCGCCATCCTTCGCATAAGCTGCGTTTTTGGCCGGATCAAACGAACCGGGCTGGGCAATAAAACCCTTTGCGGCTACCAGCGGCACATTCCGGTTGGCATCCAGCCCCAGCATGTTCGCCAGCGTGCCCTTGGTATTTTTCATGCTGCCATCGGCGGTGATACGGTTCAGCGTGGCTTGCGAGTAAGCGGTTTGCGCTTGCAGTTTGTCGGCAGGTGTCGCGCTTCCGATGGTGTAGCGCGCCTCGGCAGCGGCAAAGCTTTCTTTTGCGGCACGTTCCGACTCGAGCGCCGCATCCAGCGCGGCAAGAGCCGCCTGGGTCTGGTAAAAAGCCTGCACCGCCGAGAGGAATACCGTTTGCACCGTGCCGTCCTGGGTGGCGGTCGCCGCATTCAGCAATTGGCGCGCATTTTCCAGATTGGCCGCACGCCCGCCGAAGTCATACAGCAGATAGGAAAGGCTCACGCCGATGCTGCGCTGGTAAACGCTGGGTGCGGCATTCACGCTGTTGCGGCTGCCTGAGGCGGTCAGGCTGGGGCTGGGCAAATAGCTCGCCTTGCTTACGCCGACCTGTGCCGCCTGCACTCTGGCATTAGCCCATGCCTCGCGGGTTTGCGGGTTTTTGCACAACGCGAGGTTAACCACATCCAGCAAGTTGAGCGCGCCATTCGGCATGGCTTCCGCACATGGGTCGCCCACCGCACCGCCCAGGCGCAATGCGGGCTTGGGCGGCAGCAGCGCTTCCGTATCGAACGGGTCGGAGATTCCCGAGGCAACGGATACGCCGCTACAGAGACCAAGCAGGGCGCAGACAACCAGCCGCGGCACAATTGTTATCGGATTGCCCACATACATGGAATAGAAGTTGCCCGAGGGCAACCGGGTATCCCTAAAAGCTGCCATGCCGGACTTGTTTAGTTTCCATCGTGACACTCCTTGGGGAATTTTCAGTTTAATTCTAATGCTAACCAGCCAGTCTTGTTGATGATTTTCATGCAAGTATAGCTGCCCCGGCGTTATCGAAAACGGGTTTATTGTAAAAAATTGTATTCGCTGTAACGGGCGGAAATGCTCTGGTGCGATATATCCGGCCATGGCGTGACTGGTGCGTACCCGTTGCCGATCTAGTGTCTTTGCGACCTGCTGCGCGCGGACTCCCTTCGCGGAGTGAAACCCATTTTTCTATTTGCCGCAGCCATTTCAAAAGGTGCAGGCGATCCTTTCAGCGGTTTTATTGCGGAAGCCTGCGCTATAATTGGCGCCCTTATGCAGCGCCAGCAGTCTTATCGGTAGCCCCATCAGTTCTGGATGAAGTGGTTTAAGCAGGCAAGCCGCACAGCGGCTGCCTGCAAATGTGATTTTTGGAGATACTCATGGAAAAAAGCACATCATACATATTACAAGTCCGCCCGAAAATTCCCGCACGTCTGGCGCGCCTTGATGAGCTTGCGAACAACCTGTGGTATAGCTGGGATCGTCCCACTCGTGCGCTGTTCGCGCGTTTGCATCCGGGTCTGTGGAAAGCCACCGGGCAGAGCCCGAAGGCGTTTTTGAAGCGCGTGGACGAACAGCGCCTGCTGGAAGCGGCGGAAGACCAGGTGTTTATCGGCAACTTCAACCGCGTATTGGCGGCCTACGATACTTACCATGACCATCGTTTGCCGCCGGTCGGTTCGGACTTGTTGCACAAGGACGATCTGGTGGCCTATTTCTGCGCCGAATTCGGCTTTCACGAAAGCCTGCCGATTTATTCCGGCGGTTTGGGTATTCTGGCCGGGGATCACTGCAAGGCCGCGAGCGACCTGCGCCTGCCGTTCGTCGGCGTCGGTCTGTTGTATCGCCAGGGCTATTTCCACCAAACCATAGACGGCGATGGCAACCAGATCGCCACCAACCACGATTCTCATTTTGAAGACTTGCCGATCACCCCGTCGCGGCGCGCCGACGGTACCGAGGCCTACACCTCGGTGGATTTGCCCAACCGCAAGCTCAATATCAAGATTTGGCAGGTTCAAATCGGCCATATCACGCTGTATTTGCTGGACACCAATCTGGAAAGCAACAATGTGCATGACCGCGACATCACGCACCGCCTGTACGGTGGCGACAAGGTCACGCGCATAGAGCAGGAAATCGTGCTCGGGATCGGCGGCGTGCTCGCGCTGCAGGAACTTGGCCTGAAGCCGACGGTGTGGCATATCAACGAGGGGCATGCGGCGTTTCTGGTGCTGGAACGGGTTCGCCAGAAGATGGCCGAGGAGAATATGAATTTTGCCGCCGCGCTCGAATGCGTGGCGGCCAACACCATCTTTACCACGCATACGCCGGTTCCGGCCGGGCATGACCATTTCAGCGAAGGCATGGTACAGGCCTACTTCGAACATTATTACCCGGAATTCAAATTGAGCCGCGATGAATTCCTGGCGCTTGGCCGCACCAGAAACAGCCCGGATTTCAACATGACGGCGCTGGCCATCCGCGGCACGCGCTTCAACAACGGTGTATCGCGCATCCACGGCGATGTGTCGGCGAAAATTTGCGGCGACATGTGGCCGGAAATCGAGCACAAGGAAAACCCGATGACCTACGTCACCAACGGCGTCCATGCACCGACTTTTCTGGCGACGGAATGGATCGAGGTGCTGGAACGTCAGCTCGGCATAGAGTGGAGCGCGCGCATGAACGACGTGGAATTCTGGGAAGGCGTCGGGCGCATTCCCGACCACTTGTTCTGGAGCGTGCGCCAGACGCTGAAGGCCAAGATGCTGAACATGGTGCGCGAACGTATCAGCGCGCAGCACTTCCGCAACCACGGCTCAGAGGCGCATCTGGATCGCCTGCTCAAGTATGTCAGCCCGGAAAATCCGAATATCCTCACCATCGGCTTCGCGCGCCGCTTTGCGACCTACAAGCGCGCAACCATGCTGTTCGGCGATATTGATTGGCTGCGGGAAATATTGAATAACCCGGAGCGTCCCGTCGTGTTTATTTTCGCCGGCAAGGCGCACCCTGCGGATATCCCCGGGCAAGACCTGATCCGCCACATTACGCATATTTCCAAAATGCCGGAATTTATCGGCAAGATATTGATGGTGGAAGGTTACGACCTGGCCTTGGCGCGCAAACTGGTTTCCGGCGTGGATGTCTGGTTGAATACCCCGCTGTACCCGCTGGAAGCGAGCGGCACATCCGGCATGAAGGCGGGCATCAACGGCACCATCAACCTGTCCGTGCTGGACGGCTGGTGGGGCGAGAGTTATGACGGGAAGAATGGCTGGGCGATCAAGCCGGTATCGGAATCACTGAGCGAAGAAGTCCGCACGCGCGAAGAGACCCGCACCTTCTACGAGTTGCTGCAGGATCATGTCGTGCCGTTGTACTACGAACATGGCAAGATGGGGTTTTCGCCGAGCTGGGTGAAAATGTCCAAGCGTTCGATGTCCACCATCATGCCGCGCTTCAACGCCAAGCGTATGGTGGGCGAATATCTTGCCAAGTGTTACCTGCCGGCCAGCAAGCAACATCGTTTGTACAGGCAGGACCAGTGCGTTAATTCGCACGTCGTTGCCGAGTGGAAGGCGCGCATCCGCCATGCATGGGCGGGTGTCGCGTTGCGCCGCCTGGATGGGATGCAGAAGGAAATCAATTACGGCGATAGCCTGCGCTTTGAAATAGCGGTCAAGCTGAACGGCCTCAAGCCCGGCGACGTGACCGTGGAGATGCTGCTGAGTTTATTTACCAAACGTGAGAAATTGCATAACTCGCGCCGCTATCGTTTTGAAGACACCGGCAAGATGACCGACGCGGGCGAAAATATATTCGCCCTGGACATGCAGCCGGAACAATGCGGCAAGCTGGAATACCGTATTCGCGTCTACCCGTACCATGAGATGCTTACCCATCAATTTGAAATGGGCATGATGCGCTGGCTGTAACACCACCTGCCTGTCAGGCAGGCTACCTGGATAGATTTTGTTTTGGAATAATGATGACCGACCACAAGAAGACCCTGAACTTACCCGATACCCCATTCCCGATGCGCGGCGACCTCGCCAAGCGCGAGCCGCAGATGGTGGCGCGCTGGCAGGCGCAGCAGCGCTACCAGAAAATCCGTGCAGCCAAGCAGGGCAAGCCGAAATTCATCCTGCACGACGGCCCGCCCTATGCCAACGGCGACATCCACATCGGCCATGCGGTGAACAAAATCCTCAAGGACATCATCGTCAAGAGCAAGACGCTGGCGGGTTTCGACGCGCCCTATGTGCCGGGCTGGGATTGCCACGGCCTGCCGATCGAATTGCAGGTGGAGAAGAAGCACGGCAAGGCGATTCCGCCGGCGCAGTTCCGCGAGCTGTGCCGCGCCTACGCCAGGGAGCAGATCGAGCGGCAGAAGAAGGATTTCATCCGCCTCGGCGTGCTGGGCGACTGGGAGCATCCCTACCTGACGATGGATTTCAAGACCGAGGCGGACATCATCCGCGCGCTGGGCAGCATCTACGAGCGCGGCTACCTGTATCAGGGGCGCAAGCCGGTCAACTGGTGTCTCGACTGCCAATCGGCGCTGGCCGAGGCCGAGGTGGAATACGAGGACAAGACTTCGCCCGCGATCGACGTGGGCTTCGAGGTGAAGGACAAGGGTGCCTTGGCCAGGGCGTTCGGTGTGTCGCTGCCGGGCAATGCCAAAGTATATGCGGTGATCTGGACCACCACACCGTGGACGCTGCCCGCCAATCAGGCAGTGTGCGTGCACCCGGAACTGCAATACGACCTGATCAAGACACCGAAGGGCTATCTGATTCTTGCAATTGACCTCGCGACGCAGTGCCTCGCGCGCTATCAGTTGGGCGGAACCAATGATCGCGGCGATGGCATGGCGGCAACCTGCATGGGGGCGGCGCTGGAAGGGTTGCCGCTGCAACACCCGTTCAACGAGCGCACCGTGCCGATCATTTGCGGCGAACATGTCACGCTGGAAGCGGGTACCGGCCTGGTGCACACCGCACCGGCGCACGGTCTGGACGATTACTTTGTCGGCCAGAAATACGATCTGCCGACCGATAACCCGGTCGGGGACGACGGCAAATTTATCGCCAGCACACCACTGGTCGGTGGCATGTTCGTGTGGAAAGCCAACGATGTAGTGATCGATGCAATTCAAGCCAGCGGCCATTTGCTGCATCTGGAAAAAGTGCAACATAGCTACCCGCATTGCTGGCGGCACAAGACGCCGATCATTTTCCGTTCCACGCCGCAGTGGTTTATCGGTATGGATAACCGGGGACATAATCCGGCACTATCGGCGGCAGACGAACTGGTGCAGGAAAAACGCGAGCATGGTGCGGCACATGCGCAATCCAATGGCGCAAGTCTGCGCGACCTCGCCAACCGCGCCGTCGAACACACCGAATTTTTTCCTGCCTGGGGACGTGCGCGTCTCGAAGCGATGATCAAGAACCGCCCCGACTGGTGCGTATCGCGCCAGCGCAACTGGGGCGTACCGATGCCGTTCTTCGTGCACAGGGAAACGATGCAGCTCCATCCGCGCACGCCCGAATTGCTGGAGCAGGTCGCCAAGCTGGTCGAGCGCGACGGTATCGAGGCATGGTTCAGCCTGAACTCGGTAGACCTGCTGGGCGCGGAAGCGGAGCAATACAAAAAACTTTCCGACACGCTGGATGTGTGGTTCGATTCGGGCGTCACCCACGCATCGGTGTTGCAGCGCCGCACAGATTTACACTCGCCCGCAGACCTGTATCTGGAAGGCTCCGACCAGCATCGCGGCTGGTTCCAGTCCAGCTTGCTGACCGGCTGCGCGATCAATGGCCGCGCGCCTTTCAAGGCGTTGCTGACGCATGGATTCGTGGTGGATGGCAGCGGCCACAAGATGTCGAAATCCAAGGGGAATGTCATTGCCCCGCAGAAAATTTTCGACACGCTCGGCGCCGACATCCTGCGCCTGTGGGCGGCCCTGACCGACTACTCCGGCGAGCTGACCATCTCCGATGAAATTCTCAAGCGCGTGGTGGAAAGCTATCGCCGTATCCGCAACACGCTACGCTTCCTGCTGGCCAATATCTCGGATTTCGATCCGCAGCAGCATGCCTTGCCGGTGGAGCAATGGCTGGAAATAGATCGCTATGCACTGGCGCTGGTGGGGCAGTTGCAGGACGAATTGAAGCAGGATTATGCGCGTTACGAATTTCATCTGATCGCGCAAAAATTGCAGACTTTCTGCTCCGAGGATTTGGGCGGTTTCTATCTCGATATTCTGAAAGACCGCCTGTATACCGCCGGAGCAAATTCGACCGCGCGCCGCTCCGCGCAGAACGCGCTGCACCACATCACCCACAGCCTGGTGCGCCTGATGGCACCGATACTCAGCTTCACGGCGGAAGAGGCATGGGAGATATTGGGCGGCAGGGATGACGTTAGCGTGTTTGAACATGAGTGGTATACATTGCCGCCGCTCGATTCCAGGCACGATGAAAATATTATTAAAGGTTGGGATGTACCAAGATGCTGGCTAATTATTCGTGAATGGCGCAATCGGGTTAATAAGCAACTCGAAGAATCGCGTGCTGCCGGATTGATAGGCTCGGCGCTGGCAGCCGAAGTAGATGTGTATGTTGCGGGTGATGACCATGATGTGCTGGCGCGCCTCGGCGATGATTTACGTTTTGTGTTCATCACCTCACGCGCCACGGTACATCGTGTTGCCAGTTCGGCTGATGAGCGCATCGAAGTGACGCCAAGCGCATACACCAAATGCGAACGCTGCTGGCATTACCGGGTCGACGTAGGCAGTAATCCAGAGCACCCAGCATTATGTGGGCGTTGTGCTTTCTGTTTAGCGGAAGATGATATCGAGAACGGGAAGCGGCGGTATGCTTAATCGCTGGTTGTGGTTGAGTGCGCTGGTGATCGTGCTCGACCAGTTGAGCAAAGCGTGGATCACCGGCCATTTTGCTTATGGCGAAAATCTTTACGTCTTGAGCGTGTTCAATCTGGTGCTGGCGCATAACACCGGCGCGGCATTCAGCTTTCTCAGCGACGCGGGTGGGATGCAGCGCTGGCTGTTCAGCATCATCGCGGTCATCGCTTCGGTGTGGATCGTCGCGCTGTTGCGCAAGCATGCCGCGCAGCCTTTGTTTTCGCTGGCGTTGAGCCTGATCCTCGGCGGCGCGTTGGGCAACCTGATCGACCGCATCGCGTATGGCTATGTGGTGGATTTCTTGTCATTCCACTGGGGTGAGCATTATTTCCCCGCGTTCAACCTCGCCGATTCCGCGATTACCTGCGGCGCGTTTTTAATGATTCTGGACAGTTTGATGGAGCGCAAGCATGGATCTGCTGCTGGCTAATCCGCGCGGCTTTTGTGCCGGGGTGGATCGCGCCATTACCATCGTCGAGCGCGCGCTGGCGCTGCACGGCGCGCCGGTTTATGTGCGCCATGAAGTGGTGCACAATAAATTTGTGGTGGACGAATTGCGCCGGAAAGGCGCGGTGTTCATCGAGGATCTGGCCGATGTGCCGCCCGGCAGTATCCTGGTGTTCAGCGCGCATGGCGTGCCGAAGTCGGTGCGCCGCGAGGCCGAAGCGCGCGGTCTGACGGTATTCGACGCGACCTGCCCGCTGGTGACCAAGGTACATCTCGAGGTGGCGCGGCTGCGCGGGCAGGGCAAGGAAATCATCATGATCGGCCACGCGTGGCACCCGGAAGTGGAAGGCACGATGGGGCAGAGCGAGGGCGGCATGTATCTGGTCGAATCGCCCGCGCAAGTTGCCGCACTCAAGGTGGCCGATGAACGCAACCTGGCTTTTGTCACGCAAACCACGTTGTCGGTGGATGATGCGAGCAGCATTGTCGCCGCGCTCAGGGCGCGCTTCCCCAACATAATAGGCCCGAGAAAAGACGATATCTGCTATGCCACGCAAAACCGCCAGGACGCGGTCAAGCTGCTGGTCAGGCAATGCGACGTGGTGATCGTGGTTGGTTCGCCGAACAGTTCCAATTCCAACCGCCTGCGCGAAGTCGCGGCGAATGTCGGCGTGCCGGCCTATCTGGTGGATAATGCGGACGAACTGCGGCCGGAATGGCTTGCCGGAAAATTGCATGTCGGCATCAGCGCGGGCGCATCAGCTCCCGAGTTGCTGGTGCAGGGTGTGGTCGCGCGTTTGCGCGAAATGGGTGTGAACAAAGTCACCGAGCTGCAAGGCATCCGCGAGAATGTCGTGTTCCCGCTGCCCGTAGCGTTGCAACCTTGAATATTCTTGATTTCTGGAAAAAACTTGGCCACCGAGAACACAGAGATCACAGAGGAGAAACAAACGATTGAAGCAAGAGATTGATTCACCTCTTGGGTGAGTCAGGGAAGCGTGTCAAGCCGCCGATCTCTCTGTGTGCTCTGTGGCTTGAATTGTGGTTTTCGAGTCGATTGCCTCTTAAATATTCCTTTGTTGCAGCGCGTCCTTTATAATCGCCCCCGTTTTTGCTGGAGTAGCTCAGTTGGTAGAGCAACGCACTCGTAACGCGTAGGTCGGAGGTTCGATTCCTCTCTCCAGCACCAGTAAGTTTCTGTTGGCTCTCCACTTTGTCATTTCGAATTTTTCCATGACACAACCCCTTTTCTCAGATGGCCTGAAACACTCCCACAAATTCGACGAGGGGAACCCGCTCGCCGAGAAAAGCACTTTGCGTGTAGCCGTTCTTACCGCCGTGATGATGGTGGTCGAGATCGCGGGCGGCTGGTATTACAACTCGATGGCGTTGCTGGCGGATGGCTGGCACATGAGTTCGCATGCGGTCGCGCTGGGGCTGTCTCTTCTGGCGTATATCTGCGCCAGAAAATTCGCGCATGACCCGCGCTTTTCTTTAGGTACCTGGAAGATCGAGGTGTTGGGCGGTTATACCAGCGCGATTTTTCTGGTGATGGTGGCCGGGTTGATGGTTTTTCAATCGGTCGAACGGCTGATCGCGCCGAGCCCGATTCACTATGACCAGGCCATCGTGATTGCGATTGTCGGCCTGCTGGTCAACCTCGTTTCGGCGTGGTTGCTCAAGGATGGGCATCATCACGATCATGGGCATCACCACCACGATCATGCGCACGGGCATGGCGACCACGGCCATCATGATTTGAATCTGCGCTCGGCTTATTTGCATGTGCTGGCCGATGCGGCGACATCCGTGCTGGCCATTATCGCGTTATTCGGCGGCAAGCTGTGGGGGATAAGCTGGCTGGACCCGGTGATGGGCCTGGTCGGCGCGGTGCTGGTTTCCGTGTGGGCTTACGGGCTGCTGCGCGACACCGGGCGTGTGCTGCTGGATGCCGAGATGAATGCTCCCGTGGTGGACGAGATTCGCGAAGTCATTGCCGCCTCCCCGGTCAAGGCGCGGCTCGATGACTTGCATGTGTGGCGTGTCGGGAAAGACAAGTACGCTTGCATTCTCAGCCTCGCGACGGATAATGCCGTATCGCCGGAATATTTCAAGAAACAATTAAGCGTTCATGAAGAGCTGGTTCATATCAGCGTCGAGATAAATGCAATCGACGGATAATCTTGCAAGGGGTTTGTATGACTGTTGCTTCGCGCGATAAACGTAGTATTTTGCGCTACCTTCCGTGGCTGGCGGGGCTGGTGTTGCTGGCGGCTGCGGCGTGGTTTTTCACGCGTTCCGAGCCGGTGCGCGTGCAGTTGGCCAAGGTCGAGCGCGGCGCGGTGGAAGCGACGGTGAGCAACACCCGCGCGGGAACGGTGAAGGCATGCCGCCGCGCCAAGCTGGCTCCGCCGGCGGGCGGGCAGATCGCGCATCTGCTGGTAAAAAAAGGCGACCGGGTCAAGGCCGACCAGATATTGCTGGAATTGTGGAACGATGATTTGCAGGCGCAGGCGCGCCTCGCGGAGCAGCAGCTTAAAACCACAAACACGCGCGTCGAAGAGGTATGCACCGTCGCGGATATGAGCAGCAAGGAAGCGGCGCGGGCGCGGAAGTTGCGCGAACGCGGCTTCATTTCACCGGAAGGGCTGGAGCGCGCCGAGGCGGACGCGAATGCCAAGCAGGCCTCCTGCCGTTCGGCGCGCAGCGAGATAGCGCAAAGCCAGTCGCGTATCGCCGTGGCGCAAGCCGGCTTGCGGCGCATGGTGTTGCGCGCGCCGTTCGCCGGCATCGTGGCCGACATCAGCGGCGAGCTGGGCGAATACGCCACGCCTTCGCCGCCCGGCATCCCGACCCCGCCCGCCATCGACCTGATCGACGACCGCTGCATGTTCGTCAGCGCGCCGATCGACGAGGTGGATGCGGCCAACATTAAGATAGGGCAGGCGAGCCGCATCACGCTGGACGCGGTCAAGGGCAAGTCGTTCCCCGGCAGGGTCAAACGCGTCGCACCGTATGTGCTGGAACTGGAGAAACAGGCGCGCACCGTCGAAGTCGAAGTGGAATTCATCGAGCCGCCGACAGCGGAAAATCTGCTGGTCGGCTATAGCGCCGATGTCGAAATCATCCATACGACCCACGACAAAGTGTTGCGCATCCCCACACAAACCCTGCTGGAAGGCAAGCGGGTATTGCTCTACCGGGCAGATGGCCCGCTCGAAGAACGCACGGTGACAACCGGTCTGGCCAATTGGGAGCACACCGAAATTACCAGCGGGCTGAACGAAGGCGAGCAGATCGTGCTGTCGCTGGATCGGGCCGGGGTGAAAGCAGGCGTGCGCGTGCAGCCGGAAGCCAGCAAACCTGCCAAATGATCCGACTGGATATAGCACGGTAGGCTGGGGTGAGTTTGCGAACCCCGGCTTTTCGAGAGATCAAAATGCCGGGTTCATTCCTCGCCGCCAGCCTACGGTTTTTTCAATGGAGCCTGTTTGAATGATTCAGCTAGAGCAAGTCTCCCGCAGCTTCACGGTCGGCGATCAGCAGGTCGCCGCGCTGCGCGGTATCGACCTGAACATCGCGGCGGGTGATTATGTCTCGATCATGGGGCCGTCCGGCTCCGGCAAATCCACGCTGCTCAATCTGATCGGGCTGCTGGATCGCCCGAGTTCCGGCACCTACAAGTTGGATGGCGGCGACGTTACCGATTTGTCCGACGAGCAGCAGGCCAAGGTGCGCAGCGAGAAGATCGGTTTCGTGTTCCAGGCGTTCCACTTGGTGCCGCGCCTGACCGCCGCGATGAACATCGAGTTGCCGCTGATCCTGGCGGGGATTGCAGCCGATGAACGCAAGGTGCGCGTGGCGCAGTTGCTGGAAAATTACGGTCTGGCAGACCGCGCCGACCACCGCCCCGACCAGCTCTCCGGCGGACAGCGCCAGCGCGTCGCGATTGCGCGCGCCACCAGCATGCACCCTGCCGTGCTGCTGGCCGACGAGCCGACCGGCAACCTCGATCAGGCCACAGGCAAGGAGGTGCTGAACCTGCTCGAACAACTGGTCGCGCAACAAGTCGCACTGATCGTCGTCACCCACGATCCGATCATCGGCGGACGTGCGCAGCGCCAGATACACATGGTGGATGGGCAGATCGTCCGCAATACCGGAAGAAGCGCGTGAGACTGGTTGATGTCGCTCAGTTCGCCTCGGGCAGCCTGCGCGGCAGCCCGACGCGCACGCTGCTGATGATGCTGGCGATGTCCATCGGCGTCGCGGCGGTGGTGGTGCTCACTGCCCTCGGTGAAGGTGCGCGCCGCTATGTGGTCGATCAATTCTCTTCGCTGGGCACCAACCTGGTCATCGTGTTGCCGGGGCGCACCGAGACGGCGGGTATCACGCCCGGCATGTTGATCGGGCAGGTGCCGCGCGAGATATCGCTGGACGATGCGGAGGCGCTGCTGCGCAGCCGCGCCGTCAAACGCATCGCGCCGCTGACCATCGGTTCCGCCACGCTTTCGCGCAACGCGCTGAACCGCGAAGTGGTGGTGGCCGGTTCGACCTCCGACTTGCTGGAAGTGCGCCACATGAGCATGGGCATCGGGAAATTTCTGCCGCCCGGCGACATTCACGAGAGCGCATCGGTGTGCGTAATTGGCAGCCAGATCAAGCGCGAATTGTTCGGCAACGGGCAGGCCGTGGGGCAATGGGTGCGGCTCGGCGACCGGCGCTTCCGCGTGATCGGCGTGCTGGCGTCGCAAGGCGAATCGATGGGGATGCGCACCGACGAGCTGGTGATCGTGCCGGTCGCGTCCGCGCATCAGATATTCAACACGTCGGGATTGTTTCGCGTTCTGATCGAAGCGAAGAGCCGCGATGCGATCGAGCAGGCAAAATATGAAGCCGAACAGATCATGTTCCAGCGCCACAGCGGCGAGAAAGACGTGACGGTGATCACGCAGGATGCGGTGCTCGCCACTTTCGACCGGATCCTTACCGCGCTGACCATGGCGGTGGGCGGCATCGCCGCGATCAGCCTGGCGGTGGCGGGCGTGCTGATCATGAATGTGATGCTGATCGCCGTGGCGCAGCGCGTCAAGGAAATCGGCCTGCTCAAGGCGCTGGGCGCGCCGGGCAAACAGATACGCGCGTTGTTCTTTGCCGAGGCGGCCTTGCTCTCCGCTATCGGCAGTGCGGCGGGGCTGGTGCTGGGCTATGCGGGCAGCACCATCATCGGGCAGATATATCCCAGCCTGCCGGTCAGCCCGCCGTGGTGGGCGGTGCTCGCGGCCTGCGCCACGGCGCTGGGCACCGGCATCCTGTTCAGCGTGTGGCCCGCGCGGCGCGCGGCGCGGCTCGATCCGGTCGCGGCATTGGCCGGGAGATAGCGAGCATGCTCTTCCCCGACCTCGTCAAACTGACCACTTCCAGCTTCCTGTCCTACCGGCTGCGCAGCTTCCTGACCGGCCTGGGCATCGCCATCGGCATCACGGCGGTGATCCTGCTGACCTCCATCGGCGAAGGGCTGCACCAGTTCGTGCTGGCGGAGTTCAGCCAGTTCGGCACCAATATCATCACCATCCAGCCGGGCAAGACCCAGACCCACGGCGGCAATGTCGGCGTGTTCGGCTCGGTCAGACCGCTTTCGCTGGAGGATGCGGATGCGCTGCGCCACTTGCCTTATGTCGAAAACGTCAACCCCAGCGTGATGGGCAACGCCGAGGTGCGCGCCAATGGCAAGACGCGGCGCACCACGGTGCTGGGCGAAGGGCGCGACTTTGCCAAGGCGTTCACGATGAGAGTGCAGAGCGGCAGCTTCTGGACCGACGAGGACAACGAGCAGGCGCGCGCGTTTGTCGTGCTCGGCGCCAAGGTGAGCCGGGAACTTTTTACCGGGCAGAATCCGCTCGGCAGCTATCTGCGCGTCGGCGGGCAGCGCTACCGCGTGATCGGTGTGATGGAATCCAAGGGGCAGATACTCGGTTTTGATATGGACGATACCGTGATTATCCCGGCGGCGCGCGCGATGGAATTGCTCAACCGCCCGGGGCTGATAGAGATGCAAGTAAGCTACCGCGCCAGCGCCGATGTCAATGCGGTGATACGCGCTATCACCGAACGCCTCAAAGACCGGCACGGGAGAGAGGATTTCACCATCATTTCGCAGGAGCAGGCGCTCGAAGTGCTCGGTTCGGTACTCGATGTCATCACCTTCGCCGTCGGCGCGCTGGGCGGCATCTCGCTGCTGGTTGGCGCGGTGGGCATCCTCACCATCATGACCATGGCGGTCACCGAACGTACTTCAGAGATCGGCTTGCTGCGCGCCCTGGGCGCGCGCGAACGGCAAGTGCTGATGCTGTTTCTGGGCGAAGCGATGCTGCTGTCCGCGCTGGGCGGTCTGGCCGGGCTGCTGCTCGGCGTCGGCATCGCGCAGGGAGCGCACCTGCTGTTTCCCGCGCTGCCGGTGCACACCCCGTGGATGTTCGCGCTGCTCGCCGAATTGAGCGCGGTCACCATCGGCCTCGCGGCGGGCGTGATGCCCGCGCGGCGCGCGGCACGGCTCGACCCGGTGGAGGCGTTGCGCACGGAGTGAAAAGGCGGAATTGCGGATGTCCGTTTTTTCAGAATCCAGAGCTGACGAAGGATGAAATTAAAAACACGGGGTATTATCAATGCTATAAGCATTGCTTATGATATTAATAAAGATAATTGACTATCGTTTATACATTGATGCACGTATAGTGGCGGCCGTTACAGCACATCATGGCGAGCATGACTGCTAAAGCAATGGCCAGGAACAGAATATTTATGAAATACATCGTGTTAATTATGTGTCTGTTGATTGACATCAACGCACATGCCGCAGAGATACCAGCAATAGCCAAAGATCATTGCGGCGGATGCCATGCGGTTGAAAAGACACTATATGCGCCATCTTTAAAGGCTATCGCCATGAAATATCGCGGTGATGCCGATGCAGCCAACAAGCTAACCGAAGCTATTAATAGGGGTGGTGTGTCTGGTTGGAACTCGGGCATGAGGATGCCGCCAAGAGGTCTAAACGCCAACGATAAGGAAATTAAAGCCATGGTGGAGTTTATAATCGAACTGTCTGCCGAGGATTCAGGTTCGAAGTAAACTGCAACAGTAGCAATGCCATTACTACCCCGCGCTCAACCCCCGTTACCAAATCCCGCCGCACCAGAAGCCGACACTCTCCGGTTATTCATACAATTAAATAGGCTGAAAAAACAGCTTGGTCGGTTTTGCGCATTGACCTTGGGGCGGGGAACGCTCAAAATCTAGGCCGCAAACGGGGACACCGCTATGTGGGGATTCATCTGGTGATTCATCAGGCAACCAATCCGCTACCGGCGGGCGTATTCGATTTTTCAAATTTCACCATTTACCAAAAATCAAGGCACTTGCAGAATGAACAGCGAAAAAAACTTAAGTTCCAACGTAAAAGCTCTATTGTCTCTCCCAAAAACCAAATTGGATGACACGGTGTTTTCCATTATCAAGTTCCGGGAATTCAAGATGTTTGAGGACTTAATCGAGGCCAGCCTGGATCCCAATCTTGAAATCCTGATAACCAGAAAGGATGCGCTCGGGGACGCTTTTGTAAACAAGAAAATCCCGCTACTTTTTCTGGCAGGCATGTTTGGTTTCTGGAAGGCCGTTAATCTGCTGGTGCAAAAAGAAGCGGATATCAATTGCGCGGTCAGGATCGGGAATACGGATTTGCCCACGGCGAGCGCGTTTATCCAGCACGACCAAATGGATTTGCTCAAGCGGTTTATCCGGTTGGGGCTACCCCAGGCTCACATGGATTTGCTGCTGAATATGGCGGTGGAGAAAGACAGGCTCTCGATGGCCAAAGAGCTGCGCAAGGCCGGGGCAGACCTGGAATATGTGTTTACGCTGGATGACGGCTCGGCAGGTTATACACCCTTGTCTATCGCCATAATCAAAAATAACTATCAAATGGCCAAGTGGCTGCTTTCCGAGGGTGCCAACCCGAATGTGGTTTGTAACGAAGGCTTGTCGGCCTTTCACTACGTCGTACATTCCAGGGATTACGATTTGAAATGGGTGAAGCTATTTCTTGAACCCAAGCTGGTGGATATTAACCAGTATAGCGAGGAGGGTGTAACGGCCCTGCATATGTCCAACAGTTTTGAAATATCAAAATACCTGGTCGAGCAGGGTGCGGACTTTGAATTGAAAAGCGATCATGGGGAAGGCTATACGCCGGAAGAATGGGTATTGCATTGGCTCGAAGATAAGGATACCGACCCGGATGTGGTAGCACACCACCTGAATCCGCTAAAAGAGTTGCTGGAAGAGGCGCGGGTGAAAAAGGAAGTTGCCGAAGCACGAGAGTCCATGGCCGGCACAACGCATCCGATCACCTTCATGAAGCGCAAGCCACTGCACTGAATGCGTGTTGAAGAAATCAAAAATGATGCTTGTGGTGGTTTCCCGATCCTTGCACATTGACCAAAGAGCGGGAGTGGCGCAAGATGCGCAACATGGTGAGGCAGCCACCATTCATAGCTGCCAATCCCTCTGGATATTGAATGTATAAAGCTATTTTGATGATGTTGCTGGCTGTCGCAAGCAACAGTGCGATTGCGGAGAAAACTGAAGTTGGCGGGCCGGTGATGGTGCGCATCCCGGGCAAAAATTACGAGATCGGCAAAACCGAAGTGACCCAAGCCGAATGGCGCGCAGTGATGGGAAACAGCCCCAGCCACTTCAGCAATTGTGGCGATACCTGCCCGGTGGAGAAGGTGAGTTGGAATGATGCCCAGATATTCATTCGAAAGCTCAATACCATGACCGGTAAACAATACCGCCTGCCGACCGGAGACGAATGGGCATACGCCTGCTATGGCGGCAGCCAGAGCGAATATTGCGGCGGAAACGACCTCGATGCGGTGGCGTGGACTATGGGCAACAGCAACGGTCAAACCCACCCTGCGGGGCAGAAGCAAGCCAACGGTTACGGCCTGTATGACATGACAGGCAACGTGTGGGAATGGATGAATGATTGCTGGCAAGGAGATTGCGAGAGACGCGCTCTTCGCGGCGGCTCGTGGCTCAACTTTCCGCAGCTTGCGCACATCGTTCAACAAGGCAGGTACGTTACGTCAGACCAGTACGACAATATCGGGTTTCGCTTGGCCCGAACTCTGCCGTGAACGCGGTGGTCTGGGCTTCAGCTCTTTACAACCACGGCCTATCCCTTGCGGGTCGAAACGAACACCTTACCCTTTTCCCCCTCTTACCCTTCGGAATGTTTGAACCTAAATCATGAATACCAAAAAAATCTGTATGGCCTTACTGTTTATGGCAGGCACAAGTTCAGTGTTTGCTGCCGATACGCCCGCCAGCCTGGTGACCAGCTATGCGGCAGAAGCCGCCAAGGAAACGCCGGGGTTTACGCCATCCGCAACACGCGGCAACAATTTCTTTACCAGGGAGTGGGGCGTATCCCACAAGATGCCCAATTGCACTGCCTGCCACGGGAAAGACCTGAGTGCCGACGGAAAGCATGTCATCACCGACAAGCGCATTGCCCCGGTTTCACCGGCGGTAAACCCGGAACGCTTTACCAATTACAAGAAGGTCGAGAAATGGTTCAAGCGTAACTGTACGGAAGTAATCGGCCGTGAATGCACGGCTGCCGAGAAAGCGGACTTCATCCAATTCATCATTCAAGAAGTAAAGTCATGAAATGGCTTGCCGCATTAGTTTTTATCTTGAGCAGCACGATGGCGCATGCCGAAAGCGGCAAGCGCTCCCCTCCCGACAACCCGAAATGGAAGGAAGAGTGCGGTAGTTGCCATATTGCTTACCCGCCGATATTACTGACAGCAGACAACTGGCAAAGGTTGATGGGAGGGCTCGACAAGCACTTTGATGCAAATGCAATTTTGAATGCCGAGGATAACAAGGAAATTCTTGATTTCCTGCAACACAATGCTGGAAATGGTGGAAAGTTTAGTGCACCCAGCATGCGGATCAGCAAGACGCCCTGGTTTACACGCCAGCACCGTGAAATATCCAGCCATTTCTGGTCCGATCGGGTTGTCAAAAGCCGGTCCAACTGCGCGGTCTGCCATATCAATGCAGAAAGCGGAGATTGGTCAAAACACGGCATGCACGCATCCGGAAGCTAAGGCGGAGAAGCGCGCGGCGAGCGTTCGCAACATCCGGCGCAATGCGCCGCGCTTGTTGCGCTCTTGCGGGTTGACCGATGGATCCTTGTTCACCTCCGCGCGGGCGCGCAATGCCCGCCCTGCATGGCTAGAGTTTTTCCGCCAATATTTTTTCCAGCCTGATCTGATCCACGGTAAAACCGCGTATGCCTGCGGCCAGTTTTTTCGTGGCCATGGCATCCCCGTTCATTTTCCGGCGGTACTCGGCTTCGGTCATGCGCGCCGGTTTGGGAGCGTCCGGACCGACCAGGCGGCGCACCAGTTGGCCTTGGGCGGCCATTGCTGGCAAGATACGAGTTGTCTAAACAAAATATCGCGTCCGATATGGGTACTACACAACAAAATAGAATCATGCAACGGCGGCAATGCGCAGGCTGGGTTACGCCCGCCGCTGGGCAGCCATGAAGCCGTTGAACCAAGCTGATAGCCCTGCGGCGTTGCGCTGCGATATTTTCTGCAATGTCGTCGACAACTACGGCGACATCGGCGTGTGCTGGCGGCTGGCGCGGCAACTGGCGAACGAGCAGGGTGTTGCGGTGCGGCTGTGGGTGGATGATCTGAATAGTTTGGCCAAGCTGTGTCCCGAAACGGATGCCACGCTGGAGAGTCAGCACTGTCGGGGTGTTGAGGTGTGTCTGTGGCGCAAGGAATTTCCTGAAGTACAGCCCGCCGAACTGGTGATTGAAGCATTCGCCTGCAAGTTGCCGCAAGGCTACATCGAGGCGATGGCGGCGCAAGAGCAAAAACCGGTGTGGGTGAATCTCGAATATCTGTCCGCCGAAGACTGGGTGCATGGCTGTCACGGCCTGCCTTCGCCGCATCCCGGCTTGCCGCTGACCAAGTATTTCTTCTTTCCCGGCTTCACCAGCCAGACCGGCGGTTTGTTGCTGGAGCGCGATCTGCTGGCGCGGCGCGATGCGTTTCAGAACGATGCCGCGCAACAACGGGCGTTCTGGCATTCCATCGGCATGGAAATACCCAAAGCGGGAACGCTGAAAATCTCGCTGTTCGGCTATGAAAATGCCGCACTGGCAGGGTTGTTCGATGCTTGGGCAAACGGCACGCAAGCCGTGTTATGCCTGGTGCCGGAAGGGCGCATCCTGCCGCAGGCCGGGCAATATTTCGGCGATGCCGCGCCGTGCGCGGGCAAGGCTTATTCCCGGGGCAATCTGCAGGTGCGCGTGCTGCCGTTCGTCGAACAGGAGCGTTACGATGAACTTTTGTGGGCATGCGATGTCAACTTCGTCCGCGGTGAAGATTCATGTGTGCGGGCGCAGTGGGCGGCGAAGCCGTTCATCTGGCAAATCTACCCGCAGCATGACGCGGTGCACTTGAACAAGCTGCAAGCTTTTTTGGAGCTGTACAACGCACCGCTCAGCCCACCCGCAAGCGGGGCGGTACAAGGTTTGTGGCAGGCATGGAACAGGGAAAACGGGGCAGGGCAGATGTGGCCTGCATTTGTGGCTGTGCGTGGCGGGCTTGACCGCCATGCGCAACATTGGGCGCGGCAACTGGCCGAAAACAATCTGGCGTTGAATCTGCTGGATTTTTGCCAGAAAATCGGTAGAATGCGCGCCTTCAAAATTGATAGGCAGTAAACATGAAAACAGCACAGGAACTCCGCGCCGGTAACGTCATTAATGTGAGTGGCGAGCCGATGGTCATTCTCAAGGCAGAATACAGCCGCTCCGGCCGCAACGGGTCGGTGGTCAAGATGAAGATGAAAAATCTGCTGACTGATTCCGCCAAAGAAACCGTGTACAGCGCCGACGACAAGTTCGACCAGATCATCCTGGATCGCAAGGAATGCAATTACTCCTACTTTGCCGACCCGATGTATGTGTTCATGGACCAGGAATACAACCAGTACGAAATCGAAGCCGAATGCATGGGCGATGCGATTAACTACGTCGAAGACGGCATGCCATGCGAAGTGGTGTTCTACAACGACAAGGCAATTTCGGTCGAGTTGCCCAACACCATCGTGCGCGAAGTTACCTACACAGAACCGGCGGTACGCGGTGATACTTCCGGCAAGGTGATGAAACCGGCCAAAATCAACACCGGCTTCGAATTGCCCGTCGCCGCTTTCATCGAAATCGGCGACAAGATTGAAATCGATACCCGCACCAACGAATTCAAGAAGCGCGCCTGATAGCAGGTAATTGTTTCAACGGAAAGGCCAACCGCGCGGTTGGCCTTTTTCTTTTGCTGCGGCAAAAATACATTTCAGCAGGTTTCATACTTTGCGCTGTTCGCCATGATTTTTGAAATGCGCCACCCGCAAAAAATGCGCCGCCAGTGGTAAGATACGGCGACAGTTGGCGGCAGCAGGCAAGCCACGACGAATGGGAACGCGGCTAATACGGTGGAAGCGGAATGACGCGAGACAAAGATGAGCTGGCCAAGGCACAAGCGGAACTGCGCGATTTAACACGCACGGTGTTGGCGCTGCGCCAAGAGCTGGAGTCCGCACATGCCGATGTGGGCGATCAGCTGCGCAAGTCAGCCGTGGCCGCCAATGCCGAGATTGCGCAACTGAAAACCACGGTGGCCGTGTTGCGCGAAGAGTTGGAAAAAGCGCGTGGAGAGCGCGAAACGGCGGTGCAGCAAGCCATTGCCGCCAGCCATAACGACATCCAGCAATTGAAGGCGACCGTTGTTTCGCTGCGTGATGCCCTCGAGCTTGCGCGCTTCGAAAAGGACAGCAGTATCGAAAAGGCGATGAGCGGGGCGAATGCCGAAATTGCCCAGTTGCATGGCACAATTTGCGAGTTGCGCGGACAACTCGAAGCGCTGCCTCCCAAAACCTGAAACTGCCGAGAAACCCGAGCCTGCAAAAAATGGAAAAGCCGACTGCCAAGGTAACACCCAAAAAAGCCAAGCCGCTGGCCGACAACGGTGCGCAACAGCGCCGCCGCTTGCGCACGGCCGAGTTGCTGCTCGACATCTCGCACAAGATGGCCGAGTTCGACACGCTCGACGAAGTGCTCAACGCGCTGGTGGAGATGACCACCGCACAACTGAAGGCCGCGCGCGGTTCGCTGTTCCTCAACGATCCGGCCACCAATGAACTCTACTCGCGCGTCGCCCAAGGCAATATCCAGCGCGAGATTCGCATGCTCAACACCAGCGGGATTGCCGGTTTTGTGTTTACCAGCGGCGAACCGCTGATCATCCATGATGCCTATTCGGATTCGCGCTTCAACCGTTCCATCGACGAGCAGACCGGCTTTGTCACGCAAAATATCTTGTGCGTGCCGATCAAAACGCTGAAAGGTGAGGTCATCGGCGTCGCGCAGACCCTCAATAAACGCAAGGGCAAATTTACCCGGCAGGACTTGCGCCTGCTCGAAGCGATGACCAGCCAGGGCACACTCGCATTGCAAAGCGCGCAGTTTATCGAGCGCATGAAGGCGCGCCACAAGCAGGAAATGGAATTTATCGACATCGTTTCCGAAGTCACAGCCGACATCAAGCTCAGCTCGCTGTTGCAGCGCGTGATGGGCGAGGCGACGCGCATGCTCAATGCCGAACGTTCCACGCTGTTCCTCAACGACGAGAAAACCAACCAGTTATGGTCGGAGGTCGGGCAGGGGCTGGAGTCGATGCAGATCCGCTTGCCCAACCACCTCGGCATCGCGGGTGCGGTGTTCACGTCGGGTAAGTCCATCAACATTCCCTACGCCTATGCCGATCTGCGCTTCAATCCGGCGTTCGACAAGAAAACCGGTTTCTTCACGCGCTCGATCCTGTGCGTGCCGATTATCAACAAGCACGGCAAAACCATCGGCGTGACCCAGGTGCTGAACCGACGCGGCGGGCCATTCACTGTCGACGACGAATCGCGGCTGCGCGCTTTCACCGCGCAAATCTCCATCGCGCTGGAAAACGCCAAGCTGTTCGCCGATGTGCAGGCGATGAAGAATTACAACGATGCCATGCTCGAATCGATGTCGAACGGGCTGATCACGCTGGACGAGAACGAAGCCATTGCAACCTGCAATGCGGCGGGCTTGCGCATCCTCAAGGTAGAGGCGGTGGAGGTGTTGCGCAAGCCGGTGGCGGAGTTCTTCGCGGGCGACAATGCCTGGGTGCTGGAGAAGCTCAAACAGGTGGCCGAAAGCGGGCAGCAGCAGACTTCCATGGATGCCCCGCTGCAAGTGGCGGGCGAGACGCTGTCGGTCAATCTCACCGTGCAGCCGCTGCTCAACGTCGACCACAAGCGCATCGGCTCGATGTTCGTGATCGAAGACATCAGCAGCGAGAAGCGCATCAAGTCCACCATGTCGCGCTACATGGATCCCGGCATCGCCGACCGGCTGGTGGCTTCCGGCGCGGAATTGCTGGGCGGACAGAACGTGGAAGCCACCGTGCTGTTCTCCGATATCCGCGGCTTCACCACGCTCACCGAGCAGCTCGGCGCGCAAGGTACGGTGGCGCTGCTCAACGAATATTTCACGCTGATGGTGGACTGCATCCAGCACGAGGAGGGCATGCTCGACAAGTTCATCGGCGACGCCATCATGGCGGCGTTCGGCATCCCCGTTCGCCATGATGACGATGCCGACCGGGCCGTGCGCGCATCCATCGCGATGATGGAAACGCTCAACAAATGGAACCAGAAGCGCGCTTCCGAGGGCAAGCTGCCGGTCAATATTGGCATTGGCCTGAACACCGACAACGTGGTCTCAGGCAATATCGGTTCGAACAAGCGCATGGATTTCACCATCATCGGCGACGGCGTCAACCTGGCTGCGCGGCTGGAGTCGGCCTGCAAGCAATATGGCGCGAAAATCCTGATCAGCGAATTCACCATGAACAAACTGCAAGGCACTTACCGGAGCCGGGAAATTGACCTGGTCGTGGTCAAGGGCAAGACCCAACCGGTGGCGATCCATGAAATTCTGGCTTTCCATACCAGAGAGAGCTTTCCGGGAATGGGCGAAGTGCTGGGGTTGTTCAAGGACGGCCTAGGCGCTTATCGCGCCCGCAAGTGGGATGCCGCGATCAAGGTATTCGGCGAATGCCTGGCCATCAACCCCAACGACAAACCCAGCCATATCTACATCGAGCGCGCCGAACACCTTAAAGCCAACCCGCCGCCGGATGATTGGGCGGGGGTGTGGGTGATGGAGTCGAAGTAAACTGGCGCATCAAGATCTTTCAATCGTGTTGAAACCGCAGCCAGAAGCAGAACTTCGCCAGCTGTGCTGTCCGCCATCTTAATATTCGTCTATTCCCCACATTTACTTTTTGATGGCATCTGGCGTAAGCTGAACAAAACAAAATAACCCTTCGTGATCTCACAGCTTAACTTGATGTTTAACTCGGATGTTTAGATTTGATATGCATTTTGAGTTGGAGCATGACGTGATGATGAAAAGACATTTTCTACCTATTTGTCATGAGCGGTTGACGTGAGCGCACCCATTTTTAGCCCTGGCTTTCGTTTTTTCACAATGGATATAGCCGTTCTGGTTGTCGGAGCTATTGGATCACTTCTGGCTGCACAAGTGCAATTGTGGTTTGGAATAGCAGTCGCATTCACCGTCGGACATTTCTTTTTATTCTGTAACGTATTTCGGATGCCCCGCTACCTTGAACTGGCATGGGCAGCGCTCTTTCTACTGCTGCTTGTGAGTACGGCGATTATGCAACAACCGGGGTGGTTCTTGTCATTCGCCTTATCGCTTGCCGGTACAATAGTGGCGGTTGTTTTTCAAATGCGCCAGCCTTCGTACCATGGGGTTGGATGGGAAACAATTAACCCGCAGCTGCTCCAATGGTGGCAAGCCAAAAGAAACAGCTAGACCAGACTAAGGAATGATGCATGTTCATACTTGGAATCATTGGCCTGATAGCGGCTTTCCTTTTGCTATTATTCAACTTGAAAACCAGCTATGACACACAGGGCGGCGCCATAGGCCAGAATCCTGTCTTTGGCGCTTCCATCGTTCAAATCCCCTTGCTGGTTTTGCTTGGGCTCGGCCTCATCGACAAGTCAGGCAGGCTACATCTGGAGGGGTGGCATTATCTGATAATCTGGCTTGTGCTGGCGGTATGTATTGGCAGCTTGGTTGCTTGGTTTGGCAATCTTGCCAAACCAAGAAAACCATAATTTTATTTTCAGATTCAGCATGACAGGAACTACCCGCCACCTATCTCTCGCTTGCGGGAGATAGGTGGCGTAGCGGCAATGATCATTAAGACACTCGTTACGCCACGGCCATCAGCTTCCGAGCAAGCTGATTGAATTGCCTGAGTGGAAACTCGGATGGCCGTTATCAGGCGGTGAGTTTGGAGAGTTGATGGGCGGGTTCGTGCCAATATGAGACATCCACCCCTATTCGTAATATCATGCAAACGGATAGAAAATATATTTTTCTGCCATTAATGAATCGAGAGCTTGTCTTAAATCAACCTACTTCTTTACCTTTCCACTATACATGGACGTGACCCAAGCGCTACATGATGCAGAAAACTCGTTGCGCGACTTTATCGCCCTCGTGCTATCCCAGAACAAGAATGATTGGATAGGTAGTTGTGGAGTTGCTCCCGATAGAATTGCAAGATGGGAAGAGAGGAAATCGTCTGAAGCAAAACGCCAAGAATCAGGTGCTGTTGAAGAGCGCCTTATCTACTATGCCGACTTCTATGACTTAAAAACAATTCTGAAAAAGAATTGGCCTGGAGCATTTTCAGAAGCCTTGGGCGACTGGAAAACCTTTGAAGTATATTTTAGTGAACTTGAAAAATTGCGTGACACGGATGCACATCGAAGAGAGCTTATGCCGCATCAAAAGCATCTCATTTTAGGCGTCTCCGGTGAGATACGGAACCGAATTGTAAGGTACAGAAGCAAAATGGAAACTTTGGATGGTTATTTCCCAAGAATTGAAAGTGCGAGAGATAGCCTAGGTAATATTTGGGTTCCCGGCAACAAAAATGGGGGAAACGTAATAACGGAATCCATTCTACGTCCGGGAGATATTCTGGACTTTGTTATTACTGCCAGTGATCCAGAAGGGCTGCCTGTTGAGTACTCGGTCGGTTTGTCGTCAACCGCCTCGTATAAATGGCAGGCTAATCATAATCTTCAATTCTCCATTGCAGACAAGCATATCAGCCGCATATTTGTTATTCAATTATCCATCCGGAGTAATAGGCCATACCATGCATCTTCTCAATATGATGACTCTGTAAGTTTTTTCTACAAAGTCCTTCCGTGCGCTAAGGTTGCATCGACCGGTTGAATCCGCAGTCGTTTGCTGATCTTGTCGAAAGTCAGTTTTGAAATTAAAGGGGTCAGCTTCGCAATTAATTCCTGCGGTCTAACTCAGCCGTAAAGTAAGCCCCAAACCGTCAGTTGTTCCAGTATCAGCGATAAGGGGCCAGGCTCGACTTCCTTCAAAGCCGAACGTCCGCAACGTGTCGAAAGCGGTAATTCGCATTCGTATCTCTGCAACATCAACACGATTTGAGCGGGGCTTTGCAAATCTTCCTTTTTCATTTGGTTTTCACCGTTCGGCGCTGGTCGAGATTCAAATTCCAAGCCATGATACAATTCGGGCAAGCAGCGCAAGGATGGCAACAAAGTTGGCGGCATAAGGCCTGGTTGCCAAAAACAATCGAATTTAATCACTATGTTGCAGATTGATTCGGGTTTCTCCTTTGCATCAGCCGTAAATTTAACTTCAACCCAAGGAAATTCAGTATGTCCAGCGTAGAAACTGTGAGCGCGTTAGAGCGTCGCCTTAATGCATCCGTACCGCAACAAGCCATTCGCGGCGATATGTCGGCCCGCCTGAAAAAAATCGGGCGCAACGCGAAAATCGCCGGTTTCCGTCCCGGCAAGATTCCGGCCAAGATTCTCGAGCAGTATTATGGTGCGCAAGCGCATCAGGAGGCCTTGGGCGACGCGTTGCAGCGCTCGTTTGCCGAAGCGGCGCAACTCAACAACCTGAAAGTGGCGGGACGCCCGACGTTTGAGATCAAGACCGGCGATATGAGTGCCGAACAGATCGAATACAGCGCAACTTTTGAGGTATACCCGGAAGTGGTGATAGGCGATATCAGCGGCGAAACGATAGAACGCGCGGTATTTGAATTGAGCCAGGCCGATGTGGAAAACACGATTGCGAAGCTGCGCAAACAACGCGCCACTTATGAGCCGGCAGGGCGCGCCGCGCAGGTCGACGACCGGGTGCGGGTCGATTTCACCGGCAAACTGAACGGCGAAGTTTTTCAGGGCGGCGAAGCCAAGGACTTTTTGTTTGTCATAGATGGAGGGCGCATGTTGCCCGACTTTGAAGCGGCAGTCATCGGCATGACGGCAGGCGAAACCAAGTCGTTTGACATGACTTTTCCGGAGGGTTATCAAGGCAATGAGATGGCGGGTAAAACGGTGACTTTCACTGTTACGGTGCTCGGGGTGGAAGCGCCGAAGCTGCCGGAACTGGATGCCGCGTTTGCCGAGGCCATCGGTATTGAAGGCGGCGACGTCAGCAAGCTGGAAAGCGAAATCCGCTCCAATCTGCAACGCGAGGTGGACAGCCGCCTGAAGTCGCGCAACAAGGAAGCGGCGACGGATGTTTTGCTCAAGGCCGCCCAGTTTGATTTGCCCAAATCCCTGGTGGAGCGGGAAATACGAAACCTGATGCAGCAAACCGCAAAGGACATGGAGTCGCGCGGGATGAAGATGAAGGAGGATATGTTCAAACCGGAAATGTTCGTTGAGCATGCGGTGAAGCGCGTCAAGCTGGGACTGATTTTTGCGGATCTGGTGCAGAAACATGATTTGAAGGCCAAGCCGGAGCAGGTGCGCGCGCTGGTGGATAATTATGCGCAAAATTTCGACGATTCTGAAGATGTGGTGCGCTGGTTTTACGCCGACCCTGCGCAGTTGCAGGAAGTTGAGAATCTGGCGCTGGAAGAGAACGTTATAAGCTGGATAATGGGGCAGGCAAAAACGATAGACAAGGCCGTATCCTTCAACGAATTGATGGGAAGCTGACATGACGCATTATCAAGAGCCGCAGAATATCGGCATGATCCCGATGGTTGTCGAAACCAGCGGGCGCGGCGAACGGGCTTATGACATTTATTCGCGCCTGCTCAAGGAGCGCGTGGTGTTTCTGGTGGGGGAGGTCAACGACCACAGCGCAAATTTGATCGTGGCGCAAATGCTGTTTCTGGAATCCGAAAATCCGGACAAGGACATACATTTCTACATCAATTCGCCGGGCGGTTCCGTCACGGCCGGCATGGCGATTTACGATACCATGCAGTTCATCAAGCCGAGTGTCAGCACGCTGTGCGTGGGACAGGCCGCCAGCATGGGGGCGTTTTTGCTGACGGCGGGCGAGAAAGACAAGCGTTTCTGCCTGCCCAATTCGCGCGTGATGATCCATCAGCCGATGGGTGGCTTCCGTGGACAGGCTTCGGATATTGAAATCCACGCACGCGAGATTCTGTATTTGAAGCAGAAACTCAACCAAATGCTGGCGCTGCACACCGGGCAATCGGTGGAAACCATAGAGCGGGACACGGATCGCGATAATTTCCTGAGCGCGGAAGATGCCGTAAAATATGGCCTGGTAGATAGGGTGCTGGAAAAACGTATCTAAACAAAACGGTTGGTTTGTCGACAACTTAACGGAAGGTTAGCTACGATGGCTGGCGATAAAAAATCGGGTGATAAATTGCTCTACTGCTCGTTCTGCGGCAAGAGCCAACATGAGGTGCGCAAGCTGATTGCGGGGCCGTCCGTGTTCGTCTGCGACGAGTGCATTACCCTGTGCAACGACATCATGCGCGAAGAAACGCAGGGCGACCAGGCCAAGTCCGACAAGACGGACTTGCCGGTACCCAAGAAAATCTGCGCGGCGCTGGATGATTATGTGATCGGCCAGGAGCGGGCCAAGCGGATTTTGTCGGTAGCGGTATACAACCACTACAAGCGCCTCAAAAGCAACGACAAGGATGGCGTGGAGTTGGCCAAGAGCAATATTCTGCTGGTCGGGCCGACCGGTTCCGGCAAGACTTTGTTGGCGCAAACGCTGGCGCGCCTGCTGGATGTGCCGTTCGTGATGGCCGATGCCACTACGCTGACCGAGGCGGGTTATGTCGGCGAGGATGTCGAAAATATCATTCAGAAGCTGTTGCAGACCTGCGACTACGATGTCGAGAAGGCGCAGCGCGGCATCGTGTATATCGACGAAATCGACAAGATTTCCCGCAAGTCGGATAACCCTTCGATTACCCGCGATGTGTCCGGCGAAGGCGTGCAGCAGGCGCTGCTCAAACTGATCGAAGGCACCAAGGCCTCGATTCCGCCGCAGGGCGGGCGCAAGCACCCGAACACGGAATTCTTGCAGGTGGATACCACCAACATTCTGTTTATTTGCGGCGGCGCGTTTGACGGGCTGGAAAAGGTCATCCGCAGCCGTTCCGAGAAGGCCAGCATCGGTTTCGGCGCGACCATCAACAGTAAGGATAACCGCAAGATTGGCGAGACCCTGCGCGAGGTGGAGCCGGAAGACTTGATCAAATTCGGCCTGATTCCGGAATTTGTCGGGCGTTTGCCGGTTGTGGCGACGCTGGAGGAGTTGGATGAGACCGCTTTGGTGCAAATCCTGACCGAGCCGAAAAACGCACTGACCAAGCAATACCAGAAGCTGTTTGCGATGGAAGGCGTGGAGCTGGAATTCCGCGAAGGCGTGTTGTTGGCCGTCGCCAAAAAAGCCCTGGCGCGCAAGACCGGCGCGCGCGGGTTGCGCTCGATACTCGAAAACATCTTGCTGGATGTGATGTTCGACCTGCCCTCGACAGAAAACGTCAGCAAAGTGGTGCTGGACGAAGCCAATGCGGCAGGGGAAATAAAACCCATCGTTATTTATGCGGATACGCCCAAAGCGGCCTGATTGGACAATTATTTGTTCCTGAATCAAAAGTGAGTATCGTAGGCATTCCATGCACCAATGACAATGATGCGTGGAATGCGCGCTACGTGGTTGTTGTTTTGAAAGATTAATAGAATTAGCCGCCCGCTCTTTATCTTGTTTCAATGATGGTTGAATTTTTTTGAGCCATCCCCATCTAACCTTCCAGTCAACAAATAGGTTATCGCCATGTCAGAACAAGATATTTCAAACGATGTTATAGCCAACCTGCACCCTTTGTTGCCATTGCGCGACGTTGTGGTGTTCCCGCATATGGTCATCCCGCTGTTTGTCGGCCGCGCCAAGTCTATCAAGGCGCTGGAATCTGCCATGGAGGCCGGCAAGGGCATCGTGCTGGTCGCGCAGAAATCGGCAGCCAAGGATGAGCCGGGCAAGGAGGACTTGTACGCCATCGGCAGCATGGCGAACATCCTGCAAATGCTCAAACTTCCCGACGGTACGGTGAAGGTGCTGGTGGAAGGCACGCAGCGCGTCAATGTGCTGCGCGTGTTTGATTCGGGCAGCCACTTCGATGCCGAGGTGGAAGTCGTTCCTGCCGAAGATGGGACGGACAGCGAATCGGAGGCCATGCGCCGCGCGCTGATTGCGCAGTTCGATCAGTATGTGAAGCTCAACAAAAAAATTCCCCCGGAAATCCTGACCTCGCTGGCCGGTATCGACGATGCCGGTCGCCTGGTCGACACCATCGCCGCACATCTGCCGCTCAAGCTGGAGCAAAAGCAGGAGGTGCTGGAGGTTTTCGGTGTGCGCAAACGGCTCGAGCATCTGCTCGGCTTGCTGGAAGCCGAAATCGATATTCTGCAAGTCGAAAAACGCATACGCGGCCGCGTCAAGCGCCAGATGGAGAAAAGCCAGCGCGAGTATTACCTGAACGAGCAGGTCAAGGCGATCCAGAAGGAGCTGGGCGAAGGCGAAGAGGGCACCGACTTCGACGAGCTGGACAAGAAGATCAAGGACGCGCATATGCCGAAAGAGGCGCGCACCAAGGCCGAAGCGGAACTCAAGAAGCTGCGCCTGATGTCGCCGATGTCCGCCGAGGCGACCGTGGTGCGCAACTACATTGACGTGCTGATCGGCTTGCCGTGGAAGAAGAAGACCAAGATCAGCGCCGATCTGAAAAAGGCCGAAGTCGTACTGGAAGAAGATCATTACGGCCTGGATAAAGTCAAAGAACGCATCCTCGAGTACCTGGCCGTACAGCAGCGGGTGAACAAATTAAAGGGTCCGATCCTTTGTCTGGTGGGTCCGCCGGGCGTGGGTAAAACTTCGCTGGGGCAATCCATTGCGCGTGCCACCAACCGCAAATTTGTGCGCATGTCGCTGGGCGGGGTGCGTGACGAATCGGAAATTCGCGGTCACCGCCGCACTTATATCGGTTCCATGCCGGGCAAAATCCTGCAAAACATGAGCAAGGTCGCGGTGAAAAACCCGCTGTTCCTGCTCGACGAAGTGGACAAGATGGGCATGGATATGCGCGGCGATCCGTCTTCCGCGCTGCTGGAAGTGCTCGACCCGGAGCAGAACAGCACATTTGTCGATCACTATGTTGAAGTGGAATATGATCTTTCCGATGTGATGTTCGTGGCGACGGCCAACACATTAAATATTCCGGATGCGCTGTTGGACCGCATGGAAGTTATCCATGTATCCAGTTATATGGAAGATGAAAAGATCAACATCGCCACGCGCTATCTGATGCCCAAGGCGCTCAAGAATAATGGCCTGAAGCCGGAAGAAATCAATATTTCCGAAAGCGCGTTGCGCGACATCGTGCGTTACTACGTGCGTGAAGCGGGGGTACGCGGCCTGGAGCGGGAAATTTCCAAGATTTGCCGCAAGGTGGTGAAATCGATTTCGTTAAAAGAGCGCGATAAAAAGATTGTAATCAATGCGCGCAATCTCGATAAATATCTCGGCGTGCGCCGCTATTCGTATGGGATTGCCGAGAAGCATAACCAGGTCGGGCAGGTCACCGGTCTGGCATGGACGGAGGTCGGCGGCGAATTGCTGACCATCGAAACCGCCGTGCTGCCCGGCAAAGGCAAAACCACCACTACCGGCAAGCTCGGCGAAGTGATGCAAGAATCCATCCAGGCCGCGCTGAGTGTGGTGCGCAGCCGCGCCAAACGGTTGGGGATAGACAGTGAGTTTTATCAGAAAAATGATTTGCATATCCACTTGCCGGAAGGCGCGATCCCCAAGGATGGCCCGAGTGCCGGGATAGGCATGTGCACGGCGATGGTTTCGGCGCTGACCGGCATTCCGGTGCGTGCGGATGTGGCGATGACCGGAGAAATTACCCTGCGCGGGGAGGTGTTGCCGATCGGTGGCTTGAAGGAAAAGCTGCTGGCGGCTCAACGCGGGGGCATCAAGGTGGTTTTGATACCGGAAGAAAACACCAAGGATTTGGCGGAAATTCCGGACAATATCAAAAACAAGCTGGATATCCATCCGGTTAAATGGATAGACCAGGTACTGGAGCTGGCTCTGGAGCGCAAACCGGAGCCTTTGCCGGAAGCGCCTGAAACAGCCGCGCTTGCCGGTTTGCCGGCAGCCGAAGGTGTTAAGGAAGTGCCGCTAACCAAACACTAAAGAGAATTCCCCGTTAATACTTGCGAGCCGTCGGCTATGCAGACTTGTCTGCATGCCGCTCTGCCGCGCCCTGTAGTCGGGCGAGTCATGAATTTTGAATAGCAGTTTGTTTGTTGTGGTGCAAGATAAAAATATTATCGCAATTGCTTGACCAAAGCCGCATAGCCTTGATATAAAGCCGCTGCAGGGCTTACCCTGTTTTTTAACTACTCGCATAGGAGACTTACATGAATAAATCTGATCTGGTTGATGCAATTGCAAAATCTGCTGATATATCCAAGGCGGCTGCTGGACGTGCGCTGGATGCGACTGTAGAGTCCATCAAAAAGGCACTGAAAAAGGGCGATACGGTAAGTTTGATCGGTTTCGGTACTTTCAAAGTTGGCAAGCGCGCTGCGCGCAATGGTCGTAATCCACGCACTGGCGAGACGATCAAGATCAAGGCAGCCAAGGTTCCAAAATTCTCTGCTGGTAAAGGCCTTAAAGACGCTGTAAACTAGCGGACTTTGCAGGGTGCTTAGCTCAGCTGGTAGAGCGTCGCCCTTACAAGGCGAATGTCGGCGGTTCGATCCCGTCAGCACCCACCACAATAGTTTTTGGAGTGGTAGTTCAGTTGGTTAGAATACCGGCCTGTCACGCCGGGGGTCGCGGGTTCGAGTCCCGTCCACTCCGCCAAACAATCAAGGCGAACGCAAGTTCGCCTTTTTTACATCTGTTCAATAGTTGGGTGTTATCGCTATGTTTGATTTTGTCCATGAAAAAAAACGGCTGGTGCAGATTGTTCTGGCGCTTATCATTTTGCCGTTTGCATTCTGGGGGGTGGATTCATATAACCGCTCCGGGAATACAGCCGCAGTGGTTGCCACGGTGAACGGTGAAAAAATCTCCCAGCAGGAATTTGAAAATGCATTGCGCCAGCAGCAGGAGCGTTTGCGTCAAATGCTGGGGGCTAAATTTGATGAGGCGATGCTCGACAACTTAGAAATGAAGCGCGCCGTGATGAACAATCTGGTCGCGCAGCGTTTGCTGATCGAGCGCGCCAAGTCTATCGGTTTGGCTGTCACCGATGAGCAGATGGCGCAAGTTATTCTGAGTATTGAAGCCTTCCGGAATAATGGAAACTTCGACAGGAAGCGTTATGAAACCGCACTGGCGGGCCAGAAAATGTCGCCGCTGATGTTTGAGGCGCGCCTGCATGACGATTTGCTCGGGCAGCAGATACGCGATGCTTACGCGCAAAATGGGTTTGCCTCGGGTGGCGTGGCGGATAGCATCATCCGTTTGAATGAACAGCAACGTGTGATAAGCGTGTCCGGCATATCGTTCCAACCTTTTGTCGCGCAAGGCAAAGTGGATGAAGCCGACATCAAGAAGCACTACGAGCAGAACCAGAAAGAATTTCAGAGCCCGGAGCAGGCCAAGGTTGAATATGTGAAGTTTTCCGCAACTAAATTCTTGGATAAAGTCGAACTGGCTCCCGAGGAAGTGCGCCAATACTATGAGGCGCATCAGGGCGACTTTGGCACACCGGAACAACGCCAGGCGGCGCATATCCTGATTTCAGTAGCCACCGCCGCATCGCAAGCCGAACAGGATGCGGCCAAGGTAGCGGCTGAACGGTTGCTGCAACAAGCCAGGCAAAATCCCGCCAGGTTTGCCGAGCTGGCCAAACAGAATTCGCAGGATCCGGGCTCCGCTGCAAATGGCGGTTCTCTCGGGTTTTTTGGTCGCGGCATGATGGTCAAGCCGTTCGAGGAAGCCGCTTTTGCGCTCAAGCCGGGCGAGATCAGCGGCCTGGTGAAATCGGATTTCGGTTATCACATTATCAAGCTGGTCGCGGTCAAGCCCGGCAGGATTCTGCCATTCGATGAAGTGCGTGCCGGCATCGCGAACAAACTGCGCCAGCAAAAGGCTGCTGACAGGTTTGCCGAACTGGCGGAAAAATTCAGCAATACCGTATATGAACAAAGCGACACCCTGAAACCGGCTGCCGACATGGCCGGCGCAAAGATAGAGCAGAGCGGCTGGCTGGTCAAAGGGGCGGATGCAGGCGAGCCGTGGACGGCAAAAATGTTGCAGGCAATCTTTACCGATGATGTCGTAAAAAACAAGCGCAACACCGCTGCGATTGAGGTGGCAACGAATACGCTGGTTGCCGCGCGGGTTCTTGAATACAAGCCAGCCTCTGTACGTGGGCTGGACGAAGTACGGGACATGATACGCCAGAAATTGTTGCGTCAGCAGGCCTTGGAACTGGCCGCCAAGCAAGGCAGGACGCTGCTGGAACAATTACAGCGCGGCGATAAGCCCGCATTGAACTGGACTGCTGCCCAGACCGTTACCCATGTGCAACATGGTTCGCTGGATAAAGGATTGGTACGAAAAATATTCCAGGCAGATGCGACCAAACTGCCGCGGTTTGTCGGGGCGGAATCAGCCCAAAATGGTTATGTGCTGGTGCGCATTGATGCCGTCAAAGATGGCGCAAAGCCCGATGACGCAAAACGTGCCAGCTACGTGCAACAATTGCGCCAGATGAGTGGCGAAGAAATGTTCCAGGCCTATCTGGCCGATGCCAAACAGCAGGCGGCTATCAAGATAACGCTGCCTGAGACGGCGGTGCAGCCTTAATTATTTTTGGTGGGTTGGCCTAACCGCACCGCGTTATAGCCTGCGAAAAACGGTAGGTACTCGTGCCCCGGTCTATTGTTAGGAGCCAGCACCCTGAAGCAAAACGCCACCCTCGGGTGGCGTTTTTGTCGATGGGGTGGCGGCAAATTATGCCTCGGTAGAACCCAGGGACGTGGTGTTGAAGCCGCCATCCACATAAGTGATCTCGCCGGTGATGCCGCTGGCCAAGTCGCTGCACAGGAATGCGGCGGCATTGCCCACTTCTTCGATGGTTACATTGCGCTTGAGCGGCGCGTGCTTTTCGTTGTAGCTGAGCAATTTGCTGAAGTCGGCGATTCCGGCCGCGGCCAGTGTCTTGATCGGCCCGGCGGAAATGCCGTTCGCGCGAATCCCTTTGCGCCCCAGTTGCATCGCCAGGTAGCGCACGCTGGCCTCCAGGCTGGCCTTGGCCATGCCCATTACGTTGTAGTGCGGCATGGTGCGCACCGCGCCGAGATAGCTCATGGTCAGCAGCGCGGCATTGCGGCCCTCCATCATCGGCAACGCGGCTTTGGCCATGGCCGGAAAACTGTAGGCGCTGATGTCATGTGCGACACGGAATGCTTCGCGGCTCAGGCCGTCTAGGAATTCGCCGTCCAGCGCTTCGCGCGGTGCATAGGCGATGGAGTGCACGAAGCCATCGAATTTTTCCCAGTGTTTCGCAAGGTCGGCGAAGAGCTGGCTGATCTCGTCGTCGCTGCCAACATCGCATTGAAAAACCAGTTCGCTGCCGAATTCCTTGGCCATGTCTTCCACGCGGCCGCGCACCCGCTCTCCCTGATAAGTGAAAGCCAGCTCCGCGCCTTCGCGGTGCATGGCTTGCGCGATGCCATAAGCGATCGAGCGGGTGCTGATCATGCCGGTAATCAAAATGCGTTTATTGGCCAGAAATCCCATACTGTTCCTCAATAAAATGTTCGGTCAAAAAGCGGGGCGATTATAGCTGCAAACAATAGGGCGGGGCGGTTACTTTGCCGGCAGGCACCGGGTAAATAATCCAGCCAGTGCGCTACTGATGCAACGTGTGCGTCCAGTAGCGGCGATGCGTCTTGCGGTAGCGTTCCACCTGCAAGCCCTGCGTATTCATTTCGGCCAGGATCGCGCCGTCTTCATCCGAGCGCAGCAGTTCCGCGCCGCTGTCGGCATAGCGTTGCAGCACTTCCGGTTTCGGATGGCCGAAATGGTTGCGGTAGCCCACGGTGAATACGGCGTAGTCGGGCAGCGTGGCCGCAACAAATTCGGCGGTGGATGAGGTCTTGCTGCCGTGGTGCGGCACCACCAGCAGGGTGGCGGGCAATTTGTCGGCGTGCTCCCTGATCAGCCGCTGTTCGGATTCTTTCTCGATGTCGGTAGCCAGCAAAATATGCTGTGTGCCCGTGCTGATGCGCAGCACGCAGCCGCGGTTGTTTTTGCGGATTTTTTCTTGCGCATAGCTTTCAAATGACGGATGCAGCAATTCGAAATGCACGCCATCCCAATCCCAGTTCTGCCCATCGGTGCAACGCCGCAAGTTATGTGCTTGTTGCAGAATGGGGCTTTGCGCGGGCAGCGAAGAAGACAGCCAGCCGACGGGCATGGCCTGCAGCACGGAGAGCGCGCCGCCGGTGTGGTCGGTGTCATCGTGGGTGAGGATCAGCCCGTCCAGTGTGCTGATGCCCAGGGCGCGCAAGCCGGGAATCAGGATGCGGTTGCCGCTGTCGGCATCGCCGGAAAAATCCGGGCCGGTGTCGTAGAGCAGCGCGTGCTGCCGGGTTTGCGCGGCGACGGCCAGACCCTGCCCGACATCGAACACAATCAGGCGCAGCGTGCCTGGCGCGGGCGGCTCCGGGGTGTTCAAAAACATCGGCAGCAGCAACAGAAATCCCAGCCAGCGCGCCGGAAAGCCGCGCGGCAGCAGTAGCCACAACACGCCCAGCATACCGGCCACGATGCTCCACGCGGGCGGCGCATGTTGTGTCCACACCGCCTGCGGCAAGGCGCTCAGCCATTCCAGCAACACCATCGTCCAGTCCATCACGATATGTGCCAGCCACAGCGGCGCGTCCCAATTGCTGAACCAGGGCGGCAACACCGCGCCGAGCAGGGTGAGCGGTACCACGATCAAACTCACCAGCGGAATCGCGAAGGCATTGGCGATCGGCGAGACCAGCGACACCTGCTGGAATAGCGCGAGCAGCATGGGGATCAGGCCGATGGTCATCGCCCATTGCACCGTGATGTATTCGTCCAGCATCCACCAGAAGTGGGCAAACGGATGCCCGGCAGTTCCACCGTTGTCTTTTTGCTGGTGTTGGCTGCCATCGATGCGATATGCGGTTACGTACAGGATGAGCGCCACCGCGCCGAACGACAGCCAGAAGCCGGGCGACATGACAGCCCAAGGGTCGGGAATCAGCACGCCGAGCAGCGCGATGCCGAGGATTTGCCCGAGCGAAAAATTGCGGTTCAACCACAGGGCGGCGGCGACCGCGCCGACCATGTACACGGTGCGTTGTGCCGGGACGGCGAAGCCGGACAGCAGCGCATAGCCCAGCGCCACCAGCAGCGCGACCAGCGCGGCGGCCTTGCGCGCGGGCAGCCGCAACATGAGCCTGGTGCTGCGCCGCCACAGCCAGTAGGTGAGCGCAAAGCCGAAGCTGGCGAGCATGGTGATGTGTAGGCCGGAGATGCTCATCAGGTGGTTCACGCCGGTGCGCGTAAATATCTGCCACTGTGCCGATGGGATGCTGCTCTGGTCGCCGACCGCCAGCGCGCTCAATACGCCGGAGTAGGGTGCTTTGCCGAGCGTGGCGTTGAATTTGTCGCGCACTTTTTCGCGCCACGACTCGATGCGATAAAAGATGCCATCAGCCAGCGTATCGACGCGGAAATTATTGCCCTTGTTATGCACGTAACCGACCGCGCGCACATTGTTTTCCAGCGCCCATAGTTCGAAATCGAAACCGTGCGGATTGCTGCTGCCATGCGGCTGCTTGAGGCGCAGCGTGAGCTGCCAGCGCTCGCCGGCCCTTATTCCGAGCGGGGTAGCGAGCTTGTCGTAGTAGGTGCTGAGATAAACATGTGGCGGCACCCTGGCTTCGGGTGTGAGGATTTTTTCGACATTGAAACTGAAGCGCAGGCCGCGTTCGTGGCTGCGCGGCAGTTCGGCAACCACGCCGGTCACCTCGATGTCGCGACCCTGCCATTCATCCGGCAGACTGGCGGCAAGACGCTGCTCGGCCTGCCACGCGGCGTGATAGAAACCGAACCCGCAGGCAAAGGCGGCGAGCAGCAGGGCGCGGATGGAACGGGTAAACCAGTTGTGCCAGCGAAGACGCGAAGGGATAAGGGTGATGGGAAAGCCGAGCAGCAGCCATGCCCAGGCAAATTCCGGCAGCGCGGGCTGTTGTTGCAGCAGCCACACGCCGAAGGTGAAGCAGATTGTGAAAAGAACCATGCGCGCAGACTAACGCAAATACTGCGATGCCTGAATAAATCCTTTATGGCTTATGGATGATTCGTGAGGTTCGTATAGAATGAAGCCATGCGCAAATTATTCCGCAAATTCCTGCCATCGCACGAAACGGTGAAAAGCCACCGCTGGCTGAAGCCGTTTGGTGGCTGGCTGCATCACCCCAACCTGTGGCATCTGCACCGCCGCTCGGTGGCCGGCGGCGTTGCGATCGGATTGTTTTGCGGCCTGATCCCAGGGCCTTTGCAGATGATTTCTGCGGCATTGCTGGCGATTTTGTTTCGTGTCAATTTGCCGGTGGCGGTATTTACCACGCTTTATACCAACCCGTTTACCATCTTGCCACTGTATGTGCTGGCTTATGAATACGGTGCATTGGTGAGCGGCGCGCACAGCGGTGTGGCGGCGGCGCAACTGTCATTTCCGGAAATGCATTGGCACAACTGGGTGGGCGAATTGTGGGACTGGGTGGTGATGCTGGGCAAACCAATTATGATCGGCTTGCCGCTGCTCGCCGTGACTCTGGCCATTGTCGGGTATTTTGCAGTGCGCGTGGCGTGGCGTGTGGCGGTGGTATTGCGCTGGCGCGCCAGAAAACAGCGGGCAAAGCAGAGAGCAGGGTAGCGTGCGCTCTGCGCGATTCCGCCATAACGAAACATTCCGGCACGTAAAAACACTTCTAAAAACACTTCATCAACCATGCCGCTCTGCTATAATCCGCGCCCTCGGGGCGTAGCGCAGCCTGGTAGCGCACTTCGCTGGGGGTGAAGTGGTCGGAGGTTCGAATCCTCTCGCCCCGACCAGATAATATGAAAGCTCCGGAGCATCCACTTTAAAACTCATCTTTCCAGCCGATGCGCATCCTGATCAGCAATGACGACGGTTATTTTGCACCGGGCCTGGCGTGCCTCGCCGAACATCTTGCCCGCATCGCCGATATAGTGGTGGTCGCACCGGAGCGCGACCGCAGCGGCGCAAGCAATTCCCTTACACTGGATCGCCCGCTCAAACTGAGCCGTGCCGCAAACGGTTTTTACTACGTCAACGGCACACCGACCGACTGCGTGCATCTCGCCGTCACCGGTATGCTGGACCAGCAGCCGGACATGGTGGTATCGGGCATCAATGCCGGCGCGAATATGGGTGATGACACCGTTTATTCCGGCACAGTGGCGGCGGCAACCGAAGGATTTCTGCTGGGTATTCCCTCCATCGCGGTTTCCTTGGCGGGCAAGGAACTCACCCATTACGAGACTGCCGCAAAAGTTGCCGCCACATTGGTGCAGCGCTTTGCCAAGCAGACGCACAGCCATCCCTGGCTGCTCAACGTGAACGTGCCGGACGTGCGGCACGACCAACTGCAAGGTATCGTGGTGACGCGCCTCGGCAAGCGGCACAAGGCCGAGCCGGTGGTGAAGGCCAGCAACCCGCACGGTGAAACCGTATATTGGGTGGGCGCTGCCGGCAAGGTTGCGGATGCCGGCGAGGGCACGGATTTTCATGCGCTGGCACAGCAGCGCGTATCGATCACCCCGCTGCAAATCGATCTCACGCAATACAGCCAACTCGACGCGGTGCGCGGCTGGCTCGGGCAATGATCACACGTCTTAACGGCATCGGCATGACCTCGCAGCGCACCCGTGCGCGCATGATCGAGCGTTTGCGCGAGCAGGGCGTCAAGGACGAAGCGGTGCTGGCGGCGATGTTCGAGGTGCCGCGCCATTTGTTTGTCGATGAGGCCTTGGCGAGCCGCGCCTACGACGACGTGTCGCTGCCGATCAATTTCAACCAGACCATTTCACAACCCTACATCGTGGCGCGCATGATCGAAGTGTTGCGTGCCGCTACTCCGGAGCGGCCGCTCAATCGTGTGCTGGAAATCGGCACCGGCTGCGGCTATCAGGCCGCGGTGCTGGCGCAACTGGTGAAACAGGTTTACACCATGGAGCGTATTCAGCCCTTGTATGAACGCGCCAGAAAACAATTGAGCGACCTGAAACTGCGCAATGTCAGCGTGCGTTATGCGGATGGCTGTGCCGGGTTACCCGATGCCGCGCCATTTGACGGCATCATCATGGCCGCTGCGGCACCCGTGCTGTCGGTGGCGTTGCGGGAACAATTGGCGGTCGGTGGTAGAATGGTATTGCCGGTTGGGGCGCAGGAACAATGGCTGTATTTGGTCGAGCGCGATGCGCAGGGGTTCCGTGAAACCAAGCTGGAGCCGGTAAAATTTGTACCGCTATTGATGGGGAAAACATGAGATTCAACAAGATTTTTGCGCTGCTGGTAGTAGCGGCTGTGTTGCAAGGCTGCGCGTCGAGCGGGCATCGCGCGCCGGTTACCGAGCGCGGCGAAACCGGCAAGAAGAGTGCGGACGATACGGCACAAAGCAAAGCACCGCACGAAAAAAACCAGCATGAAAAAATAGCGCATGAAAAAGTCACCCATGAAAAGGATTGGCGCCCACAGGCGCATATCGTGCAAAAGGGCGATACGCTGTACAGCATCGCTTTCAATTACGGTCTTGATTATCACGAACTGGCCGAACTGAATGGCATTCAAGACCCCAACGTCATTTCCATAGGTCAGGAAATCAGGCTGTTTCCCGGCAGCGCAACTCCGGTTGCCAAGCCAGCGGAGAGCAAACCGGCAGGACCCTCGATCAAGGAACAACCCAAGGTCGTGAAGTATGCTTATTCCGAAGCTGCCGTGGCAAAAATCGAAAAAGTTCAGGATTCTGCCCTGGCTGCGAAGCCCGAACCAAAGCTGCCTGAAGCCAAGCCGAAAACCGAGCCAAAGCCCGACAGCAAAACGGAACATGCAGATGCCAACGATGGCGAAGAAGACACGCTGGAATGGAGTATGCCGGCTCAGGGTAAATTGGTCGGCGAATTTTCCGAAGCGGCCAACCGCAAGGGCATCGATATTGCCGGCAAGCTCGGCCAGCCGGTGATTGCCAGTGCGCCCGGCAAGGTGGTGTACAGCGGCAGCGGGCTGCGCGGCTATGGCAAGCTGGTCATCATCAAGCACAACAAGACCTATCTCAGCGCCTATGCGCACAACGACCAGGTGCTGGTGAAGGAAGGGCAGACCATTGCGCGCGGCCAGAAAATCGCCGAGATGGGCAACACCGATGCGGATCAGGTCAAGCTGCATTTTGAAGTGCGCCGTTTCGGCAAGCCGGTGGATCCGGCGAAATATCTGCCGCTCGGCAAGCCTTGAGCGGGAACAGGCTCAGCACTCTCAACCACGACCGCGACAGCGCGGCTTTGCGCTACGTTTATCCGGTGGTGTCGCGCCGTGCCGGTGGGGTCTCTATCGGCATCAACCTCAACCCCAACAATGCCTGCAACTGGCGCTGCATCTACTGCCAGGTTCCCGATCTGACGCGCGGCACTGCGCTGCCGGTTGATCTGGGTATTCTGGAAAATGAGCTGCGCAGTTTTATCAACGAACTGCTGCACGGCGATTTCATGCAAAGCCGCGTCCCGGAAGGGATACGGCACATCAACGACATCGCGCTGTCCGGCAACGGCGAGCCGACCAGCGCCGCCGAATTTGCCCAGGTTGTCGAACTCATCGGGCGCGTGCGCCGCGAAACGGCGCTGCCGGAAACGCTGAAAACCGTGCTGATCACCAACGGCAGCCTGCTGTACCGCAGCGAAGTGCAGCAAGGCCTGCGCACCATGGCGCAGATCAACGGCGAAATATGGTTCAAGCTGGATCGCGCCAGCGAAGCGGGGATGCGGCTCGTCAACGATACCAGCACCAGCATGAACAAGGTGCGCGACAACCTCATCACGGCCATTGCGCTGTGCCCGACCTGGCTGCAAACCTGCTGGTTTGCGCTGGATGGCGAACCGCCCGGCAAGCAGGATGAAGAGGACTACCTGGATTTTATTTCAGCATTGTTGCGCGACGGGCACAAACCGCAAGGCGTGCTGCTGTATGGCTTGGCGCGCCCCTCGATGCAAGCGGAAGCAACGCGCCTGTCCGCATTGCCCGCAGAAAGTCTGCAAGCCTTTGCCGGGCGCATCGGCAGGCTTTTGCCGGTCAAGGTCAGCGTCTGATTAATCCTGAAAAAAGCATTTGGCCAGCGTATGCTAGACTTATGTGCGAGTTCAGCAGACTTTTCCGGCTGAATTTTATTTGTTCTGAAAGTTCAACCAGAGGGATGTTTGCCATGAAAAAATTTCTGCTGATTTTGTTAATTTTGACCAGTATGAATGCTTTTGCCGATCTCAAAAAATGGACGGACGCAGACGGCAAGGTGCATTATTCCGATCAACCTCCACCCGCCAATGTGAAAGCAAAAACGCTGCGTACTTCCCCGGTTGCCGCAGGCAGCCTGGTGAGCGCAAGCGGCGTGGCCGCTGCGAGCGCACCCGCCGCGCCGAAAACCATAGCGGAGGCTGAAGCGGAATATAAAAAGGCCCAACTGGCAAAGAAAGAAGCAGCGGAAAAAGCGGCTAAGGAACAGACCAAAGCAGATGCAGTGAAATCACAGTGCGCTGCTGCGCAACAATACCTGCTGACACTTGAATCGGGGATGCGCATTCAGGTATTTGACGCAAAAGGCGAACGAGCCTATATGGATGACAATCAGCGCCAGCAAGACCTCGCCAAGGCGCGGCAGGATGTCAGCACCTACTGCAAATAGCGGTCTAAGAAGAGGTAAAGGAGTAGCTAAAACGACGCCACGCTGGCGTAAGTGGCTACCGCATTGCGTGCCGTATAACCGCCAGTCGGCTGAACTATCGGCGATGGAGGGGATTTTTGTTGGGTACCCAGATAGCCTTGCACGGCGCTGTATGCATTTTCGATTTCGCTGGCGCGCGTGCCCAAGTCGTTCACTTTCTTGCTGATGGAACTCTTCTCGGAAAGCAGCTTGTCCGCTGCCTGCGTGACACGATCGGCGAGATCGGAAATCGTCGACAGGGCGTTCTTGGAATTATCCTGAAAAGCTTTTTCAAACTGCTTTTTGTCGACAGCGAATGTGCCGTCGGTTTGGCGTGAAATCCCCAATTCTTTTAACGAGGAAAGTGCTCCCCCATCAGTGCCGGCTACAGCTTTGCGAATATCATTCAGGGCTTTGCTGGAAGGGTTGTCGCCGCTGAGTGCGCCCTTCTTCGATGTCAGATTGCCGACGGTCTGGTTGATCGAATTGAACGACTGGACAAAGGCCTGCACAACTCCCTTGAATTCCGACAGCGTGGGAGGCTGGCTGATATTCTTGAGCGCGCGTGCCTTGTCCTGCAAATCCGCCAAAGAAGATTTAACCTGACCATATGAACTGAGCTGTGTAACCGTGCTGGCCGCAACGCGCTGCAACGCGGCGAGAGGATTCAGCGTGATGGAATTAAGCGGGGACTGCTGCGTAACGAGGGAACTTTGCGACACAGCATCAGCCTGCCCCTGACTGGTGTAGGAGCTGATAGCCGTCGATATCGGATAGTTTATTGAGATGACCATTGTCGTGTCTCGCGCCCGCCGTTAATACTGCTTGACACGATACGCTTTTTGTGGCTGAAAGTCAATTGTCGGCCTTGCGCCGAATCGCTTCCGTCCGAATCTTTCCCTGTTTGGCGTATTGCGCGAGGTTGGTATCGGGGTATGCATCGATAACAAAATTGTACAGCGCGATGGCTTCCGCATATTTTCCCGTTTCCTCGGCAACACTGGCGACATGCAGCAGTTTTTTCTGCGCCTTGAGCAGATATCCCGCGCTGAGCGCGCTTTCATGCAGGCACCAGCCGGCATCGAGCATCAGCCCCTGTTTCAGTAGGACATTGCCGATGATGTCCAGTGTTTTTGCGTCGAGGCCAAGGTCGGCACGCTCCTTGGCGAAACCGCGAAACAGCGACACGCCGATTTCGGCGTAACCGTCATGCATCGCCTGGGTGATGGCGTCGGTCGCCATTGCCAGGGCTTTTTCAGTATCACCGGCTTTTCTGTACAGCATGGCAAGTTCCACGGCAGTGTACGGGTCGTGCGGACGGATGGCGAGGGCAGCTTCGGCTTTGCCGATTTCCGCGAGTAATGCGTCGACAGATAAAGCGCGTGTTTTCGCCACCATTTCGTCAAAGCTGAGTTTCTTTTCAATCGGTGGCTCAAGCTCCAAGGCCAGCTCCTGCTGGCGGGGGCCAGCCGACGGCGCGGCTCCCAGTAGGGCTAGGATGTTTTCTATATTCTCGGTCGCATTTTCCGGATCATTCTCACCGGCAACAAACGCGCCGCACATGCGCCCCAACAGAACGGGGGAGGCGGCGAGCACCAACAAGTAGAAGAAACCCGAAACCGCCACGCCTGCCTGCACCGAGATTTTGAATGCAAGGAAAAAAACCAGCGCGAACGGGATCAGGTAAATGCCGAAAAAGATAATCAGGCCGCCGGACAATGCGGCGTAAAAGATCGGCAGATCGGCGCGGCGTTTGGACAGCAGCCAGCGCCACGCTTCCCGGCTGAAGGCTTCCCGCAAGGTTTCGGCGCGGGTGGCGACGATGAAGCACAGTGTCAGCATAAGCATGGAGGCAAGCACCAGCGCCGTCAGGGGCAAGTTGGCCGCGCTTTGCTGTATTGACGCCAAAGGGATAAGCATCCCCGCCGCACTGTCGAGAAGCGTTTCCCTGCCTATTGACATCCAAACGGGCAGCGCAAGCGGCAGCACAAAGACCAAGTTGAGAGCCAGGCAGCGTCCGATGAAGAACAGGAGTTTATTGCCTGCTTTGGCGAAAGAGCCGCTGTCAAATGCCCCGCGCAACGGGGGTAATGAAAAACGGCCGACCATCATGGCGTAGGCCAGGAAATAGACGGGCAGGGCGATGAACCCGGCGAGGTCCCCGATCATGCCGGTGGCGAAATGCAGTGCGGCGAAGACGATCAGAACGGACAACGCCGAAAATAGTGTCTTTGGCGACATAAATTGACACGCTGCTTCACCGGCCATGCCGCGAAAACGTGAGACTTTTTGCATGAACGTTTCCTTCCGGTTATTTTCTTGGAAGCTGTCTTAAAAGTTGCTGCGGAAGGTGTCTGCGGCGTTGCGCGGTACTCGAAATCCTCATGTACTTTAAGCGCATTCCGGTTTCTGCGTTGACCAGCGACTCTGCTCAGAACGGGCTTGCATCCATCCCTCCTCGCGAATTTTTAAGACAGTTTCTTGTATCGAGATAAGTTTAGCGTATATTTCCACTTTCGCATTTCATTCTTTTCGGGTTTGGGCACAAGCTTGAAATTACCACAGGCTTCCCCCATGTAGCAGCCATTCGAGTTTACCAAAGGGGCACAACATGCGTTTCGACAAATTCACCACCAAATTCCAGCAGGCCATTTCGGATGCGCAGAGCCTGGCAGTCGGCGCGGATAACCAGTTCATCGAGCCGCAGCATCTGCTGCTGGCCTTGCTCAACGATGCCGAGAGCGGCGCGGCATCGCTGTTGGCGCGCGCGGGCGGTAATGTTGCACCGCTGAAAAACGCGCTGGCGCAGGCCGTGGAGCGCCTGCCCAAAGTGGAAGGGCATGGTGGCGAAGTGCAGGTCGGGCGCGACTTGTCCAATATGTTCAATCTCACAGACAAGGCGGCGCAGAAGCGCGGCGACCAGTTCATCGCATCGGAAATGTTCCTGCTCGCCGCCTGCGACGACAAGGGCGAAACCGGGCGCCTGCTCAAGCAGCATGGCGTGGCACGCGCGCCGCTGGAACAGGCGATCAACGCGGTGCGCGGCGATGGCAGCGTCGATAGCGCCGAGGCCGAAGGCCAGCGCGAATCGCTGAAAAAATATTGCCTCGATCTGACCGAGCGCGCCCGGCAGGGCAAGCTCGATCCGGTGATCGGGCGCGATGACGAAATCCGCCGCGCGATCCAGGTGCTGCAACGCCGCACCAAGAACAACCCGGTGCTGATCGGCGAGCCGGGCGTGGGCAAGACCGCGATCGTGGAAGGCCTGGCGCAGCGCATCGTCAACGAGGAGGTGCCGGAAACCCTTAAGGGCAAGAAAGTGTTGAGCCTCGACATGGCGGCGCTGCTGGCAGGTACGAAATACCGCGGCGAATTCGAGGAGCGCCTGAAGAACGTGCTCAAGGAAATCGCCCAGGAAGAAGGCCGCATCATCGTGTTCATCGACGAGCTGCACACCATGGTCGGCGCGGGCAAGACCGAAGGCTCGATGGACGCGGGCAACATGCTCAAGCCGGCGCTGGCGCGCGGCGAGCTGCACTGCGTCGGCGCGACCACGCTGGACGAATACCGCAAGTACATCGAGAAGGATGCCGCGTTGGAGCGCCGTTTCCAGAAGGTGCTGGTGGACGAGCCGACGGTGGAATCCACCATCGCCATCCTGCGCGGTTTGCAGGAGAGGTATGAGTTGCATCATGGCGTGGATATCACCGACCCGGCCATCGTCGCGGCGGCGGAGCTGTCCAACCGTTACATCACCGACCGCTTTCTGCCGGACAAGGCCATCGATCTGATCGACGAGGCTGCGGCGCGCGTCAAGATGGAAATCGATTCCAAACCGGAGGTGATGGACAAGCTGGATCGCCGCCTGATCCAGCTCAAGATCGAGCGCGAAGCGGTGAAGAAAGAAAAAGACGAAGCCTCGAAAAAACGCTTCGATCTGATCGAAACCGAAATCGCCAAACTGCAACGCGAGTACGCCGACCTGGAAGAAATCTGGAAGGCGGAGAAGGGTGCAGCACAAGGCACGGCGCATCTCAAGGAGGAGATGGACAAGGTGCGCGCCGAGATTGTCAGGCTGCAACGCGAGGGCAAGCTGGAACAAGTGGCGGAGCTGCAATACGGCAAGCTGCCGCAGCTCGAGGCGAAATTGAAGGACGCGGTGCATAACGAAGAAAACAAGCCCAAGAACCGCCTGCTGCGCACCCAGGTCGGCGCGGAAGAAATCGCCGAGGTGGTGAGCCGCGCGACCGGCATTCCAGTATCCAAGATGATGCAGGGCGAGCGCGACAAGCTGCTCAAGATGGAAGACAAGCTGCACGAGCGCGTCGTCGGGCAGGACGAGGCGGTGCGCCTCGTCAGCGATGCGATCCGCCGTTCGCGTTCCGGCCTGTCCGACCCGAACCGTCCCTACGGCTCGTTCCTGTTCCTCGGCCCGACCGGTGTGGGTAAGACCGAGCTGTGCAAGGCGCTGGCCGGATTCCTGTTCGATTCCGAAGACCACCTGATCCGCATCGACATGAGCGAGTACATGGAGAAACACTCGGTGGCACGCCTGATCGGCGCGCCGCCTGGCTATGTCGGCTACGAGGAGGGTGGCGGGCTGACCGAGGCGGTGCGGCGCAAACCCTATTCCGTAATCCTGCTGGACGAAGTGGAGAAGGCGCACCCGGACGTGTTTAACGTGCTGCTGCAAGTGCTGGACGACGGGCGCATGACCGACGGGCAGGGGCGTACCGTGGACTTCAAGAACACCGTGGTAGTGATGACTTCCAATCTCGGCAGCCAGATGATCCAGCAGATGTCCGGTGACGATTATCAGGTGATCAAGCTGGCGGTGATGGGCGAGGTGAAAACCTATTTTCGCCCCGAGTTCGTCAACCGCATCGACGAGGTGGTGGTGTTCCACGCGCTCGACGAAAAGAACATCAAATCCATCGCGCGCATCCAGTTGAAATATCTGGAAGCGCGTCTGGCGCAGATGGAAATGAAGCTGGACATCAGCGAGGCCGCACTGGCCGAAATTGCCACCGCCGGTTTCGATCCGGTGTACGGCGCAAGGCCGCTGAAACGCGCCATCCAGGCGCAACTGGAGAACCCGCTGGCCAAGCTGATCCTCGAAGGCCGCTTCGCCGCGAAAGACACCATCAACGTGGATTGCACGGGCGGAGTGATGAAGTTCGGCAAGGGTTAGCTCTATAGAGTCGACCCTTGAATGGTTTGGCGGGCTGGTGGTGAGCAACGCGAACCCCAGCTGCTAGACAACCAAACGCCGGGGTTCGTGCCTCACCGCCAGCCTACGGCCATTGCTGGTTACACAGATACGAATTCATTCGCACCTATGAACATGGCATAGCCCGTTGAAATACCAATCCTGCATTTCGTCGCTGAAGCAGGACTGGAATTGGAGTATCCTTTGCCTCCTGTTTTTGCCTGAAAATTTTTCCGCAAAGGAATCGCCGTGGTTGTCAAAAAGAGTGTTTCCAAAAAAGATAAAGCTCAAAAAGATAAAACCGTAGCCAAGGGCAAGTCTGCGGCACTTGAATCCACCCCGGTAGAAAAACCCCAGCCGGCACAGGAGGTGCACGGCTTCCCCATCGTCGGCATCGGCGCTTCCGCCGGCGGGCTGGAAGCCTTCGAGCATTTTTTTCGCAAGATGCCGCCCGACAGTGGCATGGCCTTTGTGCTGGTGCCGCATCTCGACCCGAGCCACGCCAGCATTCTTACCGAAATCCTGCAGCGCGCCACCGCCATGCCGGTGGTCGAGGCGCAGGATCAGGCGAAGGTGGAGCCTGACTGCGTGTATGTGATTCCGCCCAACCGCGACATGGCGATCTTCCACGGCACGCTGCAACTGAGCGCGCCGGAACAGCCGCGCGGGCAGCGCATGCCGATCGATGCCTTTCTGCGTTCACTAGCCGAGGATCAGGGCGAAAAGGCGGTCGGTATTATTCTCTCCGGCACCGGCACCGACGGCACGCTGGGGCTGCGCGCGATCCTCGGCGCGGGCGGTATCTCGCTGGTGCAGGAACCGGCTACGGCGAAATACGACGGTATGCCGAATA
>JAQTMZ010000011.1:0-76758 GCA_028714075.1 Gallionella sp.
CCAAGATGTCTGCCCTCGGTGCGGCAATGCGCAAGCTGGTGCATTTGTGTTTCGGTGTGCTTAAAACACGGCAGCCTTACCAGCCAAATTATGCAAAAATCGCTTGACTGGAAAGACGGTATCTACAAACTGCGTACTACCTATTCTGCCGCTCTTGCGCAAATCTGTCGGCAAGCGCGGCGACCTGCTAAAATGCGCGACTTTTTGCACCTTATCTGAATCATCCATGTCTGTATCAAATTCCATGACTGCGGCTGAACGCCGCGCCAGCTTTGGCTTGGCGGGCATTTATGGCCTGCGTATGCTGGGGCTGTTCATCATCCTGCCGATCTTCGCGGTGTATTCGGAGCAGCTGCCCGGCGGCGAGAGCCATCTGCTGATGGGCATCGCGCTCGGCGCTTACGGGTTGACCCAGGCGATTTTGCAAATTCCGGCCGGTTGGCTGTCCGACCGCTACGGGCGCAAGCCGGTCATTTATGGCGGCTTGCTGATGTTCGCGCTGGGCAGCTTTATCGCCGCGTCGGCGGATAACATTTATTGGGTGATTGCCGGGCGCGCCATTCAGGGTGCGGGGGCGATCAATGCCGCGGTGATGGCGCTTACCGCCGACCTCACGCGCGAGGAAGTGCGCACCAGGGCGATGGCGCTGATCGGCATGACTATCGGTGTCACGTTTTCGCTGTCGCTGGTTCTGTCGCCGATACTCAACGGCCTGCTCGGTGTGCCCGGCATCTTTGCCATGACCGGCGTGCTGGCGTTGCTGGCGCTGCTGGTGGTGCGCTTGGTGATTCCCGACCCGGCGATTACGCGCTTCCACAGCGACACCGAAGCGAACAGCAAACGCTTCGGCGAGGTGTTGCGCAACAAGGATTTGCTGCGCCTCGACCTGGGCATTTTCACGGTACACGCGGTCTTGATGTCGGTATTCATGCAGGTGCCGTTCCTGTTGCGGGCTGACGGGCTGGAGGTGTCGCAGCATTGGAAAGTCTACCTGCCGGTGATGTTTGCGGGCTTTGTGCTGATGTTGCCGCTGATCATCGTCTCGGAAAAAATGGGCAAGGTGAAACAGGTGTTCGTGCTGGCCATCGCGCTGGCGGCGCTGGCGCAAACCATCCTGCTGTTTGCGCAACACAGCCTGTGGGGTCTGACCGCCGGGCTGTTGCTGTTCTTCACCGCGTTCAACGTGCTGGAAGCCAAGCTGCCCGCGCTGATCAGCATCATTGCGCCGCTGTCCGCCAGGGGTACGGCGATGGGCGTGTACAGCAGCGTGCAGTTCTTGGGCGCGTTCTTCGGCGCGTCGGTGGGCGGCGCGCTGATGCAGTTCGTCGGCGGCGATGCGGTGTTTGTGTTCGGCATCGCGCTGCTGGTTTTGTGGCTGGTGGTGGCATCCGGCATGCAGTCCCCGGCGGCGGTGCGCACCCGAATGTATCATTTGCAGGAACTGGATGACGCCGCTGCGGTAGAATTGCGTCAGCGTCTCGCGCAACTCACCGGGGTGCGCGAAGTGATGGTGGTCGCAGCAGAGCGCATGGCCTGCCTCAAGGTGGACAGGCATGGGTTTGACGAAGCGGCGGTGGAACAACTCATAGCGAAAGGAGCATGACATGTCGGTGAATAAAGTGATTCTGATAGGCCGCCTGGGCAAAGACCCGGAAACCCGCTATATGACCAATGGCGAAGCGGTGACCAACGCCACGCTGGCGACCTCGGAAAACTGGAAGGACAAGAGCGGCGAGAAACAGGAAAAAACTGAGTGGCATAACCTGGTGTTCTACCGCCGCCTCGCCGAGATCGCCGGAGAGTATCTGAAGAAAGGCTCGCAGATTTACGTCGAGGGCAAGCTGCAAACCCGCAAGTGGCAGACCAAGGAAGGACAGGATCGCTACACCACCGAGATCGTGGTCAACGAAATGACCATGCTGGGCAGCAAGTCTTCCGGCGGCAGTTTCGAGGTGGTGGAAAACGAGCGCAGCGAAGCCTCGGGCTCGCGGTCAAGCAGGCCTGCCGCTCCGTCATCCGGCGCGGCTCCGGCGAAAGCCGCACCGGCGGCCAAGAGCAGCTTCGATAATTTCGACGACGATATTCCGTTCTAGATACACCTGACTGTAGGAGCGGGCCATGCCCGCGATAGAGCGGTTCGCGGGCATGGCCCGCTCCTACAGAGATACGCTAGCGTTTTATCATCTGGGATGGCGGTTCGCCATGTTTGTTAGTTGCCGCCAAATATATTTAGTTAAGAATATTTTCAAAGCCCGCATTCATGCGGGCTTTTTTATTGCCCCAATCGGCTGGCTGCCGGTGGAATGTTAACGCTCGCAGGCCGTGCGAGTGGCAGCAGAGGCAAGCGAATGGTTCAGCCATTCGACGATCTGGCTTGCGGCCTGCTGGCTGGCTTTTTCCAGCGCCATTGCGCCGCCGCGCGCGTCTGCGGTTTGTGCCGGGACATCGAAGCGCAGCTTGCTGCGCCCCAGCTCGCGATGGGTGCGCAGTTGCATCAACGAGAATTGCAGCCCAAGTTCGGCATGGCTGTGTTGCGCATCGGTGAATACCTGCTCGAAACTGGTGAGTTCGATATGCAGGGCGCAGCGGGCGAGTTGCCGGGATTGATCCAGTACCAGCAACTTGCCGCCTGCCGTCTGGCGCAGCACCGAAGCCAGCATCGCGATGGGCGGCGCATTCCAGCTGCTGCTGGCATAGGGGCGCAGCTGGTTGTCGGCATAGCCGAGGCGATACAGCAGGTCTTTGCTCAGGTAAGCCGGCGCGGCATCGATCGGCGCGAGCAGCAGGGGAACCGGCAGGCTTGCTGCCGGCTGTGCGGGGCCGAGCGAGTACAGCGTGATGTCGCGCGGGGCTGGCGCACACCCCGTTAAAATAAAGCCGAGCAGCAGGGCGCCTCGCCTCATGGTTTGAAGCCTGCTTCAGCCGGACCCGGACGGGGGGCGGGCTTGCCGAAGAGGACGCTCTCCGGATGTTCGTCCATCGTGTTGATCAGGCGGTTCAGGCTCACCGCATCCTGGTTCAACTGGTGGGTGAGCTGGTGCAGGCGCGGCAGGGTCTCTTCGTTCACCGTCACCCCGATCTTGCCGATCTCGTCCAGCGTGGTGTTGATCTTGGCGAAGCCGGGGCGCGCCTCGTCCATAGTGGCGTTGAGCTTGGCGAAGCCGAGGCGTGCTTCGTCGAGGGTGGCGTTGAGTTTTACCAGGCTGGGGCGCGCCGCATCCATGGTGGCGGTGGAAGACTTCAGCAAGGGTTGCAGTTCCGCGCTGGCATTGCCGAGGTTTTCCAGCAGGCGATCGATGCGCTGCCGCCCCTTGTCGTCCAGCACCTCATTCAGGTTCTTGAGCAGCTTGTCGGCGTTGATCACGATTTCCTGCACCTGGGCTACCGTCTTCTTGCCGGATGCAAGCATGCTGGACATCTCGGATTCGTTGAGCACCATCGGCTGGTCGCCCAGCGGTGTCTTGTCGGCGCCGCTATCGTCCAGCTCGATATGCGAAAGCCCGGTCAGGCCTTGCCCCGCGAGGTGGCCGTATGAGCCCTTGGTCAGTTGCAGGCGCTTGTCCACCGAGATTTCCACGATGATGGCCTGCGGGTTGTTGGCATCCAGGGAGATGTCATCGACATGTCCGACATCCACGCCGCGAAAGCGCACCGCGGCGCGCTTGTTGAGGCCGGATACCGTTTTCATGGAAATCATGCGGTAGCTGTTCTCGGGGGTGTGCGAGTTGCTTAGCCACCAGAAGGCAGTGAGCAGCCCGATTCCGAGCAACGCGGCAAACAATCCGGCGATCAGGGCGTAAGGGCGATTTTCCATTTGTCAGTCCGTTCCAGGCGTTCGTTGACGCCTTTAAAAAAGTTTTGGGCGAAGGGATGGTCTACATTGGCCAGTTCGGGCAGGCTGCACGAGGCGATGATGTGATGGTCGGCCAGCACCGCCACGCGGTCGGTCAGTTCGACCAGTGTATCAAGATCATGGGTGACGAAGATCACCGTCAGGCCAAGTTGCTTCCTGAGGTTCTTGATCAGCCGGATAAATTTTGTGCTGCGATCCGGGTCGAGGCCGGCGGTCGGTTCGTCCAGCACCAGCAACTCGGGTTCCAGCGCCAGGGCCCGCGCGAGGGCGACGCGCTTGATCATGCCGCCGGATAATTGCGCCGGCAACAGCCAGGCATGTTTCGGTTCGAGTTCGACCTGCGCCAGTTTGTGCATGACCAGCAGGTGGATGGTTTCCTCGTCGAACTGGCGCAGTTCGCGCAACGGGAACGCGATGTTCTCGTACACCGTGAGTGCGGAGAACAGCGCGCCCTGCTGGAATAGCATGCCGAAACGGTTGCGTATCTGCCGGGCATCGTCCCGGTCGAGTCGCGCCAGATTTTCGCCGAACAAATATATTTCGCCGCGCGATGGCTGGGTGAGGCCGACGATGTGGCGCAACAGAGTAGTTTTCCCGCTGCCGGAACCACCCACCATCGCCATCACTTCGCCGGTTTTCACCTCGAGGTTGAGATCGCGGTGGATCACCGTCGAGCCGTACTGGGTGCATACGCCGATGACTTCGCAGGCGAGGCCGGGCTTGATCATAAGCCGATTCTCCGGGTGACGATGGCGAATATGGCATCGACCAGTATCACGGTGGTGATCGCGGTCACCACCGATGAGGTGGTGCTGGCAGACAGGCTTTCGGTGTTGGGTTTGATGCGCATGCCGAAGTGGCAGGCGATCAGGGTCACCAGTACGCCGAAGGTAAACCCCTTGAATACGGACAGCGCCAGAGATACCGGCAGGACGACGCGCGGCAGGTAATCCAGGAAAAATTCCATGCTGATGCCGAGCTGCATCCTGGCGGCCAGCATGCCGCCGAAGATGACCCAGGCCGAGGTCCAGAAAGCCAGCAGGGGAGCGGCCAGCGAGAGCCCGATCACTTTCGGCAGGATCAGCCGCAAGGTGCGCGAGATACCCATGGTGGACAGCGCATCGATCTCTTCGGTGACGTGCATCACGCCGATCTGCGCGGTCATCGCGGAGCCGGAGCGCCCGGCCACGATGATGGACATCAGGATCGGGCCGAGCTCGCGGATGCCGGCTAGGCCGATGATGTTGACGATGAAAATATCGGCGCCGAATTTGCGCAATTGGAGCGTCATCAGGTAGCCCATTGCGACGCCGATCATCAGGCTCACCAGCGCGGTCACCGGCAGGGCCTGCACGCCGCCTTTGTAGAAGTTGGCGGAAATCTCCTTGAACGGGATGTTGCGCGGATGCCTCAAGATGTAGAAAAACTCGAACATCAGGTTGCCCACGAGATTGAGAAAGCCGACGAGGTGGTCGAAGAACTCCAGATACTTGTTCCACAGCCTGTGCAGCGGCGCCATCAGGCTGCCGCGCCCCGCCGCGAACGAATTCATGGCTGGCAACGCGGCCAGCATGTCGAACAGCGCGGTATGTTCCGGGCGCAGCAACATCCGCTGATCCACGTGTTTCCCCCAGCCCGTCCACAACATCACGGCGGCGGCGCTGTCGAGCTGCTCCACGCCGCTCAGATCCCAGTGCGTGAACGGGTTGCCGAAAAAGGCGGCCAGATGGTCGCGCAGATCGGAAAAATTGTATTGCACGCCGCGCAACGACCAAGCGCCGGTGAGAATCACCCGCTTGACTCCGTTTGACAGGTCTTCAACCCGAAATTCCGCGTCGGCCACTTAACGTTTCCTTGATGTTGTTTCCCTCTTCTCAAAGGGACTGGTTTGATCGCCGCTTGCTTTCGACTAAGGTGTCGCGACCCGTTAGTTAGGCGGGCTCAAAAACCGGGCTACTTCTTGCCTACCACGCGCAGGCATGACTTCACACTCTTCACACCGTCGAGCGCCTTGATTTTCGAAACAGCCAAATTGGCTTCGGCTTGCGACTTGGCAACACCCATTAGCACCACCAGCCCACCCACAGCCTGCCAGCGCATGTTCACCGATTGCACGCCTTGTGCGGCAGTCAGGGTTGCACCAATCTTTTTCTCAAGAAACAGGTTGGATGCCATGCTGCCGCCGCTATCAGCCGTGCCTATGATAATTTCATTTTTCAGCGACCGGATGCGCTTGTCCTTACCCACCAGTTCCGCCGCCTGGCGTTTCGCGCCTTCATTTTTTACCACTCCTGTCAGAACGGCATGTTGGGCAAACACCAGTATGGATACATTCTTTAAGGCGTCCCCCTTGTTTTCCTTCAGGCGCTTCGTGGCTGCGATGTCGATTTCAACGTCATTCTTGACTTCGCCCTTGCTGCGCACGTCCATTGCGGTGGAAATTGCACTTCCGGCGAGGCTGGTGATCGGGTCGAACGCCAGAGACGGTTGAATAAGGCATAGAGAAAATAAACCGGCCATGACGAATTTGAATTCATTTTTTATTTTCATTATTCGTTCCCCTTAAACGTTACGAATCATGGTTCATAAAACGATATTCAGGAATCCATCATAGTCAAATCTTGGGCGGATGTCTGCTGCTTCGACAGAACGGCAGCACCGGTTAATGCCATCGGGCAACCCATCGCCCGGGCTGATTGCCTTGATGAGGCCAAATCGGGGCGCTTTCATCACTGTCGCCTGCGGCCGGGATCGCCGTTATTTTGGCGAGCGAATACCCGGTCTATAATGATAAAAGTTGCATCAAGAGCAGGCCTTGGGGCAGGGGGCAATGATGCTTGTGGTCATGCGGTCGAGTTTTTTTATCATTTTTTCAAACGGCGGTTTATATGAATTTTCCTTCACGCATCGTATTTCTCGACCGCGGCACGCTGCCAGTTGCGATGCGTGTTCCCGCTCTGCCGCTGCAATGGCAGGAGCATGAATCCACGCGGCCGGAACAGGTGGTGGAATGCCTTGAACATGCCGAGGTGGCGATCACCAATAAGGTGCCGCTGATGGCGGATTCGCTGGCGCAATTGCCCCGCCTCAAGCTCATCGCAGTGGCGGCCACCGGCACCAACAACGTCGATCTGGATTATTGCCGCGAGCATGGCATCGCCGTGTGCAACGTCAGCGGTTATTCCACCCATTCGGTGGCGGAGCACACCTTTGCGCTGCTGCTTGCGTTGCGGCGGCAGATACACAGCTACCACGCCGATGTCGCCGCCGGAGCCTGGCAGCGCTCCGCACATTTTGCGCTGCTCAACCACCACCTGAATGACCTGCATGGCAGCACCCTGGGCATCTTCGGTTTCGGCAATATCGGCCAGGCCGTGGCGCATATTGGCGAAGCTTTCGGAATGAATGTGCTGGTGGCAGAGCGCAAAAGTGTGCAGACCATCCGCGCTGGCCGCGTGCCGTTCGAGCGGATGCTGGCCGAAGCCGATGTCGTCACGCTGCATTGCCCGCTCACACCGGACACGCATTGCCTGATAGCCGAGCCGGAATTGCGCAGGATGAAGCCCTCTTCCATCCTGATCAATGTTGCGCGCGGCGGCGTGGTGGATGAGGCCGCTTTGGCGCAGGCTCTGCGGGAAGGCAGGATCGCCGGAGCCGGAGTGGACGTGCTCACCGGCGAGCCACCGCGCTCCGGCAACCCCTTGCTGGAGGTGGTCGGTCCCAACTGCATTCTTACCCCGCACGTCGCTTGGGCCAGCCAGCAAGCCCTGTCGCGTCTGGCCGAAGAGATCGTGCGCAACATCGAGGCTTTCTACGCAGGCGAGTCGCGAAACCGCATTGCGTAGCCGGTTGAGGAAGCAGGTTCCAAGACGCAGAGCAAGTGCTTCAACTGTGCTGTTTGGGCGGAAATAAGGCAGAAAATAAAAACGGGGAGCTTGACTGGCGCGCCCGACAGGAGTCGAACCTGTGACCCTTGGCTTCGGAAACCAATACTCTATCCAACTGAGCTACGGGCGCATTTCGTGAAGGCGCACAGCATAGCGGTTTTTGTTTGCGCAGTCTAATTCACGGTTTGAATCGCACACGCAGTCGTTGTTGTGTTTTAATTGGCGCTGCACTTTTTTGACGCCTAACAATTGGAACAGCAAATATGACCAGCGTTCTTCCCCACATCATGCTCGAATCCGGGAAACAACCACAGCACAGCATCATCTGGTTGCACGGCTTGGGCGCGGATGGACATGACTTTGTGTCCATGGTTGACGAATTGAATTTGCCCGTTGCGATACGTTACCTTTTTCCGCACGCCCCGCAACGCCCGGTTACGATCAACGGCGGATTTGTGATGCGTGCCTGGTATGACATCGCGCACCCCAGTATCGACGCACAACAGGATGAAAAGGGGATCTGCGACTCGCAAGCCTCTGTCGAGGCGCTGATTGCGCAGGAAGTGGCGCGCGGCATTGCGCCCGGCAACATTTTCCTGGCCGGATTCTCGCAGGGCGGAGCCATCGCGCTGCATACCGCATTGCGCCAGAACGTCGCGCTGGGCGGCGTGCTGGCGCTCTCCACCTATTTGCCGCTGGCGGATAGCGCCGCCCGGGATATCTCCACAGGCGCCCGGCAAACGCCGATTTTTATGGCGCACGGGCGCAACGACCCAGTCGTACCTTATGCGCTGGGGGTGGCGTCAAGGGATACGTTGCTGGAGTTTGGCTATGCGGTGGAATGGCATGAATACTCCATGCAGCATTCATTGTGCGCGGAGGAAGTGCGCGATATTGAAGCCTGGCTGGCCAGACAGGTCGGGAACGGCAGTTGAAACGGCGTTGATATGTAGCGCGCCGGATTGTGCGTCGGGTTGTTGAGCCGGCATGTGGGTGTTGTTATACTGGCTGAAAATGCACGTTGGTGCCGGGCGATAATGGCGCAATAATTCAGGGGAGAGGGGTACAAAACATGGAACTGGCACGCTTCAACATGATAGAGCAGCAGATTCGCCCATGCGAAGTGCTGGAAGGGCGGATTCTGGAGTTGCTCGGGCACATTCGCCGTGAGCATTTTGTGCCGGCAGACAAGAAGAAATTGGCCTTTGCCGACATGGAAATCCCGCTGGGTTATGGCGCCAAAATGTGGCAGCCGAAACTGGAAGCGCGCACCCTGCAGGAGTTGCATCTCACCCGCAACGACCGGGTGCTGGAGGTGGGCACTGGCAGCGGTTATTTGACCGCGCTGCTGTCCGCACTGGCGGGGCATGTCGTTTCGGTCGAAATCGTGCCGGAACTGGGCGCCATGGCCAAAAATAATCTGTCCGCTTATCGCTGCGAAAATATTACCCTTGAAACAGGTGATGCGGCACATGGCTGGGGCAGCGGCACTTATGACGCCATCGTGCTGACCGGCTCGACACCGGTATTGCCGGAAGCGTTCCAGAACAGCCTGAATATCGGCGGACGGCTGTTCGCCATCGTGGGAGATGCGCCGGCAATGGAGGCGAAGCTGATTACCCGCGTCGCGCCCGACACGTTCGAGACGGTAACCATCATGGAAACCTGTGTCGCACCGTTGCAGAATGCCGAGCAACCCAAACGGTTCGTGTTCTGAAATCACAATCGGGGTTGCGCAAATCGGTGGTAAGTTATAATATTAGAATAATCTAATATAACAACTGCGCAGAAAACCTAATGAAGCTGAAGCCATTACCGTATCTCTTGGCAGTATTGCTCGGCACGGGCAACTGGGCGCAGGCTGCCGACCTGCTGGAAACCTTCCGTGCCGCGCAGGCAAACGACCCGGTGTTTGCGGCTGCGCGCGCCACGCAGCAAGCCGGGCAGGAGAAACTACCGCAAGGCCGTTCCCTGTTGATGCCCACCATCAGCCTCAACGCGAACAGCACGTTTAACGATCAGACCATCCAGTACAAGGGGGCGTTTCCATTTCCTGCCGGCAATACCCGCTATAACAACCACGGCTACGGCGTGAACCTGACGCAACCCTTGTACCGCCAGCAAAACTGGCTGGCCTATACCGAGGCCGAATTGCAGGTCGCGCAAACCGAGGCGCAATTCAGGGTGGCCGAACAAGATTTGATCCTGCGCGTTGCGCAGGCCTACTTCGACGTGCTGATCGCGCAAGACAGCGTGCAGCTCGCCGAGGCGCAGAAGACCGCCATTTCCGAGCAACTGGAACAGGCCAAGCGCAACTTCGAGGTGGGCAGCGCCACCATTACCGATACCCACGAAGCGCAAGCGCGTTACGACCTGACCACTGCGCAGGAAATCGCCGCGCAAAACGATCTGGAAATAAAACGGCGCGCCTTGCAGCAACTGATCAACGCGATGCCGAAAGACCTCAGGCACCTCGGCAAGGAATTCAAGCTGGAAGCGCCGCAACCCGCCGACATGGAAAAATGGGTGGACAATGCCCAGATAAACAGCCCGCAACTCGCCATCGCCCAGGCGGGCTCCGAGCTTGCCGAAAAAGAAGTGGCGCGCAATCGCGGCGGGCACTATCCGACGGTGGATCTGGTGGCGAATTATTCCAACAACCAGTCCAACGGCGGCAGCTTTGGCGTGGGCAGCGACAACACCAACAAGAGCGTCGGCGTGCAGTTGAACATGCCCCTGTTTCAGGGCGGCGCGGTCAATTCCAAATGGCGCGAAGCGCAAGCCAACCTCGAGCGCGCCAGGCAGGAGCTGGAAAACACCCGCCGCAGCGTCGCCCTGCAAACCCGCCAGGCGTATCTCGGCGTGGTCAGCGGCATCGCACAGGTCAAGGCGTTGCAGCAGGCGCTCACCTCCAGCGAGAGCGTCCTGGAAGCCACCAAGCTGGGCCAGGAGGTCGGCGTGCGCACCAACCTCGATGTGCTGAATGCGCAGCAACAGCTCTATGCCACCCGCCGCGACCTGTATCAGGCCGAATACAACTATCTCATCAGCCAGCTGCGCCTGAAAGCGGCGGTGGGCATGTTGGGCGAGGACGGGCTGGTCAAGGTCAATCAGGCGCTTTATTAATATTTCTATTTTCGCTTGCTTCTTTTTCAAATTTACATATAATGCGCGGCTTCGTTGCAGGTGACCTTTGCCGCAATTGCCTCAATCCACTCCCTCCGGGGATGGTTGAATGAAGATAGTTTATTACCCGCCGCTCGCGGCGACCTGACCCGAACGGGTTCCAAAACTGGCCGCTGTTGGCGGAAAAAGTTGGAGATTAAATAATGATACAAATGCAGTCTGTTTTGGATGTGGCTGACAATACCGGTGCGCGCTCTGTGATGTGCATCAAGGTATTGGGTGGCTCAAGGCGCCGTTATGCTTCCGTCGGTGACGTCATCAAGGTAAGTATCCGTGATGCGGCTCCGCGTGGACGCGTAAAAAAAGGCGAAGTGTACAACGCCGTGGTGGTGCGTACCGCCAAGGGTGTGCGCCGCTCCGATGGGTCTCTGGTCAAGTTTGATGGCAACGCTGCGGTATTGCTGAATGCCAAGCTGGAGCCGATCGGTACGCGCATCTTCGGGCCGGTGACGCGCGAATTGCGCACCGAAAAATTCATGAAGATCGTTTCGCTGGCACCTGAAGTGCTGTAAGCGGAAACAGATCGGGTCAAGGAAAATCATGCGCAAGATCAAGAAAAACGATGACGTTATCGTAATCGCCGGGAAAGACAAAGGCAGCCGCGGCAATGTGCTGAGCGTGCTGGGTGACTACCTGCTGGTGAGCGGCATCAATAAAGTAAAGAAACACCAGAAACCCAACCCGACCAAGGGTTTGACCGGCGGGATCGTGGAAAAGGAAATGCCCATTCATATTTCGAATGTGGCGATTTACAACACGGCTGCCAAGAAGGGTGACCGGGTCGGTACTAAATTGCTGGAAGACGGACGCAAGGCTCGTGTGTTCAAGTCCAACGGCGAAATGATTGACGCTTAAGGGGTATAGGGCATGGCTCGTTTGTATGAGTTTTACAAAGACAAGGTCGCCAAAGACCTGATGAAGCAGTTTGGCTACAAATCCATTATGGAAGTGCCGCGCATCGAAAAAATCACCCTGAACATGGGTGTCGGCGAAGCGGTGGCAGACAAAAAAGTGATGGATTTTGCGGTTGGTGATATGCAAAAAATTGCCGGGCAAAAGCCGGTGGTCACGATGTCCAAGAAGTCCATTGCCGGCTTCAAGATTCGCGAAGGCTATCCGGTCGGTTGCAAGGTGACGTTGCGCAAGGAGCGCATGTACGAATTTCTGGATCGCCTGATTTCTGTCGCAATCCCGCGTATTCGCGATTTTCGTGGCATCTCCGGCAAGTCCTTTGATGGCCGTGGCAATTACAACATGGGCGTGAAAGAGCAGATCATTTTTCCGGAAATCGAGTATGAAAAGATTGATGCGTTGCGTGGTATGAACATTACGATTACCACTTCCGCGAAGACCGATGAAGAAGCCAAGGCTCTTTTGATGGCATTCAAACTCCCAATAAAGAAATGAGGGGCTATTAATGGCTAAGATGGCAGTAATTAACCGCGAGCAAAAACGCCGTGACACCGTGAAGAAATTTGCGGGCAAGCGCGCCGAGTTGCTGGCGACTATTTCCAACATGAAGCTCAGCGATGAAGAGCGCGCAGCAGCGCGCTTGAAGTTGCAAGCGTTGCCGCGCAACGCCAGCCCGGTTCGGCTGCGCAATCGTTGCGCGTTGACAGGCCGTCCGCGCGGAACTTTCAGGAAGTTCGGTTTGGGGCGTATCAAGATACGTGAATTCGCGATGCGCGGTGAAATACCCGGTATCGTCAAGGCCAGCTGGTAGGAGAATTATATGAGTATGAGCGATCCGATCTCCGACATGCTGACACGCATCCGCAATGCGCAGCTCGCGGAAAAAGTCACAGTGGTTATGCCTTCTTCGAAGTTGAAGGTGGCGATTGCCGAGGTGTTGAAAGACGAAGGTTATGTGGATGGTTTTAACGTTGTCGCAGGTGAAGGCGGCAAAGCCACGCTGGAAATTGGCTTGAAGTATTACAGCGGACGCCCGGTAATCGAGAAGATTCAGCGTATCAGCCGCCCCGGTCTGCGTATTTACAAGGGCTCCGATGACATCCCCAAGGTTATGAACGGACTGGGTATTGCCATCGTTTCCACTTCCAAAGGTTTGATGACTGACCGCAAAGCGCGCGCCAATGGTATTGGCGGTGAAGTGCTGTGCGTTGTCGCGTAGCGAGGTAAACATGTCCAGAGTTGCCAAGAATCCTGTTGTTGTGCCTAGCGGTGTTGAAGTCGCGCTGGCGACAGGTGAAGTTTCGATAAAGGGCCCGTTGGGTACCCTTAAGCAGGCCTTGACGGGTGATGTGAGCGTGGTGCGCGAGGGCGACAGCCTGTTGTGCAAGGCGCAAAACAGCTCCATGCGGGCCGATGCGATGTCCGGCACGATCCGCGCGTTGCTGGCTAACATGGTGCAGGGCGTGAGCAAGGGTTTCGAGCGCAAGCTGAACCTGGTTGGCGTGGGATATCGCGCGCAGGCCGCCGGTGATACGCTGAACCTGACTTTGGGTTTTTCCCATCCGGTCGCTTACAAGATGCCTGCCGGCATCAAGGTTGAGACACCGACGCAAACCGAAATCGTGCTGAAGGGTGTTGATAAGCAACGTGTCGGGCAAGTCGCCGCTGAAATTCGCGCTTTCCGTGAACCTGAGCCATACAAAGGCAAGGGTGTGCGCTACAGCGACGAAGTGGTGATCCTGAAAGAAACCAAGAAGAAGTAATTTAAGGCAGAAATAATTGAGGCCAATATGTTGATCAAAAAAGAAGCGCGTCAGCGCAGGGCACGCAAAACCCGTGCTCGTATTGCTGAAAAGAAATCGGTTCGCTTGGCGATAAGCCGCACTAATTTTCACATCTATGCGCAAGTGATTTCCGCTTGCGGCAGCAAAGTGCTGGCCAGTGCGTCCAGCGCCGAAACAGATGTCCGCAAGGATCTGGCGAACGGTGGCAACAAGGCCGCTGCAGCTGTGGTAGGCAAGCGTATCGCCGAAAAGGCAAAGAGCGCGGGCATTACCCAAGTGGCGTTTGACCGTTCCGGCAACCGGTACCATGGCCGTGTCAAGGCGTTAGCCGAAGCCGCACGTGAGCATGGTCTACAGTTCTGATTGGAGTTGAGTGATGGCTAAGCCGCAAGGAAAAATGCAACAACAGGAAGCGCGTGATGACGGCATGATCGAAAAAATGATCTCCGTGAACCGCGTCACCAAGGTAGTCAAGGGTGGCCGCATCATGGGTTTCGCCGCCTTGACCGTAGTCGGTGATGGCGATGGTCGCGTCGCGATGGGCAAGGGTAAATCCAAGGAAGTGCCGGTTGCCGTACAAAAAGCCATGGAAGAAGCGCGCCGTAACATGGCCAAGGTAAGCCTGAAGAACGGCACGTTGCATCACACCGTAATCGGCAAGCACGGCGCGGCTAAAGTGCTGATGCAACCGGCCTCTGAAGGTACCGGTATTATTGCTGGCGGCGCGATGCGCGCAGTGTTTGAGGCGGTCGGCGTGCGCGATGTGCTGGCCAAATGTATCGGCTCCAGCAATCCTTACAACGTGGTGCGCGCCACGCTGAATGGTTTGAAGGCATTGAATTCGCCTTCCGAAATTGCAGCCAAGCGCGGCAAGAGCGTTGACGAGATTTTGGGGTAAGACATGGCTAAAGCTAAAGCAGTCGCTAAGACAATCAAAGTGACACAGGTCAAGGGCCTGATCGGCACCAAGCAATCGCATCGTGACACGATTCGCGGTTTGGGCCTGCGTCGCATCAACCATACCGTACAGCTGGAAGATACTCCCTGCGTGCGCGGCATGATCAACAAAGTGTTCTATCTGGTTAAGTGCGAGGCATAAAATGCGACTCAATAATATTCAACCTGCACAGGGAGCCAAGCACGCCAAGCGTCGCGTTGGCCGGGGTATCGGTTCCGGTTTGGGCAAGACCGCCGGTCGCGGGCACAAGGGTCAGAAATCACGCGCCGGCGGCTTTCATAAGGTCGGTTTCGAAGGCGGTCAAATGCCGCTGCAGCGCCGTCTGCCAAAGCGCGGCTTCGTTTCGCTGACACGCTATGACACGGCGCAAGTGCGCTTGTCCGACCTGCAAAAAATGCCGATCGACAGTATTGATTTGTTGGCGCTCAAGCAGGCTGGCATTGTTCACGCGAATGCGTTGACGGTAAAAGTTATTCTGTGCGGCGAAATTTCCCGTGCAGTGAAGTTGCAAGGCTTGCTGGTAACCAAGGGTGCACGTGCAGCGATTGAAGCAGTTGGCGGAAGCATCGCCGAGTAGGCTGGTACGTGAGCACAGTGGATAAGGGCGCGAGCAAGAGTAAATATGGCGATTTGAGCCAGCGCCTCTGGTTTTTGCTGGGTGCCCTGGTGGTATTCCGTGTCGGTGCGCATATCCCGGTACCGGGTATTGACCCGACGGTGTTGGCTGATTTGTTCAAGTCGCAAAAAGACGGCATCCTGGGCATGTTTAACATGTTCTCGGGCGGTGCGCTGGAGCGTTTCACGATTTTCGCGCTGGGTATCATGCCGTATATCTCTGCATCGATCATCATGCAGTTGGCTGCGATAGCGGTTCCGCATCTTGAGCAGTTGAAGAAAGAAGGCGAAGCCGGCCGCCGCAAGATGACGCAGTACACCCGCTATGGCACATTGGGTTTGGCGCTGTTTCAGGCGTTTGGTATCTCGGTGGCGTTGCAGTCGCAGCCTGGGCTGGTACCGAACCCCGGCGCAATGTTCCAGATGACCTCGGTAATAACCCTGGTGACCGGCACGATGTTCCTGATGTGGCTGGGAGAGCAGATTACCGAACGCGGCTTGGGTAATGGTATTTCGCTGATTATTTTTGCCGGTATCGCGGCAGGTTTGCCGCACGCGATTGGTAGCACACTGGAGTTGACGCGCACTGGAGCATTCTCCATCCCGCTGGTGCTGTTGCTGTTTTTCGGGGCGATTGCCGTTACGGCTTTGGTGGTGTTTGTCGAACGCGGCCAGCGCAAGATTCTGGTGAACTATGCCAAGCGGCAGGTGGGCAATAAGGTATATGGCGGGCAAAGCTCGCATCTGCCTTTGAAGTTGAATATGGCCGGTGTGATCCCGCCGATTTTTGCTTCCAGTATCATCCTGTTCCCGGCAACGATTGCGGGCTGGTTCGGAAGCGGGCACGGCATGAACTGGTTGAAGGATATCAGCGGAATGCTGTCTCCCGGCCAGCCGGTTTATGTGCTGGTGTATGCATCGGCGATTGTGTTTTTCTGCTTCTTCTATACGGCATTGGTATTCAGCCCGAAGGAAACGGCAGACAATTTGAAGAAAAGCGGTGCGTTTTTACCCGGGATACGTCCAGGCGAACAAACTGCACGCTATGTTGAACGGATCATGCTGCGCCTGACCATGGTCGGCGCGGTGTATATAACTTTGGTATGTTTGCTGCCTGAATTTCTGGTGGTGAAGTGGAACGTGCCGTTTTACTTTGGTGGTACGTCGCTGTTGATTCTGGTGGTGGTGACGATGGATTTTATGGCGCAAGTGCAGTCTTATCTGATGACGCATCAGTATGAAAATCTGCTGAAGAAAGCCAATTTCAAGGGTGGGTTAACGCGCTAATGGCCAAAGAAGATGTGATTCAGATGGCGGGTGAGATAGAGGAGTCGTTGCCGAACGCGACGTTCCGGATCAAACTGGAAAATGGTCATGTGGTGCTGGGTCATATATCGGGGAAAATGCGCATGCATTACATTCGCATCCTGCCCGGTGACAAGGTGACTGTGGAGTTGACCCCATACGATTTAAGCAAAGCGCGTATTGTGTTCCGCGCAAAATAGTTGAGCAAGTTAGGAGAAGCAAATGAGAGTCCAAGCATCAGTAAAAAAGATCTGCCGTAACTGCAAGATCGTTATTCGTAAACGCGTGGTGCGGGTGATATGCAAAGAGCCACGCCATAAACAACGCCAAGGCTGATTGAACAAACAGGCCTGTGGGTGTTATAATTTTCGACTTTCAAAGATAGGGTAGCTGCATGGCACGTATTGCAGGGGTCAATATCCCCAACCATCAACACGCTGTGATTGCTTTGACTGCAATCTACGGTATCGGACGTATGCGTTCGAAAGACATTTGCGCGTTGGCTGGCGTAAACGCCGCCACCAAGATGAAAGACTTGACTGACGCGGAAGTGGAAAAGCTGCGCGAACAAGTCGCCAAGTTTACGGTGGAAGGTGATCTGCGCCGTGAAACGACAATGAACATCAAGCGCCTGATGGATCTGGGTTGCTATCGCGGCGTACGCCATCGTCGCGGCCTGCCATGCCGCGGCCAGCGCACCCGCACCAATGCGCGCACCCGCAAGGGGCCGCGCAAGGCGATCGCCGGCGCCAAGAAGTAAGTTTGCTATAACGCATTAGAGGATTTAGATATGGTTAAGCCAAGCACGAAAGTGCGCAAGAAAGTCAAAAAGAACGTAGCGGAAGGTATTGCGCATGTTCATGCTTCCTTTAACAACACTATCGTCACCATTACCGACCGTCAGGGCAATACTCTGGCATGGTCCACCAGTGGCGCGCAGGGGTTCAAGGGCTCGCGCAAGAGCACACCGTTTGCGGCACAGGTTGCTGCTGAGACAGTGGGCAAGGCTGCGGTCGAATGCGGTGTCAAAAATCTTGAAGTGCGCATCAAGGGCCCCGGCCCGGGCCGCGAATCTGCGGTGCGCGCACTGAATGCGGCTGGCTTTAAAATTACCAGCATTTCCGACATCACGCCGGTGCCGCACAACGGCTGCCGTCCGCCGAAAAAACGCCGTATCTAATTCGTATCTAATTTTTGGGGAGAGCCGATCTTGGCTAGAAATCTCGATGCAAAGTGCCGTCAGTGCCGCCGTGAAGGCGAAAAGCTGTTTCTGAAGGGCGAAAAATGTTTCACCGACAAATGTGCTGTTGAACGCAGGGCTTATCCGCCCGGCCAGCACGGCCAAAAGAAAAATACCCGTTTGTCTGAATACGGCGGCCAGTTGCGTGAAAAGCAAAAAGTGCGCCGTATCTATGGCGTGCTGGAGAAGCAATTCCGCCTGACCTACAAACAAGCGGAAAGCCAGCGCGGCATTACCGGCGAAAGCCTGCTGCAAATTCTGGAATCACGCCTGGATAACGTTTCCTACCGCATGGGTTTCGGCGCATCGCGTGCCGAAGCGCGTCAAACAGTGCGCCACAACGGGCTGCTGGTAAACGGCAAGCGTGTGAATATTCCTTCCTACCAGGTGCGCCCCGGCGACGTGGTTGAAGTGGCCGAAAAATCCAAGACGCAACTGCGCATCAAGGCGGCGCTGGCTGCTGCCGAGCAGCGCGGCTTTCCGGAATGGATCGAAATGGACACCAAGGCATTCAAGGGAACGTATAAAGCCAAACCGCAACGCGCCGAACTGCCTGCAACCATCAACGAGCATCTCGTGGTTGAGTTGTATTCCAAGTAATCCACACGGAGTAGCGTATGCCTAAGAATGAATTTTTGAAACCCCGCATCATTGATGTGCAAAAGATTTCCGCCACCCAGGCCAAGGTGGTGATGGAGCCGTTTGAGCGCGGTTACGGGCACACATTGGGCAACGCATTGCGCCGTATCCTGTTGTCTTCGATGGACGGCGCGGCACCGACCGAAGTGAAAATGGCGGGCGTGTTGCACGAGTACGCGACCATCGACGGCGTGCAGGAAGATGTCGTGGACATCCTGTTGAACCTGAAGGGCGTAGTATTGCGGCTGCACAATACGCAGGAAGTCGTGCTGAGCATCAAAAAAGAAGGCCATGGCGTGGTGACGGCGGCTGACATCAGCGGCAATGCCGATGTCGAAATAGTCAATCCCGATCATGTGATTGCGCATTTGACCGCCGGTGGCAAGCTGGATATGCAGATCAAGGTTGAGCAAGGGCGCGGCTATGTGTCGGCGACTTCCCGCCAGGCTTCGAATGAAACGCGCGCGGTCGGGCATATTGCGCTGGACGCGTCGTTCAGTCCGGTCAGCCGGGTCAGTTACGCCGTCGAAAGCGCACGCGTGGAACAACGCACCGACCTCGACAAGCTGGTGCTGCATATCGAGACCAACGGTGCTATCGATCCGGAACAGGCGATTCGCAACGCGGCGCGTATTCTGGTCGACCAGTTCTCCGTGTTTGCCGCACTGGAAGGCACCGAGCCGGTAGTCGAGAAGGTGCAGGCGCCCAAGGTTGATCCGATCCTGTTGCGTCCGGTGGATGATCTGGAACTGACGCCGCGTTCCTCGAACTGCCTCAAGGCGCAAAGCATCCACTACATCGGCGATCTGATTCAATACACCGAAAACGATCTGTTGCGCACCCCGAACCTGGGCCGCAAGTCGCTGAATGAAATCAAGCAGGTTCTTGCCGAGCACAACTTGTCGCTGGGCATGAAGCTGGAAAATTGGCCTGTCGCCACCGTTTAAAATAGCGCAACTGAAAAAAGCAGTTTAAGAGAGGCAAATTATGCGTCACCGTTCAGGTTTAAGAAAACTCAACCGTACCAGCAGCCATCGCCTTGCGATGTTCCGCAACATGACTGTGTCGCTGTTGCGCCACGAAGCCATCAAGACCACCTTACCCAAGGCCAAGGAGTTGCGCCGTGTTGCGGAGCCCATCCTGACTCTGGGCAAGACCCCGAGCCTGGCAAACCGCCGTCTGGCATTTGCCCGTTTGCGCGACCGCGAAATGGTCGTCAAGCTGTTCGACGAACTCGGCCCGCGCTACGCGGCACGCAACGGCGGTTACCTGCGCATCCTCAAATTCGGTTTCCGTCAAGGCGACAACGCCCCGATGGCGCTGATCGAACTGATGGATCGTCCGGCAGATGCAATAGCGGTCGATGCCGAGTAACTGGTTGTGATGCGTATCAAGAGTTAAACAAAAAGCCGGATTCGTTCCGGCTTTTTGCATTTTTCGACATAAATTAAACATAAATTATAACGGGGGTAATTATGGCAAACTGGTTCGCAGACAACTCACAATCAATCGGGCGCACCCCGCTGGTGCGCCTCAACCGCATCACCGACGGCGCGCCTGCGACCATTCTCGCCAAAATCGAAGGGCGCAACCCGGCCTATTCGGTCAAATGCCGTATCGGTGCGGCGATGGTCGCGGATGCCGAGAAACGCGGCCTGCTCGGTCCGGGCAAACATATCGTCGAGCCGACCAGCGGCAACACCGGCATTGCGCTGGCCTTTGTCGCCGCCGCGCGCGGCATCCCGCTCACCCTGACCATGCCGGAAACCATGAGCATCGAACGGCGCAAACTGCTGGTCGCTTTCGGCGCCACACTGGTGCTGACCGAAGGAGCCAAGGGTATGAGCGGCGCAATCGCCAAGGCCGAAGAAATCGCGGCTTCAGATGCCAAATATGTGCTGCTGCAACAGTTCAAAAATCCGGCCAATCCGGCCATCCACGAACAAACCACCGGCCCGGAAATCTGGAACGACACCGACGGCAAGATCGATATTCTGGTGTCGGGTGTCGGCACCGGCGGCACGATTACCGGCGTATCGCGTTACATCAAAAACACCAAGGGCAAGGCCATCACCTCGGTCGCGGTCGAGCCGTCCGCCAGCCCCGTCCTCACCCAGAAACGCGCCGGCGAACCGCTGAAACCCGCGCCGCACAAAATTCAGGGAATCGGCGCAGGCTTCGTGCCGGATACCCTCGATATGTCGCTGGTGGACGAGATCGAGCAAGTGACCAACGAAGACGCGGTGCTGTATGCCCGCCGCCTGACGAGCGAGGAAGGCATCCTGTCTGGCATCTCCTGCGGCGCGGCGGTCGCTGCCGCCGTGCGCCAGGCCAAGCGCCCCGAGAATGCGGGCAAGACCATCGTCGTCATCCTGCCCGATTCCGGCGAACGCTATCTCAGCTCGATATTGTTCGAGGGAATGTTCGATGAAAAGGGTGTTGCCATTTAGGTGCTGCGAAGCCGTAGGTTGGGTTAGCAGATTTTTCGCGTAACCCAACATCATTTAACCGGCAGATTATGCGGTTCTCGTAAATGCGAATTTATTCGCACCTACAAACCCCTCAAATATGTTTTCTAGTTCTTAGGTTTAAAGACAGCCCCTATGCCCTTTGCAAGCCTCAACCCAGCCACCAATCAGGTGATCCAGACCCACGCCAGTTGGGATTCTGGCCGTCTGGAACAAGCACTGGAAAATGCCCACAGCGCGCAGCAAGCCTGGGCGCATACAACTTTTGCCCGGCGCGCCGAAGTGCTGCGCGAAGTGGCGAACCAGTTGCGCGCACAGCGCGACCAGTATGCGACTCTCATCACCCGGGAGATGGGCAAGCCGCTGCGCGAAGCGCGTGCCGAGATCGAAAAGTGTGCCGGAGTTTGCGACTACTATGCGCAGCACGGCGAGGCATTCATGCGCAGCGAGCCGGTGGCATCGGACGCGAGTAACAGCTATGTCGCGTATTGCCCGCTCGGCGTGGTGCTGGCCATCATGCCGTGGAATTTTCCGTTCTGGCAGGTATTCCGCGCCGCCGCACCGGCCCTGATGGCGGGCAATGCGCTGGCGCTGAAACATGCGCCAAATGTGCCGCAGTGCGCGCTCGCCATCGAGGCCATGTTCCGCGCTGGCGGTTTGCCGGAGGGTGTGTTCACCAGCCTGATGATCGAGGTCGGGCAAGTGGCCGAGGCCATCGCCAGCCTGCACATCCATGCGGTCACGCTGACCGGCTCGGAAGCCGCCGGGCGCAAGGTGGCGGCGTGCGCCGGGCAGCACCTGAAAAAATGCGTGCTGGAACTGGGCGGCTCCGACCCTTTTATTGTTTTGCATGACGCGGATCTGGAATTGGCCGTCGATATGGCGGTGGCCTCGCGCTTTCTCAATTGCGGGCAATCCTGCATCGCCGCCAAACGCTTCATCGTCGTGCCGCAAATTGCGGACGAATTTCTGCATAAGTTCAAAGTCAGAGTGGACGCGCTCAAGCTCGGCGACCCGCTGGATGATGCCACGCAGATCGGCCCGATGGCGCGCCTCGATTTGCGCGCTGAACTGCATCGGCAAGTCAGCGAATCCATCGCACAGGGCGCAGTGGCGCTGACCGGATGCAGGCCGGTCGAGCGCGCAGGATTTTTCTACCAGCCGTCGATCCTGGATCGCGTCACCACCCAAACTTGCGCCTGGCACGAAGAGCTGTTCGGCCCGGTGGCCATCGTGATCCGCGCCGCGAGCGAAGCGGACGCGCTGCGCATCGCCAACGAAACCCGCTTCGGGCTCGGCGCATCGATCTGGAGCAAGGACACGGCGCGCGCCGAACAGTTGGCGGCGCAGATTCAGGCCGGCTGCACCTTCATCAACGGCATGGTCAAATCCGACCCGCGCCTGCCATTTGGCGGCGTGAAAGCCTCGGGTTACGGGCGCGAGTTGTCCCGGCTGGGAATGCATGAATTCGTGAATGCGAAAACGGTGTGGATCAGGTAGGTTTGTATGATTCCTCACTTACAATTACGCCACATCCAATGTGGCTGAACAAAAATTATTTTACAGATTTTATTAAACAGGAGATTTGAATGGGCAAGCCAGTAAAACACGTATTCGTCTGCACGCAATCCCGCCCGCCGGAGCATCCGCGCGGCTCATGCGGAGCGAAAGGCAGCGCGGCCGTGTTGCAGGAATTCATGCAGCAGTTTGAGAAAAGGCAGTTGTGGGGGCGCTTTGCCGTGACCGGCAGCGGCTGTATCGGCACTTGCGGCACCGGCCCCAGCGTGCTGGTTTATCCGGAAGGCGTGATGTACGGCGGGGTAGGTATAGATGATGTGGTCGCCATCATCGAAGAACATCTGCTGGGCGACAAGCCGGTGGAAAGATTGAAAGTGCCTGAAGTGATTTGGGGCTAATATTTTGTTGCCGTGACTGGCTGCTTTCGGGCGAGCATTTTGCACTTGCGAAGTGCTGTTCCCAACACACACCTGCTGTTCAGTTTTCCCGGAAGCAGACAGTCGAGATTGATTCAACAGACTCAGACTCAGGGTAAGAGGGTAAAAGTGCACCTCTCTTTTTTCCAATCACCATTGTTCTTTCCGCTTTATTACTTTCTTAAAGTAAGCCAGACACTTATCACGAAGACGATTACTATAACTATTAAAGTGGTCACTATATTTCCTCATTGTTTTGATAAACCCTGCCTATGGTGCGTCTGTATTTAGGCATCATTAGGGTTTTTAGGGTAAGCGGATATACATACTTCGTTTAATCGCATGACTTCAATCCTCCCGCACCCTGAACCACGCCGCATACAGCGCGGGCAGGAACAGGCAGGTGAGCAGCGTGGCGATGACCAGCCCGCCCATGATGGACACGGCCATCGGCCCCCAGAATACCTGGCGGGTCAATGGGATCATCGCGAGGATCGCCGCCGAGGCGGTCAGCATGATCGGGCGGAAGCGGCGCACGGTGGAGCCGATGATCGCTTCCCATTGCGTCTTGCCGTCGGCCTCGTCCTGGCGGATCTGGTCGACCAGGATCACCGAGTTGCGCATGATCATCCCAGCCAGCGCGATGAAGCCGAGGTTGGCGACGAAGCCGAACGGCACCCGGAATACCAGCAGCGCGAGCGTGACACCGATCAGGCCGAGCGGCGCGGTGAGCAGCACGATCACGGTGCGGCTGATGCTTTGCAGCTGGATCATCAGCAGCGTGATCACGCCGACCAGCATCAGCGGCACCACCGCCTTGATTGCGCCTTCGCCTTTCGCCGATTCCTCGACGCTGCCGCCCATCTCGATGCGATAGCCGATCGGCAGCGTGGCGCGCAACGCGCCAAGCTGCGTGTTCAACTCCGCCGACACGGTGGCAGGCTGGGTCTTGTCGGCCATGTCGCCGAGCACGGTCATGGTCGGCAGGCGGTTGCGCCGCCAGATCATGCCTTCTTCCAGTACCGGCACCAGTTTCGCGACCTGCGCCAGCGGCACATGTTGCCCATTCGGCAGCGGGATATCCAGGTCGGGCAACCGGTCCAACGAACGCACTTCTCGTTCATTCGTGCCGCGCCACACTATATCGATCAGCTGATCGCCTTCGCGGTACTGCGCCAACGCCACGCCGTTCAGCCAGCCTTGCAGGGCCTGTGAAATTTCCTTGCTGGAAGTGCCGAGCTGGCGCGCCCGATCCTGATCCACCTCGACGCGCAACGCCTTGATCTTATCGTTCCAGTCGAAACTGACATCCTGCAAATGCGTGTTGGCGCGCATCAGGTCGGCCACCTTGGCGGCAATCGCGCGTACCTGCTCGACATCCTGCCCCATCACGCGGAACTGCACCGGATAGCCGATCGGCGGGCCGTTCTCAAGGCGCGACACGCGCGCATGGATATGCGAGAAGCCGCCTTCCGCCGAGGTGAATATATTCGTCAGCCTGCGCTTGAGTTCTTCGCGCTCTTGCAGCCCCTTGGTGACGATCACGACTTGCGCGTAGTTGTCGCTGAACAGGCTGACATCGAGCGACAGGATGAAGCGCGGTGCGCCATTGCCGATGTAGGAAGAATAGGAAGCCGCCGCCGGATCGCCGGCCAGTATCTGCTCGATGCGTTTGGTCTCGGCCTCGGTCGCCTTGAGCGATGCGCCCTGCGGCAGCCACACATCGACGATCAATTCGAGACGGTTGGCGGCCGGGAAAAACTGTTTCTGCACCCCGACGTTGAACGCGACGATGGACAACACGAAGGCCCCTGCCGTGGCACCGATCACCTTCCAGCGGTTGCGCAGACACCAGGTCACCAGCGCGCGGAAACGGCGGTAGAACGGCGTGTCGTAGACATTCGCGCCGTGCCGCTGGGCTTTTGCCACCAGTTTTTTCGGGTCAAGCAATTTATAGCCGAGATAAGGCGTGAATACCACCGCGACGATCCACGACACCAACAGCGCGATGGTCACCACTTGGAAGATCGAAATGGTGTATTCGCTGGCCGCCGATTTGGAAAAGCCCACCGGCGTGAACGCGGCGGCGGTGATCAGCGTGCCGGTCAGCATCGGGAAAGCGGTCGAGGTGTAGGCGAAGGTCGCGGCCTTGAAGCGGTCCCAGCCCTGTTCCATTTTCACCACCATCATCTCCACCGCGATGATCGCATCGTCTACCAGCAGGCCGAGCGCGATCACCAGTGCGCCGAGCGAGATGCGCTGCAGGCCGATGTCGAACACCTTCATCAGGAAGAAAGTGATCGCCAGCACCAGCGGGATGGACAACGCCACCACCGTGCCGGTGCGCCACCCCAAACTCAGGAACGATACCGCCAGCACGATCAGGATCGCCTCGGTCAGCGAGTTCTCGAACAGGCGGATGGAGCCTTTGACCACTTCCGGCTGGTTGGCGACCACATGCATATCCACGCCCGCCGGCAGGTCCGCCGTGATTTTCTGCATCGCCAGTTGCAGGTTCTCGCCGAGACGGATCACGTTGCCGCCCTTGTCCATCACGACGCCGATACCGATGGCGGGATGCCCGCCGACGCGCATCTGCGGGTTGGGCGGATCGGCAAAACCGCGCGATACTTTGGCGATATCGCCCAGGCGGAGGTGCCGCCCGTTCACCAGCAGATCGGCATTGCGCACCCGCTCGACGCTGTCGAATCCGCCCGACACGCGCAGTTGCACGCGGTCGGTCGCGGTGTCGACAAAACCGGACGGGCCCACCATGTTCTGCTTCTGCAAGGCCTCGCCGATCTGGCCGGGCGTGATGCCCAGATTCGCCAGACGATGCGGCGCAATCTCCAGATAGATTTTTTCGTCCTGTACGCCGAACAGCTCGACGCGCCGCACATCCGGCACCTGTTTCAGGTCCAGCGCAACCTGATCGGCGTAGCGGTGCAACGCCGCCAGATCGAAGCCGTCCCCGGTCAGCGCGAAGATATTGATCTGCACATCGCCGAACTCGTCGTTGGGGTACGGCCCCTGCACGCCGTCCGGCAAGGTGTGGCGAATGTCATCCAGCTTCTTGCGTACCTGCCGCCAGGCTTCCGGCACCTCGGTCTTGGGTGTGTAATCCTTGAGCATCACAAAGATCATCGAATCGCCCGGCTTGGAAGCGGAGCGCAGCACGTCCACCCAAGCCGTTTCCTGCAATTTTTTCTCGATGCGTTCGGTCACCTCCCGCTCGACTTCCTGCGCCGTCGTCCCCGGCCACAGGGTGCGCACCACCATGACCTTGAAGGTGAAATTCGGATCTTCGGCGCGCCCCAGGTTGAAGTAGGAAATCACCCCCGCACCCATCAGCACGATGATCAGGTACAGCACCATCTGCTGGTGCGCCAGCGCCCACGCAGAAAGATTCGGTCCCTTCATCGGGCGCTGCCGCTCTCGATAGCGCGGATTTTCTCCCCTGCCGCGAGCCGGTGTACACCGTTGCTGACGATGCGCTCGCCCGCCGCAAGCCCGCCGGTGATGACTGCGCCGTCATCGCGGTATGCGGCAACCTGCACCGGGCGCAGGCTGACGGTGCGGTCGACTGCGACGATCCACACCGCCGCCTGTTTGCCCTGCTGAAAAATTGCAGTCAGCGGAATCAGCAGGCCGTCGCTTTTTTTATTTGTAGTGAAATACACCCGCGCCGTCATGCCCAGTGCGACATCCGGGCCGGATTGGTCCAGCGCAACGCGTGCCGCGTAAGTGCGGCTGGCCGGATCGGCCACCGGAGCCAGTTCGCGCAGGCGACCGGCCAATGGTGCCGCGCTGTCGCCGGCAGTCAACAGGGTAATCGCGGCGGCAGCGCCGATCTTGAGATTGGCCAGTTGCGACTCCGGTAACGCAATCGCCACCTCGCGCTCGCCATGCTGCGCCAAACGCACTACCGGCTGCCCGGCAATGACCACCTGCCCGACTTCCGCCAGCGTTGCTGCGACCACGCCCGCGCGGTCGGCATGCAGCGTGGCATAGGCGGACTGATTGCGCGCCAGCCCGGCCTGCGCGGCGGCAGCCTTGAGCGCGGTCTCCCTGGCATCCAGCGCCGATTGGCTGACGAAGCCCTTGCTGCGCAGATCGCGGTAGCGTTTCGCATCGGCTTCGGCCAGCTGGTATTGCGCTTCCGCCGAATCGAGCTGCAAGCCGGTGTCGCCGGGATCGAGACGCATCAGCACTTGCCCCGCCCTGACCTGCGTGCCTGCATCCACCAGCCGTTCAATTATTTTCCCGCCGATGCGAAACCCCAGTTGCGTTTCGTGGCGCGCACGAATCTCGCCGCTATAGGTATTGCCGCCAGCGGTTGCAGCAGAACCCACCACCAGGGTCAAAGCCGGCCGCTCGACTCTTGCCGCCGGAGCCGATTCCTTGCCGCATCCGGCCAGAACAAGCGCCAAAACAAATAACAGAATACTGGGTTTCATACTGATTTCGGAGGGCGTAAAAACGGACAGGCAATGTAGGGTCAGGGCCGACGGCTGTCAACCCGAAGAAAATGCCGGCTTACAGGAGCGCCATTTCCCAATCAGCAGAAAACCGGACTCGCCAGCGGGCCAGCTCGAGGCGAAACACCATCATGCCTGGCCATCCTTTTTCACGCGTCACGGCATGGTATTCGCCGGGGCATCCATGCTCTCCGGTGCATCGCCGCTCTCCGGGATGCCCGCATTCACCGACATGCCCCACATCGGCCTATTATTAAAATTACTGAAGGGGGAGCTCACTGGGCGGTACTCGACAACCAGGTCGGATTTGGGGCTGGCGCAGCAGAACAAGGCCATGCCCGCCGTTCTTTCCGCCTCACTCAACACGCTGTCCATAAACCTGCCGTGAAACACCGAGCCTTGCAGCACGCGGCCTTTGCACACGCCGCAAACTCCATCGCGGCAACTGAACGGCATGGTATAGCCATGCTTGAGCGCGGCATCGAGGATGGTTTCACCGTCTTCAACGGGGAAGCTGTGGTTGCCGGGCTGCAGAGTGATACTGGATGCCATATCGTCTTTCGGTCATGAATTAAAGTGACGATTTTAACGCATAATTGCGCCATGAAACGAATTCTCATAGCGGGCTGCGGCGACATCGCCATGCGGGTAGCGCCGCTGTTGCGCAAGCATTACCGGTTGTTCGGGCTGGTGCGCCGTGCGGAACGTTGCGCCGAGTTGCGCGCAGCGGGCATCACTCCGGTGCCGGGCGATCTGGATGACCGCACCAGCCTCGCGCGCATCGCCGGATTGGCCGACATAGTGCTGCATTTCGCGCCGCCTCCAACACCGAATATCCCCTCCCCCTCCGGGGGAGGGTTAGGGAGAGGGGCGCAAAAAAGAGGCTACGTAAACGGCGACCTTCGCACCCGCAACCTTCTCGCCGCCCTGGCGCGGAGCGCTCCGCCCATGCGCCTCATCTATATCAGCACCAGCGGCGTGTATGGCGATTGCGGCGGCGCTTACGTAGACGAGACGCATCGACCCAATCCGCAAACGGCGCGCGCGCAACTCCGCGTGGATGCCGAGCGGCAGATACGCGACTGGGCGAAACGAAGCCATGTCAGCGCCGGCATCCTGCGCGTGCCCGGCATCTACGCCGCCGACCGCCTGCCGCTGGAACGCCTGCGCACTAGCAGTCCATCCATCGTGCACGAAGAGGACAGCTACACCAACCACATCCACGCCGACGATCTCGTACGCATCGTTATCGCGGCACTGCGCAACGGAAAGCCGAATCGTGTGTATCACGCCAGCGACGACAGCAAAATGAAGATGGGCGAATACTTCGATGCGGTGGCGGATGCGCACGGCCTGCCGCGCCCGCCCCGTTTGCCGCGCGCAGCAGTCGAGCGCAACGTGTCGCCTGCGCTGTGGTCGTTCATGAACGAATCGCGCCGGCTGAGCAACGAGAGAAGGAAGAAAGAGCTGAAGGTAAAACTGCGTTATCCGACGGTGGCGGATGCGCTGGCTTCAATCAAAAATACCTGATTTTCAGGGCGCCCACCCATAGAAAAAATCTAGTCATCCCCGCACGCAGCCATACTGATAATTTTGACAACATCGCCACTCTCGTGGATTATTCCGTCCCTTCAGGTGCCCGCCGCCGCAAGGTGACGGGAGAATCGGGAAGGCGGTGCAATTCCGCCACGTGCCCAACGCTGTAAGGACGATGCTCCGGCAACAAGCCACTGGTGAAAACCGGGAAGGCGCCGGCGGCAGTTGAATCCGAGTCAGAAGACCGGCCTGAAAAAAATTTGCGCGCTGCAAGGCCAGGCAGGGCGCCCATTTTTTACACAAGGGGAATAGCAATGAAAGCAGAACAAGCCAACCAGGACATCCACGCTTTTACCGCCGAAGCGCGCGAAGCCATCTATCAAACCATTTTTTCGCGCCGCGACGTGCGCGGCCAGTTTCTGCCCAAGGCCGTGCCGGATGAGGTGTTGAGCCGCATCATCACCGCCGCCCACTACGCGCCTTCCGTCGGCTTCATGCAGCCGTGGAATTTTCTGGTGGTGCGCTCGGGCGAGATCAAGCGCAAGGTGCACGCCGCCTTTGCCGACGCGCATGCCGAAGCGGCGGAGATGTTCGAGGGCGACAAGCGCGCCACCTACAAGACGCTCAAGCTCGAAGGCATCCTGGAATCGCCGGTCGGCATCTGCATCACCTGCGACCGCGAGCGCACCGGCCCGGTAGTGGTGGGGCGCACCCACATGAAGACCATGGATCTCTACAGCAGCGTGTGCGCCGTACAGAACCTCTGGCTGGCGGCGCGCGCCGAGGGTTTGGGCGTGGGCTGGGTGAGCATTTTCAACCAGAGCGCATTGCAGGAAGCCCTCGGCATCCCCAAGGGCATCACCCCGATTGCCTATCTGTGCGTCGGCTATGTCAGCCACTTCTACGCCAAGCCGGAACTCGAAGCCGCCGGCTGGCTGCCGCGCCTGCCGATTGAAGAACTGGTGTACTTCGACCAGTGGGGGCAGAGCGATGAGCAGCAACCCCTGATCGGACAACTGATCAAACACCAGGCCGCAGCGCAAGCGGCGGCAAACGCCGCGCTGCACCAGCCGGTAACCGGCAAGCAGCACGGCGGCTGAACAATCAGCGGATAAAGGAATATTTGGAGGTGGGGCTGCGTCATCCGCTGACGGCGGATGCGCCAGCTTCAGGGAAATTTTTCAAGCGCCAGGAAACAATCTTAAGCGGCCATTGGAAGCCTGAAAATAACCGGCTCGCCGATTCGGGAAGCTTCCGCAACGGTTTAATTCCATGGCGTTTTGAATCTTCCTCCCGGAATTTGATTCCAACAGGTGCCAACTATTCCTTTCCAAACTTTTCTCGGCAGTTGCACATAACCCATATCGAGAATCTTCTTGTCATCCTCGTCGAAGGCCCATTCAAAAAATTTCAATACTTTTTTGGCGCCCGCGGATTTACGAATCAGAATGAAAGTGGCGCTGGTAATGGGCCATGCATCATGACCGGGTTTGTTGATCATGGATTCGCAGAAACATCTGGAGGATTCGATGCCCAGTGAAGCGGCCTTGAATGAGGCTGCGGATGGCTTGACGAAATTGCCGTCGTGATTCTTCAGTTGCGCATAATTCATTTTGTCTTGCATGGTGGAGGTATATTCCAGATAGCCGATAGAGCCGCTAACGCTCTTTACATAAGAAGCCATGCCCCCGCCGCCATGGATGCCGATACCGGTTTTCCAGGGAACAATATTACCTGTGCCCATACTAGACTTCCACTCCGGGCTGACTTGCGACAGGTATGTGGTAAAGACGAAGGTTGTGCCAGAGCCATCAACGCGATGCACCACATTGATTTCCTGATTGGGCAACTTCACGCCATTATTGTCGGCAACGATATGCGCATCGTTCCACCTGGTGATCTTGCCCAGAAAAATATCAGCCAGCACATTACCTGAAAGCTTGAGCTGGCCCTCGGCGACGCCATCCAGATTGATCACGGGCACCACGCCGCCAATCAAAGTCGGAAACTGGATCAAGCCGTTTTTCTCCAGTTCTTCCTGTGTCATCGGGGCATCGGTAGCGCCGAAATCCACGGTATTGGACAGAATTTTCTCGACGCCGCCACTGGATCCTATGGGGTTGTAGTACACCCCGATACCGGCTTCCATTTGATAGCCATTAAACCATCTTAAATAAGCCGGATAGGGGAAGGTGGCGCCTGCGCCGGTGATGAAATCACTAGCCGAGGCGATGCCTGCCGCCAACAATAAGGCCGCCAGGCCAATCTTGCGGATGAAATAGTCAGCCATATCATTTCCCGCGCCATTTATAAAGCGCCGAACCATACTCCAGATGCCCTGAAATTAATGTAGGGCAATGGGAAATCGGTTGTCGGCGTTTATCCTACAGAGTGGGAGGCGCGCTGAATCAAACCGAATACTCGGCGGGCTTATTTCGTAAACAGGCGAGTAAATTTGAACAATGGATGGATAACAGAACTGCAGCCGTCATTCACAGCGGTCACATTGAAGAGGACTAACTTTCCGAGTGCCGGATTTCAGGATGCAAACGCAACACTAAACAATCACCGCTTCGCTACGCGATCAGCGCCACGCTCTTCACCTGCGCGAACACTTCCATGCCGATGGCGAGATTGAGCTGGTCGCGCGAGCGGCGGGTGATGCGCGACAGCAGTATCTGTCCGCTGCCGACGGTCATGCGCAAGCTCACGCGATCCGGCCCCTCATCCTGAATGCGGTCGATGCGCGCCTCCAAGATGTTGCTGATGCTGGAGCCCTGCGGCGCGGCGGTGGCAATGCTCACGTCGCGCGCCAGCACGCGGGCGCGCACCATGCTGCCGATGGCGCGCTCCACCTTGCTCACCCACAGGCTGCCGCCGGAGAAATCCAGCCGGGTGAGATGATATTTCTCGTCATGGGCGGCCACGCTGGCTTCGATCACCGCACCCGCATCGTCCAGATGCGCGGTAGGCAGATCCAGCCGTCCCAGAATTTCGTTGAGCGCGCCGCTGGCGATGACGCGCCCCTGTTCCATCAGCACCAGTTGATCGGCCAGCCGCGCCACTTCATCCAGCGCGTGGCTGACGTAGATCACCGGGATATCCAGCTCGCCGTGCAAGCGTTCCAAGTACGGCATGATTTCATGCTTGCTCGCGGCATCCAGCGCCGAGAGCGGCTCGTCCATCAGCAGCAGGCGCGGGCTGGTGAGCAGCGCGCGGGCGATGGCGACGCGCTGCCGCTCGCCGCCGGATAACCCTGCCGGACTATCGCGCCCGATCAGCTTGTTCAGGCCGAGCCACTCCACCACCTGTTCCAGTTGCACCTTGCGCTGCACAGGCGGAATACGCTTCAGGCCGTATTCCAAATTGCGCCGCACCGACAGATGCGGAAACAGGCTGGCCTCCTGAAACACATAACCCAGCGGGCGCCGGTGCACCGGCAGAAAATTTGCGCCGTCCTGCCACACCTCGCCCTTCACCTGCAGCAACCCGTTGGCTGTCCGTTCCAGTCCCGCGATGCAGCGCAGCAAAGTGGTCTTGCCCGATCCGGACGGGCCGAACAGCGCGGTGACACCATGCGCATGCACCTGCAAATCCGCATGCAGAGCGAAGCCGGGGTAGGACAGATCGAAGCGGGCGTGGATCATTTGCGTTTCCCGGTCGGGTTGAAGGTATAGAGCAGCAACAACACAACGAATGCAAACACCACCATCCCCGCCGACAGCCAATGCGCCGCGGCATATTCCATCGCCTCGACATGGTCGTAAATCTGCACCGACACCACGCGCGTCTTGTCCGGGATATTGCCGCCGATCATCAGCACCACGCCGAATTCGCCGACGGTATGCGCGAAGCCGAGCACCGACGCGGTAAGCAGGCCGGGCTTGGCGAGCGGCAGCGCCACGCTGAAGAAAGTATCCGATGCGGATGCGCGCAGCGTCGCGGCGGTTTCCAGCGCACGCTCGGGAATAGCCTCGAAAGCGTTTTGCAGCGGCTGCACCACGAACGGCAACGAATAAAATACCGAGGCGATCACCAGCCCGGCGAAAGTAAACGGCAGCAGGCCGATCCCCAATGCTTGTGTGAGATGACCAAGCGGCCCATTCGGCCCCATCGCCACCAGCAAATAAAAACCGATCACCGTCGGCGGCAGCACGATGGGCAGCGCCACCACCGCGCCGACCGGCCCCTTCCACCAGGAACGGGTGCGCGCCAGCCACCATGCAATCGGCGTACCGACCAGCAGCAAAATGACGGTCACCACTGCCGCCAGCTTGAAGGTAAGCCAGATCGCGGACAGGTCGGCGGAAGAGAAGGCAGATTCCATTATGTTATTTCAAATACTCCAAAAATACGCATCCCCTCTCCCTTGCAGGGAGAGGGCTAGGGAGAGGGTAGAAGCTGTGTCGGCTCTACAGTGCGGCAACTCATTTTACTTCGCCCGGCAATGCAAAACCGTAACGCGTCATCACCATGCGCGCCTCCTTGCCCGCCATGAAACTCGCGAATGCCTGCGCCAGCGGATTGCCAGCAGCGTGTCTGGTAATGATGAAACCTTGTTCCAGCGGCTGGTGCAGCTTGTCTGGGATTAACGTATACCCGCCCTGTTTTGCCAATTCAGGGCTGAGCGCCAGCGACAGCGCGATGATGCCGACCTGTGCGTTGCCGGTCTGCACGAACTGTGCGGTCTGCGCGACGTTTTCTCCATAGACCAGTTTGGCTTCCACTTTTTCCCACACCCCCGCCGCCTTGAGTGCCTCTTCCGCGCGCTTGCCGTAAGGCGCGTGCTTCGGATTGGCGATGGCGATTTTCTGGATCGCCGGATCGGCGAGATCGGTGAGCGTCATCCTGCCGGCATCGCGCGACGGGCTCCACAACACGATGCGTCCCACCGCATAGGGTTGCGCCTCTGAGGCGGCAAAGCCCTCCGCCTTGAGCGCGCGCGCGTAAGCGATGTCGGCGGAAAAATACAAATCGAAAGGTGCGCCTTGCCGAATCTGCGCCTGGAATTTTCCGGACGAACCGTAGACGGTTTCTACCTGATCGCCCGGATGCGCCTTGCCGAACAGCACGACGATCTCGTCCAGCGCGAACTTGAGATCGGCGGCAGCGGCGATGGTGATTTTCTGTCCCGCCTGTGCGCTCTGCACGGCAAAACCAAACAACAGCAGCGCAGATGCCGCCAGCGTGAATAATGCGCGTAATTTCATGGTAATCCTTATGCGTTGACCGCCAGAATGACGTGGGATGCCTTGATCAGGGCGCAGGCTTTCTCTCCCACCTTGATACCCAGATTCCTGACGCTTTCACTCGTTGCAATCGCCGTCACTATTTTCCCGCCCGGCAATTCAAGCACCACTTCGGTGTTCACCTCGCCCGGCATGCAGCGCACCACCGTGCCGTGCAGCTCATTGCGCGCACTGGTTTTGCAATTTTCGGAGGTGGTCAAAATTATCCATGGCGCTTTGATCAGCGCATACACTTCGCTGTCAATTTCCAGCTTGAGATGCGCCACGCTCTCGTTGGTGATCACGGCAACCAGAGTATCGCCCCCGCCGATATCCACAATCACTTCGGCATTGACCGCACCCGATTTCACACATTTGACCTTGCCCAAAAACTGGTTGCGCGCACTTGTCTTCAAGTCATACCTCCTTATCAAATGGTAGTACTCGTCAAAATCGTCGCTGACGTTTCCCAGCGACTTGAGTATCTGCTCGCGCTCCTGCTCGATCCGCCGATACGCGCCCACCACGCGGCGGCCATAAGTGGTCAGCGTGGTTCCCCCGCCTTTTTGCCCTCCGGCCTTGCGCTCCACCAGCGGCTGCTCGGAAAGATTGTTGATCGACTCCACCGCTTCCCACGCCGCCTTGTAGCTCATCCCCATCGCAGTCGCCGCCGAGGAAATGGAACCCGTCGCGTCGATGCGCTCCAGCAGTTCAAGGTGATCCCAGCGCCGCCCTTGGGCAATTTTCAGTTTGGGCAAAAGCGTTGTTGTTTTGTTTATCTGCATCAATTCAGTCACATCCAATCCATTATCGTTATGCATTTATACTACATAACGCTTGATTTGCCAAGCGTTATGTAGTAATTTGCATAACCAAGCCAATTCTACTTTTTTATATTCAGGAGAAATAGACGTGTTAAATCTCAACAAGCTGGCTTTGCTTGCTGTTTCTATATTATTGACGGCACCAAACGCGATGGCGGATGCAACGGCTGATACCAAGACCAAGCTCGAAGCGCTTCAGCAACAAATACAAGCGCTCTCCGCCGAGCTGCATGCCATGCAGGAACAACTGGCAAACGCCAATAGACAGGCGCAACCAGCGAATACCGGGGAAGAAAAAACTGTCAGCAAGGGCCAGAGCAAAGGCGAACCGATGTACGCCTCTTTCAAGGATGGCCTGGTGTTCGATGACGGCACCGGCAACTGGTCCTTGCAGCTCAACGGCCGGGTTCAAGCGGACTACCGCAACACAACCCCCACCCAGTGGAAGAACGATACTTTCACCATCCGCCGCGCGCGGTTGGGCGGCACCTTCACCTACCTCAAGGATTTTGCCGTCCGGATCGAAGGGGAGTTTGCCAACGGCAATGATGGCGCAAAAGGCACGACAGCAATGACTTACGGGCATGTGGATTACAACCATTTCCCCGGTGCCCGGCTGCGTATCGGCCAGTTCAAGCCGGTATTCGGCCTCGAGCGTGCGGAGAGCACCAACTTCACCGATTTCATGGAGCTCTCTTTGGCAACCGCAACAGGGCCGGCCTTCAACTCGACCTACGACCGCGGCCTGATGCTGTTTGGCGCGCCGTTCAAAGGCACCTACTACAACCTGTCCTATGTGAACGGCAGCGGCCAGAATAACGATTCATTGAAGGATTCCAAGGACTTCATCGGCCGGTTCGCCGCCAATATTGCCGACTTGGCCGAATGGAAAAACTCATCCGTAGTGCATCTCGGCGTTTCCGGCAGTAAAAATCAGGTGGAGCCTTCTAATTCGCCGGCCGCCGGCACCGCTTATTCCACGGCGCTTTCAGCCTATACGGAAGCGAACGGTATCACCTCCAATACGGCGGGTAACACCGGTGCAACCGCAACCAAGTTTTTCGGCACGGACGCTTTTACCGGCAATGTGGATAAAAATCGTTTGGGGTTTGAGACCGCACTGGCGTATGGGCCAGCCAAGTTTCAAGGGGAATATATAACAACCAGTTTTAATAAATTCTCGGCAACAACTTCGGCAACAAAAAAGATCACGGCGTCGTACGTCAGCTTGACCTGGTTAGCCACCGGCGGGAATTATGCCGATTCTTACAAGAGCGGCATGTTTAATCGAATCTATCCGAAACAAAACTTTTCATGGAGCAATGCCGGTTTTGGCGAAGTCGAACTCGGGCTGAGATACAGCATATTCGATGCTTCCGATTTCAAGACAACGGCACAGGGTTGCGTGGCTGGCACCGGATGTTTGACTACGGCAACGGCTGCAACTGCCTACACCAACAAGGCCAATGCATGGACTGCCGGGGCAAAATGGATGCTGACGCCTTATGCGCGCTTAATGCTGAATTACGTGCATACAAAATTCGATACTCCAGTAATTTTCAACAGCATATCCAGCAATGACGAGAAAGCCATCGCCATGCGTGCCCAATATGATTTTTAACAGGGGCGCATGCTGTCAGAAATTGCGCGCGGGATAAGCCGCAGTTGCAAGGGGCTAAAAGCGTAGTAGTCGTGATTTAATCAGGTAGACAGTGCCCGAGATTTACTTTCAAAATCGCTCAGGATGCGGTTGTGTGCCACAAGCAGATATTTAAGCTCGGCAGCGCGGCTGTCTCCTGTTCGGCCTAAGCGGTTGGCCGCTGGAACTTGCACTTGTTCCGCTTTGTGCCAACAAGCGACAGTCAGAGTTTAAAATTCAACACTTGAAAGCTGACGTTCGTGAGCTACTGTAATGATTGCCTTTTCGGCTCCCAATTTAATTGAGGCGGCCTATACAAGTCGAAATAACATGGGTATAAACAGAATCACATTTGCCCATATCAAGCACGGGGGCTATTATTCACGATGACCTCAAATCCACGGCAATGCCGAGTAATGACTGTACGCGTTAGCTTCTTCCAACTATGGAAATAATCGACAACATAAATAACCTGCTCGGCGACAATCTGAAGCAGACCCTCAAGCCCGGTTCAAAGCTGAAGATCGCGGCTTCGTGTTTTTCGATATACGCATTTGAGGCGTTGAAGAAAGAACTTGAAGGCATCGAGTCGTTGGAGTTCATTTTTACTTCGCCGACCTTCATGCCAGACGTAGTTGCCGACAAACTCAATAAAGAACACCGCCAATACCATATTCCCAAGACTGAACGCGAGCGCAGCTTTTACGGCAGCGAGTTTGAAATTCAACTCAAAAACAAACTCACCCAGCGAGCGATTGCGAAGGAATGCGCTGACTGGGTTCGGCGCAAGGCCAGCTTCCGCTCTAATCGTGGCACAGCACCCATGCAGCAATTCGCCGGTGTTCAAACATCGGGGGCAGCGGCCATTTATATGCCGCTCCACGGGTTTACCGCCGTCGATCTTGGCTATCAGCGCGGTGATGCAGTATCGAATATCGTCAACAAATTTGACGAGCCAGCCCACACCGGAGTTTTACTGAACCTGTTCGATCAAATATGGAACGATCAGGAAAAGCTGGAAGATGTTACATCCAGAATCTGCGACCACATTGCCTCGGTGTATCAGGAAAACTCCCCGGAGCGTATCTACTTCCTGATGCTCTACAACATTTTCAACGAATTCCTCGAAGACCTGAACGAAGACGATTTACCCAATGACCGCACCGGCTATCAGGACAGCCTGATCTGGCAGAAGCTGTTTAACTTCCAGAGGGATGCGGCTACTGGCATCATCAACAAGCTGGAAACATTCAACGGCTGTATTTTGGCGGACAGTGTTGGTCTCGGGAAAACTTTCTCAGCGCTGGCAGTGATTAAATATTACGAGCTGCGCAACCGTTCGGTTCTCGTTTTATGCCCCAAGAAGCTGGCAGACAATTGGTTGAACTACAACCGCAACCTCACCACCAACATTTTTGCCAAAGACCGGTTTAACTACGACGTGCTTTGCCATACCGACTTGCAGCGCACCAGTGGCGAGTCATTCGGCACACCGCTGAATCGGATTAACTGGGGGAACTACGACCTGGTCGTCATCGACGAATCGCACAACTTCCGCAACAACGATGCCTTCAAAGACCGCGAGACACGCTATCAGAAGCTGATGAATTCCGTCATCAAGCAAGGCGTTAAAACCAAAGTCTTGATGCTCTCGGCCACCCCGGTCAACAACCGCTTCAATGACCTGCGCAACCAGCTTGCACTCGCCTATGAAGGCGACCCGGACAACCTCAACAAGAAACTGCGCACACAGAAAGACATAGATGAGATTTTCCGTCGGGCGCAACGCGCCTTCAATAATTGGTCAACACTCCCACCCGAAGAGCGAACGGCCAATGCGATTTTAAGCGCGCTGGACTTCGATTTCTTCGAGTTGCTCGATAGCGTGACCATTGCTCGTTCCCGCAAACACATCGAAACTTTTTACGATACCAAAGACATCGGCAAGTTTCCCCAGCGCCTCAAGCCGCTGTCATTCCATTGCCAGCTCACCCACCGCACCGATGTGATCGGTTTCAACGAAATCTTCAACCAGCTTTCACTATTGAAGTTGTCTGTGTATGCGCCGGTTAGTTACATATTGTCGAGCCGTCTCGCCAAGTACGAAGCGCTTTACGACACCCAAGTCGAAGGTGGGAGAGGCAAACTAAAGCAAGCCGACCGTGAGCGCAGCCTTCAGGCGTTGATGACGATCAATCTGCTCAAGCGCCTTGAAAGCTCAGTCCAGTCTTTCCGGCTAACCCTGCAAAAACTGAAAGACAATCATTCGGCCACGCTTGAGAAAATCACGGTATTCGAGCAGACGGGTAAAGATGCCCCTGTCAATGATGTCTCAGTTTCTTTTGAGAATGCCGAACCCGATGATGACGAGCTGCCTGACATCGACGATGCCAAAATCGGCGGCAAGGTTCAGATAAGTTTGTCCGATATGGACTTGCCATCGTGGAAGCACGATTTGTCAGCCGACCTCTTGGTGATCGACGCGCTCCTCGCCGAGATGTTCAAAATAACACCGGCTGACGATGCCAAACTTCAGCACCTCAAAACCCAGATCAATAGCAAGTTGGCATCCCCAATCAATCCGGGCAACAAGAAGGTGTTGATCTTTACCGCCTTTGCCGACACAGCCAGTTATCTCTACGAGCACCTTGCCGATAGCCTGTGGCAATCTCACCAAATCCACACCGGCAAAGTCACCGGCAGCGATGGCCCAACATCCACGCTCAAGTCCAATACGCGGCAGGGCTATGATTTCCAGTCACTGCTGACCCTCTTTTCGCCACGCTCAAAAGAAAAGGCGCTCACCCTTCCCAATGAACCGCGAGAAATCGACATTCTCATCGGCACCGACTGTATTTCCGAAGGGCAAAACCTTCAGGATTGCGACTACCTGATCAACTATGACATTCACTGGAACCCGGTGCGCATCATCCAGCGCTTCGGGCGGATAGATCGCATCGGCTCACAAAACGCCAGCATCCAGTTGGTGAACTACTGGCCGGACATTACCCTCGACGAATACATCAATCTCAAGGAGCGCGTTGAAAACCGCATGGTCATCGCCGACGTGACCGCGACCGCCGACGACAACGTGCTCAACACCCAGTCCAACGACATTTCCTACCGCAAGGAGCAACTGCGCCGCCTTCAGGAAGAAGTGATCGAAATGGAAGACCTGAAAACCGGCGTCTCCATTACCGACCTCGGCCTCAACGACTTCCGCATGGATTTGTTGAATTACATCAAAGCCAATGGCGACCTTGCCAACGTGCCCACGGGCATGAATGCCGTGGTGCCAGCCGACCCGGCGCGGGGCTTGCCACCGGGGGTGATGTTCACGCTGCGCAACCGCAACAATGGCGTCAACATCAACCAGCACAACCGCCTGCACCCTTACTACCTGATCTATATCGGCGAGAATGGCGAGGTCGTCGCCGACCACACCGAAGTCAAACGCCTGCTCGACTTGGTGCGTAGCGCCTGCAAAGGCCAAAGCCAGCCGCTGCCGGACGTGTGCCGCCTGTTCAACCAGGCCACCGACGACGGGCGCAACATGAAGGCATATTCCGACCTGCTCGCCCAGGCCATCCGCTCCATGGTGGACTCGAAGGATGATAAGGACATCGACAGCCTGTTTAGCGGTGGGCGCACCACGGCGCTGGCCAACACCATCGCGGGGCTGGATGATTTTGAGCTCATCGCTTTTCTGGTTATTCAGGCCACGGAATGATATTCGCCTATCCCAAACAGGCAGAGTTCAACCGTGTGCTGCCCAAGAGCAAGATATACGAGCATGGCAAGCCCACCCGTGCCGTGCGCGATGGCTTCGTCGCGCAGATCAATCAAATCGTCTGGCAATGCAAGCTTGCCCCTGAAACCATCAATCTGCCGTCGCGCCCCGGCGTGCCCGAAATCGAAATTTTTTCGCTTGAACTGAAAACCCCCGAAGTCAGCGAAGACGTGCTGCGCTGCATTGATAAGGCAATCCCACTGCCAATCTTCTACAATCTCTTTTTCGATAGCCGTGTCAAAACCGTAGCCGCCTACAAGCGCCCCAGCGATGCCGATGCCAGCCGCTGGGTGGTGGATGCCTATTTTTCCAGCCCGTGGCTGCCAGTGAGTGGCGAGCGTTCGGCACTCCCGGTTGCGCTGGACATGGCAGGGCTGTACGAGCAGATGCTGCGCCGCCTGATGCCGTTTCCAGCACGGCCAGGAGAAACGCTGAAAGACCATGTGGAGCGGCTATCGCAACTCCGCAGCAAACAGGCTGAATATGCCAAGCTGGAAGCTCGCTTGCATAAAGAAAAACAATTCAACCGGAAAGTGGAATTGAATAGCCAACTGCGAAGCATTAAAACCGGCATTGATACATTAGCGCGTTAGGCGCACAGATTACGAGAGAAAACCATGGAAAAGCTCAAGCTGCACAGCCCGGACATCACGCAAGAAAATATCGCCAAATTGGCCGGGCTGTTTCCCAACTGCGTGACTGAATCGAAGAATGAAGACGGCACACTGAAACGCATCATCGACTTCGATCAATTGCGCCAGGAACTGTCCATCGCCATCGTCGAGGGTCCGCAGGAACGCTATCAACTAAACTGGCCGGGCAAGCGTGAGGCATTGCTGACCGCCAACGCACCCATCGCCAAGACCCTGCGCCCCTGCCGCGAGGAGAGCGTGGACTTCGATACAACGCAGAACTTGTTTATCGAGGGCGACAACCTGGATGCGCTCAAGCTGTTGCAGGAGACTTACCTGAACAAAGTGAAGATGATCTACATCGACCCGCCGTATAACACGGGGAAAGACTTTATCTATGAGGACGACTTTGCGGAGGATGCAGAAGCGTATTTTCAGCGTTCCAACCAGAAGGACGAGGAGGGCAACCGTCTGGTGGCTAATACGGAAGCCAACGGGCGTTTCCATTCCGACTGGCTGACGATGATGTATCCGCGCTTGAAGTTGGCACGGAATCTACTACGGAATGATGGGGTAATTTTTATTTCGATTGATGAGAATGAAATAACCAACCTCCGAAGGTTGTGTGACGAAGTTTTTGGTGAAGGTAATTTTGTTGCCGTTATTACACTACTCTGTAATCCAAAAGGCCGCTCTCAGGACAAATATTTCGCTACGAACCATGAATATGTCTTGGTTTACAGCAAAACCGCTCTGCCTAAAGGCTCATTCTCAATTGAAAAAGATGAGAATCAAATTGAAGCCGAGTACCCTGAGGAGGATAGTTTTGGAAAATATCGTTTGTTAGAGTTGCGCAATACGCATCGTGAATTTGGAAAACATAACCGAAAGAATCTCTTTTATCCGTTCTACGTGGACGATGAGGGCAGCGTTTCAGTAAATAGCAGTGAAGGATGGCAGAAGGTTTTGCCGTTGTGGGATGATGGGTATGAGGGATGCTGGACATGGGAGAAAAAAAGGGCGGAGCAGGATGCCGATTTGTTATTTGCCAAAAGAGTTAATGACCGGTGGAAAATCTACCGCAAGAGTTATGCAAATGGCGCCGACCGGATGCTGAAGACAATTCTTGTGGATAAAGCGTTCTATACGGAACGAGGGCAAAAGGAATTCAATTCCTTGTTTAATACGAAGGCGAAGTTATTTCAGTCGCCAAAATCTCCCCTATTGATCTCCCAATTATGTCAGACAGCCACCAGTGAATCAGACATTGTTCTTGATTTCTTCTCTGGTTCTGCCACAACCGCCCACGCAGTCATGGCGCTGAACGCCGAAGACGGCAAGACGCGCCGCCATATCGTGGTGCAACTCCCCGCACCAATCGACGAAAAGAGCGAGGCATTCAAGGCGGGCTACAAAACTATCGTCGAAATCGGCAAGGAACGCATCCGTCGCGCCGGCAAAAAGATCAAGGAAGAAAACGCCGGCAAGCCCGGCATAGACCAGCTCGACATTGGCTTCCGCGTCCTGAAAATCGACAACTCCAATATGAAAGACGTGTACTACGCTCCCGATGCGGTACAGCAAGGCGACCTACTGGCGCAGGTTGATAACATCCGCGAAGATCGTAGCGCCGAGGATTTGTTGTTCCAGGTGCTGCTCGATTGGGGCGTGGATTTGGCATTACCGATTACCCAGGAGACTATCGCCGGTAAGCAAGTATTCTTCGTGGATGGCAATGCGCTGGCCGCCTGTTTCGAAACGGGCATTGACGAGGAATTCGTCAAAGCCCTCGCCGCCCGCCACCCCCTGCGCGCGGTGTTCCGCGATGCCGGTTTCGGTAGCGACAGCGTGAAGATCAATATAGAGCAAATCTTCAAGCTCATCTCGCCGACCACTGAAGTGAAGAGCATCTAAGGAGCGGGGGATGGATCAAACCGCATTACAGTCGTTGTTGACCAGCCTCATTGCTACTTGGGAAAACGAGGTAGTCGAGTTCAAGCAGGCGGTGAAAGACTACGACACCAACAAAATCGGTGAGTATTTCTCGGCGCTTGCCAACGAAGCCAACTTGCGCAACGTGGAACGTGCCTGGCTGGTATTTGGTGTGGATAATAAAACCCGTTCGGTTGTCGGCAGCGACTATCGCCAGGATCATGAACGCCTGCATAGCCTGAAAATGCAGATCGCGGCAGAGACCGAGCCCAGCATCACCTTTCGCGACATTCACGAGTTGCAGGCTCCCCAAGGGCGCGTTGTGCTGTTCGAGATACCCGCCGCTCCCATGGGCATGCCAATTGGCTGGAAAGGTCATTACTACTCCCGTGCGGGCGAGAGTCTGACGAGTCTGGGGCTGGACAAGCAGGATGAAATTCGCGGGCAGATGGGCGCTACGGACTGGTCGGCGCAGGTGGTGCAGGGCGCTACGTTGGCGCATTTGGATGCCAGCGCCCTGACTAGGGCGCGCGAATCGTTTGCCAGAAAATATGCCAACCGCTTCGAGCCTGATGAGGTGATGCGCTGGACGGATAGCACTTTTCTCGACCGTGCAAAGCTGACGCAAGACGGGCAGATCACTCGCACAACGCTGCTATTGTTGGGCAAGGACGGGTCTGCGCACCTGCTGTCTCCCCATCCCGCGCAGATGACCTGGAAGCTGGAAGGCGCGGAGCGTGCTTACCAGCACTTTGGCCCGCCTTTCCTGCTGAATACAACTGCCCTTTACCAGAAGATTCGCAACATCCAGTTGCGCATCCTGCCGGATGACCAGTTGTTGGCGATTGAGCTGGCGAAATACGACCAGAAAATCGTGCTGGAAGCGTTGCATAACTGTATTGCCCATCAGGACTACGCCCGCAATGGCCGCATTATCGTGACGGAACAACCAGACCGGCTGATCTTTGAAAATGAAGGGGCGTTCTTTGAGGGGGTGCCGTCGGACTATTGCACTGGCAACAAGACCCCCAGGCGCTACCGCAACCCTTTTCTGGCACAGGCGATGGCTGAACTGAACATGATCGACACCATGGGTTATGGAATTTTTGAGATGCACCTCGGTCAGGCGCGGCGCTATTTCCCGATGCCGGACTACGATTTGAGCGAGCCGCAAGCGGTGAAAATGACTATTCACGGCAGCATTGTTGACCCGGCCTATAGCCGCCTGCTGATTCAAAAAACGGACTTGTCGTTGCCGGAGATTTTCGCGCTCGACCGTGTGCAGAAGAAGTTGCCACTCGATGAGGCCATGGTGAAGCACCTGCGCCGCGCAAATCTCATAGAGGGGCATAAACCTAATCTTCACGTCTCCGCAACCGTTGCTAACGCGACTGCGACGAAAGCTGATTATATCCGTACCCGTGCGCAGGATGATGAATTCTATGCCAAGCTGGTTATGGATTATCTGACGAAGTTCGGTTCGGCAAGCCGCAAGGAAATTGACACCTTGCTGTTGGACAAGCTGAGCGATGCGCTGGATGACGAGCAGAAAGAGAACAAGATTGGAAACCTTCTTACCAGTCTGCGGCAAGCTGACCGTATTGAAAATACGGGTTCTCGTAAAGCCCCTCAATGGGTATTGAAAGAGAAAAATTAAGAATAAAAAGAATAAAAAGAGTAAATGCCAAGAATAAATTTCTCTAATTTTCTGTTTAATAAAGAAGTTATGAATTCAGCCGAAGAGAAATGAAATTAAAATTTAAAAAACAGCAATACCAGACCAACGCCGTGGAGTCCGTTGCGGATTGCTTTGCCGGTCAACCGAACACTACCGGCATTAAGTATCGAGTCGATCCCGGAAAAGTGGCAGCAGGTGTGCCGCAGCAGCAAACCATCCACGGAGAGGATGGCTTCAAGAATGAGGACATCGCGCTAACGCAATCCGCGTTGCTGGACAACATCCACAAGGTTCAGCAACGCCAGAACTTGCCACTCTCAGCCGCACTGGTTAGCAACAAGGTTTGTCAGATCAATCTTGATATTGAGATGGAAACCGGCACCGGCAAGACGTATTGCTACATCAAGACGATGTTCGAGCTTAACCAGCGTTATGGCTGGAGCAAGTTCATCGTGGTGGTGCCCAGCATCGCCATCCGCGAAGGCGTGTTCAAGTCGCTGGAAATTACCGCCGAGCATTTTCTGGAAGAGTACAAAAAACGCGCCCGCTTCTTCATCTACAACTCCAAGCAGTTGCACAATCTGGAGAGTTTTTCTTCCGATGCGGGCATCAATGTCATGGTGATTAACGCTCAGGCTTTTGCTGCGCGGGGCGCTGAGAACCGGCGCATTTATGAAGAGCTGGACGATTTTCAGTCCCGCCGCCCGATTGACGTTATCAAGAAGAATCGACCGATTTTAATCCTCGATGAACCGCAGAAAATGGAGGGGGCGCAGACCTTAAAGTCACTGGAAGAGTTCAATGCCTTGATGGTTCTGCGGTATTCGGCGACGCACAAAACCACCCACAATAAGATTCACCGGCTGGATGCGCTGGATGCCTACAACCAGAAGCTGGTGAAGAAGATCGCGGTGCGTGGCATTTCCGTGAAGGGCTTGACTGGCACGAATGCTTATCTGTACCTGGAGTCCATTGAGATTTCCACCAGCAAGCCACCGATTGCCCGCGTCGAACTGGAAATTAAGCAAAACAATGGCATCAAGCGCGTGGTGCGCAAACTGGGGAAAAACGATAACCTTTTCGATATTTCCGAAGGGCTAGACCAGTATAAGGGCTTTGTTATTGCCGACATCAATGCGCACACGGATACCGTTCACTTCACTAACGGCGTAGAGCTTCAGGCAGGAGAGGCCACGGGCGACGTGAACGAAGCGGCATTGCGCCGCATCCAGATTCGTGAGGCCGTGAAAGCCCACTTCGAGAAAGAACAGGCGCTCTTTCACCAGGACATCAAGGTGTTGTCGCTGTTCTTCATCGACGAGGTCGCCAAGTACAGGCGTTACGATGAAAACGGTGAAAATCCGGGAGAGTATGCGCAGATATTTGAAGAGGAATACAACCAGCACCTCAATGAAGTGCTGACACTGGAAGACACGCCTTATAACCGCTACCTGAAAGGGATTCAGGCATCGAGGACGCATGAAGGCTATTTCTCCATCGACAAGAAGAGCAAGCGCCTGGTCAACCCTGCAACGGGTGCAAGATCGACTGAAACGGACGACGTTGACGCTTACGACCTGATACTTCGAAAAAAGGAGCAGCTTCTCAAGTTCGAAGAGCCGGTGCGCTTCATCTTCTCGCACTCCGCCTTGCGCGAAGGCTGGGATAACCCTAATGTGTTTGTCATCTGCACGCTCAAACACAGCGACAACACAATTTCCCGCCGTCAGGAGGTTGGCCGTGGCTTGCGCATATCGGTCAACCAAACAGGCGACCGTATGGATAACCCGGCAACCGTTCACCAGATCAATGTGCTGACCGTGGTTGCCAATGAGAGCTACAAGGATTTCGTCACCGCTTTACAGCGCGACATTAGCGAATCGCTGTCTGCACGCCCACGCATTGCCGATGAAGAATACTTCACCGGAAAAGTGTTCAAGACTGCGACTGGTGATGTGGTTGTGACGCCGCAAATCGCAAAACAGATTTACAAGTATTTGCTGAAAAACGATTACACCGACGATAGCGATAAAATCACTCAGGCGTATCACGATGCAAAAACAGAAGGCAAGCTTGCCGACCTGCCTGCCGAGCTGTTGCCTTACACCGAACAGGTATTTCAACTGATCGACAGTGTCTTTAGTGATGCGCAGATACCAGGCATTGACGATGATCGCAAAGGTAAAACGAATCCGTTGAGTGCCAACTTTGAAAAGAAGGAATTCAAGGCGCTTTGGAATCGCATCAATCACAAGGCTGCATACACCGTACACTTTGAGACGCCGGAGCTGATTAAAAAATGTGTGGCGGCATTGGAGAAAGAACTCAAGGTCAGCCCGCTTCAGTACACCATTGTCAAAGGCGAACAGCTCGGCACAGCAACCCTTGATGACGTGAAGCAGGGGGAGTCATTCGAGATCAGGGAGACGAAGACGGAATCCCACAAGAACTCCATTCATTCCGCCGTCAAATACGACCTGATTGGCAAGCTGGCAGAAGAAGCACAACTCACGCGAAGCACCATCGCCAGCATTCTTCAAGGCATCAACGTGGCGATTTTCAGCCAATACAAAACCAACCCCGAGGACTTCATCGCCAAGGCGGTACGGCTAATCAATGAACAGAAGGCGACCGTAATCATAGAGAAGCTAAGCTATGACTCAGTCGGCGAGACCCACGGCATAGACATCTTCACCCAGGAAAAACCGAAGGAAGATTTCAGCAAGGCAATCAAGGTTGACCACCATATCTATGATTATGTCTTCACCGATTCAAAGAACGAGCGCACCTTCGTCAGTGAACTCGATACCAGCGTGGAAGTCGTGGTCTATGCCAAGCTGCCCAAGGGGTTTTTTATTCCGACGCCCGTCGGCAATTACAACCCTGACTGGGCCATCGCCTTCCATGAAGGCACGGTGAAGCACATCTACTTCATTGCCGAAACCAAAGGCTCCATGTCGTCGATGGAGCTGCGAAAAATCGAAGAATGCAAAATCGAGTGTGCCCGCAAGTTCTTCACCAAAATCACATCCGACCAAGTCAAATATGATGTGGTGGACAACTACGGCAAGCTGATGGAGTTGGTGAAGTAAATTGAAGCACATTACTTGTGCGGGGCACAACGAACATATCATTTAGTGATCAATACGGGCAAAGCAGACGGTAACCAACGTCCGCTACGTGCTGTAAAGCGGAATTTAGCAATAAGCCATTCGGCGCCCGCTATGGCCGAGGAGGAGACGGTCGGCGCGCCCAGCTTGAACATCCGCTTCGTGTCGTAAACCGATAATTACGAAGGCCACTTTCAAGCAGCGTAATCTCACATAATCTGAAAGTGATTGAGCGAAACCAGATGCTGCAATATCCCCAACAACCACGCTCACGGCAGCGTCCTGGCCAAGCGAAACCCGACATCGTCGTCGCGAATCGCTGAGCCGAATCTGCCGCAATATGGCGCGCGCACGAACTGTGGCGAGCTGACCCAAGAGCCACCGCAACGCGCGTGCTCCGCGCATTCTCCTTCCCAGCAATCATCCATCCATTCCCACACGTTGCCGCTCATGTCATGCAGGCCGTAGCCGTTGGCTTTCTTCTGGCCCACCGGATGCGTTTGCTTGTTGCTGTTGCCTTCAGTCCACGCCAGCGCATTGAGATTGTTGCCGCCGCAGTATTCGTTCTGGCTGCCGCCCGAGCAGGCGTATTCCCATTCGGCTACGGTTGGCAAGCGGTATTGTTTGCCGGTCTTGGCGTTGAGTTTTTGCAGGAAGATTTGAATGTCTTGCCAGCTCACTTGCTCTACCGGGCAATTGTCGCCACAACTGGTGAAATTGCTGGGGTTGCTGCCCATCACCGCTTGCCACTCGCCCTGGGTCACTTCAAACTTGCCGATCTCGTAGTTCTTGCCGGGGATGCGCACCATCGCAGGGGCAAGCGGAACATCCTCGTCGGCGAGCGCAAGTGGAACATAACAGCCGAAAGCAAGCGATATAGCCAGTAAGTTAAGCCTATGCATGATCGTTTTTCCTTGAAATAAACCCGCTCGCGGGAAGTACCGGAACTGCCGGAGGCGCGATACTCCGGGGGTCTTTTACCGCATCAAGAAACCAGAATGCTGGATCACGATGTCTCCTCCTGAAATATAGCAAACGAAACTGAATGCGACTCCCTGCGACGTGAAAGAATTTTCGCTCCATTGCACGCAAATGGTATATCGGTGTTTGCCTGATAATGGTGTAGGAAGCAAAGGAATATGCTGTCGGTGTTTTCCTGACAAGGCAAGGAAGGCAGGCTAAATCAAGTGAGCGAGTGGCTTGATTTCGTGAACGACGAAGGGCACTCAGCGGGCTTTTACCTTGGCTTGGCGTGCGCCGGGCGGAACGCCTTGCATTGCTCCGGGTCGGATTCCAGGTATGCGCCCTCGATCAGGTCGATGCAGTACGGGATGGCCGGAAACACGGCGTTCAGGCAGTCGTCGATTGCGGAAGGCTTGCCGGGCAGGTTGACGATCAGGCTTTTGCCGCGTATCCCGGCGGTCTGCCGCGACAGGATCGCAGTTGGCACGAACTTCAATGACGCGGTGCGCATCAGTTCGCCGAAGCCCGGCATCATCTTCTCGCATACCGCTTCGGTGGCTTCCGGCGTGACGTCGCGCAACGCCGGGCCGGTGCCGCCGGTGGTGACGATCAGACAGCAATTTTCCACGTCGCTTAACTGGCGCAGCGCGGCTTCGATCTCCGGCTGTTCGTCTGGAATCACTTTCGCCACCGCCTGCCACGGCGAGGTCAGCACGCGCGTGAACCAGGCGTGAATCGCCGGGCCGCCCTTGTCTTCGTATTCACCGCGGCTGGCGCGGTCGGAAATGGTCAAGATGCCAATACGTGCAATGCTCATGCTTGCTCCTTGAAACGGGTGTAAACGAAAGTGTTAGTAAAATTTCCCAGTTCCTGCGCACCGTGCGGGTTGAATAGCCCCTCTCCCGCAAGCGGGAGAGGGGTTGGGGCGAGGGGCGTCAAGTATAAATCACACTCGAGTATAGGCTCACAAACCCTCATCCCCAGCCCTTCTCCCGCCTGCGGGAGAAGGGAGCCACACCCGCACTACTCCCTGAAGCCCGCGTCATCCTGAAAAACCGTGCCGTCGAGCAGTTGCACCGTCACCGTGTTGCCCGCCGTCAATCCCGCGCTATCGCCCGGTATGACCGCCAAGCCGTCCGCTCTGGCCATCGACAGCAGCATGCCGCTGCCCTGTGCGCCGGTGGAAGTGGCCGCGTAGCCGCCCGCTTCCTTCGCCAGCAACACGCGGATGAATTCGGTGCGACCCGGCTGATGCTTCACGTTATGCGTCATCCGCGCCTCGATGGTGCGGCGGTAGGTGCGCGCATGCCCCATCATGCGGCGCAACGCCGGCACGACGAACTGCTCGAAGCACACCATGCTGGACACCGGATTGCCCGGTAAGCCGAAAATGATTTTTTCGCCGATCTTGCCGAACGCGACCGGATGTCCCGGCTTCATCGACACGCGCCAGAACAGCATCTGCGCGCCCAGCGCCTCGATGGTCGGGCGGACGTAATCGTGCACGCCGACCGACGTGCCGCCGGAAACCAGCAGCACGTCGTATTCCAGCCCGCGTCGCAGATAGCGCGCCAGCTCTTCGGGGTCGTCGCGCGCGATGCCGAGCAACACCGGCTCGATGCCGAGCGCCTGCACCTGCCCCATCAGCGCGTAGCTGTTGGAGTTGGGTATCTTGTTTGGATCAACGGGCTCGTCGAGGCCTTCCAGTTCGTTGCCGGTCGACAGGATCGCCACGCGCGGCCGCCGGTACACCTGCACCTGCGCGCACTTCACCGTCGCCAGTACGCCGATCACACCCGGCGTGATCGTCGTGCCGGGGGTCAGCACCACCTCGCCGTTGCGCATGTTTTCGCCAAGGCGGCGGATGTCATTGCCCGATTTGACCGCCAAATTTATTTGTACGCGGCTATCGGCCAGCGCCTCGGTATCCTCGACCCGGATCACCGCGTCCGCACCCTGTGGCATCGGCGCGCCGGTCATGATGCGCGCGCACTGGCCGGGTGCCAGCGTTTTGGTTGGCAGATCCCCCGCCTTGATGTCTTCGATGATTTCCAGTGTGGCGGGAATACCGGCCAGATCCGCGCTGCGCAACGCATAGCCGTCCATCGCCGATATGTCAAAGGGCGGCTGGTCGCGGTTGGCGCGCACTTCCTCGGCCAGCACACGACCCTGCGATTGTTCGAGCTTCACCTGTTCCGCGCCCATTGTCGCGACCGATTCGAGCACGACGCGCTGCGCCTCGCTTACCTGTAAATATTTTTCCATCACCTCACTCCATTCATTGCCGCCTCGACATCCTGCGGCGTGTCCAGATCGAAAAAACTGCGCAGGTGCGGGTCGGCCTTCAGCATCTCGGCTTCGTCCACATAGCGCACATCCAGCTGTTTTATTACGTCGCGCAAACCTTTCTGCTGCGCCGCCAGACTTGCGCGCAGCGGCGCAAGGCAACTGGCCGCATAGAATGCCGCCAGCGGCTGCGGGTGTCCATGCACGACGGGGACGACTGCCTGGTGCTGCAAACGATATCCGGCAAGCAACTCGATCACTTCCGGCACGACGAACGGCATATCGCAGGCCACCATGAACGCCCACGGCGTGGTGATTTTCCCCAGGCTGGCGACCAGTCCGGCCAGCGGGCCGCCGTTGGGCAGTTCGTCGCAGACCTGCGGCAGATCGATTCCGGTGCGCGGCTGGCGCACGCTGATGACCACCTGCGGAAATAGCTGTTGCATGGTTGCGCTAACTGTCTGCAGCAGGGTCTTTTCGCCCAGCGTCACGTTCGCCTTGTCGCGCCCCATGCGGCTGGAATCGCCGCCTGCCATCACAATGGCGGTGCAGCCTTCGATCATTTTGGCGCGCGGTCGATTATGAACTGTGCAATCCCGGCGATGTCTTCCAGCCCGAAATGCGGCAACTGCGGATAGATTTCGTCCATGTCGGTGACGATGGCGATCAGCCCGTCTTCAATCGTGCAGCGCGGCGGTTTGGCGCACTCGCGGCGCAATACCTCGATCTTCACTCCTGCGCCGTGGGAAAAACCTTCCACCAACACCAGGTCGGCTTCGCCGAGGAAGCGCTGCGCCAGTTGTTCCGGCTCGCGCTGGTCGACCGCATCGGCAACCAGTTGCAACTCGTTGGACGTGACCAGCATGCTCATCACCGCACCCGCGTGCTTGTACCGGTAACTGTCCTTGCCGGGCGTGTCCAGCACCACCTTGTGATGCGCATGTTTGATAGTCGCCACGCGCAATCCTCTGCCACTCAACTCGCGCAATAATTTTTCGACCAAAGTGGTCTTGCCGGAACCCGAGTGTCCGACAACAGTAAATACATTCGACATTATTTAAAAACCTTTACGAAACACCACGAGGTATGTAGGTTGGGTTAGGCGCGGGGTTTTGCGCCGTAATCCAACAAACCCAATCATCACTCCAAGCTGCCGGTATTGAAAAATAAGTTTGTCGGGTTACGCGATAAAACCGCTAACCCAACCTACGCCTTCGCAACACGAATGGAACATTTGTTTTTATGGATGCGGCGTCACCCATGACTCGCCCTGCGGCGTGAATTCTTTTTTCCAGATCGGCACGCGCTGTTTCAGCTCGTCTATCATCCAGCGGCAGGCTTCCAGTGCGGCTACGCGGTGCTCTGCGCCTGCCGCGATGAACACGATGTTTTCGCCGCCCTTGACCGTGCCGACGCGATGCACGATGCGCGCATCCAGCAAAGCGTATTTCTCGATCGCATCGCTGCGCAATCTTTTCAATTCCGACAGCGCCATGCTGCCGTAGGCATCGAAGCTGATTTCCGAGACCTCGCGGCCTTCCGAAAAGTCGCGCGCGCAACCGAGAAACGTGGCAATGCCGCCCATGCGTTTCGAGCTGGCTTGCAGCGCCCTGATTTCCTCATCCTGGGAAAAATCTTCCTGCTGAATCCTGACTGCTTCCTTCATTTTCTCTCCATCTGCCATTCAACCTGAAAAAGTAATCGATTGGTTGGTAGGTGCGAATTTATTCGCATACAACTCATTGCGCGTGCGAATAAATTCGCACCTACAAGTGAGGCTAACCGCCGGAAAATTTGGCCATAAAAGCCACTTCGCTGTTGTCCGCGAGCGCCAGCGACATATCGCGCACATGTTCGCCATTGACCGCCATCATCGTCGCCAGATGCATGGCTTCGGGGTACTGTGCCGCTAGTATTTCCTTCAGGCTGCCCAGCGTCAGCCCCGGCACATGTGCCACCGAAACTTCTCGCGCGCCCGTTGCAGCTGCGATGGGGCCGAAGAACAGTACCTTGATCATTTCATCTCTCCACGCAACCCCAAGTCTTCCCGAAGCCAAACCCCGCTCTTGCCGCCGCGCTTTTCTTCCAGTTGCACGTACTCGATGCGCATGCCCCGGTCAATCGCCTTGCACATGTCGTAAATAGTGAGCAGCCCCACATTGGCGGCGCACAACGCTTCCATCTCGACACCGGTCTGGCCGGCACAGCTTGCCGTGGTGACGATTTTAATACCCACACAACCGCTTGCGTCCGGATCAACAATTTCGCTGAACACAACCTCCACGCCGCTCAGCATGATGGGATGACACATCGGAATGATGTCCGGGGTGCGCTTTGCCGCCATGACCGCGCCGACATCGGCCACCGTCAGCACGTCACCCTTGGCGATCCGTCCGGCCCTGATGCGCTCCAATGTCGCGGGCTGCATGCGCAGGACACCGCTGGCGATCGCGACGCGCTGGGTGCTGTTTTTTTCGCCCACATCCACCATGCGTGCCCGGCCTGCTTCAGAAAAATGAGTCAATTCGTCCATGTACCGCTCGCCTTTGAAGTGCAACTTTCCATCACAACCGCCTCCTCCCGCAATGGAGAGGCCATACCGCCGCAGGCGCGGCAGGCGGGGTCTTTGCTCAACGTGCTGCGCATGATGTGCATGTCCAGCGCATTGACCGTCAGCAACTTGCCGCTCAGGCCGCGTTCTATCCCCATCAGCAACTTGAGGGTTTCCGCCGCCTGCAGCGTGCCGATCAGACCGACCAGCGGAGCAAATACCCCGGTGGTCGCACAGCGCAACTCGGCGGCCTGGCTGTCTTCGGGAAACAGGCAATTGTAGCAGGGCGCGCCGGTTTGTTCAGACGTACCCTCTTGGTCAAGTGGGTCGGGGCGGCGAAAATCGAATACCGAAACCTGCCCGTCAAACTGTATCGCCGCGCCCGAAACCAGCGGCTTGCGCAGGGTCAGGCAAACGCGGTTGACGGCGTAGCGCGTGGCAAAATTATCGCTGCAATCCAGCACCACATCGGCCTGCGCGACCAGGTCGCGCAGTTGCGCCTCATCGGCGCGTACCGGCAACTCGATGCACTCGACCTCGGGATTGATGTCGCGCAATGCGGCGGATGCGGATGCGACCTTGGGCTGGCCGACCGACGCGGTGCGATGGATGATCTGGCGTTGCAGATTGCTGAAATCCACCGTGTCGTGGTCGCACAGGGTCAGTTGGCCGACTCCGGCTGCGGCAAGGTACAGCGCGGCAGGCGAACCGAGCCCGCCCAGGCCGATGATCAGCGCTTTGGCATCGAGCAGGTGCTGCTGCCCTTCAATGCCGATCTCCGGCAGCAGGATGTGCCGGCTATAGCGCAGCAGTTGTTGGTCGTCCATGCGGGCAGTTCGAAATTTTCAAAGTTGTCGGGATAGATATGCGCGCAGAAATTATCATCCGCCGATATAGGACATTTCTATTTTCTCTCTGGGCAGCGCAGTTGCGTCATGGCGCACCTGCGAATAGCGGTCATTGCGCCGCTCCCATTGGCCTGCGACCATGCCGATCAGCGTCTGGTCGGTCGCACCCGCGCGTAACGGGCCGCGCAAATCCATGCCGCCGCTGGCGAACAGGCAGGTGTAGAGCTTGCCATCGGTGGAAAGTCTGGCACGGGTACATTCATGGCAAAACGCCTGGGTGACCGAGGCGATTACCCCGACCTCGCCGCTGCCGTCCGCATAATGCCAGCGTTCCGCGACTTCGCCGGTGTAGTTGGGATCGACTTGCCGGACCGGGTAGCGGCTGTTGATCTGCTCGATTATTTCGCGCGACGGAACCACATCATCCATGCGCCAGCCGTTGGTGCAACCCACGTCCATGTATTCGATGAAGCGCAACACGATGCCGCTGTTGCGGAAATGCCCGGCCATCGGAATGATTTCATGGTCGTTCACACCGCGTTTGACCACCATGTTTACCTTGACCGGGGCAAGGCCGACACGCTGCGCGGCGGCGATGCCGTCCAGCACGGTCTTGACGGATACCTTCGAGTCGCTCATGCGCCGGTAGGTTTCTTCCGTCAACCCGTCGAGGCTGGCGGTGATGCGCGCCAAGCCCGCGTCCTTCAGCGCCTGCGCCTTTTGGGACAGCAGCACGGCATTGGTGGTCAGGGCGACTTCGACGGGCTTGCCTTCGCGGGTATTTAACTTGGCGAGCGATTCGACTATCTGCTCGATGCCGCGGCGCAACAGCGGTTCGCCGCCGGTCAGGCGGATTTTCTGCACGCCCAGCTGGATAAACAATTTGGCGATCCGCTCGATTTCTTCAAAGTTGAGCAGTTCGGTACGCGGCAGGAACGGGTGGTTTTCATCGAATACTTCGCGCGGCATGCAGTAGGTGCAACGCAGGTTGCAGCGATCGGTGACAGAAATACGCAAGTCGCGCAGCGGCCGCTGCATGGTGTCGACGACAAATTGCCCGTAGGCTTTCTGCTCGCCCAACCCGGTGTAATCCTGCGCGGTTTTTTGCGCAACATCGGCCGTTGCGGATGAGATCGGGATAATTTTAAATATTTCAGCCATGGCGCATGTTAATGGGCAAGAGTAAATCTGTCATCTGTTAGGGGAGCAATATCGCCCGACCCGGTAATATTATGTATGGCAATGCTTTCAACACCCTGTTCAGGGATGAACACTCGTTTTCTCCAGACGATTGGGGGACAATTGAGAGGCGGAAAAGTCAGGCTCGTACAAATCGCAAAATGTGCGTCAATTACGTTAAGTTACCCGGTCTGGGTGAAAAGATTCGATCCTCCGGCTCTTCTCCCCCTATCGCACCGCAATGCCATTGTATAACACGATGCATAATGTATAAAGGGTACCTCTAAAATCCACATTTACGGGCATTTCTTGATTAAAACCGGCACCCAAAACCGCCTCGTCCGATTATAATTCGAACTGTTCGCCGCACTCCTCGCCGAAGGACATGAACTTTAAGACAATGCTACGGTCTTTTGTCACGTAATTGAATTTTGCCGAAACGGCATCTCAAGAACTTAATCAATGGAATTTTTGCCATGACTTCATCGCCTTTTCACGCCGGCGAGCTCGACGCGCAGCAACGCTGGGGCAACCCGGAGCTGTGGACCGAGACGCGCATAAACCAGCTCATCTGGGATCGCATCCCGGAGCAGGTGCATGCCCGGATCGAGGCGGCACCGTTCTTTTTTCTCGCCACCAGCACCCCCGATGGCCGCTGCGACTGCTCGTTCAAGGGCGGCGGGCCCGGCCTGGTCAAGGTGCTGGCTTCAAACCGCCTGGCGTTCCCGCATTTCGAGGCGCGCGTGAAAGGCAACGGCGCCTATATGAGCCTCGGCAACATCCTGCTCAACCCCCATGTCAGCCTGCTGTTCATCGATTTCAGCGACGGCGCCCGCCTGCGCGTGAACGGGCGCGCCTCCATCCATGAAAATGCGGCGATGATGGAGGCGTTCCCGCAGGCGGAATGCGTCGTCGTCGTGGACATCGAGCTGGTCGCGCCAAGCTGCTCGAGCTACATCCCCCGCCTGACCCCAACCGAACCCTCTGCCAATACCGAAAAATGAGCTCCTACCGTATCGCCGTCAATGTCGAGTGGACCAGCAAATGCAATGCGCTTTGCCCGATGTGTCCGCGGGGTTTGATCGAGTACCCCCAGCTCATGAAGGAAGAAACTTGGCGCCAAGTGCTGGAGCGCCTGACGCCGCAGGATGTGTTTCGCGCCGTGGTTGCGGGCTATGGCGAACCCACCACGCACACCAAATTTTTTGAATTTGTGGACGATATGCGCGGCCACCCGATCCGGTTCGACATGGTGAGCAACGGCCATCAGCTCGATGCCGAGCGCATCCGGCATCTGGACGGGGCGATCGACCTGTTGCTGATTTCTTTTTCCAGCATAGACCCCAAAGTGTACAACGTGGTGCATGCCAATCTCGACCAGGCGCGCGTCATGGACAACATCCAGACGGCACAAAAGCTGTTCAAGCATACCCAGCTTGCCATCAGCCTGACGCCCATGCCGGAATGCCTGCCTTCCCTGCCGGACACCATCGCCTGGCTACAGGCACAGGGCGTGAAAACCCTGACCATGTCGCCCACCTTGTATAACCGCGGCGGCAGCCTGCAGGAGCATGAACTGGACACTGAAAAGCTGCGCCAGATGATCCGGCAATACCACCTGCGCTCGCAAGAATTCGACTTCGTTCCCAGTGTCGGGGATGTTATCCAGCAATGGCGCAGCAACAGCTTCAAATGCATCCCGCGCAACATCGATGTTTTTATTTCGGCGAGCGGCGATTACCTGTATTGCTACAATGACGTCAAGCACGAACACCCCATCGGCCATGTGGCAGATATGGGCATCCGCGAAGTGCTGGCCAAACGCGAAGGCATGGCGCCTATCCCGGCACTGTGCGACGGCTGCAATATGCGCAACCGTTACGGTGCGAAGGAGCTGGTGAAAGCGGGAATTTCATATGCACGCGCCAAGTTGAAGGGGAATTCGGCTTGATCCGGCGCAGCCTGCGCAACGTTCACAGGCGATATTCCTGCAACATTTCATTACAATTGCAGCCATTGAACTTTTTTATTTTCAAATAGACTCATATCGGCCGTTTACAGTAATTGGCGTCGTAAAATATGCACCAAATAATTTTGGTATCACCCGGCAGATCAAACAACCGACATTGCGATAATCGATGAATACCATAACTTTAAATCCGGCAATTGGCTTGGAAGAACGCCCGTTCACGGTGCGTTTCTCCGAACCCGGCGCGGCTGACCGTGCCGAGATTGAACAATTCATCAGCGATGTTTTTCATCAGGCGTATGGGGCAAAAATCAAGCGCTTCAAACCCTGCCTGATGAGCCTGCGCGACCAGGACAATAAATTGGTTGCGGCTTGCGGATTTCGCAGCGCCGCACTTGGACCGCTATTTCTGGAAACCTATCTGGACCGACCCATCGAGGCGGTACTCTCGGAACATGTCGGCTTCCCGGTCGAACGCAACGATATTGTCGAAATAGGCAACCTCTCGGTCGCGGAGCCGGGTATGGCGCGTTACCTGATTACCGCCATCAACGATCAGCTCTACGACACCTCCAACCAATGGGGGGTATTTACCGCTGTTCCGATGTTGCGCAATGCGTTTCTCAAGCTGGGGATGCATCCGGAAACTCTTGGTATTGCGGACAAGAATCGCCTCCCCCCCGAAGAACAGGCGGAATGGGGCAGTTACTATGCGCAGAACCCGAAAATCATGGCAGTACAGCGCATCGAGCGGCGCAACAAACCCCGGACTTCCGAAACCGGGGCACCCGCCGCAACCAGTGCACGATGCCAGACCTGCGGGATGATATTGAGGAAAGAATGAGCCCATCCCTCGTCGATGCACTCATCCAGCGCAGCAAGAAACAACCTGATTCGCCAGCCCTGATTGGCGATCAGTATGCGCTCACCTATGGGGAACTCGCTGCCGCAATCGAACAACTTAGCGCGCAGCTGCGTGCCGCCCCCGCCAGAGCCATCGCGCTGGCGCTGGACAACTCGCCGCTGTGGGCGGCTCTCGACCTGGCCGGATTGAGTATCGGCAAACCGGTCATACCGTTGCCGTTCTTCTTTTCGGCGGAACAAATCGCCCACAGCATCCGCGATGCGGGAATCGATTGCATCCTCACCGACCAGCCGGAGCAGTACCATAAAATTCTTGCGGCAGCGGGAATTGAAACCGATACGGTATTGACGCATATTTTTAAAAATAATACATACAGCGAAATCCGCCTGCGCAACATCGCCGCCAAGACGCTGCCTGCGGGAACAATCAAGGTCACCTACACCTCCGGTACCACAGGCCATCCCAAGGGTGTGTGCCTGGGTGCCGACACGCTGCAACAGGTCGCATCCTCTCTGCTGGCGGCCACATGTGGCAAGGCGAATGACCGGCATGTCAGCGTGCTGCCGCTGTCGACGTTGCTGGAAAACCTCGCCGGCGTATATGTGCCGCTGCTGGCCGGCGCAACCTGCCATCTGCTGCCGCTTGCCGAGGTAGGGCTGAGCGGCTCGACCGGACTGGACATAAAAAAAATGCTGACCGCGCTCATCCGATGCCGCGCAACGACCACCATCCTGACGCCGCAGTTGCTGCACGCGATGGTGGCCGCCATCGAAGCGGGGCATCCTGCACCGCAACAGTTGCGTTTCGTCGCGGTGGGCGGCGCGCCCGTCGCCGAGCGCCTGCTGCAACGCGCCGAGGCACTCCGCATCCCGGTATTCGAGGGCTACGGCTTGTCCGAATGCGCCTCGGTGGTCGCGCTCAACACGGAAAGCGGGCGCTGCATGGGCAGTGTCGGCAAACCGCTGGCGCACGCGCAAGTGAAATTTGCCGAAGACGGCGAGATACTGGTGGCGGGTGCGACGCTGCTTGGTTATACCGGCGACGCGCCGCTGCAACCGGGCAAATTTTGGCCGACCGGCGACATCGGGCATCTCGACGAGCGCGGTTTCCTGCACCTCACCGGGCGCAAGAAGAATATTTTCATCACCTCGTTCGGGCGCAACGTGTCGCCGGAATGGGTGGAGCGCGAACTGACCCTGCATCCGGCCATCGCGCAGGCGGCGGTGTTCGGCGAAGCGCGCCCGTGGAATGTGGCGGTGATCGTGCCGCGCGGAAATTCTCCCGAAATCATCCATGCCGTAAACCAGGCCATCGCGGAAGCGAACAGCGTGCTGCCGGACTACGCACGGGTAAAATACTGGCTGCCCGCGCAGGCTCCATTCCTGCCGCAGAACGGGCAACTGACCGCAAATGGGCGGCTGAAACGCGCGGCAATCTGGTCGCTGTATCAAACTTCCATCGAACAACTGTACAAGGAAAAATCAGATGACGATTTGTGTAATTCCGATTCTATTTCAATGGCCAAATGACGTTGTAGGGGCGCGATTCATCGCGCCCTTCTTTTGGCGCACACATAAGTTCGGGCGCGATAAATCGCGCCCCTACGATATTTCAACATCAGGAGATGCGATATGAATTTATCCGGTAAACGCATCATCCTGACCGGCGCGGCGGGCGGCATCGGGTATCGCCTGGCTTTGCTGCTCGCCGAAAAAGGCGCGCGGCTGGCCCTGGTCGAACGCAACGCGCCACGCGTGGCAGAAATCTGCGCCGAAATCAACCAGCGCGGCGGCTTTGCCACAGCCATCGCCATCGACCTGTCTGCCGACGGCGCGATAGAACAGACGCTAGCCTCGGCGCTGCAAGCCTTGGGCGGCGTGGACATGCTCATCAACAACGCGGGCCTGATGGACTTCACGCTGTTTGAACGCCACGACCCCAAGCGTATCGAGCAGATGATCGGCGTCAATGTCATCGCGCCGATGCTGCTGGTGCGCGCCGTACTGCCGCATCTGCTGGCGCAGAACAGCGGGCGCATCGTGAACATCGGCTCGGCCTTCGGCTCGATCGGCTTCCCGCATTTCGCGACTTATTGCGCCAGCAAATTCGCGATGCGCGGCTTCTCCGAGGCGTTGCGCCGCGAGCTGGTCGACAGCCAGGTCGGTGTCACTTATGTTTCGCCGCGCGCCACCAAAACGCCGCTGAACAATGACGTCACCGTTCAAATGCTGGAAGCCACCAAGACCAATATGGATGAACCGGAATATGTCGCTGGGCAGGTCGTGCTGGCAATCGAGCGCGACAGCAAAGAGTATTTCATCGGCCAACCGGAATCTTTTTTCGCGCGGCTGAACGGCATGTTCCCGCGTCTGGTCGACAACGGCCTGTTGAAAAATACCCGTATCGCCCGCAAATTCGCCCAATCCATCAACAAATAATTTTTTTACTACAAGGAGCTATCCATGAAGAAATACGCCTGGTTGATCGCACTGCTGTTTGCTGCCAACAGTGCATTTGCCGAAACCACCCCGCTCGACGCCTCCATCGAAAAATTGCAACACGATTGGGCGAAGATTTATTACAAGCTGCCCGAAAAAGACAAGGAAGACGCGTTCGAAAAACTGGTCAAGGATGCACATCAGGTGTCGGCCGCCAATCCGGGGCGCGCCGAACCGTTGATCTGGGAAGGGATCATCACCAGCACCCTCGCCAAGTATCAGGGCATATTCTCGGCCGGCGGCACTGCAAAAGCCGCGCGCGACCTGCTGCTGACCGCGGAGAAGATTGATGCCAACGCGCTGCACGGTTCCGCGCTGACATCGCTCGGCAGCCTGTACTACAAGGTGCCGAGCTTTGGCTCTTTCGGCGACAATGACAAGGCGCGCGAGTATCTCGAACGTGCGCTGAAAATCAATCCGGACGGCATAGACCCGAATTTTTTCTATGGCGAACTCATGGCAAAACTGGGAAATCACGCCAAAGCGGTCGAACATTTTAAAAAGGCCTTGGCTGCGCCTCCCCGCCCTGGACGTGAAGATGCGGATGAAGGCCGCAAGGAAGAGATTCAGCAAGCATTGAAGAAAGCCGAGCAGCGCTTGTAATTCGGCAAGAGCACGATTTAACCAGCCACTAACCCATCATTTTTTGATGGATTAGTGGCTTGGCTATGCAACTGCGCCCCTACTTTCTGCAATCGCTGTTTGTGTGCTTGGCAACATCAGCTTCCGGCCCATCGTTGGCTTGCAGCAGTTTGATAATTTCAGCTGGAATATCGAATGATTTCCCCACCGCTGGTTTCTGCGCCTGCAATGAAGGGAACCGTTCGCGTGCTTCATCAAGACAGTCTTCGCGCCAAGCACATTCCATCTTGCCGCATTCGCCGTTAACGGGCGCTGCATAACAGGAGTCCTGCCCATTTGCGGTTTGGATCAACCTGACAATCTCGGCCTGGATACTGAACGGCGAAGCTTTTTCTGGTTCCATGACACCCCCATCCTATTCTGAATTCATCTGCCGCCACATCCATAATGTAACCATTCAAACAGACTCAAAACCGCAGTGAGGGCTTTGCTACACCTGTTTCATCCGCAGCTCACCAAAGCAATCAAAAAACCTTCTGAATGTTGGAGGCTTGCTTGCCCTTCGGCCCTTGCGCCACTTCATAGCTGACTTTCTGGCCTTCTTTGATGTGCTTTAAACCTTTCAAATCGATTGTGTAAAAATGTGCGAACAAGTCTTCGCTTCCATTATCTGGAGCGATAATGCCAAAACCCATCACATCGTTAAACCATTTAACCGTACCGATTGCCATGAGGAATTCTCCAAACAGTCTACTTGTGAATTTAATTTTTACTATTTCCACGGCAGACGTAATGCCGGATTGAAAGTGAATCATCTACTACATAAAATTATTTTGGCGGTGGATTCATCTGCATCATGCCGGCCGGAGGCGCCTATTTAAACATTGGGCGCCTCTTGAATAACGGGCCTCTACTGTTTCGATGAGCAGTTCTTGTTTTTGCATCCAACCCTGCTCTGGTCGTTTGATGCTTTGCTGTTTTCTTATCGGCCTGCTGGCCCGAAGCTTCTTTTTTTGCTGTGGCTTGCTCTGGACCAGAGCGGCCATCTTGAGCCACGGCGGAGAATGAGGCCGCAAGAAATGCAGCAACGATCAGCACGGAGAATAGTTTGCTCATTGCGATCCCCTTGAAGAAGATTAATGAACGTTTGCAACACTATTGTTCTGTTACTTTGTTCCTGAATTACCTCTTGGCTCAACCCATCTCACGCATTTTGGGCGACCCATCAAATAAGGCTGCAAACCAAGTGGCGCGTGATAAAAGTCCGTTGAACAGGCTCCTGACATACGCTCCCTATATCAATTTGTGGGGGTTCTCGATCATCTGCTGATAAATCATGCTTTGTAGAATGACGCCATCGTTCGGTTGCAATTCCTGAAATTCGATGCCGTGGCGAATGAGACCGGGTTTTGCCGCATCGGCAGCGTCGCCGCTGAGCACGGCACGAATTGCTCCCTTGACCGACAGGTAGGCATCAATATTGTGCAACGGCACGCGAAATGCCAGATTGAGGACATCCCCCTTGTCTCCCAAGACTTGCTTGGCATCGAGGGACACTCCGCTGGCGCTAATGTCGGAGATGAGCGCGGATATTTGTTCCTCCGCACCGGATTTGCTGTCCTGCACTGTCGCGATAATGCGCGTCTTGACCCTGGGTGCCTTGCGTACCACGATTCCCTGTATGTCATCGGGGAACGACAGGTGCAGATATCCGTAAGGAACCTTGCATATCCGCTCTATGTGGCAGGCGAAACCAAAAGCGTTCTGGCCCGTAAAAGACCGCATGACGACTTTTTTTCCTCCTATGATTTGTGCGTTAACGGTATTGGGTGCAGTGACCAGCAGGCTGGCCCCTTTCAGGAAGCCGATCACCTTGACCAAATAGCGTTCATTGGACAATTGGCGTTGGGCACTGAACCTGAAGTCGTAATCAGCGGGGAGCTCGAGATTCAGCCTGTCTCCCACCTTCAGCTTCATGTCATCGAAGGTATAACTTTTGCCGGCTTTATTCTCCACAGGTTGATCGGTGGACGCCTGTTCGGCAGCAGAAAAGCTATCATCGCCATTCTCTTTACCCGGCGCGTCCCACGACAATTCGTAGCATGCGCCGTTGGCCAGCAACGCGTCCCGGTGTTGATCGTCGCGAACTATATCCCCCTGACCCAACAGCAGGTTGCGCATCAGATCGTATAACGGCCAAGGTAGCGCTTTGCCGACGACAATTTCATTACTGCTGGCTAAGATAAGGCTCATATAAACAATTGCTCCACTGTGTGTCCTTCAGACGCTGATTATTTTGAATAATTATAATTGCGCCTGTTTCATCATTCCACACCTTTGAAATGACGCGCCTTTGCCGCTTCAATGAGTAGCTTGGTATCCTGCAACAGAGTATCCTCGTTGGCGATGTACTCGATCAACCAATCGCTCAAAAATTGAATGTGCAGCTTTGCTTCGCCATCAGACCATGCCCCATTCTTTGCTACCAACTCCTCCTTCAAAAAAACCAACCCGTTCAGCTCATATTGCTGCTCCAATTTATGATTATGAAAATCAAAATTTACCGCTTGCGCCATCTTTTCCTTGTTTTCAAAATGAATACCCAGCCAGGTTTCGATCAGTTTAAATGCACCAGGCAGCGCAGAACCATCTCTTGTTTCGATCATGCGCTTTACGTCGTTGATCAAACTTATCAAAATCTTATACTCGGAATCAGCAGCAGCATTTCCGGCACTCGACTGTTCTGCCCATACCATATCCATCACGGCCTCCCTCACTAAGTTCCGGTACATTTCCCCAACCATGTCCCCTTGCGGGGCATGGGTGTAAACCCTGAATTCAAGAGATACACTTAACACCCGACACGGACTGTATTAACTCTCTCCAGTAATTCATATATGCCAAAATATCTGTATGTTTTGGCGCAGGAGAATGAGAGATGTTAGCGTCAGTGTTGTCTGACAGAATGCAAAATCCGGTTCAAGTGCTCAGCGCGTGAACCGTGAACCGGATCACCACAACGTTTCAGGCCTCAGCCATAGCCCATTCCGCCTGGCTAATCTTCCACTTCTCGAAGGATTCGTGAGATTTGATTTTGTCGTTCGAGGCGGAAAGCTCCACTCTCTCGGGAGGGATGTAGCACATTTTCTTGCAGTCATAAATTAGCTGCACGACCGGCTGCAGCAACTTGTCCGGCACCACTTCCCGCACAATCCCCAGCCTTTCGCTCTCCATGCGCACCAGCGATCCCGCCGGGTAAATGCCAATCCCTTTGATAAATGCCTGCACCAGCTTGGCGTTGAAATGTGCGCCACCCCACTCGAACATTTTTCTTAATGCCTCGGTTGGCGGCATTCCCTTGTGATAGACACGAATTGAGGTGATCGCGTCATAAACATCCACGATGGCGAGCATCTGGCCGTGAAGACTGATTTGATCGCTTTTCAGCCCGTGCGGATAGCCCGTGCCATCGTAACGCTCATGGTGCTGCGTAGCCGCATTGAAGGTAATCTCGTTGATGCCTTTGGCATCTTTCAGCAACGCGGCGGTATTCGATACATGCCTTTTCATGACAGCAAATTCCGCGTCATCCAGCTTTCCCGATTTGTTCAGTATGCTCGTCGGTACTTTTGCCTTGCCCACGTCATGGAGCAATCCGCCCAAAGCAAGCGCTTTGATTTCATCATGCGGCATATCCATCACCCGTCCGAACGCAACCGCCAGGGCGGCCACGGAAACCGAATGCTGGAAGGTGTATTCATCGACGGTCTTCATTTGGGCCAACGGCAACAACGCAGAGGGCGAACGAAACATCGAGCCGATAATGCTGTCAATTATGGGTTCGCATTGTTCCAATTCAATCTGCTTGCCGAGCCGCACGTCTTTCATCAAGCCTTGCATCAGCTTGTTGGCATTGGAATACAACTCTTTTGCGCGACGGAATTCTTCGACGGGAGAAATTCTGGAAATGATATCCGGCAAAATTGCAGATGGCTCGCATAACGGCTCTTCGGCTTCGACCGTACCCGCTTCCACGGCGTCGACATCCGCTCCTCGGCTGGTATCGATATAGATTTCTGCAATACCCGAGCCGAGAATCTTGTTCAACGTGGCGGCATCTTCAATGGTAAAACATTGCCACGCGAACGGATGTTTCTGCCAGACATAATTGAGATCGTTGACGTACATGCCGATCTTGAGTTGGTTTATGGATATTTTTATTATCATTCCTGCTCACTTTCGCCTGTTATCCCTGCGGACAAATTTCGCCGAGAACTGATAACTACCAAGGACCAAAACAATTCGAGATTTCTTTAACCCTTCTTTAGCGGCCCAGCAGCCGGTTAAGAGATTCCGCTGTTGGCGGCTTGCCCGCCATTGGAACCTTATGCAACTTCAATCTTGCTGCTCGTTCTACTTTCCGCCCCACCTTGTTGAGTGAGCCATCTCGCAAGTCGGCGAATCATGCCAGCCCGCGGAAAGGGTGTATGCCGGCAGTTATCCTGCAAACTCGAATTTGATGCTGGATACCTGTCCCCCATCGGGGCATTGTGTAACTTCAAAACAAACCTTTTGCTTTTCCTTGAGGTATTTTAAACCGCTCATATTGACTGTAGAAATATGCACGAACAAATCTTCGCTGCCATCATCGGGAGTGATGAACCCGAAGCCATTTGCGTCATCAAACCATCTGACTGAACCGGTTATCATGTGATGAGTTCCTTACTAAAAAGCATGAAACCTCCAACTGGGCACTGATTCTCATGCCATTAAGTATGGCCGACCATTTTTGTTAACTCCGCATAACCCGATAATTGCCGGATTGTGAAGTGATGAGTTGTTACAAGCGGGTAAATCATGCCAGCTTGCACAAAAAATATATATCGGTATCTGTCCTACAAAATTCAAAACCCTCCAACCATGCGCTGACTTTCATACCGCTTGGCTCCACCAGTTCTGTTCCGTTAACTCTGCATAACCCGATAACTGCCGGATTCGGGTTCAAACCCGGCGGGAGACATACTGTCAAAACCAAACTGTCTGGCAACCCGCATTGCTTCCATACGATTATTGACGCGCAAGACCTGATATATCATCGCCACATGCGCCTTGACAGTTCCTTCAGCAAGGTTAATTGTTCCGGCAATTTCCTTATTGCTGAGCCCCGCAATCAGATATCTCAAAACCTGCATCTGGCGCGCGGTCAAACTGCATTCATTGGCATTCCAAAGACGACCGTCGTTGCCATCGTTCTTTTTTTCGGCGGCCATGCCATGTTGCGGCAAAAATCGTAGCGGTACATGTATGTTGCCGGAAAGCACCAGGTTCAAAGTGCTCATGAGTATTGCCACACTCGAACTCTTGCACACGAAACCGCCTGCGCCATAGCTCAACACCTTATTCATGACGCTGCAATCTTCCTCGCCGGTCACTACCACGACCGGAATACGCGGATAGCGTTGACGGAATATTTTTACGGAAATCGCCCCGCCGCTCCCCGGTGTTTTCAATTCCAGCAATGCCAAATCCAGACCGGGGTGCTGCCCGGCAAGCGTCAAACCATCGGGGAAGTTTCCCGCTTCCAATATTTCGTCCACTCCGCCGGGCAACTGCTGCAATACGCAGCGCAGCCCCTCGCGGAACAAGGTATGATTATCGATTAACAAAATTTTCATGCAAACTTCCCCCCAGCCAAACGCCCCTGAACCAAATGTACGATCACTTAAACACGTGAGTAACTTTAACCGGGTCAGTTGCATATCCGCATCCCTCAAATGAGGTATATTTTGAAAAATTTATCGGTTTTCTCCGGCTATCATCCTGCCTTGAGAAATGAACCAGAATGTCACCTATGACGGATTAAGGCGTCATTTGTCAGGATATTAAGGAGCAAGCAATGAATCGGCATACAAGGGAGAATCAATCCATTCTGCTCCCGAATGGGCGGCGGCTGGGCTATGCCGAATATGGTGTGGCGGGCGGCAGCCCGGTGCTGTTTTTTCATGGCGCCCCCGGCTCGCGGCATGTTCATGCGGACATGGCAAATATTGCGGAGCAACGCGGCGTCAGGCTAATTGCGCCGGAGCGCCCCGGCTATGGTTTATCCGACCCGCAACCGGGGCGCACGGTGCTCGATTGGCCGGACGACATCGTAGCGTTGGCGGACGCACTGGGATTGGAGCGGTTTACGATCATCGGTTTTTCGATGGGCAGCGCTTACGCGCTGGCCTGTGCAAGCAGGCTTCCTCGCCGGGTGGCGAAAATCGCCCTGGTTGGCGCTCTGGCACCGCATGATGCGCCCGGTGTAACGGAAGGCATGTCGCCGTCGGTCAGCGGGCTGTATGCGCTCGCCCAATCCAACCCGGCCGAGTTAAGGAATATCTTCACCGCTCTCGCTCCTTCGCCTGCCGCTTTGATAGCAGCCATGTCCGCATCCTTGCCGCAATGGGACAAAGATGAGGTCAATAAACGCACGGCGGAGTTCGAGGCGGAATACACGCAAATGCTGCGCGGCGGGATTGAGGGGGTTGCCTCCGACTTCGTGCTGGTATCAAAAGACTGGGGGTTCCCGCTGGCTGATATTGGAACGGAGGCTTGCCTTTGGTGTGGGGCAAATGACTGCAACACTCCGCCCGCGATGACGGCTTACCTTTCGTCAATACTCCCGAACAACCGCACCTTCATGCTGCCGGGTGAAGGGCATTTATCGCTCTACGCGCACTGGGCAGAAATTCTGGAGCGGTCGGTATAACAGGTAGGTGCAGCCCAACAACATTTGGCTCCGGCTCATTCAACTACCCGCATCACGCATCAACACAAACCCTACTGCACCACGCAACCGCCCTTGCTTACGCCCGGATTCGGGCTGGCGGCATTTCCCGCATCGGGGTTGATGCTGTCCTTTCCCGCATCGGGGCTGCCGCCTGCTTTTCCTTCATCGGATTTACCTGCTGCCTTCCCTTCCTCGGATTTGCTGGTAGCTTTTTCCCCGTCCGGTTTGCCGCTGTCCTTTTCCTTGTCTGATTTCCCGCTATCTTTTTCCTTATCGGATTTGCTGTCCTTTTTTTCCTCATCTGGCTTGCTGTCGGTTTTCTCCTTATCGGATTTGCCGGTGGCTTTGCCTTCGTCCGCCTTATTGCCGGCCTTGTCTTCAGCCTTGGCGGCCTTGGCTTCTATCGCATTGGTCTGCTTCGTATCGGCAGCCATAAACGCGGGCGGGGCGGGGAGCCTGATCAGCGCGGCCGGATTGGCAAAACCGGTTTCACCGCGCCCCAGACTCAGCGAATTGCCGGTGGGTTGCGCCACGATCACCTGGCCGCTATGCACCGTCACGTATAACCCCGGCGGCGCTTCCGCCGGAGCGGCCGGCGGTGCGGCGCCCGCCGCCTGCGCTGGCATGGCCTGCGGCTTGCCCGCAGGCTGGGCGGATGCCGCCATGTCGTCCTGGCAATTCGGCGTCGCGCACAAGCGCGATGAGAAATCCGTGCCGCGAATGCCCACGGTGGCCACTTTCGTTTGCATCTTGTAAGCGTCGGGGTTGCCGCGCTTGCCGATCAGACCGGTCACCGAACGCATCCCGCCTTTGATCAAGTCGAATACCGCGCTGTCCGAATTCGGCTCCTGTTTATTGAACTGGTATTCCACGATTTTCAGGTTGGAGTTGGGCCGCAACGTCATTTTCCCGCCATCGTTCATCTGTATCTGCGCATAGCTGTCTTTCGCCGTGCCCAGCACGTCACCGGCCAGCACGTCCGATTTTGTGCCCATGATCTTGACCGTGCCGTCCGCGCGCTTGGCCACCAGCGAGCCGCTCATGTAGCCGACAACGCCCACCACCTCGGCGGCTTGGGATGCAGCCGCGGCAAGCAGCAGCGCGGATGCCATCAAAAAGTTAACTTTGCTCATTTCACACCTCGTTTATCACAACCCATGCGTACGATATTCATCAAAACGACACCGACAGATTGACATGCACGCGCCAATCGCCCACCTTCTGCAACGGGTCGGTGTCCGCGTTGATAATGCGCGCCGCGTCCAGGCGCAGCGAAAACTGTTCGGCATAACCGGCGCGCAAGCCGATGCCCGCGCCGGAGATCGAAGACCGCGTGCCGTCGGCAGCGCGCGCCTCGCCCGTGTCGAAAAACGCCAGGGCTTGCGCCTTGAAGTCGCCCTTGCCGAAATCCGGCGTATAGCCTTCCAGGTTCCAGCGCACGCCCGAGTCGCCCCCCGCGCTGCCTTCGGAGAAGCCGCGCACCGCATCGGCCCCGCCCAGGCGTATCTGTTCGCCCGGTATCAGGGTGTCGGGGCTGTGCTGTCCGCTCAACGCGGCACGAATTTGCCAGTCGTCGCCGAGCAATTGCGCGTAGTTCGCGCCGTAACGCGCCACTTTATAGTGGGCGTTGGCCAGCGGGTTGTAAGCCGCGAAATCGGCCACCTTCCCTTTGTGCATTCCCGGCAGGTTGGCGGCAAACGAAACATTGAAGCCGAGGTCGCTCTTGGCCAGTTTGCCTTGTGCGGCATAAGCGACGCTCAGCGGCATCACCACGATTTCGGGGGATATCAGGGTGTTGTTGAAATAGATGCCGTTGAATTTGCGCCAGTCCAGCCCGAACGCCAGGCGCGGCTCGAAGCCGGCTATTTTGTCCAGCGGGTGGGTGTAGCGCGCGCCGAGCGTTGTCCCGCCGCCCTTGACCGCATCCAGCCCGCCCAATATCGAGTTCACGTTGGAATAGCCGCCGGTGAATTCCACGCTATCGCCCAACCGGTAAAGCGGTATCTTGTAGCTGCCGCCCAGCACCAGCACGCGGTTCACGTGTTCCGGCGAGGTCTGAAATTGCAGGCTGCCGACATGGTCCGCGTCGAACAGGTTGGCGTGGCGATAAGAAACCCCGAGGCGCGTGCTGCCCGTTTCTATCGTGCCGGTGTTATCCATGGTCACGCCCCACGTGGCGGGTTTGCTGTCGGTGACGATGATGTTCGCGTCCACCAACTCGTCCTTCTCGCCGGCCTTGAGCACCACGTTCAGCTGGCGGGAGGGGTTTTCGTTGGCGAATTTCAGTTCGCGCGCGATCTGCTTCGTTTTGGGCACGCCGCCGCTGACCACCGAGGGCAGCGCGTTCAGCGCATTGGCGGTGCTGACGAAGCGGTTGTCTTTGACCGTCACCTTGCCGAAACGGCTCTCCACCACCTGAAAATGCACCGAACCTTTTTCCAGCTCCTGCTCCGGCAACGACACCCGCACCGCCGAGAAGCCGCGCGCCGAATAAGCTTCCTCGACCGCCTCCAGCGCGTGCTGCACATCGGAGAAGTCCTTGTCCTTGCCGGTGAACGGCTGTACCGCCGCATCGATTTCCGCCTGCGTCAGTAACGTCGCGCCTTCCAGCGTGTAGCCGGTGATGTCGAAGCGCAACGCGGCAGGTTCCGTTGCATCCCCGGCCCGGGGGGCGGCAGCATCGTCCTGCGCGAACAACATCTGTGGTGCCATCAAGGAAATTCCCAGCAATAAAAGAATGCGTGTTCTGTGTCCGATAACTTGTCTCATGGTTCCTGGTTCTAATTTGCGTTACAAGCGATAACGGTTCTGTAGGTGCGAATTCATTCGCACGAATAACAGGTCATATGCGAATGAATTCGCACCTACAAACCTGTCAACTATGTTTCCGGGATCAATGACGACCGCTAATGCAGCGGCGCATTCGCCGCAGGCATTTGCTGCAACGTCGCCGAACGCGCCGTCACCCGATCCAACAGCTTGCGCATGTTGCCCAGCGATGCCAGGTGCAGATAAACCATGCCCAGCGCGCCGCTGCGGAACAGTTGCGGCAGTTTGGCATCTTCGATCTGCCCGAATTTGGCTTCGTCGATCAGGTAGAAATCGTTGAGCTGGAAAGTTTCGCCGCCGGGCGTATCGAAACGCGCGCCTTGCTGCACGAACAACCCCAGCTCGTCGAGCTGCCTAACAACCAGTTCGGTGCGCGCAAATTCCTGCTGGAAGTTTTGCAGGAACTGCATCACCTCGTTCATGCGCGGCTGCATTTTGCCTTTCGCGTTAATCAGCAACTCGCCGTGTTCCGCGTTCAGCGCGGCGCAGCCCTCGTCGATGCATACCACCAACTGGCCTTGCCCGTCACCCTCGGCCATCACGAACGGATAGCGGCGCACGAACGCGGGGATGTAGCGCGCGTCCCACTTGCCATGCTCGTCGACGAACAGGTTTTCCCCATCGCGCACGCCCAGCAGCGCGGCAGGGCGCATCTGCCGATCCTGCCCGCGAATAAACACGATGGGGTATTCCCGCCCCGCTTCGGCAAATTCGACACCGCCCAGCAACACCGCCGTGGTATCCCGCGCGAAAGCGAAATTGACTTCATCGGCGGCGAATTTCAAATTGCGGTGCGCCTCCGAATTCAGCGCGACTACTTTTTTATAAAATGCGAAGGCGGTCATGTCGGTTCCGTGATTTCAGGTATGAGTGCAATTGATTCCGGCTCGCACCGTCATCTCCACGGAGACCGTGTGGGCGGTGCAATCGCAGATTGGAATTCGCATCACTTGCAAACCGGCAACGGTGCGGCGGCCACCGGTGTGGCAACCGGGACGGCGGCATTCGCCACAATCACGGTTTGCGCGTCTGCCGGGGGCGTGTCTGCCGGCGTGCCCGCTGCCGATGCGGTATTAACCGGCGGAATGGGCGCAGCACCTGTTGCATCAATCGGCGGGCTGACGGCTGGCGCTACCGGCGCAGCAACCGGGGCTTGCGTAATCACCGGCGGGGTGGGCGGGTTGAATGGCACGCTGGGTGGAACTACGATGATGCTGTTCACCAGAGTATTCATCACCGGCGCGAGAGTCACCGCTACCGGTGCCGGAGCCACCACCACAGGAGCCACCACTACCGGCGCCGCCACGATACCGAAGTCGGCAGGGACGTAGCTCATCGTGTAGTTGGTGCTCAGCGATACCAGCGTGCCCTGATTGATCGCATACAAGCCCGCCGTTTCACCGGCCAGCCGCGCCAATGCGCCGCTCAGGGTGGAGGTTGTCGTGTCTGGGGCTTGCAGTCCCGCCGTCATGTAGGTGAGCAGCGGGTCTACAGCACCCACTGTCTTGCTCAGCGCGTTGGCGGTGACGGTCAGGCCCGCAGGGGTGATGCTGCCCGCGCCCGACGCTGTGGTGGGCAGGAGGTAGTTGGCCAGCAAGGTGCTGCCGGTGCCGGTAAAGTTGTTCGCTGCCAGGGTGGCGTTTATGGTGGTCGCGGTGGCGACATCCTTGCTGTTATACGTGCCCGCTGTTTGTCCGATGCTCGCGCCTTCACCAGCAACGAATCCACTCAGGCTGTAGTTCGATGCGGCCAGCGTCGCGGCAGTGGTGCCGTCGTACACTTTGGTCGGTGCGCCGGTGATGGCCGCAGTCAAGGTGGCCGGGGTAATGCTGCCCGCTCCGCTTGCCGTGACAGGCAGTATGTAGTTGCTCAGCAATGTCGCACCGGTGGCGGTGTAGTTCGCTGCCGCGAGGGTCGCGCTCACGCTGTTGGCGGTCGCCACATCCTTGCTGTTGTATGTTCCAACCGTCTGCCCGACCGTTGCACCTTCGCCTGCGATAAATCCGGTCAATGCGTAGTTGGCCGCCGCAAGGGCTGCCGTCGTGGTGCCGTTATAAACCTTGCTCGGTGCGCCGATGAGCGCGGCGGTCAACGGCGCGGGGGTGATACCGAGGTTCGCCCCGGTATAGCTGACGATGTATCCGTAGCCAGCCGCAGCGGCAACCGTACCCTGTGTGATGGCGTAATTTCCGACGTTGGCTCCTGCGGCACGAGTCAATGCGCCCGACAGCACGCTCGCATTCGTATCGCCGCCAACCAAACCGCTTGCGATGTATGTCAGCGCGGGATCAGCCGCACCGTATACTTTGCTCAAGGCATTCGCGACGATGCTCAATGTCGGTGCCGTGGCTTGCGAATACAGGAAGTCAGTGCCCGTTGTCGGGATCACTTGCGCACCGCAACCGCCCGCGTAGGTACAGCCAAACAGGCTGGCATTCGGCACCATGCCGCCCTTCACATTGGTTGCGGGGCCGACAGAATAGATGCGGGTATTCGTCGCAACAATCGGTGTCGCGCTGCCCGAATTATTGATGAAGTTACCGGCGGTCGATGCCAGCGTGACATTCGCCGTACCCGCATTGATGATGCCGCCCGCGTTCAGCGTAATGTTGCCGGGCGTGACGAGCGTGATCGCCCCGGTCGTGGTGAGTCCGGTGGTAGTCGTGGTTGCGCCCAGCCCGATGTCATCCGTGGTCAGCGAGCCGATGTTAAAGGAGCCGCTATCGGCATAGCTCATCGTCGCCGTCGCGCCCGTGAGATTGCCCGCCAGCGTGGTGACATGGTTGGCGGTGGAAGTCAGGCTGGCCGTGGCGGACGTGTCGCCCAGCACGCGCAAGCCGACCGCCGTGATTGAGCCGTTGGTCTGGGTGATCGCGCCACCGCCGACGGCATCGAGTGTCACGTTACCGGTGGTGTTGATGGCGGCGGCGTCCAAAGTCATGCCGGTGCCGTTCAAACTGCGGAGCAGGATATTGCCGGTTGTACCGTTGCCGATTTTGCTGGCGATGACTGGAGTATCCACCACCACACCTTTGCCAACACCCGCAACGGCTTGGCCGATGATATTGATCGCACCGGAAGTCGAGCCAACAATTGTGTCTGCCGTTCCTAAAATCCCGTTAATATTCACGCCGTAGGCAATTGTCCCGACACCCAATCCCGTAGAGGTATTCACGCCGTTCAAGGTGAGCAAACCGCTATTGGTGCTCACCACACTGTTCCTCTCGACAACCACACCGCGCGTACCATTGGCTGCCGCAACACCATTGCCAGCAGTACCATTGAGGGTGACCGACCCTGTTCCGGTGGCTTGTACGGTTGAGCCGTTATACACAATCGCGCCAACGGAATTGAACGCCTGACCCGATGTGCCGTTAATCAGGATTGCGCCGTTGACGCTGGTCACAGTACCAGCCCCATAACTAACACTTCCTACGGAAACACCCCAAACATTTTGCGTCGAAGGGGCTGCATTCATGGACTGCCCGGTCAGGGTAATCGTGCCCGCGCCCGTGGTGCTCGCGGTTCCATTACCGCTCACCTCCACACCAATCCCTGGGTCAGACCAGTTACCTGCCCCATTGGTCACAGGATCCGCAATACCGTTGATGACAATATTGCCGCCCGCCGCTGTCAAATTGCCACGCACGGCCACGCCGTTGTAATAGCCCGCCGCGTTATAACCTCGTGCAAATCCCACTCCCGCACTGATCGCACCGCTCCCACCGCCCAACGTGATATTCCCGCCGTTGCTGGAAATCGAAGTCCCCGCCGCCAGCAAAATCGCACCGCCGTTAAGCCCATCCGAATCGGAATTCAGAATCACGTTCAGCGGCGCAACCGTGCCGGTGATCGAGCCGCCTGTGCCCAGCAAAATATTGTTGACCGCTTGCAGCGTCAACGTGCCGCCCACGTTGCCCGCAATCGCGCCGTTGACACTCATGCTGCCGATGGACTTCAGCAGCGTCGTGCCGCCAATATTCAGCGTCCCGGCGGTCTGGGTATAGTCGTTCACCGTCAGACCGGCAGGCGAGGATAGTGTGCCGCCCGACAGGTTCAGCGTATTCAGATATGATGCCGCGCCCAAGCTCAAACTCCCGGCAGAAACGCTGACCAGCCCGGATGTCGCGCCGTTCAACGCCCCGTTCAATGCCGCGCTGCCCGTGCCTGAAACGGTCAGCCCGCCACCCAGTGTCGTGATGCCCGAGACGGTCAAGGAACCGCCGGAGACGTTGAGCGAGTTGCCGCTGTTGATGGTCAGCGCGGCAATGCTGTCAATGCCGCTGCCGTGTGTTACCGCATAACCGGCACTGATGAGCGCCGTCTCCGAAGAACCGGGCAATACGCTTCCGACCCAGTTACCGGCGGTCTCCCAAGTAAGCCCGCCTGACGCGTTGGTGAAGGTCCTCAAGCCCGGCGTAGCATAAATCAGCCGCGCCGCTTCGCCCGCCGCAAGGTTATAGCCCGCGCTGAAACCGGCTGGCAGGCTGGTTGTAGTGAAGGTACCGCTTGCCGTGCCGCCCATCGTCATGAAAGAAATGGCATCGGCGTTGGTTGGCGTATAGCCACCCAACAAACTGGCGTTCAACGCGCCCGCCGTGTTGGTAATGCTGCCCGTCACCGCGAGCTTGTCATATAGCCCCGCCGTCGTGCCGCCCAGTTCGATGTTCAGATTGGAACCGGTGGAGAGTTGCACATCGCCGCTGATCGCCAGCGTGCCGGTCGCGCCTGTTCCGCCCGGATTGATGGTGCCTTGGTTGACTAGCTTGGCTGCGCCGGTGCCGACGACAATAGTGCCGCTGCCGGACAAGGTGCCGGTGTTGGTGAAACCGGCGGCTCGGTTGAATGTAGCGCCGGTTGAGGCGTTGATGATGCCGGATTGGGTGAACGTGGTCGGCGCAACGTTCACCGTGCCGCCGCTGACGTTGATCGTGCCGCTGTTGGTGAACGTCGAGCCGCGAATCTGCTGCGTGGCGCCCGGCAATGCCGTGATGATGCCCGTCGCAGCATTGGTGAAGTTCGTGGTATCGAAGTAGAAAACACCCGTGTTCGCGTTCGAGATGATCGTGCCCGCGTTGATGACGTTGTTCGGCCCCCAGTAGTTATTGAAAGAGCCGTAGCCCTGCAATGTCACGCCGCTGTCTATTTGCAGCGTGTCCCCGCCCGCACAGCACGCAGAAAGTCCAATATAAAAAACCCCCCAGTTGCTGTTCAGCGTGGCCGTGCCCGTCGTCGCGATGTGGTTCACGCCCGGGCTGTTGAATGACCATTGATTGTAAGTGCCGCCCTGACTCACCGTCACGCCGTTCGCCAGCGTGATCCCGTTGGTGATGCTGTAGTTTCCGTTCATCGTCAGGTTGCTGCCGATCGTCACACCGTTCAGTGTCGCGTTGTTGCTGTTCAGAACCGGGCTGGCATCCGTGCTGGTGATCGTGCCGCCGACTATCGCACCACTAAACGAACTCAATCCGCCCGCACCGAACAAACCTGCGCTGCCCACATCCAGTGTCGCACCCGTGTTGGTGTAGGTGCCGTTCATGTTCACTGTGCTACCCGCTGTGCGCGTGTAGTTCGTGGTAGGCGTCAGGTAAGCCGCTGTGAAAGGGCTGTTCAGATTCAGCGTACCGCTGTTGACGTTGATCGTGCCCGGGTTGGTCCAGTTGGTCGGCGCAACGTTCACCGTGCCGCCGCTGACGTTGATCGTGCCGCTGTTGGTGAACGTCGAGCCGCGAATCTGCTGCGTGGCGCCCGGCAATGCCGTGATGATGCCCGTCGCAGCATTGGTGAA
>JAQTMZ010000011.1:76858-97056 GCA_028714075.1 Gallionella sp.
AAAGTCCAATATAAAAAACCCCCCAGTTGCTGTTCAGCGTGGCCGTGCCCGTCGTCGCGATGTGGTTCACGCCCGGGCTGTTGAATGACCATTGATTGTAAGTGCCGCCCTGACTCACCGTCACGCCATTCGCCAGCGTGATCCCGTTGGTGATGCTGTAGTTTCCGTTCATCGTCAGGTTGCTGCCGATCGTCACACCGTTCAGTGTCGCGTTGTTGCTGTTTAGCGTACCCGAACCAACCACCCCCGCCTTTTGCACATCCAGCGTACCGCCCAATAAACCCAGGGTGCTCGCCACCGTCGCGCTACCCGCAGTGCCGTAGTTGAGCAAGAGATTGAGCGCGCCGACGGTAGAGGTGATGGGCTGGTTGATGGCGATGCTGCCATCCGCCTGCAAGGTCAACGTAGCGGCAGCTCCTGCGGTTTTGGCAATGGCTGCGCTGACGGTGATATTGCCTGCTTCGGCAAGTCCACCCGTGGTGGTGATGGTGACGCTGGTGCCCGCATTCAGCGCTGCGTTAATAGTAGCGTTAGTGATGGTCGAGCCGGTAAGCGTGGGGGTCCAGATGCTCGGTGCCGTGCCTGCCAGCGCACCACCCGCATCGGCCGTGGCGGTGATGGTGACGTTGATCGGGTCGAGCAACCAGTTGCCTGCATTTCCATTCAGCGCGGTTGCATCAATCCTGATACCCGCGACATCCAGATAGTGGCCGGAAGTTTCGATGAAGCCGCCGTTGCCCCCATTCACGCCACCTTTGGCCGAGAGGTTGCCGTAGGCTCTGGTAGTGCTGTCAGACCAGACGATGAGTTTGCCGCCGTTGCCGTTTTGCGTGGCATCGGCGCTGATGCTGGCGGTCGGGGCAACATAGGTTACCTGGGCGTTTTGTACGTTGGGATTTTTGCCCTGATAGTCGCCGCCTATCAGAACCGTTCCGCCGCCTTGGGTGCCGTTGGCGGTGACGGTTGCGCCGTCCATGATGCCGACTTGATTGCCGAGCGCCTGGATGGTGCCGCCGGTTGTGCCGTTGGCCGTGACCGTGCCGGATACTTCAGCGCGCTGGCTGGCTTTGAATACGATCTTGCCGCCTTGCAGCGTGGCGCTGTTGGCATTGACGGTGCCGCTGTTCTTGACGACCGCACCGAACAGGCCAAGGCTGCCGGAGGAGGCGACCAGTTGGCCGACGTTGGTGGCACTACCCGCCGGGGCGGTGATGTTGACCCTGAGGTTGGGGTCGTTGCTGTTGACCAGTTCGACGCTGTGTCCGGCGGCCAACAGTATCTCGCCGCTCGGGGCGTTGACGATGCCGGTGTTTTCGACATTGGGGGCGATCAGATAAATCTGCCCGCCATTTTGGGCGGTGAGGTTGCCCGCGTTGCTGATGTTCTGTGCGCCGGGGACGCTGGTGAAGTTGTTGCGCCCGGCGAGGAAGTCGGCGTTGCTGATATTGAGGGTGGAGGCGACCATGCCCGCGACGTTGACGGTGGCGTTTGCGCCGAACACGATGCCGCTGGGGTTGACGAGGAACACGCGCCCGTTGGATTGCAGGCTGCCGAGGATGTTGCTGGGGTTGTTGGCGATGACGCGGTTGAGTACGGCGGAACTGGCTGACTGCTGGGCGAAGCGGGTGATCTCGTTGGCGCCAATGGAGAAGCCTTGCCAGTTGATGATGGTGCCGGGGGTGTTGGTGACGGTGAGGGTGTTGCCTTTGGTGGCGAAGCTGGCTTGGCCGTTGACGACGGCTGCGCCGATCGGGTTGGCGTGCGCATTATTGGTGGCAAGTGCCAGTACCAGCGATATGCAAATCTGCTTGGTGTGAAAGCGCTTATGCTTGAGACGGACTATTTTTCTGCTCATAATTCACCAAGCCACTAAAAATGTGTGCTATTTTTTCGACGCCGGAATATACACACTATTGAAGAAAAAACATATATGCCAAACGGCTTGTTTTTCAGCCTGTTTTTGCCCAAACGCGGGCGGACTATGACAGAGTCTTTTTGACCTGTCATACCTCAAATGGAGTATGTTTGAAAATATTGCGGGGGAGGGGGATGGACTAAAGATCAAATAATCCAGGGACGAGATAGTGCTGCCTAGCCATTCCACTGACCGTGCGCATACGATATTGCACTATATGGTGGTAAATGAAATTAGTTCACTCATCGCGGCAAAGCGCCAGCGTGCCGGTCGCCAGCAGCATGAGCAACCCGGCCTGGTTTTGTGCGCCGGTCTTGGCAAACACCGATTTGAGCTGGGCGCGTGCGGTGGAAACGGTGGTGCACAGGTCGTCGGCGGCCTGCTCCACGCTCCTGAATGCGGCGAGCTTGGCGGCCAACCGCGCCTCTGCGGGGGTAAGCCCATATAACGCGGCCAGCCGTTTGGGTGGCAGTTGCAGACCACCCGGCTTGGAGAGGAATACGGCAACGCAGCCCGAGGCGAGAGAAATATCAAAGCGCGCGGAAAGCTCCAGCGGAATCGGCGTGACCATGCAGTGCAGAAATTCGCCGTCGGGCATGGCGATGCGCAGATCACCGCCACAGGTTGTTCCGGGGACATCCTGTGCGGCGTCAACAATGAGTTTGTATAGCCGTGCGGTTTCCAACGGAGTGTTTAACACCAGCCTGCCGTGATAAACGCCTATCCCCTGGCTGGGAGTCAGCATGTGTTCCGCCGCACGGTTGACGAACAGCGGGGTGCCGCACCTATTGGTCAGGATCACGCCCATGCGCAATTGGCCCAGCGCGCCGAGCGCCCAATCTTTCTCGACGGTGACGCTGCTGATTTTGCGATGCACCTGTACCGCGCGGCTGACATGCGGCGCGAGAATGCCCATCAGCCGCACCTGTTCTCCGCCGAACGCACCGGCGCGTTTGCCGCGCTGAGCTCCCAATACCAACGAGTAGCTATCATTCTTATCCAGAGTAGTCCCCAGCGCATGCACCTTATCCTGAGGCAGGAGGTAATCGTTGTAATATTCACTCTTGTGCAATTCAGTCAGGTCGAAATGTTGGTCAGATGAAAAAATCGTGCCCGATGTATCTTGACTCATGATGGTGTTGTAGTAATCCAGCCTGACGAAGTGGTTGCAATAGGCGGACTGCCACGCGGGCTCGTAGCCGACGCTGGCGACAAACCCGGCTTGGCTGGTTTGCAAATCAGTCGAGCGCAGCATCGCAGAACAACCGCCCACGGCATGCGCAAACGCTTCGAGGAAAGTAGGCCACTTGCGCTGATCCAGCGCTGCATCGTAAACCATGCCCACCAGCTTGAGTACGGAGTCTTCGGAGGTACTCATTGGCTCTTTCTTTTTTGCACGCGGATGCGTGCGTTCTGTATCAGTTTATCCGCCTTGGCCAGGACATCAGCATTCTCACCAGTTCCGCCTGACGCCGCGTACCGGTCTTTTCCCGAACGGTGCGCAACTGGCTGCGCACGGTATGCAGGCTGGTATTGAGCTCCTGCGCAATCGGTGGAAGCGAGGCATGTTCGAGCAACAGCTTTGCCAGACGCAATTCCGCGCGGGTCAGGCCGTTGGCTTTTGCAAACCCCTCCAGATCAATTTTGTCGATGTTTCCAGAATCGTGGATCATCAGCGCGATGGCGGGGCGCCGCGCATCGGGCGGCGCATTTTCTTCCAGCGACATCGGTATCCGGATCAGCCATATGTTGTGCTTGTCCGAGGGGCGCGAAATTCCGAACAAGGTCTCTTCCGTCCGTGCATCCATGAGCAGGGCATCGAGTTTTGTTTGCTGCCCGGATTTGACGGCCAGCTTGCCCGCTTCTACACGGAGTATATCGTTCGCCGCCAAAAATTCGTACGCCCTGTCATTGGCAAATACGACGCTGCCCTGTTTGTCGAGCAGCAGCAACGGCGGAGAGATGGTTTCCACGGCAGCCTGCATCATTGCGGAGCGCCGCTCGAGTGCGCCGAGCCGAAAACCGATGCGGGTCGCTTCGCGCAGATGGGGAACCAGCGCGGCCAGCAGCGCCTTTTCGGCCTCGCCGAAAACGGGCATTGCAAGGGAACGGTAGATGGCGATATGCACGATGGGTATGTCCGGCTCACTGCCGTCATGCAATACGCCGCAACAAAGGTCGTGAATGTCCTGTTGAGCGAGGAACTCACGATAGAACACCGAGGCGAGGAATTCCTTGCGCGGCAACAGGTCGTCGCTGTTCACAACAATGCCCGGCACGAAAACTCCCAGCTCGTGGCCGCGCTGCATCCAGATGTCGAGCGAGTAATAGTGCTCGGCGTAACGCTTCAAGGCTTCGCCAGCGCACTGATAAGGCACCCAGATGCCCTGCTGCTCCGGTGTCGCCTGATGTGAAAAGATCAGCCCGGAATTTCCGCCAAGCAGGCTGACTATCGGAGCAAAGGCCTCCAGCCAGCGCGTCGGATTGGTCGCCGCTTCGTAGATGGCGGGCAACAGCGGTGCGATTTGTGCCGAGATTGTTGGATCAATTTGCCGAGCCTGCATTCTCTTCCTCCGGGATCTTTACAGCCGAACCATCATAAGCTGAACTTGCCCTCGACACCAAACGTGCGCGGGTCGCCGCGCTTGACAAACTGGTTGCCGAAAAAATCGCGGCCGCGCACTGTCGTGTAGTTGTTGTCGAACAGATTGCGCACCCATAAACTCAGCCCGAAGCGGGGATGGTCGGCGACCAGCGATACGCGGGCGTTGACAATGTCCCTGCTGCTGAGGTTATCCGTGACTGCATGGTTATCCACGCCGCTGTATGACTTGTTGCGGTGGCTGCATTCGCCATAGAAATCGACCCTTCCCCCCAAGGATGGAGCGGGCATGCTGTAGTTGACCGTCACGGCAGCCGTCAGATCCGGCGCATCGGGCAGGTGTTTGCCGGCCGCATCGCCGCCACCGGTAAGCCCGCCGGGGAAGCTGTTGAACCTGGCGCGCATGACGCCGACATTGCCGCCGATGGTCAGGCGGTCGGTGACCAGCGCGCGCAGGCTGGCCTCGGCGCCGGTCGTTTCGGCTTTCGCCGCATTTTTGAGCTGTATCTCGGTCGTGCCGCCGCCCAGATTGGCGAACTGAAACACCTGAAAATCCTTGTAGCGGCTATGGAAAAGCGCGAGGTCGTATGACATGCGATGGTCTGGCGCCGAACCCTTCAGACCCAGTTCATAGCTATCGACGGTTTCCTTGTTGAAATCGAACTTGCTGGCGATCTGATTGGTTGTCAGCCAGTCGAGATTCCAGCCGCCGCTCTTGAAACCGGTCGAGTATTTTCCATAAACGTTGAGCGATTTGCCCAACGCGTAGGTCGCGCCCAGCGTGGGCGTCAACATGCTGTCAGAGCGGCCATCGGTATAGTTGACGGCGGTGCCCATGCCAATAACACCGCTGGCCGCACCGTTGATGTTGTATAGCAGGCTCTTCTTTTCATAGGTATAGCGCGCGCCCAGATTGAGCGTCAGCTTGTCGGTCAGGTCGTAATCCAGCGACCCGAACAATGCGGATGAATCGGTCTTCACCGTACCCGAGACCGGTATGGTGTCGCCGGGATTCAGCCCGAACAGTGCGCCGAACGGAAGCGTGCCTGCAAGCGGGTGCGTCACCAGCGTGGCGGTAGCCGGGCCGGTAATCGCCACGCGATAGGTATCCGCAGACTCATGCATCAGATACACACCGGCGACATAGCGCAGTGGGCCTTTGATCGGGGATGCGATACGGATTTCCTGGGAGAACTGCTTGAAGTCGTCGGTAAAATTGACGCGAAACACATCGTTCTGGCTCCAGTCCGTGTCATTCTGGAGGTGCTGGCGCGTGTGGCGGTAACCGGTGATTGCGGTCAGCGTGTTGCCGCCGACCATGTCATAGTTCATCGTCAGGCTGGCGCCGGACAGCGTGTTATCGGTGTTCGGCGCGGTGTTGTAATTGACGGTGTGATTGGGGTACAGCCCGCCCGGCAACGGGGCGTCGAACATTCCGGTCACGGCCTCGCCGAGCACGCGATTCTGCTTGATGCCGGCATAATCGGCAGCAAGGTCGATCATCAGCCGGTCGGTTGCATGAATGGCGAGTTGGCCGCGCATCGAGGCGCGTTTCAAAGCGTCGAGTTTTTGGTTGTTGAACAGGTTGGTGGTGAACCCGTCGCGCGCTTCATAACCGACAGAAAATTTGCCCAGCAGTTTGTCCGTGAGCGGCCCGGACACATTGGCATAACCTTCGCGCGTGTTGTAATTACCGGCAGCGGCACGGAAGGAGCTCTCAAAGGTTTCCGACGGCGCGCGGGTGGTGATGTTGACCGCACCGGCCACGGTGTTGCGCCCGAACAGATGTCCCTGCGGGCCGCGCAGCACCTCCACTTGTTCGATGTCGAACAGGGATTGGTCGAGGGCTTGCGCCTGTCCCATGTAGATGCCATCCACATAGACGCCGACGCGCGTATCGAAACCGATGTTGCGCCCGCCGCCGCCGACACCGCGCACCGTGATCACATTTACCGTACCCAGCTGCGGCTCGACGGAAAAATTCGGCACCAGTTGCTGCATGTCGGCCAGCGTCGCGGCGCGGGTGTTATCCAGCGCCTTGCGGTCAACGACCGTCATGGAGATGGGCACGTCCTCGATTGACTGGGCGCGTTTCTGTGCCGTGACCACCACCTCGCCCAAGGATGCCGGCGCGGTGTCGGCGGGCGGTGTCTCTGCGTGCGCGGGGCCGCAAGCCCCGGCCAATGCCAGCAAGGAATTTGCCAGCCAAAACCTGATCTGTTGCATAAAATTATTTATTCCAAGCCGGGCAAGCCAACGTTATAAAATTAAACTACATTTTCGCAGGTTGCCATGTAGTTGCAGGAGCGGGCCGTGCCCGCGACCAAGTGGCTCGCGGGCACGGCCCGCTCCTGCACAATTAAATTATTTATCTTCACTCTGCTTCGTATCATCGCGGCAATGCGCGAGTGTACTGGTTGCCAGCAGCATCATCAGCCCGGACTGGCTCTGCGCGCCGGTTTTGGCAAAGATGGATTTGAGCTGGCTGCGTGCGGTATGGGCGGTGATGCACAGCTCATCCGCCGCCTGCTCCACATTCCTAAGCGCGGCCAGCTTGGCGGCCAGCCGCGCTTCTGCGGGAGTGAGCCCATACAGCTCAGCCAATCGTCGGGGTGGCAATTGCAAGCTGCTCGGCTTGGAGAGGAACACGGCAACGCATCCCGATGCGAGAGAAATATCCCAGCGTGCGGAAAGCTCCAGCGGAATGGGCATGACCATGCAGTGCAACAATTCACCGTTGGTCAGGGCGATGCGCATGTCGCCTCCCCGGCTTGATCCGGGAGCGCCTTGTGCCGCATCAGTGATGAGTTTATAAAACAGTACAGTTTCCGCTACGCTGGACAAGGCCAGTTTGCCCTGCCGGGTGTTTATCCCATTAGCCGATGTCAGCAGTTGTTCCGCCGCATGGTTAACGAACAACGCTGCGCCGCAACTGTTGGTCAGAATCACACCCATGCGCAGTTGATCCAGCGCGCCGAGCGCCCATTCCTTTTCGACGGTAACCCTGCCGATTTTGCGCTGCACCTGTACGGCACGGGCGACATGCGGTGCAAGGATGCCCATCAGCCGCGCTTCTGTTTCACCAAATGCTCCGGCGCGTTTGCCGCGCTGTGCCGAAAATAATAGCGTGTGGCTGTCGTCCTTGGTCAAAAGAGTGCCCAGCGCATGCACCTTGTCCTGTGGAATGAAGTAGTCGTTGAACATCTCCGTCTTGCGCTGTTCGGATAAGCTGAAGACCTGGTCGCTTGACCTGACCTCACCCAACTTGAATTTATTCAGCGCGGGAGTCAGGTAGTCCAGTTTGATAAAGTGATTGCAATAGGCCGACTGCCAGGCGGGATCGTAGCCGACACTGGCGACAAAACTTGCTTTACCTGTTTTGTAGTCAGCCGAGCGCAGGATGGAAGAACAACCGCCCACCGCGCGTGCAAACGCATCAAGAAAAGACGGCCACTTGTGCTGATCCAGTGCGGCATCGTAAACCATGCCCACCAGATCGAGTGTCGTGTCCTCTGCACTTGCCATTATTCCTTGCCCTTTATAGATTCCGGGTTTTAGCGGGCGGAGAAAATTAATCCGTGGGCGATTTTTTGAAATGCTGCCCTCTGCCTATAGCTGCACAGCTTTCCACTTTTCTGCCGGTGATGAGCCTTCCCGCAAGCCGACAAATCATGCCAGTTGGCACAAAAAATGTATGTCGGCATTTGTCCTACAAAATTCGGGGTAGCGAAAACCGCAAGGTCAATTCCGCAACAATGGACAAAGCGCGTAGGTGCGAATTTATTCGCACCTACTAAAGCAAGCTACGGGAAGACAGCCTCCGGTTTATCCGGCTCGGGATTATCTACCCCTGTGCTGCGGGGTGGTGCACGAGATGGTTCTCGATGGCGTAGTGCATCAGTTCGGAGTTGTTGTGCAAGTGCATTTTTTCCAGAATACGGCTGCGGTAGGTGCTGATGGTTTTCACGCTCAGGCCAAGGTCGCCGGCGATGTCCGTGGCAGTTTTGGCTGAAGCAAGCAGCATGAAGACCTGGTATTCGCGATCTGACAGAATTTCGTGCGGGGGTCTCTGTTGCGCGGTGCCGGCTTCTTCGGTGAGTATTTTAACCACAGCCTGGCTGAGATATTTCTTGCCGCTGGCCACGCACCGCACCGCCTCCACGATTTCCAGCGGCGCGCACTCCTTGTTCAGGTAGCCGGAGGCCCCGGCCTTGACGAGGCGCACGGCATATTGATCTTCCGCATAGATACTGAGAATCAACGCCGGCAATTTCGGTTTTTTCTTGTGAAGCTGCTTGAGCAGATTGATGCCGTTCATGCCGGGCATCGCAATATCGATCAGCGCAATATCGCAGTCGTTGTTGAGCAGCCAGTCCAATGCATCGGCGCCATTGGCATATTCCGCGACGACCTGCATCCCCGGCTCTTCTTCCAGGATTTGCTTCAATCCCTGGCGCACGATGGCATGGTCGTCTGCAATCAGGATGCGGGTTTTGTTAATCATTGGATGCTCTCCTTTCCGGCAGGCAGCGGCAATGTCACCGCCACGATGAATCCGCCCTCTTGCGGGCTGTTGAATATGATCTTGCCGCCCAGTTGCTCGACGCGCTCGGTCATGCCGAGCATGCCGTAGGATTTCGAGGTAGCCAAGTTATTTTCCGGTATGCCGCAGCCATTGTCGCTGATTATTAATATAACTTCATTCGTTCCGTGGTGAAATTTTATTCCCACTTTGGACGCGCCGGAATGGCGCGAGACATTGGTCAGTGTTTCCTGAAGAATGCGGAACAGCGCGATTGAGCGGTGTTTGTCCAGATTGGCTTCATCCTCGATGCAATTCACCCGGCATTCGATACCGGTGCGCTTGTGGAATTCCTCAGCCTGCCATTCGAGTGCGGGCAGCATACCGAGGTCATCGAGTATGCTTGGGCGCAAATCGGTGATGACACGCCGCATGGTGCTTACCGCACTGTCGATCCGTTGCGACATCGACCCGATGCGTTCGATATGCGGCGCTGTTTCATCGTTCGCGGGCAGTTTGCGCGACAGCCAGTAAGCATCCATTTTGAGGGCAGCCAGCGTGCCGCCCAACTCATCATGAATTTCGCGCGCGATGCGGGCCTTTTCTTCCTCGCGCACTTCCAGCATATGCACGGAGAGATCGCGCAGTCGCTGCTCGGCGGCCTTGCGTTCGGTGATATCGCGCGACAACACGATGAAACGAGGCTCCTGCCCGGCAAGGGTGAGTTTTTTGGCAACAGAGAGTTCGAACCACGATGCGCCTTGCGGAAGCGGCAGTTCGATCTGTCTGCCAAAGGAACTGCCCTTTTCAGAAGCCTCGCACAATGCCGACATAACTACCCCAGCCGCATCAGGCGGAAGGGCATCATGCACGGTTTTTCCAACAAGCACTTCGGCGGGTGCTGCCAGCAATTCAGGGTGTGAAGCATGGCAGTCAAGGTAGCGCCCGTCCGGCCCGATCTCGAACAACAGGTCCGGAATGGCATCGAGCGTGGCTTGCAATTGATTTTTGCTTTCCAGTAGCGCCTTCTCCGCCAGCCTGCGCTCGGTGATATCCCGCATGGCGACGAGCACGCCGTTGATCGCCGGATTGTCCAGCAAGTTTATGCCGGTGCTCTCCACGGGTATCCAGCGGCCATCCTTGTGCCTGACCCGGTACTGGACCGTCTTGGGCTCACCGGGATGTCCCATCACATATTGCATAGCATCGCCTATGATGACCATGTCGTCCGGGTGAATGACCTGGGCGCTTGGCTGTCCGATCAGCTCCTCGGGTAAAACACCCAGCAGGCGCGTGACACCGGATGAAACATAGACCATGTCCATATTCGCACCAATTACCCAGATGGTGTCGGAGATGTTGTCCAGATAGGCACGCAGCCTCTCCTTGCTTTGCCGGAGGCGTTCCTCGCTCTGTTTGTGTCCGGTGATGTCGCGAATAACCACTTGGAGAACAAGCCTGCCTTCCAACTCCATGGCGCTGAGCAGCACATCGGCGGTAAATATCCTGCCATTATCGGCCCGTTTGCTCACCCATTCGAAGCGTCGGCCACCTTCACTCAGCGCCGCAGCAATATGTCGGTTGGCAAGAATAAAAGAACTCGTTCCGCAAGGCTGCTGCGGTGGTGATAAATCGGCAGGATGTTTTGAGCAGAATTCTTCCTTTGTGGCGCAACCGATCATTTCCAGTGTCGCCCGGTTGCAATCGAGAAAACCCTTTTCATCCATCAGCATCACCGCGTCGTTGGTTGACTCAAAGAGCGTGCGGAATTTTAGTTCGGATTGGCGTAGCGCATCATCTGCCGCCTTGCGCTCGGTAATGTCGCGGCAAATTACCTGGATAACCTGTTTGCCATCCAGCATCATGGCGGTGAGCAATGTTTCGACATGGAATTGCTTGCCGTTGTCGAGCCGTTTGCACACCCAATCGAAGCGGTGGCTGCCTTTTTCCAGCGCCGTGGCGATATGCCGATAGGCCAATATCGAGGAGTTTGTGCCGCACGGTTGTTCCGGCGGCGTAAGGTCGGCGGGAGATTTTGTGAAAAGCTCTTTCTTGGTGGCGCAACCAATCATATCTAGGGATGCCCGGTTGCACCCAACAATCCTTCCTTCTTCATCCAACAGATGCACTGCATCGGGTGTCGCGTCATAAAGTGCACGGAATTTTGTCTCGGAGCGGCGCAGCGCTTCTTCCGATCGCTTCTGCCCGGAGATATATGTCGCCAGTGCCATGCCAACCACGGATAAAGTCAACGTGTAAAGCCAGTAATCCAGTTGAGCACCTGCGGTGCCGTTGGCGAAGTAACCGACTCCATGCTGCGCGCCCAGCAGCCCCTGAACCGCCGCCATGTTTATGGCAATCACTGTGCCACGGGTTCCCAAACGCACCGCAACCCAGACAACACAAAGAAATACCCAGTAACCTTTAACCACATAATCCGACAGACCAAGCGCAACGTGGAACCAGCCAAGAAAAACAGTCTGCCCAACCAAAAATGTCAGGCCAAGCAGCAATGCAGCCTCGGCTATCCGCTTCGCCCCGCGCCAGTCATTTCTTGTTTGCCAGCAGACCAGTATCAGTGGGGCAATCAGGATGACCCCGAGCATATCGCCCATCCACCAACCGAGCAGTTCACGGGAAGATGTTTCGGGGGTGACAAACCCGGAAACCAGTAATGCAGAAACTGCGGTCAGGGCGCCGATGCCGACGGAAACGCATCCCCCCAGAAAAAGCAGGCGCAGATAGTCATTCAACGAATGAATGGCCCGGTCGAACCCGGCATTGCGCGTGAGCAGCCAGGCGCCGCAAAATGCCTGCAGGGTATCGCCCGATGAAATGGCGGCGGCCTCCATGAAGGGGTGTTGCATGGCATTGGCAAGAAGCGCCCCGAGGAACACGCTCCCGACATAGCGCTTTCCGCAAAGCAGCAGCACGGCCAGCGCCAGCCCGCTGGCCGGCTCAAAAGAGCCCATGACCGCATCACTCTCGAAATAGAGATGCTCGATATAAATGAGCGACGCATAGAGCGCGGCTATACCGAATTGCTTCAGCATATCTATCAAGCGGTGGCGGGTATCCGGATAAGGCATGTTCGGCTGGTTTGTGTGGCTTACGGATTTATAGAGTCGGCCATTCAATAGCTCGTAGGCTGGTGGTGAGGTACGAACCCCAGCGCCAAGTGGCCTTGAACATGCTGGGGTTCGCGCTGCTCACCGCCAGCCTACGGTTACTGTTCGTTTTTAGCCCCGGCTTGTCCGGCTCAGGCTATCGGTGCAGCAATACTTCGAGGACAAATTTGCTGCCCAGATAGGCCAGCAACAGGAATACGAAACCGCTCACCGTCCAGCGCACCGCGATGCGCCCGCGCCAGCCGTAAAAACGATGTCCCCACAACAGCACGGCGAACACCAGCCAGGAAACAATGCCAAACAGCGCCTTGTGATTGAATTGCCAGGCCTTGCCGAATATCTCCTCGGAAAACAGCATGCCGGATGCCAGCGTCAGGGTCAGCAGCACGAAGCCGATGCCGATCATGCGGAACAGCAGGGTTTCCATGGTGAGCAGCGGCGGGAGGTTTTGCAGGATGCGCGGCAAGGTGGCGTGATGCAGGCGTTTTTCCACCTGCGAGATCAGCACCGCGTGCAGCACGGCGATGGTAAACAGGCTGTAGGCCAGCATCGCGGCGGTGATATGCGCCCTGAAGGCGAACAAGCCGGTATTTTCCAGTTGATGCGCGGACGGGAAAAGCTCCGGCAGCAACACGGTCAGCGCCGCCAGGGGCAGCACCAGCGCCTGCAACCCGCCGATGGGGTAGAAAAAACGTGCCACCGAATACACCAGCAAGGTCAGCCAGATGATCAGCGATAGAGCGTTGGTCATGCTCAGGTTGAATCCGCCGCCGCCGAGCACGTCCTGCGTGAGCAAATAGCCGTGCAGAGCCAGCGGTGCCAGCACCAGATGCCCCATCGCCCCGCGACTCGCTTTATCTCCCTCGCCGCGCGCCTGCGCCCGCCAGAAATAGGCGGCGAGCACCCCGTAGGCGGCAAAGGCGATCAATGAAAGGAGAACATTAGGCATTTTTGTCAGGATGTTTTAGACTTGGCGAATTCTACACCATCTGTATGAGTGCCTACCAACAGGCCAACCGAAACGCCTATGCTGGATAATCTAACCAATCGCCTCTCCGGCGTCATCAAAACCCTGCGCGGACAGGCGCGCCTCACCGAAAGCAACATCCAGGACACGCTGCGCGAAGTGCGTATGGCGCTGCTCGAAGCCGACGTGGCGCTGCCGGTCGTCAAGGAATTCATCGCGCAGGTCAAGCAGGCCGCGCTCGGGCAGGAGGTCATCGGCAACCTGAATCCGGGACAGGCGCTGATCGGCGTGGTGCATCGCGAACTCACCAAACTGATGGGCGAGCACAACGATGCGCTGAACCTCGCGATCACCCCGCCCGCCGTGATTCTGATGGCCGGTTTGCAGGGTGCGGGCAAGACCACCACCAGCGGCAAACTCGCGAAATTACTGCGCGACCAGCACAAGAAGAAAGTGCTGCTGGTCAGTTGCGACATATACCGACCCGCCGCGATCGAGCAGTTGCGCATGCTGGCGCAGCAACTGGAAATCGATTTCTTCGCCTCGGACATCAGCCAGAAACCGCAGGACATCGCGCTGGCCGCACTGGACTTTGCGCGCAAGCATTATCACGATGTGCTGATCGTCGATACCGCCGGGCGATTGGCCATCGATGCCGCGATGATGGAAGAAATCCGGCAACTGCACGCCGCGCTCAAGCCGATCGAGACGCTGTTCGTGGTCGATGCGATGACCGGACAGGATGCGATAAACACCGCCAAGGCGTTCGGCGAAACGCTGCCGCTGACCGGCGTGATCCTCACCAAGCTGGACGGCGATGCGCGCGGCGGCGCGGCCTTGTCGGTACGCCAGATCACCGGCAAACCGATCAAGTTCGTCGGCGTGAGCGAGAAACTCAACGGCCTCGAAGCGTTCCATCCCGAGCGCATGGCATCGCGCGTGCTCGGCATGGGCGATGTGCTGTCGCTGATCGAGGAGGCGCAGCGCGGCGTCGATCATGCCGAAGCCGAGAAGCTCGCCAAAAAGATAAAAAGTGGCAAGAGCTTCGACCTCAACGATTTCAAGATGCAGATCGTGCAAATGCGCAAGATGGGCGGCATGTCGGCGCTGATGGACAAGCTGCCCGCGCAGCTCAGCCAAGCCGCCGCCGGTTCCAAGATGGATGACAAACAGATCAGCCGCATCGAAGGCATCATCAACTCGATGACCCCGCTGGAACGCAGCAAACCGGAACTCATCAAGGCCTCGCGCAAGCGGCGTATCGCGATGGGCGCCGGCGTGCAGGTGATGCACGTCAACCAGCTGCTCAACCAGTTCGAGCAAATGCAAAAAATGATGAAAATGTTCGGCAAGGGCGGCGGCATGGCGAAGATGATGCGCGGCATGAAAGGCATGTTGCCGGGGATGTAGTTGGTTTTTGCAGGGTGTGTTCCTGCATTGTGAATCGAAACTACCCATCGCCCGCCGATACCGGACGCGCCGCCCATTACCCGATCTTCAAATAATGCAAACAGTAGCTTTTTTTAATCAGCTGGCAGCGCCGTCAATGATATTGGCGGCGGTATTGTTCGATCAACTATTGGGTGAGCCGCGCCGCTTTCATCCGCTGGCCGGTTTCGGCTGGCTGGCACAGCGCGTTGAAAAAGTATTTTACGGGTCGGCGGATGCGCCTCCCGCCATGCTTTATATGCGCGGCATTGCCGCCGTATGCGTGTTGCTGCTTCCACTCGCAGCTCTCGCGGCGCTGCTGCAACAACTCGCAATTTTCGGCGCACTGTTTTCCATCGTGGTGCTGTATTTCGCCATCGCCCCGCGCAGTTTGGGCGAACATGCCGGGCGCGTGGCGCATGCTTTTTCCGCCGGAGATCTGCCGGATGCGCGCCGTCAGGTGAGCTTGATGGTCAGCCGCGATACCAGCCAACTGGACGAATCCGGCGTGGCGCGCGCCACGGTGGAGTCGGTACTGGAAAACGGCAACGATGCGATCTTCGCCGCGCTGTTCTGGTTTGCGCTGGCGGGTGCGCCGGGCGTGGTGCTGTACCGGCTGAGCAACACGCTGGATGCGATGTGGGGTTACCGCAACGCGCGCTATAACTATTTCGGCTGGGCGGCGGCGCGGCTGGATGACGTATTGAACTTTATTCCGGCACGATTGACCGCATTGAGTTACGCGCTGCTCGGCCACACGCGCAGCGCGCTGCATTGCTGGCGGCAACAGGCCGCCGCATGGGAAAGCCCGAATGCCGGGCCGGTAATGGCTGCCGGGGCGGGCGCGTTGCGCATACAGCTCGGCGGCGCGGCGATCTATCACGGCGAACTGGAACAGCGCCCGCTGCTGGGCTGCGGCATGGCGGCAGGCGCGGCGGACATTGCGCGCGCCGTGCAGCTGGTGCGCCACACCCTGTACGCTTGGCTGAGCGTCATTGCGCTGGGTGCGCTGCTGTTGTCGGGATGGCAGCATGCTTGAGCATGGCGGACGGCTGCGCCACGCGGCGCGGCAATACAACATAGCCGAAGCGGATTGGCTGGATTTATCCACCGGCATCAATCCGAACGGCTGGCCGGTACCTGTCGTGCCGGGCGACATCTGGCAACGCTTGCCGCAGGATGACGACGATCTGCATGCGGCCGCGCAGGCCTGTTACGGCACAACGAAATTGTTGGCGGTGGCCGGTTCGCAGGCCGCGATTCAAACCCTGCCGATGTTGCGCCCGCCCGCGCAAGTAGCGCTCGTCGCACCGAGTTATGCGGAACACGCGCACGCCTGGCAGCGCCACGGCCACCAGGTTATCGGTGTGCCCGCGACCGAGATTCTGCAAGCAGGCACAACCGCGCAAGCCGTAGTCATCGTCAACCCGAACAATCCCACCGGCAAACTTTTCAGTCGCGATGAATTGCTGCGCCTGCACGCGCAACTGGCGGCGCGCGGCGGCTGGCTGGTGGTGGATGAGGCGTTCATCGACGCCGCGCCCGAACATAGCCTCGCATCTATTTGCCCAACCCCCGGCTTGATCGTGCTGCGTTCGCTGGGAAAATTTTTCGGGCTGGCCGGTGCGCGGGTCGGTTTCGTGCTGGCGGAAGAAACTATTCTGCAAGCGCTGGCCGAGTTGCTGGGGCCGTGGCCGATTGCCGCGCCATCGCGCCATGTGGCGACACTGGCGTTGCGCGACACGGCTTGGCAACAGGCGGCGCGCAAGGCTTTGCTGCCCGCGTCACGACGTCTGGCGGATTTGCTGAATACACACGGCTTGCCGCCGAGCGGCAGCAGCAGCCTGTTCCAGTGGGTGTGCTGCGCGGATGCCGCGAGCGTGCATCAGCAACTGGCGCGGCAGGGTATCCTGACCCGTTTGTATGACGCACCATCCAGCGTGCGTTTCGGCCTGCCGCGCGATGAGGCGCAGTGGGCGCGTCTGGCTGAAGCACTAAAAGCGATCCAGTCCGCAGATTACACAGATTCACGCAGATTTTCAGGCGGCCTTCGATAATGAACTTCTCATATAACGAGTTATCGAGTTTAGCTTCGGTATCTGAAGGTTTAATCCTGTTTAATCTGTGTAATCTGCGGAAAACAGCTTTTCAAAAGCTAAACAGGGTAAGCGAATGACTGCGCGAACCGTGATGGTACAGGGCACCACTTCCGATGCGGGCAAGAGCACGCTGGTCGCGGCGTTGTGCCGCTGGCTGGTGCGGCAAGATGTGCGCGTCGCACCGTTCAAGCCGCAGAACATGGCACTGAACAGCGCGGTGACCGGCGACGGCGGCGAGATCGGCCGTGCGCAGGCGGTGCAGGCGCAGGCCGCACGCCTTGCGCCGCACACCGACATGAACCCGGTGCTGCTCAAGCCGAACAGCGACACCGGCGCGCAGGTCATCATCCACGGCCATGCGATCGGCAACATGGAAGCGCTGCAATATCACGAATATAAAAGCACCGCACGCGCGGCGGTGCTGCAATCACACCGGCGCCTGAGCGAACAATATGCGGTGATCGTCGTGGAAGGCGCGGGCAGTCCCGCCGAAATCAATCTGCGCGAGAACGACATCGCCAACATGGGCTTCGCCGAAGCGGCGGATTGCCCGGTGATCCTGATCGCCGACATCGACAAGGGCGGCGTGTTCGCCCATCTGGTCGGCACGCTGGCTTTATTGAGCGAGAGCGAACAGGCACGCGTGGCCGGCTTTGTCATCAACCGCTTTCGCGGCGACCTGGCGTTGTTGCAGCCCGGCCTGGACTGGCTGGAGCAGCGCACCGGCAAGCCGGTGCTCGGCGTGCTGCCTTATCTGCGCGACCTGCATCTGGAAGCGGAAGATGCAATTTCACTCCCCTCTCCCGCAAGCGGGATAACCAGCGACTTGGCAGGCGTTTCTGGCCAGCCTAGTCGAATGGCTAGTAGTTCCATCAGAGGGGCTGGGGGGGAGGGTGCGCAAAGCGAAAAGCTGCGCGTGATCGTGCCGGTGCTGCCGCATATCAGCAATCACACCGACTTCGATCCGTTGCGCCTGCACCCGCAAATCGAATTCAGCTTTGTCGCGCTGGGCGAGGCCGTTCCCCCTGCCGACTTGATTATCCTGCCGGGCAGCAAGAGCGTGCGCAGCGACCTGGCCAGTTTGCACGAGGCAGGCTGGGAAGCCGCGCTACAACGCCATCTGCGCTATGGCGGCAAACTGATCGGCATTTGCGGCGGCTTGCAGATGCTGGGGCAAGCCATTCACGACCCGCTCGGCATCGAGGGCGAAACCGGCAGCAGCACCGGGTTGGGCCTGCTGGAATTGAGTACCACGCTGCAAGCAGAAAAACAGTTGCGCAATGCGTGCGGCACGCTGACGCTGGAAGGTGCGCCGGTGGCAGGCTACGAGATACATGCCGGGGTTTCTGTCGGGCGCGCGCTGCAACATCCGGCAGCGCAACTTGAGCACGGTGCAGACGGGGCAATCAGCAGTGACGGGCAGATTTTCGCCACTTATCTGCATGGCCTGTTCGAATCGCAACAGGCCACCGATGCGCTGCTGCGCTGGGCCGGATTAGGCGAAGTCATCACGCCGGATTATCATGCGCGCCGTGAGGCGGATATCGACCGGCTCGCCGATGCGGTGGAGCAACATCTGGACACCGCGATACTGGCTAAATTATTCGCTTTGGGTGAGGTGACATGAAAGAATTGATCCTCGGCGGCGTGCGCTCCGGCAAAAGCCGCCTGGCAGAGCAGCATGCACAGGCTTCCGGGTTGCAGGTGGTGTATATCGCCACCGCACAGGCGCGCGATGCCGAAATGCAGCGGCGCGTCGCGGAACACCAGGCGCGCCGGCCGGAGAACTGGCTATCGGTCGAGGCCGGGCAGAATCTGGCCGAAGTTTTACGGCGCGAGGCCAGCGCGCAGCGTTGCGTGCTGGTGGATTGCGTGACGCTGTGGCTGACGCAGTTGCTGTGCGATACGACAGAAGCTGACTTGCGCCGCGAGTGCGCCGCATTGCTGGAAGTGCTGCCGCACCTGCCCGGGCAGATCATCCTGGTCGGCAACGAAACCAATATGGGCATCGTGCCGCTGGGCGAATTGTCGCGCCGCTATTGCGACGAGGCGGGGCGGTTGCACCAGCAATTAGCCGCATTGTGCGAGCGCGTGATTTTGATGGTGGCGGGATTGCCGCTGGTGGTGAAGTGATTATCGCAACAATGTAGCGTGCGCCATGCGCGCGATTCCAGCCACGAGAAACGCATTACCTATTTTTGAGGAGTAAATTATGAATACCGATTGGCTGGCACAACCCTGTGCCGTATTGAGTGAAGCATCGCGCGCGGCGGCGCTGGCGCGCCAGGGACAACTCACCAAACCGCCCGGCTCATTGGGCAGGCTGGAAGCCATTGCGGTGCAATTGTCCGCGCTGCAAGGCACGGACAAACCGCAGATGGAGCGCGCCCATATCAGCATCTTCGCCGCCGATCACGGCGTCGCGGCAGAGGGCGTATCCGCCTTTCCGCAGGCCGTGACCGCGGAAATGGTGCGCAACTTTGCGCGCGGCGGCGCGGCAATCAGCGTGCTGGCAAAACGCCTGAACGCCACGCTGGAAGTCGTCAACCTCGGCACGGTGTCGCCGGTCGAGCCATTGGCAAACGTGCGCGATGAACGCATCGCAGCAGGCACGGCAAATCTTGCGCGTGACTCGGCGATGACCGAAGCGCAACTGGCGGCGGCGTTGCAAGCCGGGCGGGCGGCGGCGTTACGCGCAAAACAGGACGGCGCGCAACTGTTCATCGGCGGCGAAATGGGCATCGCCAACACCACCTCGGCAAGCGCCGTCGCCTGCGCACTGCTGCACGAATCACCGCAGTTGCTGGCAGGCCCCGGCACCGGACTGGACGACAAAGGTGTGGCACACAAGGCTATCGTCATCCAGCGCGCGCTGAACCTGCATCAGGCCAGCCTGGCACAACCGCTGGATGTAATGCGCCACCTGGGCGGTTTCGAGATCGCCGCGCTGACCGGCGCATATCTGGCCGCCGCGCAAAACGGCATTCCGGTGCTGGTGGATGGATTCATCAGCTCGGTTGCAGCGCTGGTCGCGGTGCGCTTCAATCCCTGCATGAGCAGCTGGCTGATCTTTGCGCATATCTCCGCCGAGCCCGGCCACCAGTGCGTGCTCGCCGCGCTCAACGCGCAACCGCTGCTGCAACTCAGCATGCGCCTCGGCGAAGGCAGCGGTGCCGCGATGGCCGTGCCGCTGCTGCAACTGGCGTGTGCGTTGCATAACGGGATGGCGACGTTTGCGGAAGCGGCGGTATCGGGGAAGATTTGATTTTTGAGCGTGGCTAAAGGTAGGGCGGATGAGCGTAGCGTTATCCGCCGTATCAAAAAACTGACGCCAAAAATTTCCGTTCGCCCTGAGCTTGTCGAAGGGCCTTGTCGAACCACCAGCACGTAGGTTGGGTATCGCTGCGCTCAACCCAACCTTGTATCTTTCTCTCTGTGGTGGTTAGCTATCACCACACGAAGCAGAGGAAGCTTGAGCCCATCCTTAAGGCTCGACCTTGTATCTTTCTCTCTGTGGTGGTTAGCTATCACCACACG
>JAQTMZ010000012.1:0-51238 GCA_028714075.1 Gallionella sp.
CGATGACGTATTGCAGGTCGGCCGAGCCATCCTCGCCGGAAGGTGTGCCCACCGCAATCATCTGCACCAGCCCGTGCGCCACGCTTTCGGCCACATCGGTGGTGAAGCGCAGGCGACCAGCAGCGACGTTGCTCTTGATGACGTCTTCCAGGCCGGGTTCGTAGATCGGCACGCCGCCGTTGTTGAGAATATCGATCTTCTTCGGATCGACATCCAGACAGACGACATCGTTGCCCAGTTCGGCGAGACATGCGCCGGATACCAATCCGACATAGCCGGAACCGATTACCGTGATTTTCATAAAATGACTTTCTTGTTTGCCTCCTCTCCCGCAAGCGGGAGATAATCAGCAGCTTGCCCGCTTGCGGGCTTAGCCGAATGGCTAGTTGTTTCATCAGGATTGAGGAGAGGGTAGCGCGTAGCGTTCATTGCGTCAGGCTTTCAAAAAACGAGGCGCGCATTATGCCGCAGAATGAGCAGCGGCATCAGTTTTTACTGGAAATTATAACAACCAGTAGCGCTGTCAAAAGTGCTGTCTATTTTATCAGTATGCTCTCGTTTTTCATCCAATAAAGATGAATGGCGAAAGCGTCATAGGGCGTCAGCGGAATGTCAGCCAGTTCTTCAAAAGAAAATTCTTCCAATCTTTCGCCTTCATGTAACACCAAGCATGACAATTCTTTTTCCGTAGGCTCAACTAAATAATACTCACGAAAATAATTGCCAAGCTCCATTGGGTGTAAGTCGAATTCAAGTCGACTCACAAATTTGTATTTCTCAAATGATAGTTCAAGTTCCTCGAATAGCTCACGTCGTAAAGCTGTTAGCGGGGTTTCGCCTTTATCAAGCGCACCACCAAAGCAGCCCCACGATGCCGGATACCAAATATTCGGTTTGGCATCCCTGAGTTGCATCAGGAGCTTTCCTTCTGGGGTTTGAATGATGGCAGCTACGGCATCCGACATCGCTAAAGTAGGCAGTGGGCTGCCCCATACGGGTAGCCCCAAGCTATGCCTCCACCAAGTGGATAGTCCGGCTGGGCTTGGGATCCGAACTCATCGCCCGATGAATTTTGAGTAATGCGGCTGCCGTGTCAGCCGCCTCCTCAGTGCCATAGTTCTCATTAAGATAAAGGCAAAAGCTCCGGTTTCTAGCGTCCAGCGCCTGTGGGGTATTGAAGTTATCGGCGAGATGGGGGAGTACCCACTTCCATTCTGAAACCACATAAGCATAATGCGGGTTCAAATCAATGCCTTCAGCCTTTATTGCTTCTGCTATTTCTGTTTTGGTTCGCTTGGTTCGTGTCATGTCGACATAGATCGGGACAATGAATGGCGAGTCGCATGGAGTCCAATTATAAATATTGAACATCGTATTCATTTCGGCCATCAGCGCCGCCAGCTCGGACACAAAGGCGAGCCGTTTGACGATGGTATCGTTCAACCGTTTCAGGGATGCAATTCCGATGGCACATGACAATTCGTCCGTGTTCCAGTTCAGCGCCGGGAAAAGGTAGTTTGACGGATCGCGATCATTGAAATCGCTACGCCACCTTGGTTTACCCCTGTCTGCGTGCGCAAGAGCATTGCGATATAGATCAATGTTGTTCGAATAAACAACACCGCCTGACCCACCGGTAATGTGAATTTTGCGATACATGGTAGAAAACGCTGCAATGTCACCGAACGTCCCAACGGGGCGCCCCATCCGTGTTGCACCATGGGCTTGGCTGCAATCTTCAATAACCGCAATGCCTCTATCGCGCGCGACATCCATAATAAGTTCTATCTCGGTCGCTTGCCCCGCCGAGTGGACAACAACGATGGCTGAAACCTCCGGTGTGAGGCGTTCTCGCACCTGACTGGCACCCATGTTGTAATCATTGGGTCTCGAATCAGCCAAGCGAGGGCGAAGACCATTTAAAATGATCGCAGAAATTGTTCCCGGGTCGGTGATCGGCGAAACAATGACTTCGCTTCCACGGGTCAAATCCAGCGCAGCAATAGCAATAAACACAGATGCTGTTCCTGTGGCAACAGCATCTGCATACCCGCCGCCCATGTGTGCAACAAAATCGTCCGTGTAGCGCTTTTCGTAGATGCCCTGATATCCAGGGTCGACCTGCTCGGCACGATAGGCAGAGATCGCTTCTTCCAGCATTCCCACCTCAGCGTCACCCATTGCAATGCGACGGGGTAAGTGGCTCTGCCGAACTTTCGTCCCGCCTTCTAAAGCCAACTTCCAGTCTTTAATACGGGATTCTATTTCCGCCAGTTCCATCAGGGGTTACCGATTTTTGCCAGTATCAATTCGCGAGAAATACCATGCGATGCCAATAAATTTTCGTAGCTGCCGTAGTTGTGTATGAATTCATCCTTAAGCGTGAACGTATCAAGCCGACAACGGGCTGCGGTATCCCAGGCAATTTGTTTTGTTTGTGGCGCCACACCGCCTTGCGGGGCATGTTCCTCGATAACGATTACATGCTTGTGAGTATGCAAAGCCCGCTCTATACCATCACGATCGAGTGGCTTTATCGTATGGCAAGAGACGAGTGATACCGATTTTCCGGTGGACTGAAGGTGGTCGGCGATTTCCTGTGCAAGTTTCATTATTACGCCATAAGATATGATGCATACGTCCTCGCCACGGCGCAGATAGCGAAGTTTGCCAAATACGAAAGGCTCTACGGCATTTTCGGTAAGGGTCGGCTCGCCGGCCTTCCCGATGCGAAGGTACATTGGGCCGTTATTTTCGGTTGCGCAGTATCTGGTGGCATCAGTACACTCCAGCGGATCACAGGGTGCAAGTATTTGCATGTTTGGAATCGCGCCTGCCACCGCAATGTCCTCTTGCGTATGATGCGTGCCCCCCAAGGTGGAATAGATGATGCCCGCTCCCATGCCGACTACCGTCACGGGAAGATTTTGATAGCCGAGATCATTGCGAACCATCTCAAACGGGCGATAAAGCGAGAATGTCGCAATCGTGTAGGCAAATGGGCGGCATCCTTTCAGCGCAAGGCCGGCAGCTATCCCGATCATTACTTGTTCGGCGACTCCTACGTTAATAAATCTCTCAGGATATTCTGTTTGAAATTTGGCCATCGACCCTGCTGGTGAAATGTCGGCAACCACAATGTATACGCGCGGATCTGCCTTGGCGCACTCGTAGAGCGTAGCGGAAAAAGTATTTCTCATGTTTCGTTGGCTCCAATTTCGGCAAGTGCTTGGCGATATTCATCGGGATTGGGTGAGCGGTAATGCCATATAGGTACATTTTCCATGAAGCTGACACCCTTGCCTTTTGTGGTCTTGCAGATAACCATTAGCGGCCGGTCACCCTTGCGCGACTTTACAGCGGCATAAATCGCTTGCGTGTCGTGCCCATCAACTTCAATCGCCTCCCACCCAAAAGAGAGGTACTTTTCGACCACAGGATAAAAACTCGGATGAGTGATGCTTGTGCGCCCAAGGCTCTGAAAATCGTTGTTGTCGACAAACGCTACCAAGTTATTGACCTTCAGTGAGGAGGCCATCAATGTTGCCTCCCAAGTAGAACCTTCCTGAAGTTCACCATCTGACACCACACAATAAACAGTGCTGTTTTTGCCTTGAGCCTTTTCGGCATAAGCCATTCCGAGCGCCATCGAGAGGCCATGCCCCAATGCACCAGTCGAAGCGGCAATACCAGGGTTCCCATAATCAGGGTGGCAGCCCAGTCTGCCACCAGCTTTACAGTACATATCCATGTCTTGCCGGGAAAGTATGCCAATTTCTTCAAGAATTGCATACTGAATCATGCATCCATGCCCCTTCGACATAAGGAAAGTGTCCAAAAATTGGCCATCGCCATCCTTGTGCATCAAGCAGTAATAAATGCAATCTACGATTTCGGTGCAGGAATAAGCGGATCCGATATGCAACGCTTGCACTTGTTGGGAAATTTCAAGAATGCGTTTGCGGAATTTCCTGCAGCGCTGCTTTGAAATTTCGGTATCAGTTTGAAAATGACTCAAATTAGCTCTCCTGGAGGTGGTTTTATATGCGTACTACTCGACGATAGTCCAGAAATAGTCTCCGGTGTATCCTGCCTCACGGAACGTGTCGATCCAACCGCTGGGATAATTATGGTATTTTGCAGTCAGCACCCAGGTTTCGAATAATTCTTTTTGCTCTGGCGTGCGGTAGGAGTCGACCTGAACGAAGCCACGCCCGGGAGCGAGCCGCTCAATCTCTTGTAGTGCTTGCAATACCTGCGGGCGCTCGAGATTGTGAATGGTATTAATCGATATCACCGCATCAAAGGACTTGTCAGGGAAAGGCAAGCTGTCCGCGCTTCCGAGGTGCAGCCTTCCTATAACTTCAGGCTCACAATGTTTCAAAGCATATTCTGATATATCCAGGCCGAATACTTGAAGCCCGGGGCATGCCGACATTAAATCTTTTACCAGAAATCCTTTGCCACACCCGATGTCCAGCACGCGGTCCCCATGCTTGAGACCAAAGTGGGCGACGATGTCTTCGGCGATCGGCACCCAGCGTCCATCGTAGCGATAGCCTCCATAGCCATATTCTCGCGGTCCGTCAAAATATTCAAACCCATATTCTCGAGATTTGGCAACAACTTCAGGCGTTTTTGCTGCGCCACGTGCAGCAACGTTTCGCTTGGGTTTCGGAAGTCTGGCTAATAGGTCAATTTCTTGTTGCATGGTTATAAATCCCCATATGTTTTTTAATTACATCACGGACACAAAAAAGTAGTCCCACACATTTTATTACCATTGTCGCAATATGAATTTATCGAAAATAAGTCCACAAACAAGAGCCGATTATATCCAAGAAGCTTCGACTGCCGCTCGACCCAAGGTAACAACTCGCAGGCCCGCCGCACGCGCTGCTCTTTCATCCAATATTGAATAAGGGTCAACTACCAGATGCCCTTTCATTACCTTGGCAATTTCACCAGGAGCGACGTTACGGAATTCCGGCCATGGTGTAAGAACCATTAATGCATCGGCTCCGGTTGCTGCCTCAAGAGGATCAGCTGCTTCTAACGCTTGAGGATGCTGCGCCACGGAAGCCGACACAACTGGATCATAAAGCCTTACGCTGATGTCCTGCAATTGAGACAAGGCGAGAAGGGAGGGCGAATTCTTGACGGAATGTGTATTCTCTTTATAAGCCAGCCCCCATACTGCGACAATTGCGTTCTTCGCACCGTTCGCCAATTCCGTTCGTATGGTTCGGGCAGGCCATCCCTTGCGGTGTTCGCTATTTACCAGCCACGCCCGAACAACTCCTGCATCAGTTCCATGTTTTTCGGCAAACCTGCAAACTGTAGCCAAATCTCTTTCAAGGTTGCCTCCAGAAATCCCTAAACCTGGCGCAAGATAAGAATAGTTGCCAATTCGACGATCGAGCTTTAACGCCGGGACAATCTCGGACCAGTCGGCACCAATCTTTTCGCAGAGTTCGGCCAAAGTATTGGCTGTGCTGACCGATGCAACCAGACACATGTTGATGGATATTTTCGCAAGCTCAGCACTTTCATAACGCATGGGTAGAATGGGGCAACCGTGCGCTTCAAGAAAGCATCGATAGGCATCTGGAAGCGGTTCTGCCGGGTCTGCGCAGCCGATGATGTAGCGTTCTGGAAAAAGTGCCCGCTCCACGGCACGTCCAAATATGAGCGTCTCCACCTGATAATAAAGCATGCGCCCCAGTTGCTGCTTGCCTCGTGTAAATCCAGGCGGAACCTGGGATAGAACGACAATTACGGCATCGCTGCGTGATGCCTGGAACACAATATCGAGCAACAGGTTGATTGGATTGAGATCGCTGCAGCCCTGATCGTCGGTCGGAACGTCGGGAGCCACGTAGATGACATCGCAATCCTTAAGCGCCGCTGCGTCGTGGGTAAAGCGCAGGCGCTCGGCGTTTTTCGCAACAAGTTCATCGAGTTGCGGTTCGGATACAGGCAGTTTTCCTTTTTGTAGAGCGGCTATACGCTGTACATCCGGATCGAAGCAAATAAGTGTAAATCCCTTTTCTGCTGCGGATACCCCGGACACCAAGCCAAGATGCGTCATACCCACGAAGCCAATTACTGGTTGCTTCACTATTTATTCTCCTGCTGTTGGCATGCGCAAATGGCCGACATTCCTTCATGCCATGATTTGAATCGAAACCCCGGAAACGCGGCAAGCACGGCTGTGTTATCGAACGCGCGATAACCGTTATGAGGCATCGGGCCGGAGCGCGGTAAACTTTTGATTAAGACCTTCGGTGAAAATGCCGCTGCGGCAAATTGGGCTAGTTCACAAAACGATACGACCTTACCCGATACGGCATTGGCAATGCCTGTGCTGCGATGAAGAATAATCAGGCGCACGAGCTCGGCGACATCCTCTATATCGACGTGGTCGCGCTGTTCTTCTCCGTTGCCAAAAAGGACGATTTCCTTGCCTGCGGCAGCGAGGCGCCTGAAACGATTTGGACCATAACCGTTATGCGGGTCGTCGTAGCCGTAGACGAGAGTTGGACGCACCAGTGCAAGTGGCCCGGAATACTCTTGTCTGAGTGCTACCTCGCGCGTCAGGTGCATAATCCCGTGCAGCGAGTTCGGTTCTGCGCAGGATGCCTCGGTAATCGGCTTGTCTGAGTCTTTGTAAACCGCATCCGAACTGATATAGACTACATGTGCGACTGGTCGCTGTTGGAGTGCAGCGCATACAGCTTCCGCCATCAGCGTGTTCTCGGTCAGCATTTGCATATTTCGGCACGGTGCCTTGGCTGAAACAAATACAAGTGTGTCTTCAGGGTTAAGCGCCTCGGCAAGCTGCCCTGCAGCATCTGGTTTAAGCAGGTCAAGAGACGGGCGGCCTAGGCCAATCGCCAAGATGCCGTCCGCATGCAACTTGCGGAGTATGGCGCCAGCGATGAAGCCGCTTCCGCCGAGAACGACAACCCGCTTTGGCTTTGCTTGCTGTAGTTGAAGATGATTCAACATTGCTTGGCACCTTTACCTTGCTTGAGTTCTTCACCGAGACTTCGCAACGTGTCGTTGATCCAAATGTCGTTGTCTATGTTGCTTTCGCCCACCTCGCATAGCTTGCAGAAATGTTTGTATTCAATCGCCCAAGTGGGGTCTGGCTGCACCAGCGTTATTGATTCCTCGTCCGGTCGGCCACTGGGCAGTTTGCGGTCACGCACACTGAAGGTACTTGGCCCCCACTTGCACAGAGAATTGATGTGTGCACTTCCCTTTTCGGCGAATATGTCGGCATAGAAGTGGTTGCGCCATGAGAGTAGAGTGACCTCGAGCTGCAATACAATATTGGCATTGGCACCAAAAGCTACGTGGTCGAAAGCGCGATTTTCAAAGCAGCTGGCTGATTGGATGCTAAAACCTGAGACTGGTTTTCCCAGCCAGAACAGCGCGGTATCCAGAAGATGGGAGCCGAGATCAGGAAGCACCCCTGCGCCTTGGTCGCGCCAAGCAGAATCACGCACCAACCGCGCTGTACCGTTACCGTAGAACATGCGTATCGCATAGACCTTACCCAGCTGCCCAGATTGGATCATGTCCCTCATCCGGACGAAATGCGGCTCGAAACGATGGTTGTAGGCAGTGTAGCAAACTACACGATTGTCGCGTGCGATTGCCTTCAACTCGATCAGATCTTCGGGGCGGTCAGCAAACAGCGGTTTTTCTACCAACAGGTGCTTGCCGTTGGAGAGCAGGTACTTGAGCAGGTCAATCTTGACTTCATCGGGTGTGCACAGAAGTGCCGCATCGTATGCGCTCAGCGGCACGTCCTCAAGGTGTTTATACGATGCCTCCGCATTGAACGGGTCGACTGTGGCAACGACATCTTTACCTGCTACTGCATTCCGCTTGTGGCCTTGTACGCCAAGGCCGACTACTACTGCACGCATCGTTAACCCCTGAACTTATTTGTAGTGAACGAGTTTTTCGATCGATTCGATCTTATTCAGCACCATCTCGGGTGTGACTGGCCAATTGCCGTCATGCTCACATTCAATGCCGGCGGCCATATTGCCGAGAATCGAGGCGATTACATCATTTTTAGTGGCAACTAGTGCAAGCGTTGCATAGGCAAGCAGTGCATCGCCTGCACCTACAGCGTCAACGATGCGGTCGGCAAATGTCTCGATATTGAAGAAAGCGTGATAATCCGGCGACTTGGATCTGTAGGTGATGATGCCGCGTTCGCCGCATTTGAGAATCAGCGTGCCGCATTTCGAACGCTGGTATAGTTCCAGCGCAAGCGGTCGAACAACGGTGTCCTGATCGCCGAGCGCAAAACGTGCCTCACGTTCATTCGGTGTGATTAAATCGAAACCTTGAAATTCGAGAATATTACCCCAGCGGCTTGCTACTTGGCTGTCGGCCACGCGAAACACCCCTTCCGGAATTGCGGAGGTCAGGTGTGGGATGGTGTCGCGGTTGAATATACCGTGACGAAAGTCGCAGAAGGCAACGGCCTGCGTTTTTGTATCGGCAATTTGTTGTCTCAACTGCTCAACAATCTTGCTGGATATCGAACGGTTGTCCAGTGTATCAACCTTAAGCATCCGATAGTTCTCGGCAACGATGGCGTTTTTGTTAGTGGTCGGGCGAGTTTCATCTATGATCGGCATACAGTGCACACCGGCAGTGCTGAGGTCATCAAGCACAAAACTTTTATAGGCATCGTTACCGAGCACGGTTGAAAAAGTCACGTCAGCGCCGGCAGCGCGTAAATGCTTGGCTACCACACCGGCGCCACCGACATAATCAACCTTTTTTTCAAAGCGCACACTCATGGTCGGGGTCTTGGTCATGCCACCGATCATGCTGCAGTAGGTGTAACTGTCGACGATGGTGTCTCCGACTACGTGGGCGTGTATCCCTTTTAGCATGCTGACCGTATCACGCAGATCCTTGAAAGTGACTCCCTCAGCTTCCATCAGCGTCATCAGTTTTTCTATGAAGATCGAGGGCGGTGCAAGTTCGATCAGCGCGGAGGATGAATAGACAATGTCGCCAGGCGTGAAGATCATCTCCCCGCCGTAACTTTCCAGAATGTCGATCTCTTCCTTTGTCTTGGGATGCACAGTGCCGGCGGTGTATTCATAGCCCTTGGCGAAAAAATCTGGCTGAATGATGGACAGGTTTGCAAGCGGGGTTGGATCGTGATCCACCACTACGTAATCCACCATCTCGAGTGCTGCCAAGTTCACCGCACGCAGATCTTGGGGCACATAGGGCCGCATGTTGCCTTTCATGATGTGCTCATCCGCAGTCAGGCTGGCAATAAGGATGTCGGCCTTTGTCTTGGCATAGAGCAAGTGGCGTACGTGACCCGGATGCACCACGTCGAACGTGCCGTGGCACATGATGACCTTGTGCTTGCGCGGGCGCGGGCCGATTGCTTCGCGAATCTGAGCTGCGGTTTTGATCTTGTGTGAATAGAGAAGTTTGCTTGCAGCATCCATAATCAGAGTCCTTGCGGGGTCATAAATTCGAACCAGGTCTTGGTGGCTTTGGCAATCGAATCGGTATCCCATAACGGTGCATTGCGCCAGTAATCGATGTTGGCGACAATTTTCGCAACGCCCTCTTCGAAGCTTACCTGCTGTTTCCAGTCGAGCTCGGTAGTGATGCGCGTGATATCAGCCCAAGTGCAGTCTGGCTCACCGGGGCGCTTGGGGATGTGTATCTTCTCGCCGCCCAGCAACTCAACAAGTCGATTGACCGACTGCGGATTACCTGCGCCGAGGTTATAGACGCGACCTACACGGCTGGTTTCGGCAGTTGCCAGAAACGCTCGTGCGACATCTGTGACGTATAGGAAATCGCGCGCCTGCGAACCATCGCCGACCACGGTATAGGGCTTGCCCGCGAGCTTCTGGCGCAGAAATACGCCAAATACCGCGCCGTATGCGCCGGAGGTGCGTGAACGTGTTCCGTATGCATTAAAAATGCGGATCGAGTTCACCGGTAGTTTGTAAACTGAGTGCCAATGAAATGCCGCCTGCTCGCCCTGGTACTTCGATAACGCATATGGATACAACGGTTCAATTACGTGTTCTTCGGTCGTCGGGGTCTTCGCCAAACCGTAACACGAGGATGATGCAGCGTAGACGAACTTTTGAACACCGGCGTTGCGCGCGCACTCGAGCATATGCACGGTGCCCTGCACGTTTGCCGACATGTATTCCAAGGGGTGCTCGATTGACGGCACGATGTCGCCGATCCCGGCGAAGTGAATCACGTACTTCACGCCGCGAAACAACGCATCGTCGGGTGCATAGCTGCGAATGTCACGCTGTTCGAGTGCGACATCCGGATTGCTGCGGTGATGAGCGAGATTTTCCTCACGTCCGCCGACCATGTTATCGATGGCGCGCACCGCAAAGCCGCGCTCGACCAGCAAATCGACCATGTGGCTGCCGATAAAACCTGCACCACCAGTAACAACTGCAACAGGGCGGGGAATCACTTTGCGCCGATCGCCTTCATGGTGCGGACGTTGTAGTAGCTATTGTCGTCAAAGCTGTTGGGTAACTTGCCTTCACGGAAAGCCTTGCACAGGTCGCGTACTGCGTCTTCGACGGAGTACTTCGGTTGGTAACCCAGAGTGCGTTTAATTTTGTCCGAGTTGATGTGGTATGAGCGTAGATCGTTGGATTCAGAGACTTCGATAGGTATGCCTTTTTTCTCCGGGAATTCCTCTTCCACTACTTTTTTTACCGTCTTTGCGATATCCAATATGCTCATGTTCTGGAAACCGACGTTGAATATCTGGTTTGCAATCTTTTCTTCTGGAGCCGTGAGCAGCAGCTTGCACATATCGGCATAATCCTTGACGTGAAGATTCGGGCGCAACTGGGATCCACCGAACACCATGATTTTGCCTTTGTTCACCGCGTGGTTGGTGAGAATGTTCACGGAGAGATCGAGGCGCTGGCGCGGCCCATACCCGCATACTGTAGCCGGGCGGAAAATAACACCAACAAAATTCTGGTCGGTGTGCTTAAGCAGCAGCGGTTCGCACATTCCCTTGTATTTGTTGTAGAGAGTAAGCGGCACGAGAGGATGATCTTCGGTTACGTTCGGGGAGTCCGATACGCCATATACCGAACTCGATGATGCAAAGACAAAACGTTTTACACCAGCCTTCTTGGCTGCGATAACCAATGGCTCAAAAGATTCAAGATTTACGGATGTAGAAAGCTTTTCGTCGAGTTCGAAGCTGGCATCGTTAGAAATACAAGCAAGATGGAGGAGATATTCTTGGCCAGCGCACGCCTCGGCAAACTTTTTGGTATCGCGGACATCACCCTGAATCATGCGCAGCTTGGCATTCTTTGGGAAATGTGGGTCATACCACATCATGTCGAAAACGGTTACCTCCCAATCTTCGTCCAGCAACTGTGGCACCAGTACGCTACCACAGTATCCCGCCCCGCCAACGACCAATATCTTTTTCAAAACTGCGCTCCTCTGAATAAATTAACCAAAATTTGTTGTCGGCGATCAGCTAACCTTGATGTCATAGCCAGCCGTTTGAGCATCCCTGTAGAACATCTCGACGGTTTCAAGCGAGTACTGATCGAGACATTTGCCCACGAGAGAAAGCTTCTTGAGAATGTCATTCGTCGCGGTAATTATGTGGCAACCGATGGCATCCGCCTGAAATATATTGAGCAATTCGCGAGGGCTTGCCCAAATAAGCTCAGCTTTTGGTTTGGCGCGCATGATTTCTACCGCTTCAGCCATTAAGGGCATTGGATCGCGGCCTGTATCGGCAATGCGCCCCGCAAACACCGAAATAATTGCCGGAACATTGGGGGCGAGACAGTCGGTGACACTTTGCACCTGATCCAAGGACATCAACGCAGTGACATTAAGCACGACTCCCGCTTTTGACAGGCGTTCAATCAGCGGGCCGGCAAACTGCTTTCTGGTATTGGTGACGGGTATTTTGACATTGACATTTTTTCCCCACGAGGCAATTTCCAATGCTTGCTGCTCCATTTCATCGAACTCGTCGGCGAATACTTCAAACGAGATGGGTCGATCCGGTATTGCTTCGAGCACCTGATGGGCAAATGCCCTGTAATCTTGTATACCAGCTTTGCGCATCAGTGTCGGATTGGTGGTAAATCCCTTGATCATCGGATTTGCGTACATTTCGCTCATCCCAGCAAGGTCGGCACCGTCGGCAAACAACTTTACTTTAAGATTTGTAGTCGCATTCATGAATTAAAATTTCCTTTGTTGTTAATTTTCCTGAAAAATAGACCTGCTTGCTTCTTCTAATGACCCAACCGTCGCATCCGGATTATCTGCACGCCGTTCTTTATAATTATAATCAATATAAAAAGTGTGGCAGCCTGCCGCCTTACCGGCAGCCACATCCCGCCATCGATCTCCCACCATGAAACTACGCTTTAGATCTATCTGCCATTCTCGAGCTGCTTCGAGCAGCATGCCCGGTTTGGGCTTGCGGCAATCACAGCAGTCCTCATCCGTGTGATAACACACCTTAATGTCATCACATAACCCCGTAGCGCGTAATTTATCATGCATCGCTTCGACCACTTCCCGGCATTGAACACCAGTGGCGACATCGGGCTGGTTCGTGACAACGATAACCAAAAAACCAGCCTTTCGTAATTTATGGATTGCACATTCCACTCCTGGAAGAATTTCAAATCGTTCCAATGTGGCTGGGGGGTATGGCTTCCCGTCACGCACTACTGCACGGTTAATAACGCCATCACGATCAAGAAAAACCGCGCGTTTCACAATCATGTCAGATGCAGCAGTGAACTCTTACCATTTTGTTGCGATTTGCTGCAAATCAGGGTGTGATACAAGACAATGCCAAACCACCGCATGAAATGCCTCGGTGTGCGGAGTAATCCTGGATTGTTCTACAGTAGGTATGACGACTACCGCATCGCCTACCTGTTTGGTATAGCCTCCATCGCGCCCCACTACACCAAACACCTTCATTCCACGTGACTTGGCTTCTTTTAACGCATATACAAGATTGGCGCTAACATTTTTTTCCACATTGCCACCACCGACGGAAAACACAAATACTGCGTCATTTTCGTTGGCTTTACTGGTGCGCAGCCAAGCAGCAAAGACTGTATCCCATCCCTCATCATTGGTGCGCGCAGTCAATTCAGATACGTTATCAACAGGCGTGTATGCTTCGATACCGCAAAGTTTGCGAAAGTCGTTGACTGCGTGGCTGCAGTTTGCTGCGCTTCCGCCGACGCCTAACAAAAACAGACGCCCCTCGCGCTGACGAAGTGCTACCAGTTCAGATGCCAGTTTTTCAATTGCATTAACATCGATTAGGCTTGCCACTTTATTTACTTCTTCAAAATATTTCTTTGTGTGCATGAAACGTGTGTCCTCATGTTAATTTGGTTAAGTCGGCCGCACGCATTGCTACATTAATAATATGCAGAAAGGCAATCAACGCGGAGCGCACTCTAATGCAAATCCTGTGGATACGTCAACGATCAAGCCACCCTCGACAGGATTTTTTAATCTGCATAGCTTAGTAAAATGCTTCAAGAATGTTTGTGAAGCATGTTTTGTGCAATTTGAAACCAGCTTATTAATTGTTGACGTATTCATGCGAACAGTTCTGCTTCTGCAAGATATTTTCCCTTGGCATCTTTGGCGGCAACAACAGGAGCAGCTTGAAGTTTCCAATTGATCGCCAGAGTTGGATCATCCCAGCGTACGCAGCGTTCATGTTCCGGAAACCAGTAATCAGTGGTCTTGTACAAAAGCTCGGCAGTATCTGAAAGCACGAGGAAACCATGCGCGAAGCCTTCCGGTATCCACAGCATACGCTTGTTTTCGGCAGACAATTCCAGTGCAATATGTTGCCCGAAAGTCGGTGAGCTTTTTCGTATGTCTACTGTAACGTCCAGTACCGATCCTCGCACTACTCGCACCAGCTTTGCCTGCGGGTGTTGTATCTGGTAGTGCAATCCGCGCAGCACGTTTTTGGCCGAACGACTGTGGTTGTCCTGGACAAAATCCACGTCACGCCCGGTCAGCTCGGTAAATTTGCGCTTATTAAAACTTTCAAAGAAAAATCCACGATTGTCGTTAAAGACCCTGGGTTCGATAATCAGCAAATCGGGGATGGCGGTAGGGGTGGCGATCATTTTTGTTTGGCGATGCTTAATGTTTCCCTGTCGGGTTTATTATGAGGCAGATTCAAGTTCGAAGCGCAACATGCTGCCCGAAGGTCGGAGAGTTTCCCCGTGTGTCCATTGCAACATCGAGCACTGTACAAAACTTGAATCCATTGCCAATCAGCCACGCTACCGCCATGCCTGTTGGTTAACAGGCAATGTTTGCATGCGGCATAAACTGCTATCAGTCATTCCAATTCCGGTAGTCGCCGGGTTATTTAGGTTGGAAATGAACGTGGTTAGCTCAACGCACGAGCATACACAAAGTTGAATAAAAAACATATATGCCGAAAGGCCTATTTTTCAGCTTGAATGTTGACGTTGGTAAGTGCGTCGGGTATGCAGTTCAAACAATGCGGGCAGGCAAAAACACTGCCCGTTCAGCCACACAGATCATGAGAACCGCTTCGCTATCAGCACCGCATTGCTGCCGCCGAAGGCGAATGAATTTGACATGACCGCATCGAGCTTAACGCCGCTTCTGCCCTGGTTGGGCACATAGTCGAGGTCGCATTCAGGGTCTGGCTCATGCAGGTTGATGGTGGGCGGAATGGCGTTGTGGTGCAGTGCCAGCACCGCGGCCATGAATTCTGCCGCGCCGGTCGCGCCCATCAGGTGGCCGTGCATGGACTTGGTCGAACTGACTGGGACACTGGCGGCATGCGTGCCGAACACCTGCTTGATCGCCTTGGTTTCTTCGATGTCGCCTGCCAGCGTCGCGGTGCCGTGCGCGTTGATGTAATGGATGTCCTGCGGCCGCAACTGCGCATTGCGTAGCGCGTTGAGCATGGTGCGGGCTTGTCCGGCGGAATCCGGTTTGGTGATGTGGCTGGAATCCGATGAGCAGTCGTAGCCGGCCAGTTCCGCATAAATTCTTGCACCGCGTTGGGCGGCGCGCTCTGCGTCTTCCAGCACCAGCACCGCCGCGCCTTCGCCGAGCACCAGGCCGCTGCGGTTTTTTGCAAAAGGCTTGCATGACGCACTGGCGTCATGCTGGTCTTCGTATGCCAGCGTATGCAACGCTTCCCACGCTTTCATCGCGCCGTAGGTCAGCATCGCTTCGGAGCCGCCCGCCAGCATCACATCGGCATAGCCGTGCCGGATTTGGCGATAGGCTTCGCCGACGGCAATCGCCGAAGAAGAGCAGGCGGTGGCATAGGTGACATTCGGGCCTTGCAGATGGTATTTGATGGACAAGTGCGAAGCGGCTGCGTTGTTCATGCTGAGCAGCACGCTGAGCGGTTTGATGCGCGGATTGTCGCGCTGGAATAGTTCCACGTAACCTTCTTCCATGGTACCGGCTCCGCCCATGCACGAACCCATATACACCCCGGCACGCAGTTGTTCCGCATCGCTCAGCTCGAGTCCTGCATCCAGCACGGCCTGTGCGGCGGCGACCAGCGCGAATTGGCTGAAGCGCTCGATGCCGATGAGCTGCATTTTGGTGAAGTATTCGCCGGGGTTGAAGTTGTCCACGGGCGCGCCGATGCGCACGGACAAATGCTCGATGAAATCGGTTTGCAGGCGTTTGATGCCGGAATGTCCGGCCATCAGGCTGCCGAAGAATTCCTCGGGCGTTTTGCCGACCGGGGAGATTATGCCTAGTCCGGTGATGACGACACGTCGGGTCATTTATAGGAGCCTCTAGAAATCCACATTTCATCCCAACTGCTGCGTTGCATAAAAAATTTCTTGCTTACATATCGATCATATGCGGCGCTGCTAAATTTTTTTGCGCACCTTGCATTTGGGCGAACTCCGAATTTTTAGAGGCCCCTATGGGGAGCAGTTACACGAGAGTTTTTCGCTCGGCGACGATTTTATCCACGACGTTGACGACATCCTGGATAGTCTTGAGTTCGACCCGCTCGTCGGGCAGTTTGATCTTTAACTCGTCTTCGAGGTTAAACATGAATTCGATCACCGACAACGAATCCAGTCCGAGGCTCTCCAGCTGCGTGTCGGGTTTCAGGTCTTCGAGTTTAAGGTCGAATTGATCGACCATCATGCGTTGAATGGTTGGCAAAGAGCTCATAAATTATATTTTGTAACTTGGAATTCGGCCGCATTGTAACAGATTGTAACCAGGAGTTTTCAGGTGGTTGGGCCAGTTGCATGCGCCGCGCCGAAGAAGCGGATGGTCTCGGCGGCGACCTGCTCGCGGTCACTGTCCACGGTAATCATGTGGTAGCTGTTGTGCAGCAGGATGGTTTCCACGGTTTTGGAGCCGATGTTCCCGGCGATGAATCTGGCGTTGCGCAACGAGGCTACGTCATCTTCCACGGCATGGATGATCAGCACCGGTGCCGTAACGCGCGGCAAGGATTTTTTTACCGACCCGATCATGCGCTCCGCTTCCTGTATGGCCGGCAAATTGAGCTTTGAAGCGCCCACGATCGAAGAATCCTTGTGGCTCATTTCGCGTGCTATCCATTTGCGCAATTGGGGGTTCTTCAAGCCGAACGGCTCGCGTTCGCGGTAGCTGTAGACGTAGCGAAATGGCGAGTAATAGCCGATATATCGTAAAAAACGGTACCAGGGCATGCCCCAGCCGTCATACCACAGGGTGGTGGAGAGCAGCGCCAAGGCTGCTACCTCGTCGCCCAGTTCGGCCGCAATGCTCAGCGACAGCACCGCGCCGATGCACAGCCCGCCGAGCGCCACGGTTTTATATTGCGGCCTGAGGGTGCGAAACTCGATTAATGCCTTGGCGTGCCAGTCTTCCCAATGCGTGACGGAGCGTGGCGTGTCGCCATGCTCAAAACCATAGCCGCGAATATGCGGCACATGCACGGTATATCCGGCCTGATGCAGCCGCTTGGCCAGCGGTTGCAACTCAGCCGGGCTGCTTTGCAGGCCGTGAAACAGCAGCACAGCGTGTTCCCCGCCGTCTAATCTAAGTGCGTCCATATAACCGAAGGTGTGAATTTAATTGCTGTTTGTAGAATGGTATTAATGATGCTCATGCGGGCTTGCGCCATCACATCAATATGACATCGTATTGTTCCTGCGTATATATCGTTTCCACTTGCATCGAAACGGGCTTGCCGATGAAGTCGGAGAGCTGCGCCAGCGCCTGCGATTCTTCTTCCAGAAATAAATCGATGACCTGCTGCGACGCCAGGATGCGGTATTCGCGCGCATTGAACTGACGCGCTTCGCGGACGATTTCGCGGAGAATCTCGTAGCATATGGTCTGCGCGGTTTTCACTTCGCCGCGTCCCTTGCAGGTCGGGCATGGCTCGCACAATACATGCGCCAAGCTCTCGCGGGTGCGCTTGCGGGTCATTTCCACCAGACCCAATGCGGAGAAGCCGTTCACGCTGATGCGCGTGTGGTCGCGCGCCAAGGCTTTCTTGAATTCTTCCAGCACGGCATCGCGGTGCTCCTGGGTGTCCATGTCGATGAAGTCGCAAATGATGATCCCGCCCAGATTGCGCAGGCGCAGTTGCCGCGCAATGACTTGCGTGGCTTCCAGGTTGTTCTTGAAAATGGTGTCGTCGAAATTGCGCAATCCGACGAAGCCGCCAGTGTTTACGTCGATGGTGGTCAGGGCTTCGGTCTGGTCGATAATGAGGTAGCCGCCGGATTTCAGGTCGACACGCTTCGACAGGGCGCGCTCAATCTCCTCTTCCACACCATACAGGTCGAACAGCGGGCGCGCGCCCGGATAGTGATCGAGGTGCGCAGTAGCGGTGGGGGTGTAGTCCTGTACGAAAGTTGCCATGCGCTGGTATGTTTCCCGCGAATCCACCAAGATGCGCGCGGTGTCCGGGTTGACGAAATCGCGCAACACCCGCAGGCTGATATCGAGCTCCTGGTACAGCAATTGCGGGGCGCTGGCGTTTTGTGCCGTGCTTTGCAAATTGCCCCACAGCTTGTCCAGATAGCCGATGTCGGCCAGAAAATCCGGCGTCTCGATTGTTTCGACTATGGTGCGGATGATGTAGCCGCCCTTGTGCTCCGGCGGTAATTCGGCTTGCAGTCTGGCGCGCAACGCGTCCCGCTGCTCCGCGCCCTCGATGCGTTGCGACACGCCGATGTGGTTTTCCTGCGGCAGGTAGACCAGCAGGCGCCCGGCGATGCTGATCTGGGTGGAGAGCCGCGCGCCCTTGCTGCCGATGGGTTCCTTGATGACTTGCACCAGCAGCGTCTGGCCTTCGAAGAGGATTTTTTCGATTGGTTTGGGGGTGTCGCCGTTGTTGCTGTTCCCCCAAATATCCGCCACATGCAGGAACGCCGAGCGTTCCAGGCCGATGTCGATAAAGGCGGATTGCATGCCGGGCAGCACGCGGTTGACCTTGCCGAGATAGACGTTGCTGACGATGCCGCGGCTGCTGCCGCGCTCGATGTGCAGGTCTTGCACTACGCCGAGCTGCATCACCGCGACGCGCGTTTCCTGCGGGGTGACATTGATCAGGATTTCTTCACTCATGCTCTTGGACTCACGGCGTCTGGTGGCCGAAGTGTTGCAGCAACTGGGCAGTTTCAAACAGCGGCAGACCCATTACGCCGGAATAGCTGCCGGAAATATGTTCGATGAACGCGCCGGCCTGTCCCTGAATGGCATAACTGCCGGCCTTGCCAATATATTCGCGGGTGAGCAGGTAGCGGTGGATGCGTTCTTCGCTGAGCGGTGTGAAACGCACCGTGGAGGTGGACAGCGCGACCTCGGTTTTCTCGCCCATCGCGATGGCAACCGCGCTGAGTACCTGATGCTCCCGGCCGGAAAGCTGGCGCAGCATCGCGGCGGCCTGCTCGGCACTATCCGGCTTGCCGAAAATCTTGCCGTCCAGCGTAACCGTGGTATCGGCGGCCAATACCGGAAAAGGCGGCAGACTGCGCAGGCGCAACGATTCCCAGCCTACGCGGGCTTTTTCCTGGCAGATACGCCGCACATAAATCTCCGCCGGCTCGCCCTGCTGCGGTGTTTCATCGACATCCTCGCTGCGGCGCGGGTCGGAGCGCAATAGCAGCATCTCGAAATTGATGCCGATCTGCTTGAGCAGTTCGCGGCGGCGCGGGCTTTGCGAAGCGAGGTAGATGCGTGGCTGAATGATGCGCATAAATTCATTCTCTCAAAAAACAATTATCCGCATAGCCAGCGGGTTGGCACAGATAAATCGAATCTTGAATAATACATTCTTTACGCGCTTCTCCGCAGCAACTTTGGGCACGATACAGGGTATTCACTTTGCATGGACATGGAGCTTTATTCGCGATGGTAGGGGTGATTGTGCATCAGGCTATGCGCCCGATACAACTGTTCCGCGAGCAAAACGCGCACGAAAGCATGTGGCAAGGTGAGCGACGACAGCGCCATTTGCCGCTGCGCCGTCTGTTTGACCGAATCGTGCAGGCCATCCGCGCCGCCGACGATAAATGCCACATCGCACCCTTCGCGCATCCAGTCCTGCATCTGCGCGGCGAGCTGCCTGGTGGTCGGCTGCATGCCGCGCTCGTCCAGCGCGATGCGCAAACAGTTTTGCGGAAGTGCGGCGAGAATGCGCTGCGCTTCCGCCTCCATGATTTGCGCCGTGGTCTTGCCGGTGCTGCGCGGCTCCGGCTTGATTTCCAGCAACTCGATTTTCGCCTCGCGCGGCATGCGCTTGGCGTATTCGTTGAAGCCCGCCGTGATCCAGTCCGGCATCTTGTGCCCGACCGATACGATAATGAGCTTCATACTGGGGCACTCTGCGGAATCCGGCGCGCCAGATCGTCATAAACGCCTGCAATATTCTTCAGTACATCTTCGTTGGTATAACGGACAACCACAAGGCCGCGTGCATTCAGAGATTTGGTGCGTTCGAGATCGTAGGTGATCGTTTCACTATGCGTGTCGCCATCAATCTCGATGACAAGGTGAAGCTCTGAACAGTAAAAATCAACGATGAAGTTGGCGATGGGTTTCTGGCGCAGGAATTTGTAGTGCACAAATTGCCGCATGCGCAGCACTTCGTACCACATTTTGGTTTCGGCTATGGTGGGGTTTTTACGGTTTGCGCGGGCGAGTGCGGTGAGTTTTTTGTTGTAGCGGAGAAACCCCAACCCCTCCCGGCCTCCCCTTGTCAGGGGAGGAGGCTCTGTGCTTCCCCCCTGACAAGGGGGGATTGAGGGGGGTTGGGGTTTTGCTTTCATATTTAAGCAAAACAATTCAATGCAAATAGCCCTGCGTGTGATGGCAAATCCGGTTTCATGCCTTTTCTTTTGCCTTGGCCAACTTGGGCCGCGCCGCCTGCGCCTTGCTCCACAGCTCTTCGAGGTTGTAGTAATCGCGGATGGCGGGCTGCATGATGTGTACCAGCACTTCGCCCAGATCCACCAGAATCCACTCGCCGCTGTCTTCGCCTTCGCGACCGTAGACATGCTCGCCCAGCCCTTTGAGTTTGGTTACCACATTGTCGGCGATAGCCTTGGTCTGCCTGGTGGAATTGGCGCTGGCGATGATCATGCGCTCGAACATCGAGCTGAGTTTGCTGGTGTCGATCACGGTGATGTCATTGGCCTTGATGTCTTCGAGTGCGGCAATAACGGCTTTGGTTTTTTTTTCAGTAGTTAGCATGGGTATATAAATGATGTTGATGAATGTAGTTTGCCACTGCGTTGGGCAGCAGGTAGCGTATGGTACGGTTTTCTGCCACGCGGCGGCGGATGTCGGTGGCGGAAATTTCCAGCTTGGGAATCGCCAGTTCGGCGATGCCCCCGGATGGATGCCGGGATAAATCATCCGCCATGCACAGGCGCTGCTGATAGTGCTGTTGCAGTTCCGCTGTCGCGCTGTGGATGCGCTCATCGATGGTAAAGCCGGGGCGGTAGCCTACCACGATGTGCGCCAGTTTAAACAATTGCTCCCATTCGTGCCAGGTGTGCAATTGCAGGAACGCATCGCCGCCCATCAGCAGGCACAGCGGTTGTGCCGCGCCCAGATCGGCGCGCAGTTCGCGCAGCGTGTCCACCGTATAGCACGGCGTGGTGCGCTTGACTTCGCGGTCATCCAGCATGAAAGCGGGCTGGTCGGCGATGGCCAGTTGCACCATCGCGCTGCGGTGCTGCGCGGATACTTGCGGCGCACCGCGATGCGGCGGCGTTCCGGTCGGAATGAAACGGATTTGCCGCAGGTTCGCCAGTTCCAGCATTTCCTCGGCAAGCCTTAAATGCCCGTAATGAACCGGGTCGAATGTGCCGCCAAAAATACCTACCGGTTTGCTGTGCATGGGTTACAGGGCCAGACGGCGGATGTCCGCCAGAAGTTGTGCGAGATAAACGGTGAAGCGTGCGGCGGCTGCGCCGTCGATCACGCGATGGTCGTAGGACAGCGCCAGCGGCAGCATCAGGCGCGGCACGAGCTCGCCGTTCCGGTACACCGGCTTCAGGCATGATCTCGACACGCCGAGGATCGCCACTTCCGGCGCGTTGATGATCGGCGTGAACGCCGTGCCGCCGATGCCGCCGAGGCTGGAAATGGTGAAGCAGCCGCCCTGCATGTCGGCCGCCGCCAGCTTTTTGGCACGCGCCTTCGCGCTGATCTCGCCGAGTTCCTTGGCGAGCTGCACGATGCCTTTTTTGTCCACGTCGCGCAGCACCGGCACCATCAGGCCGTCCGGCGTATCCACCGCCACGCCGACGTGACAATATTTTTTCAGGATCAGGTTTTCGCCGCCGGCATCCAGCGAGGCGTTGAAGTCCGGAAAGTGCTGCAGGGCTTCCATCACCGCCCTGAGCAGGAACGCCAACGGAGTGATCTTGATGCCCTGTGGCGCATATTCCTCGCCCAACTGTTTGCGGAACGCCTCCATTTCGGTGATGTCGGCTTCATCGAATTGCGTGACATGCGGGATGCTCACCCAGTTGCGATGCAAATTCGCGCCGGAGATTTTCTGGATACGCGCCAGCGGTCTGGTTTCGATCGCGCCGAACTGGGCAAAATCTATTGCCGGCATTGCCGATACTTGCAGGCCGCCTGTTGCGCCGTGCGGCTGTGTGAGTATGGCCTTGACGAAATTCTGCACGTCATCTTTCGTCACGCGCCCCTTCTCGCCGCTGCCTTTGACCTGCGCCAAATCCACGCCGAGCTCGCGCGCGAAGCGGCGGATCGCGGGACTGGCATGGGCTAACCCCTCCCGGCCTCCCCTTGTCAGGGGAGGTGACGTGGCTCCCTCCCCTGACAAGGGGAGGGCTGGGGAGGGGTTTGGGGTTTGCGCAGCAGGCGCAGGCGATGCCGCAACTGATGCCGTTACCGCAGCAGCAGGCTGTATCGCAGGCACGCTCCCCGTATCGCCGCTTTCCAGCAACAAAATCACCGAGCCCTGCGACACCTTGTCGCCGACTTTGGCCTTTATTTCTTTTATCACGCCGGAGTAGGGCGACGGCACGTCTATCGCCGCTTTGTCGGTTTCCAGCGTAATCAGGCTGTCTTCCGCATTGACCGCATCGCCAACCTTGACCAGCACCTCGATGACGCTCACGTCCTTGAAGTTGCCGATGTCCGGTACTGATATTTGTTTAAGCTCTGCCACGTAGTTTTCCTGATCTTAAACGGTTGTCGGGTTGGGTTTGTCGGGATCGATTTTATACAGCTTGATCGCCTTGCTGACTTCGTCGGCCTTGATCGTGCCTTCCTCGGCCAAGGCTTTCAATGCGGCAACGGCGATGTAGTAGCGATCCACTTCGAAGAAGCGGCGCAGTTTGTTGCGCGTATCCGAGCGGCCAAAACCGTCCGTGCCCAGCACCTTGTAACGCTTCGGTACGAAGCTGCGAATCTGGTCGGCATAGCTCTTCATGTAATCGGTGACGGCGATCACCGGGCCGTCGCGCCCGGCAAGGCATTGCCCGACATGGCTATCGCGCGGCGCGGTTTCGGGATGCAGCATGTTCCAGCGTTCGCAGTCCAGCCCGTCGCGGCGCAACTCGTTGAAGCTGGTCACGCTCCAGATGTCCGCCGCGACGCCGAAATCCTTTTCCAGCAATTCCGCAGCGGCCAGCGCCTCGCGCAGAATCGTGCCGCTGCCGAGCAGTTGCACTCTTGGTTTTTTTCCTTCTCCTGCCCCTTCACTCAGGAGATGCATCCCCTTGAGGATGCCCGCTTCCGCGCCCTCAGGTATGGGCGGATGGGCATAATTTTCGTTCATCACCGTCACGTAATAGAACACATTCTCCTGGTTCACATACATGCGGCGCAGCCCGTCCTGAATGATGACCGCCAGTTCATACGCGAAGGTCGGGTCATAGGATACGCAGCTCGGAATGGTCGCCGCCAACAGGTGGCTGTGCCCGTCCTGATGCTGCAAGCCTTCGCCGTTCAGCGTGGTGCGTCCGGCGGTGCCGCCCAGCAGGAAGCCGCGCGCCAGCATGTCGCCCGCCGCCCAGGCCAGGTCGCCGATGCGCTGGAAGCCGAACATCGAATAGAAAATATAGAACGGGATCATCGCCGTGCCGTGGTTCGCATAGGCCGTCGCGGCGGCGATCCACGAGGATATCGCGCCCGCCTCGTTGATGCCTTCCTGCAAGATCTGGCCGTGCTGGTCTTCCTTGTAGAACATCAGCTGGTCGGCGTCCTGCGGGGTATAGAGCTGCCCGACCTGCGAGAAGATGCCGAGCTGGCGGAACATGCCTTCCATGCCGAAAGTGCGCGACTCGTCCGGCACGATCGGTACGATCTTCTGGCCGATGTTCTTATCCTTCACCAGTATGCCGAGCAGGCGCACGAACGCCATCGTGGTCGAAATCTCGCGCCCGTCGGTGCCTTTCAGCAACGCGTCGAACGCATCCAGCCCCGGTATCTGCAACGGTTCGCTGACCGGCTGGCGCGCCGGTACCATGCCCATCGCAGCGCTGCGTTCCTTCAGGTATTTCATCTCCAGGCTGTCTTCCGGCGGGCGATAGAAACTCAGGCTTTCCACCTGTGCGTCGGTCAGCGGAAGATTGAACCGGTCGCGGAACTTGGACAGCATTTCGCCGGTCATTTTTTTCTGCGAATGGGTCGGGTTCTGCGCTTCGCCGGACGCGCCCATGCCGTAGCCCTTCACCGTCTTGGCGAGGATCACGGTCGGCTGGCCGGTATGTTTGGCGGCTTCGGCGTAGGCCGCGAACACCTTGTACGGGTCGTGGCCGCCGCGGTTCAGCCGCCACAGCTCATCGTCGGACATATCGGCGACCATTTCCAGCAACTCCGGGTGCTTGCCGAAGAAATGCTCGCGTGCATATGCGCCGTCCCTGGCTTTGTAGGTCTGGTATTCGCCGTCCACCACCTCCTGCATGCGCTGTTGCAGCAGGCCGTTCTTGTCCTTGGCGAGCAGCCTGTCCCAATGTCGGCCCCACACCACCTTGATGACGTTCCAGCCCGCGCCGCGAAACACGCCTTCCAGTTCCTGGATGATCTTGCCGTTGCCGCGCACCGGGCCGTCGAGGCGCTGTAAATTGCAGTTGACGACGAAGATCAGGTTGTCGAGATTCTCGCGCCCCGCCAGCGAAATTGCGCCCAGCGATTCCGGTTCGTCGGTCTCGCCGTCGCCGAGGAACGCCCACACCTTGCGTCCGGCGGTGTGCGCGATGCCGCGATGCTCCAGATAGCGCATGAAGCGCGCCTGATAGATCGCCATCAGCGGCCCGAGCCCCATCGACACGGTGGAGAACTGCCAGAAGTCCGGCATCAGCCACGGGTGCGGATAGGACGACAGGCCGCCGCCTTCGGACTCCTGGCGGAATTGGTGCATCTGCTCTTCGCTGAGCCTGCCTTCGAGGAACGCGCGCGCGTACATGCCGGGCGCGGAATGCCCCTGGAAATACACCAGGTCGCCGCCGTGCGTGCCGGTCTTGCCGTGGAAGAAATGATTGAAGGCGACGTCGTACAGAGTCGCCGCCGAAGCGAAAGTGGCGATGTGCCCGCCCAATTCCAGGGATTCGTGGTTGGCATTCAGCACCAGCGCCATCGCGTTCCAGCGCGTCAGCGCGCGGATGCGGTGTTCCAGTTCATGGTTGCCTGCGGAACGCTGCTCCTTGTCCAGCGGGATGGTGTTGCAATACGGCGTGGTCGCGCTGAACGGCACACCGGCACCGGAGCTGCGCGCCTTGTCGATCAGTTGCCCGAGCAGGAAATTGGCGCGCTCCGCGCCCTCATTCTCCAGCACCGACTCGAGCGCATCCAGCCATTCCCGGGTTTCCTGCGGATCGTCATCAGGTTTTGATGCCATCTTCTATCTCCCCGTTATCACGACACTATGGTGGTAGGCAGAAAATCGTCTCTTGCTCGGTAATGATCCATTCAACTTTTATGTCGGTCGCTTCTTGTGGAATTTGCTCTACGATTTGCACGGCGAATGCGGCGGCGACCAGCGCGGGCCGGTGCGTCATCTGTGCCAGCAACCGGTCATAAAAGCCCTTGCCGTAGCCCAGCCGCGCGCCGTCGCGGGCAAATGCCACGCCGGGTAACAGGACGAATTCTACCTCATTTAGCCCGCCCAGCCGCTCGCAGCGTTCGGCTATCGGCTCGCGTATCCCCCACAAGCCGGTCGCCAACTGGCTTTCCAAATCCTCCACCCGGTACAGATCGAGCCGGCTGGTGTGGTGGTTCACCCTGGGCAGAACCAGATGCTTGCCCTCCGCCAACACCTGCGCGGCCCACAGCCCGCTGGCAAACTCCGTGCCGAAGTTCATATAGCCCAGCACCGTATCGGCTTGCCGGTACTCGGGCAGGCGCAACAAGCGCGCGCTGATCGCCGCACTGTACGCGGCACGCGCGTCCGGCGAAAGCTGCTCGCGCAGCGCAAGAATATTTTTTCTGATGGTTTGCTTCATCGTCAGCATGGGCTTTCAGGGCGTTGGCTCATCGAATATTTCACAGATCCGGCATGACATATGCTTTGCAGGGCAATTATACCCGTCAAGCGGCGTGAAATATGGGTTTGGACAATATTAAGTTGAATTCCATAGGCCATTTGTGTTAGTTTCTCGGCTGTTTTGCCAGTTGCCATTATGAATGGGAGCCAGTATGAATGAGATTGGCCGTCTCGCCTTTTGGTTTTTTGTTTTAGCGTTTCTTTTTGATGGCAGGATATTTTTATGATGCGACTTTATTCGGGCACGACCTGCCCATACTCCCACCGTTGCCGGATCGTGCTGTACGAAAAGGGCATGGACTTTGAAGTGATCGATGTCGACATGGCCAACCGCGCCGAAGACATCGCGGTGATCAACCCGTACAACAAGGTGCCGACCCTGGTCGAGCGCGACCTGATTTTGTACGAGGCCAACATCATCAACGAGTACATCGACGAGCGCTTCCCGCACCCCCAGTTGATGCCGCCGGACCCGGTTATGCGCGGGCGCGCCCGCCTGTTCCTGCACCGCTTCGAGCAGGAACTCTACAGCAAAGTGGGCGTGATAGAGCAGGGCGGCAAGACCGCCGACAAGGCGCGCGCCGTGATCCGCGACAACCTGACCCAGCTTGCACAGATATTGACCAAGCAGAAGTTTTTGCTGGGCGATGAATTCTCCATGCTGGATGTCGCGATTGCGCCGCTGCTGTGGCGGCTCGACCATTACGGCATCCAGATGAGCAAGGATGCCGCGCCGATGATGAAATACGCCGAGCGTCTGTTCTCCCGCCAGGGTTTCATCGATGCATTGACCCCATCAGAACGAGCGATGCGCAAATGAAATGCCTCTGCGCAACTATTGCGCTCGCTACGTTGTGCAGAGGCTTGAATGAGTGATCTGTCTACACGCCCTTACCTGATTCGCGCGATTTACGAATGGTGCGTGGACAGCGGCCTGACTCCCTATCTGGCCGTCCGTGTCGACGAGCAGACCGAGGTGCCGCTGGCTTACGTGAAGGACGGCGAGATCGTCCTGAACCTCAGCGCGGGCGCGGTGCGCAACCTCGAGATGGGCAACGAAATGATCACCTGCAACGGACGTTTCGGCGGCTCGCCGTTCGATCTGATGGTGCCCGTTGCGGCAGTCATCGGCATCTTCGCCAAGGAAACCGGACAGGGTCTGGTGTTCCAGGGCGGCGATGCGCAACAACCGCCTCCTGCCGCAAGCAGCGGCAACGAAGTGCACAAACCCAAACCGCACAAGCCCAACCTGAAAATCGTGAAATAGAATTTTGGCGCGATCTGCAAAAAAAGGGGCTACGCGGTGCGTAGCCCCTTTTTTATTCGGGCGGTTTGTTTTCGTTAATTTCCTTTAGGAAAGCAATCAACCCATCAAGTTGTTCACCCCGCTCATTTTTTGCGCAATTGTCTTTGTCGATATTGGGTAAACAGCTTTCTATAAATTGTCTGGTAGCTGCCCACGCCGTTTTTCGGGCAAACAAAAAGCCCGGCGCTTTCGCGCCGGGCTTTTTACCAACTCAAGAACCGATTAAGGAGCCTGGATGTTGGATGCTTGCTTGCCCTTTGGGCCTTGCGTCACTTCAAAGGTAACTTTTTGGCCTTCTTTGAGTGATTTGAAACCGCTCATGTTGATTGCGGAAAAGTGTGCGAACAAGTCGTCGCTGCCATCATCGGGAGTGACAAAACCAAAACCCTTTGCGTCGTTGAACCATTTAACTGTACCAGTTGCCATGTTATTACTTCCTTACTTAAAAATAGCGGAGAAATTTCCGCAAAACTATTTGAATCGAAGATTGCACATGGGAAACCAGTACTGCAAATGCTTTGAATCAAACGCCAGCGTGCGTTGTACGCTGGTGTGACCAATATAGTCAAGCGAATTTGTAAAAATATGACAAGAAATGCAAATTTCGGGCATTTTTAAAGCATCGGCCTGACGAATTTATAAAGGCGCCTTATGGCAGATACCTGCGCTATCGGTTATGGATGGCTCTTCAGTAATTCTCCCAGCACTCTCCGCACCGGCGTGGGTATCGCCGCCTGCAAAGCCTCTTCTATGCCCAGCCATACGCTGCCCGGTTGTTGTGCCTGTAGCGGTTTGTGCGTCACGCGCAGCAACAGAGGGGTTATGTGCAATTTGAAATGGGTGAAGGTGTGGGTGAAAGTTGGTAGTGCTTCATATGAACACTTTCCCCGTTCGTGGTGAGGTATCGAACCAGAACGGGTGTTGAGTCCTTTACCCTTCGATACCTCAGGGCGAACGGATTTTATTCCTTGTTGTTCACACCATGTTAATGCCGACGCGTCATCGTCGAATTGCGGCGGGCACCACAGGCCGCCCCAGATGCCGGACGGCGCGCGCTTTTCCAGCAGGATGTCGTTGCCGTGCAGCAGCAATAAAAATGTGGTGTGTTTCTCCGGCACGGCTTTGCGCGGTCGCGGGGTGGGCAGTTCGTGGACGCGATTGGTTTGATAGGCGATGCAATCGGCCTGCACCGGGCACGCGCCGCACTTCGGTTTGCCGCGCGTGCACACGGTGGCACCCAGATCCATCAGGGCTTGGGTGTAGGTGGCGATGGTGGCATGTTTAACTTTGGGGAGCAGGGCTTCGGCCTGTTGCCAGAGCTGCGCTTCCACCGCTTTGCTGCCGGGCGATCCTTCGATGCCGCAGTGGCGTGCCAGCACGCGCTTGACGTTGCCGTCCAGTATCGCGCGGCGTTCGTGGAAGGCCAGCGCGCAGATCGCGGCGGCAGTGGAGCGGCCGATGCCGGGCAGTTCGAGTATCTGCTCGTACTGGTGCGGAAATTTGCAGTGATATTTTTCCGCGATGAGTTGTGCCGTGCGGTGCAGGTTGCGCCCGCGCGCGTAGTAGCCCAGCCCGCTCCAGTGCGCCAGCACCTGTTCCTGGCTGGCCGCCGCGAGCGCCGCGACAGTCGGGAACGCGGCGATGAAACGCTGGTAGTAGGGGAGGACGGTGGCGACCTGCGTCTGTTGCAGCATGATCTCGGACAGCCACACGCGGTAGGCATCCGCGCCTTGCCAGGGCAGGCCGTGGCGGCCATGCTGAAGTTGCCAGCGGATCAGGCGGGAGGAAAAGCTATTCATGGGGGTGACCTGGAACTCGAAACCCCCTCTAGCTCCCCTTGTCAGGGGGAGAACGCTGCTCCTCCCCTGACAAGGGGAGGCCGGGAGGGGTTGCCTTTTGATTATTTGAACAAGCCTTTCAACCCACCCTTCAACTGATCCTGCAGCTTGGTCTTGACTTCGGTTTGCACTTTTTGTTTGGCGGCTTCGCCGACCATCGCGCCGAAATCCAGCGTGTATTTCAGGTTGGTGAACGGGCCGCTGACGCGCACCGGGACGGTGATGCCGCCGACGTTGTCCCTGCCGCCCTGGCCTTCCAGCGTTTTTGCCAGCGTGGCTTTGGCAACATAGTTCATGCTGTCGTTGCCGATGTCGATGTCGCCGTTGCCGGCCAGGCGCAGCAGCGGCGATTTCATCGACAGGTCGTCGTTGTGCGCCACGCCGTTGGTCACCTTGAAGGTCGCCTTGAGTTCGCTGAAGTCGGTCTTCTCTTCCTTGTTGGCGGATTGCGTTTGCGCGCTGGCCCCGCCCTTGCCGAACATGCCCTGCGCGTCGCGCAGTTTCTTCGCGACGTTGATGCCCTTGACCGCGCCGTCCACCAGGTTCAGCGACAGGTTGCCGTTGAGCGCCTTCTTCATCGCGCTGACGGTATGGCCCTGCATGGTGAGGTTCATGCCGATATTGCCCTTGCCTTCCAGCGTGTCGAAACCCGCCGCGTCCTTGGTCAGCGCGGCAACATTCACGCCGCTCAGGTTTTGGTTGACGGCGATGCTCGGCGTGGCCTGTGCATTCACGCTCAGGCTGCCGTTCGTGCTGCCCTGATACAGGTTGGCGGACAGCGGGTTGATGTTCACCAGCCCATTACGCGCTTTTATGTCGAGACGCACCTTGGAAGATTTCACGTTCGCCACTTTCAGCGTGCCGACGCGCAGGCTGCCGTCCAGATTGAGTTTGCGCAACGCGGACAAATCCAGCGGCTGCTCGGGCTGGCCGGGTTTGGCTGCAGCAGGTTGAGACGCATCGGCGGATTTCTTCGGCAGGTACAGATCAGCATCGAGCTGGTCGATATCCACATCGAACTGGATCGCCGGATTGGCAAAATTGCTCACGCCGACCTTGGCCTTGATCTGGCTTTGCAGCAAGCCTCCGGCGAGGTTCGCCTGCACGTTCTGTTTCAGCGCATCCACCTGCACGCTGCCCTTCATCTCGCTGCTCACCGACTTGTTCGGCAGCTTGTCGCCGGTGGCGTTGACCGCCACGGTGAGATTGCTCAGGCTGAATTGCTGCGCCTGAATATTGCCCGAAAGCGGCGAGCTGAGCTTCACCTTGAAAGCCTGCTCCGGTTGCTTCATGTCCAGGTCGAGCGCGAACGCGCTGCTCTTGAACGATTGCATATTGCCTTCCAGACCGGGCAGCGACAAGGCCGCGGCAATATTGCCGGAGGCGCCGTCCAGCTTGGCGTTCAGCGTCAGCTTGTCGCCGGAAAACTTGCCCTTGGAAAAACTCAGCGACGGCGCGTCGAGCGCGGCCTCGAAGTTATCCTTGGCCTTCGTGCCGCTCGCGTTCAGCCTGAATTTTTTCGCGCCGAATTCCTGCGTGGCCAAATCCGCGCTGGCATCGCCGCCCGCTTTCAGTTTCAGGTTGCCGATATCCAGCGCTGCGCCGCTGGCCTGCAAATCCAGGCCTTCCAGGCGGTAACGCTGTTTTTCCAGATCGAACGTCAGCGTGCTCTTGAGCTGGGCGGTGATGTCCAGTTTGGGCTGGTTGGCCTGCACGTTGAATGACAGGTCGATCTTGCTGGGCACGCCGTTGGCGATGCGTCCGGTCTTGAGGTTCAAATCCCTGATGGTGTATTGCGCCCCGCTGCCTTCATCGCGGTACGACAGGCTGGTTTTTTCTATGGACACCGCCGCGATGTCGAACTGCGCCTGCGCGCTGCCGTCTTTTTTCTGTGCGTCCTTGCCGAGCAGGTCGTCGATATTGGTCGTGCCGTTCTTATGCTTGATCAGCGTGGCTTTCAGCCCGCTCACCGCGACCTCGTTCACGATCACCTGTTTGCTCAGCAGTGGCAGCAGCGCCAGCGAGACGCGCGCCGTTTCGAGTGCGGCGAATTCCTTGTCGCTGTTGAATTCGGACAGCGACACCTTGCCGATATTCGCGCCGATGCTGGGGTAGAACGACAGCTTGATGTCGCCGTCGAGATGCAGGTTGCGCTGCTTGCTGTCTTTCACCGCCTGGATGATTTGGGCTTTGTAGTCGTTCGGGTTGAAAGTCGCCGCGATATACGCCACGCCCGCGACGGCGATGCCGGCCCCCGCCCCCGTGCCTATCAGACCGTACTTGAGGATTTTGTTCATGATTACCTCGCGATTAAAAGACAGGGGCTAATTATAGCGGAGCGCGGGCAGGATGCCCGCGCTCCCGGTCAAATCACCTTCGAGTAGCGCGCATGTTCCGTGCGCGTGCGCAGGTACTTGTCGAACACCATGCAGATGTTGCGGATCAGCATGCGCCCCTTGGGGGTCACGGCGATGTGTTGCGGAGTGATTTCCAGCAGGCCTTCGCGCTCGTATTCGCGCAGCTCTTCCAGCTCGGTGGCAAAGTAATTGTCGAATTCGATCTGATAATCGGTATCGAACGTTTTCTTGGACAGCTCGAAGTGGCACATCAGTGCCTGGATGATGGCGCGCCGGATCACGTCATCGTTATTCAATTCCATGCCGCGCATGATCGGCAACTGGCCTTTGTCCAAGGCGCCGTAATAGTCTCCCACCTCGCGGAAATTCTGGCTGTAGGTCGTGCCGACCTTGCCGATGGCGCTGACGCCGAGCGCAATCAGGTCGCAATCCGAATGGGTGGAATAACCCTGGAAATTGCGGTGCAGGCGGCCCTGGCGCTGCGCCACGGCGAGCTCGTCTTCCGGCTTGGCAAAGTGATCCATGCCGATGTACACATAGCCCGCATCGGTCAGCTTGCTCACCGCCAGACTGAGGATATCCAGCTTCACTTGCGGTGCGGGCAAATCCTGTTCGTTGATGCGCCGCTGCGGCATGAAAATGGTCGGCATATGCGCGTAATTGTAGATGGACAGGCGATCCGGGTTGGCGGCGATCACCTTGTCCAGCGTCACGCCGAAGCCTTCCAGCGTCTGCTTGGGCAGGCCGTAGATCAGGTCGATGCTGACCGACTTGAAACCGTTGGCGCGCGCTGCCTGGATGATGCGCAGGGTCTCTTCCTCGCTCTGGATGCGGTTCACCGCGCGCTGCACCTCGGCGTCGAAATCCTGCACGCCGATGCTGATGCGGTTGAAACCTTCCTTGCCGAGCAGCGCGATGGTCGCGTCGCTGACCTTGCGCGGGTCGATCTCGATGGAGTATTCGCCGTCTTCCACCAGCTTGAAGTGCTGGCGTATCGCCGCCATCAACTGGTGAATTTCGTCATCGCTCATGAAGGTCGGCGTGCCGCCGCCGAAGTGCAATTGCTCGACAACCTGCCCCGGCCCGAGCAGTTCCGCCTGCATCGCCATTTCCTTGATCAGGTAGCGCACATATTCGGCGGACTGGCTGCGGTCCTTGGTGATGATCTTGTTGCAGGCGCAGTAAAAACACAGCGTGTTGCAGAACGGGATATGGATATACAGCGACAGCGGGCGGGTGTCGCAGCTGGTCCTGCGTTTGGTTACCCAGCGGGCGTAACTCTCCGCGTTAAAATCCCCGGCAAAACGGTCTGCGGTTGGATAGGAAGTGTAGCGCGGGCCGTTCTTGTCGAGCCTGCGGATCAATTCCAGATCCACGATCAGTTGGTTTACTGCGTTGTTCATAAGTACCTGTCTGTTCCTGAATGAATATGCCGGCATAGCGCCAAACATACCATCCCAATGGTTTGATATAAGCCGCAATCCGTGTCATATTCACTCCCAGAGCGGCGGTGAATAGCGGGCAGTTTGCGGTTTTCCGTCCGGCATTTTACCAAAGGCAGGCGCTATGCGCTTGGGGTTGGCGGATGCGCTATTGAACAGGTCATTAAATAGATGAAATGGCCGCTATGCCGTAGGCTGGCGGTGAGCAACGCGAACCCCGGCGTTTGGCAACCTTGAATATGCCGGGGTTCGTGCCTCACCGCCAGCCTACGAGTTTTGATGTCGATGGCAGACTCTATAAATAACGCCAAAAGCTTGATAAATTGAAAAAGGAATAACGTGCAGCAACAGTTCGATGTTTCATCCGAAGAGGGGCGGCACGCCAAGTGGCCGCACGAAATTTTCCTGATCAACCTGATCTTCAACCATGTTTTCGTGTTCTGCGCGACCGTTGCGGTGGTCGGCAGGTTCCCCTATTTGCCCGCGCTGGTGCCGGTCATTTCGTTTGCCATCATCGGCTATATTCTCCTCAAGGCCAGGCAGGTGGCAGCCGGCGACCAGTCGTGGTTCATCAAGGCGCACTGGCAAATCGCCGCCAAACGCAACCGTATTTTCATGCTGCTGTTGACCATTACCTGTGTCGTTACCGGCGGCGGTTTATGGCTGTCCAAAATGATGGGCTGGGCCAAGATTCCCACCATCGCCCTGATCAGCGGCGTGGGGTTGCTGCCGTTCATGATCGTGCTGCTGGTGCTGATCGTGCTCGGCAATGAATCGGTATATATGGCCCGCGATGGCAGGCTGCCGGAGCACTTTGCGGAACAAAGTCCCGATATGCCCACCGTCCAACAATCTCAACCCATTAAAGAATTACCATGATCCGCAAGCTTTACTGGGGCGTTGCTATTCTCTCTTTCCTGATTCTTGCGAGCTCGTTTTTTATGCCGGGTAAACCGGTCGAAAAGACCGACTTGCCCTGGCACATTGAACATCCTGCGGCGGGCAAGGTGCGTATCTTCGGCCTGACCCTGGGGCAGGCCACCACCAATGAGGCGGAGCGGCGTTTCCGGGAGGAAGCCAAGCCCAGCCTGTTCAAGGCGCCGGGCGGACAACTGGTCGCCGAGATGTTCTTCGAGCAGGTCACCCTGGCGGGATTGAAGTCAAAAATCGTCGTAAGCATCGCCGTTCCCGATGCGGAGTTGCAGGGCATGTACGAACGCGGCTTGCGCATGAGCGGCACCGGCAGCGGCAAGAAAATCACGCTGGCGCCGGAGGATGTGGCCCGGGTGCGCGCGCTGCCGATCAGCGGCCTGACCTATATGCCGCCGATTCGTTTGGAAGAGGAGGTTATCGGCAAGCGTTTCGGCCAGCCCGCCAAGCGCATCAGGGAGAAGAAAAGCGGGGCGATCCATTGGCTGTATCCGCAACACGGGCTGGACATCACGCTGGGCGGCGCGGAAAAGCCCGTGCTGCAATATGTATCACCGGGGGATTTTGACAAGCTGCTGCAACCCTTGCTGGCCGACGGAGAGGCAGTCAGCCAGTAGTGCTCCCCCGCAAAAAATAATCCCTTCCTCGGCTTTGCGCCAGAAGAAGGGATTGCAGGATTTCTTGTATCGCCGGTTCGGCGTCAGGCGACAGCCGGGGCCAGCGCCGCATGCATTTTGCTCAATGCCTTCTGCTCGATCTGGCGGATGCGTTCGGCGGATACCTTGAACTCGGCGGCCAGGTCATGCAGCGTTGCCCCGGCTCCTTCGCTCAGCCAGCGCGCCTCGACGATGCGGCGGCTGCGCTCATCCAGTACGCCCAGTGCGCTCGCCAGGCCGGATGTTTGCAGGCGCTCACGCTCGGCCGTTTCCAGGATGCGCGACGGTTCATGCTCTTCGCTGTCGGACAAATAGTGGATCGGCGCATAGCTTTCTTCGTCATCGCTGCCGCTTGGTTCCAGCGCGACTTCATGCCCGGCGAAGCGTGCTTCCATATCCACCACATCATGTTCGCTGACGTTGAGCTGTTTGGCGATCTCGGCGATCTGTTGCGGCTTGAGCGGCTCCAGCCCCTGCTTCATGCTGCGCAGGTTGAAGAACAGCTTGCGCTGCGCCTTGGTGGTGGCGATCTTCACCAGCCGCCAGTTGCGCACCACGAATTCATGAATCTCCGCGCGTATCCAGTGCAGCGCGAACGACACCAGACGCACCCCGCGATCCGGGTCGTAGTGTTTCACCGCTTTCATCAGCCCGATATTGCCTTCCTGGATCAGGTCGGCCTGCGGCAACCCGTAACCGGCAAAGCCGCGCGCCACGCTGACCACCACGCGCAGATGCGACAGCACCAGTTCGCGCGCCGCATCCAGATCATTGTTGGTCTTGAAGCGCGTCGCCAACGCAAACTCTTCTTCCTGCGACAACAGCGGGAAGCGGTTCACCGTCTGTATATAACTGTCCAGGCTGCCAACGGCAGGGACGGGCAAACTCATTGCAATATTCATGGTGTTTTCTCCTCTTTGAATATTTTAGCACTCGCGGCCTGTGATTGCCAATATGCGAATTAGTTCGGCTGGTTAAAGTTGTCTAGGCCAATATAAATCGGTCTGGCAGGCTGTTGGGCGTTGAGCGTCCACCAAGGCGTCCCGCGGATAACCAACGACTTGGTTGCTGTCTTCGGGCGTTGTTTCAGTGGCTCAATGACCGTTTCTGGTTTCTGGTTTTTCGCTGTTTTCTTCGCCGCCTTTGCCGTCATCGGGGCGCTCCATCATTTCTTCGTCATCGTCCATCAGAATGCGGCTGGCATTGCCTTCCATATCCTCGTACTGGCCTTTCTTCACCGCGTATATCAGCACGGCAAGGAACACCAAACCGAAAAACATCATGCCGGGTATCAAGCTGTAAATCACATCCATGACGGCCTCCCACTGTGATTTTATGAATCAGGTTTTCCTGAACAAGGTGCGGATGCGCGCCGCATTGCCGATCACCACCAGCGAGCTGATCGGCATGGTGATCGCCGCCACCAGCGGCGTCACCAGCGCCAGCATCGCCAGCGGCACCATGATAGCGTTATACACGAACGACAACCCGATATTCTGCTTGATGGTGCGCAGGGTGCGGCGCGACAGCAGGGTCGCCAGGCGCACCTTGTCCAGCTCGTTGTGCATCAGCACGATGTCGGCGCTTTCCACCGACACGTCGGTGCCCGAGCCGAGCGCGATGCCGACATCGGCGCGGATCAGCGCGGGCGCGTCGTTGATGCCGTCGCCCACCATCGCGACCACCGCGCCCTTCTGCTGCAACTGGCGGATCACCTGATCCTTGTCCTGCGGCAGCACTTCGGCGATCACTTCCATGCCGCCCAGTTGGCGCGCAATCGCCTCGGCAACCGGCCTGCGGTCGCCACTCAGCAGGGTCATTTCGATGCCCGATGTGCGCAGCTCATTGACCAATTGCTGCGCGTCGCCGCGCAACTTGTCCGCCAGCGCGCACACCGCCGCATGCTTGCCTCCCGCCGCGATATGCACGCAGCTCATCGCCTGCGCTTCCATTTCATGTGCCTGCGCCTGCAACCCGGCATCGAGCGCAATGCCGCGCCGCGCCAGCCATTCTGCGCTGCCCAGCAATATTGTTTGCCCGGCCAGTTCCGCTTCCACACCCAGGCCTGCCGTCGCGTGAAATCCCGCCACGCCGATGTCGCGGTAATTCAACTGCTGCCTCTCCGCTTCCGCCACGATGGCCTTGGCCACGCTGTGCTCGCTGTAGCGTTCCACCGCCGCCGCGCTGCGCAATATGCCCTGTGCGGCAACACCCGGCGCGGTGAACCAGTGCGCGACGCTCATCTTGCCCTCGGTCAGCGTGCCGGTCTTGTCGAACACGAAATGGTTCACCCTGGACAGGGTTTCCAGCACCAGCCCGTTCTTGATCAGGATGCCATGTTTCGCGCCCAGCCCGGAGGCCACCGCAATCGACATCGGCGTCGCCATGCCCAGCGCGCAGGGGCAGGTGATGATCAGCACCGACGTTGCCGCCATCAGCGCCAGCTCGAAATTCTCGCGGTTCCAGATGAAAAAAGTCAGCGTCGCGCACACCAGCGTGACCAGCACGAACCACGGCACAATGGTGTCGGCGAGGCGCTGGATCGGCGCCTTGGATGATTGCGCCTCCTCGACCAGCCGGATGATTTTCGCCAGCGTGGTGTTTTGCATGGTCGAGCGCACCTCGACCAGCAATGCGCCGTCGGTATTGACCGTCCCGGCGGAGACTTGTGCGCCGGTTGATTTGCTCACCGGCATGGATTCGCCGCTCAGCATCGACTCGTCCACCGCGCTGTGCCCCTCCAGCACGATGCCGTCCACAGGCACTTTGTAGCCCGGCTTGATCAGCACCCGGTCGCCGAGTTTGACGCCGCGTATCGGTATCACCTGCTCCTGTCCGCCATGCATCACGAATGCCACGCGCGGTTGCAATTCCATCAGGCGTTTGGTGGCGGAAATTGCCTGATGGCGGAACATGCCTTCCAGATAGCGCCCGATCAGAATCACGAAAATCAGGTTGGTTACCGTATCGAAATACACCTCGCCGATTTTGTTGGCAGTCACCGTGATGTAAAACGAATAGGCGTAAGTGACACTCAGCCCGATGGCAATCGGCAAATCCATCGTCAGCCGCCCGCCGCGCAGCCCGCCGAATGCGCCGCGATAGAACGGGTAGCCCGCATACAGCAGGGTCGGCGTGGCCAGAGCCAGGCCGATCCAGTGAAAGAATTCGCGGAACTCGCTGCGGTCCGCGCCGCTATACAGCGCGATGGAAATCCACAGCATGTTCATCATCGCGAAACCGGCGAAGAACAGGCGGTACAGCATGCTGCGGTTGAATTTCCTGATGACTCCTTCCGCGCTTTCCGGATCGTAAGGCACGGCTGAATAGCCGATCTTGGCCAGCGCGCGGATCACCTCGGAAAGTTTGCTGCGCCGGTTATCCCAGCGCAAATGCAGCCGTTTGGCGGCCAGATTGACGTTGGCCGACTGCACGCCGGGCACGCGCTGCAAGCCGCGCTCGATCAGCCACACGCACGCGGCGCAATGGATACCCTCGACCAGCAGATGAATGTCGCGCACCTCGCCGGAGCAGGTGGTGAATTCCTGCTGCACTTCGTCGAGATCGTAGATTTCGATGTCCTTGGGCGGCTCGGGAGGCGGAGCGAGCAACGTCCCTGCCGGGGTGCGCCGGTAATAACCTTGCAGCCCCGCCGCGAAGATCGCGCCGCATACCGACTGGCAGCCGAAGCAGCAGAATTGCCGCTCCGCACCGTCCAGCTCGGCGCGGTAGCTTGTCCCGGCCGCAATGGGCAAGCCGCAATGGAAGCAGTTGCTGTTCAAAGGACAGAGGTCAAAAGTATCTCCTCACATCATTAGAGGGGAGTAGGATGAATTGACAGTGCTCAAGCCTGCTGCCAATTTTCATGATACAGAATGCGGAGTTTAACTTTTTCAATCGTACTGACAAAATTTTATTCATGAATCGCAGTAGCTGTAGCTGGGTGGGCGACAATTACATTACCTTAAACCAGTCGTTCGTCAGTATCGGCTAACGACACATTGCAGCCGTTCGCATTTGCTTGGATTTAAACTTTAAGTGCGCTTACCACACGAGCCCTTACTTCTTCTGCCGCTAACTTCTGCTTTAGATTCTCTCGGAATAATTGTTCATCACGCTTAGCTTTCATATCAATATCATTTTGGTATCTACGATTCGCTATATCTACATATCTCTTGGCGTAATTGATAATTTGCTGAGCATCATCTGCCCTTGCTCTAACAATCGCCTTGTCGCCTTTGAACTGAAAACTTTCTGGCCCTGAACCACTGAGGGAGCTAAAATTTTCGTTTGGATTTTGAAATCGTTGTACCCATGCACTGTCTGGGGTACGGTTAAGTGTTAGTATCAAATTCTCATTTTCCCAATCAGGAGATACTATCTCTATCGGGGCAAATTTTCCTGCTTCGAATTTTGGAACAACTTCTTTTGATATTGCATTAACTCGTTGAAGAGTAACGAATGCATTTCCGCGCGCTATAAGCTCTTTTTTTATAGTATCAATAGAATCTGGCCGTGCTTCCGGTTTATTCTGAATCATCAATTCGACCAACGGGTCAAGATACGAAAACTCTGGAGTAACCGATGCTATAGCCTTATACCCCGCCCCGTGAGGCACTATGCCGGTAAACATCTCATTCAGCATCAAACCCAGTGCAAAGATGTCAGCACGGTGATCAACCTTGGCTCCCTTGGTTCGCTGCTCTGGGGCAGAGTAACCAAAGTTTGCCATCTTCGCGCCAATCTTTGTTTCTACCAGTGTTTCGATAATATCCTCTTCAAAATGTGCAATTCCAAAATCGGCTATGACAGCGAGGTTTTTGATTGGGTCATAGAGAATGTTTTCAGGTTTTAAATCACGATGAAACGCCTTCAATTGGTGTGCTGCATCAATCCCATCGAGTATCTGGTTAAACAAAGGGAGAGCCTTCTCAGGCGGAATCACTCCATCCAATAACTTTCGCAAAGTCATCGGAAATTCTGGCATCACATAAAATGGGCACTTCACTCCCTTGATAATGGCCAGGCCGGAGTCGAGCACTTGAATTATATTTTTATGCTCGTACTTGCTGCAAAAAGCGATTTCGTTCTTGAATCTCTTCCGTCTCTCCGTCGTTATTCGCTCTGGGGATAAGCACTTGAGAGCAAATCTTTCATTACCTTCGTTCTTAACCGGATAAACTCGGCCAGCCCCTCCTTCTCCCAGCGGGCTACCAATTACTTCGAAGGTTTCAAAAGTTGTTTCAAACGATGTCGGCCATGCTTCTTTTGGAGGAGTAGCCATATCAATCACCTAAAAATAAATTATCAAATTATGGGCACTTTAACAGCAAGGAGTAATGTTATTCATGGAAAATGAATTGCAATTGCCGGAATGGCTGCATCTGGCGCAGCACACTGCCGCCCGCCAGCCATGCTGATTGCTTTCCTAAAAGCAGACGCTCGCAAATAGTGGTGTCGGACAAACTCAACCAGTTCGCGCAGATGGATGAAGGCGCGCACCACATGAACGCTGATTTCCACGGCGCGGGGAGAACGGATTAAATCTGCATTTTCCTGACAGATTACGGCGCATGGTTTGTTGCCGGAGCAGTTTATTGGATTATTCGGTCATGGCGCAGCCGCGACCATAAATCTGTCGGTGCCAACTTCAAATATATCCGCGCCGCGTTTGATGCGGATACGCAACTCCCAGTAGCCCTTGAGCGGGAAGCTGATGTAGCCCTGATAGTTGCCCGGAGAAGTTTCCTTGAAGGGTACGACAAAATCCTTGGTCGCGTCGGCGGCGCGGTAGGCCAACACCTCCATCTCCCCGCTGACCGGCACGCCTCGGCGGTCGACCACGCCGATGGCATAGGCTGCGGGCGTGGCGAGCACGACGGCTTGGGGCTGCTTGACGCTGATTTTCCAGGCCAGGGCATTTTGCGCCTCGATGCTTTTTATCGTCTCGGTATCGGTCTTGCGATTCTTGGTGCTGTAGTCGCGCTCCACCAGCGTGGAGCGATGGTGCAGCGAGAACCAGATCAACGCGCTGTTCACCAGCAGGGCAGTCAATATCACGCCGATCATGCCGATGAACCACGGGTTGCGCCAACTCTTTTTGTTATTTTGCGAGATCATTTTGCGCGGTCAACTTTCTTGGGTTTGTTGCGCGGTTCTCTTCGGTGCTTGGGGCCATTGAACCGGGTCTTGTATTCCGCGGCCATATTCGGGTCTTCGGTGCTTTGGATGCGGAACTCGATCGGCGTCACTTCCTGTTTGATGTTTTCGCCGGGCGCACTGACGAAGATGGTGAAGGAGTTGCCGCGGCCGTGATGTGTCAGCAACGGTTTTTCGGCGCCGACCACCACCTGGTCTTTCACCCCGCCTTGCACCGTGACGTTCACATACACATCCTTGTGGGTCTTGTTGAGCACCTTGAACTCGTACTGGTTGCGGATCGAACCGTCGCTCAGGGTGACAAACAAGGGCTGGCGTTCCGGTATTACCTTCAGCGTCAGCGTACCCAGATGCGACAGTCCGTAAACGATGCCGCCAAAGGCCAGCAGGATGATGCCGAGGTACACCAGCGTGCGCGGGTGCTGGTACATCTTCTTGGCGGGCTTGCCTTGCAGCTCGTTCAACGAGGCATAGCGTATCAGGCCGTGCGGCTTGCCCACCTTGTCCATGATGGAATCGCAGGCATCCAGGCACAGGCCGCAGGTGATGCAGCCCAATTGCTGCCCGTCGCGGATGTCCACGCCGGTCGGGCACACCTGCACACACTGGAAACAATCGATGCAGTCGCCTTGTGCCGCGCTTCCCCCATCCTCCGCCTTGCGGTGCAGCTTGCCGCGCGGCTCGCCGCGCCTGAAATCATAGGCCGGCAATATCGTCTGCGCATCCGTCATCACTCCCTGAATGCGGGCATAGGGGCACATCCACATGCAGACCTGCTCGCGCAACAGCCCGGCCATGATGTAGGTGCCGAAGAAGAATGAGAGCAGCGTTACCCAGCCGACCATGGGCAATTGAAGATGCACCAGGTCGTACCAGTAGTCGTAGGCATCGACGAACCAGATCGAGAAACTAATGCCGGTGAACAGCGAGATCGTCAACCAGATAAGGTGCTTGACGGACTTCTTGCGGATTTTTTCCAGATTCCATGGCGCGGCATCCAGCTTGCGCCGGGCGGCAGGCGCGCCTTCGATCTTGTCTTCCAGCCAGACGAACCAGTCGGTCCACGCGGTCTGAAAACAGAAGTAGCCGCAAAACACGCGGGAGGCCACCGAGGTCACCGCAAACAAAGCCATCGCCAGTAACAGCAGCAACAGCGACAGCATCCAGATATCCTGCGGCAACACCGTCAGGTTGAAAAAACGGAACTGGCGATGCTCGATGTCGAACAGGATGGCCTGTTTGCCATTCCAGCGCAAATAAGGAACCAGGAAAAATAGCAGGTAGAGCGATTGGGTGTAATTTTTTACGGTGCGGAAAAAGCCGGGCATGCGCTTGGCATGGATGGTCTTGTCACCCTTGTTGACATTCCAGTGTTCAAACTCCTGGTAAATTCCGGTGACGCCGCCGGGTTCTTTTTTTTCCACTTCCGTATTCAAATGCTCACTCCCATGGGTTTTGTAATCAAGGGAACCTCTAAAAATTTGTCACACCGGCGAAGGCCGGCGTCCAGTTGATTAAAGATATTCCGCGAAAGCGGGGCAACATCACAAATACTGCTTTGTCCGCTACGCGGAGACTGTTTGAGAACTGGATTCCGGCCTGCGCCGGAATGACGAACTAATGGATTATCCGGGTTCAATTGTTTCTTTTCGGATTGTGCCAATTCTAAATCAAATCTGATGCGGCAATAAAAAAGGAGGAGATTTGATTCTCCTCCTTTAGCGACCCCCTTGGTTGCGTTTGCGAGAACCTGCAAATTATTTCTTGGCAGCTTTAGCGGCCGGTGCCTTGGCTGGGGCAACTTCTGCGGGTGCGGCAGGTGCATCGGCCTGCCCGCCACCGAACTTGTACACATACACGGCCAGCTTCTTGATTTCGGTATCGCTGAGCTTGCCGGCTTCCTTAAATGATGGCATCACCGCCACACGCGTTTTCGGGTCGCCGGAATTCACGCCGTACATGATGGTGCGCTTGATGCCGTCCACAGACCTGTCAAAACGCCATACCTGGTCGGTCAGGTTGGCCGAGCCCATCGCCTGGATGCCTTTTCCATCCGGGCCGTGGCAACCCGTGCAGCCCTTTTCCGCAAACAGCGGTGTGGAGGTAGGCTCGCTTTTTGCGACCGCGTTGGCCAGGGTGTCGATCTCGGCGGCAGACAGCATGTCCTTGTGCGCCATCATCATCCCGCGACGCCCGCCGATGATGGTTTCGTGGATGTTGTCGATCTTGCCGCCGTACAACCAGTCGTCATCTTTCAGGATCGGCGCGAACAGCCCTTCCTTGTCCTCGGTGCCGACGCCATCATGGCCGTGACAGGCGGCGCAGTTGTCGCCGAACAGCACCTTGCCGGAGCGTTTCACGTACTCGGTCAACTCGCTGTCCGCCAGGATAGCCGCCGGGGTCATGTCCTTGAGCCTGGCTTCGAATTTACCACGCTTCTCATCCACCTCGCTCTTGTCGGCTTCCATTTCCTTGATTGCCGTCCAGCCGCCGATGCCCTTGAAATAAGTGTTGGCGGATGAAACCGGAATGGAGGGGTAGATCAGGAAGTACACCACCACCCACAACGCGCTGGCGGTCAGCCCCAGCATCCACCATTTGGGCGGCTGGTTGGTAAGATCCGCCAAATCGTCATCCCACAGGTGCCCGGTTGTCGGTGTGCCTGATTCATCGTGTTTTTCGCTCATCTTTTTTCTCCCATATTGATATGGTCATCATCATCCAGCGCCATGCCGCGCTGGGATTCGAACATGTCCTTGTTGGCGGGATGGAACACCATGACATAGACATAGACCATGCCGATGAATACCGCCACGGAAAAGAACATTCCGATCCAGTCGTTGGTGGTCATGGCGGCCACATCCATGCCCAGATAGCCCATCAGGTTAGTCACGGTAATTCACGCCTTCCGTAAACTTGATGTGATTGCCCAAACCCTGCAAATAAGCGATGACGGCATCCAGCTCGGTTTTGCCTTCCGTGGCCGCTTTCACGCTCTTGAAGTCTTCTTCGGTGTAAGGCAGTGGATAGAAAGGTATATGCAGGCCCATTCCCAGATAACCGGGCTGCCCGGCTAAAACGCGCATATTCTTTTCCAGCTGCACCGCGTCAATCCGGCCTTTTTCCAGAAAAAAGAAATTGGGCATCACGGACTCGGGAACCACGTCGCGCGGGTATTTCAGATGGCGGCGGTGCCACTCATCCGAATACTTGCCGCCGACGCGCGCCAAGTCCGGTCCGGTACGCTTGGAACCCCATTGGAACGGGTGGTCGTACATGGATTCGGAAGACACCGAGTAGTGCCCGTAACGGTCTTTCTCGTCGCGGAACGGGCGGATCATTTGCGAGTGGCACAGGTAGCAGCCTTCGCGGATGTAAACGTCGCGCCCGGCCAATTCCAGCGGCTTGTAGGGACGCACGCCGTCGCCCGGTTTCCAGTCATCCAGGGATTGCCCCGGCTTGCGGTTCCAGACGATGGGGGCCGTATCATTGGCCTTGTGCTGCTCGGTTTTGACGTTGGGCGACAAATGGGTCATCGTGGTGTCCAGATAAAACAGCGGGACAATTTCCACGATCCCTCCCACCGCTACGGTAATAGCGACCAGCACCAGCATCAGGACGGTGCGGCGTTCGGCATTGTCCTGGAGTTTGGTTGAATAAAGCTTATCGTGATCGGACATGTTTCACCCCTTATGCTTTGGCAGGAACGGCGTTGGTAACACGCGCGGCGTTAGCCTGGCGCACCGTCATCACCACGTTGAACAGCATTATCCATGCGCCCAGATTGAAGATCATCCCGCCGATGGCACGCATCGCATAGTACGGGTGCATCGCGGATACGGATTCGACAAAGGTGTAGGTCAGCGTGCCGTACTCGTCATAATCGCGCCACATCAGCCCCTGCATGATGCCGGATACCCACATCGCCACGATATAAACCACGGTGCCGATGGTGGCCAGCCAGAAATGCACATTGACCAGATTGTCGGAGTACATCTCGGTATTCCACAGCTTCTTTATCATGTGGTAAAGCGCGCCTGCGGATACCATTACCACCCAGCCCAGCGCACCGGAGTGCACGTGGCCGACCGTCCAGTCGGTGTAATGGGACAGCGCATTCACGGTCTTGATCGACATCACCGGACCCTCGAAGGTGGACATCGCGTAGAACGCCAGTGAAACCACCAGGAAGCGCATGATGTAATCGGTGCGCAATTTATCCCATGCACCGGACAGCGTCATCATGCCGTTCATCGCACCGCCCCAGGACGGGATAATCATCGCCAGCGAAATCGCGGCAGCCAGGGAGCCGGTCCAGTCGGGCAATGCGGTGTATTGCAGGTGGTGCGCGCCCAGCCACACATAGCCGAACATCAGCGTCCAGAAGTGCAGCACGGACAAGCGGTAGGAGAACACCGGGCGATTCGCCTGCTTGGGCACGAAGTAATACATGATGCCCAGGAAGCCGGCGGTCAGGTAGAAGCCCACCGCATTGTGTCCCCACCACCACTGGATCATCGCATCCTGCACGCCGGAAAAAATGGAGTAGGACTGGGTCAGGCTGACCGGGATCGCCAGGCTGTTTACCACGTGCAGGTAAGTGACCATGATGAACATGCCCCAGGTGAACCAGTTCGACACGTAAATATGCGAGGTCTTGCGCTTCGCCACAGTCATGATGTGATTGATGCCGAACGACAGCCAGACCACCGCGACCATGATGTCGATCGGCCATTCCAGTTCGGCGTATTCCTTGGACTGGGTAATGCCCAGCGGCAGGGTGATGATCGCCAGCAGGATGATCAGGTTCCAGCCCCAGAAGGTGAACCATGCCAAACCGTTGCTCCACAGGTTTGTGGCGCCGGTGCGTTGCGCCATGTAAAAGCCGGTGCCGAACAATGTGCAGCCGCCGAACGCAAAAATGACCGCGTTGGTGTGCAACGGGCGCAGGCGTCCGAAAGTAATTTCAGGAATGTCCAGATTCAAAAATGGCCACGCCAGCTCCGACGCAATCCACACGCCGAGCAGCGTGCCCACTACCAGATAGACCACGGCCATAATGGAAAACCACTTGACCACGCCCATATCGTATTTTACCGGTGTCGCTTGAGTCGCTTCCACAATCATTCCCTCCCCTGCAAGCTAATAAATAAAAACTGATGCGCTATTTGTTTCGATCACAACGCAGATTATGCACCCCTTCTCGGCTACGGGAACGGCTTGGGGCGCGGTGTCTTGTCCGTAGACGGTGGCAAGGCCGGCAGCTTGAAATCGGGCTGCTTGCCGGTGAGCGTCTTCAGGAATGCGACGATCTTGCCGATTTCATCCTTGCTGAAGGTGCGGCCAAGTTGCAGTTTCCCCATCGTATCTACCGCTTCCTCCAGCGTCCAGACGGCGCCGTCGTGGAAGTAGGGGTAGGTCAATTCGATATTGCGCAGGATCGGCACCTTGAAATGCATGCGATCCGCCTCGTTTTTGGTAACGGCAAAACGCCCCACCGCCGGGTTGGTAGTTTTGTATTCTGTGTGCAGGCCCATTTTCTGGAACGATCCGCCGCCCACGGCCACGCCGTTGTGGCAGGCTACGCAACCGGCATCCTTGAACAGTTTGTAACCGTCCAGTTCGGTGCTGTTCAGAGCCTTCTTGTCGCCCTTCAGCCATTTGTCGAAACGCGAATCGGGCGTGACCAGGGTTTCTTCGAAGGCCGCGATGGCATCGGTCACCATGCCGATTTTTATGTCATCCGACCCGAACACTTGCTTGAATTCGGCGCGGTACTGGGGGATGGAGTGCAACGCTTCGACAGCCAGTTCGTGGGTAAAAGCCATTTCTCCGGGGTTGGCGATCGGGCCGCCCGCTTGCTCTTTCAGGTCCTTGGCGCGGCCGTCCCAGAACTGCGCCAAATTCATGCTCGAATTCAGCACGGTGGGCGCATTGATCGGACCTTGCTGCCAGTGGTCGCCGATGGAGGTCGGCAAATTGTCCGTGCCGCCCATGCTCAGGTTGTGGCAGGAATTGCAGGAAATGAAACCGGATTTGGATAAGCGCGGGTCGAAGAAAAGCTTCTTGCCCAGTTCCACCATCGCCTTGTTCTTGACGGATGCGGCAGGGATCGGCTGGATGGGTTCGCTGGTCGCGGCCCAGGATGCAGAGATTGAGATAACTACCAGTGCTGCTGTTAAAGTGCCAAGTTTCATGATTACTCCTTACTTACGCGGTAAGAAACACAGGAACGGGCTTAAACTTCAGTGGTGCGGCAATCAGTGCTGGCGTAGTGTAATGCACATTTTTCCAATAAGTAAAGGTAATTCAATATACAAATATTTTTATTAGCCCTGCACAGGCTATCAATCCTGAACCAGTCCGGTTTACATCGCAAAAAAAGGCCGTCTGCAACAGGGAGGTTCGTCGCAAACGGCCTGCACCAGTGCACGCAGTACGTGCAGGAATGCTAAACAGACTGCAGAGTTGCAGTGGTGCATTCTCCGATTAAAAGCCGGAAAAAACCCTGACGCAGGTCAACCTTCTTGCCGATATGCAAGAAAGGATTGCAATGGAATGGCGGTGCAAAGATAAAGCAGGCGCGGCGTTGCGAGAGAAATCAACGGGAATATTGAGTGAGCGGCAGCGGAATAACCTGCGCGGTGGCGGAATAAGGTTCGCGCGCAATGGCGCTCAGGCGTTTGAGATCATTCAAAATGATATGCCTGCGTTCGATGGCAATCATCCCCTCTTCCTGGAAGCGGGTAAAAATGCGGCTGACGGTTTCTTCGGCGATGCCCAGATAATTGCCGATGTCGCTGCGCGACATGTTTAAATTGAACTGGGTAGGGGAGTAGTTGCGCAGGGCAAAGCGCCGCGACAGCGACAGCAGAAAAGTCGCCAGCCGTTCTTCGGCATTTTTTCTCCCGAGCAGCAGCATCAACCCCTGGTTGTGCCTGATTTCCCGGCTCATCATCCTGAGCATTTGATAATGCACCGATGGAACTTCCCGCACCAACTCCTCGAAACACCCCGCCGAAATCTCGCATATCGAAGTTGTTTCCAGCGCCACCGCTTCGCAGTTGTAGCGTTTTTCATCGAGGGCGCTCAACCCGAGCAACTCGCCCGGCACGTGGAAGCCGGTGATTTGCAGGCGGCCGTCATCGGTGGAAACATAGGTTTTGACCGACCCGCTGCGGATGGCGTAAACACAGGTAAATTTTTCGCCGATGCGGTAAAGCACTTCGCCGCGCTTGAGTAAACGCTTTCTTTTTACGTAGCGGTCGAGCAGCGTCGTGTCCGCGCTGTCCAGCCCCATAGGCAGGCAAAGCTGGTAAAGGCCGCAGTTCTGGCAGGATATCTCGACACAACCGGATTCTTGTACAGCTTGACGCGACATGGCTACTCTATTCGGTTATCAAAATTATGCTGCGCAGGTTCACGTTGAGGCGCAGCAGCCCAAAAGGGTTTCGGTGCAATGCATCCGACGTTTTGGAAATATACCTCAAACGGGAGCTTTGGCCGCAGGATTTTGCACGCTGTCCCCGTAATACCCTCCATAGCGCCGCAACAACTCAAGCATGGCGGATGCTTTGTGCAGCGTCTCCTGGTATTCCGCAGTCAGGTCGGAGTCGGCCACGATCCCGCCGCCTGCCCAACAGTGGATTTTATCGTTGCCATGCACCAGGGTGCGAATGGCAATATTGCTGTCCATGTTGCCGTCGAAGCCGGCATAGCCGATGGCCCCGCAATATATTCCGCGCCGGTCGGGCTCCAATTGCTCGATGATTTGCATGGCGCGCAGCTTGGGCGCGCCGGTGACGGAGCCGCCCGGGAAGCAGTCGCGCAGTACGTCCAACGCGTCGCGTCCTGCCGCGAGCCGGCCTTCCACCGTGCTGACCAGGTGATGCACGTTGGCGAAACTTTCCACCTTGAATAGTTCCGGTACGCGCACCGAACCGGGTATGCAATTCTTGCCCAGATCATTGCGCAGCAAGTCCACGATCATCAGGTTTTCCGCGCGGTCTTTGGGGTGGCTGCGCAACTCGTCGGCGAGCAGGCGGTCTTGTTGCGCATCGCTGCCGCGCGGGCGCGTGCCCTTGATCGGTTTGGTTGTCACCATGCCGTTTTTCACGCTGACAAAGCACTCCGGCGAGGCGCACAGTATCTGTGCATGCGGCAGATTCAGGAAGGCCGCGTAGGGTGCGGGACTCAGGCTGCGCAGCGCAAGATATGCGCAGAATGCATCGCCGTCGGCCTTCGCGCTGAAACGTTGTGCGAGATTGATCTGGTAACAATCGCCCGCCTGCAAATAATTCTGCACCGTCGCAAATGCGCTGGCGTAGCTGTCCTGTGTGAAGTTGGAGGTAACCTGCCCATGCACGCGGAAAGTGTCGGCCGGGAGCGGCGGATAGCTTTGCAAACGAAGCAATATTTGCGGCAGCAATTCTGCTGTTTCCGTAAAGCGCCGGTGCGACACCAGGCGCGCAGTATGCAGCCGGTGATCCAGCACCAGCGCCCAATCGTAGATGCCCACGGCCATGCAGGGCATCTGTTCGCCATCTTGCGCGATGCTCGGCAATGCCATTATGCGGCGCGCCAGATCGTAGCCCCAATAGCCCAGCGCCCCGCCGGCAAACGGCACATTCGCTATGGGTGTGGCCGGTTCGCCCAACGCGGCACGCAGCAAAGCAAACGGGTCATTGCTTGTCGTTTTTTCATCCAGCACCAACGTCTGTTGTGGCGCAGCGGTCAGAATGTCATAGCGTGCCATCCCGCCGCTATCCAGCCACACGGCCCAAGGCAAATCGGCCAGCGCGGCATAGTAGCGCGAGGCATCGGATTGGTATGGCAGCTCGGCGCAGTAGTGGCTCATCGTTTATTCGGGAAAATTCCAGTTCCATCGCACAGCGTTGCGTGACATCCGGGGAGGGAATTTTTTGAGATATTTTGTAAACTGCATCAATAGCACGGTACAAATCGCACTCTACAGCGTGCCACTGCAAAAAACTAGCGGGTCTTGGGCAAGCGCTGTTTTTCGGCGCGCTCCAGCATTTTTTCGTGGGTGATTTTTTGCAGCCAGTCGCGTATCTGCGGCAGTGCTGCAATGGCCGCATCTTCGCCGTTTTTAATCAGAAGCTGCTTGCTGGCCGCGTCTATTTCAGGCGTTTGGCCGATGGCGGGGCGAATCACAATCTGCGCCGATTCAAGTTCGCGCGCCAGAATGGACTGGCGCATGATGCGTATGCTTTGGGTGAGCGTGTCGATGATGTCTTGCGGCACGGGATTGTCTTTGGGCTGTTGCGAAACGTCCACGGCAATCACAATATCCGCACCCATTTCACGCGCCACGCTGACCGGTACCGGTTTCTTCAGGTCGCCGTCCACATATTGTTCACCATCGATCAGAACGGGGTGAAATACGCCGGGGATGCTGCTGGATGCGCGCACCGCCATACCGGTATTTCCCCGATTGAACGCGACAGCATTGCCGCTGCCGAGCTGGGTGGCAATCGCAACAAAGGGCTTGCCCAGTTGCTCGATGGAGCGGTTTTTTAATGCGCGGTTGATAAAGTCCTGCAACTGTTCGCCGCGTATGTAGCCGCGTTTGGATAACTCGAAATCGTTGAGCTGAGCCTGGTCGAGCTTGAGCGCGAGCTGTTCCAGTTCATCGCTTTTATAGCCGCCCGCATATAACGCACCCACTACACTTCCCGAACTGGTGCCCACCACGATATCGACGCTGATATTGTTTGCCTCCAGAACTTTAATCACCCCGATATGGGCAAAACCCCGCTCACCGCCGCTGCCCAAAGCCAGCGCCACTATTGGCTTGTCAGACTGAACTGGTTCAATTGAAACCGCCTTTGGCGGAACAACATTTTTATATTGTATCGGCGGAGATGCCGCACATGCTGCCAGCAAGAATGGCAACAGGAATAAAATCCATTTGGGATTGGGACGCAAAATATTGACAGTCACAAGGCTCGGGCAATAATTACAAAATTCAGAAGGTACTAGAGACAGCCGCAAGCCATTATGGTTGCAACGAGAGCGAAATATCGCGTCAACATCGCGTTAACGGAACAAAAAAGACATGCACGCCAATTGGCGCGCCTGGAAACTGGGCTTATTGGGGAAAGCCCCTTTCTGCCGAGGCATCAGGGGCTGCCACTATAGCCAAGCCCCCAATCAGTTCGGCTTGCCGATCCCTTGTGTAGGGAAGGGCCATGTTGCAGCCGGACGCACGGGTGCTGGTGCGGAAGGAGCTGGAGCTGCCGGTTTGGCTGCCACAGGAGCTGCGGGCTTAGCTGCCGGTTTTTTGGCTACTGCCTTTTTAGCTGCTGGCTTCTTGGCTACTGCCTTTTTAGCTGCTGGCTTCTTGGCTACTGCCTTTTTAGCTGCTGGCTTCTTGGCTACTGCCTTTTTAGCTGCTGGCTTCTTGGCTACTGCCTTTTTAGCCGCTGGCTTCTTGGCTACTGCCTTTTTAGC
>JAQTMZ010000012.1:51338-79546 GCA_028714075.1 Gallionella sp.
CTGGCTTCTTGGCTACTGCCTTTTTAGCCACTGGCTTCTTGGCTACTGCCTTTTTAGCTGCTGGTTTTTTTGCTGCCATTTCAATCTCCTTACGATAATGAAAGTTAATGAAAACAACACCTGCCACTACGCTCCAGCTCATGCCCAGATTCAAGCACAACCTAAAGTTCCGCTAATCTCCACCTGCACTATCAACGATGCCAGCCTGGCGTTCGATAGTGCAAGTTGTATTTCCCTTGAGATCGATTATTTCTGCTTCGCATTCACCCTTAATTTTGGATTCAAGGGCGAATGCACCTTTTACAATTGCATGCACGATACCTGACAGCGCGCCACCTTTATCGTTTGATAAGATACAAGTTTTCCCTCTAATTCAGGCTTTCATGGGTTCTGAATTATTCGAGTTTGTCAAGTTGAAATCAGAGAGCTTCCGGGAATTCGGAGTTCGCCCAACTGCTGTAGAAGAGTGCGTTGAACCGTTGCGTGCTGAAGCACGTATGGAATTATCAGTGGGGCGCGGGGGTGTTTTAGTTTCGGGCAACCCAAAGGTTGCGCTATACCGAAACTTCGTTTTGCCGCCCTGCATTATGATTGATTGGGACTGGGAAATAGTTTCATGCCTGCAGTTATCGGCTGCATTTCGATAATCTTTAATGCCGGGATGGTTTGTGTCCTGAGAACACCGGGCATATTTTGGTAACAGGATAGCGATGCGGTATGCCTATGGCAAAAACAACCGCGCAACCGCGCTTGGGTTGGACGGGAAATAAAAATGGATATACGAGGCGGTCAGGCGCTGTTGCTGATATACCGCTTCGCTGGTCGCGCCACCGTTTGGGCACACGCCACGAGCGCTGGGGGGTAGTTTGGTTTGCAGGCGCGAGTAATGAAAAGTATGTCCGCGCAACATACCCTGCGGCAGTTCGACGCTTTGCAGCGCGAGCGCGCTTAGGCGTGGCTGCATGATCGCTTCACCGTCCAGCAAACCAAGCAGGCTAACCTGCTGTTCATGCGCATCAGCAAGCGATCGCGCGGCATATAACATACCGCCGCATTCGGCAAGTATCGGTTTATGTTTCGCATGATGGGCGCGAATGGCCGCAAGCATGGCGGTGTTTCCCGCCAATTTTTGCAAGTGCAATTCCGGATAGCCTCCGGGCAGGTACAGGCTATCCGCATCCGGTAACCCGGTGTCATCGAGCGGCGAAAAGAAACACAGTTGCGCACCCAGCGCACTCAACGTATCCAGATTGGCGCGATACAAGAATGAAAAGGCCGCATCTTGCGCCACAGCGATTCTTGTACCTTTCAATTCACGTGCCACGCTGCGCTGCGCAGCGCGAGTAAATGTTACTGCGGGCGGCAGGCCGGTATCCGCGTGTTCGCCCCATAACTGCGCGGCGTGTGCGATGCGCTGCTCGATGTCTGGCAACTCCGCCGCTTGCAACAGGCCAAGATGGCGTTCGGGTAAAGTGATTTCCGCCGCGCGCGGCAACGCGCCGCAAAATTTGAGCGAGGCAGGTAATCGTTCGGTGAGCATCGCCGCATGGCGTGCACTGCCAACACGGTTCGCGACCACGCCGAAAAAGGGCAGTGCAGCATCCAGTTGCGACAAGCCACAAGCCAGTGCGGCAAAGGTCTGCGCCATCGCGCTGGCATCAATTACCGCCAGGACAGGGATGTCGAATTGTCTGGCGAGATCGGCACTGGAAGGCGTGCCATCGAACAGCCCCATCACACCTTCGATAAGAATAAGATCGGCTTCCCCGGCTGCCTGATAGAGCAGGGTGCGGCAGTGCGCTTCGCCGCACATCCACAGGTCAAGCTGGTAAACCGGATTGCCGGATGCCTGTTCGAGTATGGTGGGGTCAATAAAATCCGGGCCGGTTTTGAACACGCGCACCACACGTCCCAAGCTGCGGTGATACGCGGCGAGCGCGGCGGTGACGGTAGTCTTGCCTTGCCCGGATGCAGGCGCACTGATTAGCAGCGCGGGGCAATGACGCGCCGGCATTACAATTCGATGCCCTTTTGCGCCTGTATGCCGGCATCAAACGCGTGCTTGATCGGGCGCATTTCGGTGACGGTGTCGGCGTATTCGATCAGCGCGTCGGGCGCGGCACGCCCGGTCAATACCACATGCTGCCCCGCCGGGCGGCTGCGCAAGACTTCCAGCACTTGCTCGATTTGCAGGTAGTGCAGTTTCAGCGCGATATTGATTTCATCCAGCACCACCAGCGCAATATCCGGGTTGCGCAGCATGCTGCAAGCCATATCCCATGCGGCTTGCGCCGAGGCGATGTCGCGTTGCTTGTCCTGCGTTTCCCAGGTAAAGCCTTCGCCCATCACGTGATACTCGACTTCGGGAAAGCGGCGGAAGAAGGTTTCCTCGCCGGTGGAGAAACTGCCTTTGATAAATTGCACCACGCCGACGCGCATGTTGTGCCCGAGGGCGCGGGCAATCATGCCGAACGCCGCGCTGCTCTTGCCCTTGCCGTTGCCGGTATGCACCAGCACCACACCACGATTTTCGGTGGCATGGGCGATCTTCGCGTCGACGATTTCCTTGTGGCGCTGCGTGCGGGCGCGGTGCTGCTCGCCCGCAGTGTTTTTATCGACCATTATTCGGCTATTGTATGGGCGGCAACCGGTGTGCGAGCTGCCAGTGCCGCATATAGTGCAGCGGCGCATGCCAGATACAGCAGGCTGCCGGTCAGGTAGGGAGCGTAGTATTGCGCCATACGCGCGCCATATTCGGCCACGCTCATATCCGGGTAGCGCCCGGAAAACAAGTAAAACGATCCGTTGGAAATAACAAATGCCACATTCAGTGCAGCGAACGCGATACCCGCAAACACGCCCAGGCTGCGCAAACTATATTGATGGATACGCGCGTAGTAGCGGCCCGCAAACCATACTACCGCATAGGTCGGGATCAAAAAGCCGTATGCCGGCGTCACGCACCAGTCGCTTACGCCCAGCTGGGTGATCGCCACATAATCCAGCGCGCCTGCTTCGAGCAGCAATCCGGCGAACAACAGCGGGCTGGAAATGAAAAAACCGGCCAGCAAAAATACCGCCAGCGAAGCATCCGGCAGATGCAGCGCGCTGCCGAAATGATGCATGCGTGTGGCCGCCATTAAGGCCACCAAAGACAAACCGATTAGCGTGGGACGTTGGGATAACAGTTTCATGTTGCGCTCCTTAAAAAATTATAAAAATTGACACTTGAAAATTCACCTGCGGTTAATCGATCAGTTTTTTGGCTGGTAATTCAGCGTGAAGTATAACCCGCGCCGCGCCTGATTGTAGAGTTGTACGGTTTCATATTGCTTGTCCAGCAAGTTGTCGATGCGCCCCTGCACCAGCCAGTCCGCTGCGACGCGATATTCGGCGCGCATGTCGAGCAGCCCATAGCCGCCCAACCGCTTGGCGCCGGTATTGGCAAGGTCGTCATAACGCCGGCCTTCCGCGTACAGCGAACTGGCCAGATGATATGCGCCAAAGTCATGTGATACCTCGATGCGTATCGCTTCGGTTGCGCGGCGATTCAACAGCTTGCCTTGGTTCGCCCCGGAATTCTGGCGCGGGTCTTGCAAGGTCAGCGTGCTGTTGATGTCGCAATCTGAAATTTGTGTTTTCAGTTGGCCTTCCAATCCTTGGAGACGTGCAGTATTGATATTGGCTATATTGTAAGGGGGGGCAGTATCGTAGCCAATCAGGTCGGAGATGTCGGTCTGATAGGCATTCAGCGACCACTTGCCGATCTTGCCATGCCCCGCCAGACCAACTTCCAGGCTGCGCGACAATTCGGGGCGCAAGGTGGCGCTACCGAACCCCGGGTAATATAGCTGATTGAAGGTCGGAGCCTTGAACGCCGTCCCGTATGAAGCTGTTAAACGCGTCGCGTCATTGACCGCATAACCGTAGCCCAAGCCGCCGGTGTCGTGTCTGCCAAATTGCTGGTTGTTGTCGCGGCGCAGGCTGGCTTGCACGCTATGCGCGCCGAAGTCGCCCTGATATTGCCCGAACAGCGCACGGTTGTCGCGTGTGGGGCGAGTATAGACGGTGGTGCTGGCGACACGGTCATTCTGATAATCCAGCCCTGCCGTGAGCAGCTGGTTGGGGTTCACGGCAAAATCGTTCTGCCAGGACAGGCTGTCGCGTTGCGTATTAAAACTGGTTTTGAACAAACCGTTTTTGAAATTGCTGGAATCATCCCTGCTGCTTCCGGCGCGTAAAGTCATGTCCCAAATTTGCAACGGCGCAAATTTCAGCGAGCCGCCCAGCACCTGTTGCACGCCTTCGGACTGGTTCGGGTTTCCATCGAACCTGTTTTTACTATTCGCGCGCAGCACTTGCGCATCGGCAATCATGCCATTGTCAAACTGGTAGCCGCCGTTCAAACCGAGCGACGAATTGTGATAGCCGTCTTTGTCCGGCTCAACCGGATTGCCCCTGGACGTATTGAAGCCACTGGTATTTTGCTGATTGAGCCTGGCGTTAAACCAGCCTTTCCCTCCACCGCCTGCCAACCCGACAGCCGTGTTATATGTCCCATAACTTCCTGTCGTAAAACTCGCCGAGGGCGTCAATGCGCCGCCGCCCTTGCGCGTGAAAATCTGGATCACGCCGCCGATCGCTTCCGAACCATACAGGCTGGCGCGCGGCCCGCGCACGATTTCGATGCGCTCGATTTGCGCCACGGGTATATCCTGAAAAGATGCCATGCCGGTCGTTGCAGAGCCGACCTTGACACCATCGATCAACACCAATACATGATCGGCATTGGTGCCGCGCAGAAATACCGAAGTTGTCTTGCCCGCACCGCCATTATTGCTGATGGTCAGGCCGGGCACGCCGCGCAGCACATCCGGCAAGGATTGCGCTTGCGAGTGGGCTATATCCTGGCGGGTGATGATAGAAACGGAAGCCAAGGTGGCATCGGCAGATTGTGCGGTGCGCGTGGCGGTGACGACTACATCCGGCAAAGTCTCGTTGGCAACTGCGTGAGCATGGACACACACCGCGCTGAGTAGCGCGGCCAATAGTTTATATTTCATTTGAAGCACTCCTGAAAAATTCCAAGCGACCCCGCTGGAAAGTTAAATTCAGGAAATGCGGTGGGGAGAAAAAGCAGAAGTTGAACGGTTGTGCGGTTCATTTTCCGATGCGCCACCCGCAGCATCTCCTGTTCCTTTGCTTCCAGGCCGGTCTCCGGGCTCACAAGTCTTGATTTGCCGCCTTCCCATAAGATCCCTTGGGGGGATTACTCACAGTGGCATATTGGCAAATCCGCACTCGCTTACCGTTGCGGGGGCAGCACAGGCATTGGGTTGACACTCCCTCACCTGTTTCCCGTTTAACTCGTCTGCAAGCAGACGAGAACCTCAAAGCGGCGGAAACTTTAACACAGGCGCGCTGCGCTTGCCAAAAATCATGTTTCGCCCAAAGCACCAAAATTACAAATCGCTTTCAGAACTCCCGCTTACCGTTTGACTTATCAGCACTTTTCAAATTATAGTCATTGCTATGGAAAACGAATTAAACGCTCTGGAAAGCAAGCTCACGCAACTGATACAAGTCAGCGGCAAGTTGCGTGCAGAGAACCGTCAACTGCGCCAGGACTTGGCGCACGCGCTCAGCAGCAACCGGCAGTGTAATGACAAGGTGGAAAGCGCAAAGGCGCGCCTGGAAAAATTGCTGGTTACCCTCCCTGAAGATCAAATATGAGCGGCGCCACCAAAACTCTGGAAATCAAGCTTCTCGACCGGGAATTGCGCGTCGCGTGCCCCGAGGAAGAGCGCGGTGAACTGCTCGATGCCGTCGCTTATCTGGACAAAAGAATGCGCGAAATCCGCGATGCCGGCAAGATTGCCAGTGTCGAGCGCATCGCCCTGATGGCTGCGCTCAACATCACCCACGAGCTGCTTTCCATGAAGGTCGGGCGCGGGTTTGACCTCGCTGATTTTAAGCGTAGAATGGATTCCATGCAGGCAGCGATTGACAAGGCGTTAGCCGAACAGGATACCTTGTTTTAGTTTGTCCCTGCGGTGTTCGTCAGACCCATATATTCTTTGAACCAAGTACCTAAACAGGTCGCGACCAAGTACGCTGCTGTTGTGGATATCCCCTGCGGATGACCCTGATGCGGCATGGAAGTGACCCTCTTGAACCTTTCGGTTCGAGATGCTGGGTCAACGGCACAGGCGGGGGCTTTATTTCAGTGCGGCCTGATTCAGGCCGCACTTTTTATTTGCGGATATGAACCATGCGCTACTGGCTGATGAAATCCGAACCCGGCGATTGCAGCATTGACGATCTCGCCGGCTTTCCCGATCAAACCGTGGCATGGTACGGCGTGCGCAATTATCAGGCGCGCAACTTCATGCGCGACCAGATGCGGGTCGGCGACGGCGTGCTGTTCTACCATTCCAACTGCAAGGAGCCGGGCATCGCCGGTATCGCCAGGGTGAGCAGCAGCGTTTATCCCGATGCCACGCAGTTTGACCGCACCGGCAAATACTTCGACCCCAAGGCCACGCCGGAGCAGCCGCGCTGGTTCAATGTGGACGTGCAACTGCTGCGCAAAATACCGCTCATCACCATCAAGGAATTGCGGCAATATCCGCAACTGGCGCGGATGCGCACCTTGCAGCGCGGCAACCGACTGTCCATCACCCCGCTCGACCCGGCAGAGTGGAACTTCATCCTGAAAAATCTGGTGCGCGATTGAGAGTATGAAGGGGGCGATAAATCGCTCCCCTGCGATATTTCACTATTGATTGGAAAATGGAATTCATGGAAGGGTACTTGGCCTATCTTTTGCTCGGAGCGTTCGTCGGTTTTTTCGCCGGGCTGTTCGGCATCGGCGGCGGGCTGGTGATGGTGCCGGTGCTGAGCTTTCTGTTTGAAGCGCAGCATCTGGGCGGAACACAAAACCTGCATCTCGCGCTGGGGACCTCGATGGCCGCCATACTTTACACCGCCGCTTTCAGCGCGCGCGTGCACTACGCGCATGGCGCAGTCAACATGCATGTCGTGCGCGGCATGACGCCCGGACTGCTGTTGGGCACGTTGCTCGGGGCATTGTTCGCCAGCGGCGTACCGCAACTTTACCTGTCAACTTTTTTTGCGCTGTTCATGTATTTTGCCGCCGCGCAAATGCTGCTCGGGTTAAAACCCAAAGCCACCCGGCAACTGCCCGGGCGCATCGGTCTGGCACTGGTCGGCATTGTTATCGGGGCGATCAGCAGCCTTGTCTCCATCGGCGGCGGGACGTTAAGCGTACCCTTTATGCTGTGGCACAACATTCCTTCCAACCAAGCCATCGGCACCTCGGCAGCACTCGGTTTCCCCATCGCGCTCGGCGGCACGCTAGGTTACGCCGTCACCGGCCTGGCGCTGCATACACTGCCCGCCGGAACCCTCGGTTTCGTCTATCTTCCCGCGCTGCTCATGCTCGCCATAGGCAGCACTTTTACCACTGCGCTCGGCGCAAAAGCCACCCATAGCCTGCCGCTTGAGCTGTTGCGCCGTGGCTTTGCTGCATTGTTATTTATACTGGCGACGAAAATGTTGCTGAAGGCCTTTTAACAGGCTGCTGGGGGAGTTGCTGCACTTGCCGGTACCGCGTCAGAAAGCCGCTCGAGACACTTGTTGGCCGGGCTATTTCTGCGGCATATCCCGATAAAATTTATGGGCATTTTTCCCGCTTCGTTTTACCAGGTACATGGCCTCGTCGGCTTGCCTGATGAGCGTTTCTGTATCTTGGGCATCATCCGGATATATGGAAATGCCGATGCTGCCTCCCACATGGCATTGTTGCCCCTTTAATTCGAACGGTTTCGACAGTGCGGCAATTATTTTATTCGCCATCAGCGCAGCGTTTTCATACGATCCGATATTGATCAATACGAAGGTGAATTCGTCTCCGCCTACCCGTGCCACCATATCCGAGGACCTGATGGCCTCTTTCAACCTCCGGGAAACTTCCCGCAGTAATTGGTCACCCCCATCGTGCCCCAGCGTATCGTTGATCTTCTTGAATCCGTCGAGATCGAGAAACAGGACGGCCACCTTGTAGTTATTGCGCTTGGCCAGAAGATTCGCATGTTCAAGCCTGTTCAAGAACAATATCCGGTTCGGCAGTTCCGTCAAATAATCGTGGTGGGCAAAATACGCCAGTTTTTCTTCGACCAGCTTGCGTTCCGTAATATCCCGGACGATGCCGATGAAGTAACGCAGCCCGCCCAGCCTCATTTCCGATGCGGACAATTCCATCGGAAATTTTTCGCCGTTTCTCCGGACGGCTATCACTTCGCGCCCGCGCACGCCAAGTATCTTGCCCTGCCCGGTGCTTAAATACCGGCTGATATAGCCGTCATGCTTGCTGCGGTCCGGTTCCGGCATCAGCATTTTTACATTCTTGCCCAATACCTCTTGCTGTGAATAGCCGAAGATTTGTTCGGCTGCCGGGTTGAACCCCTGAATTTCGCCGGATTCGTTGATCGTGATGATGCCATCCATCACGTTGCGGATGATGGATTGCAACTGATTCTGGCTTTCCTCGAGCTCCCCCTTGGTTTGCTTCAGGTTCGTTACCATCTGCCAGAACAATTTAACCTCGGGGCCGCCTGCCACCCTGTTGTCGCCAAAGACCTTGCTTACTTCTGCGGCGATTGAGTCGTCGTGCGACAGGTTGTACACGATGCAATCCGGATAATCCTTGCAGGCCAGTATGGCTTCAACAGGGTTGGTATAAGTCGGGATACCGTGATCTTGCGCCAGTTTTATTCCGGGTGCGTCGGGGTTCGTATCTGCTATGGCCAGAACCTTGACCAGGGTGTCTTCGATGAACATTTCCAGCAGGGCATGGCCACCGCGCCCGGCTCCGATAATCAGGACTGGATACCCATGTATCTTTTGTATTGTCATGGTCATTCTTTCGTAACCGGGCTGGCGAGAGACTGTACTGGAGTGATTCAGGCATTGCGGATCCAACCGCAAACTACCCGTCAAATTTTGCGTTCTTGAAGGCGGAAGCTTAACACCATCAGCGCGACCAGCAACAGCATCGCCACCGCGTTATGCAACACCGCAACCAGCAGCGGCAAACCGAGCAGCACATTGGCAACGCCCAATGCCGACTGGAGCGCAATCAAACCCAGCATGGCCTGGCCGATGTTGCGCAGGCTTTTCACCGCCATGATCCCGAAGGACAGCCAGCCCAGGTAGGCAACGGTAATCACCGCGCCGGCCCGATGCATCCAGTGGATCGCCGTCAGCCTTTCCACGGAAAGCGGCAGGCCGGAATTGTTCAGGGTGTATGAGAAATCCATCGGCGGCAACAGCGCGCCCTGGCAAAGCGGGAAGCCGGTGCAGGCCAGCGCGGCAAAATTGGAACTGACCCAGCCGCCCAGCATGATTTGCGCCAGCAGCAGCGCAATGCCCAGCCACGCCAGACCGCGCCAGCTTTGCGCCTCGCCGGCGTTGACTGCGCTGGCCGGTGCCGTATGGCGCAATGCGATCCACGCCAGCAGCATCAGCATCGCAATCCCGCCCGCCAGATGCACCGAGACAATGACCGGGCGCGGCAAGTATGAAAAGGCCAGAATACCAAACAGCGCCATGAATATCATCAGCCCCACCAGCAAGGTCGGCAGCAACGGGGATTGCCGCAGTTCCTTGCGTTTTTTCCACGCAAGCCCGCAAACCGCAATAGCCAATATGCCCAGCAACTGCACCACCTGGCTATGCAGCTTCCACTGCCACGAGGTATGGCCGCGTGCCGCACCGGCCTGCGGTGGCTGGCGTTCTTTCAGCGCATTTTCCTCATAGCAGGCAGGCCAGTTGGCGCAACCCAGTCCGGCATCGGAAAGGCGCGCATAGGCGCTCAGCACCACCGCACAAAAGGCCATCAAACAGGTAAACAGAACAAGTTTCAGATACATCGGCAGGTGAGGTAAATTGAAGACGACGCAATTGTAAGCGAACGCGGCAGGCAAGGCGAGGTTTGGCAGCGGCGCTGCGTTTGGAGGTGTTGGCAGTCAAAGTTCGCAGAAAAATGAGCGTTTTTTGGGAGCGCGGGCATCTTGCCCGCATCGCAATCATGGTAGTGGCACGGCACGCTGTACCACTACTCAAAATGCAATGGTTCAGTAAACCTGCGGGCAAGATGCCCGCGCTCCCGGAACGACTCTTTAGCAGCCCGCAACGGCTCATGCAGCCTTATTTATGCTAATCTGCACAAAGATTTCTCAAGCAATTTGTTATGTCCTCTAGAAATTCGTTTTGCGGGATAAAGCGCAAGGAGCCGCGCAGCGAACGACGAGACATATCGAACGGATAGGCGAGAAGTGAGCGAGCACGCGACGCCGCGATTTGCCCGCAAAACGGATTTATAGAGGACATAATGAACGGTTATTTGAAACGCATCCTTAATGCCCGCGTCTACGACGTGGCGGTCGAAACCCCGCTGGAGTTCGCGCCCAACTTGTCCGCGCGCATCGGCAATACGCTGCTGTTCAAGCGCGAAGACATGCAGCCGGTGTTTTCCTTCAAGCTGCGCGGCGCGTACAACAAAATGGCGCAGCTCACGCCCGAGCAGCTCAAGCGCGGGGTGATCGCCGCCTCGGCGGGCAACCATGCGCAGGGCGTCGCGCTGTCCGCACAGAAGCTCGGCTGCAAGGCGGTCATCGTGATGCCCGCCACCACGCCGCAGATCAAGGTCGACGCGGTGAAGAGCCGCGGCGCGAAAGTGGTGCTGCACGGTGATTCGTATTCCGATGCCTACCAACACGCGTTGGAACTGGAGCGGCAGGACAAAATGGTATTCGTGCATCCCTACGACGATCCGGACGTGATCGCCGGGCAGGGCACCATCGGCATGGAAATCCTGCGCCAGCACACCGGGCCGATCCACGCGATTTTCTGCGCCATCGGCGGCGGCGGGCTGATCTCGGGTGTGGCGGCTTACGTCAAGCAAGTGCGCCCCGACATCAGGATCATCGGCGTGCAGCCGGCCGATTCCGACGCGATGTATCGCTCGCTGAAAGCCAAAAAACGCGTCACGCTCGAGCATGTCGGGCTGTTCGCCGACGGTGTCGCGGTCAAGCAGGTCGGGCAGGAAACCTTCCGCCTGTGCCGCAAACTGGTCGACGAAGTCATCCTGGTCGATACCGACGCCACCTGTGCCGCGATCAAGGACGTATTCGAGGATACCCGTTCGATCCTGGAACCGGCGGGCGCAATCGCCATTGCCGGAGCCAAACTGTATGCCGCGCGCGAGAAGCTCAAGGGCGAGACGCTGGTCGCCATCGCCTCAGGCGCGAACATGAACTTCGACCGCCTGCGCTTCGTCGCGGAACGCGCCGAAATCGGCGAACAGCGCGAGGCGATCCTCGCCGTCACGATCCCCGAAACGCCCGGCAGTTTCCGCAAATTCTGCACGCTGCTCGGCAAGCGCAACATCACCGAATTCAACTACCGCTTCGCCGATCCGAAAGTGGCGCATGTGTTCGCCGGCATCCAGGTGCGCAACCAGTCCGAGACCGCCGAACTGGTGGACAAGTTGCAGCGCAACGATCTGCCCACGCTCGACCTGTCCGACAACGAGATGGCCAAGCTGCACCTGCGCCATCTGGTCGGTGGGCGCGCCCCCGAGGTCAAGGACGAAATCATGTTCCGTTTCGAGTTCCCCGAACGCCCCGGCGCACTGATGAATTTCCTCAACAGCATGAGCCACAACTGGAACATCAGCCTGTTCCACTACCGCAACCACGGCGCGGACTACGGTCGCGTGCTGGTCGGAATGCAGGTGCCGCACCACGACAAGAAGGCGCTGAAAACCTTCCTCGACACCCTCGGCTACCGCTACTGGGACGAGAGCGGCAACCCGGCGTACCGGCTGTTCCTGGGGTGATATTTGGAGTTGCGCCCATGAACGCACAGATCGGGGTAAATTTGCCCTAATCGGGGCGCTGCGGCATAATTAGCGCCTCAAGCAAGGTGCCAGCAAACCACTGGCTGTCGCGTCCGACAGGCGTATCAACGGCTCACCCCTTGCCCCGATTTGCTCAGGCAACAGATTCATAAAGATTCAATTCACATAACCCAGCTCCACGGGAATATCCAGAAGGAAAAACAAATGGCAACGACGCGTAATGTTACCCCTCCCAAGTTCAACGATATAACCGGCGCGGTGCGTATGCTGGCGGTGGATGCCGTGCAGAAGGCCAACTCCGGGCATCCCGGCGCGCCGATGGGCATGGCGGAAATCGCCGAGGTGCTGTGGAATCACCATCTGCGCCACAATCCGGCCAATCCGAAGTGGCCCGACCGCGACCGTTTCGTGCTGTCCAACGGGCACGGCTCGATGCTGGTTTACGCGCTGCTGCACTTGTCCGGCTATGACCTGCCTATCGAGGAGCTGAAGCGCTTCCGCCAGATGCATTCCAAGACTCCCGGCCATCCCGAATACGGTTACACGCCGGGCGTGGAAACCACCGGCGGCCCGCTCGGCCAGGGCATCACCAATGCGGTGGGCATGGCGATGGCGGAAAAATTGCTGGCGGCGGAATTCAACAAGCCCGGCCACGAGATCGTCAACCACCACACCTACGTGTTCATGGGCGACGGCTGCATGATGGAAGGCATCTCGCACGAAGCCTGCGCGCTGGCCGGTACCTGGGGGCTGGGCAAGCTGACCGCATTCTGGGACGACAACGATATCTCGATTGACGGCCATGTGGACGGCTGGTTCACCGACGACACGCCGAAGCGTTTCGAGGCTTACGGCTGGCATGTTCTGTCGGTGCAGGGGCATGACCCCGCCGCGATCAACGCCGCGATCAACGCCGCCAAGGCGGTCACCGACAAGCCCACGCTGATCTGCTGCAAGACCGTCATCGGCGCGGGTTCCCCGAACAAGGCGGGCACCCATGACGTGCACGGCGCCGCGCTGGGCGATGCCGAAGTGGCCGCCACGCGCGAACACATCGGCTGGAAATATCCGCCGTTCGAAATTCCGCAGCATGTGTACGAAGCCTGGGACGCGCGCACCAAGGGCGCAGGCATGGAGAAACTGTGGAACAACAAGTTCGCCGAATACCAGGCCGCGTACCCGAAGGAGGCCGCCGAATTCGAGCGCCGCATCAAGGGTGAGCTGCCGGCCAACTGGGCGGTACATGCTGCCGAGGCGATTGCCAAGACCAACGAAAAAGCCGAGACCATCGCCACGCGCAAGGCTTCGCAAAACGCGATCAATGCGCTGGCTCCGGCGTTGCCCGAGTTTCTCGGCGGCTCGGCCGACCTGACCGGCTCCAACCTGACCAACTGGACGGGCTGCAAACATATTCGCGGCAACAGCACCGGCAACTACATCAGCTACGGCGTGCGCGAATTCGGCATGGCGCACATCATGAACGGCATGGCGCTGCACGGCGGCTTCATCCCGTTCGGCGGCACGTTCCTGATGTTCTCGGAATATGCGCGCAACGCGCTGCGCATGTCCGCGCTGATGAAACAGCGCATCATCTACGTGTTCACCCACGATTCGATCGGGTTGGGCGAGGACGGCCCGACGCACCAGCCGGTCGAGCAGACCGCGACGCTGCGCTATATCCCCAACATGGAAGTGTGGCGCCCGTGCGACACGGTCGAATCCGTTGCCGCGTGGGTTGCCGCCGTGGAGCGCAAGGACGGGCCGAGCAGCTTGGTGTTCAGCCGCCAGAACCTGGCGTTCCAGAAGCGCGATGCGCAGCAAATCGCCGCTATCCGCAAGGGCGCTTACGTGCTGTCCGAAGCCGCAGGCGGCAAGGCGCAGGCCATCATCATCGCGACCGGCTCGGAAGTATCGCTGGCTTTGGAGGCGCAAAAAACGCTGGCAGCCGAAGGCGTCAACGTGCGCGTCGTGTCGATGCCGTCCACCAACGTGTTCGACAAACAGGATCAGGCTTACCGCGACGGCGTGCTGCCCAAGGGCGTGAAGCGCGTGGCGGTCGAAGCGGGCGTGACCGGCGGCTGGTACAAGTATGTCGGGCTGGATGGCGCGGTGGTGGGGATGGATTGCTTCGGCGAATCCGCCCCGGCGCCAGAGTTGTTCAAGCACTTCGGCATTACCGCAGCCAACGTGGTTGCGGCGGTGAAGAAGGTCATTGGCGCATAAATTGCGGGCCAATTGTGGCAGAAAGTATTTCTTAATAACTAAACGATAGGAGAATAAAATGACAATTCGTGTCGGTATCAATGGGTTTGGTCGCATCGGGCGTATGGTGTTGCGCGCGGCAGTGAGAGACTTCGCCGACATTGAGATCGTCGGCATCAACGATCTGCTCGAGCCTGATTATTTGGCTTATATGCTGCGCTACGACTCGGTGCATGGCCGTTTCAAGGGCGAGGTTTCCGTCGAGGGCAATACGCTGATCATCAATGGCAAGAAGGTTCGCCTGACCGCCGTCAAGGATCCCGCCGAACTGAAATGGGGCGAAGTCAAAGCCGATATCGTCATCGAGTCTACCGGCCTGTTTCTCACCAAGGAAGCCGCCGAGAAGCACATCGCCGCAGGCGCGAAGAAGGTTATCATGTCGGCGCCATCCAAGGATGACACGCCGATGTTTGTGTATGGCGTGAATGACAAGACCTACGCCGGGCAAGCCATTATTTCCAACGCTTCCTGCACCACCAACTGCCTTGCGCCGATCGCCAAGGTACTGAACGATAACTGGGGTATCAAGCGCGGCCTGATGACCACGGTGCATGCCGCCACCGCCACCCAGAAAACTGTCGACGGCCCTTCCAACAAGGACTGGCGCGGCGGGCGCGGCATTCTGGAAAACATCATCCCGTCCTCGACCGGCGCCGCCAAGGCCGTCGGCAAGGTGATCCCCGAGCTGAACAAGAAGCTCACCGGCATGGCTTTCCGCGTGCCGACCTCGGACGTGTCCGTGGTCGACCTGACGGTTGAGTTGAACAAGGAAACCACTTATGCCGACATCTGTGCCGCGATGAAGGCCGCGTCGCAGGGCGCGATGAAGGGTGTGCTCGGCTACACCGACGAGAAGGTGGTGGCCACTGACTTCCGCGGCGAGAGCTGCACCTCGGTGTTCGATGCCGACGCGGGCATGGCGCTGGACGGCACTTTCATCAAGGTTGTGTCATGGTACGACAACGAGTGGGGCTACTCCTGCAAGGTGCTGGAGATGGTTCGCGTGATGTCCAAATAATTCAGTGAGTGGGGAGTAGGAAGTAGGGAGTGGGGGCAGTAGGGTTTCCCACTTTCCACTCACCACTTCCCACTTGCCGCTTTTTTCATGGAGTAAAAAAATGTCCATTATCAAAATGACTGATCTGGATCTCAAAGGCAAACGCGTCCTGATCCGCTCTGATCTCAATGTCCCGGTCAAAGACGGCAAGGTAACTTCCGATGCGCGCATCAGCGCCTCGATGGCGACGATCAATGCCGCGCTGAAAGCCGGCGCGCGCGTGATGGTGACTTCGCATCTGGGTCGCCCGGAGGAGGGCGTTTATTCCGAAGAAAATTCGCTCAAACCGGTTGCGCATGTCATCGCCAACAAGCTGGGCAAACCGGTGCGCCTGATCAAGGACTGGATCAACGGCGGCTTCGATGTTGCCGAAGGCGAACTGGTGCTGCTGGAAAACTGCCGCTTCAACAAGGGCGAGAAGAAGAACGTCGAAGAGACCGCGAAAAAATATGCCGCGCTGTGCGACGTATTCGTGATGGATGCTTTCGGCACGGCACACCGCGCCGAAGCCTCGACGCACGGGGTGGCGAAGTACGCGCCGGTTGCGGCGGCGGGCATGCTGCTGACTGAAGAGCTGGACGCGTTGTCCAAGGCGCTGCTCAACCCGGCACGCCCGATGGTGGCTATCGTCGGCGGTAGCAAGGTATCAACGAAACTGACTGTGCTGGAATCGCTGTCCGAGAAGTGCGAGCAACTGGTGGTCGGCGGCGGTATTGCTAACACCTTCCTCAAGGCCGTTGGCAAAAACGTCGGCAAGTCGCTGTGCGAAAACGAGCTGGTGCCGACCGCACAGAGCCTGATACAGAAAATGCAGGCGCGCGGGGCAAGCATTCCCATCGCGGCGGATGTGGTGGTTGGCAAGCGGTTCGATGCCAGCGAACCGGCCGTGCTGAAGGATGCCGCCGATGTGGCCGACGACGACATGATTTTCGATATCGGCCCCAGATCGGCGCAGGAAATAGCCGACATCATCATGAAGGCCGGCACGGTAGTGTGGAACGGCCCGGTCGGGGTGTTCGAGTTTGACCAGTTCGGCGCAGGCACCAGGACTATCGCCACGGCTATCGCGGAAACCCAGGCTTTCACGCTGGCGGGCGGCGGCGACACCATCGCCGCGATCCAGAAGTACGGCATTTATGACAAGGTGTCTTACATCTCCACCGCAGGCGGCGCATTCCTGGAATTCCTCGAAGGCAAGAAATTGCCCGCGGTAGAAATTCTGGAACAACGGGCTGGCCAATAACAAAAGGAACACATGCTGCGCAGAACCAAAATAGTCGCAACGCTGGGACCCGCTTCCAGCGATCCGAAAGTGCTGGAGCGCATGGTGCGCGCCGGGGTTGATGTGGTGCGCATGAATTTTTCGCATGGCTCGGTGCAGGATCATGTGAAGCGTGCCGAAACGGTGCGCGCGGTAGCCGCTGCAACAGGGCGCACCGTGGGTATTTTGGCCGACCTGCAAGGCCCGAAAATCCGCGTGGGCAAGTTTGAGGACGACAAAATCGTCCTGCACAAAGGCGATATTTTCATCCTCGATGCCGCGCTGCAAGGATTGGGTAATCAGGAGCGCGTCGGGCTGGATTACAAAGACTTGCCCAGGGATGTCGGCAAGGGTACGGTGCTGCTGCTCAATGACGGCTTGCTAGAATTCGAGGTTGCCGAAGTCAAGGGCAGCGAGGTGATCTGCAAGGTGGTGCGCGGCGGCGTGTTGTCCAACAACAAGGGCATCAACCGCAAGGGCGGCGGGCTGACCGCGCCCGCGCTGACCGAAAAAGACAAGGAAGACATCAAGACCGCCGCGTTGATCAAGGCGGACTATCTGGCGGTGTCGTTCCCGCGTAGCGCAGACGACATGAAGCTGGCGCGCGAGCTGATGCACGCGGCGGGCGGCAAGAGTTTGCTGATGGCCAAGATCGAACGTGCGGAAGCGATACCGGCTCTCGGCGAAATCATCGATGCGTCCGATGCCATCATGGTGGCGCGCGGCGATTTGAGCGTTGAAGTCGGCGATGCGGCCGTGCCGGGCTTGCAAAAGCGCATGATCAAAATGGCGCGCAAAAAAAATCGGCTGGTGATTACCGCCACGCAAATGATGGAGTCGATGATCAACAGCCCGATCCCGACCCGCGCGGAAGTTTCCGATGTGGCCAACGCCGTGCTGGACGGCACCGATGCGGTGATGCTCTCGGCAGAAACGGCGGTAGGCGAATACCCGGTTGAAACCATCGAGGCGATGGCGCGCATTTGCCTCAAGGCCGAGCGCGAGGTGGAAGAGCATGTGTTTGACCGCGGCGTCACGCAGCACAAGTTCGCGCGCATCGACCAGTCGATTGCCATGTCCGCGCTGTTTGCCGCGTCGCATTTCAAGGTGAAAGCCATCATTGCCCTGACCCAATCCGGTTCGACCCCGTTATGGATGTCGCGCATGAATGCGGGCGTGCCGATTTTTGCGCTGACCCCGTTGCGGGAAACTTTGACCAAGGTGACTTTGTTCAGCGGCGTGCACCCCATCGAATTTCATTCCAAAGCAAGGGGACAGTCTGATGAATGGCATCAGATTGAGGCTACAATTTTGGAGCTGGGCCTGGTGGCGGATGGCGACATGGTGGTGATGACGATTGGCGAAGCGTCGGGTAAAACCGGGCATACCAACACGATGAAAATCATGCGCGTCGGCGACCATCGCAAGACTTGATTTATTAATTCAACAAGGAGAATAAAAATGGCTCTCGTATCTATGCGTCAACTTCTCGACCACGCGGCGGAAAACGGCTACGGCTTGCCCGCCTTCAACGTGAACAATCTCGAACAGGTCAAGGCCATTATGGAAGCAGCCGATGAGACCAACAGCCCGGTGATCATGCAAGGCTCCGCCGGCGCGCGCAAATATGCCGGCGAGGCGTTCCTGCGCCACCTCATCGAAGCCGCCGTGGAAGCCTATCCGCACATTCCGGTGGTGATGCACCAGGATCACGGCGCGTCACCGGCCGTCTGCATCCAGTCGATACGCTCCGGTTTTTCCAGCGTGATGATGGATGGTTCGCTGATGGCCGACGGCAAGACCCCATCCAGCTTCGAATACAACGTCAATGTCACCCGCCAGGTGGCGGAAATTTCCCATGCGGTGGGCGTGTCTGTCGAAGGCGAACTGGGCTGTCTGGGCTCGCTCGAATCCGGCAAAGGCGAAAAGGAAGACGGTCACGGCGCGGAAGGCGCGTTGAGCCACGACCAACTGTTGACCGACCCGAATGAAGCCGCCGAGTTCGTCAAGGCCACCCAGGTGGATGCGCTGGCGATTGCCATCGGCACCAGCCACGGCGCCTACAAATTCACCCGCCCGCCTACCGGCGCGGTGTTGCGCATCGACCGCATCAAGGAAATCAACGCGCGCATTCCCAATACCCATTTGGTGATGCACGGATCATCTTCCGTGCCGCAGGAATGGTTGAAGATCATCAACGAATTCGGCGGCGCGATGGGCGAGACTTACGGCGTGCCGGTGGAAGAAATTGTCGAGGGCATCAAGTATGGCGTGCGCAAAGTGAACATCGACACCGACCTGCGCATGGCATCAACCGGCGCGACCCGCCGCTACTTGGCGCAAAACCCCAAGGACTTCGACCCGCGCAAGTTTCTCGCCGCCACCACCAAAGCGATGAAAGAAATCTGCAAGACGCGCTATGAAGCGTTTGGCGCAGCCGGCCAGGCGAGCAAGATCAAGCCGATCTCGCTGGAAGCGATGGCCGTTCGTTACGCCAAGGGCGAATTGAAGGCCATCATTAAGTAAGCGCAGGCGCACATAAAACAAAGGCGGCTTTCGGGCCGCCTTTTTTTGGTAAGCCAACTGCATTTTGGCTGCTTACCAAAGTTTGCAAAACCAACCAGACTTGCCACCATGTCAACGATGAGCCTTTCTTTTTCAGGTGCCTTCAAGGAGTTTGTGGACTGTCAGGTCTGTACGGCGGTTATATGCGATCAAGCTCGGTTGCGTGCCATTATTGGGCACTCGAACGGTTGTATAACCAACAGCGGGTAATGGTTCGTGTAACATTCCAATAAAGCCGAAGCAAGCATGAACTCAAAACAGTATGAACTCAAACGACACAACACCCGCTAATAATTGCACTGTTCCCCACACTTTAACCGTGTGGCTCATGCAGTTCGGTGTTGCCGCGCTCTATGCGTTGCTGCTCTATATGGGCACGTTATTTTTCAAGATCAATACCCTTGTCGAATATTTTGACCCGGCCACCGGATTTGCGTTGGCTGTGCTGCTGATTGGCGGGAAGCGATATGCATGGGGCGTGTTCCTCGTCGCAGTTCCAATTCACACAATCTTGGGCGACTCCTTGTGGAAGGCGGTCATCATCGCTTCGGGCGATACGCTGCAGGCGCTTTGTGGCGCATGGTTAATCGCTCGTGGCGACAGGTTTGATCCGCATCTTCAATCCTTGCGCGACTACCTGCGCTTGATTTTGTTGGGCGGGTGCGCCAGTGTCACTCTCGGCGATTTGGCTGCGAACCTGGCAATGCTGGGTTCCGGTTTGCTTGCCACCGAGAGCTTTTTTCATAGCCTGCTCTCACGGTGGATGGGCGATATGCTTGGAATTGTCCTGATTGCACCATTGGTTATGGTTTGGTGGCGGACGAAAATTAATTGGCGTAATACGGGGCAAGAGATAGAGGCAGTTTTGCTGATTGGTCTGACAATTTTTATTGGCCAAATAGTTTTTTTAGATTGGCTGCACGATAGTATCGGTCAAGTGGCCAAGGCCTACTGGATGTTCATATTCATTACTTGGGTAGCAACGCGACTCGGAACCCGTGGAACAACCATAGCTTTGATCGTGGTGGCAGTCCAAGCGTTGTTGGGGGCAATTCTGGGCATGGGTTTCTTCGCCAATGATATTGCCACAACCTATCTATCAAATTACTGGTTTTTTACGGTAATTTTGTCCGTGGTTGGCATGACGCTGGCAACGCACTTTGCCGAGCGTAAACGGGTGGAAGGCCAACTGCGCGACCTCTCCATGCATATACAGACCGTGCGCGAGGAAGAAAAGGCCAGTATCGCGCGCGAAATCCACGACGACCTGGGCAGCACATTGATTGCCCTGAGGATGCAAAACTACCAGTTGAAAACCAAGCTATCCGCGAATAAGAATGCGCTGTCACATCTTAAATATGTCGAATCAATGTCGCAATTGATCAATGCCGCGACGGTCATCACGCGGAACATTATCACCGGTCTGCGTCCGACCATACTCGACGACCTCGGCCTGCTGGCGGCGCTCGAATGGCAAGCCGGGCAATTCCATAAGCTCAACGGTATCGAATGCAGGGTAAACTGCATTGGGGATAAAGGTGGCCTGGACCAGCCACGCTCGATTGCGCTGTTCCGCATTCTTCAAGAAGCGCTCACCAATGTGGCACAGCATTCCGGTGCATCCAGCGTGGAAATTGAATTTCACCACAGTGACGAAGAGGTTGTTATGTCGATCATAGATAACGGGTGCGGTAAAACAAAAAACCGTGCCGATACCTCAATCTCTTATGGCATACTCGGTATGCGCGAGCGCACCAATCAATTGGGCGGCACGATCAATTTTGAAACTCCACCCGGCGGCGGATTTAACGTGACGGTAGTGCTGCCGCTACCTGCCAAAGAAAAATACGAAACATGATTCGCATCCTGATTGTCGACGACCATAACATCGTGCACCAGGGATTGACTTTCATCCTGGATAAAAGCCGTAAGATGGAAATCGTGGCGAGCTGCACCAACGGTATCGAGGCCATGAACTGGCTGCGCAGAAACGACTGCGATGTGGCTCTTGTCGATATTGCCATGCCCGGTATGAACGGCATCGACTTGCTCAAGCAGATACGGAAAGAAAAACCGGGATTACCGGTACTGATTTTCAGCGCCTACCCTGAAGATCAATATGCCGTGCGCCTCATCAGGGCAGGTGCGGCTGGCTATCTGAACAAGGAATGCGTGCCGGAGGAAGTGGTGAGTGCGGTGCGCAGCGTGGCGAGCGGGAAAAGGTACATCAGTCCGGCAGTTGTCGAAATGCTTGCCAACGAACTCAGCATTGCGGATGGAAAGCTTCCGCATGAAACTTTGTCGAATCGAGAATATCAAATTTTTCTGTTATTCGCTTCCGCCAAAACTATTACAGAAATTGCCGGCCTCCTGAAGTTGAGCACGAATACCATCAGCACCTACCGCAAACGCATCCTGGAAAAAATGCACCTGAGCACTAACGCCGAACTGATGCTTTACGCCGTTGAAAACCATCTCAAGCAACCCTGAAAACGGCAGCCCCGCGGGCTGCCATGAATTACATTAAGGCGCACTGGAATTTCTGCCACAGCCGGCATCCGGCCGGGTAAATTTGGCAACCGGATATCCCCGCCGCGCGAGCCTTTTATGACCTTCGTTCATGTACGCCGCTCCTCAACACTCTCACATCCTGCCACGTAAATGGTGACAAAACATTTCTTTATCCTTTACGTAATAATCAGGCAAATAGCGATATACCTTCCGCGTACAAAATAACACAATCCAATAGCTTCACACTGCCCTCGAGGATTTTGTTTGGGGTGCAGGGGCGATATGCACCGAGCAAACACTTACGTTTATGTAAAGCAGCCATCCGGGAATTAGGTTGACTTCTGGAGTGGATGCAAGCTGTTTTTTCACCATGCCGCAAGAGCCGCAGAGGATTTTATGTTGAATTCTACCCAAACTATTTCACGACGAATACCCACAAATAAAGCGCTTCTAGGCGCTGTATTTCAGCAGGGTAATTTGACCATACCCTCATCCCCTTTTTTGTTAAGGAAGCGGTCTGTTTTTGAACCATTATCCGATAATACAAAATCGGCCACCTTGCTCGATAATGACGCAGGCAATGTTTCATGCGTCGCGTCCGGTGGCCGGCCTTCAAAGTTTTTCATGGATGTCGAATTTATCCATAAAATGGAAGCCATTAAAGCGTCTGCAAGAGAAAGTGGTGACAGGGGCTGTGAGGCGTTGGCTATTGCCTCGTTGACGCTTTACAAGTTCACCAAAAACAGAACTACATTTGCCGATGCAATAAAGAAGTGGGCTGGCATAATCGATCGCAATGCAATCATAAAAAACTTCCCCTACATAAAAAAAACGAATGATGATCTGGTGTCTCACATTCATTCGATATCCCAATGGCGGTCGCTGAAACAAGGGCCTGAAGCAGTTAGAAAGTTTGCTCAAAAACGAGTTGACCTTACTGAACGCATGAAAGCAATCATTCCCAAGGAAGCTTCTGCATGGGCAATATCACAGATTGCCAGCGGGGACTTGAATTTATACCTGCCTGAAATCCTGAGAACACGCAGTCTTCATTATATTGCCGCCGCAATTTTAGATGGCAATATGTTATTTCTGCCAACGCTTGCAAAAAAAATAGCACAGATGGACGACATGGAGCTATGGACGGAAGAGCATCTCATTAATGCGTTAATTGAATTTAAAGAAATTCGCTCGCTTTTAATTGATGAATTATATCGCGTGATATTTTCTATCTATGCGACATCGGCAACATCATTATGGACGTTCATTGATCAGCATGAGCCAATTGAAGGCTCCGCATTGAGCAAGTTTGATTTACTTCCAGAATTAGCAAACGCTAACAATTGCGATTGTGACGATTGTCAGCATGATCGACAAACCTTTGGTGGTTTCGATCTGGACTGGATGATCTCTATGGTTGGCAACACCATTTGTGAATCGAAAGCATGGGGAGATTTTGCTCCTTTCATCAATACCATTTTCAATATGAACAGCGAAGCACGATTCAAGCTGCTGGGGGAAATGAGCAGTGCCAATGCTGTTGTATGGCGTGCCGGGCAAGAGCTGATTGAAGAATGCCGCCTGAAAGAAGTTGCGTTAAAAGATGCTTGCAAAGACAGGAAGCGGGCTGCGAAAGACCTGGAGCGTGCCAAAGCGCAAATTGCGAACTTGAACCGCCAGGTCGGTGAAATGTGTAAGTCCCGCACAAAGCCAGGATCGAAGCCGGCCCCGGTAGATACATTGCTATTTGAAGAAGAATTGAAGCTGTCCAGGAAAGCCAACGATCAGTTGCGCGACGAACTTGGCAAGAAAGAGGCCGAGCTAAGGCAGGTTTATGAGTTGCTTGACTCTGTGTTGTCATCGCAGCGTGAAGAAGGCGGCCAGGTACCTGTCAAATTGTCGCCATCTGAATTGATCGAAAAACGTGGCATTGTGATAGGTGGGCATTGCACCCTCATTGCGAAACTGAGAAAGGAGCTCACAAACTGCCAATTCTATTCAGCGGACGCAAAATCACTTGATGACGATGCCGTCAGGAATTGTGAATACATACTGTTCTTTACCGGCTATGTAAATCACTGTCTGACCGGCCATGCACTGCGATTGTCGCGCTTATATAACATCCCCTGCGGCTACACGCACAGAACGAATGTATCACTTGTTTTGAAGGACATCGAGGTGATATTTGCCGAGGATGCATTGTTTTCAATGGCTGTAGGTAGTTAACAACTTTGTATAGCCGCTGTATGTAGCTCAGAGATGCGGCGTGGCAGCGGCAAGGTTCGCATGTTATCCAAGACCACATAAAGAATAAGCGTACCGATTTGTTAGGTATCCCCTAGTCAGGATGCCAGATCAATGCCGTCACTACTCTGTAGTGCAAATGGTGACAAAGCATTTCTTTATCCTTTACAGAATAATCAGGCAAACAGCGATACCTCTTCAGCGTACGAAATAACACAATCCAATTGTCTTTTTTGAGTAGGGTTAAAGGAAATCAGTTTTTGTTGTAAATAGTGTAAATGGTGTAAATAGTTTTGCCCGTTTTGTGCGTTGGATTGAAGAAATTTAGCAATATAAAACAGTAATTTTAATTAATTTTAAGGGGGTAATAAATAATGAAGGGATTGATGAATAATGTTGGCAGGCGCAGCTTTCTCAAGCTGTCTGCCGCCGCCGGACTCTTGGCAGTGGGCAATAGAGCTTTTGCAGCCTCCTCATTTCTGAAGCCTGTTGCAGTGGATAACCCTCTTAAGGCCTACCCGAGCAGAGATTGGGAAAAGGTCTACAGGGATATGTACAAGGACGACAGCCATTTTATATTTTTGTGCGTACCGAATGACACGCACAACTGCCTGCTCAAGGCGCATGTCAAGAATGACGTGGTTGTCCGCATTTCGCCATCATACAAGTACGGCGGAGCCGAAGATCTGGATGGGAATAAGGCCAGCCACCGGTGGGATCCGCGTTGCTGCAACAAGGGTCTGGTATTGGCAAGGCGGGTCTATTCCGACAGAAGGCCGAAGGGCGCGATGGTACGCAAGGGATTCAAGGAGTGGGCGGATGCGGGATTTCCACGGAACGATCCAATGGGTTTCCCGGAAAAGAAATATCTGCAACGCGGTAAAGAGTCCTTCATCAAGCTGCCTTGGGACGAGGCTTTCATGCTGGCGGCAAAGGCATTTCATAACATCGCCGCGACCTATTCCGGCGAGAGCGGCGCCAAGTTGCTGGAAAAGCAGGGCTACGACCATGACATGATCCATTCCATGCACGGTGCAGGCACCATGACCATGAAATTCCGTGGCGCTATGGCGCTGCTGGGCATCACGCGCATATATGGCCAGAAGAGAATGGCGAACATGATGGCCTTGTTGGACGCCAATGTCAGAAAAGTGGGACCGGAGGAAGCGAAGGGTGCCAAGGCGCTGGACAGCTATACCTGGCACACCGATCTGGCGCCGGGAACCCCGATGACCTCCGGCTTCCAGTGCATGGACTATGATCTGGCTACCCTGGAGCATGCCAAGGTGATCCTGCTGATGGGCACCAATCTGCTCACCACCAAGATGCCGTGCGCGCACTGGCTGACCGAGTCCAGGTTGAAGGGTGCGCATGTCGTTGACGTTACCATCGATTACCATGCCACGGCCAACAAGTCGGACGATGTCATCATTATCCGTCCGGGAACCGACTGCGCGTTTGCGCTTGGTCTGGCTCATGTGCTCATCAACGAAAAGCTGTACGACGAGAAATATTTGCTGGCCAATACCGACATGCCGTTGCTGGTCAGGACCGATACCTGGACCAACCTGAAGGCGGGAGATGTCATCGCGGGCTACCAGCAAGCCAAGCTCTCGCACCATATCAAGATACTCGGGGATAAAGAACCCCTGCCGATGCCGGTAGCGTCCCAAAGCACTCACTTTGTCAGGGAAGGCCTGCGCAAGGAGTGGGGCGATACCATGGTATGGGACAAGAAAACCGATAAGGCCGTCCCGTTGTCACGCGACAAGTGCGGCGCGCAATACGCGAGCGCGGGAGTGGAACCGGCGCTTACCGGCGGGTTCTCGGTGAAATTGCTCAACGGGAAAACGGTCAAGGTTGTGCCGGTATTCCAGCTGATCAAGGAATATCTGGATGAGTACTCGCCGGACAACACGGCCGCCCTTTGTGCCTGTCCGAAGGAAGCGGTTCTCGATGTCGCACACTTGCTGGCGGCCAACCCGAGAAAGTCTATCGTCGCCACCGGTGCCGGCAGCAACCACTATTTCAACTCGCACCTGAAGGATCGCGTCCTGCTGCTGGTTGGCGCGTTGACCGACAACATCGGGCATATCGGTGGCTGCATGTTCGGCAACTTCGTGGGCAACTATCCGGTTTCGCTCTACAGCGGATTGGCGCAATACCTCTATGAAGACCCGTTCAACCCGCAACTGATCGCGCCGCAATTGAAAGACGTGAAAGATCGCAAGGTAGGCACGGCCAAAACCGAGCACTACTCCCATGAAGAATCGGCCCATTTTTACAACTACGGCGATCGTCCGCTGAAAGTCGGCAATCGCACGCTTACCGATCCGGGCCACATGCCTGCGCCGACCAAGGTGATGAGCCAAACAAATTCCAACTCATCCATCGGCAATTCGAAATGGCACTTCGATCTGGTGGTCAACAGCATGCCCAAGTGGGAAATGGTGCTATATAGCGACTGGAACTGGACCGGAGCCTGCGAGTATTCCGACATCGTCTGGGGCGTCGACAGCTGGATGGAGAACAAGCATACCGATATGTCCGGTTCCTGCACCAACTCGTTTATGTATGCCCTGCCTGTCACGCCGATGAAGCGGGTGCATGACACCAGGGGCGACATGGAAGTATATAAAGGCATATCCGATGCCCTGTCCAAGGTTACCGGCGACAAGAGATTTTCCGACTACTGGCATTTCGTGGGCCCGGCGGGAACCGATGCATCCAAGGACAGCGAGGTTTATCTGCAACGGATTTGCAATGGCAGCAACAGCGCCGGGGGATACGATGTGCTCAAGGTAAGCGAATTGGCCAAGAAGGGTATTCCTACGCTGATGATGAACCGCACCTATCCAAAGGTCAAAGGCTGGGAGCAGGTGCAGGAAGGCAAGCCATATGCGACGAAGACCGGGCGTCTGGAGTTCTACAAGGACGACGCCAGACTCATCGAGGCCGGTGAAAACCTGCCGGTATACCGTGAGCCTGTCGATTCGACCCGGTTCGAGCCGAATGTCATCATCGGCAAGTCGCGCGCATTCGCCCTGATGGCGTCACCCGAGAGCTACGGTCTGGAAACCGATGGAAACAGCCTGCATGTTGCCGAAAACCGGCAGGGGAGAAACGTGGTGTTGACCACGGCGGAGCTGATGAAGACACAGCATCCGCTCACGCCGCAAGGGTATAACCTTTGCTTCAATACCCCCAAGTATCGCCATGGCGCGCATACCACGGCGATCGATACCGACCTGATGACACTGTGGTGGGGGCCGTTTGGCGATATCTACCGCCACGACAAGAGAAAGCCATCGGCCGGCGAAGGTTATGCCGATATCAACCCGATCGACGCCAAAAAATATGGCATCGACGAGGGGGATTATATGTGGGTGGATGCCGATCCGGGAGACAGGCCGTACCGGGGCTGGAAAGAAGGAACGACGGACTACGAAATGTCCAGGATGAAGGTCAGGGCAAAATACTATGGCGGCATCTCCCCCGGAACCGTGCGGATGTACATGAATGCATATGGAGCAACATACGGTTCCATGGAAGGACAGAAGACCCGGGCCGATGGACTGGCCAAGAACCCGAGAACCAACTATCAGTCGATGATGCGGTCCGGGAGCCACCAGAGCTGTACGAGGGCATGGCTTGCGCCGACCCTGATGACCGACACCATGACTCACAAGACGCAAATGAATCAGGAAATCGTCAAGGGTCACGAGGCGGATGTCCACTGCGCGAACGGCGCCCCCAAAGAGGCATTCGTGAAGGTGTCGTTGTGCGAGAAGGGCGGCACCGATGGCGGTCTGTGGCGAGTCGCTGCGCTTGGCTGGCGTCCTACCTATGAGAACGATGCGATGAAGAAGTATCTCAAGGGCGGGTTTGTCGGCTAATTAAGATGAGCGGCCGTCGCCTTGAGCTTGAATTTTAATCAGGGCGACGGACTTAAAATTAAAATGGTATTTGGAAAAGGGATTACATAATGGCAACAGTTAAAAACTGGCAACTAGACAGGGAGATGGAATATCCCTACGAAGGCAACAGGCCAAAACGGCAAATCACCATGTTCTTCGACTTGAACAAGTGTATTGCATGCCAAACCTGCACCATGGCTTGCAAGACCACCTGGACTTCGGGCAAGGGACAGGAAGCGGTATTCTGGAACAACGTGGAATCGAAGCCATACGGCTTCTATCCGCTGGCTTGGGACGTGAAGGTGCTCGATCTGCTGGGTTCTCAGCCTTGGTCCGGTTCTGTCTACAAAGGCAAGACCATATTCGAAGATGTTTCGTTCGATGAAAAGGTCAGGGGCTATCTCCCCGACGAAATGGACTATACCAGCCCGAACCTGGGCGAGGACG
>JAQTMZ010000013.1 GCA_028714075.1 Gallionella sp.
ATGTCTGCCCTCGGTGCGGCAATGCGCAAGCTGGTGCATTTGTGTTTCGGTGTGCTTAAAACACGGCAGCCTTACCAGCCAAATTATGCAAAAATCGCTTGACTGGAAAGACGGTATCTACGCTTGCTATGCCGAATTCAGGCTGGCGTCCAATTTCTCGCCACCGCTACACTAGCTTCTTCAACTGATACAACCTCCCCAGCGCTTCCTTCGGACTCAACTCATCCGGCTGTACTGCGCGCAACGCCGCCAGTAACGGATGTTCTTCCGGTTCCGGCATCTCCGGTTTGCGGTCGAACAGGTCGCCCTGCGGATTCTGCGCGGCGCTGTTCTGTTCCAGTTTGCGCAGTTGTTTCTTCGCGGCCTTGATGACGTCGTTGGGTACGCCCGCGAGCGCGGCGACTTGCAGGCCGTAGCTCTGGCTCGCGGCTCCTTCGTTGACCGCGTGCAGGAACACGATGCTGTGCTGGTGTTCGATGGCGGCGAGGTGGACGTTGGCGAGTTGGGCGAATTCTTCGGCGAGGCGCGTGAGTTCGAAGTAGTGCGTGGCGAACAGCGTGTAGCTGCGGTTTTTTTCCAGCAGGTGGCGCGCGATCGCGTAGGCCAGCGCGAGGCCGTCGAAGGTGGAGGTGCCGCGCCCGATCTCGTCCACCAAAACTAAACTGCGCTCGGTGGCGTTGTGCAGGATGTTGGCGGCCTCGGTCATCTCGACCATGAAGGTGGAGCGCCCGCTGGCGAGGTCGTCGGATGCGCCGATGCGCGTGAAGATTTGGTCGATCTCGCCGAGCACCGCCTGCTGTGCGGGAACGAAGCAGCCGACATGCGCGAGCAGCGCGATCAGCGCGACCTGGCGCATGTAGGTGGACTTGCCGCCCATGTTCGGGCCGGTGATCAGCAGCATCTTGCGCGCGGCGTGCAGGGCGGTGTCGTTGGCGATGAAGTTCTCGACCTGCGCTTCCACCACCGGATGGCGGCCTTTGATGATGCTGATCTGTGCGTCGCCGCTGAACTGCGGCGTGCTGAAATTCAGCGTGGCGGCGCGTTCAGCGAAGGTCGCGAGCACGTCCAGTTCGGCGATCGCGGCGGCGATGCGTTGCAGTTGCGCGATGAATGGCGCGAGCTGGTCGAGCAGTTGCTCGTAGAGGAATTTTTCGCGCGCCAGCGCGCGGTCGTTGGCGGACAGTGCCTTGTCCTCGAAGGCCTTCAGTTCCGGCGTGATGTAGCGCTCGGCGTTCTTCAGCGTCTGGCGGCGGCGGTAATCGTCCGGCACGTTCACGGATTGGGCCGCGCTCACTTCGATATAGAAACCATGCACGCGGTTGTATTCCACTTTCAGCGTGGTGATGCCGCTACGCGCGCGTTCGCGCGCTTCCAGCGCCAACAGGAAATCGCCGCAGTTGGTCTGAATGCCTCTTAACTCATCTAATTCGGCATCGAAGCCGTCGGCGATCACACCGCCTTCGCGCAGCACGGAGGAAGGTTCGGGTTTCAGCAAGTTTTGTAAAATGGAAATGAGTTCATTACCTTCCGTTCGGGCTGACCCTGTCGAAGTCTGTATGTTTTCGGGTTTGCCGTCGCTGCGCGACGATCCTTCGACAAGCTCAGGACGAACGGTTAGTGGGGGCGTGGGACGAACGGGCAGGTGGAGTGCGTCGATCAGCGATTGAATGAGTGGCGCATCGCATGTCGCCAGTGCCGCATGTAACTGCGGCAAGGTGAGCAGCGTATCGCGCAGGCCGGACAGGTCGCGCGGTCTTGCGCTGCGCAGCGCGATGCGCGCGGTGATGCGCTCTACATCGACGCAGGGTTTGAGTTGGTCGTGGACGGCGCGGAATAACTCCCTCTCCCGCAGGCGGGAGAGGGTTGGGGTGAGGGGCGTTGGGGATAGCGCTTCGTCGTGCGAACCCTCACCATTAATCCCTCTCCCGCCAGCGGGAGAGGGAAATGAATGCATGAGTTGTTCCACCGCATCCAGCCTTCCCCCCAGCACCGTGCGGTCGCGCAGCGGGTGGTGCAGCCAGTGCGCCAACAGGCGGCTGCCCATGTTGGTGGCGCAGGTGTCGAGCAGGGACAGCAGGGTGGGGGCGGGTTCGCCGCGCAGGGTCTGGGTGATCTCCAGATTGCGCCGCGTCGCGGCATCCATGCGCACGTATTGATCCGCGCTGTATACCTGCACGCTGCGAATGTGGCTGATGGCCTGACCTTGCGTGAGCTTGGCGTAACCGAGCAAGGCACCGGCGGCTTCCAGCCCCACAGTGAAATCATTGCAGCCGAACCCGGCCAGATCGAGCGTGGCGAATTGCTGGCATAGTGCGCGGCGCGCCGTCTCAAGGTCGAAGTGCCAGTCGGGCAAGGTCTTGAAAGCCGCATGGATATTGGCTTGCAGGCCGGCGTTTTCGGCGTGCAGAATTTCCGAAGGTTGCAGGCGTTCCAGTTCGGCGGGCAGGTTTTCGGCGGAGGTTTCGCACACGAAGAATTGGCCGGAGGCGAGGTTCAGCCAAGACAAGCCAACCTTAACCCCTCCCGGCCTCCCCTTGTCAGGGGAGGAGGCGATTGCCAGCAGCAGGCAGTCGCGCTTTTCTTCCAGCAACGCGGAATCGGTGACGGTGCCGGGGGTGACGATGCGCACCACCTTGCGCTCGACCGGGCCTTTGCTGGTGGCGGGGTCGCCTATCTGTTCGCAGATGGCAATGGATTCGCCGAGCTTGACCAGGCGCGCCAGATATTGCTCGGCGGCGTGGTACGGCACGCCCGCCATCTTGATCGGCTGGCCGTTGGACGCGCCGCGCTGGGTTAGCGTGATGTCGAGCAGCTTGGCGGCGCGCGCCGCATCTTCGTGGAACAGCTCGTAGAAATCCCCCATGCGGTAGAACAGCAGCATGTCGGGGTGCTGTGCCTTGATGCGCAAATATTGCTGCATCATCGGGGTGTGTTGGGTACCGGCCTGCTTCGCGCTCCCTATCGCGGCATCGCTATGCGTGTCTGGATGTTGCGCGGCCATTGCTTGAGTTTCAGTTTTTCAGGGCGGGAGTCAGGTGTGGCGCCATCGTTTGCAGCAGCAACGGGTGGATGTTCGGGTTGCCCGCGCAGACGTAGCCGGTTTTGAGGTAGGTGTCCGAGCCGTGCAGGTCGCTGACCATGCCGCCCGCTTCGGTGATCAGCAGGCAGCCTGCGGCCATATCCCACGGCTTGAGGCCGATCTCGAAGAAGCCGTCGTAGCGCCCTGCGGCCACCCAGGCCAGATCCAGCGCGGCGGAGCCGGGGCGGCGCAGGCCGGAGGTCTTCTGGATCAGCTCCTTGAAGATCGCCATGTAGGCATCCATGTGTTCGAAGCGGGTGTAGGGGAAGCCGGTGCCGATCAGGCTGTCGATAAGGTGCAGGCGTTTGCTGACGCGCAGGCGCTTGTCGTTGAGGAACGCGCCGCGTCCGCGCGTGGCGGTGAACAGTTCATTCTTGACCGGGTCGTACACCACCGCCTGGGTGACGATGCCTTTGTGCTGCAACGCGATGGACACGGAATATTGCGGCAGGCCGTGCAGAAAATTGGTCGTGCCGTCGAGCGGGTCGATGATCCACAGAAACTCCGACTCGCCTTGGGAGCCGCTCTCTTCTGCTAGAATCGCATGGGTCGGATAGGCTTCCAGCAAGGTCTGGATGATGGCTTGTTCGGCGGCGTGATCCACTTCGCTGACGAAATCCGCGTGGGATTTTTTGCTGATGGTGAGGTGGTCGATCTTGTCGGCGGAACGGTGGATCAGATTGCCGGCGCGACGCGCGGCCTTCACCGCGATGTTGAGCATGGGATGCATATAAGTTACGACCTTTTTAATGAGCTGGAGAATTCAGCGCGCATTTTAGTTTGAATCGGGTATTGAATAAACCCTAAAACACAACTTATCCGCAGATTACGCAGATTGGCGCAGATTACCCCCCAAAGAACGGGGTGCGTAGTTTTTTGTTTTTATCTGCGTGAATCTGCGTAATCTGCGGACAAAGGTTCGCTTTTGAATCGAGTATTTTAATGTTAAATAACATAAGGGTCGTCCTCAGTCATACCACCCATCCGGGCAATATCGGCGCGGCGGCGCGCGCGATGAAGACGATGGGGCTGCGCCATCTGTACCTGGTCAATCCCCGTCATTTTCCCGATCCGCAGGCCGACGCGATGGCCGCCGGGGCCGACGACCTGCTGCGCGCTGCGGTGGTGTGCGGCTCCATCGACGAGGCCTTGCAGGGCGTGGTGTTTACCGTGGCGATGACGGCGCGGCTGCGCGATATTTCCATCGAAGTAAAGAGCCCGCGCGAGGCGATGCCGCTGTTGCTGCAGCAGGCCGCGCAACCGGTGGCATTGCTGTTCGGCACTGAGATGTCCGGCCTGAGCAACGAGGAAATGGGCAAGGCGCAGATGCTGGTGAATATCCCCGCCAACCCGGATTTTTCCTCGCTCAACCTGGCGGCGGCGGTGCAGGTGATGGGTTACGAGCTGAATGTGGCGGCGCAAGGCGCTATACCGGTCGCGCCGGAAATCCGGCCGGCCACGCACGAGCAGGTGGAGGGATTGTTCGCGCATCTGGAAAAAACCCTGCTGGAAATCGGCTTCTTCACCACGCAAAATCCGGCACGCCTGATGCAGCGCCTGCGCCGTCTGTATGCCCGCGCGCGGCTGGAGCCGGAGGAGGTCAACATCCTGCGCGGCATATTGAGCGTGACAACCGAGTACAATGCGCGGCTTGCAAAACGTTATCTGGAAGAGCATCAGGATGTTTGACAATATTAGAGAAGACATCGCCAGCGTGTTCGACCGCGACCCGGCGGCACGCACCACTTTCGAGGTGCTGACCTGCTATCCGGGTCTGCACGCGCGCGTCCTGCACCGCATGGCGAATACCCTGTGGCACGCCAACCTGAAATGGCTGGCGCGTTTTCTGTCGCATATCGCGCGCTGGTTTACCGGCATCGAGATCCATCCGGGGGCGACCATCGGGCGGCGTTTCTTTATCGACCACGGCATGGGGGTGGTGATCGGCGAGACCGCCGAGATCGGCGATGATGTCACGCTTTACCACGGCGTCACGCTGGGCGGCACTTCGTGGAAGGAAGGCAAGCGCCATCCCACGCTGGGCAACGGCGTGGTGGTGGGCGCGGGCGCGAAGATACTCGGCCCGATCACGATCGGCGACGGCGCGAAAATCGGCTCGAATGCGGTGGTGGTGAAGGATGTTCCGGCGGGGGCGACGGCGGCGGGCATCCCTGCGCGTATTCTCGATGAGGAGAAGAAAAAGGCCGGCGGCTTCAATGCCTATGGTATCGGCAACGACCAGAACGACCCGGTAAACAAAGCCCTGCACGGTCTGCTCGGGCATAGCGTGACGGTGGATCAGCGCATCGATTTTATCCTGCAACAACTCGAAAAGATGGGCGTGCGTATAGACGAGGAGCGTGCTACCGCCGACAAATTCGACCCTAATCACCTGAATAAAATAGTTGACTAAATAGTTCGGGTATTCTATTATTTGTTCATCGAAGCTTGGAAGGTTTTTCGGGTTATCTGTCGAGCCGTACAAACGCAATCTTAACGATGGAGGGTGCATGCGATTAACTACTAAAGGGCGTTTTGCCGTGACGGCAATGGCCGATCTGATGATGTGCGGCGGACAAAGTCCGGTGACCATGGCGGCGATCAGCGAGCGGCAGAAGATTTCGCTCTCTTATCTGGAGCAGTTGTTCGGCAAGTTGCGCCGCAGCAATATTGTGGAAAGCGTGCGCGGTCCGGGCGGCGGCTATTATCTTGCCAGGCCGGCGGAGAAAATTACCATAGCCGATATCATCCTGGCGGTGGATGAACCTCTGGATGCGACCAGTTGCGGCGGGTTGGGCAACTGCCATGACGACCGGCAATGCCTTACCCACGAATTATGGACGGGGCTCAACGAAAAGATTCTGGATTATCTGGCTTCTGTCACGCTGCGGCAACTGGTGGATAGTCAAGCCCACCACAAGACAGGCCATGTAACTGCGCATATTGCGGTGAGGAGAAAAGATCCAAAGCCCGCAGTGATTCCGGTTTAGCGGGCGCGGGAGTAATGTTGTTTTTGATTATGAACCATGAGTGCGATCGATAAAATGAAGCTGCCTATTTACATGGATTACTCAGCGACCACGCCGGTTGACCCGCGCGTGGCGGAGAAAATGATCCCCTATCTCACCGAGAAATTCGGCAATCCGGCCAGCCGTTCCCATGCCTTCGGCTGGGAAGCCGATACGGCGGTGGAGCTGGCGCGCGAGCAGGTTGCCGCGCTGGTGAACGCCGATCCAAAGGAAATCGTCTGGACTTCCGGCGCGACCGAGTCGAACAACCTCGCCATCAAGGGTGCGGCGCACTTCTATCAGGGCAAGGGCAAGCACATCATCACCATGCGCATCGAGCACAAGGCGGTGATCGATACGGTGCGCGAACTGGAGCGCGAGGGTTTCAGCGCGACCTACCTCGATCCCGAGCCGAACGGCTTGCTGGATCTGGATAAGTTCAAGGCGGCGTTGCGCCCCGATACCATTCTGGTATCCGTCATGCATGTGAACAATGAAATCGGCGTGATTCAGGATATTGCCGCCATCGGCGAAATATGCCGCGGCAAGGGCATCCTGTTTCATGTGGATGCGGCGCAGGCGACCGGCAAGGTGGCGATTGATTTGCAGCAATTGAAAGTCGACATGATGTCGTTTTCAGCGCACAAGACCTACGGCCCGAAAGGTATCGGCGCGCTGTATGTGCGGCGCAAGCCGCGCGTGCGCCTGGAAGCGCAGATGCACGGCGGCGGGCACGAGCGCGGCATGCGCTCCGGCACGCTGCCGACGCACCAGATCGTCGGTATGGGCGAGGCGTTCCGCATCGCGCAGGCCGAGATGGCGCATGAAAACGAGCGCGTGCGCATGTTGCGCGACCGTTTGCTGAACGGCCTGATGGCGATGGAAGAGGTGCATATCAACGGCGACATGGAGCAGCGCGTGCCGCATAATCTCAACCTGAGTTTTAATTTTGTCGAAGGCGAGTCGCTGATCATGGCGGTCAAGGATCTTGCGGTATCCAGCGGTTCGGCATGCACTTCGGCGAGCCTGGAGCCGTCCTACGTGCTGCGTGCCCTGGGGCGCAGCGACGAGTTGGCGCACAGCTCGATCCGCTTCAGCGTGGGGCGTTTTACCACGGTTGAAGAAGTTGATTACGCCGTTGAATTATTGAAGAGCAAGATCGGCAAGCTGCGCGATTTGTCGCCGCTGTGGGAAATGTACAAGGACGGCGTCGATTTGAATTCTGTGCAGTGGGCGGCACATTGAAAGACAGGGGCTAGAGGATAGGGGCTAGAGATAGAGAGTTGTGGCTGGAAAACTACGAGGTTCCAGCCCCTAGCCCCCAACCCCTAAGCCCTGCGACTGAAAGGAGCAAAAAAATGGCATACAGCGAAAAAGTTTTAGACCACTACGAGAATCCGCGCAACGTCGGTTCGTTCACCAAGGACGAAGCAGGCTTGGGGACCGGCATGGTCGGTGCGCCCGCGTGCGGTGACGTGATGAGACTGCAAATCAAAGTGAATAAAGATGGCGTGATTGAGGATGCCAAATTCAAGACTTATGGTTGCGGCTCGGCAATTGCGTCCAGCTCGCTGGTGACCGAGTGGGTCAAGGGCAAGACGGTCGATCAGGCTCTGCAAATCAAGAATACGCAGATTGCCGAAGAACTGGCTTTGCCGCCGGTAAAAATTCACTGCTCGATTTTGGCGGAAGATGCGATCAAGGCGGCGGTGGCGGATTACAAGGCCAAGCACGGCGAGACGGTGGAAACCGCCGCCTGCAAGGGTAGTATTTAATAAAAACTCGCAAAGCGAGACTCTGTCCCCCTTTCCCGCTTGCGGGAAAAGAGGGCAGGGGTGTAACGACGGAGAGAATGAACATGGCTATTACGCTGAGTGAAAATGCGGCCAAGCATGTGAGAAATTTTATCGCCAAGCGCGGCAGCGGTGTCGGCTTGCGCATCGGGGTGCGCACCAGCGGTTGCTCCGGTATGGCTTACAAACTGGAGTTTGCCGACGCTGTGGGCAGCGACGATCTCCAGTTTGCCAGCCATGGCGTTACGTTGCTGGTCGACCCGAAGAGCTTGCCATACATCGATGGTATGGAACTGGATTACACGCGCGAAGGTTTGAACGAGGGGTTCAGGTTCAATAACCCGAATGTCAAGAATCAGTGCGGCTGCGGTGAGAGTTTTGGTGTCTGAAAGCTGCTGCGCCCGGCAGAACTTTGTTGCTTGAGGGCCCGGAATGTTTATTGGCTCGAATGTATATTGCGCTTCTTCGCCATCGCGCGCCGTGTTTTGTCATCGCGCGTAACATTTTCAAAATTGTATGCAACTTGCCAGTTTTGATTTCCAGCAAAACCACTTTCAACTGTTTGGCCTCGCGCAGTCCTACCGGATAGACATGCCGCGGCTTGAGCAGCAGTACCGGGCCTTGCAGGCATTGGTTCATCCCGATAAATCCGCCCACTTGCCCGATGCCGAGCAACGCGTGGCCATGCAGCGCGCCACGCTGGTGAACGAAGCTTACCGGACACTGCGCAGCCCGATTCGCCGCGCACGTTACCTGTTGTCATTGCACGGCGTGGACATCCAGGAAGAAAACAACACCGTGATGCCGCAGGATTTTTTGATGGCGCAGATGGAGTGGCGCGAAGCGGTTGTCGAAGCGCAGCAAGCGCGCGATGCCACGGCACTGGGGCAACTCGAAACCCGCATGGAACATGAAACACGCGAGCTGGAAGCGCAACTTGCGGTTAAAATTGACGCTGAGAAAGATTATGCGGCCGCTGCCGGTCTGGTGCGCAAGCTGCGCTTCATGGAAAAACTTGCGGAAGAAATTCATGCCGCTTACGACGCGATGGATACTTAAATGCAGTAGCTGGTTCTTAGTCGTTAGTCGCTAGTTTCATCACTGGCAACTAACGACTAGCAACTAACGACCAACGACTAAAATGGCTTTACTACAAATCTCCGAACCCGGCATGAGCACTGCGCCGCATCAGCACCGGCTGGCGGTAGGCATCGACCTCGGCACAACCAATTCACTGGTGGCTACGGTGCGCAACGGCATCAGCGTGGTGCTCAACGACGAAAACGGGAGTGCCTTGCTGCCTTCGGTGGTGCGTTATGCGGCGGATGGCAGCGTCACGGTGGGGGAGGCGGCGCAAGCCATGCAGAGCGAAGATGCCGCCAATACCATCGTCTCGGTGAAGCGCTTTATGGGGCGCGGACTGGCGGATATCGGCGAAGTCAGCCGTTTGCCGTATCGCTTTGTGGATACCCCTGCCGCCGACCACAAGCCCGGTCAAGGCGCAGGCATGGTGCAATTGCGTACCGTGGCCGGTGTGAAAAGCCCGGTCGAAGTGTCTGCGGAGATTCTCAAGGTGTTGCGCCGCCGCGCCGAAGCGGCACTGGGCGGCGAACTGGTCGGTGCGGTCATCACCGTCCCCGCCTATTTCGATGACGCGCAACGGCAGGCCACCAAGGATGCGGCGCGCCTGGCCGGGCTGAATGTGTTGCGCCTGCTCAACGAGCCTACGGCGGCGGCGATTGCCTATGGGCTGGATAACGCCGCCGAGGGCGTGTATGCGGTGTATGACCTGGGCGGCGGCACCTTTGATATTTCCATCCTGCGCCTGTCGCGCGGCGTGTTCGAGGTGCTGGCGGCCAACGGCGACTCCGCGTTGGGCGGCGACGATTTTGACCAGCGTATCCATTGCTGGTTACTGGAAAAAAACCACCTTTCCGCGCTCAGCCCGCAGGACACGCGTCTGCTGTTGACCCATGCGCGGGCAGCCAAGGAGCAACTGACCGAGCATGGCGAAACGCACATTACCGCAGTGCTCTCGAACGGCGAGGTAATCGACAACGTGCTGACCCGCAGCGAGTTTCAGGCGATGTCGCAAAATCTGGTGCAGCGCACTTTGCAACCGTTGCGCCGCGCCCTGCGCGACGCAAAATTGGGTGTGGCGGATATCAAGGGCGTGGTGATGGTCGGCGGTGCGACGCGCATGCCGCAGGTGCAACATGCCATAGGGGAATTTTTCGGGCAGGAGCCGCTGACCAATCTCGACCCGGACAAGGTCGTGGCTCTCGGGGCGGCAATCCAGGCAAACCTGCTGGCCGGCAATCGCGGCGGCGATGAATGGCTGTTGCTGGACGTGATCCCGTTATCGCTGGGCATCGAAACCATGGGCGGCCTCGCGGAAAAAATTATCCCGCGCAACAGCACCATCCCCACCGCGCGCGCGCAGGAATTCACCACCTTCAAGGACGGCCAGACCGCGATGAGCATCCACGTGGTGCAGGGCGAACGCGAACTGGTGAGCGATTGCCGCTCGCTGGCGAAATTCGAGTTGCGCGGCATTCCGGCGATGGTGGCGGGCGCGGCGCGCATCCGCGTGACCTTCCAGGTGGATGCCGACGGGTTGCTGAATGTTTCGGCACGCGAAATGGGCTGCGGGATCGAGGCGGCGATTACCGTCAAGCCTTCCTACGGGCTGTCCGACACCGAGATCACGCGCATGTTGCAGGAATCCACGCAGCACGCGCAGGACGACATGCAGGCGCGCGCCTTGCGCGAACAGCAGGCCGAGGCGGAGCAGCTGCTCGAAGCGGTGCAACACGCGCTGGAGCTGGATGGCGGACTGCTTGACCAGGCCGGGCGCGAGAAGATTGAAGCCAGGATGGTTGCGTTGCGCGACACCCTGCAGCTTGCCGATCATCTTGCCATCAAACGCGCCGCCACCGCATTGAACGAGGCCACGGTCAGTTTCGCGCAAGCGCGTATGGATAAGAGCGTGGCGAGTGTTCTGGCGGGCAAGAATATTTCCGATCTGGAGGTTAAACCATAATGCCGCAAATTATTGTGCTGCCGCATGAGGAGTTGTGCCCGAAGGGCGCACTGTTCAACGTTGAACCGGGTATTTCGATTTGTGACGCGCTGTTGCAGCACGATGTGGAAATCGAACACGCCTGTGAAAAATCCTGCGCCTGCACCACCTGCCATGTCATATTGCGCGAGGGCTTCGATTCCCTGCAACCGGCGGAGGAGCTGGAAGAAGATATGCTCGACAAGGCGTGGGGGCTGGAACCCCATTCGCGCCTGTCCTGCCAGGCGCTGGTGACCGATAAGGATCTGGTGGTGGAGCTTCCGAAGTACACCATCAACATGGCGAAGGAGGGGCACAAATGAAATGGACTGATGTAAGGCTGATCGCCATCGAGTTGGCGGAGGCGCATCCCGAGGTTGACCCGAAAAACATACGCTTCACCGACCTGCACAACTGGGTGCTGGCGCTGGAGGATTTTCACGACGATACGAAACACGGCGGCGAGAAAGTCCTTGAAGCAATACAGGCGGCATGGATAGAAGAAGCCGAGTAGCAATGCTCAACCTTTGGCGGAACATCTCCAACCGCTGGCTGTACCTGGCCGGCGCGTTATTTGCCGGCGGCCTGATGGGCTTCGGTTTGTTCCTGCAATACGTCAAACATCAAGACCCGTGCCCGCTGTGCATGGTGCAACGGGTGATTTTTATCGCCATTCTGGTGCTGTTCGCGCTGGCCGCGCTGCATGGCCCGAAGCGTGCCGCGGAGCGCGTGTATGCCGCATTGGTCGGGCTGTTCTCGCTATCCGGTATCGGCGTCGCGGCACGCCACATCTGGATCCAGAATCTGCCCAAGGACCAGGTTCCCGCCTGCGGTCCCGGGCTGGACTATATGCTGGAAACCATGCCGATGGCTGACGTGCTGAAACAACTCATGCACGGCTCCGGCGAATGTGCGGAAAAAGGCTGGGTGTTTCTTGCTCTCGGCATCCCGGAATGGTCGCTGCTGTGCTATATCGTGCTGGGTGTGTGGGCAGCGGCGATTGCGTTCAGAAGGAGACAGTAGTTATAGTCATCGTGCTACACTTATAGCTTATGTGTTTGATATTCGGAATGTAGTGTTATCAAAAATTCTTAGCGTATAACTGTGACACCCCACCGCACATCCCTGCTTATCAACCGGCCAAGCCCAGCGCGTATGGCGGGTTGGTATCGCACACATTTGTTGCCCTGGTTAATTCTTGCCGTATGCCTGGCTATCACCTTCCTGGCGTGGAAGAGTGCGCAGCAAAGCGCCGTGCAGGTGCTGCAAACCCAATTTGATTACCGCGTGCGCGATGTCGTTGACGATATCAACAAGCGCATGAAGGCCTACGAGCAAGTGATGCGCGGGGTGGACGGCTTGTTCGCCCATGCCGATATCGTCGAGCGCAAGGAATTTCATGACTACATCTTACGGTTGCGGCTGAAGGAAAACTATCCCGGCATCCAGAGTGTCCGCTTTGCGCCGCTGGTACCGAAGGCGGAAAAAGACCGGCACATCGCAGCTATCCGCAAGGACGGTTCCCCCGCCTACACCATCTGGCCCGATGGCCAGCGCGACCTTTACGCCCCCGTTCTCTATTTCGAGCCGCATGACGAGCGCAACCAGCAGGTGTTCGGCTACGACATGTTCTCCGATAACGAATATCCGCGGCCCGGCGATTCCGGTACCGGCCTACGCCGCGCCGCCATGGAGCAGGCGCGCGATTCCGGCAATGTCGCCATCTCCGGCAAGATAAGGCTGGTGTTTGAAGCCGACAAGGGCAATCAGGCCGGCTTCGTGATGTTCCTGCCGGTCTATAAACACGATGCCCCGCACGGCACCCTCGCCGAACGCCGCGCCAATATCATCGGCTGGATATGCTCGGTATTCCGTGCGGGCGACCTGATGGACGGCATTCTCGGCGAGAGTTCTAACAATGGCGATGTCGACATCGATCTCTACGACGGCGAGGAATTGTCGGAAAAGACAAAGATGTACGACCCGGATCAGGATAGTTTTTCCCGCAACCCGCACATGCGCTTCTTCGAAAAAGTCAGCCCTATCGAAATTGCCGGCCACAAGTGGACGATGAGGGTTCGCACCCATGATAGCTTCGGGGCGCAACTCGACAAGGATAAACCCCGCACTATTGCCGCTATCGGCATCATTGCGAGCCTGTTTTTTACGCTGTTTGTCTGGATGCTGGTGCTTGGGCGCACGCGTGCCTGGCAGGCGTCCCAAGTAATAAAACAGGAGCTGGCCGAGCGTCAGCAGGCAGAGCAGGCGTTGCGCGCGAGCGAGGAGCGGTTCCGCTATATTTTCGATTATTCCAAAGTGGGGATGAATCTGCTCGGCCCGGATTACAAGTACCTGAAGACTAACAGTGCCTTCTGTGAAATGACCGGCTACTCCGAACAGGAGTTGCTGGCGTACGATTTCAAGGAAATAACCCACCCCGACGATATCGAGCCGAACTTGACGTTGTCAAAAAAGTTGCTGGCGGGTGATATCGATCACTTCAATATACAGAAGAGATATATCCGCAAGGATGGCGGCATAGTGCATGGCGATGTCACCGTTTCCGCGATGCGCGATGAGAACGGAAAATTCGCCTACGGCATAGCCGTTGTTCAGGATGTCACCGAGCGCATTCAGGCCCAGAAAAAACTGCTGATGCTTTCCCGTGCGGTGGAAAACAGCCCGGCCACCGTGGTCATCACCAACCCGAACGGCATCATCGAGTACGTCAACAAGAAGTTCACTTCAATCACCGGCTATTCTTTCGAGGAAGCCATCGGCCGGAATCCGAGCATACTCAATTCCGGCAAGCAGAGCGGGGATTTCTACACACAGCTCTGGAAAACCATATTGGCCGGCAATGAATGGTATGGCGAGATGTGGAACAGGAAGAAGAATGGCGAGCTGTATCTCGAACAGGTATCCATCTCTCCCATCGTGGACGAGCAAGGGAAGATTGCCAACTTTGTAGCGGTCAAAGAGGATATCACCGACAAGAAAAAGACCGAAGAGACGATCTGGATGCAGGCCAACTTCGACACTTTGACCGGTTTGCCGAACCGCCGCATGTTCCGCGAACGCCTGGAACAGGAAATCAAGAAATCCATCCGCAGCGGTATCCCGATTGCGCTGATGTTCATCGACCTCGACCACTTCAAGGAAATCAACGACTCGCTGGGGCACGACATGGGCGATGCCCTGTTGATCGAAGCGTCGCAACGCATTGCCGATTGTGTGCGCACGACCGACATTGTGGCGCGGCTGGGCGGCGACGAGTTCACCGTGTTGCTGTCGGAAGTCGAAGATGTCACCAGCGTCGAGCGCATCGCCCAGTGCATTACCGAGAAACTCGCCGCTTCTTTCCGGTTGAAAGAGGAAGTGGTTTACGTGTCGGCCAGTATCGGCATCACGTTGTATCCGAACGATGCCTCTGACATAGAAGGGCTGTTCAAGAACGCCGATCAGGCGATGTATGTCGCCAAGAACCAGGGGCGCAACCGCCACAGCTATTTCACCAGCGCCCTGCAGGAGGCCGCGCAGACCCGGCTGCGCTTGATCAACGATTTGCGCGGCGCGTTGGCCGCCAACCAGTTCATGGTTTATTTCCAGCCCATCGTGGAATTGTCCACCGGCCGCATCGACAAGGCGGAAGCGTTGATCCGCTGGAAGCATCCCGAGCGGGGTTTGGTCAGTCCCGCCCAATTCATTCCGCTGGCCGAGGAGACCGGGCTTATCCTGGAAATCGGCGACTGGGTGTTCCGTGAGGCGATGCGCTATAACAAGCGCTGGAGGACGCTGTACAACCCGGTGCTTCAGATCAGCGTGAACAAGTCGCCGATACAATTCTACAAGGACGGCGATGACCACGCGGTCTGGCTAGCGTACTTGCGGGATATCGACATGCCCGGGCAAGGCCTGGTTATCGAGATCACCGAGGGGTTGTTGCTGGATTCCAACACCTCGATTAACGGCGCGCTGCTCACGCTGCGCAACGCCGACATCCATGTTTCCATCGATGATTTCGGCACCGGCTATTCGTCGCTGTCCTATCTCAAGAAATTTGACATCGACTATCTGAAGATCGACCAGTCATTCGTGCGCCATCTGGAGGTCGATCATAACGATCTGGTGTTGTGCGAGGCGATCATCGTGATGGCGCACAAGCTCGGCATCAAGGTGATTGCCGAAGGTGTGGAAACGCAGAAACAGCGCGATATGCTGGCCGCCGCCGAGTGCGACTATGCGCAGGGGTACTTGTATTCCAGGCCGATACCGGCAGACGAATTCGAGGAGTTGTTGAAGCGGGGCTTGCCGGTATAGAGCGTTCGGTTTCCCGGAAAACCGGAAAACCGGAATTTTCGGGAGGCGGGAAATTGCAGTATAATTTTTGCGGCTGCTATCATTTAAAACCACAAGGAGCGCATCATGGAAAACAAGAAATTTCGCCTGGTCACGCGCAGCGATTTCGACGGTCTGGTCTGCGCCGTGCTGCTCAAGCACATCAACATGATCGACGAGATCAAGTTCGTTCACCCCAAGGATATGCAGGACGGCAAGATCGAGATCGGCCCGCAGGATATCACCACCAACCTGCCCTATGTCGCCGGCGCACACCTGGTGCTCGACCACCATGCCTCCGAAACCGTCCGCGTCACCGGTGAGCGCGCCAACCACATTATCCATCCCGAGGCACCGTCCGCCGCGCGCGTGGTATTCGAGCACTTCGGCGGATACAAGGTGTTCCCGCGTGAATGGGACGCCATGATGGCCGCCGTGGACAAGGCCGATTCCGCCCAGTTCTCACGCGAGGAAATCCTCCACCCCACCGGTTGGGTGTTGCTCAATTACCTGATGGATTCGCGTACCGGCTTGGGGCGATTCCGCGATTTCCGCATTTCCAATTACGATTTGATGATGGAGTTGATCGACTATTGCCGCAAGCACAGCATCGAAGAGATCATGCAGCTGCCCGATGTGAAGGAGCGGGCCGATTTGTATTTCAACCATGAAGAAAAATTCAAGGCACAATTGAAGTCTTGCTCGACGGTATACAAAAACCTGGTGGTGCTCAACCTGCTCAACGAGGAAACCATCTACGCCGGCAACCGTTTCATGATTTACGCGCTGTTCCCCGAAACCAATATTTCCATCCACATGCTGTGGGGGGTGAAACAACAGAACACGGTATTCGCCGTCGGCAAATCCATCCTTAACCGCACGTCAAAAACCAATATCGGCGAATTGATGCTGCAATACGGTGGCGGCGGGCATGAAAATGCCGGCACTTGCCAGGTGGATAAAGAGAAAGCGGAAGCGATACTTCAGAAGTTGATAGCCAAAATTAACGCGGACGGCTGAAAACAATCAAGCGGCGGGGAGCTGCCGCCAACGCCGTTACGATAACGGGTTATTCAAAGGGGGCGTTGCCCCCTTTGTTTTTTGCATGAAGCAGTGTGGTTTTCGCGCACAAAAAAGCATCGCCGACGAAGCTGCCGCGACGCCAGGAAATAGCCGGCCACACCGGCGCAACCAGACTCACCCCAGGAACTTTGCGCTGATGTCTTCGTAGTATTCCTGCTCGGTATCCGGGTGAATGCCGAGTTCCGCCAGCACTTCCTTGCGCAGCTTCGGCCATGCCGGATCCTTGACGCGGGTAACGCGGTGGTAGAAGTGGGTCGCCAGTTGCAATGTTGCCACCAGGGTTCGCACCGCACCGGTCTCTTCGTGCGGCATTTCGTGGTGGTACAGGATCGCCTGGCAAATGAAATCCGGCAGTTTCCAGTGGTGCGCCATCAGATAGCCGATGCTGCAATGGTCTACATTGAAAAGCGCATCCTCCTCGGCCAGCTTGGGCCAGCAGGTGGCGGTGTCCAGCTTCAGCTTGGTGCAGTAATCCGGAAAGCGCTGCATCAGCACCGGCACGCCGCACTCATGGAAGATCCCGGCCATGTAAGCCTGATCCGGAAAGATGTTGCACACCGAGACGCGGTCGGCGGCGATCAGCGCCGCAATTTGCGCCACTTCCTGCGAACGTGTCCAGAAAATATCGAAGGATTTGCGCGTGGTGCTGGAAAGGCTGGAGGACAGTACAACGGCCTGCACCAGATTGTAGACTTGCTTGACGCCGATCACCATCAGCGCTTGCTCGACCGAATTGATCTTTCTGTCGCCGCTGAATACCGGCGAGCGCACTGTCTTGAACAGCATGGCGGTGATGCCGGGATCGCTGGAGATGATGCCGGCCAAATCTTTCATGTTGCAGCCTCTGGAGGCTAGCTTCTTTTGTAGTTCGATCAGCACCTTGGGCTGCGGTGGAAGCTTGATGCCTTTGGCGATCAGTTCTTTTATGGCTTTTTCGATATCGACATGCATGGTTATTTTGTTGGCGGATTTGATTTGCTGTGGCGCGGAACCGGTGTGCTGCTTTTTCGCCGCTAAATAATTTCCAGATGGTGGCTCGTCAGGCGCGCATCCAGGTAGCCGCGGTCTGAAACCATTTCAAATTCGATAAAAGCAATGCCAACCCTGAAGAGCAGATCATCCGCATCGTGTACGGTGTAGCGCGTCATGCCGTGAACGGTCAGAACTGTCGGTGGGAAAGGGCCGGTTATCGAGGGCATGTAAATACGCAACGTTACTTTGATGTTGGGTTTAAGGTTGCGCCCAAGCAGGATTGCCGCCCCATGCAGGGAAATATCATTGATTCTCCCGTCATGCGAATCTTGGCCCTCGATGGTGACGTCAACTCTCCACGTGGCCCTGTAACGGGTTTCCCTGCGGAGTTCACTGCCGCCTTGCGGCGGCAACGATTCAATCGGCGTTACCTCGGCTGGAGCAAACACGCCAAGCGGATCGTTTTCATCATCGATCATCGTGTCATTCCTGCAAGCACTTTAACCGCATGCGCCAATCGTCCCGCAACTGGTGCAGAACTCGCAGCCGTCCTTTTTGATCAGCGTGGCGTTGCCGCATTCCTTGCAGATCTTGCCGGTCATCGGCTTGATGCCGGAGGCCTTGTTTTGCGCTTCGGGAACTTCCAGCACGCCCATTTGCTGCACCGGGTAGCCGTGCTCGTCGAGGATGCCGAGCATGGCGTAGCGGTGGATGATCAGCTTGGCGACGTAGGAGACCGTCGACGGGTAGCTTTCCATCTTTTCCCCGCCCGGCACGCGCGCCATGAAATCACCCAGCGGTTCGCCGAAATTGAGCAGTTTGCGCAGCTTCATGCCGATCCAGGCCGGGTCGATGACGCGCATGTCCAGGCTCAACACCTTGCACAGGCCGTCGAGGGCGCGCGGATAAACACCGGCCAGCCACATCGAGTAGGGGCGGCGCTGTCCGTCCGGCAGCTTCAGTTCCTTCAGCCCCAGCACGAAATCATCGCCGGTGCCGGCGTTGGAAATGTCCACCGTCCAGCTCATCGTGCCGTCGGTGCCGGTCTTCGGTTCCTTCTTGGCGAACAGCGCGTCCATCATCGGGGTGGTGACGCCTTCGCTCACTTCCAGTGCGCCCAATTCCTCGATGCGGTATTTCAGCAGGTATGCGAACGCCGCCACCAGGCTCGGCATGCGCTTCACTTCACCGTCAGGCGGCATCGGCATGTCGAAGGCATCGTCGCCGGCGGTCTTCATCAGCATTTCCAGCTTCATGCGCATCCATACCGGATCGCGCGCGCGCATGTCCATCGACAGCGATTTCGCCAGCGCACCCAACCCGCGCGGTTGCTCCGCGCCGTTTACCCAGACCTCGAACGGATGATTTTTGCCATTTTTGGTATGAGAGACGAAGGCCACGAAACTGCCGAGCGGGTGCTTTACCACCTGGGAAACCCAGCCTTCGCTGCCGCCGGGCAGTTCCGGGCGGCCCGGCCAGCGCAATGATGCGAGCGACGGTTTGGGCGCGGCTTCCAGCATGATGCGCCGGTCCTGGTCGAACAGCAGGTCTTGCGGCTGCTCCTCCGTTTTGGCCGGTGTGACAGACAGCACGGAGCCCAGCACGCTGTTGGGGCGATAGGTTGCCAGCCCCTTCAGGCCGGCTTTCCACGCCTCGGTATAGAGCTCCTTGAAATTCTCGTAAGGGTAGTCGGCCGGCACGTTGACCGTCTTGCTGATCGCCGTGTCGATGAACGGCGCGACGGCGGCCACCATGTTCATATGGTCGATTGCCGAGATTTCCAGTGCGGTGACAAAGGCGGGTGGCAGGTTGTCCACATCGCCGCCCGCTTTCCGGTACATGCGCCAGGCATGGTCCTCCACCTGATAATCCTTGGTGGTGCCGTCCATCATGCGCTTCTTGCGCGTATAGAACCAGGAGAACGGCGGCTCGATGCCGTTGGAGGCATTGTCGGCAAACGCCAGCGAGATGGTACCGGTGGGCGCGATCGACAACAGGTGGCTGTTGCGGATGCCGTGCTTGCGTATCTTGTCCTTGATTTTTTCCGGCAGGCGCGAGGCGAAGCGCGGTGCGGCCAGATACTGTTCGGCATCCAGCAGCGGGAAAGCGCCGCGTTCGACGGCCAAATCCACCGAGGCGAGGTAAGCCTCATCGCGCATGACGCGGGTCAGTTCGGCGGCGAATGCCCGCGCTTTTTCGGTGTTATAGGGCAGGCCCAGCATCACCAGCGCATCGCCCAGCCCGGTATAGCCCAGCCCGATGCGCCGCTTGTTCTGCGCTTCCTGATGCTGTTCGGGCAGCGGCCAGGAGGTGACGTCCAGCACGTTGTCCAGCATGCGCACGCCGACATGCACCAGCTGCTTGAACTGTGCATAATTGAAAGCCGCCTGGGCGGTGAAGGCGTTGTCCACCATACGGGTCAGGTTGATCGAACTCAGGCAGCAGCAGCCGTAGGCCGGCAACGGTTGCTCCGCGCACGGGTTGGTCGCTTCGATCACTTCGATATAGCTGAGGTTGTTGTCGCGGTTCATCAGGTCGATGAACAATACACCCGGCTCGGCGTGGTCGTAGGTGCTTTCGATGATCTGCTTCCACAGCTCGGCGGCGGGCACTTTGCGGTATATCCAGTTGCCGTCGGCGCGTTTCGTGGCGCCTTGTTCCTTGAATAAAGCAGACGGCTCCGCGACATGCACCAGCTCGAAGTCTTCGTTGTTCGCCACGGCGTGCATCAGGGCATCCGTTACACCGACGGAAATGTTGAAGTTGCGCAGGTCGCCCTTATCCTTGGCGTGGATGAATTTTTCGATATCGGGGTGGTCGCAGCGCAGCACCCCCATCTGCGCGCCGCGCCGCGCACCGGCCGATTCGACGGTTTCGCAGGAGCGGTCGAATACGCGCATATAGGAGATCGGCCCGCTGGCGCGGGAATTGGTGCCTTTAACCATCGCGCCCTCGGGGCGGATGGTCGAGAAATCATAGCCGACCCCGCCGCCGCGCCGCATGGTTTCTGCGGCCTGCTGCAACGCGTCGTAAATGCCCGGTTTGCCGTTGCTGATGCCGGAGATCGAATCTCCGACGGGCTGCACAAAACAGTTGATCAGAGTCGCCTGTATCTTCAATCCTGCCGCCGAATTGATGCGACCGGCAGGCACCAAGCCGTTTTCCTGCGCCAGAAAAAACGCTTCTTCCCATTTTGCGCGTTGCTCGGGTTTTTCGGCCTGCGCCAAGCCGCGCGCCACGCGGCGGCGCACATCTTCAATGGAGGTTTCACCGGGCTCCGCATATTTTTCCAGCAAAACTTCGGTGCTGATCTCTTGCGTCATTTCAATTGCTCCTTTTAAAGCTATTTTTTATGGTAATCAGTGGCTTGCAACCCGGCGTCGGCGCCGTTTACTTGTTGGCAAGGCAGGGGAGGGTAGTAATTTTCCTAGTTGTTACTATCATGCCGGATTGTCAGTTTCATTGCAGTAAATAGAGGCAATATTGTTTCTATTTTCAATGTTGACATGCAGCCCGATAAATGAACCAAAAGTCGGCATGGCGCGAATGTATACTGGAAACCTTGCGGTGATTTTGGTATGCGCTTGTTGCTCTGGACGCCGTCCATGCCCGGCTGCTTGATTGAGATGGCTATTTACGCTTTAATGCGCGACTTTTTACTGGGAGTGCCGTATGAATTTCTTTGAGAAATTGTTTGAAGGCTCATTGTGGAATAGCCGTTTCGTCATTCTGTTCGCCGTCGTCGGCAGTCTGCTGGCGGGATTCACAATTTTCTATATGGCCACGGTGGACGTGGTGTACCTGATCAGCCACGCGCTGCACTACGCTGATTTTAGCATGGCAGAAGACGCGCGCAAGGTGCTGCATGACAGTACGGTATCGCATATCGTCGAGGTGGTGGACGGCTATTTGCTGGCAACGGTGATGCTGATTTTTTCGCTGGGCTTGTATGAACTATTCATCAGCGATATTGACCAAGCGCATGGCAGCAAGGCTTCCAGCAAGATATTGGTGATCAGCAACCTGGACGACCTTAAATCGCGTCTGGCCAAGGTAATTTTGATGATTCTTATCGTCACTTTGTTTGAGGAAGCGCTCAACATGAAAATGACCACGCCGCTCGACCTGGTTTATCTGGGCGCGAGCATTGCGCTGATCGCACTGGCGCTATATTTGACCCATGCCGCGGAACACGGTACGGGTAAAGACGAAGAGCCCGCAGAAGAGGCTCCCGAAAAACACGGGCATTAAAATAGGGCAATTAATATGGGAATTTTAAACAACCTGATGCGCGGCCTGTTGTTGCTGGCCTTGTCATTTTCCGGCCATGCGTCAGACTTTTCGCTGGAAGACATGCATGGCAAAGTGCACCGTTTGGAGGATTATCGCGGCAAGTGGGTGCTGGTTAATTTGTGGGCAACCTGGTGCCCGCCATGTCTGAGCGAGATTCCCGAGTTGAGCAGTTTGCATGATGCGCACAAGGATAGCGACCTGGTGGTGATCGGTATCGCCATAGACTCCGGATCCAGCAGCAAAGTGGCCAGTTTTGCCGAAGCGCACGGCATCAGTTATCCCATCGTAATGGGTGACCGCAAAATTACCAGGCAAATCGGCGAACTGAAGGTGCTGCCGACCAGTTATCTGTATGCGCCAAACGGCAAGCAGGTGAGCTACCAGGACGGCGAAGTGACGCGCGCGAGTATCGAGGCCTATATCAGCAGGAAGAAGTTTAACTGACGAAACGGTTGGCCATCCTGCCGGTGATCAGTAGGCGGTTGCCAGGTGGCCGGTTGTAGCGGGAGCAGCCGGCTGGCCGTCCCTGTTGGCAATATGTTGCGGTAATGCCCAGTTGTTGTGCCATGCGGCACGTACCAGATTCGGGTATTCGGGACGCCCCAGGCTGCCGTTGTAGCGCCCCAGCGCGCGGTACAGGTCACCGTTTTCCATGTCCAGATAGTGGCGCAGGATGGTGCATCCGTAGCGCAGGTTGATGCGCAGGTGGAACAGGTTATGTTTGACGGCGCCGATTTCCTTTACCCAGAACGGCATCACTTGCATGTAGCCGCGCGCGCCCGCGCCGGAAACGGCATACTTCTTGAAGCCGCTCTCCACCTCGATCAAGCCCAGCACCATCTGCGGATCAAGCCCCGCGCGGGTCGCTTCGTAATGCACCGTACCGAGGAAATCGATGCGGTATTCGGCATCCGGGATGCGTTTTTGCAGGCGCCGCGACATTTCGTTCAGCCACATATCCGCTTCGCTGCGCGTGTCGAACACCAGCTTGGGCGCGGACAGATCCGACACACTTTGCTGCAACACCGCGCGGACACTGGCGGAAAGCGGCGTATAGACCTGCGCTCCGGCCAATACGCCGGGGGAGAATAATGCGCCCGCCAAGCACAGCGGCAAGGTGAAGCGGCGCAACAATGTTTCGGTGCTTAGTCGCATATTTTTAATTTTACGAATTTCGTCGCATTGTTCAAGGGGATGGATTGCGCTTGCGCATCGCACCGCCCCTGATATTCCACGTTGCCTTCCTTCAGGCCGCGCTCGCCGATGACGATGCGGTGCGGGATGCCGATCAGCTCCATGTCGGCGAACATCACGCCGGGGCGCTCGTCGCGGTCATACAGCAATACTTCAATGCCAGCTTCGACAAGCCCGGTATAGAGTTGTTCCGCCGCATCGCGCACCGCCGCGCTCTTGCCCATGCCGATCGGCGCAATGGCGACCTGAAACGGCGCCATTGCGCTTGGCAGAATAATGCCGCGCTCGTCGTAATTTTGCTCGATGGCGGCGGCCACGATGCGTGAAACACCGATGCCGTAGCAGCCCATTTCCATGATTTGCGTCTTGCCCTGCGCGTCCAGAAAGGTGGCTTTTAGCGCTTCGGCATACTTGGTGCGCAACTGGAAAATATGCCCGACTTCGATGCCACGGCAGATTTCCAGCGTGCCATTGCCATCCGGCGACGGATCGCCCGCAACGACATTGCGCAGGTCATGCACGCTCGCCTCGTCCAGATGCACGTCGCGTCCGAAATTCACGCCGGTGTAATGGAAGCCGTCATCGTTCGCGCCGCAGATGAAATCGCTCAGCGTTGCTGCGGCGCGGTCGGCCAGCATGCGCACGTTGCAGCCAACCGGGCCGATATATCCGGCGCGGCAGTTCATGTTGCGGTGGATTTCGTCGTCGCTGGCGAAACGGAATTCGCCCAGTATCTTGCCCGTCTTGATCTCGTTCAGGGTGTGGTCGCCGCGCAACAGTAGCAGCACGAACTCGTCTTCATGCGTCATTACCGCGATGGCTTTCAAGATGCTTTGTGCTGAGGTGTCGAAAAATGCCGCTACTTCCTCAATGGAACGCTGTCCGGGCGTGATAGTCTTTTGCAGCTCCTGAGTGGACGGCGCACGCGGTGCATTTGGTGCAACCGCCTCCGCCATCTCCACATTCGCGGCGTAATCCGAAGCGGGGCAGTAAGCCAGCGCGTCTTCGCCGGAATCCGCCAGCACATGGAACTCATGTGAGCCGCTGCCGCCGATCGCGCCGGTATCCGCCGTGACGGCGCGGAATTGCAGCCCGAGGCGGGTGAAGATGCGGCTGTAGGTGTCGTGCATCACCTGATAGGTATGCTCCAGGCTCGCATAGTCGGCATGGAACGAATAGGCATCCTTCATCACGAATTCGCGCGCGCGCATCACGCCGAAACGCGGGCGCACCTCGTCGCGGAACTTGGTCTGGATCTGGTAAAAATTGATTGGCAACTGGCGGTAGCTGCGGATTTCGCGGCGCGCGATGTCGGTGATCACCTCTTCGTGGGTCGGGCCGAAACAGAAATCGTTGTCGTGCCGATCCCTGATCTTTAGCATCTGCGGGCCGAACACTTCCCAGCGCCCGGTTTCATGCCACAGTTCGGCGGGCTGTACGGCGGGCATCAGCAGTTCGATCCCGCCGCTCTTATCCATTTCCTCGCGCACGATGTTCTCCACCTTGCGCAGCACGCGCAGGCCGAGCGGCATCCAGGTATACAGACCGCTGGCGAGCTTCCTGATATATCCGGCGCGCAGCATCAGTTTGTGGCTGGGCAGTTCCGCTTCGGACGGGGCTTCTTTAAGGGTGGAGATGAAAAATTGTGAGACGCGCATGGTGATTCCAACCTGAATATTATGAAATTAAATTTTGGATACTGAATGGTGATTTTACAGCATGTGTAGGTTGATTGGCGTTACACCAACGCTTGCCGGCCACAAGCCGTGTCATGCGCTTAAAATCGAAATCCGGCAGCATCTTGGCATCCATCATGCCAGAAATTTCTTTCGGGTTACCCGCCTAGATGCCCTTATCCTGTTTAAGTGTGGGAAGTTCCAATATCCGGGCGTCAGCATGGCTACAAGGTAATGGGGTATGAGATTGGCGATTGATAGAGTTAGCCTGTGAGTTTGAATCCAGAATAAGCATTTATTTTTCCTGCCATATTCTTTTGATTTTCCTGATACGCCCATTTAAATTCCCTGTTGTTTTTTGCATTAAAAGTACGGCGAGGGCCGGAAACTAGCACTGTGTTTGGGTTTTATGGATAATTCGTGTAGAATGCCGCGCTTGGCTTTGCAGAATTCCCCGTTAACTTCCCTGATAACGGGAATTTAACTGAGCAGGTTGGCTGTAGGCTAAGCCCACCGCCAGGCAACAATCACCGCGCCCGTAGCTCAGCTGGATAGAGTACTTGGCTACGAACCAAGGGGTCGGGCGTTCGAATCGCTCCGGGCGCACCAGTAACTTAGTTGTAAATCAATCGCTTAGCGTAATATTGCTAGGCGATTTTTCTTTTCAGTAAAGTCATTGCCGGACTTTTGCCGGACTTTCCCCGGCAAACACGGTTGGCCGCTTCAAGCAACTCATCGATTTCAGGCGCAGAATAGTGCGATGTGATATCACCATTCTTATGCCCCAGCAGAACCTTCCGTGTTTCCAGTGGAACGCCTGCTGCCCTGAGTCGCCTGCCAAACGTGTGCTTCAGATCATGAACTCTGACTATTGGCAAACCCAAGTATGATCGACTCCATGAATTGCCTTAATTCATCGGTAGTCACAATCCCACACTGACTTTCACGCAGCAATTCAGACGGGATGATCTTGCCAGAGGCCATATACATGTTTATCGCAGCCTTGACCGGCGGCGTTATTGCGAGTCCTTTAATCATCTCAATTCTCCTTCCCTCAAAATTCAGCCAATAAAAAGCCCCCGCCAATTTCTTGACGGGGGCGCAGCACTGCAACTACGTTTTATTACTTGCCGACCTGCACTAAAAACCGCCGAGTGCCAAGCTTGGGGGATTTTATACAGTTTTACCCACTCTGGATTTTCCTCACTCAGCCGCTTGAAGTCCGTCGTGGTGGAATCCTTCGATTTGTGCCAACTGATTCTGGCATCAGCCAGCACCGCACTACTGGCAAACCCAAGCCGTTCCTGCAATTGCTGCTTGAGCAGTTCTTCTTGTACTTCGCTGCTTCACGTCGCTGCCGGTATGACCAGTAGCCCCTTGCGGTTCATCCCCGTCACGCTACCGGCAACGGCATGTGCGGCATGCCGTTCACCGTCCATCTTCTCCTGAGCGGCCCAGCGATCATCCTCGACTAGGCGCATGGCCTCATCTTCGGTGATGGGATTGAGCAATTGCGGGGTGAAGTCGGTTTTGAGACCGGCATTCTCCGTACCTTGGTAAGCGGCACCGGACACGCCGGGCGTATAGCCTTTGGAAGTTTTTTCTTTTACGAGCTTGTCGTAGATTTTCTTGGCCTGTGCGAAATCGACCGGCTCAGATGTCTTGGTGCCGGCAGTCAGTGAAGGCCCTCGGCGGCCATACCGGAAATTGACGACGTTGCCATCTGCGACTGAAACGATTTCGGCGTGGTATTCCTTGTCGCTGCTGCCTTCGGAATAGTACAAGCTGGTTCTTGCGATTGCGTTCATGAATTTCTCCTGAATAGAAAAGCCCACGCCGTCAGGGACGGAACGTGGACTTGGGTTTTAATATCGGGTTAAATTTGAATTGAAAATGAAGGCGTTAATATGCTGGTTGAGAACAGAACTTTCCCGTTCTCCTATTTGTAATATATGGGTGAAAAATTCTAGGTTACGGTTTATGACGGCATAAAAAACAGGGATTTTCCCTGCTCTTTAGTTCTGTTGTGTGGGGTTTGCTTACGGAAGATGGGAGGCACGGGGTAGAATTGCATCATGCATAATTACTACGCCAAACAATCCCAAACAGGCACCGAAGTTAAGGTGCATGCTTTCAAATCGATGCATGAGCGCGATGCTTGGGTGAAAGAGAACTACGATGCATTAAATGCAAGGCAATGTTCTGCAGTAGAAGCGAAGCAACTTGCCAAGCCTGAAGATTTTATCGAGCACTAACGGGATTGCCAGATGGGGTGGCTCGTTTACTATGGTTTACCGGTAAAATTGGCTACCATGAGGCTGTTGTTCGCCAGCAACTGCAATGTGCTGCCAATAGCAGAACTTGAAGTCCTGACTTCAACTACAAATCCGACAAAGGCCTATCGGCAAGCTTATCGTCGCGAAGACGTAATTGCCCAATTACCTCAAGTAACGAATTATCCAAAACGAGTAATGCCGATACAGGCAATGCTTGCAAAGCCTCGGGCAATATACCTTCCGCTGGGCCGGGTGCGTTTTTTAACAGCTTTAAAGCTTCTTCACTGACTTGCAATCCAACTCGCCGTTGATCTTCTTTGCTGCGCTCTTTGTTTATCAAGCCGCGAGCCACAAGCTTCTCAACCAGCTGACTTCCGGTGGACTGGTGTATAGATAAGCGTTCTGCCAGCTCAGAAACTCCTATGCCGGGAGTTTTGGTCACTTCTTGCAATATCCACATCTGCGATCCGGAAATGCCGCAGGTTTGTTCAACTTCGCGAAATTGCTGGCGAACCGAACCATAAATGATGCGGAATTTTTTGAGTACTTGAAGCGAAAATTGATTTTTGGTGCGTTTTTTCAATTATAGGCACTCTTTATTAATAATATATATACATTATAGCAACAAATATTCATTATTTCCCGCATAAGCTGCTGCCGATTTAGCACCACCTGCTGAAAGAGTTTTGCGTCATACGTCAGTGCATGGTTGGGTGTAAATTTTGAATCGTAGTTGTGAATCTGGCTTCTGGTACAGGTGGTTTGTAAGCCAGCGAACTATGTGGACTGACCGTGTTGTACCCATTGATTCACCATGGTCTGCGCCTTCCTGACACCGCAGAAGATTTTCCCATTCAGCAATTCATCACGAGCGTCCCGTTCAAGCTTTTGCAGCAACCATCTCCCAAGGGTTGCCCGGCTCAATATAAGCAGTTTTTACCCCTACGCATCGCAGTTAATCACGCGGCCGGTTTGCAGCTAACCCAGGATCGTCATCACTCCTGATGTGCTCCAGGATGCCATGCACAATCATTGCATTAGCCGGATGGCCTCACGCAAAGATAGCTCTGCTACCAGTTTTTTTAAGTCTAGCGTTTTCGGTTTCTATTTCCTGGAGCTTCTTGGACTGATTAACCTTGATATCCCATATATCTTGCGATACCCGGTAGTAGCTCTCGTTGCTAATTCATGCATGTTTACAGGCTTCTAACAAAGCCTTGCCGCCTGCCATCATGGCGTCAATCCCGCGAAATAACTGCGGTTCAATAACAGAAAATATTTATTGCTTTTCGCATTTGCATGAATTATAGTTGCGTAAATTATAATTACATAAATACAATTTATCATAAACAATTCGGTATCAATTTTTGCATGTGATATCACATAACAACCGGGCAAATAACCACTAATTCTGTATGAAAAGAACGTAATTCGGCTGTTTTGCATTGTCCTCGAGAGGTTTCTGTTTGGGGTGCAGTTGGAGGGGAGGTAGTTTTTGTTTTTGTTGTAAAGAGCGTGAAAAGCTTTATATGTTTTGTGACTTATGGGTTTGAAGAGATTAATCAATATCAAACAGTGGTTTCAATTAATTTTAGGGGGTATAGATAATGAAGGATGTAATGAAAGATATTGGCAGGCGCAGCTTTCTCAAGCTGTCTGCTACGGTTGGGCTCTTGGCAATGGGAAATAGGGCTTTTGCAGCGTCCTCATTTCTGAAGCCTGTTAAGGTGGACAACCCACTTAAGGCTTACCCAAACAGAGATTGGGAAAAGGTCTACAGGGATATGTACAAGGACGACAGCCATTTTGTATTTTTGTGCGTACCAAACGACACACACAACTGCCTGCTCAAGGCGCACGTCAAGAATGACGTGGTTGTCCGCATCTCGCCATCCTATGGTTACGGCAATGCCGACGGCATGGACGGCACCAAGGCCAGCCACCGGTGGGATCCGCGTTGCTGCAACAAGGGCCTGGTATTGGCAAGACGGGTTTATTCCGACAGGCGGCCCAAGGGCGCAATGGTGCGGAAGGGATTCAAGGAATGGGCGGATGCAGGATATCCGCGGAATGACCCAATGGGTTTCCCGGAAAAGAAATACCTGCAACGCGGTAAAGATCCCTTTATCAAGCTGCCTTGGGACGAGGCTTTCATGCTGGCGGCAAAGACCTTCCAGAATGTCGCCGCGACCTATTCCGGCGAGAGCGGCGCCAAGCTGCTGGAAAAGCAGGGCTACGACCATGACATGATCCATTCCATGCACGGTGCAGGCACCATGACCATGAAATTCCGCGGCGCAATGGCGCTGCTGGGCATCACACGGATATTTGGCATAAAGAGAATGGCGAACATGATGGCCTTGTTGGACGCAAATGTCAGAAAAGTGGGACCGGATGAAGCGCAGGGCTCAAAAGCGCTGGACAGCTATTCCTGGCACACCGACCTGGCACCGGGAACCCCGATGACCTCCGGCTTCCAGTGCATGGACTATGATCTTTCCACCATGGAACATGCCAAGGTGATCATACTGATGGGTACCAATCAGGTTGCCACCAAGATGCCGGATTTACACTGGATAAGCGAGGCTAGGCTGAAGGGTACGCATGTCGTTGACATTAGTATTGATTACCATGCCACTTGCAACAAGGCGGACGATGTCGTCATCATCCGCCCGGGAACAGATCCTGCGTTTGCGCTTGGTCTGGCCCATGTGCTCATCAACGAGAAGTTGTACGACGAGAAATATCTGCTGGCCAATACCGATATGCCGTTGCTGGTCAGGACCGATACCTGGACCAACCTGAAGGCGGGGGATGTCATCGCGGGCTACCAGCAAGCCAAGCTTTCGCACCATATCAAGGTACTCGGGGATAAGGAACCCCTGCCGATGCCGGTAGCGTTCCAGGACACTCACATGGTCAGGGAAGGCCTGCGCAAGGAGTGGGGCGATGCGATGATATGGGACAAGAAAACCGATAAGGCCGTCCCGTTGTCGCGCGACAAGTGCGGCGCGCAATACACGAGCGCGGGAGTGGAGCCGGCGCTTAGCGGGGGGTTCTCGGTGAAATTGCTCAACGGGAAAACGGTCAAGGTTGTGCCGGTATTCCAGCTGATCAAGGAATATCTGGATGAGTACTCGCCGGACAACACGGCTACCCTTTGTGCCTGCCCGAAGGAAGCTGTTATTGATGTCGCACACTTGCTGGCGGCCAACCCGAGAAAGTCTATCGTCGCCACCGGCGCCGGCAACAACCACTATTTCAACTCGCACCTGAAGGATCGCGCTCTTCTGCTGGTTGGCGCGCTGACCGACAACATCGGGCATATCGGTGGCTGCATGTTCGGCAACTTCGTGGGCAACTATCCTGTTTCACTCTTCGGTGGATTGGGGCAATACCTTCTGGAAGATCCGTTCAACCCGCAACTGATCCCGCCGCAATTGAAAGACGTGAAGGATCGCAAGGTGGGCATGGCTAGCACCAAGCACTACGCTCATGACGAATCGGCCCACTTCTACAACAATGGCGACCGTCCGCTGAAAGTCGGCAACCGCATGCTCACCGACCCGGGTCACATGCCTTCGCCGACCAAGGTGATGTGTCAAACAAATTCCAACTCGTCTATCGGCAATTCGAAATGGCATTATGATCTGGTGATCAACAGCATGCCCAAGTGGGAAATGGTGATGTATAGCGACTGGAACTGGACCGGCGCCTGCGAGTATTCCGACATCGTCTGGGGTGTCGACAGCTGGATGGAGAACAAGCATACCGACATGTCCGCATCCTGCACCAACTCGTTCTTGTTTACTTTACCCGTTACGCCGATGAAACGGGTCCATGACACCAAAGGTGACATGGAGGTGTATGCAGGAATAGCTAAGGCTCTGACCAAGGTTACCGGCGACAAGCGATTTGCCGATTACTTTCATTTTGTTGGTCCGGCGGGAACCGATGCATCCAAGGATAGCGAGGTTTATCTGCAACGGATTTTCAATGGCAGCAATGGTGCCAGGGGATACAATGTGGTCGAGGTAAGTGAATTGGCCAAAAAGGGCATTCCTAGGCTGATGATGAACCGCACCTATCCAAAGGTCAAAGGCTGGGAGCAGGTGCAGGAAGGCAAGCCATATGCCACGAAGACCGGCAGGCTGGAGTTCTATAAGGACGATGCCAGACTCATCGAGGCCGGTGAAAACCTGCCGGTGTACCGCGAGCCTGTCGATTCGACCCGGTTCGAGCCGAATGTCATCATCGGCAAGTCGCGCGCATTCGCTCTCATGGCGTCACCCGAGAGCTACGGTCTGGAAACCGATGGAAACAGCCTGCATATTGCCGAAAACCGGCAGGGAAGAAACGTGGTAATGACCACGGCGGAGTTGATGAAGACGCAGCATCCGCTCAAGTCGCAAGGGTATGATTTCTGTTTCAATACCCCCAAGTATCGCCACGGCGCGCATACCACGCCGATCGAGACCGACCTGATGACGCTGTGGTGGGGTCCGTTTGGCGATATCTACCGCCACGACAAGAGAAAGCCATCGGCCGGTGAAGGTTTTGCCGATATCAACCCGATCGACGCCAAGAAATTTGGTGTCGACGAGGGCGACTATATCTGGATTGACGCCGACCCGGGAGACAGGCCTTACCGCAACTGGAAAGAAGGCACGGCGGAGTATGAGCTGTCTAGGTTCAAAGTCAGGGCAAGATACTATGGCGGCATCTCCCCCGGAACCATCCGGATGTACATGAATGCGTACGGAGCAACGTACGGTTCTGTAGAAGGGCAGAAGATCCGAGCCGATGGACTGGCCAAGAACCCGAGAACCAACTATCAGGCGATGTACAGAACCGGAAGCCACCAGAGCTGCACGAGGGCATGGCTTGCGCCGACCCTGATGACCGACACCATGACGCACAAGTCGCAAATTGGGCAGTTAATCGTCAAGGGTCACGAGGCGGATGTTCACTGCGCGAATGGCGCCCCCAAGGAGGCATTCGTGAAGATAGCGTTGTGCGAGAAGGGCGGCATCAATGGCGGTCTGTGGCGAGTCGCTGCGCTTGGCTGGCGTCCTACCTATGAGAACGATGCGATGAAGAGGTACCTCAAGGGCGGGTTTGTCGGCTAATTAAGACGTGTGGCCGTCGCCTTGAGCTTGAATTTTAATCAGGGCGACGGACTTAAATCGAAATGATATTTGGAAAAGGGATTACATAATGGCAACAGTTAAAAACTGGCAACTAGACAGGGAGATGGAATATCCCTACGAAGGCAACAGGCCAAAGCGGCAAATCACCATGTTCTTCGACTTGAACAAGTGCATTGCATGCCAAACCTGCACCATGGCCTGCAAGACAACCTGGACTTCGGGCAAGGGACAGGAAGCGGTGTTCTGGAACAACGTGGAATCGAAGCCATACGGCTTCTATCCGCTGGCCTGGGACGTGAAGGTGCTCGATCTGCTGGGCTCTCAGCCTTGGTCCGGTTCTGTCTACAAAGGCAAGACCATATTCGAAGATGTTTCGTTCGATGAAAAGGTCAGGGGCTATCTCCCCGACGAAATGGACTATACCAGCCCGAACCTGGGCGAGGACGAGGCCAGCCAAATCCAGACCACCGAAGGCGACTATATCAAGGGTCCGGTACACAAGAGCTGGGGATTCTACCTGCCGCGTATCTGCAACCATTGCACCTATCCGGGATGTCTCGCCGCTTGTCCCCGGAAAGCGATTTACAAGAGGCAGGATGACGGTATCGTTCTGATCGACCAGTCCAAGTGCCGCGGCTACCGTGAGTGCGTGAAGGCTTGCCCGTACAAGAAGGCGTTCTACAACAACACCACCCGTGTATCGGAGAAGTGCATCTCCTGCTATCCGAAGATCGAAGCGGGCGAAATGTCGCAGTGCGTGACCAACTGTATCGGCAGAATCCGTATTCAGGCTTTCAAGACAACTGATCTGACCAAGATCAGGAAGAATAATGTGGCTGATTTCCTGATTCATGTACGCAAGATCGCGCTGCCGCTGTATCCGCAATTTGGCACCGAGCCGAACAATTACTACATTCCGCCCATTCACGTCGATCCGGCCTATCTGACCCAGATGTTCGGCCCGGGCGTCGAGAATGCGATCAAGCAGTACCGGAATGCAGGCAAGGACAAGGAATTGCTCGCGGCATTGATTCTGTTCGGCAATACCGAGAAGATCAGCGACACATTCAAATATGACGCAAAAACCGACGAAGCCGTTTCCTACGATGAGAAGGGAAAGGAAATTGTCAGGGTTCCGTGCACCGAGCCTATCTATATCAGGAAGGTCTTGAACGCGAAGTCCGGTGCCTTTCTTACTAACAATACGTAAGGGGGGAGCGATAATGAAAAAGATATTTGTTGGAATAGCAGCACTGTGTTTGGCGGCTTCGTTTGCCTCTCCTGTCTTTGCCGACGACGATAAGATCGAAATCAGGTCAAAGGCAGTAACCGGCGCGGTACCGCTGGATCCGAACAGCCCTGTCTGGAAAGACGTGAAGCACCTGATGGTTGGAATGGTTCCGCAGAACTTGGTCGCACCGGGTTTGGCCGAAGGTTCGGTTTCCAACGTGAAGGTTAAGTCGGTTCACAACGGCAAGGAAATCGCGTATTTGCTGGAGTGGTATGACGCAACTGAAGACGACACGGAAACCATGATGGACAAGTTTTCCGATGCGGCTGCCTTGATGTTCCCGGTAAAGCAGAAGACGGAGCCGTCGTTCATGATGGGTGATGCGGACAATCCCGTCCAGATCCTTTATTGGAAAGCGGCTTGGCAGAAGGATATCGACAAGGGCTACCAGGACGTGAGGGACGCATACCCCAACTATAACTACGACGCTTACCCGATGGTCGATACCATGACCGATGCAAAGGGTAACAAAATTGTAGTTAGGGATAACGAAATCTACAAGCCAGTAGATCCGCAAGACCGCGCAATCAATACGCCGATAGGCAAGTATAGCGATGCTGCAAAGGGCTATTTGCCGGGCTTGGCGGTAAAGAACCCCAGATCCAAGATCGACAGGACAACGCCGGTTGAGGAACTGAATGCAGTGGGTTTCGGTACACTGACTACCCAGGCGGACAGCAAGGCCAACGGCAAGGGTGTCAGGAGCTTCGGCTACTGGAAGGTGGTTATCACCCATCCGTTGAAGGCTGAATATACCGGCCAAGATGCGGACTTGACAGCAGGTGACCACTTCATCACCGCTATCGCGATATGGGATGGTTCCAAGAAGAACCGCGCCGGGCGCAAGAACTTCTCGAACGGCGGCTGGATCTCGTTATACATGGAAAAATAGCCGTATAGCATGAAATAAAGGGGGCGGCAAGAAATTGCCGCCCCTGTTGTTCTGATTTTTAGAAAGAGCGCTAGGTATTCAGCAAAATGTTGCAATGGCTGATGTGGAGGTATTGAAACCGGAATATTGCGTTTGTGTAAAGTAGCCATCTGGAAACCATGCCAGTTTCTGGAATGGATATAAGCTGTCTTTATTCACCATGCCGCAAGGATTGCAGAGGATTCCATGTTAAATTTCACCCACACAATTTTACAAAGACCTATAAATAAAGCGCTTCCATATGCTGTATTTGAGCAGGATGGTTTGACCATACCCTCCCCCCGTTTTTTGCCGATGAGGCAGTCTGCTTTTAAAACATTATCCGGCGATACAAAACTAGCCAACTTGCTCGGCAATGACGTAAGCAATATCTTATGCGCCGCATCCGAAGGCCGACCCTCAATGTTTTTTATGGATGTTGAATTTATCCATGAAATGGAAGCCATTAAAGCGTCTGCAAAAGAAAGTGGTGACAGAAGCTGTGAAGCGTTGGCTATTGCCTCGTTGACACTTTATAGACTTACCAAAAATAGAACTGCTTTTTCCAGCGCAATAAAAAAGTGGGCTGGCATGATTGATCGCGATGCAATCATGAGGAACCTCCCTTACATAAGAAAAACGAATGAGGATTTGGTATCTCATATTCATTCGATATCACAATGGCGATCACTGAAACAAGGCCCTGAAGCAGTTAGAAAATTTGCTCAAAAACGGATTGATCTTGCTGAACGTATGAAAGCAATTATTCCCAAGGAAGCTTCTGCATGGGCAATATCGCAGATTACCAACGGGGACTTGAATTCATACTTGCCTGAAATTATAAAAACACGCAATCTTTATTATGTTGCCGCAGTAATTTCAGATGGCAATATATTATTTCTGCCAGCACTTGCGGAAAAAATAGCACAGATGGACGACATGGAGTTATGGACGGAAGAGCATCTCATTAATGCATTAATTGAGTTTAAAGAAATCCGCTCGCTTTTGACTGATGAATTATATCGTGTGATATTTTCTATCTATGCGACATCGGCAACATCATTATGGACGTTCATTGACCAGCATGAACCAATTGAAAACTCTGTACCAAGCAAACTTGACCTGCTTCCCGGAGTAGTCAGCGTCGGCGATTGCGAGGATGACGAATGTCAGCATGACCAGCAAATCTCTGGTAATTTTGATCTTGACTGGATGTTCTCAATGGTCGGTAGCGCTGTTTGCGAATCGAAGGCATGGGGAGAGTTTGCGCCTTTCATCAAGACTATCTTCGACATGGACAGCGAAGCACGATTCAAGCTGCTGGGGGAAATGAGCAGTGCCAATGCTGTTGTATGGCGTGCCGGGCAAGAGTTGATTGAAGAACTCCGCCTGAAAGAAATTACATTAAAAAATGCTCGCAAGGAGAAAAAACAGGCCGCGAAAGACATGGAACACGCCAAAGTGCAAATTGCAAACTTGAACCGTCAAGTCGGCGAAATGCGTAAGGCTCGCACAAAACCTGGATCGAAGCCAGTTTCGGTAGACATGTCGCTATTTGAAGAAGAATTGAAACTGTCCAGAAAAACCAACGATCAGGTGCGTGACGAGCTTGGTAAAAAAGAAGCCGAGCTAAAGCAGGTTTACGAGTTGCTTGACTCCGTGTTGTCATCACAGCACGAAGATGGCAGTCATGTACCCGTCAAACTATCACCATCTGAATTGATCGAAAAACGCGGCATCGTGATAGGGGGGCATTACACCCTTATTGCGAAACTGAGAAAGGAACTTACGAACTGCCAATTCTATTCGCCAGACGCGAAATCACTTGATGACGATGCCGTCAGGAATTGCGAATATATACTGTTCTTCACCGGATACGTAAATCACTGCCTGACCGGTCATGCACTGCGTTTGTCGCGCTTATACAACATTCCCTGCGGCTACACGCATAGAACAAATGTGACACTTGTTTTGAATGACATTGAGGCGATATTTGCTGGGAGTGTTTTATCCCCAGTGGCTGCAGTCTGTTAGGTAGTTAGTCTTGCTGTGTTATTACATACCTATCCCCACCACAGCAAAGGCATCGCTGAAGAGAGGTGGTTCCGCCTAGTATTTCTTAAGTGGAAGCCTTGCTATTAACATCTGAGCTGTTTTTTGCAGAACAGGCGGGTTTTCGAAGTAGAACTCTCCGGCGTTTTGTCGTTAAACGAAGAATGCTGCCTTTTCTGGTTGTAGAGCCTGAAGTATTTCTCCAAGCCTTTCTTCGCATCGCTCACGCAGTTGTAGGCGGTATAGGTAAACCTCTTCGTATTTGACGCTGTGCTAGACGTTCTGTGAATATGTTGTTCGCCAGCAGCTGCAATGTGCTGCCAATAGCAGAACTTGAAGTCCTGACTTCAGCTACAAATCCGACAAAGGCCTATCGGCAAGCTTATCGTCGCGAAGACGTAATTGCCCAATTACCTCAAGTAACGAATTATCCAAAACGAGTAATGCCGATACAGGCAATGCTTGCAAAGCCTCGGGTAATATACCTTCCGCTGGGCCGGGTGCGTTTTTTAACAGCTTTAAAGCTTCTTCACTGACTTCCAATCCAACTCGCCGTTGATCTTCTTTGCTGCGCTCTTTGTTTATCAAGCCGCGAGCCACAAGCTTCTCAACCAGCTGGCTTCCGGTGGACTGGTGTATAGATAATTGTTCTGCCAGCTCAGAAACTCCTATGCTCGGAGTATTTGACACCTCCTGCAATATCCACAACTGCGATCCTGTGACACCGCACGATTGCTCAATTTCGCGAAATTGCTGACGAACTGATCCGTAAATAATGCGAAACTTCTTAAGAACTTGAAGAGAAAGTTGATTTTTGCTTTGTTTGCTCATTTGTTGCCCCCTTTGTATGGGTGAATACTGCTTTTTATTGGATTGTATCACTTGCAAATTACATTCACATCAATTATATTTACGTCAACCGAATAGATCGGTATTGCGTCAATGATAGTGTCTCAATTGATTGCAAACTTATAAAAAGGATATTTATCATGAAAAAAATAGCACTTATTCTGGTTCCAATCCTGCTTGCGGCCTGCGCTTCTACGCCTATGACAGACACTCCACCGACACCTCAGGCAAGGGAGGCTGTAACTAAGCCTCCGGTTGTAGATAATTCAGAAGCAATTGAGGCTAACAGGCGCATGTTGGAGGCGAATCGCAAATTGGAAGAAGCGCGCCTATTGGAAGAGTCCCGAAAACTGCAATATGAAGCGCAAGATCTGCAAAAACAGAGCGTTTTCTTTGACTTTGACAGATACGTTGTCAAGCCAGAATATCAAGGTGTTGTTCAGCGACAAGCGGAATTCATCAAGATGCACAGAAATGACATCGTTACTCTGGAAGGAAATGCAGACGAGCGAGGAAGCAACGAATATAACCTTGCACTTGGCGATAAACGTGCCAATGCTGTCCAGAAAGATCTGGAGTTATTGGGTGTTCCTGCAACGCAAATCAGGGCTGTAAGTATGGGGGAAGAAAAAGCACGGCTTTCGTGCCATGAAGAAAAGTGCTGGAAGGAGAACCGCAGGGACGATTTTTTCCATAAGCTTAACTAGCGGAAAATCTTACATTTAATAGGGGTTTCCTATGAAAGGTAAGATTTTGATTTTTATCATTGCGCTTGGCATTCTCTGTGGCACCTTCGCCGGCTATTTGAACTGGTTGCTTATTCAGCCAAGACCTATGGTAGTGCAAGCGGAAGCGCCATCCTCATCGACGCACCGCCTGCATGCAAGGTCGAATATGCACTAGATGGGTGATGCTTTCCGGTTGGATTGCCAGCAATCGAATGCAATAGGCGCATCTTGAAATATTAATCAGCATAATGCCTTTGAAGAGATTAATCATGAACAAGAGCATGTCGATATTCCTTGCTTCAATTGTTATTCTCGGCAGCATTTTTGCTGCATATTTATACTGGCAGAATATTCAGCCAAGGCCTGCGATAATGCAAGTAAAGGCGTCGCCGCCTGCACTGCCCAAGCCGGAGGCGCATCAAATCCTCGATACTTCCCCAGTATCGCCATCATTGCCGACATTGGCTGATAGTGATAATTTCATGCTTAATGTATTGGCTGAACTGGTTGGTAATAAATTATTAATAAGTTTTTTTCATGCCGAACGAATAATTCACAACATTGTTGCCACCATTGACAATCTGCCGCGCAGGCATGCACCGATGATTGTGTTGCCGGTCAAGCAAGTACCAGGCAGATTTATTGCTTCGGGTACGGGAAGCAGCCTGACTATCGGTTCTAAGAATGCGGAGCGCTACACGTCCTATGTGAAAATCATCGAGGCGATTGATGCCAAGAAGTTGGTGGAGATATATGTGCGCCTCTACCCTCTGTTTCAGCAGTCATACGAGGAACTTGGTTATCCAAAAAAATATTTCAATGATCGTCTGATAGAGACACTCGACAATCTGCTGGATACTCCGGTCATTAATGAACCCATTAGGCTTATTCAGCCCCAAGTGTATTACCTGTTTGCAAATACTGATCTTGAAGAGCGTTCCATCGGCCAAAGAATCTTAATGCGGACAGGCAGCAAGAACGGGGCAGAAATCAAGGCAAAGCTACGCAAAATCAAGCAAGAATTGCTGCTCCACATGCATGAGAAGAAAGTGGAGATGTAGTGAGTATGTGGCTTATGGAGATCAACATGAAAAGACTACGAATATTGCCAAGTGCTTCAAGAATTATTGCCCTGACCGCGATAATAGGCTTTGTCGATGGCCAATTCAAAATCGATGCCGAAAGTTTTTCGGGAGGTAAAATTACTTCGGTAAGCACCAAGGCACATATTACGACTATTACTGCTGGCGGTGCTTTACCCGGTAATCAACAGAATAACAAATCAGACATTCTTGCCTATATAGTCGAAATCAGGCACGGACATAAACTTGCAAATGTATTGATTGATGCGGTTACCGGGCGCATATTACTTTGATATAACGCCTTCCATGAATATGCCGTTGGGTGCAATATCCAAAAAATTGTTGCATATCATTGCCATTTTGATCCTGACCTGATTGCCCATGCTTATGCGGCAATCGACGCGAGCATCGCCTATCGTGAAAGTATTGGTGAGGTCTGCGCGGCCATGCAGGAATTCACTGGACGGCGGCGTGTGTCGGAAGCGTTTGGTGCGAAGATACCTTTCTATGTTATCGAGATTGTCGGTGTGCAGGATTATGCGAAATTAGCTGTTGTTTTGCGTTGCCATCAGTTGTGCTGGAACAATAAGGAGTGCTCCGCGAATTCTTGTGATGCATGAAGGGCGCGTTGATGCGCGGTGCATCGATTCTTTATACGCACCGACTCTTTACACCAGTCAGTACAAGTAATGAAAAGCACCGGTGTTTCATATGGTAAAGCGGGTTGACGGTGGATGATAGAGATATCCTGGTGCCGGGCAAAGGTGAGTCTAGCCTTGTTTTTGGTAGAAAAGAGCAGCTATGCATAAAAGAAAACAAACAATTATCGTTAGCGATCTCGACGGGACCCTGCTTGACGAGGCGACTTACTCCTATGCGGGAGCGCAACCTGCTTTACATTTGATTGCGGAAAGCGGAACGCCACTGGTTCTTTGCTCCAGCAAAACGCGTGCGGAAATCGAGGTCTATCGCTGCCGTATAAAGAACAGCCATCCGTTCATCGCAGAAAATGGTGGCGGGATATTCATTCCGAAAGAATATTTCCCCGCTACTTATGAAGCCGTGGAGTACGGCGATTACCAGCTCATCTCGCTTGGTATGCACTATGCGGAAATCAGGAATCAATTTATCCGGCTACGCGAACAACATGGGGTAAATGTGCGTGGTTTTGGGGATATGACCATTGCTGAAATCGCAACATTGACGGGCCTTCCAGAAAGCGAGGCCGCATTGTCAAAACAGCGTGATTTCGATGAGCCGTTTATTTTCGAAGGCGAGCCCGATGAGAGTTTTTTGAGCGCAATCAATGCATCCGGTTTGTGCTGGACTCAGGGGCGCATATTCCATGTTATGGGAAATCACGACAAGGGGCGTGCCGTCAGCATACTGATATCGCTATACAAGAAACAGCATGGCGACATTGCAAGTATCGGACTGGGCGATGGCCTGAATGATTTGCCTTTGCTGATGGCTGTGGATCATCCGGTACTTGTCATGCACAAAGATGGCAGTTTCGATAAACGCATCTTGTTTCCCCAACTATTGAAGACGCAACTTCCCGGCCCAGCGGGCTGGAATGAAGCTGTGCTGCAATTGCTGGCACAAAATATGGGGGATGGTGGCTCCATCCCGCCAAACCGACAAATTTTGCTGGGTATTTTCAATGCCGCCCTCGCGGCAGTTGACTCTTACAATGCCGTGCTCAACGCGATCAGCGTTGCACATGGGCAATTACAGATTACCGGAGTGAAATATGATCTTGCAGCGTTCGACCGCATCATCGTGGTCGGCGCAGGCAAGGCCACGGCATGCATGGCCTTGGCTATCGAATCTCTGCTTGGCGCGAGAATTGCAGCGGGTTTGATTGTTGTCAAGGATGGGCACACGGTGCCGTTATCCATCATCGAACAGGTGGAGGCCGCCCATCCCGTTCCGGATGAGGTTGGGATAATAGGCTCGCAGCGCATATTGCAAATGGTGGGGGCAGCCGATGAAAAAACACTCGTCATTTGCCTGCTTTCGGGTGGAGCTTCCGCGCTGCTGGTTGCGCCTGTCGAAGGGGTGATGTTGCAAGACAAGCAGGAAACCACCCGCTTGTTGCTGAATGCAGGCGCATCCATAGCCGAATTGAATGCGGTGCGCAAGCATCTTTCCATGGTGAAAGGCGGCAGACTGGCGCAGGCAGCTTATCCGGCACAGGTGGTAACGCTGATACTCTCCGATGTCATCGGCGACCCGCTCGACGTCATCGCTTCGGGGCCGACGGTGCCGGACAATTCAACCTTCGCCGATGCTTGGTCAGTGGTTTTGAAATATGGCTTGCAGGAAAAACTTCCGCCGCGCGTTGTGGATTATCTGCAACGCGGCATCGCCGGGCAGGTCCCGGAAACCGTCAAAAAATACGATTCCAGCCTGTACAACATACACAACGTGATCATTGCCAGTATTCGTCAGGCGCTGGCTGCGGCAGAAAAAAGAATCTTGCAATTCGGATATACCCCAAAATTGATTTCCGCTACGCTTCAAGGTGAAGCGCGTGACGCTGCACGTTTTCTGGTGCAGACTGCGCGTGCCGAACTATTCGAAATGAAACCGGGCGAACGGCGCTGCCTGCTTTGCGGCGGCGAAACCACAGTTACCGTGCATGGCCCCGGCAAGGGCGGCAGGAATCAGGAGTTGGCACTGGCCTTTGCCATTGAAATAGATGGTATACAAGGAATATCCATGCTTTCCGCAGGCACAGATGGCAATGACGGTCCAACCGAAGCCGCGGGCGCAATGGTCGATGGAACAACGGCAGTGCTGGCACGAGAGTCGGGAATAGACCCGTTGCGCTATCTCGAACAAAACGATTCTTATACTTTCTTTCAGCAATTTGATGCCATAACAGGCGCGCAGTGTCATTTCATAACCGGACCGACTGGCACAAATGTCATGGATATCCAGATTGTGCTATTGAACAAACAGGAGTCACCGTCCGCGCAACCGGACTAAAATTTTCTAAGGAGTTAACCGGCGATGAAGACCACCACCTTCCGGGCGGAAGTGCAAGAGCAACTCGAGCGCATAGGGCAGGCCGACATCATCGTAGGCATCCCCAGCTTCAATAACGCGCGCACGATCGGCCATGTGGTGCGCGCGGTACAGGGTGGCTTGGCCAAGTATTTTCCGGATCACAAGGCAGTGATTGTAAATTCGGACGGTGGTTCCAGCGATGGCACCAGCGACGTGGTGCATAACTCCTCGATTGACGATTTCAACGCCATACTCCTGCACCACCGCGTGTCACCTATTTCCAAGATTGTATTTCCTTACTCCGGCATTCCAGGCAAGGGCAGCGCTTTCCGCACTGTTTTCGAGATTGCCGGAGTGCTGGGGGCTAAAGCATGTGCTGTCGTTGATTCCGACCTCAGGAGCATCACCCCGGAATGGATAGAGCTACTGGTGACACCGATACTGAAGGGGGGCTACGATTACGTATCGCCGCTGTATCACCGGCACAAATTTGACGGCACTATCACCAATAGCATCGTCTATCCGCTCACCCGCGCGCTCTACGGCAAGCGGGTGCGGCAACCCATCGGCGGTGACTTCGGTTTTTCCGGTAGCCTCGCGCAGTATTACCTGACCAAGGATGTGTGGGGAACCGACGTGGCGCGCTTCGGCATAGATATCTGGATGACCACAACGGCAATTGCAAACGGCTTCAAGGTCACGCAATCGTTTCTTGGCGCCAAGATTCACGATGCCAAAGATCCCGGTGCCGACCTGAGCAGCATGCTTTATCAGGTGGTCAGTGCCACTTTCGAACTCATGGAAACCTATGCAGAAGTGTGGATGCCGATTCACGGCACCGAGCCGGTTCCAGCCTTCGGTTTCGAATACACCGTCGGCCTCGAACCGGTCAATGTCAATACCGTGAGAATGCTGAACACCTTCCGGGAAGGACTCAGAAACCTTGGGGAAATCTGGTTTGATATCCTCGGTGCGGGCGACTTCGGCGAAGTCGAAAGATTGGGAGCACTGCCTGACAGTGAATTTCGTTTTCCCATCGGTTTGTGGGCGCAGGTAGTCTATGACTTTGCGCTCGCTTTTCACAAAAGAAAGTTGCCCGTCGAGCACCTGATCAAATCCATGACCCCGCTCTATATCGGCAAGACAGCTTCATTTATCCTCGAAGCCAAAGATATGGGGCAAACGGAAGCGGATGCAGAAATCGAAAAACTTTGCATGGAATTTGAAAAACGCAAGGATTACTTGGTAGCCAACTGGAAATAACCACAAGGAGGTATGTTATGGAAAATTTTATCGACCTGATTCTAGACCCTTTGAATGGGCTGTTCCTGAAATTCAAGGTGTTTGTGCCCAATTTTCTGGCTATGCTGGTGATCCTATTCATTGGAATCCTTATAGCGCTTATCATCAAACGGGCGCTCATGAAATTTCTGACTGCGATCAGCTTCGACAGTTGGTCTGACCGCATGGGTTTCACCAAACTCATGCGCAAGGGAGACTTGTGGAGCAAACCTACCGCAACACTTGGTACGATCATCTTCTGGATGCTGATCATCGTTACGTTGATGAGCGGCCTGAACGCTCTCCAGATACCGGCGATAGACCAACTGGTGAGCCAGTTTTTCAGTTACATTCCCCGCATCTTTTCCGCCGCCATGATCCTGATCGTCGGCTACCTGCTTTCCGGATTCATCAGTCGTGCGGTGTTGATTACGGCGGCTAATAGCGGCTTCCACTACGCCAAACTACTTGCCAAGGCGGTGCATACCCTGCTGATCGTGCTGATCCTGGCGATGATTATGGAACAATTGCAAATTGCCCCCAGCATCGTGCTTGCCGCCTTCTCCATCATCTTCGGCGGCATCGTAATCGCCCTTGCCATCGCCTTCGGTGTGGGTGGCATTAATGCGGCCAGACGGGTAATAGAAAAAGATGTTATGCCAAAGCGCGAAGAAGAAACGAAAGATGAGATTGAACACATCTGAGAAAGGAATGCGTCATGAGTGATTTTTTTCAAACCGGAATTATTACGACACTGCACCAACTCGGCAAACCTTCGCTGGAGCGGCTGGAGTCAGAGTTGCACGAATTTTCAAAGGTCAGGCCGATCGCGCTGGTGTTGCCGTCGCTCTATTCCGAATTTGAAGGCCCGGCCATGCCGGGAATAGTCCAGGAACTGGCCAAGGTAAAGTACTTGAATGAAATCGTGCTTGTCCTGGATAAGGCATCGGAAAAAGAATTTCAAAAGGTGCGGGAATTCATGTCTCCGATATCGACCGAAATCAAGATCGTCCACAATGACGGCAAGAGGATAAGAGAAATATATGAAACATTCACCCGTAACGGGTTTAATGTGGGCGAACGCGGCAAGGGGCGTTCCGTATGGCTTGCCTATGGTTATGTGCTTGCGCGAGGCCGTTCTGATGTGATCGCCCTGCATGATTGCGACATTGTCACATATAGCCGCGAACTGCTGGCACGATTGTGCTACCCCGTCGTCAATCCCAATCTGGATTATGTGTTTTGCAAGGGATATTACAGCCGCATATCCAACAAAATGAACGGGCGCGTCACCCGCCTGTTGGTAACCCCGCTGGTCAGATCCCTCCAGCAACTCGTCGGGCCGCATAACTTCCTCGCTTTTCTCGACAGCTTCCGCTATCCGCTGGCCGGAGAATTTTGCATGACCACCGACTTGGCTCGCGTGAACAGGATTCCGTGGGACTGGGGGTTGGAGGTAGGCTCCCTTGCCGAAGTGCACCGCAACTATTCGCCGCGCCGGGTTTGCCAGGTGGACATCGCCGCGAACTACGACCACAAACATCAAGTGCTTTCTGCCGATGATGCGAGCAAAGGTTTGATGAAAATGACGGTGGATATTTGCAAATCCATTTTCAGGACTCTGGCGTCGGAGGGGGTGATATTCTCGGACGGATTGTTCAAATCCCTGCTCGTATCTTATCTGCGCCACGCCGAGGATACGATCATGAAATACGAGGCGGATGCGGCAATCAACGGCCTCAAGTTTGACCGGCACGAAGAGGCGATGGCGGTGGAAGCTTTTACCCGAGCCATCGGCATGGCAACTCAGGTGTTTATGGAAAATCCGATGACCACACCACTCATTCCGAACTGGAACCGGGTGACCTCGGCCATTCCGGATATTTTCGAGATGCTGCAAATAGCCGTGGATGCAGACAACAAACAATGAAGCTTGCAAGTATTGTTTTTTCAAGTTAACACGGGCACTCTTTGGTTATATGTGAGTGCAGCGAATCGGAAACAGCCAGAATGCGAATTTCGCTATCCGATTAGGTTGGCAACGCAGATGAAATTTTCAGGTTTATTTGCGGCAGGCCTCGATCGCCTGCATGCTGGTATGGTGCTAAAGACAAACTCGGCATTAGTTGCTGCCCGAAATACGCCAGCCAATCCAGATAGCGCCGTAAAGAAATAGTTAAAAACCTTTGTCTTTTGGTTCATTGCCATAAAACCATTTAAGAAGAAACGGCGGAGACATGGTGGTGAGCGCGATGACGATGAGCAACGCAGCGTAAAGCTCACCGTTGAGAATACCTTGGGTGAAGCCCAATTGTGCAAAGATTAATCCTACCTCGCCGCGCGGAATCATCGACAAGCCGATTGCCATCTGGGTGCGACGCGTTTCGCGGATACAGTAGCCTGAGGCGAATTTGCCGAAGAATGCGGCCAGCAACAGCATCCCGGCCAATTCCCAGACGAACCCAGAACCCCAGTTCACCGCATTGAGGTTAAGCGATACGCCGACCATCACAAAGAATACCGGGGAGAAAGTATGGATCAGCGGGCGCATCTGTTCTTCGAGCCGGTGCGCCAGCTTCGGGCTGGCCCCAAAACGCAATACGGCGCATTGTGTGAACGGTAAGCAGATATTCATATGGATGCGAAAATGCTGGCTGAATGCCAGACCTGCCGCGAAACCTCCCATGATTTCCGGCACCCCCATCTTATGCGCCAGCCAAGAAAATAACAGGATCAGCGACAGCGCCATGGTTAGCAACAAACCCGGGGTCGCGGCGTTTTGATCGAGGCGGTCAATCACGATGGAAGCCAGTTTGGCGAAGAGCGGAGCTAGCAGCATGAACAGCATGATGTACAGACTAACCTCGCCCAGCACCTGTACCGAAGCGTGCTTTTCCACCACAAACTGATAAAGGAACGCCAATGCGAGTACGCCGAGGATGTCGTCCAGCACCGCCGCGCCGATCACGATCTGAGCCTCATCGGTATGCCGCTTGCCCAAGTCATTTAGCACGCGTACGGTGATGCCGATACTGGTTGCGGTCAGCGTGCCACCGATAAACAGTGCCGTCAGTTCTGGCAGGTCAAACAACCACGTACTGACGCTATAGCCGAACAGAAACGGCAATACAAAACCGGCCACTGATACGATGATCGATTTCGCTCCCGAACGTGCCAGCCGGTATAGATCGGTATCCATGCCCACCTCGAACAACAACAGGATGATGCCGATCTCGGCAAGCAGTTTCATCGTGACATTCGGTGAAACCCACCCGAGCAGCGACGGCCCAACCAGCAACCCGGCCAGCAGTTCGCCGATTACGGAAGGAATGCCGAAGCGCGACACCGTTTCGGACAGCAGTCGTGCAGCAATCAGGACAATGGCGAGAAAAAGGAAGAACTGATGTAGTTCCATGTGGCGCTCCTGCGTCCTGATTTAATCTGCTGGCAGTTTACCGGCAACCTGAAGTGTGGTCAGCGTATTGTATTCAACAGTAAGCCATAACAATTAGGTCATACAGCCGGAGTATGGTATAGCCACTCTCGACGCACCAACCACTTTTCCACCTCCACGGCAAAGAATACCACGCTGGATAGGGCCAGGCACAACGCCAATTCACTCATACTCAGGGGTTGTGTCTTGAAAATCGGGTTTAGAGAAGGCATATAGATCGTTGCCATCTGCAGCATGAAAGTAAAGATGACGGTGGCCGCCATTGCAGGGTTGGAAAGGAAACCGATGGCGAACAGGGATTCCCTTTCCGAGCGTATCGCCATTATGTGCGCGAGCTGCGACAGGGTCAGCACGGTGAACACCATGGTTTGCCAGTGTGCCGAGCCGCTATACAATGCCCAAGCCTGTGTCAGCAGGCATACCCCACCCATCAACAAGCCTACCCAGATCATGTGTTGCCACATACCATGTGAAAACAGGCTTTCTTGCGGTGGGCGCGGCGGGCGGCGCATGATGCCACGTTCTGCTGGCTCTGCCGTCAGCGCCAAGCCGGGCAATCCGTCGGTGATCAGATTGACCCACAGTATCTGGATCGGCAGTAGCGGGATCGGCAGACCAAGGAAAGGCGCCAGAAAGACTGTCCAGACTTCTGCGGAGTTGGTGGTTATCCCGTAGCGGATAAATTTTCGGATGTTGTCGTAGAGGCGACGGCCATGGCGTACGGCTTGAACGATGGTGGCAAAGTTATCGTCGAGCAGCACCATGTGTGCCGCTTCGCGCGCCACATCGGTGCCGCCTTTGCCCATGGCGATACCGATGTCCGCTGTTTTTAGCGCGGGCGCGTCGTTGACCCCGTCGCCGGTCATCGCGACAATCTCGCCTTTATCTTGTAGCGCGCGGACGATTTTTATTTTCTGCGCCGGATCGACTCGCGCATAGACCCGCACTTGCTCGACCTCGATCTCGAACGCTGCCTGATCGAGTTGCGCCAGCTCGGTGCCCGTCATTACGCGATCATCTCCATCGGTGAGTATGCCAAGTTTGTGGGCAATCGCGCGTGCGGTCACGGGATGGTCGCCGGTAATCATTACCGGTATGATGCCCGCAGATTTACATAGGGAAACCGCCTCAGGTACCTCGCTACGTGGTGGATCGATCAGGCCTGAGAGTCCAAGGAACACCAGCCCGTTTTCCAGTTCGTCAGGCTGTTCGCTGGCTGGCAATGATGTCCAGCGCCGAAAAGCAAAGGCGAGGACGCGTAAACCGTCGGCAGCCATCGCTTCGGCTTGTCGCAACAAGCTTGCCCGATCGATGGGTTGCTCACCGCCTGCCATGAGTATGCGGGAGCACTGCAAAATGACCGCTTCCGGCGAACCCTTGGTGTAGGCGACGATACCCTCGTCCGTGCCGTGAAAGGTTGTCATACGCTTGCGTTCGGAGTCAAATGGAAGCTCCATCAGGCGCGGCATTTGCTGCTCCAGCGCGGTTTTGTTGTAGCCCGCCACTTGCGCGGCATGCAGCAGCGCCGCCTCGGTCGGTTCGCCGCACGCCTTGTTATGATGATCCAGATGAGCATCGTTGCTTAGCGCCAATGCACGAAACAGCGTCGGCCAAGGTTCAGTATTTCTTCCCTCGTTCAAAGGATCGCATAATGTGCCATCGGCATAGATCGCCGTCACATACATCTTGTTTTGCGTGAGCGTGCCGGTTTTGTCGGAGCAAATAAAGGTGACCGACCCCAGCGTTTCTACTGCTGGCAGGCGGCGAATCAGGGCGTTCTGCTTGACCATCTTATGCGCGCCCAGCGCCAACGAGATCGTCACCACCGCAGGTAGCGCCGAGGGAATGGCCGCGACGGCAAGACTTAAGGCAGTCATGAACATCAGCAGCATGGGTTCACCACGCAACATGCCGATGACGAAGACCAGCACGCAGATGGCCAACGCGGCAATGGCAAGGCGTTTGCCCAGATTCGCCAGACGCTTCTGCATCGGCGTCTTGCTTTCGCTGCTTTCGTTGAGCAGCGTGGCGATTTTGCCTAGTTCGCTGTTCATGCCGGTTGCCACCACCAAGCCACGCGCTCGCCCGTAAGTTACGATAGTGCCTTTGTAAGCCATGCAGGTCTTATCACCAAGTGAAGTGACAGGAATGCTCAGTACCTGGGCTTGCTTTTCCACCGCAACCGATTCGCCGGTAAGTGCAGATTCGTCTATCTTGAGACGCGCTGCTTCGATGATGCGCAGATCGGCTGGCACTACATTACCAGCCTCCAGCAGCACCATATCACCCGGCACCAGTTTCGAAGCGTTGACGACTTTCTTCTGACCATCGCGCAGCACATGAGCGCTTGACTCGGCCATGCGCTTGAGTGCCGCCATCGCGCGCTCCGCACGATATTCCTGGATGAAACCGATCACTGCATTAAGGATCACAATGACGATGATGGCAATGGTGTCGCTCACATCGCCAACAATGCCGGAAATAACTGCTGCCGCGATTAGTACGGCGATCATGAAGTCAGTAAACTGGTCGAGCAGCATGATCCATGGAGGGCGTGCACGCTTTTCCTGCAATGAGTTGAAACCAAAGCGTGCCAGCCTTTCAGCGGCATTAACCGAGCTTAATCCGGATTGCAGGTTGGTTTCCAGGCGCTGCGCAACTTCATCGCTACTCAGCATGTGCCAGTGAGTGTTGTTAATGTGCATGCTCGAAAAGTATCCAAGTGTTAAGTACATACAGCATAAACAACCCCAGGCTTACCCAGGTAAGCCCGAGCACAATGCGACCCTGCGGGCGGTAGATGAAACCTACGACCGCCAAGGCGCTCATCATCACTGCGGTGAGTGCGGTCAGCGCGTGGCTGGGCTCGACGTGCATAAGCAAGGAGCCACCGGTGTAAAACAAATCGTCTACCGCAAGAATGAGGATGTCGAACAGGTTGCTACCGAGCAGGTTGGCAATGGCCATATCAAGCGCACCGATGCGCATCGCCGCAATGGTGACAGCAGCCTCGGGGGCGGAGGTTACCGCCGCTACCAGCAGGGTTCCGACAAAACTTTGCCCCCATCCCATCAGTTCGGAAATATCCTTGGCGACAAACGGTAGCCAAGAACCCGCCAATACTATGGCTATTGCCGCCTGCACATATCCTTTGACGGCACTACGCAGTGTCACATCCAAATAACGTTCGGCGGACACCTCGGTGTATTCAGACAGGATACGGCGTTCATAGCTGTAAACAGCGCGCATTGCAACCAGATAGACCAGGACGATGAATGGCGTATATAACCCCACATGCCTCAACGCCGGACTCATTCCCGCATGATCCAGCAGCAGGCTGAAACCGGCGAAGGCGATCAAAATCGTACCCAGCGAAGCCGACAGTATATGGCCCTGTGCCGCGCGGCTATACATGGACTCGCGCCGGTACAAAGCATCCAGCATCACCAGAATGGCAAGATTGAATACTGTACTGCCCAGCACATCGCCGACTGCAATATTCGGCACGTTAGCAAACGTAACTGAAGTGATCCCGGTCACCAGTTCCGGCAGTGAAGTGGCGGTAGATAGCAGGATGAGGCCGACCCAAGAGATGGACATGCCGGTTTTTTCGGCAATGATGTCACTGTAGCGGGAGGCAAAGTAACCCGCGTAGCCGATGATGGCAAGACAAACCAGAAGTTGGAGCCAAAGCAGCATGTCAGCACTCCCGTAGTGATATAGAAGCAAACTGCAAAGCCATTTCTCACACCATTGTACAGTAGCCAGTTTGAGAGCCAGGTATAAGCTGTGCGTATCTTTTGTACGGTGTTGTCAATCTACAGTTGCTCATTGCTAGGCAGTTGTATAAGCTTTGCCGCAATAAACAACAGGAATCTGTTTTATGGCTAAAGAAGGTGAACCTGATCGGTCGCTCGTTTCAAGAATTCAGGCAGCGCTGGCCTACCGGTTTAATTTGCACGCTGATCAATCCAGTTTTGACGAAATCGACCGGAATATTCGGGACAGCATTGAAATCAAGGGAACCAATCTATGGGTGCTGATGCTGGCGATATTTATCGCCTCCATCGGATTGAATGTCAACTCTACTGCTGTCATCATCGGTGCAATGCTGATTTCCCCGCTCATGGGGCCAATTATGGGCGTGGGCTATGGGGTGGGAATCAACGATTACTACCTGATCAGAAAGGCGCTCGGCAATCTGCTCGTCTCATTTTTGATCGGACTTTTTGCTTCCACGGTCTATTTCCTGCTCAGCCCATTATCTGTCGCACAATCCGAATTACTGGCGCGAACAGCACCAACCATTTGGGATGTTTTGATCGCATTGTTTGGCGGATTGGCCGGAATTATTGCTTCAACGCGCAAAGAGAAATCAAATGTTATTCCGGGTGTGGCCATTGCGACGGCGTTGATGCCGCCATTGTGTACTGCGGGCTATGGAATAGCCAATGGCTCACCGGAGATGTTCTTCGGTGCGCTTTATCTGTTCTTCATTAACTGTGTATTCATAGCATTTGCCACCTTGTTACTGGTTGGCTACATCAATCCCCCGCACAAACGTTTTGTGAGTGAAGAGATGGAGCGCAAGGTGAAACGCTACATCTATACCGTGGTGCTGGTTACGATTTTGCCAAGTATTTATTTGGCATACGGCCTGGTCACACGAGAGGTATTCAGTTCAAGAGCCAGCGAATTTATTAAAAATGAGCTGGTATTCGAGAAGAGCTTTATTGCAAAGCAGCAAATTTCAGCAGACAAGCAGATAATCGATATCACACTGGTAGGGCAAAAAATCAGCGATGAGGATCTGGCGCAACTTTCCAGCAGGCTGGAACGCTACCGGTTGCGAAACGCCAAACTGGTCGTTCACCAAACCGTCATCAAGGAACTGGATGAGGCCACGCTGAAGAAATCATTGCTTAATGAAATTTTAAACACCAATCAGGTGATATTCGATTCCAAAAACAAGCAGATACAGGATTTGCAAAATGAAATTTCCAATATGCGGGCACAGCAAAACCAGCAAACCATGCGACTTGAGGAACAGCAAAAGATATATGAAGAACTTGTTGCGCAATACCCGCAGGTTCGGAAGCTGGCCATAGCAAAGACGGATGAGCATCAGACGAGTCGTCTTGAAAAATCGACCGTATTATTAGCTAATCTCACATCGAAGAAAATATTATCGGGAGGTGATCGACGCAGGATTGCCGCCTGGTTTAAGGTCAGGGCTGGAGTAGATCAGGTAAAACTCACTGTAGAGGTTGATTAGTGAGGATGATATTGCGTGTTTTCCCATATCCTAAGAAGTAAGGGCACACCAAATGATCATGACTTTATTAATAATTGCCGGGATTTTGTTTCTGGCATTGCAATTGGAAGATAAGCTCAAGGTTCCATCTCCGCTGAGTTTGATTACACTCTCATTTGTAGTCCATTATGGCTTTCAACAAGTTCCTGAGTTAACCGGAGATGCCACGCATTTTGCTATGCTTGTTATTTTTTTGCTGCCAATCCTGCTTATTTCAGATTCACTTGAAATCAAGGTGGGAGACCTTAAGGAGCATGGCTTCAGCCTGTTTTATTTGACTGTAGTGGCAGTAGCTTTGTCAGTGTTGACTGCGCTACTCATATCCAATTGGCTATTCGCCGACTATGCTCTTTCTAGCGCGGCTGTCATCGTGTTATTCACCATGGTACTGGCAACCGATCCGGTCTCCGTGGTTAGCATCTTCTCCAAGTTCGATTTGCCCCATCGGCTAAAAATACTTGCCGAGGGCGAGAGCCTGTTTAACGATGCCACTGCGCTGATTGTCTTTGTCTTTGTCGGTCTTTATGCCTTGGGTGGTGGCGAAATCACCGCCCTTTATGTGGCCGAAATAAGCAGCGAAGTAGTGCTTGGTTCGGTAGCGGTTGGCGTGATGGTCGGCTTTGTCGGACTTGTAGCCATGAAGTCAACTGAAAATAGCATCGCTGAAATGATAGTTCTCATCATTACAGGCTATGGTGCATTCGAAATGGCCGAGTATTTCTATATTTTGCTTAATTTGTTGGGAGCTCACACACACTCGCATCTGTCAGGCATTCTAGCTTGCATTTTTGCCACAATCACAGTCAATCATGTGATGACCAAGGCAATAGCCGAGGATAACAAGCAGATTAATTACGACGAAGCCGAGCTTCAAGATGAAGCACAAAGTCGCGCTACATCCTTCGGCATTATCGGGAAGGTGTTGCATCGCATCAAGGCCACTCTTGAAGAACGGGATCGCCACCTGCGCACCAAGGAAGATATCCAGCTACTGGCGATGGTGGCCAATACCATCCTGTTCGTGGCTATGGCGGAAATGATCGATATCCATCTTTTGTGGAAATATAAAGTTGAGATTCTGGCGATGTTCCTGGCAACCACGTTGATTCGTGGAGTGATGATTGCTCTGTTTGCCTGGATTGCCAACAAAACCGACAAGATGGTCGATATCAATTTTCGTTGGTGGAGCGTTCTGACATTTGCCGGCATCAAAGGCGGATTGTCTATTGTGATGCTCACCATGATTCCCGCTTCATTCGAATATCTGGAAATGTTCAAAGCTGTAGTGATCGGGATCATCATGTTGTCTACTTTTGTTTATTCAGGCGCACTGCTGATCATTATTAGCAGCAATGCAGAACAATTTCTCGCAGAAAAGATTGATGAAAAATAATATGTCTATAATTTGGGCAGTAGCTATGAAATACAGAATATTGCTTGACGCTACACAGGACGACTGTCCGGTTGCTATAATTAAAATAAAAGAAATGCTCGATAAAATAGAGGTTGGCGCAGTCCTGAAAGTTGTCACAAGCAAGCAAGGAAGGAACAATTAATAACATACGAACATTTGTGAAAAACAACCCCTATGAATTGGTGCGCGAAACCAATGACAAGGAACGCTTTTACTTCTATGTCAAAAAGCTGTGACTTTGATGCGAATGGCACTCAGCCCGACAGGCCAGCAATACTTTTGACTGCTAACAGAATTCAAATTCATTGGTATGCGTAGCGAACAAAATTATTTTCTTAGAAAACCAGGAGCGGCCATGCAACCTTACAAAAAAATGTTATTTATCGGCGCTGCAGTGTTATTGATTGCTGGGTTGGTTGGATGCGCCAGCAGGGATCTGATCGGGGTGCGTAAAGGATCTGATCGAGTTTTTCAAGTAGAGGCAAGTCAGGTTGGCGGCTGTCAGTCCAAGGGAGAAATTAATGTTAGCGTCCTTGCTATAGTTGGATTTATAACTCGCAGTCCTGAAGCCGTGGAAGCTGATTTGTTACAGTTGGCACGCAATGGTGCGATAGATGCTGGCGGCGATACAGTCGTGAAGGGTAATTCGCCAGAATATGGGAAGCGCACTTTTACAATTTACAAATGCAAGCAGTAACATTGCACTTAAACTTAAGAGTGCGAGGCAACCACTTCTGGGAAAGCCGAATATCTTCGTATGTGCCGATAACGGCAGGTCGATATCGCAATCAACGCCCGGAAGCGGATCTTCTCAGTCAGTAAAATAATCTCCCGCTAGTGCCGAACTTATCCCATCGGGTGCCCCGATGGGGACGGTCAGTAACGCCCTTCGATGGCTTTGCTGGCATCACTCTTCCGCCTATCCTGCGCATTCCATACGTCGTTTATAAAAAAATATCTCCCTGGCTTATGGTCTGAAGAGCGGGCAAATTACGTTCCATTTCTTCATTTCTTATCACTCACCAGGAGCAAAACAAAATGAACATCTGCATAAACTACGCACATGGCGACAAAGAGTTCGTCGATCAATTGGCAATTCGATTATGTCGTGAAATTGATTGCGGCATTATGCTATGGGAGATGCCGACGGGCGACTCGCTTATTGAGAAAGACAAAGATAATTCTGTCGAGATTGATGCCATTATTATCGTTTTATCTAAAGAATCAGCCGCGTCGGACTGGTGTCAGAAAAAGCTGTCTGAAGGGCTTCTGCACAAAATTGAAGACAATGGTACAGCCGTAATTCATCTCCTGATTGAGGATTGCGATCTGCCTGACTTTGCGCAAAGTGCGCCTGTTACAGATTTCCGTAATTGCTCTATTAATGACATGAGTCGCATTGCCCAATTAGTCGTATGGACTTCGACGTGGAGGAAGGAAATAAGCGACTACAGGAACCAAGAATTGCAAAGCGGCAAAAGCCCAGATGATTGCCAAATCAAAAGAATTAAACTGCCATTTAAAAGGCAGCGGATCGGGTCAGGTAACGCCATGCACCCGTTGGATATATTGTGGCGCAAAATGTTCTTGAGTCGATGATACCAACGTAAATGCGGGCGGCATATTTGACTGAGCAATACACAGAGCTTTCCGTGGCTAGCAATATCTAGGCACTTTCTTTTATATCTCACTCGCTTACTTGGTGAAAATTAAAAATGCTAAAACCTAACACCGACTCAAACAAGAACCTTGAGCAGCCCTCGCCTGATCACCTACGCAGTCTTGCCGAATTACAAGCCGCAGAGGATTTGCTATTCCACCAAGTCTGGTTCAACCGGAACAAGCACCGTCTCAGTTCTATCCAGGATGGAGGTGTCATGGTCGTGGATTTGGATAACTTTCCCAAACGACTACAAGCGATGAGCCCAGTTGAGCGCGACATTTTGAAACGCACGATGCAAACTGCGCGCGACGCCGTACAGCGCTACGGCAAAGAAAGCTTTGGGCCTTGGACTGATTTTGAATGGGGGGCGATCAGCGGCAAGCTCTCGGCAATCCGTTGGATGCTCGGCGATGAGTGGGACGTACTGGATACGTAAGGGAGGTGGAATGGATACCGATAAATCTCTGGAAATAATTCAAGCCTTGGCCAATGGTGTTGATCCGCACACTGGGGAGGAATATTCTTCAGACAGTCCGTATCAGCACCCGCAAACAGTGCGAGCGCTGTTTGCGGCAATAGAGGCAATGGATAGATTAAAAGAGCGCGCCAAGAAAGCTGAAGACCGACAAAAACGCCTTCCAGGCAATGCTGGAAAAGCTTGGGCAGAGGAAGAAGATCAACGATTAGTTAAAGCTTTCGACTTGGGCAAAACGGTTCAACAACTCGCTGCCGATCACGAAAGAACAGATTATTCCATCTGCGCACGGTTAGTTAAGCACGGCAAGATACAGTAATGGCTGGTTATGGGGTAGTCGGTGTGCAGGGTAACGTCATACAGGGCTTTGAATAACAGGTTGGCAAAGTGCTAAACTCCATGCTTGCTGCAAAGGGCAGCGACAAAATTACAGGGAGATAATCAAATGAACCGCAAAGAACTGATTGATGCACTGGCAGCAAAAACCGACTGCACCAAAGCTTGTGCTGACCGCACCCTCGCAGCACTGATTGAAGTTATTACCGCCACCCTCAAGAAAGGTGACAACATTGCACTGGTCGGCTTCGGCACATTTGAGGTACGCAAGCGTGCCGCACGTAATGGTCGCAATCCATCTACTGGAGCTGCGATTAAAATCAAGGCATCCAAGGCTCCGGCATTTAAGGCTGGTGCAAATCTCAAGGCTGCTGTGAACGGCGGCAAGAAATAAGTATTCCAAATAGCAACCATCAGGGTGTCTTGGTGGTTGCACAATGACCCATGCCTACAAATCAAATTCTGCAATACCTGAAAAAGCATGGTGAGCGGCTCGATACTGAGATTGCTGAAGCTACAGGCATAAAACTTGCCGCTGTCCGCATTCAATTGTCAGAACTGGCTGCAAAGGGCGAAGTTATGATGTGTCAGTCGATTCTGTTTATTAAGGGCAAGAAGGTCGAGAGAACAGTCTGTCGAATAGCTGGCTATATCCCACCAGCATCACCGGGTAGAAAATCTAAGGCTCAGTTGAAACTGTCGTAATCTCGCACTGACATGCGATAAAATGTAGCGCAGCAATACTTATTAACAGCAATTGAAAAATGACTCGCGCCGAACTAATTGAACGCCTTGCTCAGCTACACCCCCAACTCCAACAGAAAGACGCCGAGCTTACCGTGAAGGCGATTCTGGACGCGCTGTCCAATGCATTGGCAAAGGGCGGTCGTGTCGAGGTGCGTGGCTTTGGTTGCTTTAGTTTGAATTACAGACCTGCACGGCAAGGGCGTAATCCCAAGACTGGCGCAAAGGTGAAAGTGCCAGCCAAGTATGTGCCGCATTTCAAGGCGGGTAAGGGACTGCGTGAACGTGTTGACTGTTAAGACTGACGGGGCTGTTGAAAATCGTTACACCAATTCGATTTGTACCTTACGACCGACCAAGGCAGCAGCACGTTGCAAAGTTGATAGCGTCACATCGCGGGTAGGATCAAGCAGTCGATCGACCTGCGAGCGGCTGGTCTTAAGCATGATGGCCAAGCGTGCCTTAGTTAGCGATTGTTTTTCCATCGCTTCGGTAAGTTGCCACACCACGACTTCCTTGATGGCCATTGCTTGAGTTTCTTCAAATATTCCCTCTTCCTTGAGAAAGTCGTCGAGGCTTGATCCGATATGTTTACTCATGATTTCAACTCCTTTTGGCGTTTCCTCGCCAAGGTAAGATCGTCGTCAGGTGTCTTTTGCGTCTTCTTGACGAAGGCGTGCAAGGCCACCAAATTGCCCTTGTGCAAACATATCAGCACACGAGCGATGCGGTTGTTTGGCAAGTCTGTGCGTACTTCCCATAAACCCTGCCCCATCGGGCGGCATAAGGGCATACCCACCGGCCAGCGCCATTGCGCCCGCATCAGGTCTTGGCCAATTGTGTGCCGGTCTGGCTCGTCCTGTGCCTTGAGCCATTCGCGCACTGGTTCGTTGCCGCTGTTGTTTTTGTAGAACTGTAGCGGCGTTTTTTGCGATTCATTGACCATTTATCACCTTAGTGCATTTGTACCATATAAGGTACAAATAATGCAAGACAATTTTGCGAGTATAGATATCCTGACCTTATCAATGAAATTCTGGGTTAGTGTCACGCTCATGAAAATATATGGGTGAATTTTTCTTGCCGGACTTTTGCCGGACTTTGTTATGCATCGTTATGCGCTGTTGTGCATGGTTGTAACGGAAGACCTCAGCGCGGGTTAATAAAATCAATATGTTACATCTGATAGCTATTCTACGAACCAAGGGGTCGGGCGTTCGAATCGCTCCGGGCGCACCAGTAACTAAATGGGTTAGGTCAGAAATGATCTAGCCCATTTTTCTTTTGCAGAAGCCTTGAAGGGTTTCAGTCTTTTCTTGAACAGCATTTGCAACGCTTCATCGGACGTTAGAGCACGAGAATTTGGTGCTCGAGGAGGAGTGCGGCAATATCACGGTGGCGGGCGCGGATGATTTCATCCGCAAGCCCTAGCGGACAGATGAGATATTTGACTGCCTGACCCGCCATTTTGGCGCCCGTTTTGTGTATGATGAAACCATGGCAGGCGAAGTCGAGGAGCCGGTTACGGCATTGCGCCCTGAAGCGCGGGCAGTCATGCTGTAGAGTGCCGGGAACTGGGCAACGTATTGAAGCATCATGCAGGCCGCTTGCTTATCCTGCATACCCTGAAGGTTGACACAAATAACTCAACCGGGAAGGCTACATCATGAACCAAGGCGCTATTCTGGTAGTCGACGACACGCTGGCATCGTTGAAGCTGCTGACGGATATCCTGGCTGCCGAGGGCTATCAGGTGCATCCTGCCGACAGCGGAGAGCTTGCGCTGGCATCGGTTGAGGCCAGTCTGCCGGAATTGATCCTGCTGGACATCCGCATGCCGGGCATGGATGGGTTCGAAGTGCTGCGGCGGCTCAAGGCACAGGAACGGAGCCGCGACATTCCGGTCATCCTGCTCACCGCATTTGCGGATATAGAATATCGCGTGGAGGGATTCAAGCTGGGCGCCGTGGATTTCATCTCCAAGCCGTTCCAGCGCGATGAATTGCTGGCCCGTGTCCACACCCATCTGGATCTGTTTCACTTGCGTATCCGCCTCGAGCACCAGACAGCCGAGTTGCGGCAAACCTGCGAACAACTTCAAATCGCTACCTCCTCCGAGCGCAAGCAGGCCGAGGAGTCACTGCGCGCGAGCGAAGCGCGCTACAAACGCATCACCGAAGGGCTCACCGATTACCAGTACACGGTACGCATCGAAAACGGCCATGCCGTGGAAACCCGGCAGAGTCCGGCTTGCGTGACGGTGACTGGGTACACGGCGGAAGAGTTTGCCGCCGACCCTTATCTCTGGATTCAAATGGTCGCAACGGATGACCGCGAACGGGTCAGGGAGCATGTGCGACAAATCCTGGCGGGTAAAGATATCCCGCCGATCGAACACCGCATCATCCGCAAAGACGGAGAGGTACGCTGGGTGAGCGACACGACCATCCTGCTCAGGGATGCCTTCGGAAAACTCCTGTCCTACGATGGCGTGATCAAGGACATCACCGGGCGCAAGCAGGCGGAGGAGGCATTGAGAGCGAGCGCGGCGCGCTACCATGCGATCACCGAGACCACCACCTATGCCATCGTCACCGCCGACATCTCGGGCAATATCAAGGGATGGAATGCGGGGGCGGAGAAAACTTTCGGCTACACCAAGGCAGACGTGCTCGGGAAACCGCTCACCATGTTGATGCCGCAACGCTACTATGAGGCGCATCTCGGCGGCATAGGCAGGGCGCGGGCAGGCCGGCATGTGAGCGGGAAGGTGGTCGAACTGCACGGCCTGACCAGAGCGGGGATCGAATTCCCGATGGAGTTGTCGCTGTCGGAATGGGAAACAATGGAAGGGCGATTTTTCACCGGCATCATCCGCGATATCAGCGAACGCAAGCAGGCCGAGGAGAATTTGCAAAGATTCTTCAATCTTGTTCCGGACATGGCATGTATCGTATCAACCGAGGGGCATTTCCTGAAAATCAATCCCATGTGGCAGGCAGCGCTTGGCTACACCGAGCAGGAAATACTTGCTACCCCACTCATTGAGTTCATCCATCCCGATGACCGGGATGCAACAATGAAACAGGTGGCACAGATACTGGCTGGCGAGCCGGCTCTTCTGTTCAGCAACCGTTATCGCTGCAAGGACGGTAGTTACAAATGGCTGGAATGGAGGGCGACACCGGCCATGAACAAGACACTGCTTTTCGCCCTCGCACGCGACACCACCGAGCGCAAGCAAATGGAGGAGGAGCTGAGGGAGAGCGAAGCGCGCTACAAGCGCATTACCGAAGGGATTACGGATTATCAGTACACGGTGCGCGTCGAAAATGGCCGTGCCGTGGAAACCAGGCAAAGCCCGGCCTGCGTGACGGTGACGGGGTACACTGCGAGAGAGTTTGCCGCCGATCCCTATCTATGGATCAGGATGGTTGTGCCGGAAGACCGCGAGCGGGTCAGGGGGCAAGTGCAGCAAATCCTGGCGGGAAACGACGTTCCGCCCATCGAGCATCAAATCACCCGCAAAGACGGAGAGACCCGCTGGGTGAGCGATACAACCATCCTGTTCAGGGATGCTTCCGGAAAGCTGCTGTCTTACGACGGGGTGGTTAGCGATATCACCAAACGCAAGCAGGCCGAAATAAAAATAATAAAATCCTTGTCATTGCTGAATGCCACGCTGGAATCCACCAACGATGCCATTCTGGTCGTTGACCTGAACAATACCTGGGTGCTGCACAACCAGCGGTTTATCGACCTGTGGCATATCACGGACGAAATCATCGCGGCCAAGGATGATCGTGCGGCATTGTCATATGTGCTGAATCAACTGGAGGATGCGGAGGGCTTTTTGGATAAAGTGCGCGAGTTATACTCCACCCCGAAAGCCAACTCTTGCGACGTTATCAAATTCAAGGACGGGAGAATAATTGAGCGGAATTCCATACCGCAGTTTATCGGCGGCGAAGTGGTAGGCAGGGTGTGGAGCTTCCGCGACATCACCGAGCGCAAGCAAGTCGAAGAACATATCCGCAGCCTGGCCTTCTATGACGCATTGACGCAACTGCCCAACCGCCGCATGCTGAACGACCGGCTCGGGCAGGCAATGGCCGCCAGCAAGCGTAGCGGCCTGTATGGCGCGCTGATGTTTCTCGATCTGGATAATTTCAAGCCGCTCAATGACACCTACGGCCACGAGATCGGCGATTTGCTGCTGGTCGAGGTGGCGCGCCGCCTTATCGGTTGCAATCGTGAAATGGATACCGTCGCGCGTTTTGGCGGCGACGAATTTGTGGTAATGCTCAGTGAGCTGGCTGCGAGCAAAGCAGAATCCATCGCACAGGCCAGCATCGTCGCGGAAAAGATTCGCGCCACTTTGGCCGAGCCATACCTGCTGTCGAGAAAGCAGGAGGGCAAGGCGGAAATCACCATCGAGCATCATTGCACGTCGAGTATCGGCGTGGTGCTGTTCATCGATCACGAGGCCAGCCCGGCAGACATTATCAAGTGGGCGGACATGGCGATGTACCAGGCGAAAGACGGCGGGCGCAACAGGTTTTGTTTTTATGAATGATGGAAATACAAACATCTTGCCAAACTTAAAACTTGCGCCTCAAACAGTTTGCATGCCTCCCTCCCCATACAGTTACTCGTTTCAGGCAATGGGATCGGATTGCCAGTTAACCTTGTATGCGGAGGATGAACGCAAGGCCGACCAGGCTGCCGACCTGACTATGGCCGAGGTTTGGCGCATCGAGAATAAATACTCGCGCTACGTCGACGGCAATGCGCTGTCCGATATCAACCGTGCCGCCCTGGCGGGCGGGAAGGTCGATGTCGATGATGAAACTGCCGGGCTGTTGAACTACGCTTTCGCCGCTTTCCAGCTAAGCGCGGGACTGTTTGATGTTTCGTCCGGAGTGCTCCGGCGAGTGTGGGATTTCTCATCCGGCAACACGCCATCGCAATCCGCAATAGAACAAATTCTGCCGTTTATCGGGTTGGGCAAGGCAACATGGACATCCCCGCAGCTCCATTTTCTGCATTCCGGAATGGAGTTGGACTTCGGGGGTATAGGAAAAGAATATGCCGTAGATCGGGGCGCAGATATATGCCGCTCGATGGGCTTCCAATCGGGCTTGCTCGATTTGGGAGGGGATATACGTGTCCTCGGGCCGCACCCGGACGGTTCACCCTGGGAGATTGGAATCAGGCATCCCAGAAAACCGGATGTTTCACTCGGGAATATTCGATTGGCGTCCGGAGCCGTCGCAACCAGCGGCGACTATGAACGCTACATCGAGGTAGCAGGGAAACGCTATTGTCACATTTTAAATCCGTTGACCGGTTGGCCGGTAGCCGGGCTGGCATCGGTAACAATCGTGGCAGAACAATGCCTGCTGGCAGGCACCCTTTCGACCATCGCCATGCTGAAAGAAGAGGCGGGAAAGAAGTGGCTGGAAGATTTTGGGGTGCAGCATTGCTGGGTGGATGGAGAACTGCGCGTGGGCGGCAACATCCAGCTTCGTCATTCCGGCGAGGCCGGAATGGCGGGGTAGCAGAACTCAGGCAGTCGTATTGATGTTCGATCCAACCACCAGTTGATTCAGTTCATTGAGGTTGGCATCAATGGTCTGCGCCGGTGCCGGAGCGGTTGCCTGTGCAACAGACTCATGCCGTTGTTGCCGGATTTGCGACATCATCTGGAGCATACCGTTCTTGAAATCCTGCTTTGAAACCGAACCGGAATTTTTCGGGTCGAGTTTTGCAAATACCGCGTCGGCTCCCAGAGACTTGAATCCGGAGGGAGGGTTGAGTGTATTGAATGCCAGCTCGAACTGTGTTTTCGTAATCGATCCGGAATTGCTGGTGTCGATTTGGGAAAAGAGGTCGAACATTTTTTGCGCGGGAGGCATATGCATACTCGCTCCCGTCATTGCCTGCGGCGCCACGGTCATACCCATTCCAGAAATTGCTGCACTCATGTTGATCCCTTCAATAAATATATTTACGTACGTTTGATGATGCATTAAAAAACCGACGATAATCGAACACGCTATTCCACTACCGGCACACACGTAAAATACTTCAATAAGGAGTTTCATAACAAACGAATAGAGGCAAAAAACCTCCCTTAATCAAGGCAGACTTATATTCCCCGCGCTCTTGGCGCGAGGACAATGGATTCAAGGGACGATAGCCAAGAAAGCTTATAGCCACAGAAAAAGAGCTGTTCTGGTTTGGTTGAAATGAGATGGGGCATTTTCGATGCAGCTCAAGTTAAGGAGCTTGAGCCACTCACCCACATATGCGGTGAAGCCGTAACTCAACCTTGAGAACACGTTCTGAGTTAATTCGCTACACCGCATGCCGCCATTCGGTTTTCGGAGTAGCATTGCACACTCGGTTTTTGACGGATGCGTTTGAGTTTCGATATGCGCCGACAGTTGTATTATGCGTAACGCAGCAATCAACGTGAGGAGGTAAATTGAACCACTCCGGGCAACCTGCCAAAGCAGAAACATCTTCGTCCACCGGCCTTCTGCATTGGCCGCCGTTCTGGTTTTTCATCTTTCTGGCGCTGGCGGTCAGCGCCGTCAGTTACACCGCTTTTCTGCGTCATAGCTCGAACATCAGGCAGGGAGAACTGAACGAACTTTCCACCATTGCGGATTTGAAAGTGACGGAAGTCGCAAAATGGAGAAAAGAGCGCGAGGGCGATGCCGAGATATTTTCGCGTGCTCCTTTCTTTGCGCGGGCAATAGAAAAATGGCTGCAACGGGGCGCGCCGCCCGACGAAGACCGGCAGATGATCGTTGAGCGGATGAGGCTGATGCAAAGCGCCTATGACTATCAGGAGGTTTTCCTGTTCGATGCGCAAGGCAAGCCGGTATTGTCCGCCACTCCCGGTGCCGTACTGCCCGGAGCGCATACCTTGGAACGGGTAAGGCAGGCCATCCAGACACAAGCCGTCCTGTTTTTGGATATCGGCTCCAGCGACGATCCGGGCAGCATGGGCATGATTGCGCCGGTTCTGGCCGGTCACGGCGGCAAATCCAGAACTGTCGGCGCGGCCTATCTGCGGATGGATCCATCCCGGTTCCTTTTTCCGCTGCTGAAAGCAATGCCGTCGGATCACAAGAGCATGGAGCTGGTCTTGGTGCGCCGCGAAGGGGATGACGTGTTGTTCCTGAATGTATCCCGTGCCGAAGACTCCAGCCTGCTGCGGCAGCCGCTGGGTCAGTCGAAATTACCGGCCGCGATGGCGGTATTGGGAGCACATACGGAAACCGAAGGTGCGGATTACCGCGGTGTGCCGGTAATTGCGGCGATGCGCGAAATTCCCGGTTCCGGCTGGTTCCTGGTTGCCAAAATGGAGCAGGAAGAAATTTATGCGCCGTTACGCAAGCTGGCATGGCTGGTGGCGGGCACAATTATTGTTCTAGTCACCCTGACCGGCGCGGCGATGGGTTTGTGGTGGCGGAGCCAGCGCGCCCAACTCCTTATTGCCGAACAAGAACAAATCGAGCAAGGTCTGCGGGCGGCATCGGCATATGCCCGCAGCCTGATCGAGGCGAGCCTCGACCCCCTGGTGACCATCAGCGCGGCTGGCAAGATCACCGATGTCAACGAAGCCACCGAGCGAATGACGGGTGTGTCGCGCCAGCAAATGATCGGCAGCGATTTTTCCGAATATTTCACGGAGCCGGAGCAGGCGCGGACAGGCTATCAGGAAGTATTCGCTAAAGGATTGGTGACGGATTACCCGCTATCCATCCGGCATGTTTCGGGCAAAGTGACGGATGTACTCTATAACGCCACAGTCTACCGCGACGAGGCCGGAAATATCCGGGGCGTATTTGCCGCGGCGCGCGACATCACCGAGCGCAAGCGGGCGGAGAAAGACAACCAGCGCCTGAACCGGCTATACAGTTTGTTGAGCCGGACAAATAAAATGATCGTGCGCGCCCAAAACCGGCAGGTGCTTTTTGACGAAGCCTGCCGCATCGCCGTCGACCAGGGATCGTTCAGGATGGCATGGATAGGCGTGGTCGATGAGGCGACGCATTTCATAAAACCGGTGGCGATGAATGGCAACTTCGGCGACTACCTCAAGAACATCCGCATCTCGACGGACGACATCCCGGAAGGACGCGGGCCGACAGGCACGGCACTGCGCGAAGGGAGGCACTTTGTCTGCAAGGATATCGAGCATGAACCCTACATGGCGCCGTGGCGCGAGGCGGCGCTGGCGATGGGATACCGTTCGTCTGCGGCCTTTCCGTTGTGGGTCGGCGGTGCGGTGAAAGGAGTGTTTACCGCTTATGCGCCCGAGGCGGACTGGTTCAACGACGAGGAAATCCGCTTGCTGGACGAGCTGGCCTCGGACATCTCCTATGCGCTGGAGGGACTCGAAAAGGAAAGCCTGCGCAGGCAGGCGGAGGAAGAGGTGCTGCGGCTCAATATAGAACTGGAGCGTCGCGTTGCGGAACGCACCGCCAGCCTGGAAGCTGCCAACAAGGATCTGGAGGGTTTCGCCTATTCGGTATCGCACGACCTGCGCGTGCCGTTGCGCGCGATAGACGGCTTCTCGCGTCTCGTGCTGAAACGCTATGAGGACAAGCTCGACGATGAAGGAAAGCGGCTGCTGAACGTGGTGCGCGACAACACCAAAAAAATGGGGCAGTTGATCGACGACATCCTCGCGTTTTCCCGTGCCGGGCGGCTGGAGGTCAAGGCCGCGGAAGTCGACATGGAGGCATTGGCGCGCGAAGTATGGGAGGGGTTCGAACCGCCAGTGGCGGGACGGAATGTGGGCTTGGAGATCAAGCCCTTGCCGAAGGTGCAGGGCGATGCTGCGATGCTGCGCCAGGTGTGGGCCAACCTGTTGGGCAACGCTGTAAAATTTACGAATTCGCGGACAACGGCCAGCATTGAAATTGGTAGTTCAACTTCAGACAGCGAATGCACGTTCTACGTGAAAGACAATGGCGTTGGTTTCGACCAGCAGTATGTGGGCAAGTTGTTCGGCGTGTTCCAGCGCCTGCATGGGGTGGATGAGTTCGAAGGCACCGGCATCGGCCTGGCCATCGTCAAGCGCATCATCGTCCGGCACGGCGGGCGGGTGTGGGCGGAAGGCAAGGTCAACGAAGGCGCGACGTTTTATTTTGCATTACCCATTTTAAGGGAGGAGCAATCATGAGCATTTTGACTGAGGACGTGGAAATACTGCTGGTGGAAGACAACCCAACCGATGCCGAACTGGCGGTGGTGGCGCTGAAGGAACGCAACCTTGCCAACAAGCTGGTGTGGGTGAAGGACGGTGCCGAGGCGCTGGATTTCCTGTTTGCTGCCGGCGCCTATGTTGGCCGCAAAGTCGAGAACGGCCCCAAGGTAGTGCTGCTCGACCTGCGCCTGCCCAAGGTGGACGGGCTGGAAGTGCTGCGCCGCATCAAGGCGGATGAACGGACGAAGCGGATTCCCGTCGTGGTGTTGACCTCGTCGAAGGAAGACCGGGACGTGGCCGAATGCTACAGCCTCGGCGTCAACAGCTATATCGGCAAGCCGGTGGAATTCGAGGAATTCGCCAAAGTGGTGTCGGAACTGGGGCTCTACTGGCTGCTGATCAACCAGCCTCCGGTTTATCCGGTTAAATAAATATGAGCCAGTCATTCGTCTGTGCAACTTATAGCCGGTCACCTGTAGGAGCGGGCCATGCCCGCGATCAATCTATTCGCGGGCATGGCCCGCTCCTACAAGTTTCAACCGCCTTTATCAGATTCAATAGGCATGGATAAACCGGACGGACAAACTGAACTGCGCATCCTGCTGCTGGAGGATATGCCCACCGACGCCGAACTGGTGGAGGAGGCGTTGTGCGAGGAAGGCTTGTCCTTCATCGCCAAACGTGTCGACACCCGCGACGCGTTTATCCGGGCGCTGGAGGAGTTCAAGCCGGACATCGTCCTTGCCGATTACAAGCTGCCTGCTTTCGACGGCGGCTCTGCGGTGCAGATTGTCCGGCAGCAATATCCGGCCATACCGGTGGTGATGGTGACCGGTGCCGTAGGAGACGAGGTGGCCATCGAACTGCTCAAGCAGGGGGCAATGGATTATGTTCTCAAAGACCGGCTGGTACGGCTCGGCCCTGCGGTGCGGCGCGCCCTTGCCGAAGCGCAGGATATCCGCGCGCGCAAGGCGGCGGAAAAAGCCCTGCTGGATAGCGAAGCGCGCTACCGGCGCATCACCGAGGGACTCACGGATTATCAATACACGGTGCGCATCGAAAACGGGCATGCCGTGGGAACCACGCAAAGCCCGGCCTGCGTGACAGTGACAGGATACAAGGCGGAAGAGTTTGCCGCCAATCCCTACCTGTGGATCCAGATGGTCGCCCCGCAGGATCGCGAATCGGTCATGGAACATGCGAGACAGATACTGGCGGGGAATGATGTCCCGCCCATCGAACATCGCATCGTCCGCAAAGACGGGGAGTCCCGCTGGGTGAGCGACACGACCATCCTGCTCAAGGATGCCTCCGGAAAATTGCTGTCCTATGATGGTGTGATCAAGGATATCACCGAGCGCAAGCAAGCCGAAGCGCGAATCCGGAAACTGACCCGGCTCTACGCCACCCTCAGCCAGACCAACCAGACTATTGTGCGCACCACGAGCCGCGCGGAGCTGTTCAGCAACATTTGCAGCGCTGCGGTTATCCACGGAAAATTTGTCATGGCCTGGGTGGGGCTGGTGGATGAAACGACGCACATGGTCCAGCCCGTCTGCCACTACGGCGCCGAGACCGGCTACCTGACGAACATTGTCATCAGCACCGACGATGTGCCGGCAGGCCGCGGGCCGACCGGTGCCGCGATACGCAAGAACTGCGTCAGCCACGTGAACGATTACGCCACCGATGAGCGGGTGCTGCCCTGGCGCGAGGCGGCGCTGAAGCGCGGTTTCTGCGGCGCGGCGGGGCTGCCGTTGCGCTTCGGAAACAAGGTGATCGGAGCGCTGACGCTGTACACGGACGAACCGGGTTTTTTCGATGCCGACCAGTTGAATTTACTGGAAGAAATGGCGACGGACATTTCTTTCGCGCTGGAGGGTTTCGAGCGGGAAGCGCTGCGCCGGCAGGCCCTGGAAAAACTGCAAAAGGCGTTGGAGGATAGCATCCAAATGGCGGCCTCCATCAGCGAGATGCGCGATCCTTACACGTCCGGCCACCAGCAGCGGGTCAGCCAACTGGCGGCGGCGATTGCTGCCGAGATGGGGCTTCCGGAGGCGCAAATCGACGGCATCCATTTTGGCTGTCTGATCCACGACATCGGCAAGATCGGCGTTCCCGCCGAAATCCTGAGCAGGCCATCGAAGCTGTCATCGCTGGAAATGCAACTGATCCAGATCCATCCCAAGGCGGGTTATGAAATCGTCAAGAGCATCGAGTTTCCCTGGCCGGTGGCGCAGATGATCCTGCAGCACCACGAGCGGTTGGACGGATCGGGCTATCCGGCAGGGTTGAAAGGTAATAACATCATTACGGAGGCGAAGATCATCGCGGTCGCCGATACGTTGGAGGCGATGTCATCCCACCGCCCGTACCGCCCCAGCCTCGGCATGGATGCGGCACTGGCGGAAATTGCCGGTGCAAGCGGTACGCGCTACGACAAGCAGGCGGTGGATGCCTGTATGCGGCTAATCAAAGAAAAGGGCTTCGTGTTCAACCCGAGCTAAATTGCCATGGATAAACCGACCGGACAAACTGAACTGCGCATCCTGCTGCTGGAGGACATGCCCACCGACGCCGAACTGGTGGAGGATGCGCTGCGCGAGGCGGGTTTGTCCTTTACCGCCAAACGCGTCGATACCCGCGACGCGTTTATCCGCGCGCTCGAAGAGTTCAAACCGGACATCGTCCTCGCCGATTACAGGCTGCCCGCCTTCGACGGCGGCTCTGCGGTGAAAATTGCCCGGCAACAGCATCCCAACATTCCTGTGGTAATGGTGACCGGAGCCATCGGAGACGAGACGGCCGTCGAATTGCTCAGGCTGGGGGCGCGGGACTATGTCCTCAAGGATCGGCTGGCGCGGCTCGGCTCTGCGGTGCGGCGCGCCCTTTCCGAAGAGCAGGGTATCCAGGCGCGCAAGCTGGCGGAGGAAGCGTTGCGGCACAGCGAGGCGGATATCAGGGCGCTCGTCGAGCATTCTCCAATAGCCATGCTGGTGGATATCGGCGTGGATGCGGACGAGAAAATTGTGATGATGAACGAAGAGTTCACCGAGCTGTTCGGTTACACGATGGAAGACGTTCCCGATGTGCATCACTGGTGGCCGCTTGCCTATCCGGACGAAAAATACCGGGAAGAAATCAGAGTTGAATGGACAGGGCGAGTCGAACAGGCCATCCAAAGTCACGGCCACATCGAGCCCATGGAGGCCACGGTTACCTGCAAAGACGGATCAAACCGCTATGTCAAAATTTCTCTCGCCTCCATAGGCAGCAGAAATATCATCACGTTTGAAGACCTCACCGAGCACAGGCGGCTGGAAGATGCGCTCAAGGAAGCCTCAGACCGCAGCCGGGTCATCATGGAGACGGCCAATGACGCGATCATCTGCATAAAGCCGGACGGCATCATCCAGCTGTGGAACCACAAGGCGGAAGAGCTGTTCGGCTACACCGCCGGGGAAGCCGTCGGCCATGAACTGCACCAGCTGATTGTTCCCGAGCGCTACCGCGAAAAAGCGCTGGAAGGCTTGCGGCAGTTTGCCAAGACCGGGACAGGCTACGTGGTAGGCCAGACGCGGGAACTTACTGCCTGGCACAAAGGCAGGGTTGAATTCCCGATCGAGCTTTCGATTTCTTCCATGAATATCCGTGGCGAGTGGCATGCCACCGGCATCATCCGCGACATCACCGAGCGCAAGCAGGCGGAAGCGCGGGTTCAGAAGCTGACCCGGCTCTACGCCACACTCAGCGAGACCAACCACACCATTGTGCGCACCACGAACCGCGAAGAGCTGTTCGCTCGCATTTGCGAAAACGTGGTCACCCACGGCAAGTTTGTTCTGGCCTGGGTGGGGCTGGTGGATGAAGCGACGCGCATGGTCAAGCCTGTCTGCCATCATGGCGCCGAGGCCGGCTATCTGACTAACATTATCATCAGCACCGATGATGTGCCGGCGGGGCGCGGGCCGACCGGCACCGCGATCCGCGACAACTGCGTCAGCTACGTGAATGACTACGCCACCGACGAACGGACTTTGCCTTGGCGCGAAGCGGCGCTGAAGCGCGGTTTCTGCGGTGCGGCGGGAGTGCCGTTGCGCTTCAATAACAAGGTGATCGGAGCGCTGACGCTATACACGGATGAGTTGAATTTTTTTGATGCCGAACAGTTGGGTTTGCTGGAAGAAATGGCGATGGATATCGGCTTCACGCTGGATAACTTCGCCCGCGAAGCCGAACGCAAGCAGGCGGAAAACCAGCTTGCCGAGCAACTCGATGAGCTGCGCCGCTGGCACGATGCCACTTTGGGGCGGGAGATGCGCGTCCTTGAACTCAAGAAAGAAGTGAACGAGCTGCTGGAGCAGGCCGGCCAGCCGCCGCGTTATCGGAGCGCGGAAGAATTGTAGAAGCGGCCACTTCGACATAACCAGCCACTTGGTTGCCGTCTTTTGGCAACTTAGTGGAATGGCTAGTTGTTTCGATAGCGGGGCAAATCTATCTGGTGACCTGCGTCACCGAGATTGCGCGCCGCTGTTCCGCGATTGCGCCACCGGGTGCAGGGTGGTATCGGTGTTGCGTCACCATGATGAAAACGGCAATGCGCAAACCCTAGCCTACGCCGTCATGCCCGACCGCCTGCACCGGCTGTTCGCGCTGGAAGAGGAATTATCGTTGTCACGCCTGCTCGCCCCGCTCAAGAGTTATACTTCCAAGCGCAGCGGCGGATCGCCGCATTCGGCAAGGGATATTTTGAATGGATAGTCTGACCCCGGTTCAGCAAAGCCCTTCGGGCGAGCAGAAATTCCCGCTGCGGTTTTTTGCGCTCGCGTTCTCGATCAGCATTTCAGTCAGCATTCTCGGCGGGTGGCAAGCGTGGCGGATGCATGAGCGCTTCGAGGAGACGTCGGAGAGGCATATGCATATCGAGAGAGATATCGCCCACATCATGCTGCTTGACGAGGTGCTGACCATGTCGGCGCGCATGGCTGCCGCAACCGGGGATTTCAGTTACGAGAAAAGATATGACGAGGCCGACCCGCAACTGGCGGGGTATCTCGACCACCTCAAAGGCGATCTTCCGCGCACCGAAATAGCGCGGTTTATCGGGGAGACGGATGAGGCGAATGCCGCGCTGGTGAAACTGGAGCGGCAGGCTTTCGCGTTGGCGCACCAACGCAGACGGCAGGAGGCGACGGCGCTGCTGGCCAGCGATGAATACTTGCGCTTGAAACAGATTTACGCGGGCGGCATGGAAAAAACCGTCAATACCGCAAAAAAACTGATCGAAGGCGAGGGCCGACGTTTGCGCTTCCTGGCTGCCTGGTTGGCGGCAGCAAGCGCTACAGGTATTCTGATGCTGTTGGTGGCGTGGTTCGTTGCCGTCAGGTCTGCGCGCAGTTGGGTAAATGAGCGCAGAAAGGCGGAGGATGCGCTACGCGAGGCACACGATAGCCTTGAAGATACGGTTGAACGGCGCACGGCGGAATTATTGGACAGCAACGCGCAGCTTCAGCGCGAAATCTCGGAACGCCAGCAGGCGATAAGCTCGCTGGCGGAAAGCGAGCGGCGTTCCCGCGCCGTCACCGAGTCGGCCAACGACGCCATCATCATTGCCGACAACACCGGCAGCCTTGTTGAATGGAACGCTGCCGCAGAACGGATGTTTGGCCATGCCGCGGCCGAAATGATCGGCCAGCCGCTAACGGTGCTGATGCCGGAACGTTTCCGCAGCCCGCACAGCGCGGGCTTGGCGCGGGTGGCGGCGGGCGGGGCGACGCATGTGATCGGCAACACGGTCGAACTCTCAGGGCTGCGCAAGGACGGCAGCGAGTTTCCGCTGGAGCTTTCGCTGGCGCAGTGGCAAGCCTCGGGCAAGACTTATTTCACCGCGATTATCCGCGACATCGCCGAGCGCAAAAAGGTGGAAGCCGAATTGCAGGAATTGCTGGCTGCCGCCAACCAATCGCGCCTGAGCATGCTGAGCATGCTCGAAGACCAGAAGCGGGCCGATGCGGCGCGGCGCGAGACCGAAGAAATCTTCAACTGTTTCATGGAATACAGCCCCATCTACGTGTTCTTCAAGGATGAGAACCTGCGGGCGTTGCGTCTGAGCAAGAACTATGAAGCGATGCTGGGGAAACCCATGTCGGAGCTGCTCGGCAAAAATATGGACGAGCTGTTTCCCTCCACGCTGGCGAAGAGCATGGTCGCCGACGACATGCGGGTGTTGCGGGAAGGCCGGCAAATCACCGTCGAGGAGCAGTTCGATGGCCGTTTCTATCAGACCATCAAGTTCCCGGTTTTTATCGAGGGTAAGCCGCATTTTCTTGCCGGGTACACCCTGGATGTCACCGAGCGCAAGAAGGCGGAAGAAGCGATCCGCACTAGCCAGATGCGGTTCAGCACTATCTTTAACCAGGCGCCGTTGGGCATCGCGCTGATCGACTCGTATACGGGGAAAATCTACGAGGTCAATCCCCGCTTTGCCGAGATTGCGGGCAGAACCGTGGAGGAGATGACGACCATCGACTGGATGAGCATCACCCACCCGGACGATATGCGGGGCGACCTGGACAACATGGCCTTGATGATTGCCGGAAAAATTCCCGGTTTCAATATGGATAAACGCTATATCCGTCCGGACGGCTCATTTGTCTGGATCAATATGACGATTGCGCCCTTGAGATTGGAGAGCGATGTTTCTCCGCGACATCTCTGCATGATAGATGACATCACCCGACGCAAAGAGGTGGAAACGGAATTGACCCGACTCGCCGCAGAGTTGGATGAGAAAGTCGAAATACGCACCGCCGAACTGGAGCAGGCCAAGCTCGAGGCCGAACGGGCCAACCGCGCCAAGTCGGACTTTCTCGCCGCGATGAGCCATGAGATCCGCACGCCGATGAACGGCGTGATCGGCATGATCGACGTGCTGCAGCAGAGCAGCCTGACCGGTCCGCAGATGGAGATGGCGAACATCATCCACGACTCGGCGTATTCGCTGCTGTCCGTCATCAACGATATTCTCGATTTCTCCAAGATCGAAGCCGGCAAGCTCAAGATTGACAATGCGCCGATGGCTATCGCCGACGTGGTAGAGGGGGCATGCGAATCGCTGTACCAGATGGCCCTGAAGAAGGGGGTGGAGTTAACGCTGTTCACCGATCCGGCCATCCCCGCGGCCGTCATGGGCGATGCCGGGCGGCTGCGCCAGATACTGGTCAACCTGGCGAACAACGCCATCAAGTTTTCCAGCAGACAGGAAAATCGGTCGGGCAAGGTATCGGTGCGCGCCGTGCTGGTTGGACGCACATCGGAGCAGGCGATGCTCGAGTTTCGTGTGGCCGACAACGGTATCGGCATCGACAAGGAAACCCAGGCACGGCTGTTCACTCCCTTCACCCAGGCCGACGTTTCCACTACCCGCACCTATGGCGGCACCGGCTTGGGGCTGGTCATCTCGCGCCGACTGGCAAACATCATGGGCGGCGAGATCATGGTGCAGAGCGAACCGGGCAAAGGCGCGATATTCAGCGTGCATTTGCTGTTTGACCTGTCGCCGGAACAACCCGCTGCCAACGAGCCGCCCTCGCTACTCGCAGGGCTGCCTTGTCTGGTGGCAGATGGATCGGAGAGTTTGGCCGATGATCTGGCCGCCTATCTGGTACACGCGGGGGCGCTGGTCGAGCGAATTGCGGGCTTGACGGCTGTCAAACAATGGATCGCCAGTCGCCCTCCCGGTTTGTGCGTCGTGGTCATCGATACCGCAGGCGGCGACCAGCCGTCGGTCGCGTCGCTACTGGATGAACTGCGTGCCGCAGCCCGCGCCCGGCCCGGCATTGATGCCCGTTTCGTCGCCATCGAGCGCGGCGGGCGCAGGCAGTGCCGGGCAGTGGCTGCCGATCTGGTTGGTCTGGATGCCGAGGTGATGCATCGCCGCACGTTCCTGCAGGCGGTGGCGATTGCCGCCGGGC
>JAQTMZ010000014.1 GCA_028714075.1 Gallionella sp.
ACAGGACAGTGAAACGACTTAGCGCCGATGATAGTGTGGATTACCCATGTGAAAGTAGGTCATCGTCAGACTCCTTACAAAGCAAAAACCCCCAGGTGAAAACCTGGGGGTTTTTGCTTTGGGGGGTATGGCCTGACTTGCTTGATCCCCTGACAATATGCCACGTAGTAGTTCTTCGACTTGCTCGGGACAGCCGCGATGCGGCGTGTTGTATGCGCTTGCGAATGTTAAGTCCCAGCGGGACGGCCATAGCCAAAGTAGGTCATCCATTCGACATGCTCATGACAGGCGTCAGACTCCTTGCAAGCAAAAAGCCCTCACGAAGAGGGCTTCAGGGTGCAAGATCAACCATTTTGATCTTGCGGTGTGGTTTTATTTTCCGTGCAGTATCTGCATTCCTTTGAGAAGGTTCAATGCCTGATTGAGCTGATAGTCGTTCTTTGCCCCGAATTCGGCTGGCAAAGGTTTTGCGGTATCACCTTTGGTGCTGGGTGATGCAGGCGCGACCTTGCCGACGTTGTCCGGTTTCTCATCTGACGGCGTATCATTGGTCAAATGCTTGTTCAGGTCGGCTTCGCGCAAACGGAACGCGCTGTCCTGCCCTGCGGTGGCAGGATCTTCCACCAGAATGTCAGGCACGATGCCTTTAGCCTGTATGGATCGTCCGCCCGGTGTGTAATAACGCGCCGTGGTGAGTTTGATCGCGGTGTTGTTGCCCAATGGCAGGACGGTTTGTACCGAGCCTTTGCCGAAAGTTTGCGTGCCCATGATGACCGCGCGTTTATGATCTTGCAGGGCGCCGGCAACAATTTCGGAGGCAGAGGCCGAGCCTCCGTTCACCAGCACAACCAACGGCACACTCTTGATGGAATCCGGCAGGTTTTTCAGGTAATCGGTTTTGCCATTGCCGCGCAGATAATTTTCCGGGCTGGCAATCAGGCGCATTTTTGCATCATCGGTGCGCCCCTCGGTGTAAACCACCAATGCGTTCTTGGCCAGAAACGCTGCGGAAACGCCGACTGCGCCAGTCAACAGTCCGCCTGGATCATTGCGCAAATCGAGCACCAGCCCTTTTAGAGGCCCCTGGTTTTGTTTGATCAGGTTTTCCAGTGCCGTAGCGAGGTTTTCGCCGGTATGTTCCTGAAATTGAGTGACGCGTACGAATGCATAGCCCGGTTCAACCAGTTTGGATTTAATGCTTTGCACTTTGATGATCGCGCGAGCCAGCGTAAAAGTAAGCGGTTTGGGCTCATCCTTGCGGATAATGGTCAGCACAATCTTGCTGCCCGGTTTGCCGCGCATGCGTTTTACCGCATCGTTCAGCGTCAAGCCCTTAACCAGCGTGTCATCCAGTTTGATAACCAGATCGCCACTCTTGATGCCGGCGAGATAGGCCGGAGTATCTTCGATCGGGGAAATTACTTTTACCAGCCCGTCTTCCATGCCGACTTCAATGCCCAGCCCGCCGAATTCGCCCTGCGTGCCGACTTGCAACTCCTTGAATGATTCCACGTCGAGATAGGCGGAGTGAGGGTCGAGGCCGTTCAACATGCCATTGATGGCTTCGGTAATCAGTTTTTTGTCGGTGACGGGTTCGACGTAGTCGCTCTTGATGCGGCCAAATACCTCGGAAAACGCGCGTAACTCCTCGATGGGCAACGGCGTGGCAATGGTTTCCTTGTCGGCAATTGCAGCGAAATGCAGGCTGACCGAGACGCCCGCAACCAAACCCAAACCGACTAAACCTGCTTTTTCCAGAAGACGCATAATTCCCTCAATGTTATTTTGCCGCCAGCCACTTCATCGGATCGAGCGGTTTGCTCTCATGGCGCAGTTCAAAGTATAAACCGGAATCCTCATTTCCGCCGCTATTCCCGACTGCCGCTACGGTATCGCCGCCACGCAACACATCGCCAACCTGTTTGTAAAGCGTTTCATTATTGCCATACAGGCTCATATAGCCCCTGCCGTGGTCGATGATCAGCAGATTGCCGAAGCCGCGCAGCCAATCCGCAAACACCACACGCCCCGCGGCAACTGCTTTGACAGCTTGCCCGGCAGAAGTTCTCAGGAACAGGCCTTTCCACAGCACCGTGCTATCGGGGCGCGGCACACCAAACTGGTTGGTCACTTCGCCTTTTACCGGCAGCGTCAGCTTGCCCTTGAGCTGGTCAAACGGGCTGCCGTCAAAACGATTGTCCGGCAGATTGTCATTGCGGAACAGCGAATTGGATTTTGGCTGGGCAAGCATTCTGGTCAGCTTGTCGACCAGTTGCGCGAGGCGGTTCTCGTCGCGTTGCAGCCGGTTGATCTCGCGGCGTTGCAGGCGCAGTTGTTGCGAGATTTTGCCCAGCATTTGTTGCCGGGCGCGCTGTTCTTTCTCCAGCGTTTTTTTCTGTGCCGCCTGTTCCGCGCGCAGCGATTTCAGTTCCGCCCGTTGTTCGCGTGTGGTTGTGCTGACCGCGTTCAGTGCGGCAAGATTGGCGCGTAAGGTGGCCAGCCAGGTTGCGCGGTTGCGCGCGATGTATTCGTAGTACTGCAAGTCGCGGCTGGCCTGGTTGGGATTTTGATTGCTCAACAACAGCTTCAGGTATTCCTGTCTGCCGCCGAGATATTGCTGGTACAGCAGCCTGCCGAGCTGAGTCTGTTGTGTCTCCAGATTGTTGCTCAGTTGTTGTGCCTGCGCTTGCAGCCCGTTGAGTTTTTTATCGGTGGCATGCAACTGCTCGACAAGCTCGGCGAGCCTGCGGTTGCTGTTGCTGATGCCGCGTTCCGATTCGCGCAGCGCATCGGCGGCTTCCAATTTTGATTCGCTGGTCTTGTCTATCTCGCGCTGCATCGCGGCAATGCGCTTGCGCAGATTTTCCAGTTCTTCAGGTTGGCTGGCATATGCCGCGTTGGCCGATATCAGGCCGCACAGAGCGCATAACAGTAAGCGGACTGACAGGTTCACTGTATCCGGATCAGGCTGCGCCCAGTCATTTCTGCCGGTTGCGGCAGCCCCATCATGGTCAGCAGGCTGGGTGCAAGATCGCGCAGCGCACCGCCACCGGCTAATTCGGCTTTGCGCCCGATATACAGGAGCGGCACCGGGTTCAGGGTGTGCGCGGTATGTGCCTGGTGGGTCGTGTGGTCTATCATCTGCTCGGCATTGCCGTGGTCGGCGGTGATGAGGACTTCGCCGCCGATAGACCTCATCGCCTCGACCACGCGGCCGATGCATGCATCCAGTGTCTCGACGGCCTTGATGGCCGCCTCCAGAATACCGGTGTGGCCAACCATGTCGCCGTTGGCGTAGTTGCAGATGATGGCGTGATATTGGCGGCTCAGGATCGCGGCCTCGAGCTTGTCGGTCACTTCAAGCGCGCTCATCTCAGGCTTGAGGTCGTAAGTCGCGACTTTGGGCGATGGCACGAGGATGCGGTCTTCGCCGGGGTAGGGTTGTTCCCTGCCGCCGCTGAAGAAGTAGGTGACATGCGCATATTTTTCAGTCTCGGCGATGCGCAACTGTTTTAATCCCAGATTTGAAAGGTATTCGCCGAAACCGTTATGAATGGCCTCTGGCGAATATGCGCAAGGCAAATGAAAGTCTTCGCCATAGCTGCTCAGCGAAACGAAGCTGGCCAGCTTGGGCCGGTAAGCGCGATTGAATCCGCTGAACGCCTCATCCGTCAAGGCACGGGTGATTTCGCGCGCGCGGTCGGCGCGGAAGTTCATGAATATGGCCACATCGCCGTCCTGCATGACGGCGGCTGGCGCGTTATCTGGAACAATCGCGGTAGGCTTGACGAACTCGTCCGATTCGCCGCGTGCGTAGGCTTGTTCCAAGGCGGCCAACGCATCGGTTGCGCTAAATTCGGCGCGGCCCTGCGTGAGCAGTTCATAGGCGGGTTGCACGCGCTCCCAGCGGTTGTCCCGATCCATCGCGTAAAAACGTCCGGTGATGCTGGCAATTTGTCCGGCGCCTAATGAGGCGCATTTTTCCTGCAACAGTTGCAGCGATTGCGCGGCGCTTTTCGGCGGAGTATCGCGTCCGTCCAGAAAGGCGTGCAGATAGATCTTCTTCAAGCCGGCGCGCGCCGCCATTTCCAGCATGGCGAAAACGTGGTTCTCGTGGCTATGCACGCCGCCGGGAGAGAGCAGACCCATGATGTGCAGCGTGCTGTTGTTTTGTTTGGCCAGCGCGACGGCATTGCTTAAGGCCGGATTGGTGTAGAAGCTGCCGTCTTCGATCGCCACGTCGACGCGGCTCAGATCCTGATACACCACGCGTCCGGCGCCGATGTTGAGATGCCCCACTTCGGAGTTGCCCATCTGCCCGGTCGGCAGGCCGACAAATTTCTCCGAGGCGTTGATCAGGGTATGCGGATAATCGCGCCAGAGCGCGTCCCAATTTGGCTTGCGTGCCGCCAGAACGGCGTTGTAATCAACATCCTCGCGGTAACCGAAACCATCCAGGATAAGCAGCAAGACAGGAGTGGGGTTCATTGGTGTAGAATATTAGCGGATGATGATTTTGTAGAGTTTCATTTTAGCCGAATTCGCCCCTATTGGTGCGCGGCCCGGCAGGATAATCAGGAATGGGTATGGTAAACAAGTTAATTAGCAAGGAAGAAGATATTCAGCAGGCCGCACAGGCCATCAAGGCGATCGCGCACCCGTTGCGCCTGAAGATTTTGTGCGTGCTGGGCGATCAGGAAGTCAGCGTGCAGGATATCGTCGAACAGGTCGGCACGTCGCAGAGCAACATCTCGCAGCACCTGGCGATTTTGCGCGACAAGGGCGTATTGGCGACGCGCAGGGATGCAAACCGGGTGTATTACCGCATCGACGATTTGCGCACCCTCAAGCTGATCGGGATGATGCGCGACGTGTTCTGTACGATATAGGGGTTGCTTTTTATTCTGAATATCAGTATATTCTAATATAGTGAAATTATGAATAGGGTGGACGCGGTGAAAAAACTCTGGGTTATCTGCCTGCTGATGTGCGCTACAGCTGTTCAAGCTGCCGGACAGCTTGCGGTTGTGCCCGTGCAGTACCGCGAGGTGGCTCAGACTTACAGTGCGGACGGTCTGGTGGAGGCGACGCGCCAGTCCACCGTGTCCGCGCAAATCGGTGGACGCATCAAGGAAATCAATTTCGATGTGGGCGATCACGTCAACAAGGGGCAGGTGATTCTGCGCATCGATGAGCGCGAAGCGGTGCAGGCTCTGGCAGGCAGCCAGGCGCAGGTATTGCAGGCGCAGGCCAGCATGCAGAATGCCAAAGCGGCTTATGAGCGCGCCAGGCAATTGTTTGCGCAAAAGTTTATCAGCCAGGCAGCGCTCGACAAGGCGCAGGCCGACTACAAGGTGGCACTGGCGCAAGCCGCAGCCAGCGAAGCGGGAGCCGGGCAGGCCAGCCTGGCGCACGGCTACACGGCGGTCATTGCGCCATACAGCGGGATAGTGGCGGCGCGCCTGGTGGAAGTCGGCGAAATGGTGATGCCCGGCAAGCCGTTGATGACCGGCTTCGATCCCGCCGAGATGCGCGTGGTGGTGAGTGTGCCGCAAGACAAGCTGGTGGACATCGGCGCGCGCCCCGGCGCGATGGTGGAAGTGCCCTCGCTGAACCGCTGGATCAAACCTGCTTCGACAACCGTACAGCCGGTCGCCGACGCGCGCACCCACAGCACGCAAGTGCGCGTGTACCTGCCGAAAAATGAAGCGGGGATTTACCCCGGCATGTTTGTGCGCGTGCATTTTGTGGTGGGCAAGACCAGCAAGCTGGTCATTCCCGCGAGCGCAGTGTTGCGCCGCAGCGAAGTGGTTGCGGTGTATGTGGTGGGCGAAAAAGAAGAGGTGAAATTGCGCCAGGTGCGGCTCGGCGAGGCGACATCCGATGGTGCGGTCGAAGTGCTGGCTGGGCTGAATCCGGGCGAGAAGGTGGCTCTGGATCCGGTCAAGGCGGGAATGTTGGGTGCGAAGCAAAAGTAGTGTCTATTAACTTACGGAGGATTGAATCATGGCGCATATCGTAATCATGGGAGCGGGTATCGGCGGAATGCCGCTGGCTTATGAAATGCAGGAAAAGATCCGCAAGGCGGATAAGGTCACGGTGATTTCGAACAGCGAGAGTTTTCATTTCGTGCCATCCAATCCGTGGGTGGGGGTGAAATGGCGCGACCGCGAAGACATCGAGTTCCCGGCGCGCCCCTATCTGGAGCGCAAGGGTATCGACTTTATTTCCGTCGGGGTAAAACGGGTGCATCCGGAACAGAACCGCCTCGAGTTGAATGACGGGCAATCGGTGAATTACGATTTTCTGGTGATTGCCACCGGGCCCAAGCTGGCTTTTGAAGAAATCGAGGGCCTCGGGCCGCATGGCGGGCATACGCACTCGGTTTGCCACGTCGATCACGCCATGAAGTCACATAACGAATGGGAGCATTTCGCCCAGAATCCCGGCCCGATCGTGGTAGGTGCGGTGCAGGGCGCATCCTGCTTCGGACCGGCTTATGAATATGCTTTCATCATGGAAACCGATCTGCGCCGCCGCAAAATCCGCGACAAAGTGCCGATGACTTTCGTGACCTCGGAACCTTATATTGGCCATCTGGGATTGGGCGGGGTGGGCGATTCAAAAGGGATGCTCGAAGCGGCGATGCGCGACAGGCACATCAAGTGGATTTGCAATGCCAAAACCACCAAGATCGAGGCGGGCAAGATGTATGTCACGGAGCATGACGATGCCGGCAACGAGAAGAAGAAGCATGAGTTGCCGTTTGCCTACAGCATGATGCTGCCCGCCTTCAAGGGGGTGGATGCGGTGTTTGGCATCGAAGGGCTGACCAATCCGCGCGGCTTCATCATCGTGGACGAGCACCAGCGCAATCCGAAGTACAAGAACATTTATGCGGTGGGTGTCTGTGTCGCGATACCGCCGGTGGAAGCGACCCCGGTTCCATGCGGCACCCCGAAGACCGGCTACATGATCGAGTCGATGGTGACGGCGACGGTGCACAACATCCATTCCGAGCTGACCGGCAATCCGCCGGCCAGCAAGGCGACCTGGAATGCGGTTTGTCTGGCAGATTTCGGCGATGGCGGTATCGCATTCGTCGCGATCCCGCAGATCCCGCCGCGCAACGTGAACTGGTTTTCGGAGGGCAAGTGGGTACATCTGGCCAAGGTCGCCTTTGAAAAATATTTCATTCGCAAGATGAAGAAAGGGACCTCCGAACCCATCTATGAAAGGGTCGTGCTGAAAGCGATGGGTATAGAAAAGCTGAAATAGGCCATACCGTAGGGTGCGTTTTACGCACCCTACCAGACTCGGAAAAAAAACATGGGCATCTCAGGGCGTATCGCCAAATATTTTCTGCACTCGCAGATGACCCCGCTGCTGGCGCTGGTCGCCGTGCTGCTGGGGCTGTTCGCCGTGCTGGTGACGCCGCGCGAGGAAGAGCCGCAGATCAGCGTGACCATGGCCAACGTGCTGATCGCCTATCCGGGCGCTTCGGCTAGGGATGTCGCACAGACCGTGGCGACACCCGCCGAGCAGGTGCTGGCGCAAATCGCCGGGGTGGATCATGTGTATTCCGTGGCGCAGCCGGGCATGGCGGTACTCACCGTGCAGTTCAAGGTCGGCGAGGAACATATCGCTTCGCTGGTCAAACTCTACGACGTCATCCATTCGCATGCCGACTGGCTGCCGCCCACGCTGGGGGTTGCGCAACCCATCATCAAGGCCAAGGGCATCGATGACGTGCCGGTCGTTGCGCTGACGCTGTGGCGCGAACAGACGGCGGGTGGCGGTATCGAATTGACGCAGGTGGCGCATGCCATTGAGGCCGAGCTGAAGCGCGTGCCAGGCACGCGCGAAGTATCTACTCTGGGGGCAACGCAGCGCATGGTGCGCGTATTGCTCAATCCGGAAAAGCTGAACGCCTATCAGCTCACCATGCAGGATATCCGCGCGGCATTGCAATCCGCCAATGTTGCGCATAACTCCGGAACCCTGGTGCAAAACAACCGCGAGATGCTGGTGCAAACCGGCAGCTTTTTGAGCGACGCCAACGAAGTGAAGCAACTGGTGGTCGGCGTGTCCGGCGGCGAGGCGGCCAATGGCAAACCAATATTTCTGCGCGATATCGCCGAAGTGCAGGATGGCACGGATCAGCCAAGCAGCTATGTATGGTTGGGCACTGGCCCGGCAGCGGCGGATAAACACATTAAGGCCAAAGGCGAATTCACTGCGGTCACGCTGGCGATCACCAAGAAACCCGGCGCCAATGCGGTGGAGATTGCCGATAAGTTGCTGGTGCGCGTGAATGAGCTCAAGGGCAGCGTGATCCCTGCCGATGTGCAGGTCAGCATCACGCGCAACTACGGCGAGACCGCCAACGACAAGGCGATGAAGCTGATCCAGAAGCTGCTGTTCGCCACCCTCGCCGTGGTCGCGCTGGTGTGGTTCGCGATGGGGCGGCGCGAGGCGCTGGTAGTCGGTATGGCGGTGTTGCTGACGCTGGCGGCGACCTTGTTCGCCTCGTGGGCGTGGGGTTTCACGCTGAATCGCGTCTCGTTGTTCGCGCTGATTTTTTCCATCGGGATATTGGTCGATGACGCGATCGTCGTGGTGGAAAATATCCATCGCCGTCGTGCGTTGGCACCGCATCAATCTTTGGCTGAAATCATTCCGGAGGCGGTGGACGAGGTGGGTAGCCCGACCATCCTGGCGACCTTCACGGTGATCGCCGCACTGTTGCCGATGGCATTCGTCAGCGGCCTGATGGGGCCGTACATGAGCCCGATCCCGATCAATGCCAGCATGGGCATGCTGATCTCGCTGGCGGTGGCGTTTGTCGTTACGCCGTGGCTGGTGTTGCGGTTTTCCGGGATGCAGCACGCTACCGTCCCGATGCCCTCTCCTCAATCCTCTCACGCAAGCGGGCGAGGAGGCGAACGAGAAAATCAATCTCCAATTTTTGAACAGAACACCGCGATCAGCCGTTTTTTCCACAAGCATTTAAGCCCGTTCCTGAACGGCGCGCATGGCAAGCCGGCACGGCGCAAGCTGTGGCTGGCCATTCTCGGTGGACTGCTGCTGGCGATAGCGCTGGGTGCGGTGAAACTGGTGATCCTGAAAATGCTGCCGTTCGACAACAAGTCGGAATTTCAGGTGGTGGTGGATATGCCGAGCGGCACCGCGCTGGAGCAGACCAGCGCGGTGTTGCACGAGATCGGCGGCTATCTGGCGACCGTGCCGGAAGTGACCGATTACCAGGTCTATGCGGGTACAGCCTCGCCGATCAATTTTAACGGCCTGGTGCGCCAATACTACTTGCGCAGCGCCGCCGCGCAGGGAGATATCCAGGTCAACTTGCGCAACAAGCATCAGCGCAGCCGCAGCAGCCACGAGATCGCCACCGCCGTGCTGGAGCCGGTGCAGAAAATCGCCAATGCGTGGGGAGCGAAGGTCAAGATCGTCGAAGTGCCGCCCGGTCCGCCGGTGATGTCACCGATTGTGGCTGAAATCTACGGGCCGGATTATGACGGGGCGCGCAAGGTGGCCGGCAAGGTACGCGAGCAGTTCGGCAAGATCGAAGGCATCGTCGGCATCGACGATACCGTCACGGAGCCCGCGCCCAAGTTGCTGCTGCATGTATTGCAGAGCAAGGCCGCGCTGCTTGGAGTCGCGCCGCGCGACATCGTGGACGTGATCGGCGTGGCGCTGTCCAGCCAAGATGTCGCCTCGCTGCACGATGCCAATGCGAAGTATGCGCCGCCGTTGCGTATCGGTTTGCCTGCGGAGCGGCGCAGCCGCATCGACGAGGTGCTCAAGCTCAAGGTACGTGCACGCGACGGAGTTCTCGTACCGCTCGCGGAGGTGGTGCAGGTGATTCCGGAATCGCGCGACTACCCGATCTATCACAAGGATTTACTGCCGGTGGTGTATGTGTTCGGCGACATGGCGGGCAAACTGGATAGCCCGCTGTATGGCATGTTCGGCGTCAACGGCAAGGTCGGCGGCATGGCGCTGGAGCAGGGTGGCAATTTGGAAAGCTATTATTTCAGGCCGCCCGGCAACCCCTACGCCGGTTATGCGTTGAAGTGGGACGGCGAATGGCAAGTGACCTTCGAGACTTTCCGCGATATGGGCATCGCCTATGGCGTGGGACTGATTCTGATCTACCTGCTGGTGGTGGCGCAGTTCAAGTCTTACCTCGTGCCGCTGGTCATCATGGCACCGATCCCGCTGACTATCATCGGCGTGATGCCGGGGCACGCGTTGCTGGGCAGCCAGTTCACCGCGACCTCGATGATCGGCATGATCGCGCTGGCCGGTATCATCGTGCGCAATTCGATCCTGCTGGTGGATTTTGTCAACCTGCAATTACATGAGGGGGTGGCGCTGCAGCAGGCGGTAATTTCCGCTGCCGGGGCACGCGCCAAACCGATCATCCTGACCGGGCTGGCGGCGATGCTGGGCGCGCTGTTCATCCTGGATGATCCGATTTTCAACGGGCTGGCCATCTCCCTGATATTCGGCATCCTCGTTTCCACCATGCTGACGCTGGTGGTGATCCCGGTGCTGTATTACGCCACGCTATATAAAAAATTCCAGTAGAATCTTCGCCAACTTAAGCAGGAGTTCCATTATGAACGCAGAACGCATTACCCACATCGTTGCCGGGACATTCGTCCTGTCGTCCCTGGCGCTGGGCGTGGAAGACAGCCCGCTGTTTGTGAGCAAACATTTTTTATGGCTTGCAGTCTTCGTGGGCTTAAACCTGTTCCAAAGCGGCTTTACTTCATTTTGCCCGTTGACGCGTATCCTGAATAAATGCGGCATCAAGGACGGCGCGTGCTGACAAATATACTGGCTTCATTGAGGGCTGCAAAGCCCGGCTTGGCTCACGTCAGTTTGCTCATGGTCGGGTTGATGTGGGTTTTGCCATTCCTGCATCCTCGCCATCAATATCCATTGACCACGTTCGATCAGGAGTGGTGGAGTGCATTGTTGGGAGTGTTTGCCCTCACTTTGCTGGTGGCTAGCGACTTCTGGCAACAGCCAAAAATTCCGCGCATCGCGCAATTGCCAGCCGGATTGATCGCCATTCTGTTGTTGCAAATGGCTTTGCACAAGGTTGCCTATATCGATCAAGGCTTGCTGTACATTTTGTACTTGCTGTTCGCCGCATTGTTGATGTTGCTAGGAGCAAGACTGCGCGCTTGCTTTGGCCTTGAAAAAGTGGCAACCGCATTGGCATTTTTTTTGTTAATTGGTGCGGAGTTAAGTGCTTTGATTGGTATATTGCAGCATTTTCGCTGGAATACGCCACTGAATTCCGTAATAGTGATGAAAACCTCGGGTAGCGTGTTTGGCAATCTTTCGCAGCCTAACCATTTTGCCAATTACATTACGCTAGGTTTGATCTCGCTGGGTTTGCTGTATCGGCAACAATGGCTCAAGGTGGGTTACGTGGTAGGGCTGGTTGCGCCGCTGTTATTTGTGATGACCCTGAGCGGTTCGCGTAGTACCTGGCTGTATTTGCTGCTGATGATTGGTTTGGCATGGCAGGGATATCGGCACGATGCGCGGCTGCGACCCCTGCTACGCTACAGTCTGCTGCTGATGGCAGGCTTTGGGTTAATGCACTGGATTGTAAAGTTACCCTTCCTGGCAGGCGCCGTGGGTAGTGAGGATACCTTGCAGCGATTGTTCGGTACGGCAGATTCCGGCGGAATCCGCTTGTATCTGTGGCATGAGTCATGGCTGATGCTCACTCAGTCGCCGTGGCTGGGAGTGGGCTTCGGGCAGTTTGCATGGCACCACTTCCAGTTGTTGCCGGTATTGCATCCAAGCTATATCAGCGGCCTATACAATAACGCCCACAATTTGATTTTTCAAATCGCTGCCGAGGCGGGTCTGGCAGGATTGCTGGTATTGTTCGCCTCACTGGGTGTGTGGCTGTATGGTATGCGTCGCGCAACAATGGATGCGGCGCACTGGTGGGGCTATGCCGCACTGGGCGTGCTGGCGATTCACAGTCTGCTCGAATACCCTCTGTGGTATACCTACTTCGTGGCAGTCGCTGCTATTTTGTTAGGGGTCTTGGATGAAACGCGCTATGGCCTTGAATTGCGCAGGGTGGGACGTATGTCGCTGGTGGCCATTTTGCTGCTTGGCTTGATGACTCTGATACAGCTACGTAGCGGCTACCAACAATTAAAAAACACGCTGACAATACATTCGGTTTCGGGTAATTTTGTTGAAGACTTTGAGCGTGTCCGTGATGGTTTGATTGCGGTACACGCGGGATCACTGTTGTCACCCTATGCCGAAATATTCATGGGCGGATTAACTGGTGTTGACACCGACCATCTCGAAGAAAAACTGGCTCTAAATGACCGAATCTTCCGTTTTATTCCAGCGGACTCGGTAGTGTATCGGAGAGCATTTTTTCTTGCGCAGGATGGTCAGCTAGAGCAGGCTAAGCAGGTCATGGAACAAGCCATTTGGGCATACCCAGACCACGTTATTGCGCGCCGCCAGTTAGTGCAGTTAGCCGAGAAAGACCCCGCGCATTTTTCAGCTCTGCTAGAATTCGCCGTCCAGAAAGAAGAGGAGCACCAGCGTGCAGTTCATCATCAGTAACATGCTTCCGATTTCCATTGCGTTGCTCAGCGGCACCATGCTGCTATGGTCGGTATTTGGCAACCGTATTCGCGGCATCAAGGAGGTGAATTGCACTGCAGCCTTGCAGCTCATCAACCATAAAAACGCGTTGGTGCTGGACGTGCGTGATGACGGCGAATATAAGGTCGGGCATATTTTGAACTCCATGCAGATCCCGCTCGGCAAACTCAACGAGCGTGTCAGTGAACTGGAAAAATACAAGGAGCAGCCCATTGTGGTGGTGTGCCGTAGCGGCAATCGTTCCGGCACGGCTTGCGCGGCGCTGGGTAAACACGGTTTTACCCAAGCCTACAATCTGGCGGGTGGTGTAACGGCTTGGCAGAAGGCTAATTTGCCTTTGAAAAGATGATGGCAAAGGTGCTAATGTACTGCACCGCAGTCTGTCCATACTGCGTCCGTGCCGAGCAATTGTTGCAGCGCAAGGGCGTGCGGGAGATTGAAAAAATACGCGTCGATTTGCAGCCGGAATTGCGTGTGGCGATGATGGAAAAGACCGGGCGGCGTACCGTGCCGCAAATTTATATCGGCAGCGAATATGTCGGCGGCTATGACGAGCTTGCATCGCTCGATCATGCCGGTGAATTGGATAAGCTTTTGGCAGCATAATTTCAGAGGAAAAAACATGACTGAAGTAGCACAGGAAAATAACCAACCCGTATTCAACATAGAAAAAATTTACGTGAAGGATCTCTCGGTGGAGATACCGCACGCACCACAGATTTTTCTGGAACGCGAAAACCCGCAAGTCGATGTGCAATTGAACACACAAGCAGCAGCGATTGAGAAAGACATGTACGAAGTGACAATTACCAACACGGTAACGGCTAAAGTCGGCGAAAAAGTAATGTTCCTGATTGAGGCCAAGCAGGCTGGTATCTTCCGGTTGAGCAATCTGTCCCAGGAAGATGTGGAGCCGGTTTTGGCGGTGATGTGCCCGAATATCCTGTTTCCATATTTGCGTGAGCTGGTTTCCAATGTTGCCGTACGCGCCGGTTTTGCGCCGGTGCTGTTGAATCCGGTTAATTTCGATATGCTCTATCAGCAACATAAACAGGAGCAGGCACAGCCTGCGGCAACCACCACCCACTGATGAAGTCATGTAATCCTCCGTATCTGGTTGTGCTGGCTCGTTTAGCCGCTGTGGTGGGACTGCTGTGCAGCGCGAATGCAGTTCATGCGGTGGATTATGTGTCGGTCGGCGAGAGCAGCGCGATACTTTACGACGCGCCCTCGCTCAAGGCGAAAAAGAAGTTTGTGGTGAATCGTTACATGCCTTTCGAGCAAGTCGTCACACTGGATAACTGGGTCAAGGTGCGCGACAGCAAGGGCGAGTTGTCATGGATGGAAAAGCGCGTATTAAGCAGTAAGCGCTATGTGTTTGCGTTGCCACCGCTGCTGGATGTGCGCGCCGAGCCTGATCCGGGTGCGGCGCGTTTGTTCCAGGTGCGCCAGCAGGTGGCCCTGGAGCGCCTGGAATCAACCGGTACCGGTTGGGTCAAGGTGCGCCATCAAGATGCGGAAGTCGGCTATGTGCGCAGCACCGAAATATGGGGCGATTGAATAGATGAATATCACCGTCCTCGGTGCGGGGGCATGGGGAACTGCGCTCGCTGTCAGTCTGTCTGCCAACCATCGCGTTACGCTATGGTCGAACGAACCCGCCCAGATCGAGGAGATGCGCGCCACGCGCCTCAACCAGCGCTTTCTTCCGGATATTCCACTGCCTGATAATCTTGAACTGAGCGCGGATATTACTGCTGCGATGGCAAAGGCCGAACTGGCGATCATCGCCGTCCCTACCGCCGCGCTGCGCGAGGTGCTGCAATTGCTGATGTCAGCCGGGCAATGCTTCGATGTGGTGTGGGTATGCAAGGGTTTCGAGGCGGGAACCTCGTTGCTACCGCATCAAGTGGCTGCAGAAGTATTGCCGGAAAAATTCCGCTGTGGCGTATTGTCCGGTCCCAGTTTTGCGCAGGAAGTTGCGTGCGGCCTGCCGGCCGCATTGACCCTGGCTTCTGCTGACGAAGAATTTGCACGCGGCACTGCGCAAGCGCTGCACCATGCGCGGTTGCGCATTTATGCCAGCAACGATGTCACGGGGGTGGAAGTCGGTGGTGCGGTAAAAAATGTGATGGCGATTGCTGCCGGTATTTGCGACGGCTTGGGGCTTGGCTATAACGCGCGTGCTGCCCTGTTGACGCGCGGTCTGGCCGAGATCACGCGGCTCGGCTTGAAGCTCGGCGGACGGCCCGAGACGCTTGGCGGTTTATCCGGTGCGGGAGATTTGATTCTCACTTGTACCGGCGACTTGTCGCGCAACCGTCAAGTTGGCTTATTGCTGGCACAGCAGCATAAATTACCGGAGATTCTGCACCGGCTCGGGCATGTTGCCGAGGGCGTTTACACGGTACGTGAGGTGCACAGTCTCGCGCAACGACTTGGTGTTGCAATGCCGATTTGTGAGGCGGTACACAGCGTGTTGTATGAGCAGGTTCCGGCGGCAAACGCAGTGGAAGCATTGCTTAATCGTGCGCCGAATTCGGAGTTTTAGCGGGAGATGGATTTGCTGTGTCTACAGCCCTCCGTTAAACCCGCATTGTCGCCATGCCTCGAATACTGTCACGGCCACCGTATTCGATAAATTCAGGCTGCGGCTGTGTGGCAGCATCGGCAGGCGCATGCGATGTTCGACATCGAATTGATCCAGCACTTCTGCGGGCAGACCGCAGCTTTCCGGCCCGAACAAAAACGTATCTCCAGACTGATAGCGGGTTGTGTGAAATGGCTGCGAACCCTTGGTCGTTAGCGCAAAAACGCGTGCCGGGTCGAATGTCGACAGGCAGTCCTGCAAAGCGCCATGCACACACAATTCTGCAAATTCGTGATAATCCAGCCCGGCGCGGACAAGTTGCTTGTCTTTCAGGGTGAAGCCGAGCGGGTTGATCAAATGCAACCGGCAGCCGGTGTTGGCGCACAGGCGGATGATGTTACCGGTATTAGGCGGAATTTCCGGTTGATAAAGAATTACATTGAACATAAAAATACCCGGCAAGTCTTGTCAGTATCGAGGAAAACAGCTAACTTCCGAACTCGCTCACAAACTAGCCAGCTACAATAAATTAATCAGGAAGGAATTATGGCTCGCCCGGAAAAAGTTAGCTTGACCGATTTGCTGGTTCAGCAGAACCTTATATCGCAGGATCAACACAAATTTGTGCTTGCAGAGCAAATGCGCACCGGGCGCAAACCATGGCGTGTGCTGGTGGATAGTGCCTTTGTCACCGAGGAGCAGATCGCACAGATACTTGCCAAGCATCTCAATATCCCCTACGTCAATCTCAAGTACTACAACATTAACCCCGCGCTGGTAAAGCTGCTGCCTGAAAATCAGGCGCGGCGATCACGTGCCATCGTGCTGGAAGAGCGCAAAGGAAAGTTGCTGATCGGTATGGTTGATCCGACTGACTTGCCTGCTTTCGACGAAATTGTGCGCATCCTCAGGCGTGGTATTGACGTGGCGATAGTCACCGAAGGTAAATTGCTGGAAACCATTGATCGCTGTTACCGGCGCACCGAAGAAATCAGCGGCTTGGCACGGGAACTCAGCGAGGATATGGGCGAAGACTACATCGACCTTGCCGCACTGACAGAGAATGTCGGCACGGAAGAAGCCCCGGTGGTGAAGTTGTTGCAGAGCATGTTCGACGATGCCTCGCTGGTGCGTGCATCAGATATCCACATTGAACCGCAAGAAGTCCTGCTGAGAATACGCTTCCGTATCGACGGCTTGCTGCATTTGCAGACTGAAGCCGATAACAAAATAGCTACCGCGCTGGTGTTGCGCCTCAAGCTGATGTCCGGCCTGGATATTTCCGAAAAGCGGATGCCGCAGGATGGACGTTTCCATGTGCGCGTACGCGAGCAAAGTGTGGATGTGCGTATTGCAACATGCCCCACGCAGTTCGGCGAGGCAGTGGTGATGCGCCTGTTGCGGCAGGAGGGTGGCATGGTTTCACTGGATAAGTTGGGCATGCCGCCCGACATGCTGAAAAGATTCCGGGAGATTATCCGGCGCAGCAACGGTATGATACTGGTCACCGGACCGACCGGTAGCGGAAAAACCACCACGCTGTATGCCGCACTGGCTGAAATCAACACCATGGAGCAGAAAATTATCACCGTTGAAGACCCGGTGGAGTATCGCTTGCCGGGCATCAACCAAGTGCAAGTCAATGAATTCATTAATCTGACTTTTTCGGTGGTGTTGCGCTCTGCTTTGCGGCAAGACCCGGACGTGATTCTGGTCGGCGAAATGCGCGATGAAGAAACCGCACAGATTGGCTTGCGCGCCGCAATGACCGGTCACTTGGTGCTTTCCACCTTGCATACCCGCGATGCGGCCGGTACATTATTTCGCTTGGTAGATTTGGGCATGACGCGCTTTATGGTGGCCTCATCACTGCAGGCCATTATTGCGCAGCGATTGTTACGGCTGGTTTGTGAAAGTTGCAGCGAACCGCATATTCCCAGCGACCAGGAAAGCGAGTGGCTGAAAGTGGAAGGCGTGCCGCCTGAGCAATGGAGCGGGCTGTTGCATGGACGCGGTTGTGCGCATTGCAACGGTACCGGTTATTACGGACGTACCGGCGTGTATGAAATGCTGGAAATGGGCCATGAACTGGTCGAGGCGGCAACGCATGATGACGTTAATCATTTTATGCAAGTTGCAAGCAAACACATGCGCGGCAAAACCCTTCTCGATCACGCCCTGGCAGAAATGAAGCAAGGCCGCACCTCGGTGGCTGAAGTGATGCGCATCAGTAACCAGATAGAGGATTAACTGTGACGGTATTTGCCTACAAAGGCCGGAATAGTAGCGGAGACCTGATGCAAGGTACGCTGGAAGGCGATGACAGCAACGCCATTGCAGATTCCTTGATGAATACCGGCATTACACCGCTCGATATCAGGGAAGTTCGTGGTGCAAAAGCAAAAACCGGCGACGAAAAAACTGGTAGCGCATATGAACCGGCCTGGATAAAACGCCTTAACGAAAAACCCATTACCTCCAAGGATCTGATCCTGTTCAGCCGCCAGATGCACACCTTGCTTAAAGCCGGAGTTCCAATCATGCGTGCGTTGACAGGTTTGCAAGAATCTACCCAGAGCCCGAGCGTCAAGGCGATGATTCAGGATCTGCGTGAAAGCCTGGATAAAGGTCGCGAGTTGAGTGTTGCTTTGCGCCGCCATCCAAAAGTGTTTTCGCTGTTCTACATCAGTATGGTGCAGGTGGGTGAAATGACCGGCACGCTGGATGAGATTTTCATCCGCCTCTATGACTATCTGGAATTCGAGCGCGATATGCGTGCCCGCATTAAAACAGCGACGCGCTACCCGATGTTTGTGGTAATGGCAATGGCGATTGCCATTGTCATCATCAACCTGTTTGTTCTTCCTGTTTTTGCCAAAGTGTTTGCCGGATTTCACGCGGAATTGCCCCATATTACCAAAATGCTGCTGGGCTTTTCGTCCTTTATGATTCATTACTGGCTGTTAATGCTGGTGGTGTTAATGGCTGCCGTGACGGGTTTTCGCTTATATGTCAACACGCCTGGTGGACGGTATAACTGGGATAAGCATAAATTCAAATTGCCGCTGGCGGGAGAGATTATTTTTAAATCCACTTTATCGCGCTTTGCGCGCAGCATGGCGCTCTCATTCAAGAGCGGCATGCCGATTTTACAGGGATTGAGCGTGGTCAGTCTGGTGGTGGATAATGCTTTCATCCGCAGTCGCATAGAGCAGATGCGTGAAGGTGTTGAGCGAGGCGAAAGTATCTTGCGTACAGCATCCGCTACCGGTGTATTCAGCCCGGTGGTGTTGCAGATGATCGCCGTCGGCGAAGAAACCGGCGACTTGGACGGTTTGATGTTTGAAGTTGCCACCATGTACGAGCGTGAAGTCAAATATGAGGTTGAAACACTTAGCTCAAAAATTGAACCGATCCTGATTGTGGTTCTTGGTATATTGGTATTGATTCTTGCTCTTGGTGTATTCATGCCGATGTGGGATCTTGGACAAGCGGCTTTGCACAAATGAGCGCCAGATGACAGAAAATGGTCGGTTGAAAACAAAGAGCGAGCACTTCCTTTTTGCTACGCCTCTCCGGTCGGGAGGGAAATGCCTGCTATATAGGTCGCGGTGTAGTCACACCCGCGCCCTGTCATCCGCATTCGAAGATGGCTTTAGCCTATTCGAGTTGATTGTGGTCATCAGTATTGTTGCTGTATTGGCGAGTGTGTTTCTTACCCGCGTACTGTATTACCAGGAGCAAGCTGAAAAAACGGCGATGGTCGAGGTGGTCGGTGCGATACAAACCGCGCTGATTTTGCAATACGGTGAGGTTATGACGCGCGGTAAAGCTTCGGACCTAGCATGGTTGAAAAACGATAATCCAATGAACTGGCTTCAGCAAAAACCCCGCAACTATGCAGGAGAGTTTTATGATCCCACTCCGCCATCTGTGGAGTCTGGCAATTGGGTTTTTGATCTTAAGTCACATGATTTGATTTATGTATTAAATGTTACCAATAACTTTAAGCCAGGCAAAGATGGTAAAAACTGGATTCGTTATCATGTTTCCATAAAATACGAGCCATCACGTCTACCTTCATTGCAGGATGCACCTCCTGAATTAACCGGCTTGCAGTTTGAGCCAGTTGAACCCTATTCGTGGTTTTGATGAGTTCAATAAAAGTTTAAAAGGCAAGTTACCCTGAAAATACAAGGCTTAATCATCGCGCAGGTTTACCCGGGAATGGAAACGGTCAACCAAGGCTTCGAAAACAAAAAGAATTGATGATAAATCCTCGATAGTTTTTTATTACACAAACTTGACCAATATTATGCCTACCAACCTGATGGAAATATTTTTATGGCGCGACTTGGCAATTTTTTTGCTGATCGGTTCGTTTGTGGGTACCGCAATTAGTTTGCTGCTCATTACCAGACCCCAATTGATGGAATATTTCAATCGCATAGCAAATCACTGGATTTCCGCGCGCCATTTGAATCATTTTCTGGATCAAACCATCAGCATCGAATTCTGGTTCTATCGGCACCATCGCGCATTGGGTGCAGCAGTTATGCTGGGAGCCGTTTATATTTTTATCTACTTTGGCGTCATGTTCGACAAACATTACGCATTGCGATACTCCCAATGGGGAATTCCATTGGGACTACTTGATGGATTATTTGATGCCTTGGTGTTAAGTTCGCTAACAGGCGCTGTCGTCTCGTTCATGGTGGGGCTGTTTCTATGTTTGCGCCCCAGCCTGTTACGCGGCATAGAGGAAGGAGCCAACCAATGGGTGTCCTCGCGCCGGGCGATCAAAATGCTGGAAGTACCACGCGATCAAGTTGAAAGCTTTGTAGTACGCCATATGCAGCGAGTCGGCTGGCTGCTGTTATTGGGAAGTATTTGCTTGTTTTTTGCCACTTTCCGTTTGTTTGTATAACCCCTGCAAGCCCACATTTGCCGATACCGCCCACGGCTTACCTGCCTATCTGCCATTCCGCACCTTGCTGGCAAATGCATGAGCTTCAGCCTGTTGCGAATCAACGTCCCCGAAGGGTATTTGAGCGGGTTACTTGGGCGAACTCTGAATTTTTAGAGACCCCATCAATCTGCCGAGAATTCTCTGATAACGCAAACGTGACCGGATGGTTGCCTTGCTGATTTTTTGGTCAAATAACCCTAAAGTTTTCCATAAATTTGCCGATAACTTTAACGACTGCGGTTGATAAAGCCCTGCGGTAGGGTTAACAAAGCAGTTGCATGATCGTTAAATTTGGAGTAGTTTGAATGGACTTGCAAAAATCTTGCTGCGGCAAGGGGTTAGTGAGTGGAGTGAATGTTGAACTTTAACGTAGTAATTAATTGGGGCTGCGGCTTCAAAATTTAAAGGAGAGTTGAAATGAAAGCACAATCTGGTTTTACATTAATCGAGTTGATCATGGTGATCGTGATTCTGGGTATCTTGGCGGCAACCGCGGCGCCGAAATTTGCCAGTTTAAGGATTGAGGCAGAAAAATCGGCGTTGCAGGGTATTATGGGTTCTGCGGCATCCGCTGCGTCTATGGCGCATGGTGTGTATTTGGCACAAAACAATCAAACTGATTCCCTTGTTTATTCGCCCACTGCTACCATTTCCATGGTGAAGGGCTACCCCGACAATACCGTTTCCGGTATTTTTGCGGCACTGGATCTTCCTGCCGGTAATGTTTACACAATAGCTGCCGGCGTAATTTCCAAAAGCGCTAACGGGGCTGCCGTTGCCAATTGCTCTTTTACATATGCCAATTCGACTGCCTCCGATGTTCCGCCAGTTATTGGCACCCTTATTTACTCGGGTTGTTAAGCCGGTAGTTATGATGCAAAAAGGGGGAGCGATTCCCCTTTTTGCATTTCTGCGAATTGAAATTAGCTTGAGGCTGCGGCTTCGAATCTTAAGGGAGAATTAAAATGAAACCACAATCTGGTTTTACATTGATCGAGTTGATCATGGTGATCGTGATTCTGGGTATCTTGGCGGCAACTGCGGCACCGAAATTTGCCAATTTAAGGGCTGAGGCAGAAGGTGGCGCGTTGAAGGGCATAGCGAGCGCCATGGCATCCGCTGCATCTATGGCGCATGGTATACAAGTAGCGCAGAACAATACCACTTCTTCTCTTGTTTATGCGCCCGGGGTAACCATTTCCATGGTGAGAACCTACCCGGACAGTACCATTTCCGGTATTTTTGCGGCACTGGATCTTCCTGCCGGTAATACCTATTGGATGTCAGCCACAGGCCTGCTTTCCAAGAGTGCCAACGGGGCTATTGTTGCCAGTTGCAATGTTCAATACACCGCAGCGACAGCTTCAGATGTTCCGCCTGTTATTGGCGCCCCAGTTTACTCCGGTTGTTAAACTGGCGGTTATGTGCAAAAAAGGGGAAGTTCCCCTTTTTTGATGCTTGCGAGCAGAATAATCGCGGGGGAGCGTAGTCAATAAACAGGCCGTAAATAATCTCGCTATTTGCGACTTCATTGTTTATGGGTTTGTCGTAGAGTGGGAATGTTTGTGGAAAAAGCATGTGATTTGGCAGGGAATTTTATGAAATCGAGGCTGCGGCCTGTTGATTATACTGTCGTGTGAGTTGATGGATGCAATCCTAAGGAGAGTGAAAATGAAAAGACAATCTGGTTTTACATTGATCGAGTTGATTTTGGTAATCGTAATTTTAGGTATCCTGGCAGCAACGGCAGCGCCCAAGTTTGCCGCCTTGAGACCTGAAGCCGAAAAAGCGGTGTTGCAGGGTATTATGGGTTCTGCGGCATCCGCCGCATCTATGGCGCATGGCATATATCTGGCGCAAAACAACCAGACCGATACTCTTGTCTATGCGACCGGTGTTCCTATTTCCATGGTGAAGGGCTATCCGGATGCTACTATTTCCGGTATTTTTGCGGCACTGGATCTTCCCGCCGGTAATGTGTATACAATTACCACTGTAGGCGCAATAGGTACAATTGCCAAAAGCGCTAATGGAGCTGCTGTTGCCAATTGCAATTTTACTTACACTAATTCAGTCGCTTCCGATGTTCCGCCTGTTCTTGCTGGCCCAACTTACTCGGGTTGTTAAGCTGGTAGTTCTGATGTAAAAAAGGGGGGATATCCCCCCTTTTTTCGTTCCGAGAAGAGTAATGGCGGAAGCGTGGTTGGTAAACACGCTCGGAATAAGGTTGTTATTTGCGACTCAATAGCCGTATAGTTTCAGCTTGGCCTCATGCCGTTTGTCAAAAATGCAGCTTGGCAGAAAATTCTATGCAATTGAGGCTGCCCCGCCCCGTTCTTTTTTATAGCTAGGGTTGATGAAAGCATTAAGGAGGATAAAAATGAAACGCCAATCTGGTTTTACCTTAATTGAGTTGATTCTGGTGATCGTGATTTTGGGTATCTTGGCGGCAACTGCGGCGCCCAAGTTTGCCAACTTGAGGACGGAGGCGGAGGGTGCCGCACTCAAGGGTATTCGCGGTGCTATGGAATCATCTGTGTCAATGGCGCATGGTATATGGTTGGCGCTGGGAAACTTGGGCCCGGCATCGGATATTATCTATACAAATAACGTTTCCATTTCCATGGTAAACGGCTACCCAGCCGCCACGGCTACGGGTATTTTTGCGACGCTGGATCTTACTTCGGGCATTTATAGTTGGGATCCTTTGAGCCGTATGGTTTACAAAAGTGGTGTTGCTCCCGCCACTTGCGGCGTAGGGTATACCGATTCGATTGGCCTTAATATTCCGCCCGTCACTTCAGCGCCCGTTTACTCGGGTTGTTGAACTGTGCAATCGAGCTTGCTACTTGGCGCGAACATGGTTCGTGGCTTATTTCACGCCGATGAAGGGCGATGTACATCTGGAAAAATTTGAGTGCTGCCCAAACTGCATGGGCGCAATCCGTACTACCTGGAATGCAAATCACGGCGCTAAAGTCGGGCTTATTGCTGCAAGCAGGCTGGGAGAGTTGTTGAGCATGCGGAAAATTATGCCGATCTTTGTACCATTTGAACTCATGAGTGAGCCGCGCTTTGCGCAATGGGATAGAGCATGAATAGCGATCTTTCGCCCTCATGCCAAAGCGGCTTTACTCTGACTGAGTTGGTTATGACGATAGTCATTATCGGAGTATTGGCGGTGGTAGTTGCTCCTCGATTTGCCGACAATAACGTATTTCAATCCCGCGGTTTTGCCGATCAGGTGCAAGCTTCTTTGCGTTACGCGCAGAAAGTTGCAATTGCGCAACGGCACTACGCTTGCGCGGCTTTTACGGCCAGCCAGCTTGCACTGACCATCGGGACCACTCCTGCTTGTGGCACCGCCCTGAATTTACCGGCGGGCAGTGTCAACTACATCAACGCGCCTTCTGGCGTAACCATTTCGCCTGTTCCGGCAAATTTTTATTTTGATGCGCTGGGGAAACCCAGTGCTGGCACTTCCGTGGTGATTGGCACAACCACCATCACCGTCGAGGCGGAGACCGGCTATGTGCACCAGTAAGCTGAAGCCGGAAAACAGAGCCAAGTCGCTGGCCGCGCACTTTGAATGCGGCATCAGCCTGATCGAGCTCATTATATTTATTGTCATTGTCAGCGTTGCGTTGGCGGGCATCATGCTGGTAATGAACACCACCACCAGATATAGCGCCGATCCGCTGATACAAAAACAGTCTTTGACGATTGCCGAATCGTTGCTGGAAGAGATCGAGTTGAAGGACTTTACATCGGGCGGTTATAGTGGAGCAGACCGTTCGCAATTTAATGATATTTTCGATTACAACGCGCTTAGTGCGAGCGCCGTGACCTATGCGAATAGTTCGGTGCCAGTGACCGGGTTGGAAAGTTACAGCGTAAGTGCAGTGGTAGCTACGCTCCCCGCGGCCTGGGGCAATATCCCGGCGGCCAGTGCGGCGCAGATAACCGTGACGGTAGTAAATGGCCCCAGCGGGCATGCAATCGAAATGACCGGATATAAGGTGGCCCACTGATGCGATTAAACGGACAATCCGGATTTTCTCTGTTGGAGATGATTGTGGTGATCGTCATTACCGGCATCCTCGGCAGCATGGCGGCAGTGTTTATCAAGATGCCGGTGCAGCAGTATATGGATGTTGCGCGCCGCGCCGATTTGGCCGACATTGCGAACTTGGCGCTAAGCCGGCTCGAGAGCGACATTCGCTCGGCGCTACCGCACAGCGCGCGGGCGACATCGGGAACATGCCCGGTTACATCAGCAAACCCCGGCGGGACTGGCACATGCAGCTTTCTGGAAATTTTGCCGAGCAGCGGCAGCGGGCGTTATCGTAACGGCACAGGCGGGACGGGTGACATCTTGACTATTGGTGTTGCCGACACCTCGTTTGAGGTGCTGGGTGCGATGCCAGCATTTGCCTCCGGGGATCAGGTAATCGTCACGGATAATACGGTTGCTGCTGCTTATGCCGGGAATTATCGTACCCCATGGGTTTCTACGGCGGCTCCAATAGTAACTATCACATCAATAGCCTTCCCGGCGGCGTCCCCGAGCGCGCGTTTTCATATCATTAACCAGGCAGTCAGCCATGTCTGCGACCCGTCTGTGGGCGGTACTTTAATACGCTATTCATATGCCATTCAGGCGGCACAGCCAACGACAGCGGCTGTGCTAGGAACCGCCAGGCTGCTTGCCAATAATGTCAGCAGTTGCGGTTTTGGCGTGACACAGGGCAACAGTCTGGTTGCAATCAGCCTGGGTGTAAGCAAAAGCAGTGAAGTTGCCACGTTATATAAGGTGGTGCATGTGAGCAACGAGCCATGATTCAGAAAATAGAAGATAAGTGGTTGATGGCGCCACTCCATCCACTGCACCAAGGGGGAAGAGTGGCGTTGCCTTATGAGCGGTTGTGCAGCAGCATCTGCACTTTACCCGGCATGCCGCCCCATGAACGCGGCTTTGGCCTGGTTTCAGCTATTTTTTTGCTGGTAGTGGTTGTTGCGCTGGGCACATTTGCCGTCACGCTTTCAACTACCCAGCAGCAGAACGCTGCACTGGATATAATGGGTTCGCGAGCCTACCAGGCAGCGCGTACTGGAATAGAGTGGGGCGCATATCAGGTATTGCCTGCATCTGCGGCTGCTTATGCTTCGACATGCCGGACAAGTGGAAGCAGCAGTGCGATCAGCCCTTTATCAGGAACGCTGGGAAATTTTTTGGTGACGGTAAACTGCGTGGCCACTTCACACCCGGAAGGGGCGTCGACTGTGTGGGGTTATCAACTCGCGGCATCGGCAACGCAGGGTACCCTAAACACGCCCGGTTATATCGAGCGAAATATTGCGAGTGACGTGTGGATTGTAGAGTAGCGCATCGGCTGGTCGCCCAACCTGCGAGAATACAGCGCCTCGCATATTTTGTGCCTGGAATGGGGTGCCCGGCTTGCGTAGAATGCACACAGAGCATTCCAAAATACCATTTGCTGCATGTTAAGTTTTATAGATATATGGAATATTATTAAACTGATTAACACTGATTATGAAAATCCCATTCGTTTCTTCGTTGTTTAAGTCAAGAAAACGCGGCTCTGGTTGGCTGGCGGTTGTTTTGGCCAAGAATGGAGTTTATCTATCGAAAATCGAGCTGGGTGGCGCGATGCCGCATGTGGCCCGCTGTGAATATCACCAGATGGGTACTGTGTCTGCCGTTTCATTGGCCAAATTGCGCCGCACGGCAAATATTGGCAGATGTGATTTTACCACGCTGCTTGCTCCAGACGAATACCAGATGTTGATGGTCGAGACCCCCAATGTCCCTGCTAATGAGTTGAAGACAGCGGTGCGCTGGAAGATAAAAGATAGCCTGAATTACCACGTAGAGGATGCCACGATAGATGTGTTGCCTATTCCTGTTGGCAAGTCAGGTTCGGAGCGGGCGCAGTCTGTTTATGTGATTGCCGCGTCCAATAATACTATCAAGAAACATATCGCTTTGTTCGAACAAGCAAAAATTGATCTGGGCGTAATTGATATTCCAGAGATGGCCCAACGCAACATCGCTTTATTGTTTGAGCAGGGCGACCAAGCTTTGGCAATGCTGACATTTGGTGAAGATGGTGGCTTGTTGACGTTTACGGCAGGCGGTGAATTGTATTTATCGCGGTTCATGGAGATCAGTGTTGGCCAGTTGTTGGATGCCAGCGAGAGCCTGCGCAAACAATACCGTGACCGCGTGGAGTTCGAGTTGCAGCGTTCGCTGGATTACTTCGACAGCCAATTTAGTCACATGACCGTCAATCGCGTGCTGGTTTGCGTGCCGGACAATACCGGTTTGGTAGAGTTTTTGGCCGCTGCGATTGAAGTAAAAGTGGAGAAGCTGGACTTGTCACAAGTAATGGATGTCAGTGCGGTACCCGCACTTGCCGACAGCGAGTTTGTCGTGCACGCTTTATCGTCGTTGGGTGCAGCGCTGCGCCCGGAAAGGCGCGTGCGATGAGCCAGCAAATCAATCTGCTTAATCCGCTTTTAAAGAGACAGCGCGATTATTTTTCGTTTCAGAACATGCTGCAGGCTATTGGTTTTGTTATTTTTGGGTCGATGCTTTTTTATGGTTACGCATTCTACCAGTCGCTCCAACTTACTAAACAATTCGAAGATAACGCGCAACGATATAATGCCGAGCAAGCGCGCTTGACTCGCTTCACTAGCGAATTTTCGCCGCAGCAGTCCACGGAGGAATTGCAGGCGGAGGCGTCAAAGCTGGAGAATGAATTGGGTGAGCAAAAAGAATTGATTGAGGCATTAAACTCAAGAGCGGGAGGCATCACCACGGGGTTTTCTGAATATATGCGCGCATTTTCTCGTCAGGTTGTGCAAGGGTTGTGGTTGACCGGTTTCAAGATATCCAGTGATGGGATGGGCGATGGGGCGGACATCAGCTTGAGTGGCGGGGTATTGAATCCGGAATTGTTGCCAACCTACATTCAACGCCTGGGTAAAGAAAAAATCATGCATGGCAAGACCTTCTCTACCTTGCAAATTCAAGTGGGTGCCGGAAAAGGATTAAGCTCGGCTTCTCCGCCACGTTATGTGGAATTCACACTGCATTCGACGCCCGTTAGTGAGGCCAAAAAATGAGGCTTGAATGAAATATTATTGGGGGTTGATGCAAGGCAAGGTGGAAGCGATGCCTTTGCGTGAGCGCATGGTAATGTTCGCTGCAATAGCGTTTGCGCTGATAGCGCTGACCAGCACGGTGCTGCTGGATCCTCTCTTGGAAAAACAGAAGGCGTTATCGGCAAAGCTGATGAAGTTGCAAGGGCAAATGAAAGAGCTGCAAGATAAAGTGCAGTCTATATCTCAGGCCAAGAAGGAGGATGAGCATTCGCCGCTGCGCGCAAGGATTGCGCAACTTAAGAAGCAATTGGAGGCGCAGCAGGAAGATATTAAAGGCCGGCGAGATCATCTGGTTGATCCAGACAAAATAGCTGGCATGCTGGAACAAATTTTGAATAAAAATGGTAAGTTGCAATTGGTTGCGCTGGAGACTTTGCCGGCAAGTTTGGTGACTGCGCCAACCAAAAACACCAAAGCCGAGCAGAAGCAAATCTTCCGGCACGGTGTAAGAATTACCTTGCGCGGCGGTTATCTGGATTTGCTGCAATACCTCACTGCGGTGGAGAAAGCGCCGACACAGATGTACTGGGATGAGGTGAGCTTTATTGTGGACAAATACCCTGATGGAGTGCTTGTCTTGACTTTGCACACTTTGAGCTTGGATAAGGCATGGCTGAAAGTATGATTGGAGACCAGAGGTTTTGTCGCGGCTGCGCCGCACAGTCTTGTGGAATGTACCGCATAGCGGCAAACAACCTGCTGTCTTTTTGTGGGGTTGTTAATCCTTTTGCTATGCAATCCCCAAGCAGCTGCAAGTTTGTTGGCCGCAGGCTGGTAAATAACACCAAACAGGTCGTTGGTTATATCTTCTGCCTTCTGTTTTCAGCCTTTTGCCATGCCGAGGAATTGCCCGACCCTACTCGTCCACCGGCTATTATTGCTATTTCTGCAGCGACAACAGGGAGAGGTGCGCCATCAGGCTTGCAATCCGTTATTATTTCCAAAACCCGCCGTGCCGCAATTATTGACGGTGAAACCGTTGAATTGAAGGGTAAACATGGTGATGCTACATTGATTGAGGTGAGCGAAACTGGCGTAGTGTTACAGGGAGCACAGGGGCGTCAAGTGTTGACGCTGTTTCCCGATGTGAGGATTATGCAAAAAGAGATTCAGGCTGCGCCCCAATTATCCATAAAGGAGGGCGGGTTAGCGCAAAAAACTAGGCTGGAAGCACGCAAGGAGCGTAAATGAGAGTTTCGATATGGTTGTGTGCTGGCCTGCTGCTGGCGGGCTGTGCTACACCGACTGCTCGAAATCAGACGGCAGATGCCATTCGGCACGAAATGAATCAATCCGTGCAGGATAGCGTCAAGCCAAGCAGGGCGGACGAGGTGAATAATGCCTTGCTGCCGCCGCTGGCAATGATTCTGCCCAAGGTGGGGAAGCCGCTGGAAACGAAATTTGACTTAACGGTTAACAATACGCCGGCCAGCCAAGTGTTCATGGCGATTGTGTCGGGTACGCGCTACAGCATGCTGCTGCACCCGGATGTCAGCGGTAGCGTATCGCTGAATTTAAAAGATGTGACGGTGCTTGAATCACTTGAAGCAATTCGCGAGATGTATGGTTATGATTACAAGCTTGATGGCTCGCGGATATATATCCAGTCGATAGCATTGCAGACTCGGCTCTTTCAGGTGAATTACTTGACCGGACAGCGCCGTGGAGACTCCGCATTGCAGGTAAGCAGCGGCTCTGCAACCGGCACAACCGGCACAACCGGCACGACCGGCACGACTGGCACGACTGGCACGACTGGCACGACTGGCACGACTGGCACAACCGGCGCAGTGGGCACCAGTAGCGGAAGCAGTAGCAGCAATGTGACCATGAACAGCGATGTTGATTTTTGGAAAGAATTGCAAACCTCGCTGACAGCCATTGTGGGCAATAAGGAAGGGCGCAGCGTAGTGATTAGCCCGATGTCCGGCGTTATTGTGGTGCGCGCCATGCCGGATGAGTTGAGGAATATCGCAGCTTATCTCAAGGCTTCGCAAATTTCTGTTGAAAGACAGGTGATTCTTGAGGCGAAAATAGTTGAAGTGAAGCTGAACGATGGATTCCAGAGCGGCGTGAACTGGGCCGCGTTCGGAAAAGCTCCGACACGTAATAGTACGCTGTCGGCCGGGCAGATGGGCGCAGGATCAAATATGACGTTGCCGCAGGCGGCAGCGAATCTCGGTGCCGCAGCAGGTACGACGGCGGCATTGGCATCCAGCCTGCCAAGTCTGGGTTCAATGTTCGGTTTGGCGTTTCAAACCAATAATTTCGCGGCTTTGCTAAGCTTTCTCGAAACGCAGGGGAATGTCCAAGTGCTATCCAGCCCACGCATTGCGACAATCAATAACCAGAAAGCCATACTCAAGGTGGGTGTGGATGAAAGCTATTTTGATGGCGTTACCAGTGCTACTGCCAATACTACTTTGGGCGGTAGTTTGCTTACGGCAACAGGCGCTACACCGAACACCGTAAAGTATTTTTCAGGGATAGTATTGGATGTCACGCCGCGCATTGATCAAAACAACGAAATCATTTTGCATGTTCATCCTTCGGTGACGGACGTGCAGACTATTACCAAGTCAGCTACTGTGCAGGGGAGCAGTTTTTCAGTGCCGATGGCATCCAAAACAGTTTCTGAGACAGACAGTATCGTGCGTGCCCGCGACGGACAGATTGTGGTAATTGGCGGCTTGATGAAGCAGTCCAGTTCCGATGATAGATCCGGTTTGCCTGGTTTGACCAAGACGATGTTTGGGCAAACCAAGCAAATTAGCCAAAAAAGCGAGTTGATTATTTTGCTGAAACCCACTGTAGTGGATAGTGAAAAAGATTGGTCAGAAGACATCGCACAAAGCCGTGACCGCTTCAACGGGCTGTTGAAATCGCCTGCAAACAGCAAACCATGAATCAGAGGGCCGACGACGGAGGACAGCACACAGAAATGAGGTTGCAGCCGGAATGCACCTTGAATCTGTTCTCTGGGTGACACGCTTATGTATCTACAACACTTTGGCCTGCGCGAAGCACCCTTCACTTTAACCCCGGACACCAGTTTCTTTTTTGCCTGCTCAAGTTATCAGGAAGCGCTCAACACCTTGCTGGTGGCAGTACGCAACGGCGAAGGCTTCATCAAAATCACCGGTGAGGTGGGAAGCGGCAAGACGTTGCTGTGCCGCAAATTTCTGACCGCGCTGAACCAGGGGCGCCAATCCACCACGTTAATCGGCACGCAGGATCAAAGTATTGCCGTATCCCCCGCTACGCGTTTCATTACGGCTTATATCCCCAACCCTTATCTGGAGCCGCGTGCTTTGTTGCTGGCATTGGCGGAGGAGTTCCGTTTGCCGATAGGGAAGGATGCCGATCAGCATCAGTTGTTGAAGGGATTGACGGGCACGCTGCTGGAGTGCGCGCGCAATGGCCCGCGCGTTCTGGTCTGCCTCGACGAGGCGCAAGCCATGCCGTTGGAAAGCCTTGAGGTATTGCGCTTGCTGACCAATCTTGAAACCGAGAAGCGCAAGTTGTTGCAGGTGGTGCTGTTCGGCCAGCCGGAACTGGACGAACATTTGAGCCATCATTCAATACGCCAATTGCGCCAGCGCATCAGCTTCCAGTATGACCTGAAAGGATTGCGCAAGGACGAGTTGGATCGCTATTTGCGCCATCGTTTGACGGTGGCCGGGTTTTCCGGCGAAACACTGTTCAGCAAAAGTGCGGTTGCCAAGCTGCAGCGCATTTCACGCGGCACACCGAGGCTGGTCAACATCGTTGCGCACAAGGCCTTGATGCTGGCATTCAGCGAGGGGTTGCAACAAGTGTCCGTCAGGCATATCCGCGATGCCGCAGCCGACACGCCGGAAGTGTATCCCGACTGGCAGCCCTGGGCGGTTGCCGTTATGGCGGCAATGTTGGTGTCACTGGGCGTTGCGTGGGTAGTATTGCAATGAGGGAGCCTCTAAAATCCACATTTGCGAGCCGCTGCTATTCGGCTTGCCTGCTTGTCCCACTTCATCCAAACTGCTGCTTGCCCCATTTCCGCGCCTCGCCTTTGGGCGAACTCTGAATTTATAGAGGTTCTCATGAGTGTCATCAATCAGGTTTTGAATCAAATTGAACAACGCGGCGCGCAAAGGCTATCCGGGCAAACCATGGTGCGGGCCGTTCCGCCGGTGCGCGATACGCGCAAGCTCAAAGCCGCGTTGCTGGTTTTGGGTGCGGTTTTGGCTGTCGGCGCGCTGGTATGGCAATGGCCGCGGATAAAGAAACCGGCCGCTGTAACGGCAAGCAATGTTCAGGCTAAGCCTGTCACAGTTATTGCCGCACCGGCGTCTGGTGTTATGAATGAACCGGTTGCGGAAACACTCGTGCCTGCGTCGCAACTGAGTCCGGAATTGAGCGCTGTTACGCCACCTTCCCCGAATGCGGTAAAAGGCGGCGATGCCGCCGCTCCGGCTAAGCCGTTGGGCCAATCAACCAAGCCGTTGCTGAGTCCGCACAATCCATCAACGGATCCCAACGCTGTTGCGCCGGCAAGACCGTTGAGCGAGCCCAATAAACCGTTACCAAGCCGACGCGGGTTGTCAGCGCCACCTCGTGCCCTTGCATCGGAACGACCGTTAAGCGAATCAAGTGAAACGCCACAAAACCAAGGCAGCTTGCCGGATGCCCGTGCTGCTGCCCCGGCATCCAGCGGAGATTTGCCGAAGAAGCAAATCAGCCCGGCGCAACAAGCCGATGCGGAATTTCACAAAGCATCCGGGTTGGTGCAGCAGGGAAATAGCACCGATGCTTTGGCGGGATATGAGGCGGCGTTGCGCCTGAATCCGGGGCATGACGCGGCGCGCCAGGCGCTGGTGGCGTTGCTGCTGGAAAACAAGCGCGGCGCAGAGGCGGAGCGGGTATTGCATGAGGGGATAAAGAGCAGGCCCGAGCAGGCGAGTTTTGCCATGTTGCTGGCGCGTCTGCAAGTGGAGCGCGGCGCGGTGGGCGAGGCGCTTGCGACGCTGGAAAAATCGCTGCCCTTTGCCGACCAGCAAGCCGATTACCAGGCTTTCCTCGCGGCGCTGCTGCAACGCCAGAACCGCCATAATGAGGCGATCGCGCATTACCAGATCGTGCTGCAACTCGCACCGAACAATGGCATTTGGCTGATGGGCTACGGCATTTCCCTGCGGGCGGTACAACGCAATGCCGAAGCAAAAGATGCGTTCAAGCGTGCGCTTGAGACACAAACACTCAGCCCCGAGCTGCGTGAGTTCGTGCAGCAAAAGCTCAAGGGGCTTTGACGGGTCAGAGAACGGAAGCGCCGCCGCGGCAATCACCGTCGCCAACCGCAGTGTTTTCCGCTTTTCCCGGCTGCCGCCGCCGCTTCTTTGTATCGCAGGCTCTCCCTTAAATTATTGTCCGGGAATCGGGAGCCGCTATACAATGCCGCTATACAAAACAAGTTACGTTAATTTAAGCGCAGATACCAAGCCATGGCCAATGACATCGATGCGAATAAGGCAAGAGAAGCATTTGAGAGATGGTGCAAGTCGGACAACTTCCATAATTGGGTTACTACCGAGCAGCTTGTAGAATTGAATTTCAGGGCCGGACTGGCTGCCGGTGTAGCAGAGCTTGCTGCTGTTGCCAAACAGAGGGATGAGTTGCAGGCTGCGCTAGCCAGACAAAAAGGCGGCTTGCCGGCAACCGGGCAGAAAAATGATTCGCTGGCGGATAAGCACAAGGATGAGTTGCTGGCTGCCCTGACTCAACAGAGGGACGAGCTACAGGCAGCGCTAGCTAGGCAAAAAGATGGCTCGCTGGCAATCAAGCAGCAAAATGATTTGCTGGCGGATGAGCATAAGGGCGAATTATTGGCTGTTCTGACCCAGCAAAGGGATGAGTTGCAGGCTGCCCTGACCCGGCAGAAGGATGAGTTGCTGGTGGCCCGGCACAAGGATGAATTACTGGCTGCCCTGACCAAACAGCGCAATGAATTGCAGGCTGCCCTGACCCGGCAGGAAGATGAGTTGCTGGCCAACAAACAGAAGGATGGGTTGCTGGCTGCCCTGACCAAGCAGCGCAATGAATTGCAGGCTGCCCTGACCAAGCAGGAAGATGAATTGCTGGTGGCCAGACAGAAAAATGAAGCGCTGGTATCCAAGCAGAAGGATGAACTGCTGGCAAGTAAACAGAAAGATGAATTGCTGGCTGCGCTAACGAAGCAGAAAGATGAGTTGCAAGTTGCGCTGGCCAAACAGGACAGTGAATTGCGGGCTGCTCTGGCCAAGCAGGAAGACGAACTGCAGATGGCCAGACAGAAAAATGAATTGCTGGTAGCCAAGCAAAAGGATGAGTTGCTGGCAAGTAAACAAAAAGATGAATTACTGGCTGCGCTAACGAGGCAGAAGGATGAGTTGGCGGCTGTTGTGGCCAAGCAAAATGGCGAGCTGCTTGCGGCCCGGCAGAAAAGTGAATTACTGGATGCTGTGACAAAGCAGAGGGATGAGTTATTGGCTGCGGTGGCTAAGCAAAAAGATGAGTTGCACGTGGCCAAGCAGAAAATTGTTTCGCTTTCGACCAAGCAAAAGATTGTGTCGCTTGCGACCAAGCAGAAGGACGTGCTGCCTGCAACCAAACAGAAGGATGTATTGCCTGCAACCAGGCAGAAAGACGAGCCGCTCACGGCCAGGCAAAAGGATGAATTGCTGGTTGCCTTGAAAGAATTGCAGGAATCTTTGAGATTTGCCAACGAGAATCCAATCGGCGGGATTAACGGCACAATCTGGATGCGGCGCGGCAACAAAACGTTGTTCGATTTTATTGATGAAACAATTGCTAGCGCCGAAAAAACCAAAGCTGTGACGGGCAGATAGAGGCTCCCGTCAGATTACCTGCTTCCGGAGTGCGGCAACGTCCGCGCCACCACCCATGCACTAATTTTGCTTACCCCCCGCTTTTGCACCGCCCCGGCGAGTGCGTTCAGGCTGGCTCCGGTGGTCAGCACATCATCCACCAAGGCAACATGCTTGCCGGTTAAATCCACATCGCAGCAAAACGCATCGCGCATGTTCTTTTTGCGCTCCTTCCACGGCAGGGCGGATTGCGGTGGCGTGTCGCGCACGCGCTGGCAGGTATCGGGCAGCAACTCAATACCCAGTTCGCGGGCAGTTTCTGTGGCGAGCAGCAACGATTGATTGAAGCCGCGTTTGCGTAACTTGGCCGGATGCAATGGCATGGGAATGACGCAATCCGGCAAATCGTTTTTATTGATTCCGAGCGCCAGCTTTTTCGCGAAGGCGTGCGCCAGTGCGAGTTGTTCGCCATACTTCATCGTCTGTATCAGCTTGTCGAGCGGGAAGGCGTAGCCGAACACGGCAGTGGTCTGATTGAATAACGGCGGGTGCTTGAGACATTGCCCGCATACTTCGCCGGTGGGCGTCGGCAGGGCGCAGGCCGGGCAATGCGGCAGGTCAAGATACGGCAAGGCATTATCGCAAGCCGCACACCACAGCCCGTCGTGGCTCATGCTGCCACACAGCACACAAGGCTGTGCGGGCAGAATCCGCTTAATTCCTGTGCGGATGTTCAGAATAATATCGCGCAGAATTGACAAGTCATTGCCCTTTCAAGGATGATGCGCCGCTACCGGATAACCCGAATCATACCCAGTTAAGTCGCCATGAATACCCAAACCATAGAATTTATCCGCCCCGCCAAACAGGCCGCCGCCCCGCAACGCTGGAGCGTGCCCGATGTGGAAGTTTTGTTTAAATTGCCGTTCGCCGACCTGCTGTACCGCGCGCAGCAGGTACACCGCGAGCATTTTGACCCGAATGCGGTACAGCTTTCCACCTTGCTGTCGATCAAAACCGGCGGCTGTACCGAGGATTGCGGCTATTGCCCGCAGTCGGCGTTTAATTCTGCCGGAGTAGAAGACCGGAAAATGCTTGAGGTGGAGGCGGTGGTGACCGCCGCGCGCGCCGCGCAGCAAAAGGGCGCCGGGCGGTTTTGCATGGGTGCGGCATGGCGCGAACCGAGCGCTGAAGACATGGAGAGCGTGGTGGAAATGGTCAAGGCGGTGCGCGAGCTGGGCATGGAAACCTGCGCCACGCTGGGCATGCTGAACGACGAGCAAACCGAGCAACTGCGCGCCGCCGGGCTAGATTACTACAACCACAACCTGGACACTGCGCCGGAGTTCTACGGCAACATCATCAGCACGCGCGATTATCAGGATCGGCTCGACACGCTGGAGCGCGTGCGCCACGCGGGTATGAGCATTTGCAGCGGCGGCATCGTCGGCATGGGCGAAAACCTCACGCAGCGCGCGGGCCTGATTGCGCAGCTGGCCAACATGAACCCTTATCCCGAAAGCGTGCCGATCAACAACCTGGTCAAGGTGGAAGGCACGCCGCTGGCGCAAACCGCAGAACTCGACCCGCTGGATTTCGTGCGCACCATTGCCGTGGCGCGCATCACCATGCCAACGGCGCGCGTGCGGCTTTCCGCGGGACGGCAACAAATGTCCGAGGCGGTACAGGCGCTATGTTTTCTGGCTGGCGCCAATTCGATTTTCTACGGCGAGCAGTTGCTGACTACCGGCAATCCGGATGTTGCAGCGGATCGAGTCTTGCTCGATAAGTTGGGTATGTACCCGGCTACCGATAAGCAATAAGGCCATTTCGGTATTGCAGAGGTTTTTTTAACTCTGTTCCCAGGGCAACCCCGCCGCGCGCCACCCGCTGACCGTGTTGCGGTGTTCGTCGGCATCCATGTCGCCCTCGAAGCCTTCCAGCACGTTGTAGCAGTCACCATAACCGGCCTTTGCGGCTGCGCTTGCCGCATGATGCGAGCGCATTCCGCTGCGGCACATAAACAGCACCAATGCTTCCTTGTCCACTTGCTGTTCGAGCTGGGCGAGGAAATTAGGGTTGGGTTTCATGCCCGGATAGGTTGCCCATTCGATTTCTGCGGCGCCGGGCACACGCCCTACCCAGTCCAGTTCGGCGCGGGTACGGACATCCAGCAACTTGGCCCCGGGTGCGGATTGCAGGATTTCATAAGCCTCGTCGGGATGCAGCGCTCCCTTGTAGGGCAGGTTCATTTCTTTGGCGCGTTGCTGTGCGGCTTGCAGAATGGCGGTAATTTTTCCCATATTGACTCTTTCTTTTTGAATGTAACGGCACGACGGATGTAGAATTGACCCCGTACCACCATCGCATACTAGCGCAACCGACATGAAAAATCACGCTCATCCGCAGCAACCCAGAGCAGATATCGGCACTTTTGAGCCGACCAACCCCGAGCGTTTTGCCGCCGCGCAAAAAAGCACTTGGGTGAGCATCGTCATCAATTTGCTGCTGACGTTTTTTCAGGTGGTGGGCGGATTTTTTGCGCACTCGCAAGCCTTGATGGCCGATGGTTTGCATTCCCTGTCGGATTTGCTTTCCGACGTGCTGGTGCTGTACGCGAACCGTCACGGCAACCGCCACGCCGATGCCAATCACCCTTACGGGCACGCGCGGGTGGAAACCGCCGCGACGCTTATTCTGGGAGCTTTTCTTGCGGCGCTCGGCGTGGGGTTGCTGGTGGCTGCCGCAATGCGTTTGCAGCATCCCGAGGCGTTGCGGGCCGTCAGCCCGCTGGCGCTCGCCATCGCGGTTGTCGCCCTCGTCGCCAAGGAAGGAATGTTCCGCTACATGCTGGCGGTAGCCAAGCGGGTGCGCTCGCAGATGCTGGTGGCCAACGCATGGCATGCGCGCTCGGATGCGGCGTCTTCGTTGGTGGTCATCGTCGGAATCGCCGGCAATCTGCTGGGCTATACCTTCTTCGATCTGCTTGCCGCCGCAGTGGTCGGGGTGATGATCGCGCATATGGGCGGCAAACTGGCCCTGGAAGCGATGTCAGAACTTATCGATACCGGGCTGGATGAGGAGGAGGTCGAGGCCATCCGGCAAACCCTGCTCAATACCCACGGTGTGCGCGGGCTGCATGAGTTGCGCACGCGCAAAATGGCCGACAATGCGCTGGTCGATGCACATGTTTTGGTTGACCCAAAAATCAGTGTTTCGGAAGGGCATTTCATCGCCGAATCGGCGCGCCATGCCGTGCTCCAGAAACACCATGTAATGGACGTGATGGTGCACATCGATCCGGAAGACGATATGCAAACCAAACCCAACGCGCATTTGCCCGGTCGCCCGATTTTGCTGGAGCATCTTGCCGAGCGATTGGGGGACTCGGCCGTGGCGGATAATCGCGTGGTGTTTCACTATCTGGACGGCAAAGTGGATGTGGAAATATATCTGTCCAGCGGCCAGGCGCAAGAAAAGCATGCGGACGATTTGCAGGCGCGCTGCAACGAGATAGCGAGCGATGACCAGTTATTCCGCGCCATTCATATTCACCGCAGCCACGCACAGAATTAGTGCGCAAGCGACGGTGAAGCGCTCAGTTTTGGTGCAAATATTTTATGTGCTGCATCGACGACCTATGGCACAATGCCGCATAACTATAAAGAAGCAGTTGGCACACTTCCTGCGTTCGTAAAATTCCAGGTTTTATATTCGTTAGTTTCATTTGATTCTTATTTTTTGTATTTTGCGTTTCATATTTTTTTGGGGAGAAAGTTATGTCGATGTCGGCAAATGATGTGTTGAAGATGATTAAAGACCGCGACGTCAAGTTCGTGGATTTCCGTTTTACCGATACGCGCGGCAAGGAGCAGCATGTCGGTGTGCCAGCCAAGTACGTGGGTATGGAAAAGTTCGAAGAAGGCCACGCGTTCGACGGTTCCTCCATTGCCGGCTGGAAAGGCATTCAGGCGTCGGACATGCTGTTGGTGCCGGATCCGGCGACGGCCTATCTCGATCCGTTCATGGACGAAAATACGCTGGTGATCACCTGTGACGTGATCGAGCCGACCGATGGCAAGGGCTATGACCGCGACCCGCGTTCCATCGCGAAACGCGCCGAAGCCTATCTCAAATCCAGCGGCATCGGCGACACGGCTTATTTCGGCCCGGAGCCGGAGTTCTTCATTTTTGACTCGGTGAACTGGCATGTCGACATGTCCGGCTGCTCGCTGAAGATCAACTCCGAAGAGGCCGCCTGGGCAACCGGCGAGAAATTCGATGGCGGCAACACCGGGCATCGCCCCATGGTGAAGGGCGGCTATTTCCCGGTTCCGCCGGTCGACAGCCTGAACGACATTCGCGCCGCGATGTGTCTGGCGCTGGAAGACATCGGCATCGAAGTCGAAGTGCATCACCACGAAGTGGCGACCGCCGGGCAATGCGAAATCGGCACCAAGTTCAATACGCTGGTGCGCCGCGCCGACCAGACTCAAGTGCTGAAATACGTCGTGCACAACGTCGCACACCAGTACGGCAAGACCGCGACCTTCATGCCCAAGCCCATCGTGGGCGACAACGGCTCCGGCATGCATGTGCACCAATCCATCTGGAAGGGCGGCAAGAACCTGTTTGCCGGCAACGGCTATGCGGGGTTGTCCGAAACCGCGCTGTACTATATCGGCGGTATCATCAAGCACGCCAAGGCGTTGAACGCGATCACCAACCCGGGCACCAACTCCTACAAGCGTCTGGTTCCGCACTACGAAGCGCCGGTCAAGCTGGCCTATTCGGCGAAAAACCGCTCCGCTTCGATCCGCATCCCGCATGTGGCCAGCGACAAGGCGCGCCGCATCGAGACGCGTTTCCCGGACCCGACCGCCAACCCGTATCTGTGTTTCACCGCCCTGATGATGGCCGGCCTGGATGGCATCCAGAACAAGATCCACCCCGGCGACCCTGCCGATAAAAATCTGTACGATTTGCCGCCGGAAGAAGATGCAAAGATTCCGACCGTGTGCGCCTCGCTGGATGAAGCGCTGGCACATCTGGACAAGGATCGCGAGTTCCTGACGCGCGGCGGCGTGTTCTCCAACGACTTCATCGATGCCTACATCACCCTGAAGATGGAGGAGGTCAACCGCCTGCGCATGACCACGCATCCGATTGAATTCGACATGTATTACAGCATTTAATCGCGCAATGTGTAACCGCAAAACGGGGCGCAAGCCCCGTTTTGCTTTGGGCGGTAAAAATTTGTCTGGGCACGGTGCTTGCCCTATACTTAGCCGGACACTTTGCAGGAGAACGGAAGATGAAACTTGGATACTTGCTGGCGATAATATGCCTCGGCCCGGTTGTGGTGCAGGCGGAGATTTACAAGGCGGTGGACGCCGAAGGGCATGTCACTTATTCCAGTACGCCCCTCAAGGGCGGCAAGAAGATTATTCTGGAGCCGTTGCCCACCATGGTTCCGCCGGCGCGCCCGCGGTCAGCCGCTTCGCCGGAAGGCTTTCCGAAGGTGGATGGCACGATGCAGAAAGGGCGTGACGACACGCGCCGCAAAATCCTGCAAGACGAGTTGAGTTCCGAGCAACAATTGCTCGAAGAATCCAGACAGAACTTGAAGGAAGGCGAGGCGAACCCTGAGGTTTACAAAGGCCAGGACGGAAAAACCTACCGCAACGTGGCGAAATATGAAGAAAAAATCAGGACGCTGAACGAGCAGGTCGATTTGCATCAGAAAAATATCGAAGCGCTGAAAACCGAGCTGTCCAAACTCAAGTAAATCCAATTTTCTGGCATGTATTCTGCTTGGTAGGAACGTATGCCTGAATTTCCTTCCCTTACCCTCGAATATCTCGCCACAGCGGTTATCCTGCTGGATGAAGAGTCGCGCATCGTTTATATCAATCCGGCAGCGGAACATCTGTTCGACGTGAGCGGCAAGAACCTGCTCGGCCATCCGGTACATCAGGCATTTACGGATACCGGGCAATTAACCAACGCGATGCAGCACGCGATCCGGGATAACGCCAGCTATATCGAACACGACCTGACCCTTGGCGCGCATGCGCACGGCAAGCTGCATTTGCGCTGCGCGGTGACGCCGATACAGCTGGATAAATTTTGTTTGCTGCTGGAATTTCACCCGATGGACCGACCGCTGAAGCTGGCGCGCGAGGAACAGATGCTGGATCAGACCCAGGCCAGTCGTCTGCTGCTGCGCAACCTCGCGCACGAGATCAAGAACCCGCTCGGCGGCATACGCGGCGCGGCGCAATTGCTCGAACAGGAACTGGATAAACCGGCCTTGCGCGAATACACCCAGGTCATCGTGCAGGAAGCGGACCGGCTGCGCTCGCTGATGGAGAAATTGCTCTCCCCGCAGAACGCTTCGCACTACAGCGCGCTCAACATCCACGAAGTGCTGGAGCGCGTGCGCAGCGTGGTGCTGGCGGAAAGACCGGCTGGCCTGACGATACAGCGCGACTACGACATCAGCCTGCCCGCGCTGGTCGGCGATAAAGAGCAGCTGATACAAGCCGTGCTCAACATCGTGCGCAACGCCGCGCAGGCGATGCAGGGCAGCGGCACCATCACCCTGCGCACCCGCATCGCGCGGCAGGTGACGCTGGTCAAGCGCCGCCACCGTCTGGCGGTAATGGTGCAGATCATCGACAATGGCCCCGGCATCCCGCCGGAATTGCAGGACAAGATTTTTTACCCGCTGGTATCGGGGCATGTCGATGGACACGGCCTCGGGCTGACGCTGGCACAGGACTTCATCAGCCAGCACCACGGCGCGATAGAATTCGACAGCGAACCGGGGCGCACCTGTTTCACCGTGCTGTTGCCGCTTCCTTGAGGGGGCTAGGGGCTGGGGTCTAGGGGGGTACGCTAGGGGTAGGTGACTTTCTAGCCTCAAGCCCCTAATCCCTAGCCCCTAAATCAATAAACCGAGGTGATGAAATGAAATCTGTCTGGATCATAGACGACGACCGCTCCATCCGCTGGGTGCTGGAAAAATCGCTGGCGCGCGAAAATATCGAGTTCAAGAGCTTCGCCACGGCGGACGACGCATTGCGCGCGTTGAGCCACGGTGCGCCGCAAGTGGTCGTCAGCGATATCCGCATGCCCGGCAGTTCCGGGCTGGATTTCATACAGGCGCTGCACCAGCGCCACCCGCTCATTCCGGTCATCATCATGACCGCTTATTCCGACCTGGAAAGCGCCGTCTCGGCGTTTCAGGGCGGCGCATTCGAATACCTCCCCAAACCGTTCGACATCAATCACGCGGTAGACTTGATCCGGCGCGCGCTGGAGCAAAGCCAGCGCAAATCGGGCGAAGCCGAACCGGCCGATGTGATCGCCGATATCCTCGGCCAGGCCCCCGCGATGCAGGAAGTGTTCCGCGCCATCGGCAGGCTGGCGCAATCGCACGCCACGGTGCTCATCAACGGCGAATCCGGCACCGGCAAGGAACTGGTGGCGCGCGCCCTGCACCGCCACAGCCCGCGCGCCGACAAGCCGTTCATCGCGATCAACACCGCCGCCATTCCCAAGGATTTGCTCGAATCGGAATTGTTTGGCCACGAACGCGGCGCGTTCACCGGTGCGGCCGCGACGCGGCATGGGCGTTTCGAACAAGCCGAAGGCGGCACATTGTTCCTCGATGAGATCGGCGACATGCCGGCCGAACTGCAAACCCGTTTGCTGCGCGTGCTATCCGACGGAAATTTTTATCGTGTCGGCGGGCACCAGCCGATCAAGGCCAACGTGCGCATCATCGCCGCCACGCATCAAAATCTCGACGAGCGCGTCAAACAAAAGCTGTTCCGCGAGGACTTGTTTCACCGGCTGAACGTGATCCGGCTGCGCCTGCCGCCGTTGCGCGAACGGCGCGAAGATATCCCGCTGCTGGCGAAATATTTCCTGCAAAAAAGCGCGCGCGAACTGGCCGTCGGGCAAAAACAATTCAGCGATGCGGCGTTGCGCCATCTCAGCGCGCAAGACTTTCCCGGCAACGTGCGGCAACTGGAAAATCTCTGCCACTGGCTGACCGTGATGACGCCCTCGCACGTGATTGAAATAGCCGACCTGCCGCCGGAATGGCGCGATGCGGCCAGTGAAGATGCGGCGGCGGCAAGCGGGGATTGGAGTACCGCGCTGGCACAGCAAGCGGGGCTGGCCTTGCAGCGCGGCGAAGGGCGCATCATGGATGCCTTCACCGCGCAATTCGAGCGCACCCTGATTCTGCAAGCCTTGCAGCACACCAACGGGCGGCGCATCGAAGCCGCCACGCTGCTCGGTATCGGGCGCAATACCCTGACGCGCAAGATTCAGGAATTGGGCCTGGACAATCAGGAACCGTAGGGGCAAATTAACCAACCACCATCAGGCATTCGCCAGCGCGCCGATATTTGTCGATACGGCGTACACGAAAGTGGCGCTTGGCTAGCATCTGCTAACGACACCTTCTGCCAGTTCTTTGTGCATCTACCAGCGTCGGCAGTCGGTTTTGCAAACTCATTGCCCGGAATGAGTCATACGCAAAATTCGTGAAACCTTGGGTATCGCTAGCTACATTTATTCCAGCGCTACGCTGGCTGTGCGTGTAACTTGATACCTAGCGCCGTGGTGACTTTGAGAATAGTTGCAAAACTTGGATTGCCTTCGCCGGATAAAGCTTTGTATAAACTTTCGCGACCCAAGCCGGTTTCCTTGGCTAGTTGCGTCATGCCCTTGGCACGGGCAATGGTACCGAGTGCTTTGGCAATAAAGGCAGCATCATCTCCAGCTTCTTCGAGACATGCTTCCAGATAAAGCACCATATCCTTCTCGATGTCTTTGCTGAAGCCGATGAGCTCTTTCCCGAAGTCTTTCGGCTTGTTCTGCTTGATCTGCCAGATATTGAAATAGACGAAGCTCATCGTGAGCATGTGGCAGGCGAGAAAGGCGAGCTGGTATTTCTAGTTCGCGCAGTTCGATGCGAAGGCATCCCACAGAAATGCCACATATTCCTGCTCCTTCGGCGTCTTGAAGGAAAGTGGCAGATAGTTGCCGAGTTCGGCGGCTTCTTCCATGGCTCAGGGTTCCGGGGCGGCGGGTTCTGCTTCGCCCCAGACGCGGGCGAGGGTGGCCTGGATTTTCTTCTCGAAGCGCGCGATCAGTTCGCGGTTGGCCGCGACCAGCGCCTGCTCGGCTTCGATCTCGGCGACGATGGCTTGCTGCGTGGCGATGTCAGGAAGAGGAACCAGTGCCGAATTAAGTTTGGTCAGAGTAAGCCTCGTAATGGCAACGCCCGAAATCATGGAGAGCATGCTTTGTCTGCCATACCCTGAGTTCAGATAGAAGGCTAGATAACGGTTATCCAATATCTCTGCTTTTCCTCGCATCACTGCTACGCTCGAAAGTAGTGAAAACTCCTCGGATAGTGTGTTGATGGCGGCTAAACCAGTATTTGCGCCGTCCTTGATGTAGAGAACGTCACCTATTTTCACGGAGCATCGAGAATAAATGGATCTGTGATCTTCCTCAGAAACGTAGCTGATGTTCGAAAGGTCGAGGTAGTTCTCGCGGACGTTTTTAGACGTGATGTATAACCGATCTCCTGTTTCGGTGTTCGACGGCGAGAAGTGTGTTCCATCCATGATTTTTTCACACGCTTTACCCAATTCCACCATCGGCCAATCGGGGTGGATGGGGATGTGCGGGCGGTAGTTGTCGAGCACGGCGCGAGCGCCGTCGATGACTTTCTGGTAGCCCTCGATCTCCGCGACGATCTCCTTCTGCACCTCCAGCGGCGGCAGAGGTATTTGGTGTTCTTTCAGTTTTGAATAATGCCTCTGATAGCCGGTGCTCTCTAAAGGTCTGACGCGAAGAACATGGAACAGGAATCGCGGGTCGAGTGCATCTATCGTTTGCAAAATCTTGATACCGTCCGCTCCTTGTGCAAAGGGCGTTTCAACAAGCTTAATTGCACAGGTATGGTCACCAAAAATCACCAGCGGTTTACTGGGGCGCACCAATGCTGATTCGTCGTCTGTCCACCCCGCAATATCATCCTGTGATTGATCAATGATTGGAAATCTACCGGCGACACCGAAAGCAGTCTTCTGAATTTTGGCTGGCGGAGTGATTGTTTCGACGAGGGACTCTATCGTCCTCCAAGGAAAGTGTGTGGATTGCACTGCGCCTTCCCGATACTGCTCCCCGCTGAGGTTGTACTCACCATTCACGGCGATCTTTTCTTTCGCTACGATCAGCCCGAGCGTGGGCTGAAGGTTGTCGGTGGGTTGATGGCTGCGCAGCGCTTGCAGGTATTCGGCCAGTTCGGCTTGCACCTGCGTGAGTTGTTCGCCCGCATTGGCGCGGCGTTGTGCGCCGAGGCCGTAGCCGTCGTTTTCCACCTTGAAGAACGCCACGCTGTTGCTCTGTCTGGCGATGGATTTATCGAGAATCAGGATCGAGGTCTTCACCCCGGAATAGGGATTGAAGCAGCCCGCCGGGAGCGAGATCACGGCGACCAGCGAATTTTCCACCAGCAGTTTGCGCAGCTCTTTGTAGGCGGTCTGGCTCTGGAAGATGATGCCTTCGGGCACGATGATGCCCGCGCGCCCAGTCGGCGTGAGGTGTTCGGCCATGTAGTCCACGAACAGCACTTCGGAACGCTTGGCCTGGATCGAGAAGCGCTTGTGTGGCTTGATGCCGCCTTTGGGCGACATGAACGGCGGGTTGGCGAGGATCACGTCGGCGTATTCGTTCCAGCGTTCCTCCGAGGTGAGGGTGTCGTATTCGACGATGTGCGGGTCGGTGAAGCCGTGCAGGTACAGGTTGACCAAGGACAGGCGCACCATGTCGGGCGAGATGTCGTAGCCCTTGAAGTTTTGCGCGAGCTGGCCTTTTTCTTCGGGGGTGAGCGTGCTGCGCTTTTTCGCGTCTGTATTGCTGCGCAAGATGTGCTTGTAGGCGGAAATCAGAAAGCCCGCCGTGCCGCAGGCGGGGTCGAGGACGGTCTCGCCTTTCTGCGGGGCGAGTATCTCGACCATGAAGTCGATGATGTGGCGCGGGGTGCGGAACTGGCCCGCGTCGCCCTGACTGCCTAATACGGAGAGCAGGTACTCGAAGGCGTCGCCGAGGCGCTCGGAATGGTCGTAAGTGAATTCGTTGATGATCTTGAGAAAGCTCTTCAGCGTCTCGGGGTCGCGATACGGCAGGCTCGCATCTTCGAGGATTTTCCGGAAGAGTGGCGGGAGCTTGTCGTTTTCCGGCATCCTCTTCAGCGCTTCCTCGTAAAGATCGCGCATCGCGTGCCCGCCCAGCTCCGAGCTCATCACCTTGCCCCAGCCGTAGCGGGCAAACTCGCCGGTGAAGAATTTGCGCTTGCCGCCCAGCTCCTCGGCTTCCACGTCCATGTCGTCCATGAACTTGTAGATCAGCGCGATGGTGATTTGTTCGACCTGTGATTTCGGGTCGGGCACCTTGCCGACGAGGATGTCGCGGGCGGTGTCGATGCGGCGTTTGGTATCGGTGTCGAGCATGGATTATTTCTTGAGTTGTTTGAGTGCCGGTGCGGCGGTGAGCACCTGCATCTGGCGTATGGCGATCGCGTTGAGGCGCATGAGGCGGTCTCCCTGCGACAGCTTCATGTGGATGAGTTCGGCATTCATGCCCTCGATATTAGCCAGCACCAGCAACTGTTCGATGGTGGCATAGTCGCGCATGTTGCCTTCGATCTCTGGGTTCGCATCGCGCCACTGCTTTGCCGTCTGGCCGAACAGGGCGACATTGAGCATATCCGCTTCGTTGGCGTAAATGATGGCGGCCTGCGATGGCGTCACAGCGGCGGGTATCAGGTGCGATTTGATCGCGTCGGTGTGGATGCGGTAGTTAAGCTTGGACAAGGTGCGGTTCAGGTTCCAAGCAAGCGACAGGCGCTGGCTTTCATCTTCCTTGAGGCGCTGGAACTCCTTGATCAAATAGATTTTGAATTCAGGGCTAACCCACATGCCGAATTCGAAGGCAATATCCTTGTGTGCGTAAGTGCCGCCGTATCTTCCCGTAGTGGCTCTAAGCCCGATGGCATGGGTTTTTGCGACCCACTCTTTGACGCTGATTTTGTAGCTGTTCAGGCCAGCCTGGCTTTTAATTATGGCGAATTCGCCATAATTAAAATTGGGGTTATGGACGCGCTCCCATATCCCGAGGAATTCCACGGTGTTGCGGTTCCGCAACCAGTCCGAAATGAAAAAGTCACCATCTTTCGCTTTCAGCATGTCGGTCAGGGAAATGTAGTCCTCATCCCGCTGGGAAAGGACAGTAACGGCTGTTCCCATGACGTCTATGGTTGATTTTTTTTCTTTAGCCATAAGTCCTCCTACGCTGAAAATTGATTCAAGGACACGTAATCCTTGATGTAATTCGGAATGAGCGTGCGGTATTGTTTGGGCACGGCTTTGAAATCGCGGGTCGAGAAAAACGGGTTGGTCGCGAGATCGGTGTATTCCTCGCTCTCGATGATGCGGCGAAACTCTTCGCTGGTGGCGTAGGCTTTGAAGTAATTCTTGAGCGCGGGCATGGCCTCGGCTTCCTGCGGCTTGTAGTCGGCGACGAATTTGGAGAACTCTTCTTCGAGCAATTCATCCTTCGACTTGAAGCGCGGGATCAGGCCGAATATCTTTTCGAGAATTTCGCGCAGGCCGAGGCGGCGATCCACGGCTGCGGCCTTGCGCAGCTTGTCGAGGTTGTAATATTCGGCGGGCTTGTCGAAGACTTCACGGTTGACATAGTCGATTACCTTATCCCACTGACCGGCCTCGACGGCTGCAACGATGGTCGCGTTTTCGCGCACGGTGTCTTCGAAGCGCTGGTAGAACATGCGGTCGATCTTCATGCCTTCGGCGGTGATCTGTTCGACTTTAAGCGAGGCGACAATGTCGCCGCCGAGGTGCTGGTAGGTTTCTACTTCGCCGCCTTCACCTTCACCCTCGCCATCCGCACCCTTGCCGCCCTTGCCCTTGGGTTTTGGCAGTTTGAGGATTTCGTCGTAGTTGAATTCCTCCTCGAAGTATTCGCAGTTGGCGAAAAAGTCGAACAGTTTGTAGGAGGTCTTGCGCGCATCCACAATGCTTTCCTTGTGATCCTTGTCGTGCAGCTCTTCGAGAAAATTATGTTTGCGCGTGCCGCGCCCCTTGATCTGGATGAAATCGGTGGGCGAAAAGATTGGCCGGAACAGTCCCAGGTTGAGCAGATCGGGGCAATCGTAGCCGGTGGTCATCATGCCTACCGTGACGCAAATACGCGCCTTGCTGGTCTTATAGGCGGGCAGGAAGTTGCCGGAGCCGAGCAGCTTGTTATTGGTGAAGTTGATGGTGAATTGTTGGGCATCGGTGATTTGCGAGGTGACTTGCACGGCAAAGTCGGACTGGTATTTGCCGGGGTACATCACATCCGCCATCAGGTTCAGAATCTGCGCCAGTTTTCCGGCATGGTTCTGGCTCACGGCGAAGATGATGGATTTGCCGATCTCGCCGCTGATGGGGTCGCGGTGCGCGTGTTGCAGAAAGGTTTTGCAGAAAAGCTGGTTGGTGGCGTCGGAGAAAAAGCGCTTCTCGAATTCGCGCTGTTTGAAGGTTTCTTTCTGGTCTTCGCCCTGATCGTCCTTGAAGTCCACGACGAACCCGTCTTCCGACAGTAGCTGCGTGGTGACCTCGCTGCGAGCATCCACGACGGTAGGGTTGATGAGGAAGCCATCTTTCACGCCATCGAGCAGGGAATAGCGGTAGGTGGGCTGACCATCCTCGCAGCCGAAGGTGCGGTAGGTGTCGAGCAATAAACGGCGCTCTAATTCGCGCGGGTCTTTGGTATTCTTGTTCTTGGCCTTATCGAATTTCTTCAGGTAGTCGCGCGGCGTGGCGGTGAGGCCGAGCTTGTAGCCGATGAAGAAATCGAACACGGCGCGTGCATTGCCACCGATGGAGCGGTGCGCTTCGTCGGAAATCACCAGATCAAAATCGGTCGGCGAGAAGAGTTGCTGATATTTGTTGTTGAACAACAGTGACTGGACGGTGGTAACCACGATTTCGGCGTGCCGCCAGTCGTCGCGATTATCTTTATAGATGACGGTTTTGTAATCGTTGGCGAGCACCTTTTTGAAAGCTTTCCAGGCTTGGTCTTCCAGCTCCAGACGATCAACAAGGAACAGCACGCGCTGCGCATTGCCGGTGCGCAGGAAGAGCTTGATAACGGCGGCAGCGGTGAGCGTCTTGCCCGTGCCGGTGGCCATCTCGAACAGAAAGCGTTCTTTCCCGGCCTTGATGGCGCTTTGCAGCGCGGCCATGGCTTTCATTTGGTAGGGACGGAGGAAGCGCAGGCTATTGGCGGCGATGAAGCCATCGCGCTCTGCCTCGTTCTTCCATGCGGCCTCGGCTGCATAGCCGGGGCGCTGCGTGAGTGCAACGTAATCGTCACTTACCGTTTCTTCGATCAGGCGCTTGGGGTCGGGTACGATTTTCTGATAACCCATTACAGACGAGGGTGTCGGGAAGCTGGTGATCAAGTAAGGGTTGCCGCGCTCAATATCCCAGAAGTAGTGCAGATTGCCGTTGGAAAGAAGGACGAAGCGGCAGCTCTGGGAGTTAGCGTATTTGCGCGCCTGCTCCTTGCCGACGAGCGGGCTTTTGTCTTCTGACTTGGCTTCTAGGACAATAAAGGGAAAACCTTTTTCGTTGAGCAAAAGGAAATCAATAAATCCCTTTGAAGATTTCTCGAAGTTTTCGCCGAAGGCATCAAGGTCTGGTGTCTTGATGGTGATGCCGGGTTCGAGCTGGATGTTTGCAGGTGATTTGCCATCGGCGAAGAAACGCCAGCCAGCCGCTTCGAGCAGCTTGTTGATCTTGATGCGGGCTGTGGCTTCTTTATTTGCCATTCGGGTTTAGTATCATTGCGGTTGCGCAAGTGCCCAGATTTTCACCAGGCCGGATGATCAAGGCTGTTGAGATGCGCGGCAACAGATTGATTTCTTGTTGGGGCTTTAAGGTTGCCTGTCCGTATGTGCAATAGTAATACGGATTGATGGCCGAGTGACTGGCATGAGGGAAATACGTGGCGGTTTCATTTGGGCAAGCGCACCTCTTCGGCATCATAAAGCAGACACTCACGCCCGATTGACTCAGATCGAATGCAAAAGGCCGCTTAGGAGGAATGGACACTGATCTGGCTTGTCGCGAACGTCCGCTCACCGCTGCGGCTAGGCCTTGCCCATAACGCAGGCGGTGATCCGCGCAAGCCGGGTCTTATTGATCCGCCCAATCCTTCTCGTAGACGGCACCTGCGCTTTTCCCGGCTTCGATTTCGTTCTTGAGCTTGCGTCCCCTCGACAAGATGAACCAGATCAGAGGCAATACGCCCCCGATGACGAACACGGTCGCGCCCAACGAGCGGAAGTAGGTGAAGGTCTGGAACACGGCGCCATGCACGATCTCCTGTGAGCGGGCGCGCCAGAGCCCATCCTGGAGGACGATCGAAAGCTGGTATAAGCCCACCGGAAACAGATCGAGGAACATCATCATCGCCACGCCGATGTTCAGCGACCAGAACGCCCTTCGGATCAGCTTTGGGTTCCAGCTGTAATTTTGGAACAGGTGCTGGCAGCAAAACAGCATGCCACCCAATGCGATGTTTCCTTTCACCCCGAACATGGCGGCATGCGCATGATTGCCGGTGAGGTAGGTGGCGTGCTCGAAGTAGTTGACGATCGGGAGATTGATCAACGAGCCGAATACCCCAGCCCCAAAAATGTTCCAGAAATTGACCGCAAGGATGAACAGCCAGACCCCGTCCATCACGAACTTCTGGTTGCCGTTGCTCAGGTATGCGTTGGCTTGGTTCTGTTCCTGGCGCATGCGCCAGGCATCCAGAGTCAGCAGGAGCAGGGGCAGAACCTGGAGGGTGGAGAAGACGCTTCCGAGCGCGATGATCCCCATCGGTTTGGCGATCCAGTAGAAGTTGTGGGCAATGCCGACGGTCGCGGTAATCAAAAAAAGCATCACGGCGAGAAAGATGACCCGTTCGGCCATCAGGCGGGTGATGAGACCCATCTTGACCAGCAGGTAGGAGACGATGACGGTCGTGAAGACCTCGAACGTCACCTCGACCCACATGTGAACCACCATCCAGCGCCAATAGTCCGAGATGGCGAAATTCGTTTTCGGCGTCACGAAGAGTCCGAAAAACAGGAACACGACCATCACCCCGCTGCCGTAAAGAAGCCATGCCGGAACGGACCAGATGTTCTTCCGCGTCAGCCACGGCTTCACCCCGCGGTAGATTATGACTATCCACAGGAGGAGCGCGCCCAGCATGATAATTTGGAGCAGTCGGCCGAGTTCCATAAATTCCCAGCCCTGGCTGCCTAACCAGTACGCGAGGTCTCCAGTCAGGATTCCCGTCTGGCCGAGATAGATTCCCACCAGCGCACCCGCGTTCACGATGACGCACAGGGTGAACAGCAGGTTGATCAGGAATTGCTGTCCGCTGGGGACTCTTGAAATTCCGGGCAGAAAAAAAATGGTATACCCGACCCAGCACATGAAGAACCAGAATATCTGGAACAGGGTATGGTAGCTCCGGGCGACGGTGAAGGGGATTATGTCGCCGAGGAAAATCCCGAAGGGGCGAACGAAATCGATGGCGCTGATGATCCCCGCCAGAACCTGAAGGCCGAACATGATGATGGCGAAAGCGAAAAACTTGTACGTGGAGCGCTGGGTGGGGCGGACGCATTCGTTTTCGAGGTCGTCCGTGGTGAGCGACGTATCGCTGCCGCCATCGAACGGATCGTAGCGCAGCGTCTTCATCTGGCCGTATGCGTAGAGCACAATCCCGATCCCCAAAAACAGCGCGAGAATCGACAGGACACTCCAGAGATAGGTTCCCGCTGCGGGGGTGTTGCCGGCGGCCGGATCATAGGGCCAGTTGATGGTATAGCTGTAACTCTCGCCCGGCCGATTGGCCGCAGCGACCCAGGCTCCCCAGAAGAAGAATGCCGTCAAAGCCCGGATATCCTCCGGGTCGGAGATATAGCCGGTCTGGAAAAGCTCCGGGTAGTTGGGGTCCGTGAACATCCGCGTGTAATGATCGGCCAATGCTTCGAACGCGCTGATCTGTGCCTCGTTGAGACGGATATGGTCGGCGTCCTTGTCCCAGGTATTCGTATGAAGTTCGCGCCGGATTCTTGCCGTGATGGCATCCTGGTCGTATTGGGTCACGCCTTGGGATGCCGCACGCTGCTTTGCCTCGTTTTCATAGAAGGCCCGCATCGATACGGTAATCCGGTGCAGGGCTTCGGCGGTGAAGTCCGGCCCGCGTTCCGCCCCGTCGCCCAGGAAGGTGCCGTAACTCATCAGACCCCTGAGGTGAAACACTTCCTCGCCCCGGGTGATCTGCTGGCGGGGAATGAGCGTTTTTCCGTCGGGTGACGTGAAATCGGCCAGCGGCGGGTTTCCCGTATAGGTCTCCGCGCCGAGATAAATCAGCCCGGCAACACTAATCGCGAGGACGATCAGGAAATGCAAAACCCAATATTTTTTGTCCATTAAAATCAATGCAAGGTTTCCGAAACCAGAGCTCTTGGCCAATTCTGTATGCACCTGTTGTAAAAATTATAGTTAGGGCCGGGTTGATGAATCCCGTAGCGGGTCATTGCCCGCCGTTCGCCAAGTTCCGGCGCTTGGCGGTTGCAGCATCGCTAGCTGCCTTCCATAAAGCAGTCGTTGGAATTTTGCGTTTGGGAAACTTGCGCGGGCTGCCCGGAAGCCGCCGGCAAAGGGTCGCAGCGGCTCCGCTAGTCCGTCAGCTTTCGAGTAGCGTATGGTCGATTACCAGCTCGGCCATGCGGCAGCAGTTCTTTCCGGCTTGCTTGGCCGCATACATTGCGGCATCGGCAATTTTTACCAACTGATCCGGCGTTTCCCCGTTATTCGGGTAAAGGGAAATGCCAATGCTGACGCTTACCGAGCAATTTTTCCCATTGAGCAGGAACGGGCTATCGATGGCGTCGATAATTTTTCTGGCCACGCGATCTATGCTTTCCGGCGTTCTGCCGTTGCAGAGAATCACCGTAAACTCGTCGCCGCCCATGCGCGCAACCGTATCCGAGTCGCGTATACATGCCGTGATCCGTTTGGCGGCCTCGCGTAAAAGCTCATCGCCGGTATCATGCCCCAGCGTATCGTTGACGAGCTTGAAACCGTCGAGGTCCAGGTACAGGATGCCGATCAACTCGTTGTCCCGGCCAGCCCTTGCAATGGCCTGGTTGAGGCGATCATAAAACAGGGTGCGGTTGGGCAGTTTCGTCAGGGCGTCATGATGGGCAAGATGAAGCACTTGTTCGTTGGTTTTCTTGAGGCGTGTAATTATTTTCCAAAGGAAACGCGCCTGAAAACCGCCAATAACATTCTTGTTGCCCAGCTGAGCCTCGGCATAGGCGGTGACATTTTCATCGGCGGACAGGTTCAACGCCAAACAAGGGCGGCATGCCGTTATTGCTGCATCGATATCAGTAAAATTCGGGATGCCGTTTTTTGCCGCAATCGCCATAGCCGGCGCCAGCGGGTTTACATCCATTATGCCGACGATGCTGAGCTGGGGATCTTTCAGAAAAAGCTCGAGCATTGCCGTGCCGCCTCGTCCTGCGCCGATTACCAGTATTCTCTGGATGCTTGTGGTTCTTTCTGCCATATTAAATCGATGTCCTTTTGATTTTGTGTTTTGTCTGCGGAAAAAATTTTACTTTCCGTTTGGTCTGTCATGCGTCCCTACGCCAATTGCTTGAGCAGTTTTTCGTGTATCCCGCCGAAGCCGCCGTTGCTCATCACCAGCACATGGTCGCCCGGCTGCGCGGCGGCGGCAATTTTTTCGATCAGCGCGCCGAGGTCATCTTCAACCAACGCTTTGTTGCCGAGCGGAGCCAATGCACCGCGCGCATCCCAGCCGAGATTCCCGCCATAGCAGAACACCAGATCGGCATCCTTCAGGCTGCCGGGCAACGCATCTTTCATCACGCCCAGTTTCATCGTGTTGGAGCGCGGCTCCAGCACCGCCAGGATGCGCGCCTTGCCGATCTTGTGGCGCAAGCCGCCGAGGGTGGTGTCGATGGCGGTGGGATGGTGCGCAAAGTCGTCGTATACGGTGATGCCGTTCACCACGCCGCGCACTTCCATGCGGCGCTTCACATTTTTGAATTCGCTTAACGCGGCAAGGCCTTGCGCAACCGGCACGCCGGCATGGCGTGCGGCGGCCAGCGCGGCCAGCGCGTTCATGCGATTGTGCTCGCCGAGCAAGTCCCATGCGAGCGTGCCTTGCGCTTCACCGTTCAGCGTCACGCGGTCATTTGCGTCGATGTTCCAACCCTCGTTGTTGCCGAATTTTTCCGTTGGCGTCCAGCAGCCGCGCTGCAACACGCGCCGTAGCGATTTTTCGCGCCCGTTGCACACGATGAGGCCGTTGCCCGGCACGGTGCGCACCAGATGATGGAACTGCGTCTCTATCGCCGCGAGGTCGGCGAAGATGTCGGCGTGGTCGAATTCCAGGTTGTTGAGGATCGCGGTGCGCGGGTGGTAATGCACAAATTTGGAGCGCTTGTCGAAGAAGGCGGTGTCGTATTCATCCGCTTCGATGACGAAGAAGGGCGAGTCGGTCAGCCTTGCCGAGATACCGAAATTCTCCGGTACGCCGCCGATCAAAAAGCCCGGGGTCAACTGCGCATATTCCAGTATCCACGCCAGCATCGCGCTGGTGCTGGTCTTGCCGTGCGTGCCCGCCACGCCCAGCACCCACTTATCGTGCAGGATAGTCTGCGCCAGCCATTGCGGGCCGGAGGTGTAGGGCAGGTTGCGGTTGAGGATTTCCTCCATCAGCGGATTGCCGCGCGACACCACGTTGCCGATGACAAACATATCCGGTTTGAGGTTGATCTGCTCCGCGCCGAAGCCCTCGATCAGCTCGATGCCCTGCGCCTCCAGTTGCGTGCTCATCGGCGGATAGACGTTGGCATCGCAGCCGGTCACGCGATGCCCGGCCTGTTTGGCGAGCGCCGCGATGCCGCCCATGAAAGTGCCGCAGATGCCTAAGATGTGAATATGCATTTCTTGCCCTGTTTCAATAACGCCCTCTCCCACCCTGTCGGACACCCTCTCCCGCTTGCGGGAGAGGGGAAGGGGAGAGGGTGAACGGTTTCTCTAAGCCCGAAAAATAAAATACACCGCGCCCATCAGGCACACTGCGGCATACAAATAATCCATCCTGAGCGGCTGCTGCATGTACCAGATGGAGAACGGGATGAACACCGACAGCGTGATGACTTCTTGCAGGATTTTCAACTGCGCCAGATTCAGCGTGCCGTAGCCGATACGGTTTGCCGGTACCTGCAGCATGTATTCAAACAGCGCGATGCCCCAGCTGATCAGCGCGGCGATGTACCAGGGCGACTGGCCGAGATTCTTGAGATGGCCATACCACGCGAACGTCATGAATATGTTGGAGCCGACCAGCAGCAGCGTGGTCAGCATCAGCGGGTGGTTGAGCGGCAGGTTCATCGGCAATTAAAAGTCGTTATTTGCAGATCAAATCAACTTTTTGGCTAGCGTTTGAATCTGTATCATCTGTGGAAATCTATCTGACGCCCAGCAACTCGACATCGAACACCAGCGCCGTATTCGGCGGAATCACACCTCTCGCGCCGACCGGGCCATAGCCCAGATGTGCGGGGATGATCAGCGTGCGCTGCCCGCCCACCTTCATGCCTTCGACCCCCTGATCCCAGCCCTTGATGACGCGCCCCGCGCCGAGCGGAAAATCGAACGGTTGTCCGCGGTCGCGCGAACTGTCGAATTTGTTGCCATGATGACCCGGCGCGGTTTCATCGTACAGCCAGCCGGTGTAATGCACCGACACCTTCTTGCCAGCCGTTGCCAGCTCTCCTTCGCCCAGCTTGTTGTCGGTTTTTACCAGTTCCGCTACTTGGTTCACTACCTTTGGTGTCGCGGTCTGGCCGGTGCATGCGGTGGTCGAAAACATGCCGGCAGCCAACAGCAAAGCCAGCGGGAAAAACAGGGTGCGTTTCATCATTGCGATACCTCAAAAGATGTGTTGATAGTTTGATAAATGTTTGCGGCAGATTGTTGGGCGGGATAAAACACCTTCAACTCTGCGGCGGATAAGGGTTGGCCAGGCTGTCGAGCAGCTCGGCCAGCACGATACGGAATTGCTGCTCGTCGCAACCCATCAGCACCGCGTCCTCCAGTGCGTCCTGGCAGATCTGGCGGATTTCATCGAGGTTCTCGCGCAGCACCTTGTTCTTTTCCACGCAGGCGATGACTTCGCCTTTGGGGGAACGCCAGATGATGGTCGTGTCGTGCGCCATGGTGGTTACATCTTGGGCAGCGTCACGCCTACCTGCCCTTGGTATTTGCCGCCGCGATCCTTGTAGGAAGTTTCGCAAACTTCGTCGCTCTCGAAAAACAGCACCTGCGCCACGCCCTCGTTGGCGTAAATTTTGGCGGGCAGCGGCGTGGTGTTGGAAAACTCCAGCGTGACATAGCCTTCCCATTCCGGCTCGAACGGCGTCACGTTGACGATGATGCCGCAGCGCGCATAAGTGGATTTGCCGAGGCAGATGGTCAGCACGCTGCGCGGGATGCGGAAGTATTCGATGGTGCGCGCCAAGGCGAACGAGTTGGGCGGGATGATGCAGTAATCGGCTTTCACCTCGACGAAGGAATTGGGGTCGAAGTTCTTCGGGTCGACGATGGTGCTGTTGATGTTGGTGAACAGCTTGAATTCGTCGGAGCAGCGGATGTCGTAGCCGTAGCTGGACGTGCCGTAGGACACGATGCGCCGCCCGTCCTGCTCCTTCACCTGATTCGGCTCGAACGGCTCGATCATGCCGTGCTGCTCCGCCATGCGGCGTATCCATTTGTCTGATTTGATGCTCATTACGCTTCCTTAGGTGTTTTTTTGCAGCCGCAATTTTAACCAATTCGCCGCCATTGCGCGCAGATTTGCTAAAATCCGCGCCTTACCGCATTCCGGCACGGCCACAATGTCCAACAGAAAAATCCTCGTCACCTCCGCGCTGCCCTACGCCAACGGCAGCATCCACCTCGGTCATCTGGTCGAATACATCCAGACCGACATCTGGGTGCGCTTCCAGAAGATGCAGGGCAACGAGTGCCACTACGTGTGCGCCGACGATACCCACGGCACCCCGATCATGCTGCGCGCCGAGAAGGAGGGCATCACGCCGGAGCAGCTGATCGACCGCGTGTGGCATGAACACAAGGCGGACTTCGACGGTTTTCATGTCGAGTTCGACCACTACGGCAGCACCAACAGCGCCGAAACCAGGGAATGCGCGGAGGATATTTACCGCAAGCTGAAAGCGGCCAATTTGATCGAGGTGCGCTCGGTCGAGCAATTCTACGACCCGGTCAAGAACATGTTCCTGCCGGATCGCTTCATCAAGGGCGAATGCCCCAAGTGCCACGCCAAGGATCAATACGGCGACAACTGCGAGGCGTGCGGCGCCACCTACGCGCCCATCGAGCTGATCAACCCATATTCCGCCGTATCCGGCGCGCAACCGGAACGGCGCAATTCCGACCATTATTTCTTCAAGCTCTCCGATCTGCGCTGCCAGGAATTCCTGCGCAAATGGACGCGCAGTGAAACGCTGCAACCCGAAGCCGCCAACAAGATGCAGGAATGGTTGGGTGCCGAAAGCGATAACAAATTGTCCGACTGGGATATCTCGCGCGACGCGCCTTATTTTGGCTTCAAGATTCCCGGCACGGAGGATAAATATTTCTACGTGTGGCTGGATGCACCGGTCGGCTACATGGGCAGCTTCAAACAACTGTGTAATAAATCAGCCCCAACCCTCCCCAACCCTCCCTTGTCAGGGAGGGAGCCGAATGCTCCTCCCCTGACAAGGGGAGGCCGGGAGGGGTTTCTGCCCTTGAACTTCGACGAATTCTGGAAGCCCGATTCCAACACCGAGCTGTATCACTTCATCGGCAAGGATATTTTATATTTCCACGCGCTGTTCTGGCCCGCGATGCTGCAACACGCCGGTTTCCGCACCCCGACCAAACTGTTCGCGCACGGCTTCCTCACCGTCAACGGCGAGAAAATGAGCAAGTCGCGCGGCACCTTCATCACCGCCGACAGCTACCTCAAACAGGGGCTCAACCCGGAATACCTGCGCTACTACTATGCGGCCAAGCTTAACGGCACGATGGAAGACCTCGACCTGAGCCTGGAAGATTTTGTCGCGAAGGTGAACAGCGATTTGATTGGGAAGTACGTCAATATTGCTGCCAGGTGCGCAGGATTTATCACGAAGCGATTTGGCGGCAGATTAGGTCATATGAGCGCTGTAGATATTGATGCTCTTCGTACAGTCAAATATGGACCCCATCCAGGGGGGGCTGGTCAAGCTATAACTCAAGCAGAGGCCGCTCTTTATTGGGCGGGGATAGGACAAAAAATTGAGGGTGCGCGCGAGACCATATTTGCATCTCGTGACAAAATTACGGAGTTTTATGAGGCTCGTGATTACAGCAAAGCTATTCGCGCAGTGATGCAATTAACAGAAGTGGCTAATGCGTATGTAAATCATTTCAAACCTTGGGAATTGGCCAAGTCAGAAGATGCGGATGACCAAACGCGTCTTCATGAAGTGTGTACAACTGCGTTAAATATGTTCAAGGCTATATCAACGTATCTGTCACCCATACTGCCTGTTACGGCCTCTAAGGTTGGTGAATTCTTGAATGCCGATGTTCAGACATGGGACTCACTCCATCTTGATCTTCTTGATCATCGCATCAACGAATATAAACACCTGATGACTCGCATAGACCAAAAACAAATAGACGCCATGATCGAAGCCAACAAAGAATCCCTCGTGCCGCCGCCATCCCCCGCCCGTCATGCCGAGGCGCAGCAACATGCAACCTCTGGTGGAACTACTGGCCACTCGACTGGGTCAGAGCAAAGCGCTGCCCAAGCTGGGGGTAATTCCATGAAGGGCGAGGGGGCAAATATCGGAGCTATCGCGCCGATTATTTCGATCGACGACTTCAGCAAGATCGACCTGCGCGTGGCGAAGATCGTCAACGCCGAGCATGTGGAAGGTGCGGAGAAGCTGCTCAAGCTGACGTTGGACATTGGCGAGGAAAAGCCGCGCACGGTGTTCGCGGGCATCAAGTCGGTTTACGACCCGGAAAAATTGAAGGGGCGCATGACGGTGATGGTCGCCAATCTCGCGCCGCGCAAGATGAAGTTCGGCATGTCGGAAGGCATGGTGCTGGCGGCTTCCGGCGATGCACCCGGCCTGTTCATCCTTAGCCCGGACGACGGCGCGCAGCCCGGAATGAAAATTAAATAATCATGGAGAATACGGATGGCGTTATCAATTACTGAAGCTTGTATCAATTGCGGTATTTGCGAGGCTGAATGCCCGGTTGGTGCGATATCCGCAGGGGATGAATATTTTGTCATCGATCCCGACAAATGTAATGAGTGCGTGGGCTACTTCGATCAACCCCGTTGTGTTGCGGTAGGCCCGGTGGATTGTTTTCTGGATGCCAACGGCAATGAATTTCGTTTGAAATGAACCCGGGGCGCTACCCGAAAGACAAGCTTTTTAGGCCCCCTGTTCCTGTATTGTCGTAGTGCTTTAATGCAATAAATCAATAAGTTGCCAGTCTGGCGGAGAGGGTGGGATTCGAACCCACGGTGACGCATAACGCCACACCGGATTTCGAGTCCGGTACATTCGACCACTCTGACACCTCTCCCGATGGCGGCGCGCATTTTACCAGACCGCCCCAATTTCGTGCAGAATGTTCACATGTGGAACGCGACACGACGCTTGCGAACGGTATTAGCCGGATTAAGCCTGCTGTTGGCTGCCTGCGGCCAGCAACTTCCGGCGTGGAACGCCGGCAAGCTGGTGGTTATCGTGCCTGAAACCGCGCATGGTGCGGAGGCGGAATTCGAGCGCGAGCTGGCGCAATTGTTCGCCGGGCGATTGAATGCCGCGCTTAAGACAATCCCGATGCCGCAAGATGAGATCGATGTTGCGTTACGCAAACACAAGGCGCACTTGGCCGCCGCCTCGCTGCGCAGCGGAGCCAGCGTTGCCGCGCTACGCTTCGGCCCCAGTTATCAGAGTGTGCGCGAGTTGGTGGTATGCAACCGCGACAACAAGCCCCCCAAAAAACTTGCCGATCTGGCGGGAATAAAGCTGGCAGTAGTGGCCGGTTCGGCTCAGGAAACGGCACTGCGCGAGGCGCAGGGAAGGTTGCCTGCGCTGCAATGGCAGGCCCGCCAAAATCTTACCGCACAGGATTTGCTGACGGAGGTCGCCGAAGGCGGGCTGGATTGCGCGGCAGCCAACGAATTGCAGTTCGCCGATGCGCGTAACTACGCCCCCAATCTGGTCGCTGCCCTTGATGTTGCCCAGCCTTCCAAACTCGCATGGGGGTTTCCCGATGATGTCGATCCCAATCTGCTCAAGCAGGTAGAAGTCTTTTTTGCCGACATCCGGCAAGATGGCACACTGCGCCGCCTGCTGGACCGCTACTATGGGCATAGCGAGCGGCTAGGTACGATGGATGCCGCCACGTTTATCAGCCGCCGCAATACCGTGCTGCCGCACTACCGGCACTTGTTCGAGGAGGCCGCCACACTCACCGGCGTGGACTGGCAATTGTTGGCCGCATTGGCTTACCAGGAATCGCAATGGGATCCTCTCGCGACCTCTTCCACCAACGTGCGCGGCATGATGATGCTGACCGAGGACACCGCCGACCGGATGAAGGTCAATAACCGGCTCGACGCGCGCGAAAGCATCATCGCCGGCGCGAAATATCTGGTGCTGCTCAAGGAGCAAATGCCCGACCGCATTCCGGAACCGGATCGTACCTGGCTGGCGCTGGCCGCCTACAATCAGGGTTATGGCCATCTGGAAGACGCGCGCATCTTGACCAAGCGCGCCGGGCTGAACCCGGACAGTTGGGCGGATGTGAAAAAATGGATGCCGCTGTTGAATCGTCCGGGATATTACGAAACGCTCAAGCACGGCTATGCGCGCGGCGGGGAGGCGGTTATTCTGACGGAAAGTATCCGCAGCTACTACGATATGCTCAAGCGACTGGAGTCAGACAGCACATCAAGCGATTCAGGCTCAATCTCATATCGTCTGGGCGACCTGTTTTCCCGGATCACCCGATAGGGCCATGGCTGCTTATTGAGCCTTATGTAATTTGTGACGAATATATGGGCAGCAATCCGCGCTACACGTTATTTTTTGCTCCACGCCTCGTCCAGGGTCGACTGGGCTTTTTCATATTTTTTTTTGGTTTCCAGATATAGCTTCTGGGACGCAACAGTATTATTTTTCGCCTTCTCCAGCCGCTTGTTTTCTTCGGCTAATTGTTTTTTTTGCGCCTCGACAATTTGCTGCTGCCGGGCAACCTCCTGAGTGTTGGCCTCATGCGCGGCTTTTGCTTTTTCCATATCATCCCGCGCATAAGTCACGGCAGATTGCAGGACGGATAAATCCCTTGCATCGGCCGAAGCGGGAAAAATAAATCCCGCAAAAACTCCGGCGACAAACAGAAATAAACTGGCCCGTATTATTTTATGCATCGCAATTCCTTTCACTGATGTTCGATGGAAATATCGACCCAACGCCAAAACATTGATTGTGCCAGTATATGATAGATTTTCTGATGTGAGACAGCAGACCGAGCA
>JAQTMZ010000015.1 GCA_028714075.1 Gallionella sp.
TGGTGATAGCTAACCACCACAGAGAGAAAGATACAAGGTCGAGCCTTAAGGATGGGCTCAAGCTTCCTCTGCTTCGTGTGGTGATAGCTAACCACCACAGAGAGAAAGATACAAGGATGGGTTGAGCGAGCGATACCCATCCTACGCAACTGGCCAATCAGCAAGCCGTCTCGTCGTCGAACGCCACGTCACCTTCCGCCACTTTGTCGCCAATCTTGAGGTTTTTGAAATCGAACAGGCTGCTGTCCAGCAGGTGTGACGGCTTGATATTTTGCATCGCGGTGAAGATGGTCTGGCTGCGTCCCGGATATTCCAGCTCCCATGCGGCGAGCATTTTCTTGATGTGCTTGCGCTGCATGTTTTCCTGCGAGCCGCACAGGTTACACGGGATGAGCGGGAATTCCATGCCGCGCGCATAGCGGGCGATGTCTTTTTCCATTGCATAAGCCAGCGGGCGGATCACGATGTGGTCGCCCTTGTCGGTCACCAGCTTGGGCGGCATCGCCTTGAGTTTGCCGCCGAAGAACATGTTCAGGAACAGCGTCTCGATCATGTCGTCGCGGTGGTGCCCCAGCGCAATTTTGTTGGCGCCGAGCTCCTGCGCGACGCGGTAGATGATGCCGCGCCGCAGCCGCGAACACAGCGAGCAGGTGGTCTTGCCCTCGGGGATTTTTTCCTTGACGATGGAATAGGTGTCCTGGTTCTCGATGTGGTATTCCACGCCGATGGACTTGAGGTAATTCGGCAGCACCTCTTCGGGGAAGCCCGGCTGCTTCTGGTCGAGGTTCATCGCGACGATGCGGAAATCGATCGGCGCGCGCTTGCGCAGGGTGAGCAGGACATCGAGCAGGGTGTAGGAATCCTTGCCGCCGGACAGGCATACCATCACGCTGTCGCCCTCCTCGATCATGTTGAAGTCGGCGATGGCCTTGCCGACCTGATGCTCGATCCGTCCCTTGAGGCGGTTGAAGTTGGTCGAGTGGCGCTCGAAATGGATGGGTTGTGCGATGTCGTTCATGAAATTCCCAAATAAAAATCCAGTTAAATATTGATACTTCTGCCGCCATCGACGGCAATGATCTGTCCAGTGACATAGGGCGCGTCCTGAATCAGGAAAGCCACGGTTTTGGCGATATCGTCCGGCTCGCCTTCGCGTTTGAGCAGGGTGTGCGCAACGATTTTGCGACGCTGCTCCTCGTCCATCCACGCCGCGTTTTCCGGCCACATGATGACGCCCGGTGCGATGGCGTTGACGCGCACCTGTGGCGCCATCTCCTGCGCCAGAGAGCGGGTCAGCGCGGCCAGCCCGGCCTTGGCGACGCTGTATAGCAGATGGCCGTGCATCGGGCGCTCGGCATGGATGTCGGCGATGTTCACGATGCAGCCGTGGCGGCGGCGCAATTCGTCCGCTGCCGCCTGCGCGAGAAACAGCGGCGCGCGCAGATTGGTGCCGAGCAAATCGTGCCACTGCTGCTCATCCACCTCCGCCAGCGGCGTCGCGTAAAAACTCGACGCGTTGTTGACCAGCACATCCAGCCGCCCGAATTTTCCGACAACCTCGCGCACCAGTTGCGGCAACGCATTCAGGTCGAGCAGGTCGGACTGAAACGCGGCGGCGCTTTCCGGGCGCAACGCATTCAACTCGTCGCGCAACGCCAGCGCCTCCGGCGCGGAGCGGAGGTAATGCACGGCGAGTGAAGCGCCTGCCGCGTGCAGGCGGCGGCAGATCGCCGCGCCGACCCGCTTCGCGCCTCCTGTCACCAAAACTGTTTTGCCTTGCATCCCTTGTTCCATTAGACTCGCGCTCCACTACACTCTGCATTTTTTCATGCATAGCGATCAGAAATCGTAGATTTATGCCGCTATACGAATTATACCCGACCATGCCGACTACCCTGCCCACCCCCAGCCCGGAAGCCGCACAACACAGCGCCAAATTATGCGACTTCATGCGCCGCGACATCGCGGGACACGGCGGCTGGATTCCGTTTGCGCGCTACATGGAGCTGGCGCTGTACGCGCCGGGGCTGGGTTATTACACCGCCGGGGCGCACAAGTTCGGAGCGGCGGGCGACTTCGTCACCGCGCCGGAGCTGTCGCCGCTGTTCGGGCGCACCCTGGCGCGGCAGGCGGCGGAAATCATGGCCTCCAGCGCACCATACATCCTGGAACTGGGCGCGGGCAGCGGCAAGCTGGCGGCGGACATGCTCGGCGAACTGGAACGGACCGGCCGCCTGCCGGATAGCTACGCGATCCTTGAGGTGAGCGCCGACTTGCGCGCGCGCCAGCAAACTCTCCTGCGCGAAAGGCTGCCGCACCTGCTGGAGCGCGTGCATTGGCTCGACGCGCTGCCGGAAAAATTCTCCGGTGCCATCATCGCCAACGAGGTGCTCGACGCCTTGCCGGTGCATCTGGTGCATTGGCGCGATAGCGCGCTGACCGAGCGCGGTGTCGCCTTAAACGGCAACGACTTTATCTGGCAGGAACGCGCCATCGGCGATGCCGCGCTGCTGCATGCCGCGCAGCAGATCAACGTGCCGGACGATTATGTCAGCGAAATCTGCCTCGCCGCGCGCGGCCTGGTCAACAGTCTGGCAAGCTGCCTGGAGCAAGGCGTGCTGCTGTTTATCGACTACGGTTTCGGCGCGCGCGAGTTCTACCACCCGCAGCGCAGCAGCGGCACGCTGATGTGCCACTACCGCCACCATGCGCACGACGATCCATTTTTTCTGCCCGGCTTGCAGGACATCACCGCGCATGTGAATTTCACCGACATCGCGGAATGCGGCATCGACGCCGGGCTGGAGCTGCTGGGCTATACCTCGCAGGCGTTTTTCCTGTTGAACTGCGGCATCACCGAATTGATAAAAGACACTTCGCCGGAAAACCTGCGCGACTACCTGCCGCTCTCGGCGCAGTTGCAGAAACTCACCAGCCCGGCGGAGATGGGCGAGTTGTTCAAGGTGATCGCGTTGGGGAAAAAACCTGTCCTGAGCACAGACGAAGGGATGGCGCATCCGCTGACCGGATTCGCCCGTGGCGATATGACGCGCTCGCTGTAGGGAGCCTCTAGAACTTATTGGGCAACAGGGGCGGATGCGTTACCCGCGCCCGCTTGCGCGCGCAAATAGTCGGCTATTTCCTTGATGACCAATTGCCCGTCATGGTTGCTGTCGATCTCGTCAAAATGTGCGCTTAGATTGGGTAACGCCTCTGCTTCTTCCCGCGACAACATGCCGTTCTTGTCCAGGTCGGCCTGTTCCAAGTGCTGGCTAAACTCGCGGCGTTTTTTCTCTGAAGCGATCCAGAACGCCTTGAATTCTTTCTTGCTCAACACCCCGTCATGATTGGCGTCGATTTTGTCGAAATTCTCCGCGATGGCAGGCGCTTTCTGCTCCGCTTCCTCTTTGGAAATATTGCCATCGTCATTCGTATCCACGCTCTTGAAAAGATGGTCGACCCTGGCATCGATATTTTTATTTTTGGCATCGATATTCTTGGCGTCGCTATTTTCCGACTTTTCCCCCCCGGATTTTCCGACAGCCAAAACCAAGCCTGGCATGGCCACCAACATAAAAACCAACATCCATTTGCTCATTGCTCTTCCTTTCGTTGCTGCACCAAATTTCTTATCGCGCCGATGCGCGCCAGTTGCACGGCAGCGGCGATTGTACCGCTGTCCGCGCATTGTTGCGCGATTTCACCGGCATCCACCGCGCGTGCTGCAGCCAACAGTTGCAGCAGATAATCCGCCTGCGGGTAGACATCCTGCCCGTGCCCGGTGCGCCCGCGCGCATCGGAGGCGCAGGCTTGCAGCAATCGGGTGAAACGCTCCGGCCTGCGCCACGCATCCGCCGACTGAAATAACTTTATAACCGTCTCGGCGCGCAACTCGCGGGCGCGATGCACGTCGCCGTGATAGCGCGCCGCCAGCAAGGCCAGGTCGCGGCAGTCACTCGGCACGCGCAGCCGCTGCGACAGCTTCTTCACCAGCTCCACTCCGCGCAGTTCATGGCCGGTGTGGCGCGGCAGGATATCCTCCGGCGTGGTGGCCTTGCCCAGATCATGCGCCAGCGCGGCAAAGCGCACCTCCAGCGGGTAGTCGTGCTGTGCGGCATCGTCCAGCACCAGCATGGTGTGGATGCCGCAATCGATTTCGGGATGATACTTTTCCGGCTGCGGCACGCCGAACAGCGCGTCCACTTCGGGCAGGATTTTTGCCAATGCGCCGCAACTGCGCAGCGTCTCGAAAAACCGCGACGGTTTTTTCTCCATCAGGCCGCGCGCCAACTCCTGCCAGGCGCGCTCCGCCACCAGCGCGTCCACTTCGCCGTTGTCCGCCATGGCGCGCATCAACGCCAGGGTTTCGGGGGCAATGGCGAAACCGAAGCGCGCCACAAACCGCGCCGCGCGCAAAATGCGCACCGGGTCTTCGCCGAACGCCGCGCTGACATGGCGCAATATGCCCGCGCGCAAATCGGCAATGCCGTTATGCGGGTCGATCAGGTTGCCGTCGGCATCCTGGGCGATGGCGTTGATGGTGAAATCGCGGCGCAGCAAATCCTGCTCCAGCGTGACATCCGGCGCGGCATAGATGGCAAAGCCCTTGTAGCCGCGCGCGGTTTTGCGCTCGGTGCGCGCCAGCGCGTATTCCTCGTGAGTGTCCGGATGCAGGAACACCGGAAAATCCTTGCCCACCGGCTGGAAGCCTTGCGCCACCATGTCTTCCGGCGTGCTGCCCACCACCACCCAGTCGTGATCCTGCACCGGCAGACCGAGCAGCCGGTCGCGCACCGCGCCGCCCACGCAGTAGATTTTGGCGTTATTTTTCATCCGGGGCGTTATTTCTCATCAGGAATAGGCTGCTGGTTATCCGCCGTCTTGCCCGCGATGATGCCCATGCGCTGTTTGAGCGGGCGCTGCGGCGCATCGAATTGTCCGGCGTAGTACACGGTATTGCTCATCACTTTTTTCACATAGTCGCGCGTTTCGTCGAACGGAATGGTCTCGGCATAAATCGCGCCTTCCAGCGGCTGGTCGCCGCGCCACCGGCGCGCCCGCCCTGGCCCGGCATTGTATGCCGCCGAAGCCAGCACCGGGCTGTCGCCAAACCACGACAGCACGGTTTTCATGTAATAGGTGCCGAGGCGCAGATTGGTATCCAGTTGGCGGATCAGGGATTGCTTATAGCTTTTCAAGCCCAGTTTTTTCGCAATCCAGCGCGCCGTCGACGGCATGACTTGCATCAGCCCGGCCGCCCCGACATCGGACTTGGCCGACGTCACGAAACGGCTTTCCTGGCGCATCAGGCCATACACCCACGCTTCTTCCAAACCATACTCGCGGATATGCACCTGCAACGCATCGCGGTAAGGCGCAAGATAGCGCAAACTGAAATCATGAATATTCACCGTCTTGTCCGCCGCATTGATGGCGCGGTCGTACATTTCGTTGCGCCGCGCAATTTCCGCCGCGGTGAGCAACTCCTGGTCGCTGAAATTGCGCACCGCCCAGCTCCATTCCTTCATCGCTTCGCTGCGCATATCCATGCGATACAACGCCAGCGTGCGCTGAATGCCGGGCAACGCCAGCAGCGCGGCAATATCCTGTTTGCCGGGCTTGTATGCCGCCCCCGGCAGGCCCGGCTTGCGCCCTGCCGCAGAATCCGCTGCCGACAAATCGGCCAACTCCTCGCTTGCCAATTGCCCGTAAAAATTGTGCTCGCCGCTTAGCGGCGCGAGCAATTTATTCGCTTCGGCGGGCTTGCCCAACGCCTGCAAAGCACGCGCCTTCCAGTATTGCCAAGTCGCATCGCGCTGCTGGTCGCCCATCGCATTGATGCCCGCCAGCACCTCTGCCCAGTCCTGCGCGCGCAACGCCGCGCGCACCCGCCATGCCGATTGCTGCTCGTTGAGCGGCGCGTTTGCCGCCGCCTTGAACCATTGCAGCGCGCGCCCGTCCAGCTTGTGCGCCGCCTCGTAAGCCAGCCAGCCGTAAAAATAATGCTGTTCCGCCTCGGGAAAATGCAGCGCAATCTTTTCCCAGCGCGCAACGGCCAGGTCCGGGGATTGTTTCGCCAGACGTTGCAGGGCAAACAACGCGACGGCGCGCTGGCCTTCATTCGCCTTGTCCAGCGTCGCCTTTTCCAGATAGCGGTCCGCATCCGCCGCCGCGCTTTTCAAGGCCGCAACCGGTACCGCATAGTTGCCGGTCAGCCGCTCGGCGAGCTGTTTGGCGAGCGACACATTGCCCGCTTCCAGCGTCAGGCGCAGGCGCAGCCAGATATCCTGTTCGCTGATGATGCCGGCAGACAACGCCGCCTCGAACGGCGGCCCGCAACTCTCCGGCCGCCCCTTGCCGCTGAGCCACAACCCGCGCGCCTCGTGCAACGCAGACTGTTCCTGACGGCGCAGGCGCGATTGCAACGCATAACAGGTCAGCTCGGTATCCTCGTTAAGCAGGCGCGGATATTCCGCGTCGAACAAATCCCATTGCTGCCGGTTGCCGAGCAGTTTGAGCCACTCGCCGCGCAACCGGTCGATCACCGGAGTATCTTCCGGCCTGGCAAGAAAGTCCTTTATTTCCTTGATGTCCGCCTTTTCCAGACCGAGGCGCAACCGGTAGTAACTGACGTACACCTCCAGCGGTGTCTTGTTCAACCGCTGCGCAAAACGCTCCAGCTTGGCTGCGTCGCCGGCGCGAAACGCATCGTGCGCCGCAAGGAAATCCGCGTCACCCGTAAACGCGGCGGATACGCCTTCCGGATGCGAGGGCTTGCGGCTTGCAGCTTGCGGCTTGGCCGGATGGCTACGCACAAGCGGTTTCTGCGGTGCCACACCGCTTGCGCCAAGAACGCCCGCCAGACGAGTGTCTGGAGGTGTCTCCTTTACGGCAGTTTTCAGCGCTCCTTCCGCAACCTGACCCGCCGAAACGGGTGAGGTGACCAACAACAAACAGTATAAAAAAAGCCTCATCGCGAACCATCTAAGAAACAATCCGGTAAAGCATAGCACATCGCCTGCGGGCGGCGATTTTGGTGCAGCAAGGGCAAGGGAATCCCGCTACAGGATGTAAAGCCCGCTGAAATGAACGGCTCTCAGGTAACTACTGTAGGGCGATCGCGCCCGGTGCGCTCGCGTAGCTCGGAAATCTCCAGCGCGATACCGATAAGTTCAGCGAGCGCTTCCTGTGCGTCGAGGTGATGCTTGGCGACATCCGGCTCGAACGATTCCAGATAGATGCGCAGCGTCGCGCCCTCGGTGCCGGTGCCGGACAGGCGGAACACGATGCGCGAACCATCGGTGAAGCCGATGCGCACGCCCTGCCCGGTGCTGACGCTGCCGTCGACCGGATCGGTGTAGCTGAAGTCGTCGCAAAACAGCACCCTGTAATTGCCGAGCTGTGCCCCCTGCCATTCGCCGAAGCGCTCATGCAGCAACCTCATCACGCCGTTGGCCGCGTCGCCGGGAATGCCTTCGTAGTCGTGGCGCGAATAGACGTTGCGCCCGAAGCGCGCCCAGTGTTCGCGCACGATGGTCTCCACGGATTGCTTACGCGCCGCGAGGATGTTCAGCCAGAACAATACCGCCCACAACCCGTCCTTTTCGCGGATGTGATCCGAGCCGGTGCCGAAGCTTTCTTCGCCGCACAGCGTCACCTTGCCGGCATCCATCAGGTTGCCGAAAAATTTCCAGCCGGTCGGCGTTTCGTAGCAGGGAATATCGAGCGCGGCGGCCACGCGATCCGCCGCCGCGCTGGTCGGCATCGAGCGCGCGATGCCCGCCAGACCCTGCTGGTAGCCCGGCACAAGATGCGCATTGGCGGCGAGGATGGCGAGGCTGTCGGAAGGCGTGACAAAAAATTGCCTGCCGAGAATCATGTTGCGGTCGCCGTCGCCATCCGAAGCCGCGCCGAAATCCGGCGCATTGGCGCCATACAGCGCCTCCACCAGCTCATGCGCGTAAGTGAGGTTCGGGTCGGGATGGCCGCCGCCGAAATCCGCCAACGGTTCGGCATTGATCACACTGTCCGGCGGCGCACCCAACCGGTTGACAAAAATCTCGCGCGCATAAGGCCCGGTGACGGCATGCATCGCATCGAACTTGATGCGAAAACCGCCCGAAAGCAGCTTGCGGATCGCGGCAAAATCGAACAGCGACTCCATCAGTTCGGCGTAGTCGCCGACCGGGTCGATCACCGACACAATCATGTCGCCGAGTTTGCTGTCGCCCAGGTTATCCAGTGCGACATCGGGCGCGTCTATGATGCGGTACTGCGCGATCTTCTTGCTCGCGGCATAAACCGCCTCGGTGATTTTTTCCGGCGCCGGGCCGCCGTTGGCGGTGTTGTACTTGATGCCGAAATCGCCGTCCGGCCCGCCCGGGTTATGGCTGGCGGACAGGATGATGCCGCCGTAAGTTTGATATTTGCGGATCACACAGGAAACCGCAGGAGTGGAGAGGATACCGCCCCTGCCGACCAGCACGCGCCCGAAACCATTGGCCGAGGCCATTCTAAGAATGATCTGGATCGCTTCACGGTTGTAATAGCGCCCGTCACCGCCCAGCGCCAGCGTCGCGCCCGGTGGTGCGGCAATGCTGGCGAAAATGGACTGTACGAAATTTTCCAGATAATGCGCCTGGCAAAAAACTTGCACGCGCTTGCGCAGCCCGGAAGTGCCGGGTTTCTGGTCGTTGAAAGGGGTGGTAGCAACTGAGCGGACTTGCATTTTCGTTCCTCCCGTTTGTTATGGTTTCCCGCGTCATATTACCACCGGACAGATAGCATTCCACAAAGCGGCCGATTCCTGCAATAATCACGGACGCAATGATCGGTACCTAAGGTGAACACAATGACGAGTCAAGACGATTTGAAACGCGCGGTGGCGCAGGCCGCGATCAAATATGTGCCAGCCGATTGCATCGTCGGTGTGGGCACCGGCTCGACCGCCAATTTCTTCATCGACGAGCTGGCCAAAATCAAGCACAAGATACGCGGCGCAGTGGCCAGTTCCGAGGCTTCGGCGAAACGCTTGCAGGGGCATGGCATCGAAGTGCTGTCGCTGAACGATGCGGGCGACCTGCCGGTGTATGTGGACGGCGCGGACGAAATCACCCGCCACCTGTACATGCTCAAAGGCGGCGGCGGCGCATTGACGCGCGAGAAGATCGTCGCGGCGGCAAGCCGAAAATTCATCTGCCTGTGTGATGCCAGCAAGCTGGTGGACGTGCTGGGCAAGTTCCCGCTGCCGCTCGAGGTGATCCCGATGGCGCGCAGCTACGTGGCGCGCCAACTGGTCGCGCTGGGCGGACAGCCCAAATTGCGCGAGGGGTTCACCACCGATAACGGCAACGTCATCCTCGATGTGCACGGGCTGAAAATCATGAATCCGGTGGAACTGGAAGCCACACTGGATCATCTTGCCGGAGTGGTCACCAACGGCCTGTTTGCGCGCCGCGCCGCCGATGTGCTGCTGCTCGGCACGGCGGACGGCGTGAAGACGATGACGGTGTAAATTTTTTTGCCCTTCCCCAAAGGGGAAGAGAGGATTGAGGTGAGGGTAGTTGCCAATGTCATCCACCTGTCACATTTGCCGCTTACACTGCACCGTCGATTATTTAAGGAACCATAATTATGAGCAGTAGCGACCATATTTCCCGCCAGTTCGATGCCGAGCTCGAGGCCATCCGCGCCAACGTGCTGCAAATGGGCGGGCTGGTGGAAAGCCAGATCAAGAGCGCGGTGGAGTCGCTGCTGGGCAGCGACGTGGCATTGATGACCCGGGTGATCGAAGACGACCATCGCGTCAACGCGATGGAAGTGAAAATCGACGAAGCGTGCAGCCAGGTGATCGCGCGCCGCCAGCCGACGGCGGGCGATTTGCGCCTGGTGATGGCCGTGGTCAAGACCATCACCGATCTGGAGCGCATCGGCGACGAAGCCGAAAAAATCGCGCGCATGGCCAAGCTGCTGTCGCAGAAAACCATGCTCAATTTGCCGCGTTACCACGAGATCAAGCACGCTGCCGACCTGGCACTGGACATGCTGCGCAAATCGCTGGATGCCTTTGCGCGGCTGGATATCGTGATGGCCGCGCAGGTAGTGCGCATGGATGAGCAGGTGGACGAGGAATTTCGCGCCATCATGCGCTACCTCATCACCTTCATGATGGAAGACCCGCGCACCATTTCCACCGCGCTGGAAATCCTGTTCGTGGCCAAAGCGATCGAACGCATCGGCGACCACGCGAAAAACATGTCCGAATACGTTATCTACATGGTCAAGGGGCGCGATGTGCGCCATGTGACCGTGGATGAAATAGACCGGGAAATTCAGCAGTAAAGACCTCTGCATAACGTAGCGAGCGAAGCTGAGGCAAGACAAAAAATGGCGAAAAACCGGAGTTTACAAATAGTAAAAGAGAATTTTGAGCTATTTTTTAACGCAGCATCAGCGAGCGCAGTAGTTGTGCAGAGGTCTTAAGTGCAGCAGACCATCCTCGCCGCAGTAGACCTCGGCTCGAACAGTTTCCGGCTGCAAGTCGCCCGCGTGGAAGGCGACCAGCTTTACATGCTGGACGGGCTGCGCGAGCCGGTGCGCCTTGCCGCCGGACTCACTGCCGACAAATACCTCGATGCCGAAGCGCAACAGCGCGCATTCACCGCGCTGGGAAAATTTGCCGAACGTTTGCGTGGCTTGCCGCGCGAAGCGGTACGCGCGGTGGGCACCAACTCGTTGCGCGTGGCAAAGAATGCCGCCGAGTTCATTCCGCAGGCCGAACATATCTTGGGATTCCCGATAGAAGTCATCGCCGGCCTCGAGGAAGCGCGCCTGATTTATCTCGGCGTCGCGCATGGGCTGCCGCAGACGCAGGACAACCTGCTGGTGATGGACATCGGCGGCGGCTCCACCGAGTTCATCATCGGCAACGGCCTCACCCCGCTCAAGCTGGAAAGCCTGTACATGGGCAGCGTCAGTTTCAGCAGCCGTTTTTTTCCGGACGGCAAAATAACCAAACAAAACCTCAAGCAGGCGGAGCTTGCCGCGCGCCTGGAATTGCAGGCCATTGCCGCCGATTACCAGGGGCAATGGAAATTCGCGCTCGGCTCATCGGGAACGGCGAAGGCGTTAAGCGAAATATTGCTGTTGAACGGCTATAGCAAAGATGGCATCACCCGCGAAGGGCTCGACAGGCTGCGCGCCCACCTGCTCAAGGTGGGCGATGTGCAAAAGCTCGACCTGCACGGCTTGCGCCCGGATCGCACCCCGGCGCTGGCGGGCGGCTTCGCCATCATGTATGCCGCTTTTTGCGAACTGGACATCAAGCAGATGCAACCCGCGCTCGGCGCGTTGCGCGAGGGCGTGCTGTACGATCTGTGGGGGCGGTTCCACAACAACGATATGCGCGATGTCACAGTGCGGCAATTCATGCAGCGTTACCGCATCGATAACAAACAAGCCGAGCGCGTCGCACAACTGGCGCAGCTATTTGCGCGGCAATTTCTCGGCGAGGAAGCCCCCGAAACCGCGCTGCGCATGCTCGGATGGGCGGCCAGCCTGCACGAGATCGGCATCAGCGTCGCGCACAGCGGCTTTCACAAACACACCGCCTATATCCTCGCCAATGCCGACATGCCGGGCTTTTCCAAAAAGGAACAGGCGCGCCTGAGCCTGCTGGCGCTGGCGCAGCGCGGCAACCTGAACAAGCTGCAAGGGCAACTGAAAAATGCCGAAGACTGCGCGCTGGCGATGAGCCTGCGCCTTGCCGTGCTGTTCTGCCGCAGCCGCAGCGACAGCGACCTGCCCGCCTTGCGCGGGCGCTTCAGCGACACAAAATTTCACCTTGCGCTGGACGCGGACTGGCTGGCGCAAAACCCCCTGACCGAAACCGCGCTGCAGGAAGAAGTGAAACAGTGGAAAACGCTGGGTATTGGTATGCAGCTTGAACAAAAATGATGCATCGGCAATGGCACTAATGCCAAACATGACTGACAAAAAACGTCAGGTTGCTGACCGGCTTCAGTCACAAGGTTAATAAGCACAATCACTGCTATTTTTCATAAACCAACCGAAACAACATGTTGCAAACTTGGCACGGCTATTGCTGCATAATCCAGCAACACACATCGCGTGTGTTTAACTGGCAACTTGGTGGAACGGCTAAAAGCTTCATCAACCGGGGTGCCACATAAAGTTAACTTCATAAAGGAGCTTCACATGAAAAATGTACAAAAAGGCTTTACCCTGATCGAATTGATGATCGTGGTCGCGATCATCGGTATCTTGGCTGCGGTGGCGATTCCGGCTTACAGCAACTACACTAAGAAGGCGAAGTTCACCGAAGTGTCGCAGGCAACTCAGGCGATGAAATCCGCCGTCGAGGCATGTCAGGCCGATACGGGTTCTTTGTTGGAGTGCAATAACACCTCCAATGGTGTTCCTGCAGCTATCGGCGTTGCGGCACCAGCGGATGCAGCGGTTCCGGCAGTAACAACAGTTAGTGCTACACCAACCGTAGCGGCTTTAGGTAAGTATGTTGCTGAGGCTGCCGTATATCCGTTGACTGCCACTACGGTGACTATTCTGGCTAAGGCAGTTGGAACGGCAGCTACAGCAACCCAAGGGTTGAACGGTGAAACTTATGCGCTTAATGGCACGTACAATTCAACCACTGGTTTTTCTTGGACTACGGATACAAACTCCACCTGCCTAACAGCAAATATTTGCAAGTAATACAAGCAGTGTATCAGTAGTATGAAAGAAGCCCCGACAGGGGCTTCTTTCTTTTTAGGTTTTTTAAAGGAATGAACATGCCGGTTACAAAGAAATTTCCCATTTTCAGCAAGGCCGTTTATGCGCTGCTGCTACTGGTTGCGGTCGCGGCCATCTATGGGCAATTCCTGTGGAACCCCATCGTGTTCGACGATCAGCAATTTTTTATGCTGGGTAACGATGCGCTTAAACATTACCGCAGTTTTTCCCCTTTCGAATTGCGCTGGCTGCCGATGGCGACTATCGCCTGGACGGCGCATGGCATCGGCCTCGAACTGATCTGGTTCCGCGTGGAGAATTTATTGCTGCATGCGACGACGGGCATCGCGCTGTTTTTCTTCCTGCATTGCTTGTTTGACTTAGCCCTGAAAAAAATTCCGGGCGAACCGGCAAGGTTGCCTCATGCATGGACGGCATTTTTTGGCGCGCTGCTTTTTGTGTGGCATCCGGTTGCGGTGTATGGCGCGGGGTATTTGATCGAGCGCACCATCGTGATGGCGACACTGTTCTCCTTGCTGGCGTTGTATGCCTATATACGCGGTTTGACCGAGGAGCGCCCGCGCTGGTTGTGGGGCAGCGTGGCTTTGTATTATCTGGCGGTCTTCTCCAAGGAACATGTGGTGATGCTCCCGGCCGTGATGCTGGCGCTTACGGTATTGCTGGCGCAGCCCTCACCCGCGCTGTGGCAGCGTTTATGGCGTATCTATGCGGCCTGCACGCTGATCGCGCTTTTTGTGGTGCTGCAAAAAGTGGGCTTGCTGGGTACGGTATATGAAATAACCGCGCCCGACATGCTGGGGGAAATAAAAGTTGAGCATGCCTACCCGTTGAGCATCCTGACCCAATGCCTCCTGTTTTTCAAATACTGGTTTCTGTGGCTGGCGCCCAATCCGGCATGGACGTCGGTGGACATGCGCGAGCCATTTGCCAATAGCAATCTTCCCCTTTATTTGCTGGCACTATTTGCATTCCTGCTCTATGGGTTGCTGGCGCTACGCTTGCTGTTCAAGCGCGGGGCGATGGGATTGCTCGGTTTTGCGCTGCTGTTCCCGTGGTTGCTGTTCATGACGGAATTTTCCTCGGTGCGCATACAGGAGTCATTCGTGTTGTACCGCAGCTATTTGTGGGCGGTTGGTGGATTTGCATTATTGCCGCTGATCGTATGGAAATTCACGGCACGCGGCGCGATGCTAATGCTCGCGATTACTTGCCTGTTCATGGTTCCGCTCGCCATGGAGCGATTGAGCACATTTTCCCACACGCTTTTATTGTGGGATGACGCGGAAAAATTGGTACGAGGGCGCTCGGATTTGCCCGGCGAATATAGAATTTATTACAACCGCGGGACCGAGTTTATAAAAATTGATCAATATGACAGGGCCATCAGCGACTTGAAACGCTCCATCGAACTGTTTGCCGACCAGCCTCCCGCCTATGGCAACCTCGGCTGGGCTTATCTCAAGAAGGGCGAGATGGAGCAGTCAGTACTCGCATACAACAAGGCCATACAAACCAATGATGACCGGAAGTATCCGCCGCACCCCAAATATCACTTGGGTCGCGCCACCGCGCATGAAGCCCTAAAAAACTGGGCAGCAGCGAGCGCGGACTACAAAATAGCCTGCAAGATTGTCAATAAAGGCTGCGATAAAACCAGCTTGCCCCTGATTGCAACTTCGCCCAAAAGCCACTAGGCTGGTTGGCTAATTGCGGCACACCGCAATTCCATAAAACTGCTTGAGCAGGCAGGTTGGGTAAAACCCAACCTGCACACCTATCGCTCAAACCCTCGCCGATACTCGATAAGCACGAAATCCTTGCCATATTGTGCGATCATTTGTTTGATAAGAGGTTAATAGGAAATATAATCAGACCATGATCCACAGCGACAATCTCACTGCCGAAGCGCGCCCGGAGTCCAGCCGGATGGTCGCGCCCGACCCTGTTTCAAAACAGGAGGAAATTCTGGAGCGCGCGTTGCGCCCCAAGCAGCTCGACGAATATGTCGGGCAGGAAAAGATTCGCGGCCAGCTGGAGATATTCATCGAGGCGGCAAGGCTGCGCAAGGAGCCGCTCGACCATGTGCTGCTGTTCGGCCCACCCGGCTTGGGCAAGACCACGCTGGCGCAGATCATCGCACGCGAGATGGGCGTGAACCTGCGCCACACTTCCGGCCCGGTGCTGGAGCGCGCCGGCGACCTCGCCGCGCTGCTGACCAATCTCGAGCCGAACGACGTGCTGTTCATCGACGAGATCCATCGGCTGTCGCCGGTGGTGGAGGAAATTCTGTACCCGGCGCTGGAGGATTACCAGATCGATATCATGATCGGCGAAGGCCCGGCGGCGCGCTCGGTGAAGCTCGATCTTCCTCCGTTCACGCTGGTCGGCGCGACCACGCGCGCCGGGATGCTGACCAATCCGTTGCGCGACCGCTTCGGTATCGTCGCGCGGCTGGAGTTCTACACGCCGCAGGAATTGCAGCGCATCGTGATGCGTTCGGCGGGTCTGCTGGAGATGAACCTGACGGACGATGGCGCGCTGGAGATCGCCAAGCGTTCGCGCGGCACGCCGCGCATCGCCAACCGTTTGCTGCGCCGCGTGCGCGACTTTGCCGATGTGAAGGCGAACGGCGACGCGACGCGCGAAGTGGCGGATGCGGCGCTGACCATGCTGGACGTGGACTCGCGCGGGCTGGATGTGATGGACCGGAAATTGCTGCTCACCGTCATCGAAAAATTCCTCGGCGGGCCGGTCGGCGTAGATAACCTTGCGGCGGCCATCGGCGAGGAGCGCGACACCATCGAGGATGTGCTGGAGCCATACCTGATCCAGCAGGGTTACTTGCAGCGCACGCCGCGCGGACGCATGGCCACCGCGAATGCCTACCGCCATTTCGGGCTGGCGGTAGCGAGCAATCCGGTCAACGGAGATTTGCCGCTGGGTAGCGATTGACCCTGAATTGTTTATTATTGGGTCAGCCATTAAACAGATTAAAATGGCCGCTATACCGTAGGCTGGTGGTGAGCAGCACGAACCCCAGCTGCCTCGACAGGTATGTGTTGAGGTCATCAAACGCTGGGGTTCGTGCCTCACCACCAGCCTACAAAATCGATGGTATCGCCCCGCTCAACGGGGGGCTTGCACCGGGCGGCGATTGATACCGAAAGTAACCTTTTTTAGCAGGAGTTAAACATGATAAACAAACAAGCGATTCAAACCCCCGATGCGCCCGCCGCGATCGGCACCTACTCCCAGGCGGTACGCGTGGACGACACGGTGTACCTGTCCGGGCAGATCGGGCTCGACCCGGACACCATGCTGATGGTGGAGGGTATCGACGCGCAAATCCATCGCGTATTCCGCAATCTGCGCGCGGTGGCGAGCGCCTCCGGCAGCAGCCTTGACGATATGGTGAAGCTGAACGTGTATCTCACCGACCTCGCCCATTTCGCCAGGGTCAACGAAATCATGGCGGGTTATTTCCACCAGCCCTATCCGGCGCGCGCCGCAGTGGGCGTGGCTGCGTTGCCGCGCGCGGCGCTGGTGGAGATGGACGGCGTGCTGGTCGTCCAGGATTAGGCGCACCGCCAGGCCGTGCAACCGACCAAGATTTCGCCCGCCACACTCGGCAAGCTCGCCAAACTCGGCATCCACCACCGCACCGATCTGCTGCTGCATCTGCCGTTGCGCTACGAAGACGAAACCCATCTCGCACCAATCGCCACCGTACAGCCAGGCCAGACAGTGCAGGTGCAGGGAACCATCGCACACAGCGAAGTGGCCTTCCGCCCGCGCCGCACCCTGGTGTGCCGCCTGCAGGACAGCGGCGGCGAGCTGTATCTGCGCTTCCTGAATTTCTATCCCAGCCAGCAAAAACAGCTTGCGGAAGGCAAGCAGATACGCGCCGTCGGCGAGGTACGCATGGGCTATTACGGTCTGGAGATGGTGCATCCGAAGTGCCGTGCGGTGGATGACGATACGCCGCTGCAGCAAAGCCTTACACCGGTCTATCCGACTACCGCAGGGCTGTCGCAAACCGTGTTGCGCAAACTGATCACCAACGCGCTGGAAACACTGCCGTTACCCGATACCCTGCCGGAAACCTTGCTGCACAGGCTGGATCTGGCGGGCTTCGCCGACAGCATCAAACTGCTGCATAACCCCGCGCCGGATATTGCCGCCGCCACTCTGGAGAACCGCAGCCATGCCGCCTGGCGGCGCATCAAGTTCGACGAGTTGCTGGCGCAACAACTGTCGATGCGCGCGCATCACCGCGAACGCGGCAAGCGTGTCGCGCCCGCTCTTGCACCGCACCGGCAACTCACCGCACGCTTGACCGACAGCTTGCCGTTTGCGCTGACCAATGCGCAACAAAAGGTATACGCCGAGATCAGCCGCGACCTCGCGCAACCGCACCCGATGCAGCGCTTGCTGCTCGGCGATGTCGGCAGCGGCAAGACCATCGTCGCGGCGCTCGCCGCATTGCAGGTCATCGAGAACGGCTACCAGGTCGCGCTGATGTCGCCCACCGAGATTCTCGCCGAACAGCATTACCTCAAGTTGCGCGACTGGCTGGAACCGCTCGGCATCATGCCGGTGTGGCTGTCCGGCAGCCTGAAGAAAAAGGACAAGCAGCTCGCCGCCGAGCGCATCGCCTCCGGCGCAACGCTGCTCGCCATCGGCACCCATGCGCTGTTTCAGGAGCAGATCAGCTTCCACAGACTCGGCCTGGCGATTGTCGACGAGCAGCACAAGTTCGGCGTGCAGCAACGGCTTGCGCTGCGCAACAAGGGGAAACATTCGAACCCCATTTCACCGGCAAAATCGGAGTCGAATGAGCCGCATCAACTGATGATGAGCGCCACACCGATCCCGCGCACCCTGGCGATGAGCTATTACGCCGACCTGGATGTGTCGGTGATCGACGAATTGCCGCCCGGACGCACGCCGGTGGTCACCAAACTGGTCAGCGACGAACACCGCGACGAGGTGATCGACCGGGTGCGCGCCGCCTGCATGGAAGGGCAGCAAGCCTACTGGGTATGCCCGCTGATCGACGAATCGGAAACCCTGCAACTGCAAACCGCGCTGGAAACCTATCAATCGCTCACGCAAACCTTCCCGGAACTGCGCATCGGGCTGGTGCACGGCAAATTGGACAACGCCGAAAAGGCGCGCGTGATGGCGGCATTCAAGGCGAACGAGTTGCAGCTGCTGGTCGCCACCACGGTGATCGAAGTCGGTGTGGACGTGCCGAATGCCAGCCTGATGGTGATCGACCATGCCGAGCGCATGGGGCTGGCGCAACTGCACCAGTTGCGCGGGCGCGTCGGGCGCGGCGCGGCGCAAAGCCTGTGCATCCTGCTGTACCAGCAGCCGCTCTCCGAACTGGCGCGCGCGCGGTTAAAAATTATTTTCGAGAGCAACGACGGCTTCGCCATCGCGCAGCAGGACTTGCACTTGCGCGGCCCCGGCGAGCTGCTCGGCGCGCGGCAAAGCGGCGTCGCGATGCTGCGCTTCGCCGACATCGGCACGGACGAGGATTTGCTGGATCACGCGCGGCTGGCCGCCGACGAATTGCTGCACGACTTTCCCGCAGCGGCGCGGGCGCATTTGCAGCGCTGGATGGCAAACAAACATGACTACCTGCATGTTTGATAAATCTAATCAAGACAGATTCTGGCACGGTGCGGCACTGGGTTGCGCAGCCAACCTCGCACCCTGGCTGCGCGACCACGGCTCGCTGACGCAGCGCATCCAGCAGCGCTGTGCCCGCTTCGCGGTGCACGGCGTACGCAGCGGCCTGGCGCGCATCGCGCCGGATGAGGCCGCCCTGCTGGGTGTCGCGCCGCCGCATCTCGCCTGGTCGCGCGAGGTGTTTCTGTACGCCGACAGCGTACCGGTCGTGTTTGCGCATAGCGCATGCGCCCGGCAGCATCTGCGCGGCGCATGGTCTGCCGTGAGTGGCTTGGGCAACAGGCCGCTGGGCGCGCTGCTGTTCGCGCATCCGCTGGTGGAGCGCAAACCGCTGCATTACAGGGCATTGCGCAGCACACACCCGCTGTACCGGCGCGCTACTGCGGCACTGGATAACCCGCCGGACAGGTTATGGGCGCGCCGCTCGCTGTTTTATTTGCACGGTGCACCGCTGCTGGTGACGGAGATTTTTCTGCCGGAAATCTTGCGCCTGGCCAAATAGACCCGGAAGCAGCAGTTGTCCGCATAGTACACAGATAAAACAACTGATGCCCCGTTAAGTTCGTTCACCTTTCTGGTGAACCAGCCCTCCCTGATAAGCGCATGAAAATCCGCGTTAATCCGCAGATGGTATTGCCGTTTTCAGGATAACCTGTGATCTTCTGGCAGGGATGTACCCCCTACTCTTTTGCTTCGGACATCTTTTTCAGCGCAAGTTTGAGCGGCGAGTCACCGAGAGTCTGGCTGAGTTCATTCAGCGCGTCCCGTGCCGCTTTGCCAAGCTTGCGGGGCTTGGGTTCGGGCTGGCGGACACTGAAGGAAACTTGCACCTTTACGCGAATTCCGCTAACCTCGCAGCCGCTGTTTTGCAGCATAACGACAAGTTCCGGCACAAGCTGGCGTAATTTGGCGGCGATGGTGGCATTGGCCACGGCGATACTGAGAATACCCGCTTGCAAACCCAACACTTGGCTGGATTGCGCAAGATTGGGGGGGGCAACACCGGCAAAATGGCGTTGCAAGGCCGACAAAGCTTGCGCTTTGGCCAATAACGGGCGTAATTCAGAATCGCCGCTCAGTAGTGATTTAAATCGCTGCGTCACAAATTTACGGTTACACGAGGAGGGGGAGGCATGAATGTTATTCTAGTTTCCAATAGCTTGGCAAAAACTCGCAGCATTACGCTGAGCGGCTGGCATATTTCATTCCTGGCGCTGATGCTGCTCGGGCTGATGCTGGGCGCGGCATTTACCTTGCAATACGCGCTGGTGCGCTTTGCCCCGGAAGGTTTGGGTGACGGGATGCGCGCGTTCCTGTCCAAGATACAGAGTGCCGAGCAGCAAAAACAGCAGTCTTACCTGCATAGCAGCCTGGATGCCATGGCGGCACGGGTCGGGCAGATGCAGGCGCAGATGCAGCGCCTGGACGCGCTTGGAACGCGCCTGGCCAAACTGACCGGCATGAAGCCGGACGAATTCCGCTTCGACCAGCCGCCCGCGCAAGGCGGGCCGCTGATAACCCTGCCCGCGCAGGAAATGTCGGTGTCCAGCCTGGATCAGCAACTGAGCAAATTGACCCAGGTAGTCAGCGATCGCAGCGACAAATTGCAGGCTCTGGAAACCATGTTGTTGCAGAATCAGTTAAGCAGCAGGCTGCTGCCCTCGATTGCCCCCATTGATGATGGCTGGTATTCGTCGAATTTCGGCTGGCGCATAGACCCTTTCACCGGCACAAATGCCATGCATGAAGGTGTCGATTACATGGTTCCGACCGGGACGCCGGTTCATGCCTCGGCCGGCGGTGTGGTGGCTTATGCGAGCTACCATGCCCAGTATGGTAATATGGTCGAAATCGATCACGGCAATGATATTGTGACGCGTTACGCGCATGCTTCGCGATTGCTGGTGAAGGTTGGCCAAGTAGTGCGGCGCGGCGAAAAGATTGCCGTAGTCGGCAGCACCGGACGTTCCACCGGCAGCCACTTGCACTTTGAAGTCCGCTATAAGGGAAACGCCCAGAACCCCGTGCGCTTCCTGCAAAAAGCCGCCGGTTAACGATGCTGGACAAGAGCCTGTTTCAACAGGCTCTAACAGACTGTTAAGGTGAGGGTGAGGTGCTAATCAACCTCACCCTTTATTATTTGCATTTGCCGTAAGAAATTTTATTATTTTGCAGTCTGGAACAACATGATCTCCAATGTCCTGAAAAAAGTCTTTGGCAGCCGCAATGACCGCCTGCTCAAACAATATCGCGCTACCGCCCAATCCATCAACAAACTGGAAGCCGACATCGCCAAACTGAGCGATGCCGAGTTGCGCGGGAAAACCGACAGCTTCAGGCAGCGTTTCGCGCAGGGCGAAACGCTCGACGCCCTGCTGCCGGAGGCGTTTGCCGTGGTGCGCGAGGCCAGCGTCCGCGCATTGGGGATGCGCCATTACGATGTGCAGCTGATCGGCGGGATGGTTTTGCATTACGGCAAGATCGCCGAAATGCGCACCGGCGAAGGCAAAACCCTGATGGCCACCCTGCCGGTTTACCTGAATGCGATCTCCGGCAAGGGCGTGCATGTCGTTACGGTGAACGATTACCTGGCCAGCCGCGATGCCGAATGGATGGGCAAGGTGTATCGCTTCCTCGGCCTGTCGGTGGGCGTGATCCTGTCGCAAATGCCGTCGGATGATAAACAGGCCGCTTATGCCGCCGATGTCACTTACGGCACCAATAACGAGTTCGGTTTCGACTACCTGCGCGACAATATGGCGACGCAAGCCGCCGAACGTTACCAGCGCCCGCTCAACTACGCCATCGTGGATGAGGTGGATTCGATCCTGATCGACGAGGCGCGCACCCCGCTGATCATCTCCGGCCAGGCCGAAGACAATGTCGATATCTACGTGCGCATGGATAAACTGGTTCCCCAGTTACAGCGCCAGGCCGAGGAAGACGGGCCGGGCGATTTCAGCGTGGACGAAAAAAACCACCAGATATTGCTCACCGAGTCCGGCCACGAACACGCGGAAAACATCCTCACCCAGGCAGGTTTGCTGCCGGTCGGCGGCAGCCTGTACGATCCCGCCAACATCACCCTGATCCACCACCTTTATGCGGCGTTGCGCGCGCATAGCTTGTATCACCGCGACCAGCACTATGTCGTGCAGGACGGCGAAGTAGTGATCGTGGACGAATTTACCGGGCGCCTGATGTCCGGGCGGCGCTGGTCGGACGGCCTGCACCAGGCGGTGGAGGCGAAAGAGGGAGTGCCTATCCAGAAGGAAAACCAGACGCTGGCCTCGATCACCTTCCAGAATTATTTCCGCATGTACCACAAGCTGGCCGGCATGACCGGCACGGCGGATACCGAGGCGTATGAATTCCAGCAAATCTACAACCTGGAAACGGTGATCATTCCGCCGCATCGCCCGACCATCCGCAAAGATATGATGGACAAGGTATATCTTACCGCCAAGGAAAAATACCGGGCGGTGATCGACGACATCAAGGATTGCTACGCGCGCGGCCAGCCGGTGCTGGTGGGCACGACCTCGATCGAAAATTCCGAGCTACTGTCGCACATGCTGGAAAAGGAACAGCTGCCGCATCAGGTGCTGAACGCCAAGCAGCATGAGCGCGAGGCGCAGATCATCGCGCAGGCCGGGCGACCCAAGATGATCACCATCGCCACCAACATGGCAGGCCGCGGCACGGATATCGTGCTGGGCGGCAATGTCGAGAAACAGGTCGAACACATCCTCGCCGACGAAAGCCTGGACGAAGCCAGCAAAGAACAGCGCATCGCGCAGTTGAAATCCGAATGGCAGCAATTGCACCAGCAGGTGCTGGGCAGCGGCGGGCTGCATATCATCGGCACCGAACGCCACGAATCGCGCCGCGTGGACAACCAGTTGCGCGGCCGTTCCGGACGTCAGGGCGACCCCGGCTCGAGCCGTTTCTTCCTGTCGCTGGAAGATCCGCTGTTGCGCATTTTCGCTTCCGACCGCGTCACGGCGATCATGAACAAATTCAAGCTGCCGGAAGGCGAGGCGATCGAGCATAGCTGGGTGACGCGCGCCATCGAGAACGCGCAGCGCAAGGTCGAGGGACGCAACTTCGACATGCGCAAGCAGATTCTCGAATACGACGATGTCGCCAACGACCAGCGCAAGGTGATCTATCAGCAACGCAGCGAGTTGTTGGAAAGCTCGGACATTTCCGAAACCATCCAGGCGATGCGCGAGAGCGTGCAGGAAGATACCATCAGCCAGTACATCCCGCCGCACAGCATGGAAGAGCAATGGGATGTGCCCGCGCTGGAAAAAACGCTGGCTGCCGAATTCCGCCTGGAATTGCCGCTGGTGCGCTGGCTGGAAGAAGACAAGCAATTGAACGAAGCGGGCTTGCGCGCCCGTATCATCGAACATGCGCAGCAGCAATATCAGGCCAAGGTGGAAATGGTGGGCGGCGAGCCCATGCACCACTACGAGCGGATGATCATGCTGCAAAGCCTGGATATGCACTGGCGCGAACATCTCGCCGCGCTGGATCATTTGCGCCAGGGCATCCATTTGCGCGGTTATGCGCAAAAAAGCCCCAAGCAGGAATACAAACGCGAGGCTTTCGAACTGTTTTCATTGATGCTGGACGCGATCAAACGCGAAGTCACGCAGGTATTGATGACGGTACAGGTGAGGAGCGAGCAGGATGTCGAGTCCGTAGAAACTCCTGCCGCGCCGGAAAATGTGCAGTATCATCACGCCGGCTACGACGAGGCGCTGGGCCAATCCGGCGAGGCCCAGTCAGCCGATACCGGGTCAACCGGCGAAGAAGAGCACAAGCCTTTTGTGCGCGACATGCACAAGGTGGGGCGCAACGATCCTTGCCCATGCGGATCGGGCAAAAAATACAAGCAATGCCACGGAAAGTTAAGTTAACCTGCGAAAGGAGAACGAGATGTCATTAGTGACCGATACGCTGCGCATTTCAACGATTACCGAGGAGTTGAATGATGCCGAAATCAACATCATCGCGGGATTGTTCGAGATTCAAGACTTCAAGGCGGGCCAGGCAATCATCCGCCCCGGGCTGGACCAACCGGACAACCTGTATATCCTCGCGCATGGCGAGATACAGGTGAAGATTCAAAGCAACGAGGGAGATGCGGCGATCCACGTGCTCAGACCGGGCAACCTGGCCGGCATCATCACGTTTGCGGGCGGCACTTCCGAGCATATCAGCGCGATACTTACCGCAGTCGGCGATACCAAGCTGTTGAGCCTGCCCAAAGCCAAATTCGAGACGCTGATCAACACCCACCCGATGATCGTCTACAAGGTCATGCGCGGCGTAGTGCGCGACGTGCACGGCATCGTGCGCCGCATGAACGCCCAGTCGGCGGAGTTGAGCAATTACATCTATCGCATCCACGGTCGCTACTAAGAGTCTCAAACATGCCAGTAAACCTGACACCGCCCGTTGCGGCACAACTGTTGCCCGTTGCGGGCGTTTTTCTGGGCGTCACCGCAGCCAATATCAAGCGCGAAAAGCGTAAGGATTTACTGGTGATGCAGTTGAGCGAAGGCGCGCGAGTCGCGGGCGTGTTCACCCAAAACCGCTTTTGCGCGGCGCCGGTGATCGTCGCGCGCGAACACCTCGCGCAGCCGGACGGCATCCGCGCACTAGTGGTCAACACCGGCAACGCCAATGCCGGAACCGGCGAACAGGGCATGCAGGATGCGCGCACCACCTGCGCGGCGCTGGCGGGGCTGCTGAACTGCAAGGCAGCGCAGATCCTGCCGTTCTCCACCGGCGTGATCATGGAACCGCTGCCGGTGCACAAGATCGCCGCAGGCCTGCCAGGCTGCGTGACGAACATGCGTGCCGACAACTGGCACGACGCCGCGCACGCGATCATGACCACCGACATCGTCGCCAAGGCGATTTCAAAACAAGTAAAAATTGATGGCGTGACCCTCACCGTCACCGGCATCGCCAAAGGCTCCGGCATGATCCACCCGAACATGGCGACCATGCTCGGCTACATCGCCACCGACGCCGCAGTCGCGCAACCGCTGCTGCAACAGATGGTCGGCACAGCCGCCAACCGCTCGTTCAACTGCATCACCGTGGATGGCGACACCTCCACCAACGACGCGCTGATGCTGATCGCCACCGGCCAGGCCGCGTTGCCGGAAATCCGCGATGCGGGGAGCGCGGAGTTCGCCGCATTGCAAACCGCCGTCAGCGAAGTCGCGATCTACCTCGCACAAGCCATCGTGCGCGACGGCGAAGGCGCGACCAAGTTCATCAGCGTGCAGGTCGAAGGCGGCAAGAACGAAGCCGAATGCAAACAGATCGGCTACGCCATCGCCCGCTCGCCGCTGGTCAAGACCGCCTTCTTCGCCTCCGACCCCAACCTCGGGCGCATCCTCGCCGCGATCGGTTATGCGGGCGTGGCTGATCTCGATGTCAATGTGCTCAAGCTGTACCTGGATGATGTGCTGGTCGCCGAGAATGGCGGGCGCGCTGCCAGCTACCGCGAGGAAGACGGGCAGCGGGTGATGCAGCAGAGCGATATCACGATTCGCGTGGTGTTGAATCGCGGTGCGGCTGCGGCGACTTTGTGGACTTGTGATTTCTCTTACGATTATGTGAAGATCAACGCGAGTTATCGCAGCTAATTTTCCCCACAAACTCCGTTCGCCCTGAGCCTGTCGAAGGGTATGCACAACCAAATCAACATCAACACCGCCGGGGGTAGCCCGGCAGCTAGTCACTTTCTTTTGCTTCGCCAAAAAGAAAGTAACCAAAGAAAAGGCGACCCCGGTTTGCCGCCGCTGCGCGGTTCCCTGCGTTGCTCGACTGGTCAGGCGGCTGCGGAACTCGCGCTTCGCGCTCAGACAGTCCTCGCCGACATCCCCTGACCAGCCTCCGCTACTCGGCGGCGCTCAGGGGATGAAAAACGAAATTCCAAAACCTTAAAATTGGGTGGGCAACAAGTTGCCCACCATGCTGAAGTAGATAGGCAAAACAAATCCACTTCGACACATTGGAATCTCGTAAGCTATAAGGGTGTTTACTTTCGAGTCATTATTTTATGGCCAAACAATTCTCATATCAGGGTATTTCAAAGCGTGCTAAGGCTCTTCTTTCTTCGGGCGAGGATAAGTCTGTCGACTACAAGGAAAAGGTTAAAGGGCTACACGCAGAAGACCTAGTTGCTTTTGCTAATTCAGCGAATGGTGGTGCAATTCTTATTGGGGTTCGCGAGACAGCACAGTCTAATGGGATGCAGAAAGGCGAACCACTTGGTCACTTGATTGACGATGATACAAGGCTTCAAATCATGGGAAAGGCGCTATCTTGCAACCCTCCGATTCAAATTGAGATTTACGTCGAGAACTTGGACCATCTTCCGTTCTATCGGATAGAAATCCCAAGCGGATTACACAAACCATATTCTACGAACAGTGGCACATATAAGATTCGAGAAGATGGTCGAAACAACCCTTTGCATCCTGAGCCATTGCTAAAAATGTTCTTGGAACGTGAGAGCGAAGAGTTTCGTCATCGATTTTCAGAAGCAACAAATAAGCTGGAATCGCGCATGACAGAGGCTCTAGCTAGCGTCAATAATCTTGAACAGGTAATTTCTACAAAGATCGAAGACATCGGAAGTTCTCTTGGCTGGGCTGAATACAAAGCTGGGGATGCTGCTGACACAATCGAAACTGTGAAAGCTCAGGTTACCTCGCTAGCAAGCGAAAATCGTAAGCAAACGCAGCGTCTCCGAGCTATAGCTAGAAAAGTTGATGCAAATGATCCTATAAGACAGAAGATGGAAAAAGAGGTTGCCGATTACTTGCTAGAGAAATTTAAAGAGAACCCCAAGGTACTGGAGGCGGTAAAAAATGGTGGGGCGCTATCTGTTTCACTCAATGGTGATGCCGCCGACGAATTAGACCAAGATGATTTAAACCGCCTTCTAGTTGAAGCAGTCAAGAAAGTCACTGGGAAAAGCGATGTCCCTTAACTACGGGGTCG
>JAQTMZ010000016.1 GCA_028714075.1 Gallionella sp.
TCGTGTGGTGATAGCTAACCACCACAGAGAGAAAGATACAAGGTCGAGCCTTAAGGATGGGCTCAAGCTTCCTCTGCTTCGTGTGGTGATAGCTAACCACCACAGAGAGAAAGATACAAGGATGGGTTGAGCAACGCGATACCCATCATTGGATTTGTTGGGTATCGCTCCGCTCCACCCAACCTACTTGCTGTTTTCTGACGTTCCTATGAACATCGAACTACCCCATTACAGCGTGGAGTGTTCGTCGGCAAATGAACCGGAGTATTCATTAAAGGCATTCCACGCTTTTACCGCGATTTCGGCGTGATGCGCCTTTTTTGCCGCGCGTTGTTCCGTTTCAGCCCGCGTAGGGCGCAATCGTTATTGCGCCGAATGAACAACATCTGGTGCAATGCGCTTTGCTTATTGGCACCCTACGCCCATTGGGCCAAAGGGGGCATGCTCGAATTGATTTCCACTACGCCCAAGCCCGCGTCAGCAACTCATCCATCGCACCTGTAATACGGTCGCCCTCCTGCGCAAGTGTCCCAACCTTTTCGCCCAATTGCTCGGTAGCAACGGATACGGTCTCCAGCGGATGCAGCACCACTTCGATTCCCTCGATTGTGAAAGCAGGATTCAGCGCCGATCCAGCCAGCGTTGCGGCATTATCCAGATTACTGCGGCGCACCAAAGGGATCACCACGCGGCGGCGGTAGCTATCAAACAGGGATGATTGAACGATGACGACATAGGGAATAGCTTCCCGCTGTTTTCCGTTATTCCGGTGAACGTCGAACTGCACCATTACAGGGTGGAGTGTTCGTCGGCAAACGAGCCGGAGCGTTCGTTAAAGGCATTCCACGCTTTTGCCGCAACTTCGGCGTTACGTAATTTCTCTTGCTTCGCGTGATTCTGCTTCATCACGTAATCGGCCAGTAGCTGCTCGACCACACCGGAGAGATTGTTCGTCATTCCTTTGGCTTGAGTTACCAATTCTTCATTGAGTGTCAGGTTGACCGGACGCTTGCGTGCTTGGTTGCTTTGCATTGATTTCATGGGAAACCTCCATATGCGCATGGTATGCGCATTGCAGCCACTTGTGAAGCGTAATTTCTATGTAACAACATAATTTTCCGGCTCCACCGAAAGCTTCATTCCGACGGCCTTCAGACTTCGCAGGGCGCAATTGTTATGCGCCGAAAAAAACATGCGGTGCGAATGCGCTTCGCTTATTGACACCCTACCGAACGGCACCATTACAGAACGGAGTACTCGTCGGCAAACGAGCCGGAATATTCATTAAAGGCATTCCACGCTTTTGCCGCGATTTCGGCGTGATGCGCTTTTTCTTGCCGCGCGTTGTTCCGTTTCAGCACCTAGTCTGCCAATAGCTGTTCGACCGAGCCTCAGGGTCGTCCGAGATATTTTTCACCATCACCCGGTCCGCTATACCAGCGGTAATTCGGTGTTACCCATGCCGATGGCGGCGACTTCGCCCAGCGCCTTGAGGAATTGCGGTTGCTCATGCAGCACGGCCAGCGAATCGGGATGCGTCTTGCCGCGCATGTGCGCGAGGCGCGCCTTGCTGGTGACGGGCATTTCATAACGCAGCCCTTGCAGCAATTCGTCCGCCGATTCCGGCTTGTTGCACACCAGCACCATGTCGCATCCGGCGTTCAGCGCGGCCTCGGCGCGCTGCACAATACCGCCCGCGACGGTCGCGCCTTCCATGCTCAGGTCGTCGCTGAAGATGCAGCCGTCAAAGCCCAGTTCGCCGCGCAGCACGGTCTTCAGCCAGACCGGCGAGAAGCCCGCCGGGCGGCTGTCCACTTTCGGGTAGATCACATGCGCGGGCATCACGGCGGTCAGGCCGTAATTCACCATCTGGCGGAACGGGATCAGATCGCACAGTTCGATGTCGGTATAGCTGCGCTCGTCCACCGGAATTTCGAGGTGCGAGTCGGCCTGCACGTAGCCGTGGCCGGGGAAATGCTTGCCGACCGTGTGCATCCCGCCCTGCCGCAAGCCCACCAGCAGATTGTGCGCCAGCTCGGCGATTGCCTGCGGCTCGCTGTGGAACGCGCGGTTGCCGATCACGCTGCTCTGCCCGTAATCCACGTCCAGCACCGGCGTGAAACTGAAATCCACGCCGCAGGCGCGCAACTCCGCCGCCAGCACATAGCCGACCTGCTGCGCCAGATGGCGCGCGCGTTGCGGATGCGCATCCCAGACTTTGCCGAGCTCGCGCATCGCCGGAATTTTGGTGAAACCGTCGCGGAAGCGCTGCACGCGCCCGCCCTCGTGATCCACCGAGATCAGCAGCGGCGGCGCGCGCAACGCACGGATCGCCGAGGTCAGCTCGTTCAACTGGCCGGGCGACTCATAATTGCGCGCGAACAGAATCACCCCGCCGACCAGCGGATGGCGCAAACGTTTTTCATCCTCTGCGGTGAGCGACTTGCCCAACACATCCAGCATCACTGGCCCCAAACCCATAGCTGCTCCTGATTGGTTGAATTCGAATGCGGCGGATTATAAGGGGTTTGATGCTTGTATCGCTGTGAAAAGTAGAAGCAAAGTCAACACCGCCGGGAGTAGCCGACATTTTTAATGCCGTTCGCCCTGAGCTTGTCGAAGGGTGTAGTGTGCAAACTTCAAAATCAACACCGCCGGGGGTAGCCCGGCGGTTTTGACTTTGATTTTTTGATTTGCGTTCAAGCACCCTTTGACAAGCTCAGGGCGAACGGGTTTATATAGCGGCGAGCCACACACTCAAACCCCTCCCAACCTCCCCAACCCACCCTAACCCTCCCTTGTCAGGGAGGGAACAGGGAGGAGCGGCGACCTCTACGCACACTCCAACACCACAAACGCAACAATAAAATCCCGCTCATCGCTGACAGAAAGATGATGCCCGCCGACCCCCAGTTGCGCCAGATACTTGCGCAAGGTCTCGTCGAACTGCAACACCGGCTTGCCAAGCCCATCGTGCGTCACGCCGATGCGGCGCAAACTCACCGGCTCGCGCAACCCGCTGCCTGCCGCCTTGGCGAACGCTTCCTTGGCGGCGAAGCGTTTCGCCAGGAAGCGCGCCTGGTTGGCGTGTACCTGAAATTCTGCCAGCTCGGACTCGTTCAGCATCCGCTCGGCAAGGCGCTGACCGTAGCGCGCGAGCATTTTCTCGATGCGTGCAAATTCGACGATGTCGGTGCCGATACCAAAAATCATCGTCATTCCCGCGAAGGCGGGAACCCAGTCGTCAGGAGGCTCTTCATCTTCCGCACCGCCGCATCCAGCCCGATAAACACCGATTCGGCGATGATCGCGTGGCCGATGTTGAGTTCGACGATGTTGGGGATCGCGACGATGGGTTGCACGTTGTGGTAGTTCAGGCCGTGTCCGGCGTTCACTTGCAAGCCATGCGCATGGGCGTGTTCGGCTGCGGTGCGGATGCGTTCCAGCTCATGCAGACGTTGCGGCACGCTGTCCGCGTCGGCATATTTGCCGGTGTGCAGCTCCACCACCGGCGCACCGCTGCGCAGTGCCGCGTCGATCTGTTTCTGGTCGGGGTCGATGAACAGCGACACGCGGATGCCCGCGTCGGCACAGCGTTCGCAGGCGGCTTTAACTGTGTCGAAATAACGGATCACATCCAGCCCGCCTTCGGTGGTCAGCTCTTCGCGGCGTTCCGGCACCAGGCACAGGTCGTGCGGCTTGATGCGCAGCGCGTTCGCGATCATTTCTTCGGTGACGGCGCACTCGAGATTCATGCGCGTTTGCAGCATGTCGCGCAGGATTTCCACATCGCGGTCCTGGATGTGGCGGCGGTCTTCGCGCAGGTGCAGCGTGATCGCGTCGGCACCGGCCTCCTCGCAGATCAGTGCGGCGCGCACCACGTTGGGATAGCGCGCCCCGCGCGCCTGGCGCAGCGTGGCGACATGGTCGATATTCAGTCCGAGTTTCATCATTTTTAACTTCCTTTTTTGTCCGCAGATTACACAGATTAAATAGATTGAAAAGCGATTAAATCATTACAGCAGCAGAGGCTGAAATCAACTAGCCGAGTACCTGTTGCCGGAATCGGAAGCGCTCCCTGTTTTTGAATTTGTTTTAATCTATTTAATCTGCGTAATCTGCGGATAACGGTTTTCCGGTTCTATAACTTCTGCAAATCCTTGATCAGCTCGCGCGTATGCAAAATCTTCCCGCCGAGATGGTGGTTCAGCAGCATGCGCATCAGTTGCTTGCTCTGCTGCGCGGTGACCGGGTCGGCGTACTCGTCCGCGGCCATGTCGAGCAGGGTCTTGCCCAGCACCGGCAGGCCAACTTGCGCAGCATCATCCCGCAACGCGCCGCGCTCCACGGCATAACGATAGCAGAGTTCGGCCTGTATCGCGTTGCCGTTGCCCGCCTCGCGCTCCAGCAGCAGCGCGTAACCCAGTTCCTGCAACAGGTGTTTTTCGAAGCAGCGCAATGTGGCGGCGTGGTCGGTTTCATGCGCCAGACGGTACAGGGTGGCGCGGTAGTAGTCGAACAGTTGCTCGTGCGGATCGTCGCGCGCCAGCAGGTTGAGCAGCAGTTCGTTGAGATAGAAACCGCACATCAGCGCCGTGCCTTGCAGGTAAGGCTGCCCGCCCTGCCATTCCGCATTGTGCAGCGTGCGCACTTCGCCCTTGCCGAACCAGCTCAATTGCAGCGGCTGGAAATTCAGCAGCACGCCGCGCAATGCCGACCGGGGGCGGCGCGCGCCACGCGCCATGATCGGCAGGCGCCCATGCTTGCGGCTGAACACATCGAGAATCAGGCTGGTCTCGCGGAACGGATAACTGTGCAGCACAAAGGCCGGTTCATCCTGCTGCTTGTTGCGGCTGGCTGCGGTCATTCGTAGCCCAGTGAGCGCAACACGCGCGCATCGTCCGCCCAGCCGCTGCGGACTTTGACGAACACTTCGAGAAACACTTTTCCATCAAATAATTTTTCCATGTCGAGCCGCGCCTGCGTGGCGATCTCCTTGAGTTTTTCGCCTTTCTTGCCGATCAGCATCGCCTTGTGCGCTTCCTTGTCCACCAGTATCGCGGCGTTGATGCGGCGCAGCTTGCCCTCCAGTTTGAATTGCTCGATCACCACGCTGACCGAATACGGCAGCTCGTCGCCGGTGAAGCGGAACACTTTCTCGCGCAGCATTTCCGCCGCCAGGAATTTTTCGCTGCGGTCGGTGATGTCGTCCGCGTCGTAGATCAATTCACCCGGCGGCAAATGGCGGCGCAGGGCCTCGCGCAACTCGTCCAGCTTGATATCCTGCTTGGCGCTGACCGGTATGATTTCGGCGAATTTGAAATCCTGCGCGACGCGTTCGGCAAAGGTGAACAACTGTCCCTTGTCCGCCACCTCGTCGATCTTGTTGATCACCAGTAGCACCGGGCGATTGTCCGGCAACAGCTTGAGCACTTCCTGATCGCGCTCGTCATAGCGCAGTGCTTCCAGCACGAATATCACTATCTGCACGTCGCGCAGGCTGCTGGTCACCACGCGGTTCATGCCGCGGTTCAACGCGTTCAGGTGTTTGGTCTGGAAGCCGGGCGTGTCGACGAATACGAATTGCGCGTGCGCGTCGGTGAAGATGCCGTGGATGCGGTGGCGCGTGGTCTGCGCCTTGCGCGAAGTGATGCTGATCTTCTGCCCGATCAGGTGGTTGAGCAGCGTGGACTTGCCCACGTTGGGCCGCCCGACAATGGCGATGAAGCCGCTGCGAAATGATTCAGGCGGGCAATCCGCATCGCGGGTACTCGCAAAGTCAGTAGGTTGTTGCTGTTCTGTCATGTTTAAAACCTCAAAAGCAAGCCACAGAATTCACGGAGGACACAGAGATCAAAATGTGGCGCAATGATTTTCTCTGTGTGCTCTGTGTTCTCTGTGGCTAAGCATTTTTTTCATCGTTACAGTTTGGCTGAATTATCTGATACGCGGCCTGAGCCGCCTGTTGTTCGGCGTTGCGGCGGCTGCTGCCTGCACCGCGCGTGGCTATTTTCAACGACGGGATGGCGCATTCCACCTCGAAAGATTGTTCGTGCGCCTGGCCTTGCATGGTGACGATACTATAGGACGGCAACGGCATGCGCTTGCCTTGCAGGTATTCCTGCAACAGGGTCTTGGCGTCCTTGCCCAGCGTTTGCGCATCGACCTGCGCAAGATAGGGCACCAGCAGATTCAGCACAACTTTTTCGGCGTCGGCAAAACCGCTATCCAGCAACACCGCGCCGAACAAGGCTTCCATCGCATCGGCCAGGATCGAAGGGCGGCGGGAGCCGCCGCTCTTGCGCTCGCCTTCGCCCAGCTTCAAATAATTGCCGAGGTCAAGCTGCTGCGCGAGTATCGCCAGCGTTTCCTCCTTGACCAGATTGGAGCGCAACCTGGAGAGTTCGCCTTCGCTCAACTGCGGATAGGCGGCATAAAGATATTTCGCGACGATGCAGCCCAGCACGCTGTCGCCCAGGAATTCCAGGCGCTCATTATGCTCCGGCGCATAACTGCGGTGGGTCAATGCGCGTTGCAGCAATTGGGGCTGCGCAAAAACATGCCCCAGTTGCCGGCACAGCGCGCTGCTCTGTTTAATTGGCACTGCTCGGATTGAATTCCAGATACAGGCTGACATTGCCGCCCACCGGTATCTTGACGGCATAGCTGGCGCTCAACACCAGGCGCCCGCCATTGCTGGCGATCTCGATGTCATCCGCCTTGATCGCCTTGATGTCATCAATCGATGAACGCTTGCTGAACGACATGCGGATGGTGCTCGGGCTGGCCTTCTGCATTTCCGGGTCGTTGGCAATCGCGACAAGCAGATTCTTGATGGTGGCGTCCTGCATATAGGCCGGAATAAGCTTTAATCCGAAGATGCCGAGGACCACCAAAACAAATGCCCCGAAGATAAATCCGGAGAAACTCAAACCGCGTTGTGTTGCCGGCATTGCAGTGTTCATTTCATGCTCTCCTTTTTCAGTTAATTGACAGGCCGATACGCTTCAAATCAGAAAAATTCATCCAGATAAAAAATGCCTTGCCGACAACCTGGTTGTCCGGCACAAACCCCCAGTAACGGCTATCGCGGCTGTTGTCGCGGTTGTCGCCCATCATGAAGTAATGCCCGTCAGGCACCTTGCAGCGCACGGCATTTTCCCCATAAGTGCAATTCTCGTATCCCTTGAACTCGGCCACCGAACCCAGATGCAGCGTCGGCGCCTCGGGATTGACCAGTATCCGGTGATTGCGCGCACCCAGTATCTCGACACGCTTCTCGGTATGCACAAAATTCAGGCCGGTCTCGACGTAATTATAATCGCCATCGGCTTGCTGCGGTTGCTCGGTTCCGTTGATCCACAGGCGCTTGTCGCGATATTCGACGGTATCGCCGGATACGCCGACCACGCGCTTAATATAATCTATCGACGGGTTTTCCGGATAGTGAAATACCATCACATCGCCGCGCTGCGGGTTGTTTAGCTGAACGATCTTCTGGCTGATGATCGGCAAGCGTAACCCGTAGGTAAACTTGTTCACCAGAATGAAGTCGCCCACTTGCAGGGTCGGGATCATCGAGCCGGATGGTATCTTGAACGGCTCGACCAGAAAGGAGCGGATGAAAAACACGATCAGGATGACCGGGAAAAAACTCTTGGCATATTCCACCCACCACGGCTCGGAAATGCCCTTGCCGCGCTTGGCCGCCAGAACAAAGCGGTCCAGCAGCCACACGCCACCGGTGACCAGCAGCAACACAAACAAAATCAGTGCGAAATCCATTTCTATCCTATATTCAAATATTCCAGTTCAATTTCGAAGGTCAAACAAGGCGGCGACGAGCGAACGACGCGGGCAGTGCATTTAGCACGGCTAGGAGTGAGCGAGGAAGCCAACGCAGTTTCACCGATGAAATTGAATTGGAATTAATCATCCACCCGCAAAATCGCCAGGAACGCTTCCTGCGGGATTTCCACATTGCCCACCTGCTTCATGCGTTTCTTGCCGGCCTTCTGCTTCTCCAGCAATTTCTTCTTGCGTGAAATATCGCCGCCATAACACTTGGCCAGCACGTTCTTGCGCATCGCCTTGACGTTTTCGCGCGCGATGATGTTCGAGCCGATGGTTGCCTGGATCGCCACGTCGTACATCTGGCGCGGAATCAGTTCGCGCATCTTGGCCGCCACCTCGCGCCCGCGATACTGGCTGTTGGCGCGATGCACGATCACCGCCAGCGCATCCACTTTTTCGCCGTTGATCAGCATGTCCACCTTGACCACATCGGCCGCGCGGTATTCCTTGAACTCGTATTCCATCGAAGCGTAGCCGCGCGATACCGATTTCAGCTTGTCGAAGAAGTCCATCACGATTTCAGCCATCGGCATTTCATACACCAGCATCACCTGCTTGCCGTGATAGCTGATATTGATCTGCGCGCCGCGTTTCTGCGTGCATAGCGTGATCACCGAACCGACATATTCGTTCGGCATGTATAAATTTACGGTGACGATCGGCTCGCGGATCTCCTCGATTTTGGAGGGATCGGGCATTTTGGATGGATTGTCCACCGTCAGTATCGTCCCGTCGCGCAGCACCACTTCGTAAATCACCGTCGGCGCGGTGGTAATCAAGTCCATGTCGAACTCGCGCTCCAGCCGCTCCTGCACGATTTCCATATGCAGCAGGCCGAGGAAGCCGCAGCGGAAGCCGAAGCCCAGCGCCTGCGATACCTCAGGTTCGTAGCGCAACGCGGCATCGTTCAGCTTGAGCTTTTCCAGCGAATCGCGCAGCGCCTCATACTGGTTCGATTCCACCGGGAACAGCCCGGAAAACACCTGCGGCTGGATTTCCTTGAAGCCCGGCAGCGCCTGCTGCGCGGGCCTGGCCTGATGGGTGATGGTATCGCCCACCTTGGCCGCTTTCAGTTCCTTGATGCCGGCAATCACGAAGCCCACTTGGCCTGCGCTCAATTTTTCACGCGGTTGCGACTTGGGCGTGAACACGCCGATATGCTCGGTCAACTGCTGCGCTCCGGTGGCCATCAGCAGAATTTTTTCCTTGGGTTTGAGCGTGCCGTTCATCACCCGCACCAGCATCACCACGCCGACGTAGTTGTCGAACCAGGAGTCGACAATCAACGCCTGCAACGGCGCATCAGGATCGCCTTTGGGCGCCGGCACCTTGACGATCAAGGCTTCCAGCACGTCCTGCACACCCTCGCCGGTCTTGGCGGAGCAGCGCACCGCATCATGCGCGTCGATGCCGATCACCTCCTCGATTTCCTCGATGGCGTTGTCGGGGTTGGCGGATGGCAGGTCGATCTTGTTCAGCACCGGTACCACTTCCACACCCAAGTCGAGCGCGGTGTAGCAATTCGCCACAGTCTGCGCTTCCACGCCCTGCGAGGCATCCACCACCAGCAGCGCGCCTTCGCAGGCCGACAGCGAACGCGACACTTCGTAGGAGAAATCCACGTGGCCCGGCGTGTCGATCAGGTTGAGGTTGTACACCTGCCCGTCGCGCGCCCTGTAGCTCAGCGCGGCGGTCTGCGCCTTGATGGTGATGCCGCGCTCGCGCTCCAAATCCATCGAGTCGAGCACCTGCGCCTCCATTTCGCGGTCGGACAACCCGCCGCACAGCTGAATGATGCGGTCAGCCAGCGTTGATTTGCCGTGGTCGATATGGGCGATGATGGAAAAATTACGGATTAACTGCATGAGAGCCTAAATAAAACGCCTGAACCGGCTAAATTCGCAAAGCGCGGATTCTAGCCGATTTAGGCGGGGCACGCAGAACTGTAATTGCCTTGAAAAAGCGGTTGTCCGCAGATTAGGCAAGATCAAACAATGCGCGGTGAAGCTGAACTCCCGTAAGAAAGCTATCCTCGGCCACTGTCTAGAATCTGCGTGAATCTGTGCAATCGCGGATTTAATCGCCGTTTTTGGATTGCTTCTCGTCGAGCCTGATCGCCACATACGAGGCATTATCGCCGCGCCGCACCAGCAGCGCGACATTCTTTCCCTTGGGAACCTGCTTCAGAATTTCATTGAACTGATGCAGCGAATGGATCCGCATGTTGCCGATTGCCAGCAGCACATCGCCCTGATGCAAACCGGCCGCGCGTGCGGCAGATCCTTTGACTTCCTCGACCAGCAACCCGCCGCTGATTTGCAGCTCTTGCAGCTGCTCCTTGCTCAATTCGCTGACCGCAATACCCAGGCGCGAGATCATTTCGGCCACATCGTCGGCCAGTTTCTTCGCGGAACGCGCCAGCTTGCCGTCTTCCGGGATTTCGGCGACCACCACGGTTACCTGCCTGGTCTCGCCCTTGCGCCACAACTCGACAATCACCTTGCTGCCCGGTTTGGTAGCGGCAACCATGCGCGGCAGGTCGGCAGAACTATTCACCGGCTTGCCATCGAACTTGAGAATTACATCGCTGGCCTCAATGCCCGCTTTATCGGCCGCCCCGCCCTTCTCCACGCTGCTGATCAGCGCGCCATTCGGTTTGCTCAGGCCGAACGATTCGGCCAGTTCGCGCGTCAATTCCTGGATCGTCACGCCGATCCGCCCGCGCGTGACCTTGCCGCTGACGCGCAACTGGTCGGTCACTTGCGTCGCCACATCGATCGGGATGGCGAAGGACAGGCCCATCGAACCGCCGGAGCGGGTGTAGATTTGCGAGTTGATGCCGACCACTTCGCCGTTCATGTTGAACAATGGACCGCCGGAGTTGCCGGGGTTGATCGCCACATCGGTCTGGATAAACGGCACGAAATTATCCTGCGGCAGGGAACGCCCCTTGGCGCTGACGATACCGGCGGTGACGCTGCTGTCAAAACCGAACGGCGAACCGATCGCGACAACCCATTCGCCAACCTTGAGCTTGTTCGGATCACCCACGGTAATTTTCGGCAAACCGGTCGCTTCGATTTTCAGCAAAGCCACGTCGGTGCGCTTGTCCGCACCGATCACCTTGGCGCGGAATTCGCGCTTGTCGGTCAGGCGCACGGTGATCTTGTCGGCGCTGTCCACCACATGCGCGTTGGTCATGATGTAGCCGTCCGCGCTGAGGATAAAGCCCGAGCCCAGCGATTGCGACTCCTGTTCGCGCGGCATCTGCGGCGCAAAGCGGCGGAAGAACTCGTAGAACGGGTCGCCTTCCGGCAAATTGGGAAAGCCCTGTGCATTGCGGATGATTTGCGTGGTGCTGATGTTGACTACCGCAGGACCCTGTTTTTCCACCAAGTCGGTAAAGTCCGGCAGCTCCTTGGCGCAAGCCGGCCCGCCAAGGACAATCCCCGCTGCAAGCACAAAAAAACCAAATAATTTTTTTAACATAAACCCTCCTTGCATAAAAAAATTAAGTCTGTCCGATCCGGCAACCGGGTAAGCGCAATCTGGTGGTTGCCCCAAAAAAATTCAACCCTTTTCAGGGCGCATTTGACAAAAACGACAACAGCAAGCCTGCAGCGCAGGCCTCCAGCATGGTCACTTGCCGTTGTAGCGGACCGAATCGAGTGTTTGCATCACCGTACGCGGCGGAACTTCACCGACCACGGTGATCAAATGCTTGTCGACAACCTTGTGATACAAATTCACCGCGCCGCGAGTGGTCAATCCATCCGCATCGTCTTCGTCTGCATCAAATGGTTCGATGAATATCGAAATCGCACTCAACCCGTCCGAGAACACCAACTGCGTCACGGGAGCATGTTTGCCGTGCATCGGGCGCTCGACTTCCATGGTTTTCTTGAAACCGGCCGGCAATGCATCCGCCACCCAACCGCTATTTATGGGGGTGCCACCTTTGCCAGTTTCCAGCATCCCCGGCATGCTGCCATGCAAACCCGAAGTGCCCTGCCCCCGGCCTGCGCCCGGCAACCCGCTGCCCGGTTTGCCGGATGCGGAATTGACATCCGCGGTAGCCGGTTTTACCCAAGAGCGATCGACTCCCGCTCCGATTTGCACTTGGGTAAAAGCATATTGTTCGACCACTTGATTTTTGTCGCCCAGCACGGCGGTCTTCAATAGCAAGCCGGTATCGGTATGCGCCCAGATTTTGCGGGTATAGCGCAGATTATCCTTCGGCTGGAAGAGGATGACTTGCGTGTTGTATCCGGCTACCCGCTCCACTCCGGCTTCCTTGACCTGATAGTTCTCGCTCAATGCGGACATCTGCTCCGGCAGCAAATCCGGAAACCGGTTGCGCGCTTGCCGGCTGCCCACTTGCACCATTTTATGATTGATGTGGCACCAGACCTGTCCATGGTGGCGGATGACTTCGCGCTTGGGGCCATCCAGGCTTTCCAGCCTTTCATATTCGCTGTCCGGCTCGACGACATGGGTGATGCGTGAAGTCTCGACGCGGTTGTCATACTGATAAACGAATACCCCGCCGTAGTCGGTCTGATGAGCCGCAAAAGCCACGATCTTGAGCCAGTCGAGGCTGGTCTGCCGCTCTCCTGCATGCACATTGGCAACGGCCAGCAGCAACCCGCAAAGTAATACGCCCAGCCTCATTGTTACTTTTCCCATGTGCTATTTTTCATCTGGGTTGTAAGAAACGGTGCGGATGTAATATGCGCCGCCATTCATATCCGTGCTGGGCGAGAATTCCTGATGCGCCATTAAATAATCATTGGATCTGGATTTGATTTGCACGCTGGCCGGGTGCAGGTTATTTTGCTGCATCGCCATCTGCGGCGCTGCCTCATGGCCGACCTGCAATGACATCCATGCCACCACCCCCACCGCTACCAGCGAAGCCGCTGCCGACAGTGCAAACGTGCGCATCTTCTGCTTTACCGCACGGCCGCGCGGTGCCAGCACGGTAGGTTCATCCTGCATGCGTTCGCGCACTTTCGCGCTCAAGCCGCGATGTATGCATTCCGGTTGGCGCAGCACGTCGCCGATCAAATGGTAGGCTTCCCAATCCTTGTGCGTATCTGAATCTCGTTTGACCCGATCAAGCAAATTCTCCGCTTCATCCTCGAACAACTCGCCATCCATCAATGCAGAAATTTCCTGTTTCATGTCTACCACCTGTTATTTTTACTGGTTTCCAACAGCGGACGCAGATTTTCCGCTACCGCCTCGCGTGCCCTGAAGATTCTTGACCGTACCGTGCCGATCGGACAGTTCATCACCGTGGCGATTTCCTCATAGCTCAACCCCTCGATTTCGCGCAAAGTCAAAGCACTGCGCAAGTCTTCCGGCAATTGCTGCAACGAAGACTGTACGACATCGACAACTTGTTTGCTCATGAGTTCATTTTCCGGCGTACTAACTTCACGCAGCAGGCTAGCCTCATCAAACGACTCGGAATCCTCCGCGTCAAATGACGTATTGATCTGCGGACGCCGCTTGTTCGCCAGCAGGTGGTTTTTCGCCGTATTGATGCCGATGCGGTACAGCCAGGTGTAAAACGCGCTCTCGCCGCGAAAACCGGGCAACGCGCGGTACGCCTTGATAAAAGCGTCTTGCGTGACATCCTCGGCCTCCGCCGGATCACGCACAAAACGGGAAATGAGCCGCCCGAGCTTGCGCTGGTATTTGGATACCAGCAAATCAAAGGCGTGCTTATCCCCGCGCTGGACGCGTTCCACCAATTGCTGATCGACTTCCCGGTCTGCCATCCCTGATTATTCCGATTATTATTGTGGCCGCCGCATAAATTCGCAGGGTGCAAGTATAACCGCTCCGTCTCGGCGGCGTCAGCACGGCAATCGGAAAAAAACAGCATAGGGCTGCACTGGTATCTGCCATCCGGCCTCTGTCTGCTATAGTTAGCGCTTGGACAAATACTCTGGAAATCCAATTGCTGCAATTTGACACGCTGATTATCGGTAGCGGCTTGGCTGGCTTGGCGCTGGCCATCAAGCTGGCCGATCATCAAAAAGTGGGGCTGATTACCAAAAAATCCTTGCTGGACGGCGCGAGCAGCTGGGCACAGGGGGGCATCGCCGCCGTATTATCCAAAGACGATTCGCTGGATGCGCATATTCAGGACACCCTGACCGCCGGTGCGGGCCTGTGCGATGAGGCGGTCACACGCTATGTTGTCGAACATGGCAAGGCTGGCATCGATTGGCTGATAGATCAGGGTGTGCCGTTTACCAGGGACTTATCCAGCAGCACAGGCTACCACCTCACCCGCGAGGGCGGGCACAGCCGCCGCCGTATCATCCATGCGGCCGATGCGACCGGCCACGTAATACAGGAAACCCTTGCCGCACGCGTGCTCCGCCACCCGAATATCACCGTGCTGGAAAAATACATGTGCGTCGATTTGATCACCGGCAAAAAACTCGGGTTGCAGGACAATCGCTGTTATGGCGTTTACGCGCTCAACAGCCTGAGCGATGAAGTGATTACCATCGCCGCGCAAAACACCATCCTGGCGACGGGTGGAACCGGCAAGGTCTATATGTACACCACCAATCCAGACACCGCGACGGGCGATGGGATAGCGATGGCATGGCGTGCCGGTTGCCGCGTGTCCAACATGGAATTCATCCAGTTTCACCCCACCTGCCTGTACCATCCCCATGCAAAATCGTTCCTGATCAGCGAGGCGGTGCGCGGCGAAGGCGGCATCCTCAAACTGCCGGATGGCACGCGTTTCATGCCCTGGCACGATGAGCGTGCCGAGCTTGCCCCGCGCGACGTGGTGGCGCGGGCGATCGACTTCGAGATGAAAAAACGCGGGCTGGATTGCGTCTATCTGGACATCTCGCATCAGTCGGTCGAATTCCTGCAGGAGCATTTCCCGACCATTTATGCGCATTGCCTCAGCTTGGGCATCAACATCAGCAAGGAACCGATCCCGGTGGTTCCGGCGGCCCATTACACCTGCGGCGGAGTCATCGCCGATTTGCGTGCGCGCACCGATGTGGAGAGCCTGTATGCGGTAGGTGAAACCGCCTGTACCGGGCTGCACGGCGCCAACCGGCTGGCCAGCAATTCCCTGCTGGAATGCCTGGTATTCGCGGATGCCGCAGTGCGCGATATTTTGAGCAAGACACGCCAGATTCTGCCATCCCTGCCGGACTGGGACGAAAGCCGCGTAACGGATGCGGACGAACAAATCGTCATCTCGCACAACTGGGCGGAATTGCGCCACTTCATGTGGGACTACGTGGGTATCGTGCGCACCAACAAGCGCCTGCAACGCGCGCAGCACCGCATCCAACTGCTGCAAGACGAAATCGACGAGTATTACAGCAACTTCCATATCAGCGCGGACTTGCTGGAGCTGCGCAACCTGGTGCTGAATGCCGAATTGATTGTGCAAAGCGCCCTGCTGCGCCACGAGAGCCGCGGCCTGCACTTCAGCAAGGACTACCCGGAGACACTGGCGAATGCGCAACCGACAATTCTCAGTCCGCCGCCACCTTATTCCGCTTCTCTTTCAAAACAGCAATGCACCCTGCAACATTTCACTGTTGATTAAGAATTGGATTACCCATATGGCCGCTAGGCGAACTTCATGCGCACGCGCAAATCACGAAACGCATCTGCCCCCAACGCATCCGGGAAGATGACACGGGAAACTGGCAGGAGATGGTTATCCGATTTGATGCGCAATACGACGAAATGCGGGCTGACCACAGTTTTGTTTGCGACCTGCCCGAAAAAGCTTGAACCATCTCTGGATACAACCGACACACTGTTTTTATCCAGCGCAATATCGCGCCATGAATCAGGCAAGAGCAACAAAACATCGCGTGCCAGATAATAAAACAGGCTCAGCAAAATCAGCAGAATTATTGCCCATCTGGCCACCAGTGGCATGGCAGCCGCATACACCACGATCGCAACTATCGCATGAAACAGCGATAGCAATATTGCAAAGCGTGGCGAAGGTTTAATTGCCATAATTTACTGGCGTTGCAGAGAAATCAGAAAACGAAAATCGTGACAATGCCAAGCAGCACCAGCAGTACGATAATAATCAGCAGAAAATTTCCGCCGCCGGGACGAGGCGGCGGCTCCGCCCGTCTTGGCGGCGCGGAAGGCACGGGTGAACGGACAGCCTTGACTACCGGAGCCGCCAGTTTTATCGCTTCCGCACTCGGGCGTTCCATTTTGAAGGTTTTGGATAGTTCGTCGACATCTTCGTTGGTGGCTGTCAAAGCCGCCAGCCGCATAGTCGCAGCGGCAGAATCGAAGGCTTGCGACAGGCCCGCCGTTACCGCAGGTTTGGCCTCTTCATCACTGGCTTCTTTGCTGCCTGTGATGGAAATTGCGTCGGGCAACTTTTTCTCGCCGCCAGCCGGCGATACATCGATCTGTTTGCCGGAACGCGGCAAGGTGTCGCGGCAAGCGCGCAAATCGGCGGCAAAATCCTTGGCGTTCAGGTAGCGGTCATCCAGTTTTTTGGCCAATGCCTTGGCCACAATAAAGTTGACCATTTCCGGCGCGGCGGGGTTCAACGTGCTGGGCGGTACCGGCACCGCGTTCAATGTCTGGTACATGATGGCGTTGACATTCTCGCCATTGAAAGGCGCCTGCCCGGTCAGCATCTCATAGAGCATTACGCCCAGCGAAAAGATATCCGAACGCTGGTCTATCGCCTTGCCCATCACTTGCTCCGGCGACATGTATTTGGGTGAACCGAGCACCATGCCGGTCTGGGTGTGTACTGCCGAAGAAGCCATGCGCGCAATGCCGAAGTCGGTTATTTTTACATGCCCGTCGCGCACCAGCATGATGTTCGAAGGCTTGACATCGCGATGCACAATATCGTGCTCATGGGCATAAGCCAATCCTTGCGCCACTTGGGCCGCGATATCCAGCACCTGATCGACCGGCAATAACTTCCCGTCGTTCATGATGTCGCGCAGTTCGCGCCCTTGCAGGAACTCCATGGCGATGTACGCGACATCACCACTCTTACCCACATCATAAATGGTCACGATATTCGGGTGGTTGAGTCTCCCGGCCGCCTTGGCTTCCTGATAGAAGCGGCCCTCATACTCCTCTTTTTCGTCGAGCGCGAGTCCGAGGTTGATCGTTTTGATCGCGACCACGCGATCGATCAACGGATCCTTGGCTTTATAGACGATGCCCATCGCGCCTTGGCCGAGCTCACCGATCACCTCATAACGCCCTAGCTGGCTAATCATGGCTTCAACCTGAGGGTTTTGGACAACTCATCGACATCTTCGCTGGTGGCCGTCAAAGCCGCCAGCCGCAAGGTCGCAGCGGAGGAATCGAAGGCTTGCGACAAACCTGCCGCTACCGCCGACCTGCTCGGCGACACATCGATCTGCTTGCCGGAACGCGGCAAGGTGTCGCGGCAAGCGCGCAAATCAGCAGCAAAATCCTTGGCATCCTGGTAGCGTTCATCCAGCTTCTTGGCCAAGGCCTTGGCCACGATAAAATTGATCATTTTCGGCACAGCGGAATTTAATGTACTGGGTGGAACCGGTATCGCGTTCACGGTCTGGTACATGATGGCGTTGACATTATCGCCATTAAAGGGTACTTGCCCGGTCAGCATCTCATAGAGCATTACGCCCAGCGAAAAGATGTCCGAACGCTGGTCTAACATTTTGCCCATCACTTGCTCCGGCGACATGTATTTGGGTGAGCCCAGCACCATGCCGGTCTGGGTGCGCACCGCGGAAGAAGCCATGCGCGCAATGCCGAAATCGGCAATTTTCACATGCCCGTCACGCACCACCATGATGTTCGAAGGCTTGATATCGCGATGCACAATCTCATGTTCGTGCGCATAGGCCAGACCTTGCGCCACCTGAATTGCGATATCCAGCGCCTGATCGACCGGCAGCAATTCCCCGTCGTCCATGATGTCGCGCAGTTCGCGCCCTTGCAGGAATTCCATGGCGATATACGCGACATCGCCGCTCTTGCCCAGATCGTGAATAGTCACAATATTCGGGTGACTGAGTCTGCCGGCCGCCTTGGCTTCCTGATAGAAGCGGCCCTCGTACTCCTCCTTCTCGTCCAGAGCGAGCGCGAGGTTGATCGTCTTGATCGCGACCACACGATCGATCAACGGATCCTTGGCTTTATAGACGACACCCATCGCGCCTTGTCCAAGCTCGCCAAGCACCTCATAACGCCCTAACTGGCTAATCATGGTGTCCGCCCGAATGAGTCTTTAATTGTTGCGCCCATTTGTATAAATCCGGTAATCGGCAAATTTCCCACTAACTACAAATTACAAAAACCGGGTCTGATAATTATCTTTTTACCCGGATTCAACTCGACATCCTGTGTGAAAAAGGTACCACTTTTGCTGGTTACAATTACCTTATGCTTACCCGGCGAAACGGGCACGGTTAGCCCTTTCGATATCGATATATTTTTTTCCTTGCCTTCTGCAAACAACGGCACTTTACCTTTTTCCATGCCATCCACAAATAGCTGCGTTCCTTCATTGCAGATGATGAAGATATATGCGTCCGCTAATTTTTCTGCGCCGCTGTCCGTTGCCGGTTCATCCTTGGCGGTTGATTTACGTTCCGTGTCCCTGGTACGTTCCGTGTCCCTGGCGCGTTCCGTGTCCCTGGCGCGTTCTGTGCCCCTGACAGGTTCCATGGTGTTGGACTGTGCTGCCTGATGTTTGGCTTGGTCATCTGCCTTTTTGCTGTCCGTCTTGCCGGCAACAGTTTTTTTCGTATCCGGTTTGGCAGTGGTTGCAGGCCGTGCAGCACCCGCCTTGCTCTCTGCTCGAGGCGCTACAGGAACCACCGATGCGACTGTGGGTGCCGGCTGGGTGCCACTCGCCGCTTGCACTTGCCCAGCATCCGGCTGGGCTGGTGCTTTGTCATGATGTGTCAGCTTTAACAGCAACACACCGATCAACACCACAGGTATGGCAATTGCTCCGATATATAGGGCGCGCCGCTTGGGGTCGGCCGCCCCGAAGCCTTCAATCACGCTGTCCAGCTTGGAAGCTGCATTATTCCAGGCAATTTTAACGGGTGCCAATATATGTCCCGGCGACTTGGCTTCTTCCTCCGCCAGCAGATTTGCGGCCGCCAGTTCTGACGTATTATCGCCCGGATGACCGACCGCATACACCTCATGCTCCCGCACATGTTTGTCGGTGCGTGAGCCTTGAAAATGGAACATCCCGGCATATTCTGGAGAAAGGCGCGATACCGCATCGTAGTAAGAACGCGACACGAGGGTCTGGTTTATATCCGCAAACCCCATCACTCGTTGCGCGACGTTGATGCCATCACCCACGATATTGGGCTGACCATTGATATCCCGCACCAGGCGAACCGGGCCGAGATTGATACCTGCGCGCACCTGCAGGGGCGGATCTATATTGGGGTCTTCTCTGAGAATACTTTCGCGCAGGCTGAGTGCGGCTTTTAATGCATCTTCAATATCGCCGAGAAAGTTGATGGCCGCACCATCGCCCGTGTCGAGAATAATCCGGTCAGACACCGGCACATCGCGAATGGCGGCAGAAAGATAGCTGTTGAACCTATCCTTCAAAGAAATCTGCCCGGTCACCGACTTCTTGGAATATTCCACAATATCCAGGAACAGCACACCGCTCATGATGGTTTTATTACCGCGCTCTTCCATTCAAATTCCCAGTATCTTGGTAATGGTCATTATCCCAGTATCTCAACATGCAATATTAGCCAATTATGGCGACGCAGATTCTAGTACCGGTCAGCGTTTTACACCAGTTTTGCTTTTGCCGCCGCTTATTCGCCTGCCACTTGTCCGGCTAGCGCCTCGAACAGTTCCAACTGCGACAGCCGTTGGATTCTTGGCTTTCCCGGTTCGCACCCGCTCAGTTTGGCCAGAAGCCGGTGATTCCTGCTGCAATTCGCCACCGTCAGGAGCGATTCCCGCCCAATCCAGCACTTGCGCCACCTCTCCTGCGCCCAGCTCGGCGGTCATGCCGCGCTTTAACCGCGGCGGCAGGCTGATTATACCGAAGCGTACGCGCATCAACCGGCTTACCGGCAACCCCAACGCATCGAAGGTGCGACGCACTACGCGATTACGCCCTTCTTTCAGCATCACACAATACCAGTGATTAAAACCTTCGCCGCCCTGATCCTCGAGTTTTTCAAACTTCACCAAGCCATCTTCCAGCTCAACACCCTGCTTGAGCACCCGATCCATCTGCGCTTCCGTCATAGTGCCTTGCACGCGCACGGCGTACTCGCGTTCCACCTCGAAGCGCGGGTGCATCAGGCAATTTGCCAGCTCTCCGGAGGTGGTAAAGATCAACAGACCGCTGGTATTGAAATCCAACCGCCCGACGGCGATCCACTTTCCATCACGCAGCTTGGGCAACTTGTCGAATACGCTGGCACGCTTTTCCGGATCGTCGCGGCTGACGATTTCACCTTCCGGCTTATGGTATAGCAATACACGTATGACCTGCTCCCTTTCGCCGACGCGGATAGTGCGCCGATCGGCCTTCACCAGATCGCCTTCCGCCACGCGCATCCCCAACGTAGCCGGTTCGCCGTTCACGCTGACGCGCCCGGCAGCGATCCATTCTTCCATCATGCGGCGCGAACCGAACCCGGCCTGGGCCAACACCTTCTGCAATTTTTCACCCGGCCCGCTCGTTGGAGCCTCTGTGCCGCTTGACGGGTGTAACAGGCGGTCTTTCATGCTGCCATCTCGCGTCTTTCCAGCACGGCTTGCGCCAGCGTGCCGCTATCTACCTGCTCCAATTCCCCACCCACCGGCAAGCCGCGCGCGATACGCGATACCTTGACACCCTGCGCCTGTAGCAAGGTCGCCAGATAATGCGCCGTGGCATCCCCTTCCACTGTGAAATTAGTCGCCAAAATCACTTCCGCCAATTTCCCTTCATGGGGCTGCTCCTTCACGCGCTTGACCAGGCGATCAAGATGCAACTCCTTGGCTCCTATGCCGTCCAGCGGCGACAACCTGCCCATCAACACAAAATACATACCGCTATAACATTGCGTTTGCTCCATCATCAGCAGGTCGGCAGGCATTTCGACCACGCACAGCAAACCGGCATCGCGTTTCACCGAAGCGCACAACGCGCACACCTCATGTTCGGAAAAATTATTGCATTTGGAACAATGCCGGACATTCGCCGCGGCGCCATCCAGCGCCTGCGCCAGATGGAGGGCGCCAGCACGATCGCACTGCAATAAATGATAGGCCATACGCTGCGCAGATTTCGGCCCGACGCCCGGCAAGCAGCGCAATGCAGCGATCAATTCATCCAGATGTGAAGGCATCGCCATGGAAGTAGAAATCATCAAAACGGTAACTTTACCCCTGGCGGCAAACCCATACCGGCAGTGAAGCCGCTCATGCGCTGCTGAGTGACAGCTTCCACCTTTTTCAGCGCATCGTTAAAGGCCAGCACCATCAGGTCTTCCAGCATTTCCTTGTCATCGGACAACACCCTGTCATCCAGCGACACGCGGCGCGCCTCATGCGCACAAGTCATGGTCACCTTGACCATGCCGGAGCCGGCTTGGCCTTCCACTTCCACGGTCGCCAGTTCGGCCTGCGCCTTCTGCATGTTCTGCTGCATTTGCTGCGCTTGCTTCATCAGCCCGCCCAATCCGCCCTTCATCATTTCTCACATCCTCCGGTTTATTATTATATTGATTTAATCGATTCTGCTACCAGATTGGCGCCCAACTCTGTCTGTGCTTCGCGCACAAAAATATCCTGCGCAATCGAATCATGCGCCAGCTGCTGTTTGAGTTGCTTGGCCTGCTGTTCTACCGCCGCAGGTGTTGCCGTTTCGGTTTTGCCCAACACGATATTCAATTTCACCGGCTTGGCAAAATAATCACCCAGCGCCACTTGCAATTTCTCAATTGCCGTTTTGTTGGTTTGGAGATGCTTATGCTCTTGCGCTAAACACAAGGTGATTTGCCGATCCGAAAAATCCCCTAGCGTACAGTGTTTCGCCAACTGCTGCGCCATGCCTTGCACATTCAGCTGGGCCAGCACAGCGCCCCAATCCGGCCGACTGGCTGATGCGGTCTCACTACTTGAAGCGCTGTCACTTGGAACGCGACTGGTTGAGGGTTCAACGCTATGAGCGTAGCTAATTGAAGCGGGCTCTGCCGGGACATATTCAGGCTTGCTGATTGGCGCAACTTTTGCGGCTGTCGCGACAGGTTTGGGTTGCGCGGCGGCAGGCGCTACCGACTGTACCATGCCCCTGACGGGCGCAAATGCCAGCATGCGCAACAACGTCATGGTAAAACCGGCATATTCATCGGGAGCCAGATCGATTTCGTCGCGCCCGTGGATGACGACCTGATAAAACAGCTGCACATCTTCCGGCACGAACGATTGCGCCAACTCCAGTAAACGCTCGCGCTCCGGCTCGTCATCGGCAATTACCTGCGGCACAGTCTGCACCAAGGCAATGCGATGCAACAATGTCGCCAGCTCCTGCAAAGCCGCATCGAATGCCACGCTGCGTGCCGCCATATTATCGGCGATTTCAAGCAGTGCGGCGCCGTTCTGCCCGCGCAATGCCGCCAGCAAATCGAACAAATAACTTTGGTCTATCGCGCCCAGCATGGTGCGTACCACGCCCTCTTCTACCTTGCACGCGGAAAAAGCAATCGCCTGATCCAGCAAACTCAGCGCGTCGCGCATACTGCCCTGCGCCGCCCGTGCGATCAGGTTAACCGCCGCAGGTTCAAAGGCAATCTGCTCCTGCTCCAGCACATACTGCAAGTGTCCGGTAATCAATGCGGGCGGCAGTTGTTTCAGGTTGAATTGCAGGCAGCGCGACAGCACCGTGACGGGGATTTTTTGCGGGTCGGTGGTGGCGAGAATGAATTTTACATGTCCAGGAGGCTCTTCCAGCGTCTTCAGCATCGCATTGAAGGCCGACTTGGACAGCATATGCACTTCGTCGATGATGTATACCTTGAAACGTGCGCTGGTCGGCGCATACAGCGCGCCCTCCAGCAACTCGCGCATGTTGTCGACCTGAGTATTCGAAGCGGCATCCAGTTCGATCAGGTCGACGAAACGGCCGCTGTCGATTTCCTTGCAGGCGCTGCACTCGCCGCACGGCGTGGCAGTGATGCCGGCCAGGCAATTCAGCGATTTGGCAAAGATGCGCGCGATGGTAGTCTTGCCCACCCCGCGTGTGCCGGTGAACAGGTAGGCGTGATGCAGGCGGTTCTGCGCGAGCGCATTGCTAAGAGCCTTGACGACATGTTCCTGCCCCGCCAGTTGCGCGAAGTTTCTGGGACGCCATTTGCGCGCGAGTACCGTGGTGGCTGACAAGTTACACCACGTTAAAAGAAATAGGCGGCGTGTACTTGATTGAGATTGATTCCCTGATTGGGTTTCTTGATACCACCGTTGGAAAGATGCTGGAAGCGATAGCCCAAATCAAATTGCTGGTGATCACCCATCCGCACGCCGAAGCCGACATGGTCACCAAACTGGAACGCGCTGCCAAACTTGCGGTTGGCATAAATAGAGGTCGGTGAGATCAGGTGAAAGCCAATTGCAGCCTCTGCATAAGGCGCAAATCCGGAAGGATTCTTTTGCTGAAAGCGAAACACCGGAGTAATGCCAAGATCGGTAATTGTCTGGTTATTGCCGACCGGGCTTTTGCCCCGCCATGTACCCGCAGCAGCCTCCCAGAAACCGGTCACCAGCCAGTCACCCTCGGTGAACCACTTTTTATCCCAATTCCAGATAGCGCCGACGCGCGCAGTGTCGGTACTATCACCGTTGCCCAGCTCGAAAGACACCCCATCCACTGCCCATACGTTACCGCTCAGCAATAGCGCACAAAAAAACCAAACAATTTTTTTCATCACTCTCTCCAGTAACTTTACAACCGGCCATTGACACCACAACAGGAGGCGAGCCTTACCCCCGGCACTTGCAGTAATTAGCTGTGGCTGCTTCCTTCCGGACCTGACCAGATTCACTACCCTGCAATGCGGGGAGACCCGCCAATTTGCTCACGTCGCATGCACCGGAATCATACCGATACGTTTGCGCCATTCTGCCGGGCCGGTGTCATGTACTGAATGCCCCTTGGCATCCACCGCCACCGTTACCGGCATATTCTCAACTTCAAATTCGTAAATCGCTTCCATACCCAGATCGGCAAACGCGACAACCTTCGCACTGCGTATCGCCTTGGATACCAGGTAGGCAGCTCCGCCAACCGCCATCAAATACACCGCGCCGTGCTTCTTGATCGACTCGATGGCATCCTTGCCGCGCTCGGCCTTGCCAACCATGCCGATCAAACCGGTCTGCGCCAGCATCATCTCTGTGAATGAATCCATGCGTGTCGCCGTGGTCGGGCCCGCAGGGCCGACGACCTCGTCGCGCACCGGATCAACCGGCCCGACATAATAAATGAAGCGGTTGGTAAAATCCACGCCGGCAGGCAGTTTTTCACCGCGCTCCAGCATTCCTGCGATGCGTTTATGCGCGGCATCGCGCCCGGTCAACAACTTGCCGGAGAGTAACACTATTTCGCCCGGTTGCCATTGCACAATTTGTTCGCGCGTTACCGTTTCCAGATTCACATGCCGCGCGTCCTGCGCCGGATGCCAATGCACATCCGGATAATCTTCCAGCCTGGGCGGCGCAAAGGTAGCCGCACCGTTGCCGTCCAACTCAAAATGAATATGCCGCGTCGCCGCGCAATTGGGAATGATCGCAATCGGTTTGGAAGCTGCATGGGTCGGATAATCGAGTATCTTCACATCCATCACCGTGGTCAACCCGCCCAAGCCCTGTGCGCCGATACCCAGCGCGTTAATCTTGTCGTACAACTCGACACGCAATTCCTCAAGGCGATTCTGCGCGCCGCGCGCCTTCAGTTCATGCATATCCATCGGCAGCATCAATGCCTCTTTGGCCAGCAGCACGGCCTTCTCCGCCGTCCCGCCTATGCCGATGCCCAGCATCCCCGGCGGGCACCAGCCTGCTCCCATCTCCGGCACGCGCTGCAATACCCATTCGACGATATCGTCGCCCGGGTTGAGCATTTCCAGCACAGCCTTGTTTTCCGAACCGCCGCCCTTGGCCGCGATACGCACATCCACTTTATCGCCTTGCACCAACTCGACATGAACCACCGCCGGCGTGTTATCCCCGGTATTCTTGCGCTTGCCCGCAGGGTCGGCAACCACGGAAGCGCGCAGCATATTATCGGGATCAAGATAGGCTTTGCGCACACCGGCATTGACCATTTCGACTATATCCAGCGCCGCATCCCAGCGCACCTCCATGCCGACCCGCACAAACGCCACCACGATGCCGGTATCTTGGCAAAGCGGCCGATGCCCCTGCGCGCACATCCGCGAGTTCGTCAGAATCTGCGCCATCGCATCCTTCGCGGCAGGCGATTGCTCGATCCGATATGCATCCGCCAATGCGCGAACAAAGTCAGATGGGTGGTAGTAGGAAATGAACTGCAACGCGTCTGCGACGCTATTGATGAAATCCTGCTGGCGGATGACGGTCATAACGAACCCGATGAGAGGTGGCTGCTCGATAATACGCAGCAATGAATGGACAACTAAAACTAATTGGTTGTAATTGGTGGGCCGTGAAAGATTCGAACTTTCGACCAATGGATTAAGAGTCCACTGCTCTACCAACTGAGCTAACGACCCGTCTTGTTGCAAACACCAAAAACGGCGCGCATTATCGGAAATGCTTGCCGGTTTGTCAAAGCAATTCACTTGCCAACACGCCGCTGCGCCCGCGGCACGTGTTGTCACTACGTTCAGGCAGGTCTACAGAACCCCCCAAAGCAAAAACCCCCAGGTTTTCACCTGGGGGTTTTTGCTTTGTAAGGAGTCTGACGATGACCTACTTTCACATGGGTAATCCACACTATCATCGGCGCTAAGTCGTTTCACTGTCCTGT
>JAQTMZ010000017.1 GCA_028714075.1 Gallionella sp.
CTGCGTATCGCCAAAGCGCGGCAGGCCGATGCGGCATGGCTGGAAAAATTGCTGGGGTGGACCGAATCAACCACCATGCCCGATGAACAGGTGCGTGCCGCGTTGCAGGATTGGGTGCCGGAGTATCGGCCGAATCCGGATGCTTCGATGCCGCCGTCCGGCTACACTGGCAACAATTTATAGGGGCTGTCGAATACGATGAACGATATGGTACATACCCTTACGAGGCAGGAAATCTTCCGGCGCATGCTTGCATGGCGGCGGGAAGGCAAGCTGTATGACCTGGCGAACCCGGTTCAGGATGAGGTATTCACCGGCTGCGTCGATCGCTTTGCCGATATCGCCTACCGGTTGCGCGGCTGCCGCAAGGTGCTGGACGTGGGCTCCGGCCACGGCCTGCTGCTGGCCGTGCTCGACGAGTTGGGGCATGAGTGCTACGGCGTGGATTTTACCGACCAGACGGAACGCTACCCGGAGATATACCGCAACCGGCCGATTCATTTTCAGGTCAGCAATGCGGAAGTCGATCCGCTGCCCTTCGCCGACGACGCCTTCGATGCGGCGACCTGTTGCCAGGTGCTCGAACATTTCACCCATTCCCATTTGCCGCTGATGCGGGAGATCCGGCGGGTGCTGCGCCCGGGCGGCATCGCGGAGGTGGATGTGCCCAATGCGGTGAGCTTCCGCAACCGCAGCCGCATGCTGCGCGGCAAGCATATCACCAACGAATACGAAACCCACTTCCTGCGCGCTGAACCGATCCTGTACAAGGGCATGTCGTTCTACCCGGTGCGGCATAACCGCGAATTCACCGCCGCAGAATTGCGCCTGCTGTTCGAGGCGGCCGGGTTCCGAAATATCCGGGTGTCATTCCTGAAGGGGCGCCGTTACCGCGAGGGCGCGCGCCGCTTTCTGTCCGTGGGGACGATGCTGCGCGATGCGGTGCCTTCGCTGCGCAAATTCCTCATCGCCTTCGCCGAGAAGTGACAGGCTTCATCGGCTATGGCGCGGTAAATCGCGGGGCTGAATTGACCGCCCGCTGGGCTGCGGTCGCCTTGGGATTTTCGATCCCGGTATCGGTGGCGCTGGACAGTCTGCTGGCGCTGGTCATTTTGCTGGCTTGTCTGTTGCCTATAGGATACCGGGGTAAATCGGAGGCCATTCGCGCCAATCCGGTGGCATGGCTGGCCATCGCGCTGTTTTCTTTCTATCTGATCGGCTGCGCCTACAGCATCGGCAACCAAGAGGACATGCTCACCGGTTTGGGCAAGGCTTCCCGGCTGATGTTCATTCCGCTGCTGATCATCGTGTTTCAGGATGCCGGCACGCGTCGCCGCGCATGGTGCGGATTTATCGGCGCGATGCTGCTTACCCTGGTTTTGTCTTATCTGCTATGGCTGGGCTTGCTGCCCCAAGGGGGGGTCATCAGGGGCAGCGCCGCCAACCCGACTGTTTTCAAGCTGCATATCACTCATAATTTGTTCATGGCCTTCACCGCTTTTGTCTGCGCGGTTCAGGCGCGCTATGCCGCCACGCCGCGCCGGCGCGGCATCTGGTTGGCGCTGGCATCGCTGGCTGCCTTCAATGTGCTGTTCATGGTGCAGGGGCGCACCGGCCATCTGGTGTTGCTGGCATTGCTGATTTACATCGGGATCGTCTGGCTGCGCTGGAAAGGAGTCGCCATCGCCTTGGTGGCAATTGCGGTGTTGGCCGTACTGGCCTATGCGCTGCCCTCCAGCTCCCTGCATCAGCGCGCGGCCTTGGCATACCGCGAATTCTCCGCCGCGCAACCCGATGTGGCGGCAACAACTTCCGTCGGCCAGCGCATGGAGTTCTACCGCAATACGCTGGAAATCGTGCGGCAGCGTCCGTTGCTGGGTGTGGGAACCGGCGGCTTCAGGCAGGCCTATGCCGAGCAGGTGCGCGATACCGGACGGGTCGCCACCCACAACCCGCACAACGAATACCTGATGGTGGCGGCCCAGCTTGGCATGGCCGGATTGCTGTTGCTGCTGGCGTTGTTTGCGGTGCAATGGCATGCGGCGGCGCGGCTTCCCGCGATACGCGAACAGATGCTGGCGCGCGGCATGGTGCTGTCGGTCATGGTGGCCAGCGCCGTTTCCTCGACCCTGATCGACCACGCGGAAGGCTGGTTCTACGTCTGGATGAGCGGCCTGCTGTTTGCGGCGTTAAAATCGGTTCATCCATCGCAGGGAGCGCATAACCGATGAAGCTTTCCGTCATCCTTATCACCAAGAACGAGGCGGCGAATATCCGCGCCTGCCTCGAATCGGTGGCATGGGCGGACGAAATCATCGTGGTGGATTCAGGCAGCAGCGACGATACCGTCGCCATCGCGTGTGAATTCACGCCGCGGGTTTATAAGCATGACTGGCCGGGTTTCGGCACGCAGAAAAACCGCGCGCTGGGCTATGCGACGAACGAATGGGTATTTTCCATCGACGCCGACGAACGCGTCACGCCCGAATTGCGCGCCGCCATCGAGGCGGTGTTGCGCAAGGAGGAGGATGCCTGTGCAGCCTATCGCGTCTCGCGCCTGTCCAGCTATTGCGGGCGCTTCATGCGCCATTCCGGCTGGCATCCCGATCATATCGTGCGGCTGTTCAGGCGCGATGCGGCGCACTTTTCCGACGATCTGGTGCATGAGCGCCTGCTGGTGGAAGGGCAAATCGGCCAGCTTGGCGGCGAACTGCTGCATTACGCTTTCGACAATCTCGAGGAGGTGCTGCACAAGGTGAACCACTATTCGTCGGCGGGCGCGGCGATGCTGCAACAGCGTGGGCGAAATGCCTCGATGGGCGGCGCGGTGCTGCGCGGCCTGTGGAGTTTCTTGCGCACTTATATTCTGCGCGGCGGTTTCCTCGACGGGCGCGAAGGCTTCATGCTGGCGGTATCCAACGCCGAAGGCACTTATTACCGCTACCTGAAGCTGATGCTGCTGAACGAAGCAAAGAAATGATGCGCATCGCTCTGGTAGTGACCACCTACAACCGCCCCGATACGCTGGCCGCCGTGCTGGAAGGTTGCCTGAAGCAGACCGATGCGGATTTCGAGGTGATCGTGGCGGACGACGGCTCGACGCAGGAGACTGCCGTGCTGGTGACAAGTTACGCGGCGCGCGCGCCGTTCGCCATCCGGCATGTATGGCAGGAAGATATGGGCTTTCGCGCGGCCGCAATCCGCAACCGCGCGCTGGCCGCGACGCAGGCCGACTACATCATCTTCATCGATGGCGACTGCGTACCGCCGCCGGATTTCGTCGCCGGCCATCGCCGCTTGGCGGAACGCGGCTGGTTCTTGTCCGGCAATCGTCTGATGCTGACGCAGGCATTCACCGAGCAAGTGTTGCGCGACAAGCTGCCGATCCATTTGTGGCGTACAAGCGACTGGTTGCAGGCGCGTTGGCGCGGACAGATCGAGCGCTTGCTGCCGTTGCTGCGGCTGCCTATTTCGGGCTGGTTGCGCAAACAGATGTCGCGGCGCTGGCAGGGGGCAAAAACCTGCAACCTGTCTGCGTGGCGAGAAGACTTGCTGCGCGTGAACGGGCTGGATGAGAGTTACACCGGTTGGGGGCTGGAAGATTCCGATTTGGTGATACGTCTGTTGCGCGCAGGAATCTACAACAAATCGGCACGTTTTTCCGTGCCGGTATTCCACCTGTGGCATCACGAAAACGACCGCTCCTGTCTCGCGGAAAACCAGCAGCGTTTGCAGGAAGTATTACAGGCAACCCACATCCGGGCGCTGCAGGGCGTGGATCAATATTTATGAAAATATTACATGTGGTGCGCCGCTATGGGCCGGTGGGTGGTATGGAACGCTATGTCTGGGAACTCACGCACGAGCTGCGCAACCAGGGGCATCAGGTCGAGGTGGTGTGCGAAGTTTGCCTGGCCGACAAACCGGAAAATATTGCGGTATACGAGCTGGGTGTAATTGCCTGGCGACCGCGCTGGTTATCGCTGTTGCGCTTCGGCTGGCGCGCGGCGCGCTGGCTCAAGGTGCATCCGCATGCGGGCTGGCTGATTCATAGCCACGAGCGCGTCAACGTGCATCACGTCACTACTTTTCATGGCCCGCCATTTGCCAGCGTATTTGAAAAACCGTTCTGGCGGTTGCTGTCGATACGCGTGCTGATGCAGCTGTATCTGGAGCGGCGCGAATTGACCAAACCGCTCTGCATCGTTCCCAATTCTCAGGTGATCAGCAAGCAGTTGGCATACTACTATCCGCAGTTAGCAGGCAAGTTGGCCGTTCCCATTGTCCCTGGTGTGCAACCCGGAACGGCGCGTACCCCGCACACCGTTCCGGCAAACGGCGGGGTAATCGGTTTTGTCGGCAAGGAATGGCAACGCAAGGGGCTGCCGCTTGCGGTCGAAATCGTTGCATATTTGCGCCGGATCAGGCATGAGTCAGAGCTATGGGTGATCGGGCCGCAGCCGGAAGAAATTCAGCATTTGTTTGCCGGCTGGCAAAGCGGCTACCGTTTATTGGGCTGGCGCGAACAATCCGATTATGCCGGGTTTGACGTGTTGTTGCATCCGGCCAAGTCTGAACCCTATGGCATGGTGATCAGCGAGGCGATGGCGGCGCGTGTGCCGGTGGTGGTGTCAGATGTGTGTGGGGCTGCCGCGCAGATCACGCCAGAGGCGGGTACGATCGTGCCGCTTGATGCATCAATTGAAAACTGGGCGGATGCAATTGATAAACAACTGAGGCGCATCGCTGCGCCGCCGCAATTTGCGCGTGGCTGGGGCGAGGTGGCGCGCGAATATGAGATAATTTACCGAGAAATTTATGAGGCTGATTTGAATGATTAATACCGAGTCGCGTTATTTGAGCACTTGTCCGGTGGGCTGCAATGCACCGCTGGAGACCACTACATACGTCCTGCCGGAAGGTGCGTTGCTGCGTTGCAGTGCATGCGGGCAATTGATCAGCCAATGCAGTGCAGCACGTTACTGGCAATCCATGCAGGAGTTCGATGATCCGAAAGGCACTTTGCCGGAGGCTGGATTGGAACAACGCCGGTTTCGGCGCAGTAAAAGCTTCCTCGACCAGATCGCGAAGCTGCTCGGTCAATCTCCTGAACAGATTCGTCTGCTGGATGTCGGCTGTTCCAGCGGGGCTTTCCTCAATACGGCAGTCAAGTTGGGGTTCCAAGCGGAGGGGGTGGAGCCTGCACCCAAGGCCGCTGCCACTGCTCAGGCAGCAGGGCTGAATGTGCGCCAAGGGCTGCTGCAGGAAGCGAGTTATGCCGAGGGACAATTCGATGCGATCACGTTATTTGAAGTGATCGAGCATTTGCAGCAACCTGCGGAACTGTTGCAGGAGTGCCGGCGCATCCTGCGTCCGGGCGGCATCCTGTTGATAGGTACGGGAAATGCCGCGAGCTGGAGCATGGCAGCGATGGGCGCGCGCTGGGAATACCTGAGTATCGCTAAACATGGCGGCCATGTCAGTTTTTTCAGCCCGGAGTCGATCGCATTGCTGGGGCAGCGTGCCGGATTCGGTGTGGCGGCTATACGCACCCGTGGCGTGCGTTTCTGTGAGAAAGGTGATTGCGCCACGCTGATCCACCGCATTGCGAAATTGGCAGCAGAGTTTTTAAATATTTTTGCCGCGTTGTTGAATAAAGGTCACGACATGGCCGTGTATTTGAAGAAAACATGAAATGCGTGGGAGCAATTTAGCGGTGGGGCTGCCTCGAAGAATTGTGACCTTGCCCCTGTAATCCGTACTTCTTAACGCGCTCATTATGCGGCCTTCTTCAACTGTGCCGCAAACCAGTTTTTCTCGAACTGCATCGGACTGATGTAGCCCAGTGTCGAGTGAAGTCTTCTGTGGCTGTAGTACGTCAGCCAGTCAATCACTTCATCCATTGCCTGACGCCGAGTTTCAAACCGCATTCCGTATAATCTTCCTACCTTCAACGATCCCCACAAGCTTTCCGTTGGCGCATTGTCCCAGCAGTTTCCTTTGCGGCTCATTGAGCTTTGCATGAGCGCGCCGTGAAAAACAAATCTCCGACAAGAACAATTACAATGCGCGATATGAAATCAAATTCACCGCTCATTTCCGTCGTCGCCCCCGTCTATAAGGCGGAGAGCTGTCTCGACGAATTGTACCGGCGTCTGAAGGCAGCGCTGGAAAGCATCTCGCCGGATTTCGAGATCGTGCTGGTCGAAGACTGCGGTGGCGACAACTCATGGCAGGTGATCGAGCGGCTGGCTGCGATCGATTCGCGTGTGCGTGGCATCCAGTTCAGCCGCAACTTCGGTCAGCATTACGGCATCACCGCCGGGTTGGATCACTGCCGTGGCGACTGGGTGGTGGTGATGGACTGCGACCTGCAGGATAGGCCCGAAGAGATTCCGCGCCTGTACGCCAAGGCGCAGCAGGGCTACGATATCGTGCTGGCGCGGCGCGGCGCGCGGCGCGACCCACTGCTCAAACGCGTCACCTCATGGCTGTTCTACAAACTGTTCAGCTATCTTGCCGATATCGATTACGACGCGCAGACCGGCAACTTTCGCATCATGTCGCGCAAGGTGGTGACGAACTTTCTCCGCATGCGTGAACAACTGCGCTTCTTCGGCGGGCTGCTGCAGTGGATGGGTTTCCCCACCGCCAGCATCGAGGTGGAGCACGCCGAGCGTTTCGAGGGTAACTCTACTTACACTTTCGCCAAGCTGTGGAAGCTCGCTGCCGATACCATCATCGCCTATTCCGACAAGCCGCTGCGGCTGGCGGTGCGCTTCGGTTTCATGATGGCGTTTCTGGCTTTTTGCTACGGCATGTTTATTCTTGGGCATGCGCTGTTCTACGGCTCGCCTATCCCCGGCTGGAACAGTCTGATCGTCTCGCTGTATTTCATCGGTGGCATCATCATTTCCATCCTCGGTATCATCGGCATCTATCTCGGCAAGACCTTCGACGAAAGCAAGAAGCGGCCGCTGTATATTGTCAGACGCGCAACTTTCGATGAGCACTCTGATTAAACCCACACCGTGGGATATGGCGGCGTTCGGCATACCGACCTGGGAATTGCTCGAGTATTCCGCGGCGGCATTGCAACAGGCCGCCCGGACAGCCGGTCACCATACCCTCCGAGTCGATCCGTTAGCGGACAAGCGGCTGCTGCATGAGCATGGCTTCTACTACTGCGACACCTTGATCGAGCCGCATTGCGGTTCCGCGCGCCTGCGCACTGCGCAGCATCATGATGCGAATATATCAACGGAGATCGATGCGAAGATGGCGCTGGTGATCTGCCATGGCGCATTTGCGCATGGCCGTTTTCATCGTGATTTCAATCTGTCCAAATCCTCTGCCGACTTGCGTTACGATAACTGGCTGAAGCAGTTGCTTGAAGCGCAGCAAGTGTACGGCCTGTACTGGCAGGAGGCGCTGGCGGGATTCATCGGCCACAGCGGCAATAACCTGGTGTTGCACGCGGTGGCAGAACCATATCGCGGCAAGAGGCTGTCGAAATACTGGTGGAGTTTGGTGTGCAGCGAACTGCTTGCGTCGGGGCATAATGAAATAAGGAGTTCGATTTCAGCCAGCAATCTTGCCGTGTTGAATCTGTATGCCTCGCTGGGCTTTACCTTCAACGATCCGCAAGACGTCTACCATCGTCTGGTGCCATGAGTTATTCCCGCATTCGTATCATCCTGTTGCGTGTCATGTAGATAAACCCGCATGCAGAAACTTTATACGTTCATGTCGAAGTGCCCGGGAAAACCCAAAATCGACAAACAGGTCGCCAGGTACATTATCGTAGGCGTGGCCAGTAATGCGATCGCCTATTTGCTCTATCTTGCGCTGACCCGGCTGGGCGTTGGGTACAAGACGGCAATGAGTTGCATCTACGTTATCGGGGCCGCGATCAATTTTTATCTCAATCGCAAGTGGACGTTTAGTGCCGCTCAATCGGTTAGAGCCGGATTAGCCAGGTACTTGCTGGCTTTAGCGCTGGGGTATATTTTAAATCTGATTTGGCTGTTTATATTTGTAGATTTAGCCGGTTGGTCTCATGAATTGGTGCAGGCAGGGGCGATCGTAGTCATCGCCGTTTATTTTTTCTTGATCAACAAATATTACGTTCATGCGGCATTGCGCAACATCAAAAGGAAAGCAGGAAGATGAAACGCAGCACGTTGGTACTTTTATATTCGTCTTATAGCTATCTGCTGAACCTAGGTTTGTTGCTACTGGAGTTGTCGCCCTATCCGGTGCGCATTCTTGTGTTCAGATTGCTCCTGGGAAAGTTGGGAAAGGACGTATTGATAGATTACGGAACCTATTTCAGGTACCCAAAGAAAATCAGCATAGGGGACGAGGTGTCCATCAATCGCGGTTGCGAGCTATATGCGGCGCATCTTGCAACGGGTGGGGCGATAACGATCGGGAACAACGTCGCGCTCGGGCCGCATGTGAAAGTGTTCGCCGGCGGACACGATTACAACACCCTCAACCTGGTTGATACGGCTGGGCCGGTGGTGATTGGTGATTTTGTCTGGATAGGCGGAAATTCTACGATCCTTCCGGGCGTCCATATCGGCGAGGGGGCCGTGATCGGCGCCGGTTCGGTCGTCACGCGAGACATCCCTCCATACAGCATCGCGGTCGGAAACCCCGCGCGTGTGATCAAACAGCGCGTCTTGTCACCGGAAAATAACTCCTAACAAGCCTGAAGGCTCATGCAAGAAAATCCTTGATGGCAGCGCAGACGCGCGCGATGTCGCCCTCGCTCATTTCATAAAACAGCGGCAAGCGCAGCAGACGTTCACTCAGCTCGTCCGTTACTCGCATGCTGCTTCCTTCGCGTCCGTAGCGGCGTCCCGCCGGAGAGGAATGCAGCGGCACGTAATGGAACACCGGATGGATATCCCGTGCCTTGAGGTATGCGATCAGCCTGCTGCGCGTATCCAGACTGTCCAGCAGCACATAGAACAGATGCCCGTTGCTGTCTTCGTCGAACTCCGCGATGCGCAGCTGCCCGGCCTGCTGCAGCGGAGCGAGCTGCGTGGCATAGGAGGTGCAGATACTGCGGCGCTTCGCGATGATCTCGTCGGCGCGCTCCAGTTGCGCGTACAGAAAGGCGCTGACCAGTTCGCTCGGCAGATAGGATGAGCCGATATCCACCCAGGTGTATTTATCCACTTCGCCGCGGAAGAACTGGCTGCGGTTGGTGCCTTTCTCGCGGATGACTTCGGCGCGCCCGGCAAAGCGCGCATCGTTGATCAGCAGCGCACCTCCCTCTCCGCTGATGATGTTCTTGGTTTCGTGGAAGCTCAGGCAGCCGAAATGGCCGATGCTGCCCAGCACTTTGCCTTTGTAGGTGGAGAGCAGTGCCTGCGCTGCATCCTCGACGACCAGCAGCTTGCATCGCCGCGCGATGTCCATGATGGCATCCATCTCGCAGGGTACGCCTGCATAATGCACCGGTACGATGACCTTGGTCCTGGGGGTGACGGCCGCTTCGATCAGCTTCTCGTCGATGTTCAGCGTGTCCGGGCGGATGTCCACGAACACCGGCACTGCGCCGCGCAGTACGAAGGCATTGGCGGTGGAGACGAAGGTGTAGGAAGGCAGGATGATTTCATCGCCGGGCTGGATATCGCACAGGATCGCGGCCATTTCCAGCGCGCCGGTGCAGGAGTGGGTGAGCAGCGCCTTGCGGCAGCCGAGCTTGTCCTCGAACCAGTTATGGCACAGCCTGGTATAAGGGCCGTCGCCGGAGAGGTGGCCTTGAGCCACGGCATCGGCAATCAACGCCAGTTCGCGGCCGATGATGAACGGCTTGTTGAACGGGATGGGTTTCATTGGGGCGGCACAGAATATGATGCGCTATTTTATAGGCAATGCTGTTTTGCAGGCGGCACCGTGACACAGTAGATACAGCTTGTCCCCCCCGAGCTGATATTCCTTAACGAGGGTTCCCATCTTTGCGTCGATGGGCATCGCAATGATGAAACCGGATTGTTCGGTAGATGGCGCCGCTCGGGCTAATGCCCGGCCTTCGCCCAATGAAAAATCAGGGTTAAATTCCTGGGGGGGGTATTGCAGCGCGTGCTGCGGGTAGCGCAGCTGATTGATGTAGAACGTAACGTTCATGCCGTTGGTTGTGGTGTCTATATTGTAAAGCGGCTGTCCGCGGGTGAGCGAAACGATGTCGGCGGCGGCCAGCGCGTAGTTCTCGCCGCGGTATTTATGCTGGTAATAGGGAAACACGATCAGTCCCAGCACGAAGTTGAGTGCGATGGTGGCAGCGAGCCAGCGGCGTGTAGTGAGGATCGCAGGACTTCCCGCACGCCAGATCAGCCGTGCGGCGATCAGCGCGAACAACGGGTAGATCGGCAGCAGATAGCGTATGCCGCTTTGTGGTGCTAGCCAGTACGGCAGGAAGTTCAACGCGGTGATCAGCAGCGCGTCGCGGAAATGCTCCGGCTGGGTTTCGCTTTCTCCGATACGTCCGCGCAGCGCGAAGTAGATCGCCAGTATCCCGGCAGGCAGCAGCCCGGACCAGATATCCAGCGGGTACAGCACCAGTTTGGCCAGGTAGCCCGCGATATCGGGAGGTGCAAGCTTGGAGAGGATTTCCTTGAACATGCGCCCGCTTTGTCCCTGTCCGGCGGGAATCAGTGCGAACCAGGCCAGCGGTGCGAACAGCACGGCGGCATGCGCGGCCAGCGACATCTTGCTGAACAGCAGTTTACGGTTGAGGCTTGTCCGCGCCAGCACGAACAGTGCCGCACCATAAAATACGTAGGCGGTGAACGCCTTTGCAAGAAAGGCGCAGGTCAAGGCTATGCCGGCCACCCATAGCAGAGCTTTGCGTTGCTCGGCGCAGGCGATCCATAGTGCGGCGATAGCACTGAAGATGAACAGCGCGAACAACGGGTCAACGTAGGCCAGCCAGCCGTGGTACATCAGCACGTCTTCAAAGGTGAGGTAGATCAGCGCGGCAAAGGCGGCGAAACTGCGTTCACGGAATAGCCGCCAGGTCAGCCAGGCCAGCACAGCCGCCGTGGCGAGCGTGGCACAAATGGTCAGGCCGCGTGCCACGCCCAGCACATGCGTCCAGCCGAACAGGTTGGCAAATGCGATGATCAGCCAGTTGAACAGGGGGTTGTGCTGGACATCACCGCCATATAGATATTGTTTGAGCCATACGCCGTCCTGCCACATCTCCAACGAGGTGGTCGGGAAGACGGCCTCTTCACCGATGCAGTAAAAATTAAATGCAGTCAGGAAACTTAATGCGGCTGCAATCAGCAGCAGGCGAAATGAATGTGTGGTCGTGGTAGTCATGCAAGCCGTTTTGAATGTGTCTTGGTGTCTGGCTCTAAGGCGCAATATGAACTTTTTTAGTTGCCAGTAAAAGAGTCTGGAACGTAAAAAATCGTTTGAATAAGCCAAATGTAAGGAAATTCAGGCGCCGATGTGTCTTGCGTGCGAATCGGGATCTTTGTTGGATAACCTCTAATCCGGCATCAATCAGCAGCTGGCGAGCGGTTGTTCCAGTAAAGAATCTAAGGTGGGTTCTGTCCAATATGCCTGATTCGGCATAGTCGAATCTGTCATGTAACACCAAGTCTGACAGAATGGAAATATGGCCTATGTTGGGAATGCTGGCGATAAAATGGCCACCGGGTCTTATCGACTCCGTGATCACTTTTAACGCACTCCAAGGATCATGCAAATGTTCGAGCACGTCCAGACAAAGCACCAGGTCATATTGGTCCTTGAACGGGATGCCGTCTTGTTCGATATCCGCCACTACGATATCCAGCCCTTTTTCTTGTGCGCGGGCAGCGACCTCGGGAAGGATCTCTATGCCCCGGCATGTTTCGATGGACTTGCTGTCACACAGCCACATCAGGGTGTTGCCCTCGCTGCAACCGATTTCCAGCACGCTGCCGATGTTTGAAGGCAGGAGCGGCTCGATCTCGCGGCGCGCATTCGCATAGTAACTAGGATTAAAGTTCTTCATTTTGCTAGAGATAATTTTTCAGGCGACGCTTTATTTTATAGGCTAATCGCTTTAACGGTTGAAGCCGTTTAGGATACCAGTTGGATTGATAAACCACTCCCAGATAAAGCTGGGCAAGCTCTTGTTCGGTGATTCGCGCACGCTGATCCCGTTCGTACTCCTCTAGAAAGAGGTAGGCTCTGAAAACAGGTTCTTTGGGCAACAACTCGACAGGGCGATACTTCAGTAAAGTTTCGCCATACCAAGATGCCTCGTGAGGATGGCTAACGATTGCATCCAGTATGTTGCTTCCCTCGCTATGAAGCGCGTCCGCGAGTGTGCGCCAGACTTTTGCGCTCCAAATGACGGGGAATGGCCCGAAATTATATAGAGGGCCGCTTCGTTTGAAATACTGTTGCATGGTTCGAGCAGTTTGCTCAAAGTTTTCGATAGGCTCGTTGAGCCTGTTCGATAAACAGAACTCCAGAAATGATTTTCCTTCATGAAGAATGGTGTAAGGTTGCCCGTCTGATGAGAGGAAGTCTGTTCGATAAAAATCCCGGATGAATCGCATATCCGAATCGACACAAACATAATTCTCGGCGGGATTTACCCGCCAGAATTCTGCTTTGACGATCTGCTGAGAATGCTGCCCAGCCAACGCCATATATTTATTCAGGTCGATGTCTGGATTCGCTCCGATAATCTCCTCGTCGGCCAGCCAGGTTATATCAGTCCCGATGCGTTCCCTGAATATTCCCAGGTCGCTGCTTGGCACTGAAATGTAAAGCGGTAGCGAGTCTACGTTAAATCTCCGGATGCTCTCGACCAGTTTAATGGCACGCTCCAAATCATTTCTGTAGCTTTTGCAGAAAATAGAAATCGCGCTCATGAATGCGAAATCGCTCCCAGACCTTTAGTGATACGTCGTATTTGGCGTAAGTAACGCCAGCGCTTGAACCAGCTTTTTGGAAGCCCACTATGAGCTTGCTGTAAACGGTTGACAACCCGATATTCCGGTATTTTTTCGCCGGCAATTTTCTTACCCAGATATTGGGAAAGCAGCGCCAGATTCGCTAGTCGAGCATGTTGAAATGCAACTCCTGCGCCATGTTTTTTAACGATGAGGCGCTTGTTGCGTTTGAGCAGCTCTTTCGTTTCACGGGGCAGCTTGCCAAAACTGGTGCTGCCGCGATGGTAAACGAAGGTGTCTTCCGCTACGCCTAATCTGAAACCGGCTGCTTTGACCCGCAGTGAGTAATCAAGATCCTCGTAATACCCCCGGCCAAAGTCTTCATCCAGCAACCCGACTTGCTCCAGAACATGTCGGGGAATGGCGACACAAAAGAAATCCAGACGATAGGCAAATAATGTTTCGCGTCCGTTGCTTGATGCATAACGCAGGCCTTCATTGATTTTTTCTTCCATGCCGCTGGCGCTGGTATAAATGCATTGTTCATTTCCCGCAGCGTTGGTCACTGGTCCAACCATACCCAGCTTTGTGTCGTGTGCGAAATGTCCAACCAAGCGTCCCAGCATTCCGGGCGAGGGGAATGCGTCGCTGTTAAGAAGGATAATGATGTCGCCAGTCGCCAGCTTGATGCCGATGTTGTTGCCGGCGGCAAAGCCAACGTTCCGTGCATTAAAGACGAAATTCACTTCAGGGTAACGGCGCTTTGCTTCGGCTAATTGCTGTTGGGTATGCGCATCGGAGGCATTGTCGACGACGATCACTTCCCATTCGCTGAAGTCGGGATCCGCAGCCAATGCGTTCAGGCATCTGCCGGTGGTTTCTTCATAATTATTGAAGCTCAAAATGATGAGGCTGATTTTCATAAAGACAGTTTATTGTGCGCGATACATTGGTTAATCTCAGATTGCCCATTGGGCGTAGGTCGGGTTTCAACCCGACGTGTCGGGCTAAAGCCCGACCTACAGTTCATTGATGGCGCACCGGCTAATGGACAATTCAGGTTAATTTATATTTGACTGCAAGCTTATGTTCGTCTGCTTGCCATCAGTATTCTGGAAAGTGCCGGCCCCACCCATTTTGCGCTATGAAGCAGGGCTGTGATCTTGCCTCGATTGGCGTTATACCAAAGCTCTTTGACCAGGATCAGGTCGCGCTGCACTTCGTGCGCCCCATGGGCAATCGCAATAAACCCCATGCTCTTGGCCAATGCCAAAATGTCGGACTCGATTTTTTGTTCCGGCCAGACTTCCTGTGTTTCGACCTCTACGTGTATCAGATAGACGCGATCCTGGACTTCACGCAGGCCCTCAAGCACTTGATAGGCGTGGCCTTCTACATCGATCCACATGGCGGCCCGTTTCTTATCGGCATATTCTTGCGTCAGGAATGAGTCGAGGCGCACCGCATCAAGATGCACTTCCTCGGTCTCCATACCCTCTTCGCAGCGTTGCATCGCGGAGCTCGTTCCACGGTTGAATCCGGTGGCCGTATTGATTGGTCGTTGCACGAAAAAAGAGCGATTCCCCTCCAGGTTCGAAACCAATCGATGTACGATCCGCACCCCAAGTTTCTGCAAATCGGCATCAGCGCACATCGCGCGGTAGTTATTCGGATTTCCTTCGAATGCAACTACGTCTGCCTCCGGAACAAGTCTTTTGAATTTCTTTGAGTCGGAGCCGTCCATGCTTCCTACGTCCAAGATCACATCGGGATCAAGCAGCCAAAGGAGTGTGTGAAAGGCGTATTTGGTACGCAAAATAACAGGAGACATAGTTCTTCAGTCGTGCGAAGTATCGGTATTCAACAAGCGAGTTGTCCAGGTGTGAATCTTCTGGACGGCTTGGTACGTGGTGTAGGGCGAAGGGCGGTTCGAGTCGGGTAGGTTGTCTTGTGCCCATCGCGCATAGATATCCTCCAGCGCAAGGACGACTTCATCGGTGTTGTCTGCGGCGACTGCCCAATGTCCAAGTTCGCTCAGCATGCTCGACATTTGCGGGTTATGCCAAACCATGGCCAGGATCGGACGCTGCGCCCAAAAATATTCATACATCTTGGAGGGGATATATTCCTCGCAGAAGGGTTCTGTTCCATGCAGCAGTAGCAGGCAATCGGCGCTGTTCATTTTCTTCAGCACCCGGGTATGTCCGCTTTCGCCGGTATTCGGATCGGCTTCGAGCCGCCCGCAATGCTTTATTGTCTCGGGGTACGGGAATTCCTCAATTGCCCGGGCTGAAATCACGTCGATTTCACTGCCATAGATGTGCAGCTGGATAAGGCTCGCCCGCAGCGGATCATGCACAATGACTTTGCGTAACGCCTTCAAAAAAACATCCAGATTGCGGGTTTCGGAAAGCGAGCCGAAATGAGCGATGACCAGATGTGTCTGGTGGCGATAAGGCGTGCGGATAAAATCCGGTTCATCTGCACCTGGAATAACATAATGTCCCCGTTCGGCAAGTTGCGGGTGTCTGGCTTTCGCGCGTTCCAGCGCGGTTTTAGTGAACCACCAGACGATATCTGCGTGGGTGCAGATTTTTTCTTCCAGCCACAAGGCAAAGCGTTCGCGCATATTCCGGGGGGGCTGGGAGCCGGGGACCATGGGGTCGTGGATTTCAGCGATCCACGGTAACTCGAATCGGCGTGCCAGCCAATAGCCGGCCAAGTGGGCCGAATAAGCTCCACCTGTTGAATAAATAAGTGCCGGCCTGCGCGCTTGAATTATGCGGGCTCCGGCGAAATATGCGGTTATCGCCCACGACCATTGCGCCTCAAGCCGTATGAAAAGCATTTCGACCAAGTAAAAAGGCAATAGCAATATGGAAACTATCGTCATTGCAATCCGGTAAAGATATGGATTGGCGATGCGCTGTTTCAGGTAGTGACGCAAATCAAAGCGTAAAGCGACAGGGAATGCCGGTAGCACTTGGTGATGCTCTACTACTTTATCCTTTTGTCCTAATAGCCCGCTGATAACGATGGGCTCTATGCCGAGGTTGATCAAATGCGGGATTTTATCCGTGATGGTTTGGCTTGCTGCACGCCCATCCATATTGAAGGCGTGAGAAAGCACCAGCCAAGCCTGTTTATTGCCTTCACTCATGTTGAGGCGGCCGGCTTTTTGTTGAAGGTTCGTGCGCCGTTATGTAAACCGGCAACCTGCATGAATTGTTCCACCATGTCTTTTGGAAGATTGAGTCAAATAAAGCTCGGAAAGTAAACACAGCAACTAACAGATGAGAGCCAAGCCCAATGCCCCCTGTCCTTGAGCCATACTTGCCTTTCCCCGTACCCATGTTTTTTAACGCATTCATTATGCGGCATTTTTCAACGGAGCCGCAAACCGGCTTTTTCGAACTGCATCGGGCTGGTGCAGACCCGCATCGGGTGTGGCCCTCCGCGCTTGTAGAACGCCCACCGGCCAATCATGTGCATACAAAAACCAGAAATGCCGTAATTCATAAAAGTTCGCGTATGCCGTAGCATCAAGCAGAACAAAGATATAAGGCCGGTGCCCTGCTAGTGCCCACCCCCGCAAGCTTATCTTGCTAATTCCTCAAACTTTTGCATTGTACGTTCATTTGCCTTTGTAAAATGTCGCCTGTTAAGAAATGTTAAGAGCGCGTTACCTACCGGACATTTTACAGGTAATCTTAGCTACCTCATAAAGTAGATATAGAACGCGTTATGGCTATTTATGCAGTGGGCGATGTGCAGGGCTGCCATACCGAGCTGGTGCAGTTGCTGGATCAAATCTCGTTCGATCCGGTGGCAGACCAGCTCTGGCTGGTCGGCGACCTGGTGAACCGCGGGCCGGGTTCGCTGGAGGTATTGCGGCTGGTTAAATCGCTGGGCGACAGCGCGATCACCGTGCTCGGCAACCACGACCTGCACCTACTCGCGGTCGCGGAAGGCGTCGCGGAACTGCACCGCACCGACACGCTGGATGAGATCCTCGCCGCGCCGGATCGTGGCGAACTGCTGCACTGGCTGCGCAACCAGCGCCTGCTGCATGCGCAGGACGGCTACGTGCTCGTGCATGCCGGGCTGCTGCCGCAATGGAATGTGGCACAGGCCGGGAGCCTGGCGCGCGAAGTCGAAGCCGCGCTGCGCGCCGACGATTACGCCGCCTTCCTCGCACGCATGTACGGCAACGCCCCGCACAACTGGGACGACGGCCTGACCGGCCACAAGCGCCTGCGCGTCATCGTCAACGCCTTCACCCGCATGCGCATCTGCACGACAGAGGGCGAGATGGAATTCAGGTTCAAGGGCGAGGTGGAGAACATCCCGCCCGGCTACCTGCCGTGGTTCGACGTCCCCAATCGCGCCAGCGCCGATTCAACCGTGATCTTCGGCCACTGGTCGGCGCTCGGTTTGCTGCAAAGAAAAAACGTCATCGCGCTCGACACCGGCTGCCTGTGGGGCGGCCCGATGAGCGCCGTCCGGCTCGATGATCGCCAGCTGTTCCAGGCGGCCTGCAACAACCCGGTGGCGAAGCATTGGTGAGGTCTGTTAAAGTTTTCACAGCACGAAAAGTCGCGCCGGAATGTACGGCGTTTTTGCATCTACTGTATTAGGGATATGTACCAAACACACTTATCGATTACTACGCCGCCTGACGATGCTGTCATCTGGCGCTATATGAATCTTGAAAAGGTTTTGACCCTGCTTTGTACGCAAAGCCTATTTCTCTGCCGACTTGATCAGTTCGTCGATCCGTGGGAAGGAGTCTGGCCAAGACCGTTCGTTGAAGCTATTCGGGAGGGCTGGCCACAGAAGGAACAAGAAACTTTTCTCGATTTTTCTAAAGAAATGTGCCGATCTTTTTTCGTTAACTGCTGGCATGAGGGTGCGCACGAATCTGCAGCTCTTTGGGATCAATACGCCAAGTCTGCTGGCTTTGCGATCCGAACCACGGTGGGTCGTCTGAAACAATGCATATTAGACGAGAGGCATTTCTTTATCGGAAAAATTGAATACCTTGACTACGACAAACAGAATGTGCCTGAGCTAAACATGCTGAGACCACCATTTTTGAAGAGGAAAAGCTTTCAACATGAAAAAGAAGTACGCGTAATGGTTTGGGATATACCAACACAGAAAGAAGGACCAATTGATTGGGAACAGGCGCAACAAAACCACACGCTGCGCGTTAACCTATCTGAGTTGATTGAAGAGCTTTACGCGTCGCCAACTATTGATGATTGGCTGATGCCGCATATTCGAGAGCTTCTTGCTAGGTTTGGTTTGTCTAACATACCATTCAAAAAATCTGATCTCTATGCACCGCATGTCTACTAAGTGAATAGTTTTGTCTTTAATTGTTCGTTTGCATGAGACGCATGCACGTTAGCAACCTCTGCTTCGCCTGCCTTGCATAACCGCCGAACCGATCGTGGCTGAGATGGCAGACTGATCCGCCTCAGGGTTTGGGCGAGTCTTTCGGTGTGTCCGTAGCAACTGCCGGCTCGACGCGCACTTCGCCTCGCTTGCGCACCACGCGCACGCGGTCGCCGACCTTGAACGCATCCGGCTTGCCGGGCTGCATCACGTAAGTGCTCTTGCCTTCCTCGCCATCCAGCTTGACCCAGATTTCCAGGCCGGGTTTGGTGGCGATATCGGATTGCTGGCCGAGCGTACCGCCGAGCACGGTGCCGAGTATCGAGCCGACCGCCGCGCCGCGCCCGTCGCCGGAACTGGCTCCGCCGACCTGGCCGAAGACGCTGCCGAGGGTGGCGCCGCCGGCAGTGCTGGCATCCAGCTCGATGGGTGTGACGCTTTCGACCACGCCCAGCTTGATGACGGCGACATTGGCGTCGCTACCGGCACCGCCGATGCCGCCCTGGCGATTGCTGGCGCAGCCGGTCAGCAGCAGGGTGATACCAAGCAGCATATAAAACCATTGGCGAGTTTGTAGGTGCGAATTTATTCGCACGGTCAACTGTGCGAATAAATTCGCACCTACAAGGGCGGTGTGGATGCTATGAAACATTCATGTCACAGCGGCACGGCAAAACCGAAGTGTTGCTGGAACTGCGCCTTCAGTTCGTCGCGGGTCGGCGCGTGGTTCTGTCCGCCGCGGCTGGCGATCTTGAGCGTGCCGAGCAGCGAGGCCAGCCGTCCGGTGGTCTCCCAGTCCCAGCCCTGCTGGATGCCGTGCAGCAGGCCGGCGCGATAGGCGTCGCCGCAGCCGGTCGGGTCGAGCA
>JAQTMZ010000018.1 GCA_028714075.1 Gallionella sp.
CCGACGACGATAAGATCGAAATCAGGTCAAAGGCAGTAACCGGCGCGGTACCGCTGGATCCGAACAGCCCTGTCTGGAAAGACGTGAAGCACCTGATGGTTGGAATGGTTCCGCAGAACTTGGTCGCTCCAGGCGCTGCCGAAGGTTCGGTTCCCAACGTGAAGGTGAAGTCGGTTCACAACGACAAGGAAATCGCGTATTTGCTGGAGTGGTATGACGCAACTGAAAACGATACGGAAACCATGATGGACAAGTTTTCCGATGCGGCTGCCTTGATGTTCCCGGTAAAGCAAAAGACGGAGCCGTCGTTCATGATGGGTGATGCGGACAATCCCGTCCAGATCCTTTATTGGAAAGCGGCTTGGCAGAAGGATATCGACAAGGGTTATCAGGACGTGAGGGATGCATACCCTAACTATAACTACGACTCTTACCCGTTTGTCGATACTATGATTGACGCGAAAGGCAACAAGATCGTTGTGAAAGACAACGAAATCTACAAGCCAGTAGATCCGCAAGACCGCGCAATCAATACGCCGATAGGCAAGTATAGCGATGCTGCAAAGGGCTACTTGCCGGGCTTGGCGGTAAAGAACCCCAGATCCAAGATCGACAGGACAACGCCGGTTGAGGAACTGAATGCAGTGGGTTTCGGTACACTGACTACCCAAGCGGACAGCAAGGCCAACGGCAAGGGTGTCAGGAGCTTCGGTTACTGGAAGGTGGTTATCACCCATCCGTTGAAGGCTGAATATACCGGCCAAGACGCGGACTTGACAGCAGGTGATCACTTCATCACCGCTATCGCGATATGGGATGGTGCCAAGAAGAACCGCGCCGGACGCAAGAACTTCTCGAACGGCGGCTGGATCTCGTTATATTTAGAAAAATAGCCGTATAGCAGGAAATAAAAGGGGCGGCAAGAAATTGCCGTTCCTGTTGTCAGCGGCGTTTATGCGCTGGACACAACGCTGTTCACTTTGGATACCTTTCCCCCAAAGGCTTGTACTGGAAAAATCGAATGCTAATTATGATCGACGGTTTCATTGCAAATTTCTAAAGTGAACAGCATTGTGTCTGTCCCGTAGTTGAAAACAGTCCCAAGCGGCAAATACGCCGAATCTCGTAGTCAATGATTCAGGGGGACATGATGGTCTTGATATGGCGAAAACATCTGAGCGTCGGGAATGCCACGCTGGATTTTGAACATAAGAGTTTGATCGGCATGGTCAATAGCATTGAATACGCGATTAACACAAAGAACAGCCACGCTTTGTTGGAGATAACCAAATTGTTCAAGAGCTGTGTGGATGCTCATTTTGCAAACGAGGCGCGATTTGCGCAGGCGATCAAATTTCCTTTCGCACAACACGAACTGGAGCATCAATATTTGCAGAAGGTGCTTCAACAAATGATGGATAGGCTGTCTGTCAAGGTTGGCACATGGTCCGAATATGTAATGGATTACGATCCACAACTTCTGAGGGATTGGCTGATCGGGCATATCACCGGCGAGGACATGAAGATGAAACCGGTATTGCAGAGCCTTCCCTACGATTTCAAGCCGGTTTGAATCAGTATCTTTTGCCACGGTGCGCCAGCAGATAAATTCAGAAGATGAACACACGGGTAGATGAGCAAGATATTACGGGATCAGATAAAGCCCGGTCATTCAGCATCCAGGCCGAGATTATCAGGTTGATCCAGGTCACGAAAGGGCAGGATTCCTGTTATGCGGCACCCGTTAACGGCGAATGCAGCAAGACGGAATGTTCTTGGCGAACTGATTGTTTCGATGAAGCCGGTGAACTGTTTCCGGCATTACGCGTACAGCAACCCGTGGTTGCAAAATCATTCGACATCCCCGCCGAGATTATCAAACTGCTGCAAATTGGTGATGTGCGGAACGGTTAGGGCGGCTCTGTGCACGCTACTTGAATGGAGCGAATCGCGGCGCAGCATTCGCCGACCAATTCCGGACCACGGTAGATCAGGCCGCTGTATAGCTGCACCAATGCCGCCCCGGCATTGATTTTTTCGGCGGCATCCGCGCCGTTCAAAATGCCGCCCACGCCGATGATCGGCAGCGCGCCTTGCAGTTCGGCGGCCAGGCGGCGTATCACTGCGGTGGATTTGTCGCGCACCGGCGCGCCGCTCAGGCCGCCGCTTTCCGCGCCATGCGGCAGATTCTCCACGCCCTCGCGCGACAGCGTGGTGTTGGTGGCGATCACGCCGTCGATGCGGTGTTTCATCAGCAGCTGCGCGATCTGCGCGATCTGTTCGTTTTCCATATCCGGCGCGATTTTCAGCGCGATGGGCACATATTTGCCGTGCGTGTCGGCGAGCTTCTGCTGCTCGTCCTTGAGCAGCTTGAGCAGGCTGTTCAGCGCGTCTTCGCCCTGTAGTTGGCGCAGGTTCTTGGTGTTGGGCGAGGAGATGTTGACGGTGATGTAGCTGGCGTGCGGATATACCTTGCGCAGGCAAATCAGGTAATCGTCTGCCGCATTCTCGATCGGCGTGGCAGCGTTCTTGCCGATGTTGATGCCGAGGATGCCCTTGAAATTTGCGCGCCGCACATTCGCGACCAGCGCATCCACGCCGTCGTTGTTGAAACCCATGCGGTTGATGATGGCCTGCGCCTGCGGTAGGCGGAACAGGCGCGGCTTGGGGTTGCCGGGCTGGGGCAGCGGCGTGACGGTGCCGACCTCGATGAAGCCGAAACCGAGCGCCGCCAGCCCGTCGATGCAGTCGCCGTTTTTGTCGAGCCCGGCGGCGAGGCCGACCGGATTGGGAAACGTCAGCCCCATCACGTTGCGCAGATTATCGGCCGGGCGCGCCGCGACAATGCCGCTCAAGCCCAATGAATACGCCGTTTTCAGGCCGTTCAGGGTGAAGTGGTGCGCGGCTTCCGGATCAAGCTGGAACAGGGCGCAACGGAATAATGAATACATATAAGAGCCTTAATTTGGTCAGGTCGCCGGACGGCGTTACGGCAAGTCTCCTGCATCCGGGTTCAGGACAGATTTGTCGATGGCACGCCAAACACCGTCTATCAGGCCTTGCGCGGGCTGGAATACGGTCTTGTAAGCCATCTTGCGGCTGTGCTTGATCCAGTAACCGAGATAGACGTAATCCAGGTCGAGTTTGCGGCACAGTTCGATTTGCCACAGCACGTTGTAAACCCCGAAGCGCGTGCCCGGAAAATCCGGCTCGTAGAAAGTGTACACCGATGACAGGCCGTCGCTGAGCAAATCGATCACGCTGACTATGCGCAGTGCGCCCTGGTCGCGGAATTCCACCAGCAGCGAATCGACATGGCTTTGCAGCAGGAAGTTTTGATACGACTCGCGGTCGTCATTGTCCATGCCGCCGTCCTTGTGGCGCGCACGCTGATAGCGTTGGTAAAGATCGTAATACTCCTGGTTGTCTTGCAGGCGGTGCAGGCTGACATCCAGGTTGGCGTGCAGCGCCCAGGCGCGGCGCTGCGAACGGTTCGGCCTGAATTGCTTCGCCAGGACGCGCAGCGGCACACAGGCGTTGCAGCTGCCGCATTGCGGGCGATAGGTGTAGGTTCCGCTGCGGCGAAAACCGTGCTGTAACAGTTCCGAATAGACCTGCGTGTTGATCAGGAAGGCGGGCGTGGCGACTTGCGAGCATGCCGACAGGTTCGGCAGGTAGCTGCACGAATACGGCGCGGTCATGTAAAAGCGCAGCGCGGAAAGTGGGATGTCATTCAATAGACTCATACGAAAAGACCGGTGTCGAATTGCCAGCGGGTAATTGGCGCACAGTTTACCAATTCTTGCAGCCGTGCGATAAATTCGTTGCGCGGGATTTCGCGCGCGCCGAGCGAAGCTAGGTGCGGTGTGTTCATCTGACAGTCGATTAAACCGAACTGCCAGCGTTCAAGCTGTCTGTCCAGATGCGCCAGCGCGATTTTAGAGGCGTTGCTGGCATGGCTGAACATCGATTCGCCATAGAACATGCGCCCGATGCAGATGCCATACAAGCCGCCGGTTAGTTTGCCGTCGACCCAGGTCTCCACCGAGTGCGCATAACCCATCCGGTGCAGTTCGCAATACGCAGCGATCATGTCTTCGTGTATCCAGGTGCCGTGATGACCGCTACGCGGTGCGGCACAGCCACGCATCACCTGTTCGAAAGCGGTGTCGCAGCGCACTTCGTAAGCATGGTTGCGCAGCACTTTGGCGAATGAGCGGGAAATCTTGAATTCGCCCGGAACCAGCACCATGCGCGGGTCGGGACTCCACCACAATATCGGATCACCCGGATTGAACCATGGGAATATCCCGTGGCGATAGGCTTCCAGCAGGCGTGCAGCGGACAAATCGCCGCCCGCCGCAAGCAAGCCGTTGGGCGAGCGCAGCGCGCACCCGACCGCAGGAAATGGCGCATTACCGGTCAGCCACGGAATCAAATATTGCCCCTTTCAAAATATTGTCCATCGAAGTCATTTTTTGGTTATATTGCCACGAGTAAAAGAACTTGGTTTAAGAGGTCGGCAATGTTATCAGGCATATTTGGCAAAAAATCAGATCACCCTATGGCGGACATTAAATCTGCACAGGCGTTATTGAACGACTTGCCGAAAAATGACGCGCACAAAATGCTCATGGAGTTATCCGAGTGGGTAGAGTCGGTGTCGGACAACACCGACTTCAAGCTGGATCACCAGTTTGCCGTGTTGCTCCTGCTCGACGAGACCGCGCAACCTTATGCGCGGAAGCTGGCGCGCGATTATTTTGCGCCGCAGGAGTTGAATAAATTCCAGGAAAACCGTTTGTGGCTGGTGCTGGGTAATTTGTTTCGCCATACCGCCAAGGCTTACTGCGCGATATTCAGCCGCTATTGCAGCGGCGACAAAGGTGCCGCTGCCGTGAAGGCGCATGAGCCGTTGCTGGCGGTTCGTGCGGTACATTCCATGGCAGGGCAGTTGAAATATATTTGCGCACACTACGGCCCGATCGACAAAACAATTTGGGAGAATCTTGCCAAAATATACCGGCATGCCGAGCAGCAGCAATATCTGGATACGCCGCTGGGCCTTTATTCCGGCATGTCCGGCAGCACCACGCTAAAACGTGAAATTGGGCGCTTGCTGGGGTGGTACGGCTGCGGGGTCGACACCCTGAATCCGCTGTGCATGCACCTGTCCGAGCGCATCGTGGCGCAGCACAGTTCCGACATCCAGATTGGCGCGCAGCAGGACGCGGATAGCCTGCTCAGTTTTGATCTGGATCGCCCGGCTCCCCCGATGCGTGTCAGGGTCGGCGCTACCGTGCATCCATCCACGCGCTTTATCGGCATGGCGGCGATGCAGCCAAAGCTGGAAGCACTGCTTAAAACACTGGAAAAAAATGTCGTCCCGGAAAGCCTCAACCTGGGCGGGACATACGATGCGGAGCTGGTGCGCGAGGCCGTGCAGTTCCTCCTTGATTATTTGATCGAGCCGCCGTTGCGGCGCAGCGTGCGGCGCGGCATCAAGGTCAATCTGAATGTGGCGAGCGGCTTCGCCAAGGTGATCGAGCGCACCGATGTCGGGCTGAACTTCAGCGAGGAGCGACCGGCGCTGTGGGAGATCGAAGACATCAGTATCAGCGGTTTTTTAACCGTATTGCCGGCACAGGGAACGGATGGCCTGCGCATCGGCAGCCTGCTCGGCGTGCAGCCTGACGGTGTGCCGCATTGGGGCGTCGCGGTGGTGCGCCGCTTGATGCGCGACGATGCCAACCGGTTGCATGTGGGGGTGGAAATGCTGGCCAACCAGATAACCGGTGTGGCCTTGGCTCAAAGCGGCGGTGGCAGCGAAGGATTTGAAGACGGGCAACCCGCGCTGTGGCTGCAAGCAAAACAAGGCGCGCCGTCAGGAGAAGCCAGCCTGTTGATGAAGGCCGACACCTTTTCCGCGCATCGCAGTTTGCAGACCCAACTGGGCGGGAAAAACTATTTGCTGATCCCTGACGGGTTGCAGGAAAAAGGCCTCGATTACGATTTGGCAAAATTCCGCGTTGTCGCGCAGGACGAGGGTTCGCAAGAACATTAAGGAACCTCTGAACCCCCTCCTGTTTTCACCCGCCGGGCAGGTTGGATAAAACCACATCCAGCCAAATTGGCCCGCTCTATTTCAAATCGGCTTCCCACGCGTTGCCATAGATTTTTCCGTTGCGCGACAGGATCAGCATCTGGTACATGCTGATAAACCACATTATCGTGGATGCAACGCTGTAGCCAAAACCGCCGATGATGGTGAGCCACGCAAAATGGGGGTTCCATTTTGTAAGCCACCAGGAGAGAACGTCCAGGATCAGGAAGCCGAATGGAATGGCAATGGCGGAGATTTTCAGCCATTTCGGCACGCCTACTGCGAAGCTGAAAATAAATCCCACAAAAAAGAAAATGAAGCTGATCCCGAACAGGTGGATATGCGATACCCTGGTCAGAGTTTGAATGCTTGCGCCCTCATTGACTTTCGCCGCCTTTTTGACTTCCTCCAGCTTGCTGAAATCGGGGAGGCCGGGAGTAGTGCTATGACACATCACACAATGCTGTTTGAAAGTGTCCCTGATGTGTGTTTCCCACTCCGCAGCGGGGGCGCCGTTGCGAGCCCATTTGATGATGTCCAGGCGGGCTTCCGGCGTACCCATTTCTTTCATTGACCCGTTGAGCTTGCCTTCCAGCGTGCTCCCGCTGCGGTCGCCGTAATAGCTGTATACGATGTCATCCAGGGAAAGCCCCAGCTTGCCGTCGGCCATGCCGTGCGTCAGCATGATTTGCAGGCCGGCCACGCATAAGCCCAGTCCTACCGCGATCAGGTAGCCGGAGAAAAGCACTTTGACGGAAGCCGGCAGATTGGGCAGGTTTAGCCAGGACAAATTCGGGGGTATCGATTTCATTTGATCACCTGTTTTCTTTATTGAGTGGGTTCAACGCTTGAAGTGCATTTTTAGGGGTGCCTTGTAGAATTAGAAAAAGCACTTAATGACCAATATCGATTGGTCGGGGTGAGAGGATTCGAACCTCCGGCTCCTGCGTCCCGAACGCAGTACTCTACCAGGCTGAGCTACACCCCGCTCCTGAAACTAATATTGCCGCGTCGCGGCAAAGTGCGCCAATTCTAGCAAACATTGCTTGTATTTTGAATCGGCCAGCGAAGCGATGACCGCGCAGGCCGACTCCGATTCGCGCAGGGCTTGCTGGCGGGTGAAATCCAGCGCCCCGGTGGCATGGATGATTTGCAGCACTGCGTCGAATTTCCCCACATCGCCCTGTTCGATTGCGCCGCGCACCACGGCGGCCTGCTGCGGGGTGCCGTGCTGCATGGCGTAAATCAGCGGCAGAGTGGGTTTGCCTTCGGCCAGATCGTCACCGAGATGTTTGCCGGTCTGCGTTTCGTCGGCGGAGTAGTCCAGCACATCGTCGATCAGTTGGAATGCGGTGCCGAGATGCATGCCGTATTTGGCCGCCGCCTCTTCATCCGCGCCGGGCGCCGCGCCCAGGATCGCGCCGAGGCGCATCGCCGCCTCGAACAGCTTGGCGGTCTTGCAATGGATCACGCGCATGTAGTTGGCGGCATCCACATCCGCATCGCGGCAGTTGAGCAGTTGCAGCACTTCGCCCTCGGCGATGGTGTTGGTGGCGTCGGCCAGCGTTTGCATCACGCGCATCTCGCCCACTTCGACCATCATCTGGAAAGCGCGCGAATACAGAAAATCGCCGACCAGCACGCTGGCGGCATTGCCGAACAGCGCATTGGCCGTTTCGTGCCCGCGGCGCAATGCGGATTCGTCCACCACATCGTCGTGCAGCAGCGTGGCGGTATGGATGAACTCCACCACCGCCGCCAGATCGTGGTGGTGCTTGCCCCGGTAGCCGAAGGCCTCGGCGGACAGCACGACCAATGCCGGGCGCAACCGCTTGCCGCCGCTGTTGATGATGTATTCGCCGACCTGGTTGATCAGCAGCACTTCCGAGTGCAACCGGGCGCATATCACCCGGTCTATTGCAGCCATATCCGCCGCGAGCAATTGCTTGAGGTTTTCCAAAAGCACCTTCTATCCTGATTTATTTTGCCGCTGCGTTGCGCGGTTGGAATAGCATGTGAACATGCTTTAATTTTTGATGTAGCATTGTCGCATAAATTTCTGTCTACCCGAATGATCGCCGCATGAAAACAAACTTGCCCTCTTTTTTAATATGGTTATGTGTCGCGCTGCTGGGCGCGGCGGCGGTCGGTGGCATCGCGCTGAATCGCGGCGAAGCGGTCAACGCGCTGTGGTTTATCAGCGCCGCACTGTGCGTGTATGCCATCGCCTACCGTTTCTATGCGGCGTGGATCGCCGCGACGGTGCTATGCATCGACGCGACACGCGCCACGCCGGCCGAGCGGCTGAACAACGGGCGCGACTTCATGCCGACCAACCGCTGGGTGGTGTTCGGCCACCACTTCGCCGCCATCGCCGGCCCCGGCCCGCTGATCGGCCCGACGCTGGCCGCACAGTTCGGCTATCTGCCCGGTACCTTGTGGATACTGGTCGGCGCGGTGCTGGGCGGCTGCGTGCAGGACATGGTGACACTGTTCTTTTCCATGCGCCGCGACGGGCGCAGCCTCGGCCAGATGGCGCGCGACGAGTTGGGCAGCATCGGCGGCAGCGCCGCGCTGATCGCCACCTTCCTGATCATGGTGATCCTGATCGCGGTGCTCGGCCTGGTGGTAGTCAACGCGATGAAGCACAGCCCGTGGGCGACCTCCACGGTGGCCGCGACGATTCCGATCGCGATGCTGGTCGGGCTGTATATGTACAAGCTGCGTCCGGGGCGCGTGCTGGAAGGCTCCGCGCTCGGCGTGATCCTGCTGTTGCTGGCGGTGGCCGGCGGCGGCTGGATCGACCAGCAGGCCGGGCTGCGCGAGCTGTTCGACCATCCCGGTTTGCCGCTGGCCTTCGCCATCATCGGCTACGGTTTCGCCGCCGCGATCCTGCCGGTGTGGCTGCTGCTCGCGCCGCGCGATTACCTGTCCACCTTCATGAAGCTCGGCACGATGATCCTGCTGGCGCTGGCGATCATCTGGCTGCGCCCGGAAATCAAAATGCCCGCGCTGACCCAGTTCGTCGACGGCAGCGGGCCGATCTTCGGCGGCAAGCTGTTTCCGTTCGTGTTCATCACCATCGCCTGCGGTGCGATCTCCGGCTTCCATGCGCTGATCGCCTCCGGCACCACGCCCAAGCTGCTGGCCAACGAGCGCGACATCCCGATGATCGGTTACGGCGGCATGGCGCTGGAATCCTTCGTCGCGATCATGGCGATGATCGCCGCGACGGTGCTCGATCCCGGCGTGTACTTTGCGATTAACTCGCCCGCCGGGGTGGTCGGCCAAACGGCGGCGGAAGCGGTCGCGACGATCTCCGCCTGGGGCTTCCCGGTCAGCGTCGAGCAGATGAACCTGCTCGCGCGGCAGATGGGCGAAACCACGCTGTTTGCGCGCACCGGCGGCGCACCGTCGCTGGCGGTCGGTATGGCCAGCATCTTCGGCAGCGCGTTCGGCACACATCTGCTGGCGCTGTGGTATCACTTCGCGATCATGTTCGAGGCGCTGTTCATTTTGACCACGCTGGATGCCGGCACGCGCGTCGGGCGCTTCATGCTGCAGGACCTGCTCGGCAATGTATGGAAACCGATGGGGCGCACCTCGTGGTATCCGTCGGTGCTGTTCAGCAGCGCGGTGGTGGTCTCGGCCTGGGGCTATTTTTTGTATATCGGCGTGATCGACCCGAACGGCGGAGTCAACATCCTGTGGCCGCTGTTCGGCATCTCCAACCAGATTCTCGCGGCAATTGCGCTGTGCGTGGCGACCGGCATCCTGGTGAAATCCGGCAAACTCCGGTACGCGTGGATAACCGCGCTGCCGCTGGCCTGGCTGATTGTCATCACCAGCACCGCAACCTGGCAAAAAATCAGCAGCGACGACCCGCGCATCGGTTTCCTTGCCGCCGCCCACAGCCTATCGGACAAGCTCGCCGCCGGCGTATTGCCGCCGGACAAGGCCGCCGTCGCGCCGCAACTGATCTTCAACATGCAACTGGATGCCGTGCTGGCGCTGTTCTTTGCCGCTTTGCTGTGGCTGATCGTCATCGACATGCTGCGCGTCTGCGCGCGCCATTTGCGCGGCAGACCCGTGCCGCCGCTGTCCGAAGCGCCGCACCATGTCACGCAATTGGAGGAAGCATGGCAAAGAGACTGATAAAGGCTTTACGCAAACTCTGGCAAGCCATCCGCCAACTCAGCGGCGACGACGGCTACGAGCGTTATCTGGCGCAGCATGACGCCCGCCCGAATGTTCCCGCGCTATCGCGCAAAGCATGGTTTGCGCAGCAACAGCACCAGAAGTGGTCCGGTATAAAACGCTGTTGCTAATAAATTTGCGCAGTCGCGCTTTTTTATGGATAATGCGCGCCCCCCGTGGAGTGTATTCATGGGAGTGCGTACACCCGCCGCACCGAACCTAATTGCAAGGAAAGAAAATGAAAGCAGATATTCACCCGAAATACCAGGAAATTACCGTGACTTGCAGTTGCGGCAACAGCTTCAAGACCAAGTCTGCGATGGGCAAACCGGAGCTGAAGGTCGAAGTTTGTTCCGAATGCCATCCGTTTTATACCGGCACGCAGAAGATTGTCGATACCGCGGGTCGCATCGACAAATTCCGTCAAAAATACGGTACCAAGGCAGCAGCGTAACAGCCGGTTGCCTGGCAACCTTCGGGTTGCCGGAATGGCCGATAGGTTGCTCGGGAACTTATCGCGCTGGTTCGATCAAAAGGCGGCATTTGCTGCCTTTTTTATTTGCGGCGACAATCGCGCCTTGCGCCCAATATCAAACGTCGCCCAACATCGAACAGAGACTCTAAATACCGGGAAGGAACTGACATGCGTCTTGTAATTATCAGCCTTGTTATTTTGCTGCTGGCCGGTTGCGCGCAAAATCCCGTTACCGGGCAAAACGATTTCGTGATGATGTCGGAAAATCAGGAGATCGCCGTTGGCCGCCAGAACGACGAGCAGGTCAAGAAGCAATACAAGGTTTACGAATCGAAAGCGCTGCAGGATTACGTCAACGGCGTCGGGCAACGGATCGCCAAACAGAGCCACCGGCCCGGCCTGCGCTATCACTTTCTCGTGCTGGATACACCGGAAATCAACGCCTTTGCGCTGCCCGGCGGCTATGTCTATATCACGCGCGGCATCATGGCTTATCTCAACAGCGAGGCGGAGCTGGCCGCCGTGCTGGGGCATGAAATCGGCCACGTCACGGCGCGCCACGGCGTGCGCCAGCAAAGCGCCGCGCAAGCCACCAATATCGGGCTGACCATCGCCTCCATCTTTGTGCCGCAGGTCAACAACCAGGTCGGGCAAAACCTGGCCAACATCGTGAGCGGCGCGCTGCTGTCCGGCTACGGGCGCGAGCACGAACTGGAAGCGGACCGGCTTGGCGCGGTTTATCTGTCGCGCACCGATTACGACCCGCAAGCCATCATCAAGGTCATCGGCGTGCTGAAAAACCAGGAGTTGAAGGATGCGGAACTGGCCAAGGAGGAAGGGCGCGAGCCGCGCCGCTATCACGGCCTGTTCGCCACCCACCCGGACAACGACACGCGCCTGCAGCAGGCTGTCGGCGAGGCAGACAAGAATGCCGCTGCCCACGCCCATGTTGAAGGGCGCAACGAGTTTCTCGCCGCCACCGACGGCATGGTGTTCAACGACAACAGCGAGCAAGGCGTGGTGCGCAACAACCGCTTCTATCACGGCGAACTGGGCATCTCCCTGCAATTTCCCGAAGCATGGCAGGTGCACAATCTCCCGACCGCTTTGATCGCCATCAGCCCGCAAGGCGAAGCCAAGCTGCTAATGAAAGCGGACGAGAAGCCCAGCGGCTCGCCGAGCGAATATGCGCGCCGCCTGGGCGGCTATAACGCACAAATCAAGCAGATCGAAGTGAATGGCTTGTCCGCCGCGCTGATCGATTTGCCGGATAGCGTTGGCGGCGTGATTTATGCGAACAAGCAGGCGTTTATCCTGCAAGGCCAGGCCAAGACCCGTCAAAGTCTGGCCGCGCGCCGCAACGAGATCATCGACACGATATACAGTTTTCATGCACTCACCGCCGAGGAACGCAAACTGATCAGGCCGCTCAGTATCCACGTTATTACCGCGCGGCAGGGCGACACCTACGCCAGGCTCGCGCAAAATTCGCCGCTCGGAAAATCGGCGGAGAGCTATCTGCGCCTGATCAACGCGCAATATCCCGACGGGGAGCCGCAAGCGGGGCAGCGCATCAAGATCGTGGAATAATTCCAACCCTATTCATCGGTGATACTGCGTTGACTTCCTCGCTCACTTCTGGTCGTGCTGTACGCACTGTAGCTACCGCCGCCCTTTCGGGCTTAACTTCGCAAGCGAAGTTAGCGTGCACTGAAACTTCGTTTTCTGCGTCGTTCGCTCGTCGTCGCCTTGTCTGACCTTCGAATAGGATTGGAATAGGGCGCATGTATTTCATAAAACCCACCGACCCGCATCCGATCACACCTGCCAAAGCGCTGTTGCTCGGGCTGTTGTGCCTGATCTGGCTGGGTACCGGGCTGGTCGGGCACGACCCGTGGAAGCCGGACGAAGCGTATAGCTTCGGGCTGGTGTATTCCCTGCTGCAAGGCGGCGATTGGCTGGTGCCCACCCTCGCGGGCGAGCCGTATATGGACAAGCCGCCGCTGTATTACTGGACTGCCGCGCTGTTCGCCAAACTGTTTTCCCCGCTGCTGCCGCTGCACGACGGCGCGCGCCTCGCCAGCGGTTTTTACACCGCGCTGACCATGCTGTTTACCGGCCTTGCCAGTCGCAAGCTGTACGGCGAGAATCGCGGCTGGGCGGCGGCGGTCATCCTGATCGGCTGCCTCGGCATGCTGGTGCGCGCGCACCAGATGATCACCGATCTGGCGCTGCTCGCCGGTTGTGCGATGCTGCTGTACGGCTTTGCGCAAAGCCAGGAACGCGCCCTGCGCGCCGGCATCTGGCTCGGTACCGGCATGGGCATCGGCTTCATGGCGAAAGGTTTCATCGCACCGGTGCTGTTCATACTGATTGCCGCGCTGTTGCCCGCGTTGTTCCAGAATTGGCGCCAGCGCAATTATTTGCGCAGCCTCGGCATCGCCGCGTTATGCGCATTGCCGTGGCTCGCCATCTGGCCGCTGCTGCTGTACCTGCATTCCCCGCAATTGTTTGCCGACTGGGCATGGGCGAGCAACATCGGCCACTGGCTGGATTACGCAAAAGGCGGACCGAACAAGGAATCGTTCTATTACCTGAAGAGCCTGCCGTGGCTGGCATGGCCCGCCTTGCCGCTGGCGGTGTGGACGGTGTGGCAATCGCGCAAACGCCTGGCGCAACGCGACGATCTGCATTTGCCGCTGGTCAGTTTCGGCGTGATGTTCGTCACGCTCAGCTTCGTGCCGCATATCAAGGAAGTGTTCGCGCTGCCGATGCTGCTGCCGATTGTTCTGCTTGCCACCGCCTCGCTGTCGTCGCTGAAACGCGGTGCGGCCAACGCGCTGGACTGGTTCGGGCTGATGACCTTCGCGCTGGTCGCCATCCTGATGTGGTGGGGCTGGGCCGGCCTGCTGCTGGACAACCACGCCAAGATCACCATCTGGCTGAAGGATTACCAGCCTGGCTTCGAGCCGGAGCTCCAGACCGTGCCGTTCGTCATCGCCATCGTTGCCACCGTGCTGTGGCTGGTGCTGGTGTGGCGCGTCGGCCGCTCGATGCGCCGCGCGGTGGTGAACTGGCTGTCGGGCATCACGCTGGTGTGGATACTCGCGATGACGCTGTGGCTGCCGTGGCTGGACAGCGGCAAGAGTTACCGCGGCATGGTCTCGTCGCTGCAACATGCGATGCCGCAGCGATACCAGTGCGTCGGATACGATCATCTCGGCGACGGCCAGCGCGCCATGCTGCATTATTTTGGCAATATCGTTACCCGGTACGACCCCAAACACCGCTGCGATCTGCGCCTGATTCAGGGCGACCGGCTATCCAAGCCGCTGCTCGAAGATGCGCGCTGGAAAAAAATCTGGGAAGGCAGCCGCAAGGGCGACAAGAACGAGCATTACCGGCTGTATCGGCGGGTGGAATAGATTTGGTAGGTTGGGTGGAGCGTAGCGATACCCAACAAAATACGATGAATATCAACGGCGATGGGTATCGCTACGCTCAACCCATCCTTGTATCTTTCTCTCTGTGGTGGTTAGCTATCACCACACGAAGCAGAGGAAGCTTGAGCCCATCCTTAAGGCTCGACCTTGTTGCGTAGATCAAGCCCT
>JAQTMZ010000019.1 GCA_028714075.1 Gallionella sp.
AAGATGTCTGCCCTCGGTGCGGCAATGCGCAAGCTGGTGCATTTGTGTTTCGGTGTGCTTAAAACACGGCAGCCTTACCAGCCAAATTATGCAAAAATCGCTTGACTGGAAAGACGGTATCTACGCGGTTATATCTCTACACCAGTTGGCAAAATAACCTTGTAATCCGGCACTAGTGGCACAAGACGGCGAGCTGCCGCTTCGAGATCATCATTGCTAAAATTACTCTTAATCGGCTCTGAAACTAGCACCTTTCCTTTGCGACCTGTCGCTTCTTGATACACAACGATTGCTGCAAGCATTGGCTTAGTACGTTGTTTGACGATAAAAATGGCTTTTTTCATAAATATCCTTCCATGTGCTAAACGAATAAATATCGATGTAGCGAAAAGCATTCGCAAAATAAAACTAAAGTCATCTAACTAGTGTAGGGTGCATTCCATGCACCATGGTGCGCACAGCGCACCCTACGAGATGCCAATCACCCTTTGGTCTTCGTCAAAAACACCGTCACCTCTTCCCGGTCGTGGTATAGCTGCTTCGCCATCATCCGGTAGTTGATACCTTCTTCGTCCAGCCGTTTGCGGATGCCGCCCAGCGCGCTGTCCAGCGCGACGAGGCGCTGTTTCATCGGCAGTTTCAGATTGAAGATCGCGTGTCTGCACCAGCCCGCCGCGAACCAGTCTTCGATCAGTTTGGCGACTTTGGAGGGCTTCTCGACCATGTCGCATACCAGCCAGTCCACCGTTTTGCGCGGCGCGAATTTGAAGCCGTCCTGCTTGAGGTGTTCGACCAGCGGGTGCTTGGCCAGCACGCCCTTCATCGGGCCGTTGTCCACCGCGGTCACGCGGATGCCGCGCCTGACCAGTTGCCAGGTCCAGCCGCCGGGTGCGGCGCCGAGATCGACGGCGGTCATGCCTTGGCGCAGCAGGCGCGTCTGTTCGCTGCGATCCATGAATACCTCGATGGCCTCGGCCAGCTTCAGCGTGGAGCGGCTCGGCGCTTCGGCGGGCATCGACTGGCGCACGATGCCCATGATGGCTGCCGCGCTGTTGTATGGATCGCTGCTGCCGATCAACGCGGATGATTTGTCGGGGAAGAAGATGTGCAGGCGCGGCAGCTTTTCTGTTCGGGCTGACCCTTCGACTGGCTCAGGGCGAACGGTCTTTGGGGAATTGTCCTGTAGTTTGCCTTGCTCCTGAAGTTTCTCTTCCAGCAACGGCTGGAAGCGGCGCGTGAAGGCGGACAGCGTCTTGCCGTCGTTGGTGTCCGGCACTTCCAGCCACAGCGCACCAAATGTGCCGGGCAGCGCGGCGACGGCGGCGAGTATCGGGGTCAGGCGGTCGCGCTCGGGCAGCGCCTCGATGCTGTGATGCAAGCGAATCAACTGGCGCGCGAAGATCAGCTCGCGGTAACACAGCGATTGCTCGTTGAGCGCGATGATGACATAGCCGCTGTCGGCAACGATGGCGGGTTGCTCGATGCCGATGATGGGCTTCTGTTGCTTCGCCTGGCGCAAGGCTTCCTGCGCGCAATCCTGTTCGAAGCCGGGGCGGCAATACAGCAACCAGTGGGTGTTTTTAGTTTTATTCATGCGCGTATTGTGGCACAGGTTGGGAAGCCAAGCCCGAAGGTGGTAATATCCGCGCCTGATTTTTTGCCGCAATGTTGATGAGTAAACGTTACGATTTGATTGTGTTCGACTGGGATGGCACGGTGATGGATTCGACTGCGGTGATCGCGGGTTCGATACAGGCGGCATGCCGCGATCTGGATTTGCCGGTTCCCGACGATGAGGCCGCGCGCCATGTGATCGGCCTGGGTTTGAGCCAGGCGTTGCGCTATGCCGTGCCGGATGCGCCGGAGTCCATGTACGAGCCGCTGGTGGCGCGTTACCGCCATCATTTTATGGCGCAGGATCGGGCGATCCCGCTGTTCGACGGTGCGCGCGAGACACTGGCGGAGTTGCACGGCGCGGGCTACTGGCTGGGAGTCGCGACCGGAAAAAACCGCGCGGGGCTGGACCGGGCGCTGGAATCCACCGGCCTGAACAAGTATTTTCACGCGACGCGCACGGCGGACCAGACTTTTTCCAAGCCCAATCCAACCATGCTGCTGGAACTGATGGATGAATTGGCGGTCAGTACCGAGCGTGCGTTAATGATCGGCGACACCACGCACGATGTGCAGATGGCGCAGAATGCCAAGGTGGATGTGGTGGCGGTGGGATACGGCGCGCACCCGCCGGAGCAACTGCAGGAATTGAACCCGCTCGCACTGGTGGGGAGTTTTGCGGAATTGCGCGCATGGCTGCGAGCCAACGCTTGATAAAATTTTATAAGGAATCGTGATGGCGGAAGAAAACAACAACTGGGAACGCGGCGTGCTGGAAAAACTGGCGCTGTCGGCTGTGCAGGAACAACGCCGCGCGCGCCACTGGGGCATCTTTTTCAAGGTGCTGACGTTCGGCTATCTGTTCATTCTGCTGTTTGTTTTCATGGGCTGGTTCGACAAGAAAGACGGTGCGCTGGGTGCCGGAAAACATACCGCGCTGGTGGACATGCAAGGGGTGATTGCATCGGACAGCCGCGCCAGCGCGGACAACGTCATTCCCAGTTTGCAGGATGCGTTCAAGGACAAGAATACGCAGGGCGTGATTCTGCGCATCAACAGCCCCGGCGGCAGCCCGGTGCAGTCGGGGCAAATCAACGACGAGATTCGCCGCCTGCGCGCCAAGTACCCGAATATCCCGCTGTATGCGGTGGTCGAGGATATCTGCGCCTCGGGAGGCTATTACGTGGCGGTTGCCGCCGACAAGATATTCGTCGACAAGGCCAGCCTGGTCGGCTCGGTCGGCGTGCTGATCGACGGTTTCGGTTTTACCGGAACGATGGAGAAGGTCGGCGTGGAACGGCGCCTGATAACCGCCGGCACCAACAAGGGCTTTCTCGACCCGTTCTCGGCGGTCAATCCGGCACAGCAGGAATATGCCAAGCAGATGGTGGCGCAAATTCATCAGCAGTTCATCGACGTGGTGAAGCAGGGGCGCGGCAAGCGCCTCAAGGAAACCCCCGACACCTTCAGCGGCCTGGTGTGGAACGGGCAGAAGGGCGTGGAGCTGGGCTTGGTAGATGGATTCGGCAGCCTGGAATCGGTGGCGCGCGATGTCATCAAGGCTGAAAAAATCGTGGATTTCACCGTCAAGGAAGGCTTTGCCGATCGTCTGGCGAAACGTTTCGGCGCAGGCGTGGCAAGCTCGCTGGGATTCTCGACACAAGCCGGAGTTTCGTTGCGCTAAATCTCTTTTCCGGCGGAAGAGAAGAGCAAATCTAGCGCAACAGCGGTTTCAGTTCTTTCAGCACGTCGCGCATGATTTGCGGCTGTGCGGCGGCAACGGGGTGCAGGTTGTCGGCCTGAAATTCTTCAGGCGCAACGCTTTCCAGCAGGAACGGCAGCAGTTTCAGGCTGTGTCTTTTTGCCAGCCGGGGAAATATATTCTGGAACTGGGTGACGTAAGGCTCGCCGTAATTCGGCGGCAGCTTCATGCCGACCAGCAGCACCTTGGCTCTGAAATTGGTCGCTTGTACGATAATTTCACTGAGGTTGGCTTCGATATCCGCCGTGCTGAAACCGCGCAGACCGTCATTCGCGCCGAGTTCCACAATCACGATCGCCGGGCGATGTTGCTGCAAAGCCTTGGCGATGCGCTGCCGCCCGCCCAGCGCGGTCTCGCCGCTGATGCTGGCGTTCACGATGTCAAACTTGGAGCGCGTGCGTTTTAATTCCTGTTGCAGCAGGCTGGGCCAACTTTCTTCTACTGCGATGCCATATCCGGCTGATAGACTATCGCCGAACACCAGGATGTTTTTTGCGGCATGAGCGGAGCAGGGCAGCCACAGCGCGGCAACCAGCAAAATAACTTTCAATATCGGCAAGGATAAATTTTTCATGGCAGCGATTGTGCAGTCTATCGATCTGAGTAAGCAAGTGTTGAGCCCATCAATAGATGGACAAGGTCAGCCACTGACCATCCTGCACGAAGCAAGTTTCACGGTGGATGCCGGAGAGAGCCTGGCGATACTCGGCGCGTCCGGCTCCGGCAAATCCACCCTGCTCGGCTTGCTGGCCGGGCTGGATGTGCCGAGCAGCGGCAGCGTATTGCTCAACAGCATCGATTTATTTTCGCTGGATGAAGACGGGCGCGCCAAGCTGCGCGGTGAACTGGCGGGATTCGTGTTCCAGTCGTTCCAGTTGCTGCCCGCGTTGAACGCGCTGGAAAACGTCATGCTGCCGCTGGAACTCGGCGGTGCAACCGACGCACGCGAACGCGCCGCCGAATCGCTGTGCCAAGTCGGCCTGAGCGAACGCGCACACCACCTCCCTAAACACCTGTCCGGCGGCGAACAGCAGCGCGTCGCACTGGCACGCGCCTTCGTCACCCGCCCCAAGATACTGTTCGCCGACGAACCCACCGGCAACCTCGATGCCGCCACCGGCGCGCAGATCATCGAACTGATGCTGGAACTCAACCGTGCGCAAGGCACTACCCTGATTCTGGTCACCCACGATGAAGCGCTGGCCAAGCATTGCGGCAGGCAGTTAAGGCTGGAGGCGGGGAGGGTGGTACAGTGAACTTATTGAATGCAGTTGAAAGGAGAGTAGTGTGAAAGTATCGAAAACTCTGTATGTATCTCTGGCGTTTCTTGGAATGCTTGCTATGCCGGGAATAGCCCAAGCTGACAATGCAATGCAACCGCCTAAGGATTTATCCAAACCCTATGTCGAGCGACAAAGCTGGAAGGAAGGGAAACAATCTTTTTACAAAGATAACAATATTTGGGTTTACACCCCGACCTTCGCCAAAATCTTCGGCATGCCGCCGGAGAACATCTTCCCTGACCTCAAAGGCATCGAAGCGGCGGCATACCGGATCGAAGACCCCGGCTACCGATTGTGCGGCATGGGAGGCAAGAAAGAAAACTGCATGACCCAATACCGATGTGTCACCGATATTTACATAGATGAGAGCAAATATCCGCTACCGTGGGCGACAGAGCAACTAGCAGATTGGCATCCTTACTATAGCTCAGTGCATTGGTTGGAAAGGCCGGGCGAGATAGGAGCAATACCTAAGGCTCATGAAAATATGAATTACAGGGCGGATGGCTTTTCAACTTTGCATCCGTTTATAGATAGTCAGACGCAAGATGAGGTGTTTGTGGGACATAACGGAAATGTTCCGGAGAATTATCCGGACTGGGGATGTGGAGGAGGGGTGATTTATGGCTATAAACGGGAAGCGATTGCCAGATTAACGATGATTAGTCTGGACTACGGATGCATGTCGCGCAATTCGGAAAAGAAAAATGTGACATTCAAGCTTCGTAGTTGCAAAAAGGACGGATACAAGTCTTTGCAGAATAAGTTGTTCCATGAGTTTGTGCTACCTGATGTTTTCGAACGCAAGATAGACGTACACCTTCGCGAGAAACAGGAGCGTGACAAGGCGTATTACCTGCAAATACTCAATCAACTTAACGACAAACAACAAAAGTCGCCACGTTAGGTGGATAGAAAATGAACCTCCTCCGCCTCTCTCTCAACCTGCTGCGCCGCGACTGGCGTGCCGGGGAGTGGCGTGTGCTGCTGCTGGCGCTGGTGCTGGCGGTGGGCAGCCTCGCCACTGTCGGGCTGTTTGCCGACCGGGTGCGGCAGGCGTTGCAGCAGCAGGCGCAGAGTCTGGTTGGCGCGGATTTGCGCATCGTTTCGGCGCGCCCGTTGCCGCCGGGCTATCGTGCTGCGGCTCAGGCGCGCGGCCTGCGGACGGTGGAAAGCCGCACGTTTTTGAGCATGGTGGTGCATGGCGAGCAGACGTTGCTTTCCGAGATACAGACGGTGGAATCGGGTTATCCGTTGCGCGGCAAGATCGTGATCGATCCACCCTTTCCCCCAGCCCCTCTCCCACAAGTGGGCGAGGGGAGAATGAGTTCCATTCCCCTGCATGGCACTATCTGGGTGAGCGGGCGGCTGCTGCGCCGCCTTGAGCTGAGCGTGGGCGATGAAGTCGGCATCGGTGCGCAGCGCTTCACGGTGGCGGCACGCATCGTGCGCGACCTGGATCATGCGGTCGGCTTTGCCAGTTTTGCGCCGCGCGTGGTGATGAATGCAGATGATCTTGGCGCAACCGGTTTGCAGCAGGAAGGCAGCCGCATCACTTACCGCCTGATGGTTGCGGGGGATACCAAACAGGTAGACGCGCTGCGCGCGGAGCTGAAAGCGAAATTATCCGGCAATGAAAAACTGGAAGACATGCGCGATGCACGCCCGGAAATCCGTACCGCGCTGGAACGCGCCGAACACTTTTTCGGGCTTGCCGCGCTGACTGCCGCGATCCTCGCGGGCGTGGCGATGGCGCTGGCGGCGCGGCGTTTCGTGCTGCGCCATCTGGATACTTGCGCGATGCTGCGCTGCCTCGGCGCGCAACAGGAGCAGGTGCTGCGCCTGTTCCTCTACCAATTTTTGTTGCTGGGCGTTATCGCGGTGCTGCTCGGCTGCGGCCTGGGTTACGCCACGCAGGCCGGGCTGGTCGCGTTCATCGAATCGATGCGCAACGCGGAATTGCCGCAGCCTTCGGTGCTGCCCGCGCTCAAGGCGGCGGCGAGCGGTTTTGCGTTGCTGCTGGGCTTCGCATTCCTGCCGCTGCTGCAATTGCGCAGGGTGTCGCCGTTGCGCGTGCTGCGCCGCGAACTGGGTGTGCCGCAGGCAAGCACCGGGCTGGCTTACGGCGTGGCGCTGCTGGTGCTGGCGGGGTTGTTTCTGTGGCAGGCAGGCTCGCTCAATCTGGGCATGGCAATGCTGGGCGGGCTGCTGGCGGGCCTGCTGTGTTTCTTCGGCTGCGCATGGTTGCTGATGCGCGGCATGGAACGGCATGCAAACCGCATGGCTTCGCACTGGCGGCATGCATTCAACAACCTGGCGCGGCATGGGCGCGCCAATGCAATGCAGGTGGTCGCGCTGGGCCTGGGTGGCATGGCGTTGCTGTCGCTGACGCTGGTGCGCGGCGACCTGCTGCAAGGCTGGCAGGGCAAATTGCCGCCGGATACGCCGAACCGATTCGTGGTGAACATCCAGCCGGATCAACGCCAGCCCATGCTGGATTTTTTTGCGCGCGCGCCATTGCCGCCGCCGCAGTTGCTGCCGATGGTGCGCGGCCGGCTGGTCGCGATCAATGCGCGCCCGATCAACGGCGACAGCTATGCCGAGCCGCGCGCCCGCGAGCTGGTGGAGCGCGAATTCAATCTCTCCTATGCCGAGAAGATGCCGGAGTGGAACGAGTTGGTGCAGGGGCGCTGGTGGTCGCCTTCATCAGGCAAAGGTGAGGAGGGCGCTGCGCAACTTTCCGTGGAAGAGGGCATCGCCGTGAAGCTCGGCATCCATCTCGGCGACGAGCTCACCTACGATGTGGCCGGCAGCCGCTTCACCGCGCGCGTGACCAGCCTGCGCAAGGTGCAGTGGGATTCGATGCAGGTGAATTTTTTCGTGATCGCCACGCCCGAGTTGCTCAGGGATTCTCCGGTGAGTTACATCACCAGTTTTTATTTGCCGCCGGAAAAATTGCGCGCGGGCGATCAACTGGCGCGGGAATTTCCCAATCTGCTGGTGATCGATACCGGCGAGGTGGTCGCGCAGGTGCGCGGCATCATCGAACAGGTTTCGCAGACCATCAGCATCCTGTTCCTGTTCACCTTGCTGAGCGGCATCGCGGTGCTGTACGCCGCGCTGCTTGCCGCGCAGGACGAGCGCATCCAGGAGGCGGCGATCCTGCGCACCCTGGGGGCGGACAGCCATTATCTGCGCCGTTTGCATCTTTCCGAGTTCGCCGTGCTGGGGTTATTGAGCGGCCTGTTCTCCGCCGGAGGCGCGGTGCTGCTCGGCTGGGTGCTGGCGCGCTTCGTGCTGGAAATCCCGTATCAGGCGAGCGTCATTATCTGGCCGGTCGGCGGATTTGGCGGGATGCTGCTGGTGATGCTGGCGGGCTGGCTGGGTACGCGGCGCTTGGTTACGCTGTCGCCGCTGGCGATCTTGCGCGAGTAGGGGTTGTTCTACTTACAGCATCTTATTTTGCTCACTCGCTTTCAGATTATGTGGAATTACACTGCCTGAAAGCGGTCATTAGCAACTATCAGTTCACGACACAAAGCAGTCATTGGCGAGCTTGCCGCATTGCAGTCTGGGATAATCTTGCTTGCCAAAAACATGCAGAATTTTCACTATATTTTGTTGATATAATTTGTCGCAGCACTTACGGCGCACAAGTTAAACAATGACGACAAAACAATGATGAAGGTAATTATTGCAGCATGCGCTCTGACTATGCTTGCATTTGTAGCAACGCCAGTGATGGCGAGAGATGCAGCTGACCTATACAAGTCAGCGTGTACAAGATGTCATGGTGCAAATGGTGAAGGAGATAAAAATTTGGCTCCAGCGCTTAAGGGCAACCAGTTTGTTAAAAATGGCACTGATGTAGAAGTTGCTTCTATCATAAAAGACGGTAGATACGGAGCTGCCAAAAAGTTCAAGGAGTTCCGACCAGCAATGCCTGCCCAGAATGGTTCTTTGAGTGACGGAGAGATAGATTCTCTTGTAACTTATATTAAAACTGATCTTCAGAAGTAACAATTTAGGGGCGGAGGGCGGGGTGCCATCATCAGCCGCCAACGCCTGTGGACAAGGACAGGCGTTGGCTCTCCCGCTATGCTATGGGAGCGTTCTGGCCACTCTGAAACCAATGATATCGTACCGGGTCGCGGGGGCGAAGTTGCTGCGGTAGGTGGAGCGTAAATTGATCGGGGCGCTGCTCCACGAGCCGCCGCGAAGCACGCGCTGCGCGCCATCACCAGACCATGCTGTGCCGTCAATCGGAGCACCGTTGTAACCGGCGTGGTAGCTGTCCTCCATCCATTCCCATACATTGCCACTCATGTCGTATAGGCCGAAAGCATTAGCTTGTTTGGTGGCTACAGGATTGGTAGTCTTTGCGCTGTTTCCCACTTTGTCTGCATATGCGTCATACCATGCCACGCTGCTTGCATCGTCGCTGCCGCAGTACTCCTGAGGGCCTCCGGCGCGGCAGGCGTACTCCCATTCTGCTTCACTCGGTAGCCGATATTGCTTGCCAGTCTTGGTGTTGAGCTTCCGGACGAATTCCTGAGCATCGCTCCAGCTTACTTGCTCTACCGGGCAGCTGTCGCCACAGTTGCTAAATTTGCTAGGGTTGCTACCCATGATGGCTTTCCACTGGCCTTGGGTGATTTCGGTTTTACCCAGCGCAAAAGGCTGCCTGAAAGTGACAGTGTGTTCAGGGCTCTCATCACTGCTTTGGCCTGAGCCCATATTGAAGTGACCTGCGGGGAGAATGACCATTTCAGGGCAGTCTTGACAGTCTTTGAACACTTTGCCCGGTTTCATTTCAGTTTCTGCTTTGCTTGTGGCAGTCGGTTTCCCTTGTGCTGCGGCGGTTTGGCCAGCTTGAGCCGGTAGCGATATAAACACCAGCACCATCAATATTATTCTTAACATTTTCATGTCGGCTCCCTGTGAGTAAGCGTCGCAATCCTTTTTGGCTTAATGCCTGCAAAATGGATAATCAGTTAGTTTGCTGTGCTGGTCAATATACAACACTGCTTATTTTGAGGTTTGACTGGATATAAAAGAGAGGCGCGAAGTGCCGCTATCGGCACTCAGCCGAACTTCATGTTGCCAAATTGCTAGTCGAAAAGCGGACGTTCGCCCCTACGGCACCGTTTTCCGCTGCCGTCTTGCCTCGAACAGGCAGATACCCGCACTGACCGAGACATTCAGGCTTTCCACGTTGCCCAGCATCGGGATGCGCACCAGTTCGTCGCAGGTCTCGCGCGTCAGGCGGCGCAGGCCTTCGCCTTCCGCGCCCAGCACCCAGGCCAGTGGGCCGGTGTGTTTGAAGCCGTTCAGGTCGCGCTCCGCTTCGCTTGCCGTGCCGACCACCCAGATGCCGCGTTCCTGTAGTTCTCGTAAAGTGCGCGCGAGGTTGGTGACGGTGATGTAAGGCACGGTTTCCGCCGCGCCGCAGGCGACTTTTTCCACGGTGGCGGTGATGCCGACCGCGCGGTCTTTCGGCGCGATCACCGCGTGTACGCCGAACGCGTCGGCGCTGCGCAGGCAGGCGCCGAGGTTGTGCGGGTCCTGCACGCCGTCCAGCACCAGCAGCAGCGGCGGTTCATCGAGCGTATCCAGCACATCATCCAGGTGCTGCACCCGCTGCGCCGCATCGACGCGCGCGGCTACTCCCTGATGCCGGGCATTGCCCGCCATGCCGTCGAGGCGCGCCGCTTCTATCGGGATGATGCGCACGCCATTGGTTTCGGCGAGCTTGATCAGGTCGCGCATGCGCGGGTCGTTGCGCTGCGCTTGCAGATAGATTTCCAGCACGCCGTCCGGGTTCTGGCGAATGCGCGAGGTGACGGCATGAAAGCCGTAAATAAGACGCAGGTCAGCCATGATGTTTCTTTTTACCGGGCTTGCTGCCGGCTTTGCCCCTGGCAGTTTTGCCCTTGGCGGGTTTCTTTTCGGCCGGGGCGTGCGTATCGCGCCCGCCCGCGTGTTTGCCGGTTTTTGCGGGTAAGTCGTCCGCGCTCCGGTCAACACTTCGCCCGGATTGCTCGATGATTCCATCCAGCACGAAATCGATCTTGGTGCTCTCCATGTCCACCTTGACTACGCGCACCTGCACGCGGTCGCCGAGGCGGTAGCGATTTCCGGTGCGTTCGCCGAGCAGTTGGTGCCTGGCGGCATCGAAGTGGTAATAGTCCTTGCCGAGCTCGGAGATATGCACCAGTCCTTCGACGTACAGATCGTCCAGCGAAACGAACATGCCGAAGTTGGTGACCGAGGAAACCGTGCCGGTGAACACGCTGCCGAGGTGGTCGCGCATGTAGAAACATTTCAGCCAGGCCTCGACGTCGCGCGTGGCGTCGTCGGCGCGGCGTTCGGTCATCGAGCAATGCACGCCCAGCTCCGCCCATTTCTGCGCGGGCTTGTATTTCTTGCCTTGCAGCACCGCATTGATGGCGCGATGCACCAGCAGGTCAGGGTAGCGGCGGATCGGCGACGTGAAGTGCGTATAGGCGTCGTAGCCCAGGCCGAAGTGGCCGATGTTTTCCGGCTCATACTTGGCTTGGCGCAACGAGCGCAGCATCACGGTTTGCAGCAGGCCCGCATCGGGGCGCCCCTTGATGCGCTTGAGCAGTTTGGAGTAATCGGCGGCCTGCGGATCGTCTTCGCCGGTGAGCTGCAAGCCGAATTCCTTCATGAATTCGCGCAATGCTTCCAGCTTTTCCGGTGTCGGTCCCTGGTGGATGCGGTACAGCACGGTGTGCTGATGTTCCTGCAGGAAGCCTGCCGCGCACACGTTCGCCGCCAGCATGCACTCCTCGATCAGTTTATGCGCATCGTTGCGCACCACCGGCACGATGCGCTCGATCTTGCCCTGATCGGTGAAGATCATCTGCGTCTCGACCGTCTCGAAATCGATCGCACCGCGCTTCTCGCGCGCCTTCAGCAGCTTCTGGTACAGCTCATAGAGATGTTGCAGATGCGGCACGATGGAGGCATTCTTTTTTGCCAAATCGCCGTCCGGCTCGGCCAGCATGGCCGCGACCTGCGTGTAGGTCAGGCGCGCCTGCGAATGCATCACCGATGGGTAGAAACGGTATTTGCCGATGTCGCCGCTGCTGCTGACATGCATATCGCACACCATGCACAGGCGATCCACCTGCGGGTTCAGCGAACACAGGCCGTTGGACAATTCTTCCGGCAGCATCGGGATCACGCGGCGCGGGAAATATACCGAGTTGCCGCGCAAAATCGCCTCGCGGTCCAGCGCGTCGCCGGTCTGCACATAGTGGCTGACGTCGGCAATCGCCACCACCAGCCGGTAGCCGCCTTTTTCCGGCGCGCAATACACCGCATCGTCGAAGTCGCGCGCGGTTTCGCCGTCGATCGTGACCAGCGGCAGGCTGCGGATATCTTCGCGCCCGGCCCAGTCTGCGGCGGCAACCACGGGGGATATCGCCTTGGCCTGGCGTTCCACATCCTTGGGGAATTCATACGGCAGGTCGTGCTTGCGCACCGCAATTTCGATTTCCATGCCGGGGTCGGCATAGTTGCCCAGCACCTCGGTGATGCGCCCGATCGGCTGGGCATATTTGTCGGGGTGTTTAAGGATTTCCAGCACCACCACCTGTCCGGTCTTGGCTCCACCGGCCTGGCCGGCCGCAACCAGAATATCCTGGGTGATGCGGCGGTTCTCCGCCACCACATACTGGATGCCGTGATCTTCAAACAGGCGGCCGACCACGCGGTTATTGGCGCGCTCCAGCACTTCGACGATCTTGGCTTCCGCGCGGCCGCGCTTGTCCGTGCCGCTCTGCCGCACCATCACCACGTCGCCGTGCAGCACCTGGCGCATTTCCTTCTCGCTGAGGAACATGTCGGGGCTGCCGTCTTCGGGAATCAGGAAACCGAACCCGTCCGGATGGCCCTGCACCTTGCCCTTGACCAGGTCGAGCTTGTCCATCACGCAAATGTCGTGTTTGCGGTTGCGCATAAGCTGCCCGTCGCGCTCCATCGCACGCAGGCGGCGCGCAAACAGCTCTTCTTCATGCGCCTCGATATGCAGCAACTGCAACAGCTCCGCATCGCTGACCGGGGCGCCCTGTTCGGTCAGTATCTGCAAAATGAATTCGCGGCTAGGCAGCGGATGCTCGTATTGTTCGCGCTCGCGCTCCAGAAACGGGTCTTGCAAGCGTAAGTTATTTTTCTTTTTCATTGACAATGAATCCTTTAACAATTAAATTGCGCGCCTTCAGCAAATCTCAGCCCGGATGGCGGAATTGGTAGACGCGCACGGTTCAGGTCCGTGTGCCGCAAGGTGTGGAGGTTCGAGTCCTCTTCCGGGCACCA
>JAQTMZ010000020.1 GCA_028714075.1 Gallionella sp.
GCTGCATGATCTCCACGCGGTCGCACACGCTTTGCACCTCGCCGAGCAAATGCGTGGAGAGGATCACGCTGCTGCTGTCGCCCAATTCGCGGATCAGGGTGCGGATATCGCGGATCTGCGTGGGGTCAAGGCCGACGGTGGGTTCGTCCAGCACGATCACGGCGGGGCGGTGAATGATGGCTTGCGCGATGCCGACGCGCTGCTGATAACCCTTGGACAACGTGCCGATGATTTTCTTGCCGACCGCTTCCAGGCCGCAGCGTTGCCTGGCCTGGATGAGCGCTTCGGCGGCGTCGCCCGGCTTCATGCCGCGCAGGCGCGCGGCAAAAATCAGGTAATCGTTCACGCTGAGTTCGCGGTACAACGGCGGGGTTTCCGGCAAGTAGCCGATGTGCGCCTTGGCCAGCATGGGCCGGCGCAGCAGGTCGATGCCGCAGATTTCAATTTTGCCTTCGTCCGGCAGCAAGCAGCCGGTCAGCATTTGCAGCGTGGTGGTTTTGCCCGCGCCGTTGTGCCCGAGCAAGACCAGCACCTCGCCACGCCTTAATTCCAGCGACACGTTATGAATGACTTGGCGATTGCCGAAGCGGCGCGACAGGTTGCGCGCGGAAAGGGTTATTTCGGGAGTGGCGTTAGGCAAAATTCATAACCGTCGTGGTTGCGGGTTCGGCTTAATATAACCCAATATGTGCGCCCCCACTACCCCAACTCCACCACCACCGGCGTATGGTCGGAAGGGCGCTCCAGTTTGCGCGGGGCTTTGTCGATCACGCAGCTTTTGCATTGCGCCGCCAGCGGCTCGCTGACCATGATGTGGTCGATGCGCAGCCCCGTGTTGCGGCGAAACGCCATCATGCGGTAGTCCCACCAGGAATAGGATTTTTCGGGCTGCTCGAACAGGCGGAAGCTGTCGCGCAGGCCGAGCTGCAACAGGTTGCGGAACTGTTGCCGCTCCGGCTCGCTGACCAGCACGTTGCCTTGCCAGGCCACCGGGTCATAGACATCGCGGTCTTCCGGCGCGATGTTGTAGTCGCCCAGCAGCGCCAGTTTCGGATAGCGCGTCAGCTCTGCTTTGAGCCAGCCGTGCAATGCGGCGAGCCACGCAAGCTTGTAGTGATACTTGTCGGAATCGACGCTCTGGCCGTTTGGCACATACACGCATACCACGCGAATATCGTTGATCGTGGCGGCGATGACGCGCTTGTGCTCATCGGCGAAATCCGGGATGCCCATCTGCACGTCGCCGGCGGGTGTGCGGCTCAGGATCGCCACGCCGTTGTAGGTCTTCTGTCCGCTGAATACGCTGTGATAACCCGCCGCCTGCAACTCGGCCTGCGGAAAATCCTTGTCCTGCTGCTTGGTCTCCTGCAAACACAACGCATCGACCGGGTTGGCGGCAAGCCAGTCCAGTACCTGTGGCAGGCGCACCTTCAGCGAGTTGACGTTCCAGGTCGCCAGCTTCATTGCGCGGCGGGATTGGCCGGTGCGACCTGGCTCGCTGCGGCAGGCGCGGAAGCAGGAAGGACACCGGCTGCACGATAGGGTGCGGTCTTCGGATAACCGGCGATATCGAGTTCGCCATGCCACTGCCCGGCCAGAAAGCCTTTCAGAAAGGCCTTGCCCACCGCAAGAGTGGGCACGCTGTCGCTGCCGGAAAGCGCCTTGAAGGCATCGATATCTTCCTGGGTTATCAGTGATTTTTCACTGAACGGAATACCGCGTTTGCTTAACAACTCGCGTGCCTGATTACAGGCTTCGGCACAGTTGTCCGCGACATACAGGGTGACCGGAAAATTCTGCTGCGCGCGGCGCGTTTCATAGGGCAGGTCTTCTCCAGGCGCGGCGGCAGCGGGGGATTTGATGGTTGTTACCTGCGTCGCGCCCGCCGGAGGCACGTCGCCGTAATGCACCTTGCCCTGCGCGTCCAGCCAACGGTACAGCTCGTCCGCTTGCGCGCCCGATGGCACCACCGCCAAACAACTCAACAACAAAACGATGCGCTTCATTTTGCCTCCTCAGGAAGTTCAGATCAGCCCATTATGCCGCAACAATGCATCGATGCTCGGCTCGCGCCCGCGAAACGACTTGAACGAATCCATCGCGCCGCGGCTGCCGCCCATCGCCAGTATCTCGGCGCGGAAGCGCGCGCCGACATCGGGATTCAGCACGCCGTTTTCCTCGAACAGGCTGTACGCATCGGCGGACAGCACCTCCGCCCATTTGTAGCTGTAATAGCCCGCCGCATAGCCGCCGGCAAAGATATGCGAGAAACTGTGCGGGAAGCGGTGAAACGCGAGCGGGATCAGCACCGCCACTTCGGCGCGCACTTCGTCGAGCAGTTGCAGGATGGATTTTGCGCCGCCCGCCTCGAAGTTGCTGTGCATCAGCATGTCGAACAGCGAAAACTCGATCTGGCGCAGGGTCTGCAGGCCGCTCTGGAAATTCTTCGCGGCGAGCATCTTGTCGAACAGCGCGCGCGGCAACGGCTCGCCGCTGTCGACATGGCGCGTCATGCCGCGCAGCACATCCCATTCCCAGCAGAAGTTTTCCATGAACTGGCTGGGCAACTCCACCGCGTCCCATTCCACGCCGTTGATGCCGGACACGGCGAGGTCTTCCACTTCGGTGAGCAGGTGATGCAGGCCGTGGCCGAATTCGTGGAACAGCGTGATCACTTCGTCGTGCGTGAACACGGCGGGCTTGCCGCCGACCGGCGCGGAGAAGTTGCAGTTCAGATAGGCGACCGGCGTCTGAATGCCGGTCGCCAGACGGCGGCGCGTGATCACATCATCCATCCACGCCCCGCCGCGCTTGCTGTTGCGCGCATACATATCGAGATAGAACTGCCCGATCAGTTGCCCCTGCGCGTCTCGGATATCGAAGAAGCGCACGTCGTCATGCCACAGGGGTGCGACGGAAGCCTTGATCTGCAAGCCATACAGCGTCTCGACCAGCTTGAACATACCGGGCAGCACCGCATCTTCCGGGAAATACTGTTTCACTTCCTGCTCGGAAAAGGCATAGCGCTTCTCGCGCAATTTTTCGCTGGCGTAGCCGACGTCCCAGGATTGCAATTCGTCTATTCCCAATTTGGCGCGCGCGAATTCGCGCAGCTCCGCCAGATCTTTTTCGGCAAAGGGTCGCGCACGCTGCGCCAGTTCGCGCATGAATTCGGCCACCTGCTGCGGCGAATCCGCCATCTTGGTCGCCAGCGACAATTCGCCGAAGTTGGCAAAGCCCAGCAGGCTCGCCTCCTCGCCGCGCAGCTTGACGATCTCATCCATCAGCGGCGTGTTGTCCCACTCCGCCTTGCCAAATTCGCTGGCGCGCGTGCCAGAGGCGCGATACATTTTTTCGCGCAACGCGCGGTTGTCGGCGTATTGCATCACCGGCATGTAGGACGGGGCTTTCAGCGTGAACATCCAGCCGGATTTCCCTGCTGCGCCCGCCGCTTCCTGCGCCGCCTGCAGCACATCTTCCGGCAAACCGCTCAATTCACTCTTGTTCTCGATCACCAGCGTGTAGTCGTTGGTCGCATCGAGCAGATTGTCGGAAAAGCGCGACGACAGTTCCGCGAGGCGTTCCTGGATTTCCAGATAGCGTGCCTTCTTGTCCTCCGGCAATTCCGCGCCGCCGAGGCGGAAATCGCGCAGTTCGTTCTCGATGATTTTCTTGCGTGCCGCGCTCAAGCCGGCAAATTCAGGGCTGTTGCGCAATGCCTTGAACTTATCGAACAGCGCGAGATTCTGGCCGAGCTCGGCGTAATACTGTGTGATGATCGGCAGCGTCGCGTTATACACCTCGCGCAACTCGGGTGAATTCATCACCGCGTTCAAATGCCCGACCGGCCCCCACGCGCGCGACAGCCGCTCGTTGGCATCCTCCATCGGCGCGATGAAATCCTGCCAAGTCGGTGGCACGCTATCGCTCAGCAGCCGCGCAACCAGCGCGCGGTTCTCCGCCAGCAACTGTTCGATCGCCGGCGCGACATGTTCGGGTTTGATCTCCGCAAAGCGCGGCAGACCGGAGAAATCGAGTAATGGGTTCATGGATGAGCTGGAAATAAATACTGCGGTGGGAAATCTGACAGCTACATTTTACTACGAAATATTTTGGCAATAGCCCAGCTCGCACTGGTCGATGCGCGATACAAGGCTGTCAAAAAAAAACGAAACTGCCGCTAAAGTCTCCGACAATCGTCAAGCAAACCCGAGGAAAACCGCCAGAGCCCGATTCACCGCCAGCATCGTCTCATCGTCCAGATGACCTATAACCGCGCCGATTTTTTCGCGCGCAACCGACTGCGGTTTATCCACCATCACCTGCGAAGGCTTGGCCAAAGCATTCAGTTCGCTCGGATTCACGGAAATGCGAAACAGCGGCGCGACGCGCAACTCACCGGTCACCGGTAGAATCGTGACAGAAGGATGGGTATCGAACAGATCGGACTGGATCACCAATGCCGGGCGCGGCTTGCCGAGATCGCCCTGCAAGGCCACCGTCACCAGATCGCCGCGCCTCATTGCCAGCCTTCGCGGTCGGCTGCTGCCTCAAGCCAATCGGCAGTTTCGCGCTCCTGCGCATCGCCTTGCAATAACTTCGATTGACGGTGGCACTCTTCGGCGAATCCCGCACGCCGCGTATCCGGCACCCAAATCTGCACCGGGCGCAACCCGGCTTCCCGCAATGCCGCGCGATGCTTCTGCACCCGCGTCGATGTACTTGTTCCCATAATTACCCCCAATGCATACCGTTACATGAAACGAATATTACCAGCTTTTTTGTTACATGCAACAGGTAGGAATAAGTCGCGACGAGCTACACCCTACCCTTTTTGCACACCAATCCTGGGGCACCAAGCTGCTATTGGGCATTCATCGCACCGGGGTGTAGTTGGGGTGCAGACCTCGCGCCCAAGAGAAATCATATTCACATGTAATGAGTGACGAAGCTCGGGTGGAATTTTGGATTGCAGGCGATCCATATCTCGCGGCGCGCAGTGCTTGTCTTTTTGTGTCGACCTAACCCAACCGAGGCGTCTGGCGATTCGCCAGCAATGCGTATCCACAGGGAAAACCTTCCTGCCCAACGAATACATCAAAACGCATCGCGCAACTTTCTTCCCGACTCCCGGCAGCGATAACAAAAAAGCTTCAGCTTCCTCGTCGCTCATCTTGCGCAACGGCTTCAGAGTCGGCTCACCGAACTTTTCCACGATGATGTCGAAAAGGTTGCGAATCGCCTTTGCCTTCTGGTTCGATAGGCCGCGCAATATATTCGGCAGACGTTTCGGCGATGCGCAGGTGGGTGGTTGGGGTAAAATGATATCGATCCATTTGATCCTGCGGCTTCAATGGTTGTTGGTCACGTAAAGGAAAAAATGAGCAGCTATGAATCGGAAAGTAAACTTTTGCCGCAAGGTCTTTATGAGCGTCTTATTTACGCTGATGAAGTCGACCAATTGCAGGCTCTGGCCGAGGCACACTGTGCGCTAGTTGACCAACCGACTCAAGCGCAGCGACGCGAACATCTAATCCACGAAGTTTCATCCCGGTTGCCAGAACTCCTCGATATTGTTGCGAATGCGACTGAGGGGCATTTAGAGCAATCACGTGCCGAATTAAAATTGATTGCGCATCTGATACGCGAAGCCCGCTTGAACGCAAATGACGATTCCGAATTGCGTGAGCTTGCTGATCCACTTCGACTGTTACGTGCGCTGCATCCACCGAATGCTGTTCCCAGCATTCCGTTGACTGGTTTGCGACGACCTTGGCTATTCACCTCAGCCCGCAGCGATCCTTCTCTGCTCGGCGAATTGCGAGCAGAACTCGGCGCAGTAGACCGTGTTGACATCCTTGTCAGCTTCATCACATGGAGCGGTGTACGCAAAATCATTGATGTGTTAAAAATGGCAACGGCGCTTAATGCGCAGGGCTTGCCTCGTACACGCTTCCGTATTTTGACAACGACCTACATTGGTGCAACTGAAGCGCGCGCAGTGGATGCACTGGCTGAATTACCAGGTGTTGAACTCCGAATCTCTTTGGATGGCCGTCGTACTAGGCTGCATGCTAAAGCTTGGATATTCCATCGCAAGACTGGTTTTGGAACAGCATTTGTTGGAAGTGCGAATTTGTCAGAATCTGCGCTAATTGGCGGGATTGAATGGACAGTTAAAATCACAGAAGCTGCTGATGCGGATTTATTTTCCGCAGCAGAGGCACACTTCGAAACGTTGTGGAACGACGGCGAATTTCAACTGTATGACCCACACGATGAGGTTCAACGGAAAGCACTTGTTGAAGCTCTTCGTGAGCAACGGCATAGACCAGGGCTACGCAATGGAAATGAAGAGCCAATTGCAATCCACACATGGTTTGAACTTCGTCCTAAAGCGTATCAGCTTGAAATGCTTGAGCGCCTTGCATCAGAGCGTCGACATGGACGGTGGCGCAACCTAGTTGTTGCAGCCACGGGAACTGGGAAAACGGTTGTCTCCGCGTTTGATTATCAACGTCGCGCGCGCGAAGAAGGGAATCCGCCACGCCTGTTATTTATTTCCCATCGCATCCAGATTTTGAAGCAGGCGATTGCGACATTTCGGCAAGTCCTGCGTGATCCATCATTTGGAGAGCTACTCGACAGCAACAACGCACCAACGCAATATGGGCATTTATTCGCCACGATCAATACCGTGCATAGCCGTGGCTTGTTGGCACAACTGGGGGCGGATTATTGGCGCGTAGTGATTGTAGATGAAGCGCATCATCTTCCAGCCAACACCTTTGATCAGTTTGTCAGTTTAGTGCGCCCGCAAATATTACTGGGATTGACTGCGACACCAGAACGCGTTGATGGTAAAAATTTGAATGTATATTTTGACGCGCGTCCTGACGGGTCACCAGCGGTGTCACTCAGACTTTGGGATGCACTCGATCAACAACTATTAGCGCCATTCGAGTACTACGCAACGGCTGATGAGACCGACTTATCCCAAATCAAGTGGAATCGTTCAGAGGAAACCGTGCAACTCGATGCATTGATATCAGGCAATGAAATGCGCAGTCGATTGATTATCAATACGCTGCAACAGTATGTGGCGGATTTGAATCAACTCAAAGGCATTGCGTTTTGCGTCAGTGTTCGGCATGCACAATTTATGGCGAACTGGTTTGAAAAATCCGGTTTGCCTGCGCGTAGTCTTACCGGCGCTAACACTCCAGAGCAACGTGAAGATGCGATAAGAAATTTGCAGTCAGGAAAAATCAAACTTATCTGTACCTGCGATCTGTTCAATGAGGGCGTTGATATCCCTGAGATCAATACACTTTTGCTACTGCGCCCCACGCAGAGCCCAGTGATTTTCCAGCAACAGATTGGTCGTGGGTTACGTCTTGCCGATGGTAAAGATAGCTGCCTTGTGCTCGACTTTGTAGGCCAATACAGCGAAGGCTTCCGTTTTGATACATTGTTGCGGACTATCACTGGACTCACGCGAGCAGATTTGAAAGATTCCGTTGAAAATGGCTTCGGCTTACTTCCAGCGGGATGCCATATTCAATTTGATCGTGTTTCACGCGAACGAGTGCTTTCTAATCTGCGTGCTGCTTTGAACTTGAATGCAGTTCGTCTGCGCCAAGAGCTTGCATCTTGGGCAGCACTTCGTGCAGGTCAGCCACTGCGATTGAAAGACTTTGTACGTGAAAATCAGTTGGACATCACGGATATTTATGTGAATAACCGTTCATGGACTAGTTATAAACGGGATGTTGGGTTGCCCGTGCCCCCACCTGGACCACGCGAAGATACGTTGTCTCGGCGGATGGGTAGTGTTTTGCATGCAAATGATCCTAATATGTTGGCTGCTTGGACAACAGTTCTTGCAACTGGCGAAGTTGATTCATATCGGGTGCAGATGCTTGCATATCAGGTGCTAGATAAACGGGATGATTTAATTGATCCAACCGGATTTTCTTCGTTGATGAGTGCGCATCCTGCTTTGCGTGACGAATTGATTGAGCTTATTGATTGGTTACAAGAAGAGAGCACGATTAGTTTTCAACCGCTACCGGATGCGCCGTCAAATTGGCCTTTGAGCCTCCATGCGCGTTACCAGCGACGAGAGATTCAGGCTGCTGTCGGCCATCTAACACCCGGCTCTCGACCGTTATTCAATGAAGGCTGCTTAGTTTTATCAGACCCAAAAATTGAATTAATGTTTGTCACGTTAGATAAGCGAGAGGGGTTCGCCGAACGAGTGCAATATCATGATTACGCGATAAGCCCGGAGCGTTTTCATTGGCAAACGCAGAATCGTGCAGGTGCTAATAATGCGACAGGACAACGATACATCGAAAGCGCCGGGAACGGATGGGGGTTTCAATTATTCGTTCGCGAGAACCAAAAAAGCGCGTACATCGCACTAGGGCCCGTCGAGCTTGAGCATTACGAAGGAGATCGGCCAATATCAATTATTTGGAAGCTAAAATACGCAATGCCTATTGAGATATTTCGGCGATTCAGCGTACTGCGAGGCGGATAACCAATTCCACAAATGCAGAATGCTGAAAATAGGCAAGCTCCAGCTCCTTGGCTAATCCACCAGCCCCAGAAAACATCTTCTGTGACTTCATGGCTCACGCTCGATATTTTTGAAGTGATTTTTGATCCTAGAAAGGATGGCGCTTTCTTCGGCATGAGTGCCGTTGTATTTTTCTGCCCAAGCTCGTCCAGGATGAATAACATCCCATTCTGATTTTGCTTGTTCATATCGCTTTCTTCCGTGGCCGTGGCTTCCGAAGCCATCCACGGCAGTATTCCAGAGCGGCATATTCAATTTGATTAGCGCGGCCTCAACGGTGCTAATCAAGTCTGAACTGACCCCCTCAAAAATAACAAACCGGCACATAACGTCTTGAAGTTCCAGTCCTTGAGCAATACCGATGCTTCTACTGTGTTCCCGAAGGTGATTAAATAGCCCTTTGGATTGATCGAGCTGATTGTCTGAAACATGGGCTTGCCGCCAACCCTTCGGTACAGCTTTGCCGACATAAATTGGATAACTGTAAGACAGTCGATTCAGCTCCGCATATTTTTTGTAGACAGGATTTTTGCCTGTGTAATAGATAGCGTAAACACCCGTACCAAGGAAGGATTCTGGCGGGGGCAGCGTGTGTACAGGGGTGCCGTTAAAAAACCTGATGGCATCTTTGACGAGCTCAACAAAAGCGTCGTTTTTGTATACGTGCTCACTTCTGTCGAAAGCTTTTGGTTTCATGATTTAAAAAAAGTAAAAAGACGGAATCGAATTATTTTGACTTTGTAGGTGGCACACTATTTATGGCCAACTCTATAAGCACCTTCGTTACATCGCGCTGTTCGCCAGCTTGAGCAAGAGATTGATTCATGCTACGCGCGGTTGGTTAATGCAGTCGCGCCAAGACAGGCGGTGCGCAGTGTTCCCTTATGCTGCCAGCGGGAGGGGAAGCTGGAAGTAACCCTGGACGATGCCGCTCACTGAAATATCCTCGTCCAATTCCTCCCAGCGCAGTGCTGTGCCGTTTGCTCGCAGGGTAACTTGCTTGATCTGTTCGTCGCTTGCATCGCACAGCAATTTGAAGCGTGCGGCGGGGAAGCCGATTTGACGGCCATCCGTGAGCTCGATGAATATAATCCGGCCTGATACCCAAACACGGGTGGCGCAATGTTCTAGTTCAATATTGGAAGAATTCATGCCATTTCTCCTTGAAGAATTGCTGACGCTCGAAAACAGCTACTTCAATGCGGCGCAACTCGGTGGGGTTGATGTTGCGGCTCCTCGCTAATCGCACTGGTTCAAGCCAATACTTACACTCTCCATCTCCTGTGTCCACATGGATGTGCGGCGGTTCCATTCCTTCGTCAGAGTAGAAGTGGAAGCGCCAATTCAATAAACGTAGAACGGTAGGCATGATTCAGCGCGATTCCATGAATAAACGTCGCTATCCCTGATAAACGATCTGCCCGTCCACCAGCGTATAGCGCACCCTGCCCTGCACTTCGAGGCCGGTGAACGGGGTGTTCTTGCCCTGGCTCTTGAGCGCGGCAGGCTCGACTTTCCAGTACGTCTCCGGATCGAACACGCACACGTCGGCGGTCGCGCCGACGCTCAGATGCCCTGCGTCCAAGCCAAGTATTTGCGCGGGTTGCAGCGTGGCCTTGGCGAGCGCGCCGGACAGCGTGAGTTTCTCCTGTTGCGCCCACTTCAGCACCAGCGGCAGCAGCAATTCCAGGCCGGTCGCGCCCGCTTCCGCTTCGGCGAACGGCAACTGTTTGGCATCCTCGTCGACCGGCGCGTGGTTGGAACAGATTGCATCGATGGTTCCGTCCAGCAATCCGGCGCGCAGCGCGGCGCGGTCGCGCAGGCTGCGCAGCGGCGGGATCAGATGGCAATTCGGGTCAAAGAAGCCGATGTCCATTTCCGACAGGTGCACATGATTCATCGAGACATCGCAGGTCACCGGCAGCCCTTGCTGCTTCGCCGCACGGATCAATTCCACACCCGCCGCACTGGAGATGCGGCAGATATGCAGCTTCACGCCGGTCTCCTGCGCCAGCGCCAGCATGGTCGAAAGCGCGATGGTCTCGGCACACACCGGGATGGCGGGCAGGCCGCAGCGGGTCGCCACTTCGCCGTCATGCGCCACGCCGTTCTTGGCGAGGAAACTGTCCTGCGGGCGCAGCCACACGGAAAAATTAAAAGTTGCGGCGTACTGCATCGCGCGCAGCAATACGCGCGTATCGGTAAGCGGCGCATCGGCCTGGCTGAATGCCACGCATCCGGCGTCCGCCAGCTCGGCCATTTCGGTCAGCTCCTGCCCCTTGAGCGCGGAGGTCAGCGCGGCGACCGGATAGACATGCGCCTGATTCAGATTTTTGGCGCGGTGCTTGAGCATTTCCACCAGACCCGGTTCATCCAGCGGCGGTTCGGTGTCCGGCGGGCACGCGAGGCTGGTGATGCCGCCCGCCACGGCCGCTTCCATTTCCGATTCCAGCGTGGCCCGGTATTCGTAGCCCGGCTCGCGCAAGCGCGCCGCCAGGTCGATCAGGCCCGGCGCGACGATCAGGCCGCTCGCGTCGATCACCCGGTCTGCGGCGAATCTGGGTGGTGCAACACCGAGCGCCGCGATCCTGCCCGCCGCGATGAATACATCTTGCACGGCATCGAGGTTGTTTTTCGGGTCGATCAGCCGGCCGTTCTTGATATGGATGTTCATCCCTTTGCTCCCGCCAACATGCTCATCACCGCCATGCGCACCGCGATGCCGAACGTCACCTGCGACAGGATCACCGAGTGCGCGCCGTCGGCGACGCAGGAATCGATTTCGATGCCGCGGTTCATCGGCCCGGGATGCATCACGATCGCATCCGGCCGGGCGTGCGCCAGCTTCTCTTCGGTAAGTCCGTAGTTTTTGAAGTATTCCTGTGCGGAAGGCAGCGCCGCGCCCTGCATGCGCTCGTGCTGCAGGCGCAGCATCAGCACCACATCCACGTCGCGCAGGCCTTGCGCCATGTCGTGGTAGACCTGCACACCGAGATTTGCCACCATCGTCGGCAGCAGCGTCTTGGGGGCGATGACGCGCACCTCCGGCACGCCGAGCGTGGTCAGCGCGTGGATCTGCGAACGCGCCACGCGCGAATGCAGCACGTCGCCGACGATCGCGACGCGCAGGTTGTGGAATTCTTTCTTGTAGTGGCGGATGGTGAACATGTCCAGCAGCGCCTGCGTGGGGTGCGCATGGCGGCCGTCGCCGGCGTTGATGACATGCACATCCGGCGCGACATGCCGGGCGATGAAATGCGCCGCACCGCTTTGCGCGTGGCGCACCACGAACATGTCGGCGTGCATCGCGCACAGGTTACCCACTGTATCCAGCAGGGTTTCGCCCTTGCTGGTGGAAGAGGAGCCGATGTTGAGGTTGACCACATCCGCCGACAGCCGCTTGGCGGCGATCTCGAAGGTGGTGCGGGTGCGCGTGCTGTTTTCGAAGAACACGTTGAACACCGACT
>JAQTMZ010000021.1 GCA_028714075.1 Gallionella sp.
AAGCGGCCGAACGCGCGCGCGCCGGCGGAACCATGGTGGGCAACGGCTCGAGAATGATCTTCTTGCCGCCCTTGATCGGCGTGCTGGAATAAGTGACATGGCCATCGGCATCGACAGCCTTGTAAATTTCCGCCTGCGCCAACAACGGGCAGAGGCTTATCATCGCAATCAAGTATCCGAGCTTCATTTCCATTCTCCTGCAAAGTGGCACGGGCAAGTATAGGGCAAGCATTGTGTACAGACAAACTTTTGCCGAGCAAAACAAAACGGGGCTTGCGCCCCGTTTTGTCGTTCTGCTTTGTGAGACCAAAAACTAGATGCTGTAATACATGTCGAACTCAACCGGATGCGTGGTCATACGCAAACGGGTCACCTCGTCCATCTTCAGGGCGATGAAAGCATCGATGAAGTCGTTGGAGAATACGCCACCACGCGTCAGGAATTCGCGATCCTTGTCCAGGTGCGCCAGCGCTTCATCCAGCGAACTGCACACGGTCGGGATCTTCGCGTCTTCTTCCGGCGGCAGGTCGTACAGGTTCTTGTCGGCCGGGTCGCCGGGGTGGATCTTGTTCTGGATGCCATCCAGGCCGGCCATCATCAAGGCCGTGAAGCACAGGTACGGGTTCGCGGTCGGATCCGGGAAGCGGGTCTCGATGCGGCGCGCCTTGTCGCTGGTCACATGCGGGATACGGATCGAAGCGGAACGGTTCTTCGCCGAATAAGCCAGCTTGGTTGGCGCTTCGTAATGCGGAACCAGGCGCTTGTAGGAGTTGGTGCCGGGGTTGCAGATCGCATTCAGCGCCTTGGCGTGCTTGATGATGCCGCCGATATAGTACAGCGCGGTGTCGGACAGGCCGGCGTAGCCGTTGCCCGCGAACGTGTTCTTGCCGTCCTTCCAGATCGACTGGTGCACATGCATGCCGGAGCCGTTGTCGCCGACAATGGGCTTGGGCATGAAGGTGGCGGTTTTGCCGTATTGGTGCGCGACGTTATGCACCACGTATTTCAAGGCCTGGGTCTGGTCGGCGCGGCGCACCAGGGTGTTGAACTTGGTGCCGATTTCGCACTGTCCGGCGGTTGCCACTTCATGGTGATGCACTTCGACTTCGATGCCGATGTCTTCCAAAGCCAGGCACATCGCCGCGCGGATGTCGTTCAGGCTGTCGACCGGCGGAACCGGGAAATAGCCGCCCTTGACGGTCGGGCGGTGGCCGGTGTTGCCGCCATCGAATTTTTCGGCAGAAGACCAGGCTGCCTCTTCGGAATTGATCTTGACGGAGCAACCGGACATGTCGACATGCCAGTTCACCGAGTCAAAAATGAAGAATTCCGGCTCCGGGCCGAAGAAGGCGGTGTCGCCGATGCCGCTGGACTTCAGGTAGGCTTCGGCGCGCTTCGCGATGGAGCGCGGATCGCGGTCATAGCCCTTGCCGTCGGTCGGTTCCACCACGTCGCAGGTGATCACCAGGGTGTTTTCGTCCATGAACGGGTCGAGATAGGCCGTCGCCGGGTCCGGCATCAACAGCATGTCCGAAGCCTGGATGCCTTTCCAGCCGGCGATGGAGGAACCATCGAACGCATGGCCGTCTTCGAATTTGTCCAGATCCACGTACTTGGCCGGCACACCGACGTGCTGCTCCTTGCCGCGCGTATCGGTAAAACGGAAATCCACGAACTTGACGTCATGGTCCTTAATCATCTTCAACACATCATTTACCGACATCGACATAGCTTTCTCCCACAAGAATACGAAAATTAAAAATTAAACCGCTCAACTGAAATCCGGAATTTTATGCACATAAAGCATCGCACGAAGCGTGCCAATTCTTCATATATGACAGAACGGCATTGTGCCATAAGCCCATCATGCGGCACAGAAAAAATTTGCACCTGAAACGGGCATAACAGGCCGCTTATGCACTAATTTTGTGCATGACTGCGATGGACATGAATGGCACGGAAGAACTCATCATCGCGCACCAGTTCATCGCAGCGTGCCTGCAACGCATCGGCCTGCCCGGCCTGCCGACTGGCTGCGGCCAGGTATATCTCGGCATCGACCTTGCCGTCCAGATAGTGAAATACCACGCGATTATCCGGCAAATCCGGCTCACCCAGCCGCTCGGCCAGATGCGCCAGCAAACCGGGGCGGCCGGGCAGATGCGCGTTCGGCTTGGCTTGCAGGTCATCTTCCGGGTCGATGTGCACCATCACATCCATCACATGATGATTGTTGAGCACGGCATAACGCGCCGATTCGGCAATGTAATGCCCTTCCGACACGCTGATCTTGGGATCGACCACGATATGCGCGTCAACCAGTGCATTGTCGGCCATCTTGCGCGTGCGCAACTCATGCAGTGCCCGCACGCCATGGGTATTGAGCAAGGTTTGCCTGATTGCCTCGACCTCTTCCGCATCCAGCCCGGTGTCGATCAATTCTGCCAGCGCCTCCAAAGCCAGCTTGCCGCCCATATGCGCGATCATCACCCCCACCACCGCAGCGGCAAGCAAATCGAAGAAGGTATAGCCGAGCAGGTTGCCGACGATCCCGACGATAACCACCAATGAAGACGCCGCATCCGAACGCGCATGCCATGCGTTGGCCACCAGCATCTGTGAGCGCACCCGCTTGGCTACCGCCAGCATGTAACGGAACATGCCCTCCTTGGCGACCAAGGCGATAACCGCGATCGCAAGCGCGACCGGATTGACCGCCTGCAACGCCTCGGGGTGTTGCAGGCGCATCGCGGCAGCCACCAGCAGCACCACGCCGAGCGCCGCCAGAAATGTACCCAGGATAAGCGTTGCGGCGGTTTCCACCCGCGCGTGCCCATAAGGATGGTCGGCATCGGCGTGCCGGTTGCCGTGCCGGTTCGCATACAGCACCAGCACATCGGACAGCAAATCCGACAGTGAATGCAGGCCATCGGACATCAGGGCTTGCGAATGCGCGAAAAATCCGCCCACGACCTGAAAGAACGTCAGCAGCAAATTGATGACGATACTCACCCAAGTGCTTTTTTGCGCGGCGGCAAAACGCTCCGGGTGCATCGGCTCGAAAGCCCCGATATCAGCCTGGGATTGATGTTTATGGGTGTGATTTTTCATGCCGGTTGCGCTACTATGTGGCTGTCGCTGCGCAGCATATCACCTGCGCCAGATTCGTTAAACAACGCTATGAAAGAAATGACATGGGGAAAATTACCGCCATTCTGCAAGCCGCGCAACAACGTGCCAAGGAAATGAATCTGCCCTACGAGGGCGCGCTGTATCCGGACGAGGCTTATGAAGTGCTGCATTCCGCACCCGGCGCCAAGCTGGTGGATGTGCGCAGCCGCGCCGAACTGGACTGGGTCGGCCGCATACCCGATGCCGTGGAAATCGAATGGGCCATCTATCCGGGCATGAAACCCAACCCGCTTTTCATCACCCAGCTCGAACAGCAGGTGGATAAGGAGGCACTGGCGCTGTTCATCTGCCGCAGCGGAATGCGCTCCAACGCCGCCGCCACTGCCGCCACCAAAGCGGGTTACAGCGACTGCTACAACGTGCTGGAAGGCTTCGAAGGCGAGAAGGACGCGGAGGAGCACCGCAACATACTGGGCGGCTGGCGCGCGGCGGGATTGCCCTGGGAACAAAGCTGATCTACTGCAAGCCGCGCTATGACCGGGTTCTTGATGTCACGCTTTTCCCGATACCGTAGCAAATACCGTCAACAATGACAGCCTTGCTTTAGCAGTAGGCCAAACTGCTCAATCGGCACCGGCCGGCTAAACAGATACCCTTGGTAGTGAGTGCAGTTCTTGTTCAGAAGGGGCTGTCGTTGCTCTTCTGTCTCCACCCCTTCGGCTATGACGTTCAGGCTCAGGCTTTGCGCCATAGCTATGATGGTACGCACAATCGCTTTGTCGCTACTATCGGTAGCAATATCGCGCACGAATGACTGGTCAATCTTGAGCTGATTAAGCGGCAGCTGTTTGAGGTATTGCAAGGATGAATAACCAGTGCCGAAGTCGTCCAATGAGAACTGGATACCAATTTTGTTCAATACATTCATGATTGAAATAATATTTTTGATGTTGTCCAGCAACATGCTTTCAGTCAGTTCCAGCTTAAGCAACGCCGGGTTGATGGCATGACGTTGTACGGTAGCTTGCACTTGAGCCGCAAAATCAGCCTGACAGAATTGCTTGGCGCTCACGTTTACCGCCAGAACGAGGTCTCGGGTGAGCGCATCTTGTTGCCATGCCTTGATCTGGGCGCAAGCCGTCTCCAACACCCATTGTCCGATGGGTAATATCAGCCCGGTTTCTTCCGCCAGCGGAATGAATTGTGCGGGAGGCACCATGCCGCGATCAGGGTGTATCCAGCGGATCAATGCCTCCGCACCTAATGGCCGGTACGAACTGTCCACCTGAATTTGGTAATACAGTTCGAATTGCTGGCGCTCAAGTGCTTTGCGTAATTCGTCTTCGAGGGCTGCGCGGGCATTGATGGTGTCTTGCATCTGTGGGTCGAAGAAGCGCAGGGTGTTGCGGCCTGCTTTCTTGGCCTGATACATGGCAATGTCGGATTGTTTCATCAGCTCATCTATCGACTGTTGGTGGCCGCTGAACAAGGTGGCGCCAATACTTGGGGAGTTGCGGTACTCGTGTGCGGCTAGCTGGTAGTGTCGATTGAGGGAGATCAGAATTTTCTCGCCGACGGCTTCAGTTTGCGCCGCCGCTTCCAATGGATCTTTGCTTAAATCTTCCAGCATCACCACAAACTCGTCACCACCCAGACGGGCAATGGTATCTCCTTCACGCACACATCTTTCAAGGCGTTGCGCCACCTGTTGCAACAGCAAATCTCCAATGTCATGTCCAAGCGTGTCGTTGAGGTTCTTGAAATTGTCGAGATCAATGAACAGTAGCGCACCTATTCGACTGCTGCGCGCGCTGGAAGCCAATGCATGTTTGAGCCGATCCGACAGAAGCCGTCGATTTGGCAGATGTGTGAGGGGATCGTAGAAGGCCAAATTATTGATCTCATCTTCTGCCTTCTTGCGGCTGGTGATGTCAGTAATCGTGCCAATGAGGACAAAATCTTCACTACTGGCGTCGTAGAAGCGGTTCACCGTGATGCGCCCCCAGAATTCGGTTTGGTCGGCACGCCAATAACGTCGATCCAAATCCACTGACTGAATTGCACTAACCAGCAACGAAAGCATATTCTGTTGCCCGATTTCGCGTTCCTCCGGATGTACAAGAGAGACGTATTCACTTCCCTGCAGTGCATCGGGAGAGCATCCGAACATCTTGGCCATGCGCTGGTTGGCTCGCATGATGCGCCCCTCATTATTGACCAGAAAAATCGCCGCACTGGAGGTATCCAGAATCTGACTGAGCAATACCTCCCGTGCCGCCAGACCTTCATTCGCCAATGCAAGCGCCAGCGTACGCGCTGCAATTTGTTCTTCGAGCCCCGTGTTTAAGCGCGCCATGTCTTCAGCGGCTTTTTTCTGTTTGAGGCGGTCCAACCCGTTGTCTGCAAGCACACCTGCGAGAAGGGCATATAGCCGAGTTACGGATTCAACCCGCTCCTTCAGCAGGACGGGAACCCTGGAAATGGCTTCAAGGTAGCTTGTTTCGTCGAAGCCAAAATGTAGTGCCTGCTTGCGAAAAAACTCGAGGTCGGGAGGTTCGGTCAGGAACTGGCCGGTAAAAACATTTGCAACATGCTCGCCTTCCACGATGATTGGGGCGGCGGTATCGACCAAGCCGTTATGGCAACGGTAAATCGCATACTGCGTGCCTCGCGTCATGCTTTCGACAAGCGAGGTATCACTTTCAATACAGCGTTGACAGGTTTCCGCATTGACGCGATGAAATCTGGTGCACACATCCTGCCACCCTGCATGGGTAATGACAATCCCGTCTACATCAATGACGGCATTGGCGATCCCGATGACCTGGCTAAAACTCTCCATGAGTTCTTGCAATTTCCCGATATCAACAAGATCGGAATACTTGATGCGGCCAATAGGGGTCATGGGTTATGGCAACTTCTAAAAATTTATTTTTATCAAACAGCGGGGCGCGAATGCAAGCGGTACCTTACCAGACACATAGTCAATATGCCAAATTATCTAGGCCATCTCTCTCAACACCTGCTCACGCAACGGCTTGGGCGATTTGCAAATGGCCGCATGGCACATTTCTATGATTCGTCATTGCCAGCTTCTGGTACGCAGCACAACTTCACGCCCCGCCCGACATCGTTTGAAAGCCAATGTTCAAAACGCAAAATAGCTGTAGTCATACCCGGTTGATCTTGATACCGGCGGCCGGCGTGTGACCGGATTGCCTTGGGAGCAAAGCTGATCCGGAGGCTGTTGATTCACGGTCAGCCGGTGTAATCGATAATCAGCGGCGCGTGATCGGAAAAGCGTTGCGCCTTGTAGATAGTCGCCACCCGCGCCCGCGCGGCGATGCCGGGCGTGGCGATCTGGTAATCGAGGCGCCAGCCGACATCCTTGGCCCATGCCTGGCCGCGATTCGACCACCAGGTGTAAGCCGCCAATTCGGGATGCAACCCGCGAAACACATCGACGAAACCGGCCTCATCGAATAACTCGGTCAACCAGGCGCGTTCTTCGGGCAGGAAGCCGGAATTCTTCTGGTTGCCGCGCCAGTTTTTCAGATCGATTTCCTGGTGCGCGATATTCCAGTCGCCGCAGACCAACACTTCGCGTCCGCTGGTGCGTAATGCTCGCAAATGCGGCAAGAACGCCGCCATGAACTTGAACTTCACGGCCTGCCGCTCTTCGCCGCTGGAGCCGGACGGCAAATACAGCGATACCACGCTGAAGCCGGCGAAATCTGCGCACAGGTAGCGTCCCTCGGCATCAAATTCGGCAATGCCCAAGCCTAGTGTGACTTGCTGCGGCTTTTCACGGCAATAGATGCCCACGCCGCTATACCCCTTCTTTTCCGCATAATGAAAATAGCCGTAATAACCGGCCGGCGCGAGCATCTGCTGCGTCACGTCGGCTGCCTGCGCCCTGAGCTCCTGCAGGCAGACGATGTCGGCATCCTGCTCGGCGAGCCAGGCGAAGAAGCCCTTGTTTGCCGCGGAACGGATGCCGTTCAGGTTGACTGTGATGATGCGCATGAAAATTTCCGGTGATTGGGGGCGCGCCATTATAATGACGGCCATCGCCTCAACCTACGCCGATCACCATGTTCAATTTCAGGCAGGATTTCATCCGCTTTGCGGTGCAGCAAAAAGTATTGTGCTTCGGCGAATTCCAGACCAAGGCCGGAAGGCTGTCGCCGTATTTTTTCAATGCCGGGCTGTTCAATGACGGCGCGTCATTAAGGAACCTGTCGCAGTTTTACGCGCAGGCCATCCTTGCCTCCGGATTGCCATTCGACATGCTGTTCGGCCCGGCCTACAAGGGCATCCCGCTGGCTGCCGGAACCGCCATCGCGCTGGCAGAACAGGGGCGCAACATACCCTATTGCTACAACCGCAAAGAGGCCAAGGACCACGGCGAAGGCGGCACGACGGTGGGTGCTGCGTTGCAAGGCCGGGTGCTGATCATCGACGATGTGATCTCCGCCGGCACCTCGGTGCGTGAATCCATCGAGCTGATTCGCGTGGCCGGCGCCGAGCCTTGTGGCGTGGTGATCGCACTGGATCGCATGGAACGCGGGCAAGGCGAGCTTTCCGCCGTCCAGGAAGTGCAACGCAACTATGGCATTCCGGTGGTGTCTATCGCCACACTGGATGACCTGCTCGACTATTTGCAGGGTGAATCAGAGATGGTGCAGAATCTGGCCACCGTACAGTCTTATCGTGATCGTTATGGAGTGAAAAATGACCCAACTTAAATTAATTGCCGCATTTATCGCCGGCATCGCTTTCAGTTTTCCCGTTGCAGCCAAGATGTACAAATGGGTGGACGACAAGGGCACAACGCATTACGGCGAAACCATCCCGCCGGAATATGCCAACAAGGATCGCAGCGAACTGGGCAAGTCCGGACGCGTGATAGAAAAGAAGGAGGTGCTCACTCCCGAAGAACGCCGCGCCAACGAACAAGCCGGCATCAAGAAACGCGCCGACGAGGAAGCCGCACTGGAACAGAAGCGCCGCGACAAGGCGCTGGTCAACACCTACAGCAATGAAAAAGAAATCGATCTGGCGCGCAACCGCAATCTGCAACAGGTAGAAGCACGCATCGACAGCATCAACTCGCAGCTCAAAATGGCCAACAACAATTTACTAGCCTTCCAAAAAGAAGCCGACGCCCTCGCCAAAGCCGGTAAAAAAATCCACCCCAGCCTGCAGGAAGACCTGAAGGAATCGCAGGAACGACTGGCCAAACTGCAGCAGGATCTGGAAAAAGCCAAGGCAGAAAAGGCAACCCTGGATGCGCGTTACGATGCCGACAAGGCGCGCTACAAGGAATTGACCGGCAAGTAATTACAGCACTTCAAACCGGCGGGCAGCTGCGTTGTAGCCCAACAACTCGCCGCGCTCGATATCGAAATACCAGCCATGCAACGCGAGCAAGCCTTGTTCGACACGCTCGCGTATCCAGTGAAAAGTCATCAAATTATCCAGTGAAACCAGGATCGCCTGCTGCTCGCAGGCGCACTGGTGCGCCGCACTGCCGGCATCCGCGAATTCCCGGCTTACCCGCTCCCGCGCGGCATCGGCTATCCCCATCCATTCCGAAATGAACGCGTCTTCTTTTTGCATATCGCCTTCCAGCAGGGCGCGAATACCGCCGCAATGCGCATGTCCCAGCACGATAAGGTGCTCGACATTCAGCTTGCGCACGCCGAATTCCAGCGCGGCGCTGGTGCCGTGATAGTGCCCCTGATTTTCTGCGGGAGGAACGAGATTGGCGACATTGCGAATGACGAACAAGTCGCCCGGCGCGCAATCCAGGATCAAAGCCGGATCGACGCGCGCATCGCAGCAGGCGACCACCAGAGTTTTGGGCGTTTGGCCCTGTTCGACCAGTTCACGAAACAGCGCATCATCTTTCGCGAAATGCCTTTCGCGGAAGCGTGCAAAGCCTTCGATGAGCTGCGTGGGCGAACTCATGCGCCGGTCAGGCGTTGCGCTGCTTCGCGGTATTTGCCGGCAGTCTTTTGCAGCACCTCCTGCGGGATATGCGGCGCGGGCGCCTGCTTGTTCCAACCTGATGCTTCCAGCCAGTCGCGCACGAACTGCTTGTCGAAGCTGGGCGGATTGCTGCCGACGCGATATTGGTCGGCCGGCCAGAAGCGCGAGGAATCCGGCGTGAGCGCTTCGTCGATCAGATACAGCTTGCCCGCTTCATCCACACCGAATTCGAACTTGGTGTCGGCGATGATGATGCCCTTGCTCGCCGCATAATTTGCCGCTTCGGTATACAGTGCGAGCGTCGCGTCGCGCACTTCGTTGGCGCGCGCTTCGCCGAGCAATTCAACGGTCTGCGCAAAGGTAATGTTCTCATCGTGATCGCCGACCGCCGCCTTGGTGGATGGCGTAAACAACGGCTGCGGCAGCTTTTGCGCCTCGCGCAGCCCGTCAGGCAATTTAATCCCGCATACCGCGCCGGTCTTCTGGTAATCCTTCCAGCCGGAGCCGGCCAGGTAACCGCGCACGATCGCCTCGATCGGCAACGGCTTGAGTTTCATGGTGACGAAGGCGCGCCCCTTCACCTGAGCCTGCTCCTGCTCACCCTTGACCACCGATTCGGGCGCGATGCCGGTCAGGTGGTTCGGAATGACATGCCGCAGCTTGTCGAACCAGAAATTCGACACTCGGGTCAGCACTTCGCCCTTGCCCGGGATCGGATCGGGCAGGATCACGTCGAAGGCGGAAAGCCGGTCGGTCTGCACGATCAAGAGATGCTTTTCATCGACTTTATAGAGGTCGCGCACCTTGCCGCGATGCAATAGCGTCAGGCTGTTGATGTCGGATTGGAGTATCGGAGTGTTCATTTGTGTAAACCTTAAAATGACAGTTGAGGGGCTTGTAGGTGCGGATTTATCCGCACCTGCATAAGCCTATTCGTCGCTGGGGTAGGGGTAGCGCACTGCCCGATGCGCACCATCAGCACCGCCAGCGTCAGCAGCAGGATCGAGCCGGTTACGGCAAGCATGCGCCAATCGTCCATGCCCTTGATGTCGAGCACCAGGTAGCGTGCCAGCGCCACCATTCCGATGTACAGCGGGAAACGCACCGGCAGCTTGCCGGACCGGTAATATGCGCCGACCATGGCGAGTACTTCCAGATAAAGGAAGAGCAGCAGCAGGTCGGCCAGTGTCACTTGCTTCGCAAACGCCATGGCCATGACCTCGCTGGTCATTGCAATCACCGTGGCGATGGCGATCACCAGCAGGCCGATATGCTCTACCAGCGAAAGCAGCTTCTGGTTGAATTCCTGGATGGCATTTTTCATATCTTATCTCCTGGCAATATCGCATTCGGTAGGGGCACGGCGCGCCGTGCGGGTGCCCGAACAAAAGTTTCTCGTGCCGCTACGATAAAACCGGCAACGCAATCGCCGCGATCTGCGCCGCCTGTTGCTTGCGGTACTCGGCCAGCTTCTGCGCCAATTGCGCGTCATGCAGCGCCAGCATTGAGATTGCGAATAGCCCGGCATTCGCCGCGCCCGCCTCGCCGATCGCAAAGGTTGCCACCGGAATGCCCTTGGGCATTTGCACGGTGGACAACAGCGAATCCATCCCCTTCAGGTATTTGGACGGCATCGGCACACCCAGTACCGGCAACGTGGTCTTGCCGGCAATCACGCCGGCAAGATGAGCGGCGCCGCCGGCGCCGGCGATGAAACACTGCACACCCTGCGCGCTGATTTCCTTGATGTAATCGAACAGCAGGTCGGGGGAACGATGCGCGGAAATCACCCGCGCGTCATAAGCCACGCCGAAGTCCTGCAACTGCCGCGCGGCCTGCTGCATGATCTCCCAGTCATTGGCGCTGCCCATCACGATGGAAACCCGTGGCACGGTGTCAACCAGCGGTTTGCTCATTTTTATGCCTCCTTGTGGTAGCGGACGATGCGCTCGACTTCGTTCTTCGAGCCGAGAATCACCGGTACGCGCTGGTGCAGTCCGGAAGGCTTGACGTCCATGATGCGCTCGTAACCGGTGGAGGCCACCCCGCCCGCCTGTTCGACGATGAAGGACATCGGGTTCGCCTCATACAGCAGGCGCAGCTTGCCGGCCTTGGCCGGATCCTTGGTGTCCTTGGGGTACATGAACACGCCGCCGCGGATCAGGATGCGATGCACCTCGGCCACCATCGACGCAACCCAACGCATGTTGAAATTGGTGCCGCGCGGCCCGTTTGTGCCGGCGACACATTCTTCCACATAACGCTGCACCGGTTTTTCCCAGTGACGCTCGTTGGAAG
>JAQTMZ010000022.1 GCA_028714075.1 Gallionella sp.
CTTGCTGGGCTTCGTGTTCTCGATGGTGTTCGGCCATGCGCCGATCATTTTTCCTGCGGTGGTGAAGGTCAGGATGCCTTATCACTGGACTTTCTACCTGCCGCTGCTGGTGCTGCATGCATCCCTGTTGATACGCCTTGCGGGCAGTGGGTTGATGCTGCCGGAACTGCAAAGCCTCGGCGGATTGCTGAATGCAGCAGCGCTGGTGCTGTTCATCCTGAGCACTGTCAGCAGCGTGATCCGCGGCTTCCGGGCAGTAAAAAAATAACCCAAATTCCTCTTTGAACCACGAAGAACACGAAGTGCACGAAGAAAAAAACAATGTATTACCTAAAATGATGTGAGCCGCCTTGCTGATGAATATTCGACATCGTGCAACTCCATAAGAAATCTTCGTGATCTTTGTGTTCTTCGTGGTGACGATGTTTTTAAGCGAACTTTGCCCGCCGAGTCTTGTCTGATTTTTCATATTTATTTGACAGAACTGCCGGGCTTTGCCAAGCTATTTATATGTCACACGCCGTCGGAAAATTTATTGCAGTGATCTTGGCCATCTGGTTGCCGCTCTTCAGCGGCAATGCCTTGGCTGTTTCGGTCGCCATGCAGTCGATGAGCGGAGATCATCGTTCTATCGTTGTGCAACAGGGCGAGCCCGACGCGCACTGCGCTTCAACCATGCAGCAGCACCATGCCCAGCCTGCCGCGGATCAGGATCAATCCGCCGGCCATCAGGGCCAGCCTGCCGGCGAAGATTGCGGTACCTGCCATCTTGCCTGCTGCGGATATATGGCTGCCGCGCCCATCGAAGTGATGGAGGCCCAACCATCGGCCAAGCTGTTCACACTCCTTTCGACGCAGTTTCGATCCATCACTTCAACTCCGCTCGACCCTCCGCCTCTCGCCCGCGCTTGACGCGGGACGAGTGTCTTTGTTTTTTGCCTAAGCACGCTGAATTTTTCAGCATAAAGCCTCGCTCCGAGCCGTCCGGCAGCCGCGTTGCGTCTGCATATCCACTATTTTTTAAGGGTTTGAATCATGAAAACGAATGAAGTGAGTTTTGCTAAAACATTGACTGGAATTTATTCAAAAAAACACATTCTGCTGCGCGAGGGTGGAACCGAAGGTTTCGGGCACCCTGCGGCGTACTCCTTGCGGGTGCTGCATAGCATGGTGCTGTTCGTTGCATTGGCCGCTGCCTTGTCTGGTATGGCTCATGCCGCTCAGCAGGTTCCTGCACCGGGTGCCACGAAGGGCGCAGAGCAAGCCACTTCGACAAGCTCAGGACAGGCCTTGCCCGTCGTGGAGGTATATAAAAGCGCGCAGTGCGGCTGCTGCAAAGCCTGGGCGGAGCATCTCCAGAAAAACGGCTTCACGGTGATTCTGCATGATGTGAGCGATGTGCCTGCGGCGCGCAAGAAGCTGGGCATGCCCAGTCAATATGGCTCGTGTCATACTGCCAAGGCCGGACAATACCTGGTTGAAGGCCATGTGCCCGTAGCGGACATCAAGCGATTGTTCAAGGAACGTCCCAAGGCCATCGGTCTGGCCGTGCCTTCCATGCCGCCCGGATCACCCGGTATGGAAAGCGAAGCCCCAGTTCCTTACGAGACCCTGCTGATCGGGAGGGATGGCAAAGCCAGCGTATTTGCGCGGCATTGAACCGGCGCCCCGGATAAGCGATTTCCGGCGGTTGTTTTGCAATAGTCTACAAGGAGCGGATCATGAAGATACGGCTTGTTGTCAGGCTGGCGGCTTGCGGGTTAATGGGCGCATGGCTATGGCCTGCCCATGCGGCAGAAGATCGCATGTTGGGCGATCGCATGCTGGGTTCCGATCTTGCCGGGCTGCTGGCGTATGCGCGCGAGCATAATCCTGAACTGGCGGCAACGCGCTTCGAGGCAGATGCCGCGGCGCAGCGCGTGCAGTCGGCGGCAGCCTTGCCTGATCCGGTATTGCGCGCCGAACTGATGGATGTCACCAATCAGGGCACGAACAAAGGTGCGAGTTTATTGCCGTCGCAGGTTGGCAGCACGCGCTATCTGCTGACGCAAAGCGTTCCGTGGTTCGGCAAGCGCGATTTGAAGCGGGAGGCAGCCGAGGCCGGCGCAGATCAGGCACGGGGGCAAACCGCCGCGACCTGGGCGGAATTGTCGGCGCAAATCAAGTCAACTTACGCGCAGTATTTCTACGTTGCGGGCAGCCAGAAAATCACCCGTGATCTGCTCGATCTGGTGATACAGATGGAAAAAGTTGCGCAGGTTCGTTATGCCAACGGGCTTGCCGCACAGCAGGATGCCGTGCGCGCGCAAGTGGAACAAACGGTCAGGAAAACCGAACTGGTCGCGCTGAACAATACCCAGCGGCAAGTCGAGGCGCGGCTGAATGCCTTGTTGTCGCGCCCGGCAACCATGCCGCTTGCCACTCCGCAACACCTGCGCAGCATTCCCGCAACGGCCAGCCTGGCCAACTATACGGTACTGGAAAATCGTATTCGCGAGCACAACCCGGAGTTGTTTATGGACGAGGCCGGGGTTCGTGCGGGCGAAAAAAATCGCGATCTCGTTTACAAGAACCGTTATCCGGATGTTGCGCTGGGCATTTCCCCGACCCAGTCCGGCAATGCGGTGCGCGAGTGGGGCGTGATGGTCGAATTCAATATTCCGTTGCAGCAGGAGACGCGCCGCTCACAGGAGCGCGAATCCGAGGCGATGCTGGCGGCGGCCAAGGCACGCAAGGAGGCGACCGCCAATCGCATTCTATCCGCGCTAACCGAAAACCTCTCCGGAATTGAAGCGGCGCAGCATACTGAGCGGCTGAGTTCCAGCGGGCTGCTGCCGCAAGCGAATGTCACCTTTGAATCCGCGCTGAGCGGCTACCAGACCGGCAAGGTGGACTTCGCGACCTTGCTGGATGCGGCGCGGCAAATCCTGAATGCCAAGCTGGAAGTGCTGAAGGCACAAATGGATGCGCAGGTGCGTCTGGCCGAGATTGAACGACTGCTGGGAGAAGAGTTATGAAACGGACAAACGCGATGGTGGTCGTGGTATTCGCTGTGGCGGCGGTGGCTACGGGAATTGGCTATTGGTGGGGGGGGGCGGAGGACAGCGGACAGAAGACAGTATCTGTTGCGCAACAAGAACCCGCCCGCAAGATTTTGTATTACCGCAATCCGATGGGCTTGCCGGATACCTCACCGATACCAAAAAAAGACTCGATGGGCATGGACTACGTTCCGGTGTACGAAGGAGGGGAGGAACCAGACGGCGCCGCTTCGCCCTTCGCTGCCTCAGGAGCCTCAGGGCAGGTAAAAATCAGCATCGAAAAGGTGCAGAAGCTGGGGGTGAAAACCGAGCAGGCAGCGCTGCGCATGCTGGATAAAACGATACGCGTCGTGGGCAGGGTGGAAGTCGACGAGCGGCATATCCACAACATTGCTCCCAAGTTTGAGGGCTGGATAGAAAAGCTGCATGTGAAGAGTACCGGGGAAGCGGTCAGAAAAGGGCAGGCACTGTTCGACGTGTATAGCCCGGAACTGGTGTCGGCGCAGCGTGAATACGCGATTGCCGTACAAGGTGTCGCGGCATTGAAAGACGCGGACGGCGATAGCCGGCAGAGCATGCAAAAGCTCGCCGATGCCAGCCTGTTGCGTCTCAAGAACTGGGATATTTCCGAGCAGCAGGTGAAAGAACTGGCCATATCCGGGACGGCCAGGCGCAGCCTGACCTTCCATGCCTTTCATACGCCGGCGAATGGCATCGTGCTGGAGAAGAAAGCGCTGGAGGGGATGCGTTTCATGCCCGGCGAAGTGTTGTATCAGATTGCCGATCTTTCGTCGGTGTGGGTGATAGCCGATGTTTTCGAGCAGGACATCGGGCTGGTGCAAGTCGGCAGCAAGGCGCAGGTCAAACTGAATGCTTATCCGGATAAACCCTTCGAGGGTGTGGTAAGCCTTGTTTATCCAACGCTGAATGCCGCCACGCATACCGTGCCGGTGCGGATGGAAATCGCCAACCCCAAAGGGTTGCTCAAGCCGGCCATGTTTGCCAGCGTGGAAATTCAGGTGGCCGGCAAGGGTGAAGTGCTGACCGTGCCGGTTTCCGCCGTGATCGACAGCGGCACGCGCCAGATCGTGCTGGTGCAGTTGGCGCCGGGACGCTTCGAGCCGCGCGCGGTCAGGCTGGGAAGCCGCGGTGAAAATTATGTCGAGGTGCTGGAGGGTATTGCCGATGGTGAGCAGGTGGTGATTTCCGCTCTGTTCCTGATCGATGCGGAGAGCAACCTCAAGGCGGCGTTGAGCGGCTTGGGCGGGCATGTCGCGCATGGCGGCAGTGCGCCGTCTGCGGTAGAGCAGAAGCAACCGCCCAAGCCAACAAACGGAAATGTGGAGCCACCTGCGCAGCCAAAGAGCAAACCTGCCGTAGTTGGGCATCGGGTGCAAGGCATGCTGAACGCCATCAACGCGGACGGCACGGTCAATATTACCCATGGGCCGGTCGAATCGCTGGATTGGCCGGGCATGACGATGGACTTCGTGCTCGCCAATTCATCGCTGGTGGACAATGCCAAAACCGGCAGTGCGATCACGTTTGAAATCGTCGAACGCAAACCGGGCGAATGGGTGATTACCAGGCTGCAAGCCAAACCGGCCAATTCTCACGAGGGGCACTGACATGCTGACCGCCATCATCGATTGGTCGGCGCGCAACCGCTTCCTGGTGATCCTTGCCACGCTGTTCGTCACGCTGGCGGGCATTTATGCAGTCGTCAAGACGCCGCTGGATGCGTTGCCCGATTTGTCGGATGTGCAGGTGATCGTCTATACCGAATATTCCGGACAGGCGCCGCAGGTGGTGGAAGACCAGGTCACCTATCCGTTGACTACCGCGATGTTGTCCGTGCCGAAATCCAAGGTGGTGCGCGGCTTCTCGTTCTTCGGCGCGTCATTCGTGTACGTGATTTTCGAGGACGGCACCGACATCTACTGGGCGCGTTCGCGGGTGCTGGAATATCTCAGCAGCATCGCGGGACGCCTGCCGAAAAATGTCGCCCCGCAGTTGGGGCCGGACGCGACCGGCGTGGGCTGGGTGTACCAGTACGCGGTGCTCAGTGAGAAGCACAACCTGGCTGAATTGCGCACCATGCAGGACTGGTATCTGCGTTATCAGCTCACCAAGGCGCACGGTGTTGCCGAAGTGGCCTCTATCGGCGGTTTCGTGCAGCAGTACCAGGTGACGGTCGATCCGGTGAAGCTGCGCGCCTACAACATTCCGCTGGGCAAAGTCGCGCAGGTGATCCGCGATTCCAACCGCGATGTCGGCGGGCGCGTGGTGGAAATGGCCGAGACCGAATACATGGTGCGCGGCAAGGGCTATCTGCGCGGCAAGGGCGACATCGAGAATCTGGTGGTCAAGGCGGAACGCGGCACGCCGGTGCTGTTGCGCGACATCGCGCGTGTCGAACTGGGGCCGGACGAGCGGCGCGGGCTGGCCGAACTGAACGGCGAGGGCGAAGTGGTATCCGGCATCGCCATGGCGCGCTACGGTGAAAACGCGCTGGAGGTGATCGGGAATATCAAGCGGAAGATAGCCGAGATTGCACCCGGCCTGCCGGAAGGCGTGAAAATTCAAACAGTGTACGACCGCTCCGAGCTGATCCTGCGCGCCATCGCCACGCTCAAGCGCACGCTGTTCGAGGAAGGGCTGATTGTTGCGCTGGTGTGCATCGTGTTCCTGATGCATGTGCGCAGCGCGCTGGTCGCCATCGTGATGCTGCCCGTCGGCGTGCTGATCGCCTTCATCGCGATGCGCGCGCTCGGCATGAATTCCAACATCATGAGCCTGGGCGGGATTGCGATTGCGATCGGCGCGATGGTGGATGCGGCCATAGTGATGATCGAGAACGCGCACAAGCATCTGGAGCGGCTCAAGGAAGGCGAGTCGCGCACGGAGGCAATGATTGCGGCCTGCAAGGAAGTCGGCCCCGCATTATTTTTTTCGCTGCTGATCATCACCGTGTCGTTTCTGCCGGTGTTTACGCTGGAAGCGCAGGAGGGGCGGCTGTTTGCGCCGCTGGCGTTCACCAAGACCTTCGCGATGGCGGGCGCGGCGTTGCTGTCGGTCACGCTGGTGCCGGTGCTGATGATGCTGTTCATCCACGGCAGGATCATGCCGGAAGCGCAGAATCCGCTGAACCGTTTTTTGATTCGCAGCTATCGCCCGATCATCGCCGCCGTGCTGCGCCGCAAAAAATCCACTATTGTTGTGGCTCTGCTGGCAATGGCTTTGACTTTCTACCCGGCCATGCGGCTGGGCAGCGAATTCATGCCGACGCTGAACGAGGGCACGCTGTTCTACATGCCCGCGTCGCTGCCCGGCATGTCGGTCACCAAGGCGGCGGAACTGCTGCAAACGCAGAACAAGATCATCAAGAGTTTTCCCGAAGTCGCCTCGGTGTATGGCAAGGCGGGCCGCGCGCAGACGGCCACCGATCCGGCGCCGCTGGAGATGTTCGAGACGCTGATTAACCTCAAGCCGCAGGATGAATGGCGCAGCGGCATGACTACCGACAAATTGATCGCCGAGATGGACAAGGCGCTGCAAATCCCCGGCGTGGCGAATTCCTGGACGATGCCGATCAAGGCGCGCATCGACATGCTGTCCACCGGTATCCGCACGCCGATCGGTATCAAGGTGTTCGGCAATAACCTGGAGGAAATGGAACGCGTAGCCAAGGATATTGAGGCAGCGGTCAAGAATGTCCCGGGCACCACCAGCGCCTTTGCTGAACGCATCACCGGCGGCTTTTATCTCTACATCGAACCGGATCGCGCCGCGCTGGCACGCTACGGGCTGACGGTGGGCGAGGCGCAGGAGGTGATCGCCACCGCGCTGGGCGGCGAAACCGTCACCACTACGGTGGAAGGGCTGGAACGTTTCGGCGTAAGCGTGCGTTATCCGCGCGAACTGCGCAGTACGCCGGAGCAGATCGCGCGCGAAGTGCTGGTGCCGACGATGGATGGGGCGATGATCCCGCTCGGGCAACTCGCCAGGGTCAGCATCGGCAAGGGCGCGCCGTCCATCCGCACCGAGAATGCGCTGCTGTCGGCCTACATCTATGTGGATATCCGCGACCGCGACATCGGCTCCTATGTGGCGGAGGCGCGCAAGGCAGTGGCGCAGCAAGTGAAATTCCCGCCCGGTTACTACGCCACCTGGAGCGGGCAGTTCGAATACATGGAGCGCGCCGCCGCGAAGATGAAGATCGTGGTGCCGATCACGTTGCTGATTATTTTTTTGCTGCTGTATCTCAACTTCAGGCGCGTGACGGAATCGCTGATCGTGATGTTGTCCGTGCCGTTCGCGCTGGTCGGCGGCGTGTGGCTGCTGTGGCTGCTCGGCTACAACCTGTCCGTTGCCGTCGCGGTGGGTTTCATCGCGCTGGCTGGCGTCGCGGCGGAAACCGGCGTGGTGATGCTGATCTACCTGGAACGCGCCTGGCAGGAGATTCAAACGCACTGCGCTGCCGAAGGCCGCAAACCGGCATTGGGCGATCTGCATGCCGCCATCATGGAAGGCGCGGTGGAGCGGGTGCGGCCGAAGATGATGACCGTGACGGCGATCATGGCCGGGCTGCTGCCGATCATGTGGAGCAGCGGCACCGGCTCTGAAGTGATGAGCCGTATCGCCGCGCCGATGGTTGGCGGGATGATTTCCTCGACAATATTGACGCTGGTGGTGATTCCCGCGTTGTATGCTTTGGCCAAGGCGCGCACGATTAAATGACCAGGCAGTTTCATGGAAAGAAAAAATGCTGTTCCTTATGGTCTCTGCCGCCAATTATCAAAGTTGTATTTAGGGCTTTAATCGGCGTATCTTGCGGCTATCCGGATGCGGCGAATGAACCGGTGCTGGATTGAATGCGTGAGAGGGGGGACGATAATGCTTGATGAATTTATCCACGAACCGCGCATTGCGTACTTCTCGATGGAAATCGCGTTGCGCAATGAAATCCCGACCTACGCCGGCGGGTTGGGTGTGCTCGCCGGCGATACCTTGCGTTCGGCCGCCGACCTCGAACTGCCGATGGTGGCGGTCAGTCTGGTATGCCACACCGGTTATTTTCGCCAGGAAATCGACGCGCAGGGGCGGCAGACGGAACATGCGGCGACCTGGGACATCAGGCACTGGGCGCAACCCCTCGATGCCAAGATTGCCGTGCAGATCGATGGCCGCACGGTCTGGATCGGTGGCTGGCTGTATGTGCTCGAAGGCCACATGGGCGGACGCCAGCCGGTGTTGCTACTCGATACCGACCTGAATGAGAACGGCAGCGACGACCGCGAAATCACCCACCATCTCTACGGCGGCGACAATGTCTACCGGCTCAAGCAGGAAATTGTGCTCGGGTTGGGCGGCGTGCGTCTGCTGAACGCAATCGGTTTCACTATCCGGCATTACCACATGAACGAGGGGCATTCCGCGCTGCTCGGGCTGGAGCTGATGCGGCGATTTACTTATTCAACCGAGCACCTGCGACCCGGCGAATCGCACTATGATCTCCCGCGCGTGCGCGACCTGTGCAGCTTCACCACGCATACTCCGGTCGAGGCCGGGCATGACCGCTTCTCCTACGATCTGGTGCAGCGAGTTCTCGACAACGACTTCGATATGGATGCCATCAAGCGTCTGGCCGGGGAAGAAAGTCTCAACATGACGCGGCTGGCACTGAACCTGAGCGAATATGTCAACGGCGTCGCTAGGAAACATGCCGAAGTGTCCAACGCGATGTTCCCCGGCTACAAGGTGCATGCGATCACCAACGGTGTGCACCCGTACACCTGGGCTGCCGAAAGTTTCCGCCAGCTTTACGATCATTACCTCCCCGGCTGGTGCCACGAGCCGCAGTTGCTGATGCGCGCCGATTGCTGCATTCCGGAAGCCGCGATCTGGCAAGCGCATGTTCAGGCGAAACAGCATCTCATCGAGAAGGTGCAGGCACTTGCCGGCGTATCGCTTAAACCCGATGTCCCGATTTTAGGCTTTGCGCGGCGCATGACCGCATACAAGCGCCCCGATCTTTTGTTCTCCGATCTGGAGCGGTTACGGGCTATCGCGCACCACCAGCCATTCCAGATCGTACTCGCCGGCAAGGCGCACCCGAACGATGAAAACGGCAAACACCTGATCGAGCAGTTGTATGCGCATGCGCGCGCCCTTGCCGGCACGATACCGGTGGTCTACCTGCCCGATTACGATATGGCGCTTGCCCAGACGCTGACCGCAGGAGTGGATGTGTGGCTCAACACGCCGTTGCCGCCGCTTGAGGCTTCGGGCACCAGCGGCATGAAAGCCGCATTCAACGGCGTGCCCAATCTGTCGGTGCTCGATGGCTGGTGGATTGAAGGTTGCATCGAAGGCGTGACCGGCTGGGCAATCGGCGATACGGCGGGCATGGCCGACGGCAACGCACACGCGCTTTACGACAAGCTCGAACAGGTGGTGCTGCCGCTATATTACGGCCACAGCGACGGCGGGTGGCTCAGGGTGATGAAGGGGGCAATCAGCAAGAATGCCTCGTATTTCAACAGCCACCGCATGATGCGCCGCTATGCGACGGAAGCGTACGCACGATGAGAAACAGTCTTAAAAATTGCTGCGGAGGGCGTCTGATGGAACTACTAGCCATTCCACTAGGCTGCCAAAATACGCCAGCCAAGTGGTTGGTTATGCGGCGTTGCGCGGTACTCGAAATCCTCATGTACTTTAAGTACATTCCGGTTTCTGCGTTCCGTGCGCCTTGCATCCATCCCTCCTCGCGAATTTTTAAGACAGTTTCTAAGATTAGGGATATCGCGGTACATCCAATCTTAAACTTTTTTGGAGAAACCGAATGAAACAGAAAGCTGCATTGCTTGCCGCCATTTTGGTATGGGTTACGGTTCCTGTTGCGGCGGCCGAAAAATCCGGCGCAGACAGGGCGGTGATAGGGCATATCGAAGAAAAAACAGATGCACCGGCAGGGGAAAACAAGCTGGATTTTAAAGAATTGTTCGGCTGTGAGCCGATGGGAGAGGGTGGTCATATGCCGATGCCCA
>JAQTMZ010000023.1 GCA_028714075.1 Gallionella sp.
CCACCAGACTCTACGCGGGAGATTGACCTCAGAAGCTGAGCCGAGATGCGATAGCGTTTTGCCGCTTGTTCAAAGCAGGCGTTATCTGCCTGTCCATACGCGACCTGGGCAAACATCACACCGACAACGATGGTGGTTATTCTTTTTGTCATTGCTTGCCCGGCCCAATGATTTTTATGTCTCGCTCACCGCAATAAGGACACTTACTTGTTTCCCTCAGCTCGGTATCGAAAATGTATGTCGCTTTGCATTGCTTGCATCGTCCCCAGGACACCAGCCCGGCCTTTACGTCGCGGATTGCGTACCATGCCGCGTTGATGTCAATCGCCATCCCGCTTTTGGCAAATAGCTTTCTTGACTCCCACGCTTGAATGAACATCTCGGCTTGTGATGCGGTTTGCGGGTTTGCTCTCTTTTCTACGGTTAAATACACGGCCACCAATGTGGACAACAAAAGCGATGTTTGTCCCTGCTTGATGTACGAAAGCGTATTGCCCGGCATCCTTCCGGGAAGCGGCGTAGTTTCGCCGTATGTGTCTTGCCATATCTTGCGCAAAGATCGCCAGGCGACCCCGGTCATGGCATATACAAGCGGAAGACGCATGCCCTCGCGAACCAGCGTGGTGGCGCTGATATGGTTTTTGATGAAGATGTCGTCGGCGTTCATCAGGTCGGCGACTGCGCGGCGAGAATGTTTGTCATGTACTCGCGTCTGGTGGTTTTTCTCTCAACCAAGGTGCGGAATGTCGCATCGTTAAACTTGAACGTAAAACATGGGGCGACCATGTCTTCTGCAAGTGTGTCAAGCTCGTCAAGCGTCATGCTTTTAATTAGCTCAATCGCTTCCCTTGGTATGCCAGCCAGCAGGTTCGATTGCTCGCCCGAGGCTAGTTGCCTGGCAAGGTAGAGGTATCTCCTGTTCAAGCCTGCAATGTCTTTGCGTGTGGTTTCGTCCATTCAAGCTCTCCCTTAATTTTGCGTCATCAGCCTGGCAAGTGATTCGCGAATGCGCTGCGGTAATCGGTCTAATTGCGCCTGAGACGGCTGCCCGCAATCCGAGTGTTTTATTGCCTGGGTGGCTGCCTGTTGCTCATTGGCTTCGCGCCTTTTGCGCTGCTCGGCAATCATCGGGGCTCGTTCCGCTGTGAACGAGCCTGCCGACATGCGCTCCGCCATGCCTCTGACGTAGCCAATGGGGTTCGTGATGGATTTGGCGAGTTGTGCGCCATGCAGTTCGTCAATCAGGGTCTGCCAGTGACTGGGCGACACCCCGCTGCTGGATAGCAACGCTCGGATGGCATCGCGCTGGCCGGTCTGGATGGATGGGGGAAAAATCAAATCCACCACCACGGTTTTGGGATCAGGTAATTCATGCTCGGCGTTGCGCGCGCTTTGTGGTGGTGGTTCATATGGTGGTTTATATGATGGATTGGGTGCAACAGCTATTGCACCGTTAAGTGTTCCAGGTTGCACCGTTAAGTGTTCCAAATTGCACCGTTCCATTAACGGTGCAGAAATTGCACCGTTATCCGTAATGCCAATATCTATGCGGGTTTCAGCTAACGGTGCAGAAATTGCACCCCTATGATGGGTGTCAGATGATGAATTTTTTGCACCGCCACCTTCATTGCCGGAATGAGGTGTGTTTTTTGTGCTGGCAGTGAAGAATTCAAGATGGATTTTGTACTCGGTGGACTTGTATTTTCTTCCCCTGATGCGACCGCCCACACTGATTTCTGCAACCGAGATAAAACCGATCTGCTCCATCCTTCGGAGTTGGTATTGCACGCTACGCTCGGACTGGCGCGTTTTTTTGGCAAGTGCGGGAATGCTTGGAAAAACCTTGCCACCATCGTCATCTGAAAAGTCTGCTAACGCCAATGCAAGGAGCATTTCGCCTCCTCCTTCTGGATAGTGTTCGAAGACCATGCTCATGACTTTGACACTCATTGGTAAGTTATAAGGGGGGCGCGCAGCAGTGTTGCTGTCCGGGGTACCCCTACCCCTCGCAGCAACTCAGATGAGGTGTGGAGGAGACACCTGAGAAAACAACCCTCACCTGATTTGCGCACGCCCAATTTGATTGCATGATTGTTCACTTACCACCCACCGCCATAGTGTTGTTGCGCTGTTTCCGCTGACTTGAATATAGTTTTAATTGACACACTCACCCATAAAGTATATTTATTCCAAATAACAAAGTCAATTAATACTAGACATTGCGTTTATAGAATCGTTGTACAATTTAAAAATGACTATCGGAGCAAGAATCAGACAATTACGCGATCGCAACACTCTTTCGCAGGAGAAATTCGGCGATCTGTGTGGCGTATCCAAGGCATCGGTGTCTCAATGGGAATTAGGTGTCGCAACGCCACCAACAGATCGCCTAGTGGCGCTCAGGGAACACTTGGTGTTTTCCTTTGATTGGCTTATTGCTGGTGAAGTTGATAACAACTTTGCGCTTACCAGGCCGTCAATACAGAAGCTGATTGCCGTGGCTCAACCTCTCCCTGATAGCGCCGTTGCGGCCCTGACGCGCGAAGGGGGTGTTTATGCTGAACTCATCTCGCCTGAAAAATTACTCAACGGCACAAAGTAATATCATCGTGCTACAGATTCAACTCAAGCTGTTTTGAACCGGCGAGAGACAAAAGACCAGCACTTATCCCCACCCCTTGCCGATTATGCCTCCGCCGTAGTGTTCAGCAGAGGACACCCACCTTTTGCAGCAAAACCCCAACGCTTGAACCGTAGTTGCAAATTGCCGTGCTTGTGTGCACGAGCCTCACCAGGTATTAGCTAAAATTTACATCAAACCACCTTAAAGTATATTTTTAGTTGACTTTTGAGGTAAAGCAAATCTATACTTTTCGCAAATCTAGCGCGAGGGGTGGGTAGATGAACAAACAAAATATGCTTCCGGCTCCACCTAGGATGGTGACATTCAGTCTCACTATCGAGGAGGGTGAGCAGGCCAAACTGATGGCGTTTATGGGCTCGGATTCATGGGAGCGCGCCGAAAAGGCACGCCATGCAACGATTCAGGAATGCACCGAGAGCCTTAAGCATTGCGTCATGTGGGCGCAGCGTGATTGCGGCAGTTCGCGCGTCTTTGCGCATTTTCTCGCTTCTCTCTACAACGGTTATCGCGTCAAGGCAGATGTGAGCGATATCGGAACACTCGACCCAGAAAATTTTGAGCACCTGATAAACGCATTGCGACTGTGCTACATGACCCAGCGCGAACCACATACTTTCGTGGTTAACGGTAGCGAGGTATTTGAGGGGATTATCAGCCTGTGGGGCATGGAGAAGAAATGCAATGATTAGCACTATAACAAGCTCCACAACACCCGCCATGTTCAGTTTTAATGGCACTCAAATTCACGCATTCGCCGATGACAACGGTGAGACGTGGTTTTCTGCCGGTGATATTTGTGTTGCTCTTGGCTATAGCAACGACAGCGAAGCTATCGAAAAATACTGCCGGGAAAAGGGGATCGCGAAACATGGCTCTCTTGCTGAAGGTGAGAATCAGTGCTTAACGTACATCAACGAAGGCAACCTCTACCGCCTGATCATCAACTCCCACGAAGAAGACGCGCAAGCCTTTGAAGTGAAGCTGACGGATGAAATTCTTCCCGCCATCAGAAAAATGGGGAGCTGCGCCACTCCGCATGATGCGAGCGCGCTCTCCCTTGCACAGCAGAACGCCTTGCGCCAGATCGTCTCTCAGCGTTCGGTGAACGCCGATATCTGGATTCGCTTCAACGATCATTTCGAGATTGGCAGTTTTATTGAGCTACCAGCAGAGCGTTTTGTTGATGCAGTTTCTTTTCTTGCCGCGCTGCCAACGAACGATACGTTGTCCGGTGCGCGATACCAGTACCCACGCGCCATGCTCGATCAGCCGCACTTTGTTGCACCGGACGCGGGTAAAGCCTGTTTATCGCTATCCATGCTGACTGACTCATCCCAGTTCGAGTCGCCGCTTATGTCGCTTTTAAATCAACTTCGCGGCGAGGGATATGACATTACCGCCCCCCTTGAAGAGGCTGTGGCCATGCGCGCAGCCTTGCAGCAGACGGACAAGGTGCTGGATGAAATCAGGTTGATTGCACTCAAGGCGAGATCGGGGAGGCTGTAAAATATGATGCCACTAATTACGCTGCCAAAACTTGCAGTTGAATCGGGTTATACTGAAGACGCTTTGCGCTCCAAGATTGCTCGTGGTGAATTCGGCGAGGGCATTCATTACATCAAATCACCCGATGGGCGCATTCACTTTATCGTAGAGGCATATCTAAAATGGGTGGAATCAAGCCACACGGCAAAGGCATCCAAGTCACGTTCTACTGGAACGGCGAGCGGTATCGGCCAACACTTAAAATCCCGCCAACAGCCTCAAACATCAAGTATGCAGAACGCCTGAAGGGTGAGATTGAACGCGCCATTGCGCTTGGCAATTACACCCTTGAGGCCTATGCGAGCCACTTCCCGACTTCGCGTGTTGCAAGATCAGCACCAGCAAAACAAACCAAGCCAACTTTCAAGGTGATGGCGAATCGCTGGCTGTTAGCATCAAGCCACCTATCCGCTGGTACGTTAGTCAAATACAATCAAGCACTAGACTTCTGGCTATCAGAAATTGGTGATATGCCAATAGACAGCATTCAGTATTCAACCATCGCAGCCCTAGCAAATGCACAGGGCTGGGGCGCAAAAAACCGTAACAACATCCTGATACCACTCCGGCAAGTGTTAGAAATGGCATTCCTTGACGGGGTGATCGAATCCAATCCGGCAGAGCGCATCAAAAATGCAAAAGTACAAAAAGAACCACCTGACCCTTTGACAGCGGAAGAAGTCGATGTCGTGCTGAAACACATGCAGAAATATGATGCACAAATCGGCAACCTGTTCGAGTTCTCGTTTTTCACTGGGATGCGCCCAAGCGAGGTGATTTCCCTGCGCTGGGGAGATATTGACCAAGTGCGCGGCCTGGCCAGAGTGAAACGTGCACGAACATTCGGGGAAGAACACGAAACCAAGACATTCAAGGTGCGTGATGTTGAACTAAACAGCCGCGCCAAGGCATCGCTTGCCAGGCAGAAGCCGATCACATTCTTGAAGGATGGTTATGTATTCGAGAATCCTGTGACGGGCGAGCCATATAGCGAGGAACGCCCACTACGCCGGGCATACTGGAATCCCACGATAAAGGCGCTAGGGATGCGCGAGAGGAACTTCTATCAGACTCGGCATACCTACGCCACACTTAACCTAATGGCGGGCGCAAATCCGATGTGGGTAGCCAAGCAACTTGGTCACGCCACCATGCAGATGGTTTTGACAGTCTATTCCAAGTGGATTGATGGTGCAGATAAGAGCCAAGAACGCGGGAAAATTGACGCGATGTTTGCATCTGATAGCCACAAAAACGCCACTAAAACCGCTTAACATTCTTTAACCACTTGATTATATTGGTCGGGGCGAGAGGATTTGAACCTCCGACCACTTCACCCCCAGCGAAGTGCGCTACCAGGCTGCGCTACGCCCCGAGGGCGCGAATTATAACAGAGCAGTATGAATCATGAAGTGTTATTAGGCGCCCAGCAGCACAATAATTTCGCGAATCTCGCGGCGCAGCGCGGCAGCATTCACTCCCGTCGCAGGCACGGCCGCATGGGTTTCCGCCTCGCCGGAATTACCCAGGCGATTGCGCGCGCCGCTGATGGTGAAACCCTGTTCATACAGCAACTCGCGGATGCGCCGGATCAGCAGCACTTCATGATGCTGGTAGTAGCGGCGGTTGCCGCTGCGCTTGACCGGTTTGAGCTGGGTGAATTCCTGTTCCCAATAGCGCAGCACATGCGCCTTGACCCCGCACAATTCGCTGACTTCACCGATGGTGAAATAGCGTTTGGCGGGAATCGGCGGGAGCTCGGAATTAGGCTTGTGGTTTTCCATGATAGGACTTTTCCACCATGGTTTTCAGTTTTTGGCTGGGATGAAACGTCACCACGCGCCGCGCCGTAATCGGGATTTCCTCGCCGGTTTTGGGATTGCGCCCCGGGCGTTGCGGTTTGTCGCGCAATTGGAAATTGCCGAAGCCGGACAGCTTGACGCTCTCGCCATGCTCCAGTTGCGCGCGGATTTCTTCGAAGAACGCTTCCACCATATCCTTGGCTTCGCGTTTGTTGAGGCCGACTTTCTCGAACAGCAGATCAGCCAGTTCGGCCTTGGTTAATGTTGTTGTCATTTTTCTCCCTTATACGCGCAACTGCGCACCGTGCTGTTGCAGCATGTCCACCAGCAACACAATGCTTGTTTCAATCTCAGAATCAGTCAGCGTTTTTTGAGTATCTTGTAATAACACACGGAATGCAAGGCTTTTTTTGCCTTGCTCCAGACCCTTGCCGCGATACACGTCGAACAGCGCAATTTCTTGCACATAAGGCGCGACAACCTGCTGCATCGCGTCCAGCAGGGCTTGCGCGGCGACCGCGTCATCCACCAACACCGCCAGATCGCGCCGCACCGGCAGCGACTTGGCGATTTCGCTCATATGCGGCACTGCCGCCCGGGTCAGCGCGCCGAGTTCGACTTCAAACCACACGGCGGGCTGCGCCATGTCGTATTGTTGCTGCCAGCGCGGATGCAGTTCGCCGATCCAGCCGACCGCTTGTGCGCCGCAATAAATCTGCGCGGAGCGCCCCGGATGCAAAGCCGGATGGGTTGCCGCAACAAAGCGCAACAGTTGCGGCGCAAACAAGGCTTCGACATCCGCTTTCACATCGTAGAAATCGACCGGTTTGGCGGCAGCGCCCCATTGTTCCGGCTGGGCCGCACCGTATGCCAAACCGGATAACTGCTGGCTTTGCACATACTCACCATTCACTTTGGCAAAACATGCACCGGCTTCGAACAAGCGCACCCGCACCTGTTTGCGGTTCAAATTGAAGCGCAACGCACCGACCAGCCCGCCGATCAGGCTGCTGCGCATCACCGCCAGATTGCTGGCAATCGGGTTTTGCAGCGCGACGGGATGCTCATTGCCGCACAACTCGCGCTCGACCTGTTCTTCGACAAACGCGTAGCTGACGATTTCCTGGTAATCGCGCGCAACAAGAGTCTGTTGGATGCGCGCCAGCGGGCGCTGCGACTCGCTGTACGGCAGCATGGTCAGCGCGGCCTGCGGAGCTTGCGCGGGGATGTTGTCGTAGCCATACAGGCGCGCCAACTCTTCGATCAGGTCTGCCTCGATGGACAGATCGAAACGGAAGCTCGGCGGCATCACGCTGAAATCGTCGTCATTAACCACGAAGTCCAATTGCAGCCGCTTCAACAGGGTCGCAATTTGGGTGTTGTCCAGCGCGATGCCGAGCACCCGCGCGACGCGCGAGCGGCGCAGGGTGATCGCCGCACGCTGCGGAACTTCGCCGCGAACTTCGCTGATTGCGCCGGCGCTGCCGCCGCAGATTTCCAGCAGCAGTTGTGTGGCGCGTTCCAGTGCCTGGCGTGTTGCGGCAAAATCCACGCCGCGCTCGAAGCGGAACGAAGAATCGGTCGCCAGGCCGAAACGGCGCGCCTTGCCGGCGATCGCGTCGGGATGGAAAAACGCGCTCTCCAGAAACACATCACGCGTGACGGTTTCCACACCGCTGCCCTGCCCGCCCATGATGCCGGCCAGCGCCAGCACGCGCGCATCGTCGGCGATGACCAGCATCGCCTCGTCCAGCTTCACTGCCTGCTCGTTGAGCAAAGTCAGCTCTTCGCCGTTGCGCGCACGGCGCACCGTAATGCCGCCAGACAGTTGCGCCGCATCGAAAGCGTGCAGCGGCTGGCCCATTTCCAGCATCACGTAGTTGGTGATATCCACCACCGCGCTGATACTGCGCAAGCCGCTGCGTTCCAGGCGGCGCAGCATCCAGGTTGGCGTCGGCGCCGCGGCATTCACGCCGCGCACCAGGCGGCCGCAATACAGCGGACAGGCCTGCGCATCGGCCACATGCACCGGCAATTGCTCGGACAAGTCAACGGGTTGTATCTGAATTTCCAGCGGCTTGAGCGGGCTGCCGGTCAGCGCCGCGACTTCACGCGCCACGCCAACCATGCCGGAGCAATCGCTGCGGTTCGGCGTGAGCTTCAGCGTGAACAATTTGTCGTCCAGCTCCAGATATTCGCGCAGCGTCTGGCCCACCGGCGCGTCGGCCGGCAACAGCCACAGGCCCTGGCTTTCTTCGGCCAAGCCCAGTTCTTTTTCGGAGCACAACATGCCGAACGACTCGACGTTGCGCACCTTGGCCTGCTTGATGGCAAAGTCGCCGGGCAGCAGCGCGCCGATGCGCGCGCACGGCACTTTCGCGCCGACCGCGACATTCGCCGCGCCGCAGACGATGGTCAGCGGCTGAGTTTCACCGACATTCACCTGACAAACGTTCAGCCGATCCGCATTGGGATGCTTGACCACTTCCAGCACTTCGGCGACCACCACGTTATCGAACGCGGGCGCAACGGGCTCCAGCGCCTCGACTTCCAGCCCGGCCATGGTCAGCGCATGCGCCAACGCCTCGCTGGACAGCTCCGGGTTTACCCAGGTTCTTAACCAATTCTCGGAAAATTTCATCCCTATACGCTCAATTAAATGGCCATTCTTAATTAAATTGCTTGAGAAAGCGCAAGTCGCTCTCGTAGAACAGGCGCAGGTCGTTCACGCCATAGCGCAGCATCGCCAGGCGTTCCACGCCCAGGCCGAACGCAAAACCGAGATATTTTTCGCTGTCGATATTGACATGCCTCAGCACGTTCGGATGCACCATGCCGCTGCCCAGCACCTCCAGCCAGCCGGTGTGGCTGCACACGCGACATCCGGCGCCGTTGCACATCACGCAGGCGATATCCATTTCCGCCGACGGCTCGGTGAACGGAAAAAACGACGGGCGAAAGCGCACCGCCAGATCTTCGCGCTCGAAGAATTGCTGCATGAAATCGGCGAGCACGCCCTTCAACATCGCGAAGCTGACTTCTTCGGCAATCCACAGGCCTTCCACCTGATGGAACATCGGCGAATGGGTGACGTCGGAGTCGCAGCGGTACACGCGCCCCGGCGCGATGATCTTCAGCGGCGGCTGATGCGTTTCCATGTAACGCACCTGAACCGGCGAGGTATGAGTACGCAACACATGCTGCGGGTCGATGTAAAAAGTGTCGTGCATCGCGCGCGCCGGATGATTTTCCGGGATATTCAACGCGGTGAAGTTGTAGAAATCGCGCTCGATTTCCGGGCCTGACGCGGTGGCAAAACCCAGCGAGTGAAACAACTGCTCGATGCGCTCCAGCGTGCGCGTCACCGGATGCAAACCGCCCGTGCCCAGGCCGCGCCCGGGCAAGGTGACATCCAGCGCTTCCGCCGCCAGCTTCTGTTCCAGTTTATTTTGCTGCAACGCATCGCGGCGCTGTTGCAAGGCGGATTCAATGCCTTGCTTGACCTGGTTGATGCGCGCGCCTGCTGCCGGGCGCTCTTCAGCAGACAGCTTACCCAAGCCTTTGAGCAAGACAGTGAGACTGCCCTCCTTGCCCAGATATTTTGCTTTGACCTGCTCTAATTCAGCCTCATCGCTGATTACGGCGAACTGTTGCAGAGCCTGATCGAGAATTTGTTGGAGTTCTTGCATCTATAACACCACTACCCAAAAGGGAATGCCACAAACAAAAAAGGAGGCTTATCGCCTCCTTTGTTTTTCAAGCTTGCGCTTAAACGCCGAGGCTGGCTTTAGCTTGCACCACGAATTGTGCAAACGCTGCCTTGTCGAAC
>JAQTMZ010000024.1 GCA_028714075.1 Gallionella sp.
TCCATTAACCAGCCGGCGGGAATCCGCGCACATTTCGCGCGCCTGACGCGGCAATTCGAATCGGAGCACGATGCGCAACATCGCATGATGGAATGCCTGGGCGAAATGATCTGGCAGGCGCAGCGCAACCGCACCCAGCCGGATGCGGCGATTTACTTCGCTTGTCTGGAAAAACAGTAAACGGCGAGAACGGATGGCCTGCGTATCAGGCATGAACCGCGCGGCGCTGGCCGCACAGTTTTAATCGCTATATCTATTGGCCCAGCTTGCCCGCAATCTCGAGTTCGGCAGCCACCCAATGATCGGCCGAGCAGCCGCCAAACCCGTTACGCTCCGCAATAAAGTAGGCTGCGGTTTGCACCATGCGATAGCGTTCTTCGGGAGTGGGCTGCGCCGCAGTTTTGTTTGCGACCGGTCTGGCGGTTGCGGCTTTTTGCGCCGGAACTTTCTTTTTGGCGGCAGGTGCTGCCGCTTTTTTCACCGCCACTTTTTTGGGCGCTGCCTTGGCGGCTTTCGGTTTGCCGGCAGCCTTGCCGACTCCTTTGGTTACAGCCACTTTTTTCGCAGCCGGTTTCGCTTTTTGCTCTGCCATGATGCAACCTCCCTGATGAAGTTAACAACCAAAAGCCTTGCCGAACGGCCATAGTAGTAACAAAAGCCTTACCAGTCAACAGGTTCCGGCAAACGGCCTGTGCTGCGGCGCGGGTTGACGCCCCATTCCCTTCCGGTTAGGGTGCGCAACATTATTTTTTGCGCCCGGCACAACCATGAAATACCTCAAAGCCGAATTTCCGATTGCCCTCGCCCTGATCGTTCTTGGACTGGGCTTCACCCTCGAACACAGCGCCGTAGAGCACGGTGGAGGCATGCTGTGGGGGTTGCTGCTGGTGATCCTCGCCGCGATCATCGGCGTGGCGTTCCGCATCGCCCATCATGCCGAGGTGCTGGCGATGCGCTTCGGCGAACCTTACGGCACGCTGATCCTCACCCTCGCCGCGGTTTCCGTGGAGGTAGTGATCCTGATCGTGCTGCTGCAAGGGGCACCCAATCCGACGCTGGCGCGCGACACGGTGTTCGCCGCCGTGATGTTCGACATCAACGGCATCCTCGGCCTCGCGGCCATCGTCGGCGGCCTGAAACACGGCAGTACCAAATACAATCTGGATTCGGCCAACTCCTTCATCGCCATGCTGCTGGTCGCCATCGGCGTCGGCATGTTCATTCCGGACTTCGTGCCGGAGGCGAAGTGGCAGATTTACTCGGTCTTCTCCATCGGCATCATGGCGATCATGTATCTGGCCTTCCTGCGCCTGCAGACCGTGGAGCACCGCAACTTTTTCGAGTACACCGCCGGCACCGAAGAGGAAGCGCACGATCTCGCACATAGCCCGAATGCGCTGCATGTTGCGGTGATGCTCGGCGCGATCGTGCTGGTCGGCGTGCTTTCGGAAGTATTGTCGGTGCTGCTGGATGCCGGGCTGTCCGGCAGCAGCCTGCCGAAATCGATCCCCGCCGTGCTGGTGGCGCTGATCTCCGCCAGCCCGGAAATCCTTACCGCGCTCAGGGCGGCGCAAAACAACCGCATGCAGACCACCGTCAACATCGCGCTGGGCGCTTCGCTCGCCACGGTGCTGCTCACGCTGCCGGTGATCGAGGCCATCGCGCTGTTCAGCGGCGAACGCATCGAAATGGCGCTCACGCCGGTTCAGGCAGGCATGCTGCTGCTGACCTTCCTCGCCGTGATGAACAACCTGCACGACGGCGAGACCAACGCCATCGAGGGCATCAGCCACTTCGTGCTGTTTGCCGCCTTCATCGCGCTGGTGATGATGGGGCTGGTCTAGTGGGGTATTGAAAAACCGCTGCGGCAGCTATCTGCTGCCTTGCGGGGAACCTAATCTGGTTTGGTGTGGTCTTCTATGCGCCGCATGGATCATGCGGTCGCATAAAGCGCAAATTGCACCTGAGTCAACAAACCAGAGGGTATTAATAATGATAAGCACCAGCAAAACCAAAAAAATCACCGCAGCTATTCTTTCAATAAGCTTTGGGCTATTCCTCGCCGGAAACGCACAGGCACACTGCGATACAGCCAATGGCCCGGTAATTCCGGAAGCCAAAGCTGCCCTGGAAAAAGCTGATTTAACCCCCATCCTGAAGTGGGTTAAAAAAGAAAATGAAGCCGAGATCAGAGCTGCATTTGCGAAAGCGGTTGCGGTTCGCGGCAAAAGCAAAGAAGCAAGGGAATTAGCCGATCAATACTTCCTCGAAACGCTCGTGCGTGTGCATCGCGCCGGCGAGGGAGCCCCGTATAGCGGCATCAAGGATGAAGCCATTGATCCGATCATCGTGATGGCTGACAAGGCACTCACCAATGGTTCCGCCGATGAAATGGCCAGAATGATCAGCAGCCATATGACGAATGCTATCAAAGAGAAATTTGCGCGTGTTCTGGAAGCAAAGAAAAACAAGGATAAGAGCGTTGAAGCGGGTCGGGAGTTTGTGGACGCGTACGTGACCTATGTACATTATGTCGAAGGCGTTCACACCGTTATCGCATCCTCTGGCAGCCACCATCATGCCGCTTCCGCTCCAGTTGCAGACGCACATAAAAATCATTGAGGATTGAGGGCTGATCGCTGCGCGCGGACATCCAAATCTAAATCGGATGCAGCTGTTTATTGGGTAACTGGCCTTTTCTGGTTCTGACTTAATGCAAGCGCTCACCGGCGCGGTCAAGCCGCGTCTGGTGCAGCGCATTGTTCATTGAGCGCTAAAACTTCGACGCTGGCGATCTGCGCAAGCCGGTTCGCCGCTTCCTCAAGTGGCATAAGGGATACGTTTTCCACAGAATGGCGCTCGTAGTACCCGAACGGATTGTCGAGATCCCTGATGAGCATTATGAGAAAAATCATCAGGTACGAGATAACACCCACGAAGAACAACGACTCATAAAACGGCTCGATCTTGGACAAGATGAGCCCTATGCAAAGAAGGACAGTGATGAAATCGGCGAGTAAATAGCCTGAGGAAATGAAGGACGTCTCCCGAATGGCATGAGTGCGTATGAGGGTACGCCTGAGATTACCCTGCTCCTGCTTCAATCGAACCACATGCACCGCTTGAGTCCATTGTTCCATCACTGCGAACTGGGAAGTTAGCTCGTTTACGCGCTCCAGCAGTTCTGCCGTGCCGTGTTTTTTATGGAACCAGCTCAGGATGTCCTGGCTCAATTGCGATAGAAGAATCAGACACGGGGCAACATTGGCTTCAGGTTTTGCCATTCGAATACCGCGCACATCTTGCGCCAGATTCTCCAGGCATGCGCCCAACTCACCCGGAAGGCGCTCGCTTTCCTTGAAATCCGACATGACCCCGCTCAGAAGAAATCCCATCAGGAAGACGTTTGCAGCCAAAATCCCCGGAAATAGCGGGTTAATGGGAATAATCTCCCACCCGAGGAAATGAAAGGCAAGTTTCATGCCTATTACCACAGCAACGATGGCGCTTACTTGCAGCAGAAGACGGTATCGGTTATGGGTGGTCATCGTTGTCTCTCGCGGTGTGACTGTGCCAAGCTGCAAACTGTACGGGGCTTTCGCCGCACAACATTTTCGTTATGCTGCATATCCATATATCAGTATCGCTCCATGCTAGTATAAACATTATGACTTCATTTTCCCTACTGCTTTGGATTGTGTCGGGGATCGTGCTGCAGCTGGCGATCTTCCTAGGCATCAGTTTCTGGCGCCATTGGCTGGACTATCATGCCTTGCGCAGCCGTGCTGCGGAGTTGGATTTACCGGCAATGCAGAATGTATCGAGCGGCGCGGAAGAGATTGCCGTTGCTGCCTGGCCGGGCTTCCGGACGTTCAGGGTCGACCGCAAGGCTATCGAGGATACCGCGCAATCGATCTGTTCGTTTTACCTCATACCGGAAGATGGCCAACCGCTACCGCCCTTTCTGCCAGGGCAGTTTCTGACCTTTCGCCTTGATATACCGACGGCGACAGGAGGCACCGAGCAGGTTGTCCGTTGCTATTCCTTGTCGGATGCGCCGCGCCCCGATTGCTACCGCGTTTCGATCAAGCGGATGCTGCCTCCTGCGGGCAGCCACTTTCCGCCGGGGCGTTCATCCACTTATTTTCACGACCTGGTGGCTGCGGGCAGCCTGTTGCAGGTGCGCGCGCCCGCCGGGCATTTTCATATCGACCGCAGCGATGCCCCGGCAGTATTGATCGCTGGTGGCATCGGCATCACGCCGATGCTGAGTATGCTGAACTGGTGTCTGGCCGAACAGCCGGGACGCGAAGTCTGGTTGTTCTACGGTGTGCGCAATAGCCGCGAGCTGGTGATGAAGCCGCATCTCGAAGCCCTGGCGGCGGAACATCCGAACTTCCATTTGCGGCTGTGTTTCAGCGACCCGCTGCCGGAAGATGTGGCCCGGCACGATTATCTGCACCACAGGCGCATCGATGTAAACCTGTTGCGCATGCAGTTGCCGCTCAAACCTTTTCATTTCTACATTTGCGGCCCGGTTCCGATGCTGGAGAGTCTCGTGCCCGCGCTGGAAGACTGGGGCATACCCGATGCGCACATCCACTTCGAGGCTTTCGGCCCGTCGTCCATCAAGCGCAGGCAACCCGCAGCGTTTGCCGTGCAGCAGACCGAGGCGATAGCTACGGAGATCGTCGTGACCTTCGCCAAATCCGGCAAACAGTTTCCGTGGCAAACTACCGCCAGCAACCTGCTCGAGTTTGCCGAATCGCATGGTATCGCCGTCGATTCAGGTTGCCGCGCCGGCAGTTGCGGCAGTTGCCAGACGACGATCCGGGCAGGTGAGGTGGCTTACCGCCAGCCGCCTGATTACGATCCCGAGCCGGGCACCTGCCTGCTTTGCTCTTGCACGCCGAAGA
>JAQTMZ010000025.1 GCA_028714075.1 Gallionella sp.
TTCACGCACAAACCATCAACGTGCTGAATGAAGGCGCACAAAACAGCGTGATCAGCGGCGAACTCGTCGGCGATGAAAAAATCGCCGTGCGCGGCATCTCCACTCTCAAGTCCAGCCTGATGGGCATCGGCGGGGGTGAATGATGTTTACCAAACTGGTTGAATTCGCCCTGACGCAACGGATGCTGGCGGCGGCGTTAACGCTGCTGCTGGTCGGCGTGGGCATCACGTCGTACCGCGATTTACCGATAGATGCGTTTCCAGATGTTTCCCCGACGCAAGTCAAGATCATCATGAAAGCGCCGGGCATGACGCCTGAAGAGGTCGAGGCGCGCATCGTCGCCCCTATCGAACTGGAAATGCTCGGTATCCCTAGACAAGACATTCTGCGCTCCACCTCAAAGTATGCGATTGCCGAGATCACCCTCAATTTTAATGAGGGCACCGACATCTATTGGGCGCGCCAGCAAGTCGCGGAACGGCTGAACAGCGCGCAGCGCGACTTGCCCGCCAATGCCAGCGGCGGGCTTGCGCCGATCACCACGCCGCTGGGCGATATGTTCATGTTCACCGTGGAAGGCGAAAACTTTTCCCTGCAAGAGCGGCGCAGCATTCTGGATTGGGTGATACGCCCCGCCCTGCGCACGCTGCCCGGCGTGGCCGATGTCAATACGCTGGGCGGTTCGGTGCGCACCTTTGAGGTTGTGCCCAATCACCACGCGCTCGCCATGCACGGCATCTCTTTCGCGACGCTGCAACAAGCCATACAGGCCAACAACCAAAACGATGGCGCGGGGCGCCTCAGCGATGGCGATGAAGCGCTGCTGGTGCGCACCGAAGGCAACATCGGCAATTTGCAGGACGTGCGCAACATCGTCGTATCCAGTCACGGCGGCAATCCGGTTCGTGTGGGCGATGTCGCGCAAGTGCGCATCGGCAGCCTGACCCGCCTCGGCGTCGTAACCAAGGACGGGCAAGGCGAAGCGGTGGAAGGATTGGTCGTCGGCCTGCGCGGCGCGAATGCGCAAAAAGTCGTCGCCACGGTAAAAGCCAAATTGGCGGAACTCGCGCCCGCGCTGCCGCAAGGCGTCACCACCAAGGTGCTTTATGATAGAGGCAGCCTGGTGGAGCGCGCCGTCGGCACCGTCTCCAAAGCCATCACCGAAGCCATCGTGCTGGTCGTCATCCTGCTGGTGCTGTTCCTCGGCAATTTGCGCGGCGCGATTGTGGTCGCAATCACTCTGCCGCTCGCCATGTTGTCCACTTTCATTCTCATGCAGCAATTCGGCATGTCCGCCAACCTGATGAGCCTGGGCGGGCTGGCCATCGCCATCGGCATGTTGGTGGATGCGGCGGTCGTGGTGGTGGAGAACATCGAGTCGCATCTGGCGCAGGACACAAACATCGGCAAGCTGTCGCACCTGCATGTCGTTTTTCGCGCAGTGAAAGAAGTTATTACGCCGGTCGCCGCCGGGGTCGCCATCATCATCATCGTGTTCCTGCCGCTGCTGACCCTGCAAGGGCTGGAAGGCAAGCTGTTCATTCCGGTGGCGCTGACCATCGTGTTCGCGCTGGCCGCCTCGCTGCTGCTGTCGCTGACCGTGGTGCCGATGCTTGCGTCCTTTCTGCTCAAGCGGGGAAATCATGGGGAGCCTTGGCTGGTGCGCAAGGCGTTGGGTATTTACACGCCGATGTTGCAACGCGCCTTGAACAAGGAGCGCGTGGTGATCATCGGCGCGCTGTCGATGCTGCTGGTTACCGCTGCCGTGTACACCCAGATCGGCAAGACCTTCATGCCTGAAATGGACGAGGGGGACATCATCGTCGGCATCGAAAAACTACCCTCCGTCAGCCTGGAACAAACGGCGGCGCTCGACCTGAGAATTCAGCAGGCGATCATGGCGCAGGTGCCGGAAGTGAAAAGCATCGTGGCGCGCGCCGGTTCCGACGAGATTGGTCTCGATCCGATGGGGCTGAACCAGACCGACTCCTTCCTGGTGCTCAAGCCGATGAAAGAATGGCGCGAGCCAAACAAGGAATGGCTGCTGGGCGAGTTGCGCAAGGTGCTGGATCAACTGCCGGGTATTTCCTACAGTTTCAGCCAACCTATCGCGATGCGCGTATCGGAAATGCTGACCGGCGCACGGGGCGATGTCGCGATCAAAATTTTTGGCACTGATTTGAACAAGCTCAACGAGACCGCCGAACAAATGGTCAAAGCGCTGAAAGGCATCAAAGGCAGCCAGGATGTGTACACCACGGAAAATAGCGGCGTGCAGTATTACCGCGTGGCGATAGACCGCCTCGCGGCAGGCCGTTTGGGTTTCAACGTGGACGACATCGGCAACATCCTGCGCAGCCAGATCGAAGGCCAACAACTCGGCATCGTGATCGAAGACGGGCGACGCACCCCGCTGGTCATGCGTGGTGCCAGCGAGATTCAACGCTCTCCCGCACTATTTGCCGCGCTCACTTTGCCCTTGCAAAACGGACAAAGTGTGCCGCTGTCGGCGGTCGCCAAACTGGAGCGCGTGGATGGCCCGGTCAAGGTGGATCGTGAAAACGGCCAGCGCATGGTGGTGGTGCGAAGCAATGTGCACGAACGCGATCTGGTGGGTTTTGTCGAGGAAGCCAAAGTTGCCGTCGCCGCGCAAATCAAATTGCCGGAAGGTTACCGCCTGACCTGGGGCGGAGAATTCGAGAATCAACAACGCGCAGCGGCACGGCTCACCACAGTCATCCCGGTGGCGCTCGGCATGATTTTCATGCTGCTGTTCGCCACTTTCGGCTCGGTGAGACAAGCCGTGCTGGTGCTGACCAACATCCCGTTTGCCTTGATCGGCGGCGTGCTGGCCTTGTGGGTGAGCGGGGAATATATGTCCGTGCCCGCCTCGGTCGGCTTTATCGCGCTGTTGGGGATAGCGGTGCTCAACGGCGTGGTGATGGTGTCCTACTTCAACCAACTGCACGCCGAGGGTATAGCGATTGCCAAGGTCGTACTCGAAGGCGCGAAACGTCGCCTGCGCCCGGTGTTGATGACCGCCAGCATTACCGCTCTGGGGCTGATGCCGCTGATGTTCGCCACCGGCCCCGGTTCCGAAATCCAGAAACCGCTTGCCATTGTCGTCATCGGCGGCCTGATCAGCTCGACGTTGTTGACGCTCATCATGCTGCCCATCCTGTATCGCCGTTTCGGCGTTGAACGTGCCAAGGAAATCAAATGAAAAACCAAATGAAAGAAATGAATTGTTGTTTGACGCTGGTCTGCCATCGCTCTCTGGAAGAGCGGCTGGTGGATCACCTGCTGGAACATCCCGAATGGGTGTATGGCTTCTCTGTGCTCAACCTGGAAGGTGGCAGCCAAAATGAACTTCTGTCGAGCATGATCGAACAAGTGCGAGGACGCTCACGGCGCGTGCAAATCCAAACCATCATGAATCTCGACGATGCGCATGAACTCATCGTCTGCCTCAAGCAGGAAGAGCATAACCCTGAGATGGCTTACTGGATAACGCCGGTCATCGAGTTCGGGAGGCTGTCATGAAACGGAGAATAGGGAGAGTGCAGCGAGGGGCCAGAAAGTGGGGAGTGGGAAGCAGCCTGTTAGGGCTGGCTTTGTTCAGCAGCTTCGCCCATGCCGAAGAAATCAACCGCCCCGATTTGCCGCCACCAGCGCAAATTGAAAACGCGTTGAACAATCATCTGCTGGTGCTGAATGCCAGCAGTGAACTAAGAATGGAACACGCCAATCAGCGCAAGTGGAACAGCGGCAATTACGAGTTCAATCTGCGCGCCGGCACGGGGCAACGCAAAATCGTCAGCACCGGGCAAAATCTAAAGGAATGGGATGTCGCACTGGAACGCCCGCTGCGCCTGTTCAACAAGGTGGGCATTGATGGAGACATTGGCGCGGCCAGTGTCGCGCGCGCCGAATACGCGCTCGGCGATGCACGCCATGAAGCCGGGCGCACGCTGTTTAGGCTGTGGTTCGCATGGCAACGCGAGCAAGCCCAGGTCAATCTGTGGCAACAGCAAGTGGACATCCTCAAGCAACAAGCGCAAATGGCCGAAAAGCGCGTCAAGGCAGGCGATGCACCCAAGCTGGAATTGAACCAGGCACAAGCCGCCGCCGCACAGGCCAGCGTGTCATGGCATCAAGCCCATTTGCGCGCACAACTCGCGGGCAATGATCTGACGCGCCAATTCCCCGCCATCCAGTTGCCGGAAAAATTACCGCCCGCCATACCGCAAATCGTCGAGCATGACTTTGCCTTCTGGAAGTCGCGCGTACTCGAACATAACCACGAACTCGGCATGGCGCAAGCGCAGAGCCGCGTGCAACAACTGCTGGCACAACGCAGCCGTGCCGACCAGTTGCCCGACCCCACCGTCGGAGTTCGCTACTCGAATGAAATGGGGGGCGATATGCACGTGACAGGTGTGTACGTCAGTGTGCCGCTCTCCTTCGGGCAACGCAGCGCAACGGCAGAAGGGGCGGTTCAGCAGGCAGCCATCGCTTCCGATCAGGAAGCCTTTATCAAACGCCGACTGGAAGGCGACATCTATGCAACCTATACTCAAGCAGTGAGCAGTTTCGCCACTTGGCAACAGGCGCACGAGGCGGCACAGGCGATCCGCAGCAATGCCGAACTGGTCGGTAAGGCTTACAGCCTGGGCGAAAGCAGCCTGTCGGACAGCCTCGTCGCACGCCGCTTCGCGCTGGAATCTTCAATAGCGGAAAACCTCGCGCAACTCGATGCCAACGAAGCGCGCTATCGCCTGCTGCTGGATGCCCACCAACTATGGCCGTTAGG
>JAQTMZ010000026.1 GCA_028714075.1 Gallionella sp.
AGCGCGTTCAGGCTTTCGAGGGTGTCGTGATCGCCAAGCGCAATCGCGGCCTGAATTCAGCGTTCATCGTGCGCAAAATTTCTGCCGGTGAGGGCGTGGAACGCACCTTCCAGACTTACTCGCCAATTATCGCCAGCATCGAAGTGAAGCGTCGCGGCTCGGTTCGCCGTGCCAAGCTGTACTACCTGCGCGACCGTTCCGGCAAGTCGGCACGTATCAAGGAAAAACTCGCAATTCGCGGTTAAACGCCGGCAGGTTTTTCGGCATGACAAAAACGGGAGCGCGAGCTCTCGTTTTTTATTTGTGCGCTATCATCGCGGCATGGACTATCAGGCAAAATTAAAAGTACCGTTCGGCGTGCTCGGCATCCGCTGCACCGAAAGCGTGTTGACGAATATTGATTTCCTGCCGGCCGGCGAAAAGCCGCAACGCGCCATCAGCACGCTTGCCGAAACCGTGTGCGCACAGTTGCTGCATTATCTGGAAAACCCGGACGCGCAATTTTCCGTGCCACTCGAATTGAACGGCACCCCGCACCAGCGTAAAGTCTGGCAAGCCATGCTGGACATTCCGCGCGGACAGACGCGCAGCTACGGCGAGCTGGCCGCCGAACTGAAATCCTGCGCACAGGCCGTCGGCCAGGCCTGCGGCGCAAACCCGATCCCCGTCATCGTCCCCTGCCACCGCGTGGTGGGCAAGGCCGGCCTGGGCGGCTTTGCGCGCCACACAAGCGGCGATCCTCTGGACATCAAACGCTGGCTGCTGGCGCATGAGGCAACTACTCCCTCTCCCTTGCAGGGAGAGGGCTGGGGAGAGGGTAGAAGTTCGGAATCTCGCTCGCCCGGTAAAACGAAAGCGAAATGAACAACGCTGAACTCCTCGACGAATTCTGCGACAACCTGTGGCTGGAAGACGGCCTGTCGCGCAACACGCTGGACAGCTACCGGCGCGACCTGACCAAGTTCGCGCTCTGGCTGGAGCAGCGGCGCGGCGCATCCATCCTGCAAGCCACGCACGGCGACATCCAGGGCTATCTCGCCCATCTGGTCACGGTGCAAAAAGCCAAGCCGAGCAGCACCGGGCGCAACATCTCCAGCCTCAAGCGGCTGTTCCGCTATCTGCTCAGGCAAGGCAAGATCGCCACCGATCCCACCTTGCAAATCGACACCCCGAAGCTGCCGCGCAACCTGCCCAAGAGCCTCACCGAACAGGACGTCGAGCAACTGCTCGACGCGCCGGACACCCAGACCCCGTTGGGCCTGCGCGACCGCACCATGTTCGAGGTGCTGTACGCCACCGGCCTGCGCGTGTCGGAGCTGGTAACGCTGCGCATCACGCAGGTGAGCATGGACATGGGCGTGGTGCGCGTGATGGGCAAGGGCAGCAAGGAGCGCCTGGTGCCGCTCGGCGAAGAAGCGCTGGACTGGCTGCGCCGCTATCTGGCCGACGGGCGCGGCGTGTTGCTGGGCAAACAGATGAGCGACGCGATGTTTGTGACTGCCAGAGGCGAAGGCATGACGCGGCAGATGTTCTGGTACCTGATCAAGAAGCACGCAAAAACGGCCGGGCTGAACAAGTCGCTCTCGCCGCACACCCTGCGCCACGCCTTCGCCACGCATCTGCTGAACCACGGTGCGGACTTGCGGGTGGTGCAGATGCTGCTGGGCCATGCGGATATTTCCACGACGCAGATTTATACGCATGTGGCGCGGGAGAGGTTGAAGCAGTTGCATGCGATGCATCATCCGAGGGGATAGTTAATCTCCATACCGCTTGACAATATCGCATATTGCGATATGATGCATCATGCATGTCATCTCACGCAAATTGTTGGTTGATTTCTGGCTGAAACATTCTTCGGCCCAAAGACCAATGGAGGCTTGGCATAAAACGGTTGAGCGTGCATCGTGGGGCACTTTCGCTGATATTCGCAACACGTTCAATTCAGCGGATAAAGGGGGCGAGCTTGTGGTGTTTGATGTGGGTGCAGGATACCGGATCATCGCAGCGGTTCACTTCAACCGCAACAAGGTTTTTCTCCGGCATGTGTTCACCCACACGGAATATGACGACTGGAACGAGCAGCAACGGAAAAGGAGCAGGAAATGAACCTTGCAGAAATTGATACCAACGCTATCGCCCCCATCTGGGACGACCTCCAGCAACGCCTCGGTCTTGCGCCCATCCACAACAAGGCGCAATACAACCGTATGGTGCAATTGATGAACAGCCTGGTGGATGAAGTGGGCGGCAATGAAAAGCACCCGCTGGCCGACCTGCTGGAAATCGTGGGCGACATCATCGCCGTTTACGAAGACCACCACTATCCTATTACCGATGCCGAACCGCGCGAAGTATTGCGGCTGCTGATGGAGCAAAATAGCTTGCAGCAAAAAGACCTGGCTATCGAATTGGGCAGCCAGTCGGTCGTCAGCGAAATCCTCAGCGGCAAGCGCGCCATTAACGCGCGTCAGGCCAAGGCGCTGGCAGCGCGATTTGCGGTTTTGCCGGGCGCGTTTCTTTAAGCACTTACTGCACATCTGATGAATCACGGCGCGGACTTGCGCGTCGTGCAGATGTTATTGGGTCATGCGGATATTTCCACGACGCAGATTTATACGCATGTCGCGCGTGAGCGGTTGAAGCAGTTGCATGCGATGCATCATCCGAGGGGGTAAATTAATGTGGAATTTATGGGTGCGGCTCATGGGTAAGTTCACCAATATCTATGAACCGCGGGAATAAACCTTGGATAGTTTTTTCAGTTAATTTCGGTTTTAGGGCACCAAGGGAGGCGCGAATGACTCGTTGTGCCCGTGTTCCATCTTCAATTCTAAAATTGAACGAAGACCAAAAGCCCTCTCTATGCTCTGCACACATCTTGGCGAGTGACGGTTCCTTAGGGTCGCCAATGGTCGATAGCTCACCATAGACAGGCGTGTTAGGCGAATAGTCACGATGAAAGAATTGAAGCAGTGTATTGAACAGAAGGGTGCCGGTGCCTTGTGCGTGAAGGCCAGAGCTATGGCCATTACCCCGCAAATCTTCCATATATATTCGGGGAGCTCCGAGCTCAAATGCGGCTAGCAAATGAACTCGGCGCATTTGGGGGTTGATGGTTGTTAACGGCCCACAAAATATAACGTTGTAGTTAATATTTGTACTTTGGGATATTTCGACAGATAAGCTACAGCCATTTTTGTTGTAACGTAGGAATTCCATATTGATCACTTAGTTCCAACGCAAATTAGATGACCAAATTGTCTCTTTGCAAGACGACTTATTTAACCTGCCCGCGTTCAATACTAACCCCCACCATCCTGCAATTGCGTATCGCCTGCAGTTTGGCGATGCTGACTTTGACCCACGGCGCGTTGAAGTCCTTGAGGATGATCTGCGCGATGTGTTCGGCCAGGGTTTCCAGCAGCGAGAAATGTCCTTCGCTCAGCACCGTCTGGATGTGTTGCGCGACTTTGGCATAGTCCAGCGCGTCGTCGATGTTGTCGGTCTGGCAGGCGCGGCTGTCGGGCAGGGCGATGTCCAGGTCGAGTTGCAGGGTCTGCGGCACGCGCTTCTCCCATTCGTAGACGCCGATGAGCGTGGTGACCTTGAGTTCGCGCAGAAAGATGATGTCCATGTGATAGCCTGTTGTGCCGTTTGCCCTTCGATGCCTCGGGGCGAACGGAATGATTTTGATGGTTTGTTGTGGCGGCTGTGGAGCATTCAAGTAAAATCCGCCGCTCGCATTTTAAGGTATTTCAGATGACGACCCTGATTTTTATAGTAGCCGCCTACCTGCTGGGCTCCATTTCGTTTGCGGTGTTGATGAGCAAGGCGTTCGGCCTGCCCGATCCGCGCAGTTACGGTTCCGGCAATCCGGGCGCGACCAATGTGCTGCGTAGCGGCAAGAAGGCGGCGGCGGTGTTGACGCTGCTCGGCGATGCGGCGAAGGGCTGGCTGGCGGTGTTCGTGGCGATGCAGTTTGCCACGCGCGATGAGCAAGGCGCGCTGCTGGTTGCGGCGGTTGCGCTGGCGGTATTCCTCGGGCACATCTTCCCGATCTTTCTGCGCTTCAAGGGCGGCAAGGGGGTGGCGACGGCGCTGGGCGTGCTGCTGGCGCTGAATGCCTGGCTGGGATTATGTGTGCTGGTGACCTGGCTGCTGGTGGCCGTGCTGTTCCGCTTCTCGTCGCTGGCCGCGTTGACTGCCGCCGCCGGTGCGCCGATCTATGCGCTGGTGCTTGGCTTGCCGCGCGAGTGGGTACTGGCATCCGGCATCATCTTGATGCTGCTGATCTGGCGGCACAAGAAAAATATTCAGAATCTGCTGGCGGGAAAAGAGCCGCGCATCGGCAAGCGCGGCGCTACTGCTTCGGATAAAACAGCACCAGGCGATAACCGATCGGCCTGAGGTCGGCGGTGTTGAGGTACAGTTTGACGCTGAGTTCGCG
>JAQTMZ010000027.1 GCA_028714075.1 Gallionella sp.
CCTAACGGCCATAGTTGGTGGGCATCCAGCAGCAGGCGATAGCGCGCTTCGTTGGCATCGAGTTGCGCGAGGTTTTCCGCTATTGAAGATTCCAGCGCGAAGCGGCGTGCGACGAGGCTGTCCGACAAGCTGCTTTCTCCCAGGCTATATGCCTTGCCGACCAGTTCGGTATTGCTGCGGATCGCCTGTGCCGCCTCGTGCGCTTGTTGCCAAGTGGCGAAGCTGCTCACTGCTTGAGCATGTGCGGCGTAGATGTCGCCTTCCAGACGGCGTTTGACAAATGCTTCCTGATCGGCGGCGATGGCGGCTTGTTGTGCGACCCCATCAGCCGTCGCGCTACGTTGCCCGAACGAGATCGGTACGCTGACATACACGCCGGTCACTCTTTCGTTGCCGCTCGCTTCGTTGGCGTAGCGCACTCCGACAGTAGGGTCGGGCAATTGGTCGGCACGACTGCGCTGTGCCAGCAGTTGCTGTACGCGACTTTGCTCTTGCACCATGCCGAGTTCGTGGTTGTGTTCGAGTATGCGCGACTTCCAGAATGCGAAGTCATGCTCGACGATTTGAGGTATCGCGAGCGGCAATTTTTCCGGCAAATGGATGGCGGGGAACTGGCGCGTCAGATCATTGCCCGCGAGTTGTGCGCGCAATTGGGCTTGATGCCATGACACGCTGGCTTGTGCGGCGGCAGCTTGTGCCTGATTCAATTCCAGCTTCGGCGCATCGCCTGCCTTGACGCGCTTCTCGGTCATTTGCGCTTGCTGCTTGAGAATGTCTACTTGCTGTTGCCACAGGTTGACCTGTGCCTGCTCGCGTTGCCATGCGAACCACAGTTGTAGCAGCGTGCGCACGGCTTCATGGCGCGTACCGCCGAGCGCGTATTCGGCGCGTGCGACACTGGCAGCGCCAATGTCTTCATCAATGCCCACCTTGTTGAACAGGCGCAACGGACGTTCCAGTGCGACATCCCATTCCTTCAGGTTCTGCCCTGCATCAACAATCTTGCGTTGACCCGTACCGGCGCGCATATTGAACTCATAATTGCCGCTGTTCCACTTGCGCCGATTGGCGAGCTCCATTCTTAACTCGCTGGTGGCATTCAGCACCAGCAGATGATTGCTCAACGCTCTTTCAATTTGCACCGGTGACGGCATATCAGGGCGGTTGGTTTCTTCGGCATTGGCGAAGCTGCTGAACAAAGCCAGCCCTAACAGGCTGCTTCCCACTCCCCACTTTCTGGCCCCTCGCTGCGCTCTCCCTATTCTCCGTTTCATGACAGCCTCCCGAACTCGATGACCGGCGTTATCCAGTAAACCATCTCGGGGTTGTGTTCTTCCTGCTTGAGATAGACGATGAGTTCATGCGCATCGTCCAGATTCATGATGGTTTGGATGTGCACGCGCCGCGAGCGTCCTCGCACTTGTTCGATCATGCTCGACAGGAGTTCATTTTGGCTGCCACCTTCCAGGTTGAGCACAGAGAAGCCATACACCCATTCGGGATGTTCCAGCAGGTGATCCACCAACCGCTCTTCCAGAGAGTGGTGGCAGACCAGCGTCAAACAGCAATTCATATCTTTCATGATAATTTCTCCACACGTTTAAGGCCGAAGCGGCGGTACAGGATGGGCAGCATGATGAGCGTCAACAGCGTTGAGCTAATCAAGCCGCCGATGACGACGATGGCAAGCGGTTTCTGAATTTCCGAACCGGGACCGGTGGCAAACAGCAGCGGCAACAGCCCGAAAGCAGTGATGCTGGCAGTCATCAGCACCGGGCGCAAGCGACGCTTCGCGCCTTCAAGCACGACTTGGGCAATGTCTATGCCCTCGGCGTGCAGCTGGTTGAAGTAGGACACCATCACCACGCCGTTAAGCACCGCAATTCCTAATAGCGCGATGAAGCCGACCGAGGCGGGAACCGACATGTATGCGCCGCTGACCCACAGGGCCAGCACGCCGCCGATCAAGGCAAACGGGATGTTGGTCAGCACCAAAGCGGCTTGCCTCACCGAGCCGAACGTGGCGAACAGCAGCATGAAAATCATGCCGAGCGCCACCGGTATGACGATGGTGAGCCGTGCCGCCGCGCGTTGCTGGTTTTCAAATTCCCCGCCCCAAGTCAGGCGGTAGCCTTCCGGCAGCTTGATTTGCGCGGCAACGGCAGCCTTGGCCTCCTCCACAAAACCCACCAGATCGCGCTCGTGCACATTGCTTCGCACCACTACCATGCGCTGGCCGTTTTCCCGATCCACTTTGACCGGGCCATCCACGCGCTCCAGTTTGGCGACCGCTGACAGCGGCACGCTGTGTCCGTCTGGTAACGGCAGGGTGAGCGCGGCAAACAGCGCGGGGGATCGTTGAATGTCGCTTGCGCCACGCATAACCAGCGGGGTGCGTCGCCCGTCTTCAATCACGATGCCGAGTTGCTGGCCTTCGATCTGGCTGCGCAGGATGTTGCCGATGTCGTCCACGTTCAAACCCAAACGTCCGGCGGCCAGGCGGTCTATCGCCACGCGGTAATACTGCAC